>NZ_LMKF01000022.1:842133-842239 GCF_001421275.1 Microbacterium sp. Leaf203 | reverse complement strand
GCGATCGAACGAACGCGCGGGACGGTCGTTGCGGTCGAAGGACCGTGCGGGACGCTCACCGGCGTCACGACGGGGACGCTCGTCACGATCGAACGAACGCGCGGGG
>NZ_LMKF01000022.1:841908-842098 GCF_001421275.1 Microbacterium sp. Leaf203 | reverse complement strand
GCGATCGAACGAACGCGCGGGACGGTCGTTGCGGTCGAAGGACCGTGCGGGACGCTCACCGGCATCGCGACGGGGACGCTCATCGCGATCGAACGAACGCGCGGGACGGTCGTTGCGGTCGAAGGAACGAGCCGGACGGTCGTCGAACGAACGGGCCGGGCGCTCGCTCCGATCGAACGAGCGAGCAGGG
>NZ_LMKF01000022.1:756871-841845 GCF_001421275.1 Microbacterium sp. Leaf203 | reverse complement strand
TCGTCACGATCGAACGAACGCGCCGGGCGCTCGTTGCGGTCGAACGAACGAGCCGGACGGTCGTTCCGGTCGAACGACCGCGCGGGGCGGTCGTCGAACGAACGGGCCGGACGGTCGTCCCGGGCGGAGGTGCGGATGTTGCGGGCTTCGGTACGACCGGCGCGGTCGGCGGCGTTCCAGCGACCCTTGTCGGCGGTGGCCTCGGCCTCGGGGCGGTAACCGCGGTGGCTGGGGCTCTTGCTGCCGGGCTTGGCGGGCACCTCGGTGCCGGGACGACGCTTGCGGTCCTGGAACGAAGTCTTGGCGCCGTAGCGGGGCTCGAAGTTCTTGGCGGCGCGGCCGCCGGCGGGCTTCTTGTTCTTGGGCATGGAGAAACTTCCTGGGTTCTGTTCGCGCGAAACAGCGACACCGCTCGTAGCGGTGCGATACCCGGACTCTCGTCGGCCGGGGGCCAATTCACTAGTGATGGTCGAGGCCGCGATCGCGTCCTGTCCATCGGCCCCTTGGACTCACAAACCCATCCGCGCATCACGCACGGTGTCCAGAGCCGACCGCACCACGTTACAGGTCGCGCCTGGGAATGGCATCCATGCCCCCGGATGACCCGTGTCCCCCTTTTGGCGCTGTCGCGGCGCATCAGACAGCCCTACTTGGGACATCACCCCGCCGAAAGGGGGACGAGGTTCGTCGAGAGAAGGACAGAGGTAGTCGAGAGCGGGACAGGTTTCAGGGAGAGGGACCCAGGGTCGAGGTGACGGAAGATAGATGCATGGCAGACACCGACGCCCACCCCATCACGGTGGCGATCGAGCGGCGCATCGACCCGACGCGCACCGCCGAAGCGACCTCCTGGATGCAGGCTGGCACCGACCTCGCGACCGCCTTCCCGGGCTTCCTCGGCTCGGGGTGGGTGCGCGCGGGCGAAGACAGCGACCTCTGGTACATGCTGTACCGCTTTCGCGACATCACGACGCTCGAGGAGTGGGAGAGCTCCACGCAGCGCCAGTGGTGGCTCGACTCCGGCCGCCCCTTCGCGCGCGAGGAGCGCAGCGAGCGCCGCACCGGGATCGAGGGCTGGTTCGACGCCCCGCACGGCTCGATCCTGGAAGCTGCGACGGTGACGGAGGCCGGCACCCAGCCGATCCAACAGCCGGTCCCGGCGGCTCCCCCGCGGTGGAAGCAGGCCGTGACGATCTGGGTCGGGTTCTTCCCGACGAACCTCGCGGCGTCGTGGCTGCTGGGCTTCGTCCCCGGTTTCGCCGAGATCCCCCTCGTGCTGCGCGTGCTCGCCACCACCCTCATGCTCACCCCCGTCATGACCTACGCGGTCCTCCCGTGGGTCACCCGCATGCTGCAGCCCTGGCTGCAGCGCCCGCGCCGATCGCGAAAGGCCACGTCATGACCGCCGACCCCACCGGATCCCGCTTCCACCTCCGCGGCGAGCACTCCTCGGCCGAGATCGCCCAGGTGGGTGCCGCGCTGCGCGCGCTGACGGTCGACGGTGTCGACCTCGTACCGCGTTACCCCGACGACCTGCCCACGCCCGCGGCATCCGGAGTCGTCCTCGTCCCCTGGCCGAACCGCATCCGCGACGGCCGGTACTCCTTCGACGGCGAGGATCTGCAGCTCGCGATCAGCGAGCCGAAGTTCGGCAACGCCAGCCACGGCCTGCTGCGCTTCGGGACCTATCGGGCCATCGAGCACACCGACGATCGCCTCGTGCTCGGCGCCGACGTGGTGCCGCAGACCGGCTACCCCTTCCACCTGCGCACGCGGGTCACGTACGCCCTGCGCGCCGACGGTCTGCACGTGACCCACGCCATCGAGAACATCGGGGCGAAGGCCGCCCCCGTCGCCCTGGGCGTGCACCCCTACCTCCACATCGGCGGGGTGCCGACCGAGGATCTGGTCGTGCACTCGACCGGCACGACCACGCTCGTCCTCGACGACCGCAACATCCCCGTCGAGGAGGTGCCGGTCGACGCCGCCACCGACCTACGTGAGGGTCGCCGCCTCGGCGATGCCTCGCTCGACAACGGCTACCGCGGATGGGAGCGGGATGCCGACGGCCGGGCGCACCACACCCTCACCGCTCCGGACGGTCGGCGCGTGCAGCTATGGCAGGACGACGGGTTCCGCTGGGCACAGGTGTTCACGACCGACCGCTACCCCGGGCAGTCCCTCGCGGTGGCGATCGAGCCGATGACGGCGCCGGCGAACGCTTTCGTGACCGGGACGGACCTGGAGCGACTCGAACCCGGCGCGGAAATGACCAGGGAATGGGGCATTTCCTACCGCGCGTGAGACGCCCTTGTCCCCCAAATGGGGGACAAGGAATTGGCGATATGACCTGGGAATTTCTTAGACAAGCCCTTTCCTGAAAAGGCGGCGCGAACGATACCATGTGCCCTGACGGTTTCCGTCAAGGCCGGGGGAGGCAAAGGACCACGCTTTCTCCTGGCTCATTGCCCGAATGAGCCGACGGGGGCCGAGGGTCCCGCGGTGTGGGGGGATCCTCGTTCCGTCCTGAGGAAAGATCCCCCACATGAGCACCGCGCTCCGCTCCGCTGTCCCCTTTTCGCTCCCGGTGCCGCGTCAGGGCGCCCTCGCGCGCCGCCTCGACGCGATCCCGACGATGCACGTCGGCGCGGCCGCCCTGATCGTCCTGGTCAGCGGACTGCTGCTGTCGATCGCGACCACGAGCGACCCGCTGTGGTGGCAGCTGCACTTCAGCCAGCTGGGGATCTTCGGCGACCTCTCGAGCGCGTTCTTCAACACCACGCTCAAGGTCAGCGGGATGATCGTCGTGGTCTTCGCCTTCCGCGTCCGGCGCGATGTGCGACGCGTGGGTCGCGGTCCCGTCCGTCGCGGCGCCGCGACGGTGGCCTTCATCTGCCTGAACGTCGTGGGCGTGAATCTGGCTCTGGTGGGCTGCATTCCCCTGAACACCGACAAGGACCTTCACGACAAGGTCGCCGGCTCGATGGTCCTGGGGTTCCTCGCCCTGCTGCTGAGCGCGCCGTTCCTCTTCCACCGTCTCGGCAAGCGGATGGCGATCGGCACGGGAATCGCGACCGTCTGGCTGATCGTCTCGATCACGCTCTTCGTCTCGGCGACCATCAACCTGGCACTGTTCGAGACCATCTCGTGCGCGGCGATGTTCGCGTGGTCGGGGATGTTCACGCAGATCCTCGCGTCGGCGGCGACGGCGGCCACCTCGCACCCGACCGCGCAGACTCCCGCCGCGGCGCACCACGCCCCCCGTCGACGCCCCCGCTTCCCGCTCGCCCGGCCGACGGCCACCCGCCGACCCGCGCGCTCGGCGGCGCAGCGCGCCCCGCGCGTCGCGGCCGGTCACCCCGTCGAGGGCTCGTCGCTCCGCCCCGATCGCGCATCGACGCTCACCCCGACCGGTGACCGCCGACACCTCGGGATGAGCACCGCGAGAGGGACGGGACGCCGGGTGTCGGCATCCCGCACGTTCCGTGTCAGTGCTTCTCGCGCAGCTCTAGGCGGCTCAGGGGGTGCCCGTCGTCGGCCGTCGGTTCGACGTGCCCTGCCTCTCGCGCCGCCCGCCGCTCGCGGCGCCTCTCGCTCGCTCCTTCGATGAGGTTGTAGAGCGTCGGCAGCACCAGTAGCGTCAGGAACGTCGACGACACGAGCCCGCCGATCACGACGACCGCCAGCGGCTGCGAGATGAATCCGCCGTGGCCGGTGATACCCAGGGCCATCGGCACGAGGGCGAAGATCGCCGCGAGGGCCGTCATCAGGATGGGACGCAGGCGTCGCGCGCCTCCGACGACCGTCGCTTCGAAGACGCTGAGACCGCGGGCGCGGTACTGGTTCACGAGGTCGATGAGCACGATCGCGTTGGTCACCACGATGCCGACGAGCATCAGCGCACCGATCATGCCCGCGACACCGAGCGGCACACCGGTGATCAGCAGCATGAGGATCGCTCCGGTCGCCGCGAACGGCACCGACACGAGCAGTTCGAGCGGCTGGCGCAGCGACTTGAAGGTCGCGACCATCACGACGTAGACGATGAGGATCGCCGCGAGCAGCGCGAGGCCGAGCTGGCTGAACGCGTCGCGCTGGTCGGTCACCGAACCGCCCACCTTCGCGGTGGCCCCCTGCGGCAGCGAGGTGTCGGCGAGGGCTGAGGTGACGCTGGCCGACGAACTGCCCAGGTCGTCGGTCGTCGGCGTTACCGTGATCGTGGCCGTGCGCAGCCCGCGCGAGGTCGAGATCGACGGCGGGGTCTCGCTCTGCTCCACCGTGGCGATCTGGTCGAGGCGGACGTTGCCGCGCGCGCTCGGGATCTCGAGGGCGCGCAGGTCGTCGATGGTCTTCGGCGGGTTGGCGGTGGCGACGTACACGGTCACCCCGCGCCCGTCGAGTTCCACCGTGCCCGCCTGCCGCGGCTGCTGCGTCGCCGAGACGAGCGCCCCCACGGCGCGCTCGGACAGTCCACGCTCGGACGCCGCGTCGCGGTCGACGCGGACGGAGATGAAGGGGAGGGATGCCGAGAGGCTACTGGTGACCTGACCGATGCCGTCGCGCCCCTGCAGGCCCGCGACCACGGCGTCGCTCGCCTGCTGCAGCGACTGTCCGTCGGCGGCGGTGACGTCGACGGTGATGCCGGCCGAGCCGAGTCCGCCGCCGGAGGCCGCGACCTCGATCTCGCCCGCGTCGGGAAGCGCCTCGAGTTCGGTGCGGACACGGTCGCGGAGCTCGACCTGGTCGACGCCGGAGGCGGAGGTGATCGAGTACGTGATGCCCGAGCCGCCGCCCGAGAAAGCGTCGCGCAGCGCCGACCCGCTCGAGCCGATCGAGGTCTGCACCGTCTGCACGCCATCGGTGTCGAGCAGCACGGCCTCGACCTTCTGGGCCGCCGCGTCCTCGGCATCCAGGCTCGGGGCGGAGCCGATCTTCTGCGTGACGGTGAAGGTGTTCTGACCGGAGTCGCCGAGGAAGTCCGTCTTGAGCAGGGGGACGGACGCGAGCGTCCCGCCGAGCACGAGTACGGCCAGGGTGAGGGTGACCCACGAGTGCTTTAGCGTCCAGCGCAGTACCGGGACGTAGGCCTTCTGCAGGCGCGAGGGCGGCGCGGTCGGCGACTCGGGGTCGATCGGATTGCCCTCGGCGTCGCGGATGACCTTCCCGGGCTTCAGGAACCACGACGCCAGCACGGGCACGATCGTGAGCGACACGAGCAGCGAGGCCGCCATGGCGATCGTCACGGTCAGCGAGAACGGTCGGAAGAGCTCTCCCGTCACGTCGCCCACGAAGGCGATCGGGAGGAATACCGCGACGGAGGTGATGGTGGATGCCGTGATGGCGGCCGCCACCTCGCGCACCGCGCGCACGATCGTGGGGATCTTGTCGGCGTCACCGACGTAGTGGCGCTTGATGTTCTCGATCACCACGATCGAGTCGTCGACGACGCGGCCGATCGCGATCGTGAGCGCGCCGAGGGTCAGGATGTTCAGCGAGTACCCGAAGGCCTGGAGCCCCACGAAGGTAATGAGGACGCTGGTGGGGATCGAGATCGCCGTCACGAGCGTCGAGCGCACCGACATGAGGAAGACGAGGATCACCACGACCGCGAAGACCAGGCCGAGGAGCCCCTCCTGCGCGAGGGCCTCGATCGACTGCTGGACGAACGGCGCCTGGTCGAAGACGACGGTGAATTTCGCGCCCTGACCGAGCTGCGATTCCAACCCCGGGAGCGCATCGAGGACGCCGCGCGAGACGTCGACGGTGTTGGCGGCCGGGAGCTTGGTGACGGCGATGGTCAGGGCCGGCTGCCCGTCGACACGCGACAGCGTGGTCACGGGGTCGGGCTCGAGGGCGACCGTGGCGACATCGCTGATCTTCGTCTGCCCCGCCTGGAACTGGCCGGCGTCGGTGGGCACGAGCGGGAGGGCGGAGATCTCGTCGACGCTGGTCAGCTTCGACCCGGTCTGCACGGTGAGGGTCTGGTCGCCCTCGGTCAGGGAGCCGCCCGGGAAGAGCACGCCGTTGGCGTCGAGGGCGTCGGTGATCGCCTGCTGGCTGAAGCCGCGCTCGGCGAGCTTGGCGGTGTCGGGGGTGATCGTCACGCGCTGGGCGGTGCCGCCCACGATCTGCGCGCCGTTGACCCCCGCGACGTCCTCGAGGTCGGGGACCACGCTCGTCTGAAGGATCGACTGCGTCGCCTCGGCGTCGGCGAATCCCGTGACGGCGAGCTGGATGACGGGGAAGTCGTCGATGCTCGCCGACGCGACGGTGGTGTCGGCGGAGTCGGGGAGCTGGTCCTTGATGCGCGCGATCGCGGCGAGGATCTTCTGCTGCGCCCCCGCCAGGTCGGTGCCGTAGGTGAATTCCGCCGAGACGATCGAGGAGTTCGTCGTGCTCGTCGCGGTCGTGGACTCGAGTCCCTCGACACCGCGGATGGCGTTCTCGATCGGGGTCGAGACATCGGTCTCGACGACCTCGGGCGAGGCGCCCGGGTAGGTCGTGACGACGGCGAGCTGGGGGAACTCGATCGAGGGGATGAGCTCCTGCTTGAGGCTGGTGAGCGCGAGCCCGCCGAAGACCGCCGCGACGATCGTGACGAGGGCGATGAGGGCGCGGTTCTTCAGGCTCAGGACGGCCAGGTACGACACGGGGGGACCCTCCGGGTAAGTCCGATACAGGAATGTATCGAAGCTCAGTATCCCATGCGCGCCCGCCCCTCGGACCGCCCGGCGGGCGGCTGCCTCAGAGCGCCGATCCGAGCGACAGACCCAGTGCCGCCGCGACGACGGACCCGACGAACGACACCACCGCGTACGACACCGCCGCGCGCGTGCGCCCCTCTTCGGCGAGCAGCGCCGTGGCCACGGCCACCGCGCTGAAGGTCGTGTACCCGCCGAGCAGACCCGTCCCGAGGATCCACCGCCACGACTCGTCGGCGGGAAGGGGGGTCAGGATGCCGAGCACCAGCGCCCCGGTGAGATTCACGACCAGGATGCCCCAGGGGAACTGTTCTCCCGTGCGGCGCCGCACAGCCACATCGAGCAGATAGCGCAGCGCCGCCCCCACACCGCCGGCGAGGGCCACGGCGAGGAAGACGAGCGGCGTCACCGCGCCCGCCCACCACGCCCGAGCAGCACGCCACCCCAGGCCGCCGCCGTCCCGACGACGACCGTCGCCACCCCCCACCAGAGCAGGCCGAGGTCGGCCGACTCGACGGCGAGGGAACTGTAGGTGGTGAACCCGCCCAGGATGCCGGTGCCGATGAACAGCTGCACGCGCTGCGCACGCGAGGACTCCGAGATCCGCGCTCTCCAGCCGTACAGGATGCCGATCGCGAACGCCCCGACGACGTTGATCAGCGGCACGAGCGCGGGGCCGAGGTCTTCGCCGAGCGCCAGGGTGAGCCCGGCGCGCACGGCCGTACCGATCGCGCCGCCGACGGCGACGAGGCCCACATCCCGCCACATGCTCACCGCGCCACTTTACGCCCGCGGCCCCTGCGACTCGGCGAGGTCACGCGCGGTCGACCCACCCCTGCGGGACCCTCGCCTCGAGCCAGGCGACGAGATCGGGGAAGTCGTCGTACACACTCATCACCGTGAACAGCGTGCGGCCCCGCGCGTCCGCGCCCCGGAGCCGTCCGCCCGACAACCACGAGAGCGACACGATCTCGGATGCCGCGACCACCCGTGACCGACGGAGCCCCGGGCGGACGACCAGGTGATCGTCGAAGCCGACGATGCGCGCGCGCCCGACCGAGAGCGCCCAGACGAAGATGACCGCACCGAGAACGCCGAGGGTGCTCAGCCACACGGTGACGCCGACCGCGGCGAGCGGGCCGCCCTCGACGACCTCCCCGACCGCGAGGACGATGGCGCCCGCCAGGAAGACCAGACCGGTGCCGCGCGCGATCAGATGCTGCGAGGGGGCGCGTTCGACGACGAACAGAGGCCGAGGGGCGCCGTCGTCCGCGGGGGGATCGCTCTCGGCGGGAAGGGGCTGGGGCGCGAGCGCCGGCCGGTTCTCGATGCGCCGACGGAAGATCAGGTACCCCACCACGGCGAGCACGCCCACGGCTCCCACGACCGCGAGCCACGCCATGTTCAGCACGAAGGCCGTCGGGATGGACAACAGCGAGTACGTGAAGACCGCCAGGATCGCCGTCTCGCGCTGCCGGCGCTTCTTCCAGGTCGCGCGCCAGTCGATCCGCGCGCCCCGCTCCGACGTCGCCCGGGCTGCCGCGAGCAGCTGCGGGTCCGCGGCCGCGCGGGCGACCTCCTCGTCGGACCATTCGTGGCGTCGCCACCCGCTCGGCTCCGCCGTTCCCTGCATCGCCGCGCGGAGCAGGTTGCGGAACGCGTCGTCCTGTCGGAGTCCGCGCCGCAGCGCTCCCTGCGAGGCCGCGGTCGGGCGGAATAGCTCCTGCGTGCCCGGGACGAGCTCCCACAGCGCGCGAGCCTCCGGAGTCAGCAGGGCGTAGAGGGGAGTCCCGGCCCTCTCTCTCCGGCGGGAATCCGTCTGCGACCGGAGGGCGTCCGAGTGGGAGAGATCATCCGTCACGCCTCGATCCTCGCAGCCGGACGGGTCCGCACGCGCGTCCTTTCGCTCTCCGGCCAGGCGGACCTGCGCAGCCGGGTACGGCGACCCGGCCCCCTCCGCAACCCCCGCGACACCGAGCCGTGACACCGAGCAGGATCCCGACCGGGAGGAAGAGGCATGCGAAGACCACTGCGGGTCGTCACCGCGACGGCCGTCATCGTACTGATGCTCGCCGGCTGCGACATCCGGATCCCCTCCGACCCTGAGGGCACGCTCGAGGCCGTCGACGGGGGCGTGTTGCGAGCGGGGGTGTCCCCGAACGGAGAGTGGGTGCGGTGGGACGGAGAAGAACCCCATGGGGTCGAGATCGACGTGCTCACGGCGTTCGCCCGATCGCTCGACGCGGATGTCGAGTGGACGGTGGGCTCGGAGGAGTCGCTCGTGCGCGGTCTCGAGCAGGGCGACCTCGACGTCGTCGCCGGCGGCATCACCGAGCAGACGCCGTGGACGAGCAAGGCCGGAGTGACCCGCCCCTACGCCGAGGCGGCGCTCGGGGACGGCTCGACGGCCGAGCTCGTCATGCTCGTCCCCCTCGGGGAGAACGCCTTCGTCTCGGAGCTGGAGACCTTCCTCATCGACGAGGCCGAGAGCCGGGGGATCGCGCCGTGAACGGCGAGGGCGTGTACTTCGGTCAGACGCGGCTCCCCGACCGCCAGGCCGAGGTCCTCCGCCGGGCCGTCCGGCTGGAGTGGGTCACGATCGGCTTCCTCGTGGTCACCGCGACACTCGTGTTCCTCGTACTCGGCAACTCGCAGGCGATGAAGGCGGCGTGGGCCGAAGACCTGTTGTCGTTCATCCCGCCCCTCGCCTTCCTCATCGCGGCGCGTCTGGCGCGACGTCGCCCCACCCGCAGCCACCCCTACGGATTCCACCGCTCCGTGGCCGTCGGGCACCTCGTCGCGGCGGTCGCCCTGACCGGAATGGGCGCGTTCCTGATCGTGGACTCCGGTATCGGCCTGGTCACGGCCGAGCATCCCACCATCGGAACCGTCGAGGTCCTCGGGGTGACGATGTGGCTCGGGTGGCTGATGGTCGCGGTGATGGCCGTGACCGCGATCCCGCCCGTCATCGTCGGTCGACTCAAGATCGGTCTCGCTCGCGAGCTGCACGACAAGGTGCTCTACGCCGATGCCGACATGAACAAGGCCGACTGGATGACGTCGGCGGGAACCATCGTGGGCGTGCTCGGCATCGGCATCGGCCTGTGGTGGATGGATGCCGCGGCCGCCATCTTCATCGCGCTCAGCATCGTGCACGACGGCGTCGGCAACCTGCGCGCCGCGGTCGTCGACCTCATGGACGCCCGCGCGACGACCTTCGACGACACGCTCCCCCATCCCCTGGTGGACCGGGTGGACCAGTACCTCGCCGCGCTCCCCTGGGTGGCAGAGGTCGGGTCGCGCGTGCGCGACCAGGGCCACGTCTTCCACATCGAGGCCTTCGTCGTGCCCCGTAAGAAGCGGTTGTCGCTGGACGACATCGAGCGGGCCCGGAAGGGGTGCGTCGCTCTGGATTGGAAAGTGCAGGACGTCGTCATCGTCCCGGTGCCCGAACTCCCCGTCGTCGTGGACCCGGTCACTCCCCGAGGATCAGCCGCCTGATCGCGGCGTCCTTCGAGCCGCCCAGCTCCATCGTGCGACCCTTGCGGTACAGCGAGAACACCCGCGGGTCGATGTAGCTCGCCTTCGCCACGGCAGGCGTGTTGCCGAGCGCTTCGGCTGTGGCGCGCACCGCGGCGACCTCGGCCTTCTTGCGCTCGTTCTTCCCGCCCGTCGTGCCCGCGTTCGCGAGGGACTCCGCCGCGAGGATCGTGCCACGCAGGGTGCGGAAGTCCTTCGCGCTGAACGGGCCGCCCGTCAGGGAGCGGACGTACGCGTTCACGTCGCCCGGCGTCAGGGGAACGCGTCGTCGCCCGCGCTTGTAGCTCAACAGCGCCGCCCGCGAGCGTCCGAGGGCGAGCTCTTCGACGATGGATGCCAGCTCCGCATCGCGCAACGAGAGCTCGGCGCGCTTGCCACTCTTGGCGGGGAACGACAGACGGATCAGGTCGCCGTCGACCGTGGCATCGCGTCTCTGCAGAGTCGTGAGCCCCCTGCTCCCGTTCGTGACGAAGTACCGGGCGTTGCCCACGCGCGGGGCGACCAGGTCGAGGAAGCGGAACGACACCGCCAGCACCCGCTCGCGGTCGACCTCGGCGCGGCGAAGCGATTGCGTGACGCGGGCGCGCGCTCGGGGCAGGGTCTCGGCGAGCTGCAGGGCACGGGCGAACTTGCCCTTGTCCTGACGCTTCGACCAGTCCGCGTGGTACGTGTACTGCCGCCGCCCGGCCTCGTCGGTGCCGACGGCCTGGATGTGCGCGTTGGGCTCGCGGGCGATCCACACCTCGCGCCAGGCGGGAGGGATGACCAGCCCGCGCGCGCGTTCGGCCTCGCGTTCGGGCACGGAGGCCCCGGTGTGATCGACGAATCGGAAACCCGAGCCGGAGCGCACCCGGCGGTACCCGGGGTCTT
Source organism: Microbacterium sp. Leaf203 (assembly GCF_001421275.1). Taxonomy (NCBI): domain Bacteria; kingdom Bacillati; phylum Actinomycetota; class Actinomycetes; order Micrococcales; family Microbacteriaceae; genus Microbacterium; species Microbacterium sp. Leaf203. Next base: position 830,734 of record NZ_LMKF01000022.1, on the reverse strand, counting down.
CGTAGGGGCGGACCCGGACGAGACGGGCCATCGCGTCAGTGCGTGCGGAGCATGTCGATGAGCTCCGCCTTCTTCTTGCCCGAGTACCCGGTCAGCCCGAGCTCCTTCGCGCGCTTTTTCAGCTCGGCGACCGTGCGGTCCTCGTAGTTCTCGGCGTGCCCGCCCTTCTCACCGATCGCGTCGCGACCTCGAGCGGCTGCAGCGTTGGAGATGCGCGCGGCCTTCTCTTTCGAGTCGCCCTGCTTCCGCAGCTCTTCGTACAGATCGGGGTCCTTCAGGCTGTTCGATCCTCGCCCTTGCGGCATGGCCGTCTCCTTCCGTCGGGAATCCCGACGCTAGGGGGGAGCGCCTCCCGCCGCACTCGGCTTGACAACCGGTTCGCACCGTCTCGTCGAACGGGGGTTGACCAACTCGCGATATATCGCGATACTCGAACCAACGCGATATATCGCGAGTGAGGAGAAACAGCCATGGAGAAATGGATCGTCCACCCCGGCGAGACCCGCGTCATCGACGTCGACGCCCTGCGCGAGCTGAAGATCGGACTCGTCGGCGGCCAGGTCGACGTGATCGCCCACGACGAACCCGACGCCCGCATCGAGGTGCACGGCGTCACCGTGAAGGACCTGCGCATCGAGATGGTCGACGGCCGCCTCGAGATCAACCACCCCCAGCTGCGGTGGGACAACTTCCTCGAGGTGTTCCGCAACTTCGGCGCGGGTGGCCCGAAGGCCGAGGTCAGCGTCGCGGTGCCGCGCACCGTCGCCCTCACCCTCGGCGTGGTCAGCGCCAGCGCGCTCGTCTCGGGGCTTCACACCGATGTGCGCTTGAACACCGTCTCGGGCGACATCATCGTCGACGGCCTCACGGGCGACGTGGACCTCAACGCCGTCTCGGGCGACGTGCAGGTGCGCGAGCTCGATGGCGCCCTGAGCGCCAACAGCGTCTCGGGCGACGTCGCCGCGACCGGCCGCATCACGAAGGCCTCGATCGATACGGTCTCGGGCGCCATGCTCGTCGACTCGACGGGACCGACGCAGTCCGTCTCGCTCAACTCGGTCAGCGGCACCGCCACGATCCGCCTCGACCGCTCGCTGCCCGCCAACTACGTGTCGCGGTCGGTCAGCGGCCGCGTGCAGATCGACGGCCAGGTGCGATCCGGCAAGGGCCCGACCAACTTCACCGGGTCGACCGGCGCGCTCGCGGGCCAGTTCGTCGACGTGCGCGCCAACACCGTCTCGGGCGAGATCACGGTGCTGCGCCGCGGCATCTCGGGCCTGCGTCCCGAGGAACTCGCCGGAGAGGAGGAGTGGTGATGAGCCCCGTCTTCTCGCACGGCGACCTGCGCCTGTACATCCTGAGCCTGCTCGACGAGGCCCCGCGCCACGGCTACGACCTCATGCAGGCCCTCTCCGAGCGCACGGGCGGCACCTACTCGCCCTCCGCCGGCACCATCTACCCCCGACTCTCGAAGCTCGAGGAGGAGGGCCTGGTCACCAAGACCGTCGACGGCCGCAAGACCGTCTACGAGATCACGGATGCCGGTCGCGCCGAGGTCGCCGCGCGCACGGGCGACCTCGAGGGGATCCAGGCCGGCCTCGCCGACAGCGTGCGTCTCATCGCGGACGAGGTGCGGGGCAGCGTCCGGGATGCGATGCGCAGCCTCCGCGCTGATCTGGCCGCCGCCTCGCGTGAGGAGCGCGAGCAGGCGCAACCGACCCCGGCCGATGACCCGCGCTCCCGCAGCCGGGAACAGCTGTCGCGGGCCGATGCCGCCATCAATGAGTTCCGCGGGCGGGTGCGCTCCGAACTGCGGGCGCACGTCGCGCGCGGCGGAGAGCTCGCGGCATCCGGAGTCGACGACATCGAGGCGGCACTGCGCCAGGCGTCCGAGGCCGTCACGCGAGCGATGCGCGGCTAGGGCGTCACTCCCACGGCAGATCATCCTCGGCGCCGACCGGTTCTCCCTGCGGGACGATGAGGACCGGTCGGCGTTGCCGATGGCTCAGCCGTGCCGCCACCGAACCGGTGAGGAACTCGCGCAGCGATTCGCCGAGGCCGCGCTTGCGCGTACCGACCACGATGAGCGACGCGTCGATCTCGTCGGCGAGTTGGATCAGTGCCAGGGCGGGATCTCCGATGATCTGGCGCACGCTCCAGGTGACGGTGCTCTCGCCGAGAGCTTCGGCCGTCGCGCGGCGCACCTCGTCGAGGGCGGCCTTCGCCGCCGCCCCGGCCACGTCCACCGTGGAGGAGTGCACGTATCCGTCGGGGTCTTCGAAGGCCACGAATCGCGTGGTGTCGACGTGGGCGACGATCAACTCGGCGTGCGAGAGGGCCGCGTAGTGGGCCGCCTCGCGCACGATCCGGCTCGACTGCCCGGGGACGACGGCGGCGATCACCTTTCCGGCACCGGCGCTCGCGCGGGGCTGATCGGTCATGGAGTCTCCTCTCGACGACGGCCGCGGCCCGGTCGCCGCCCCTCGACGGCTCGGCCGGAATGCGCCGTGATATCCTGGCTGTTACTCTTACCGGCTCGGTCCGGAACCGCAATACGCAGGGCCCACAGTCGGCCCTCGACGTCGATCGTGAGGGGGTCTCGCATGGGGCGTGGCCGTCAGAAGGCGAAGAACACCAAGATCGCCCGTGAGCTGAAGTACGACACCTATTCGGTGAACTACTCGGCTCTCGAGCGCGAACTGGGTGCACCCGCTCCGGGTGAAGACGCGTACGTCGACAAGTGGGCCGACCAGTACAGCGACGAATACGACAACGAGAAGGCCTGACGCCTTCCCGCTCGTTCTCGTACCGCTCGTACTTCGGTGCCGCGGTCGTCTGATCGTCGTACCCGCAGAAGCCAGAACGCCGAAGGGCGGCGACGTTTCCGTCGCCGCCCTTCGCTCGCGTTCGCGTTGCGTCGTCACCAGGTGAGGCCCGTGCGACGTTCCCATGCCTCTTCGACGCTCTCGCGGCGCACCATGACGATCGCGGCGGGAACGACGAGCAGCAGAGCGACGCCGAGAAGAGAGAGACCCGCGATCCAGCCCCCGGTCACCTCGTGCGTGAGCCCGATGGCCAGCGGCATCAGGGCGGCGAAGGCGTACCCCACGCTCTGCACGAACCCGCTCAGGGCGACCGTCGTCTCGTGCGAGCGCGTGCGCAGCCCGAACAGCACCAGTGCGAGGGGGAACATCAGGGGCGGGATGCCGATGAGCACGACCCACAGCACGGTCGCGGTCGCCGGAGCCACGATCAGCCCCAGCACCCCCGTCACCCCGCACCCCACCGCCACCACGTAGAACGGGGTGGTGCGGCCGAGCCGCGCCACCAGCAGGGGCACGAGGAGCGACACCGGCAGGCCCATGAAGGAGAAGAGCGCGAGCAGTCCGCCGGCCTCCGCGGCATCCACTCCGGCGACGTCGATGAGCAGGGGCGGCATCCACGCGAACATCCCGTAGGCGACCGAGGAGTTCACGCCGAACGTGATCACGAGGGCCCACGTCTGCGGCACACGCACGAGCCGCGACAGCACGGCCGTGCGCGGCTCGTCGAGCGCATCGCGTCGCGACGCCCGCGCGCGCAGGTTCAGAGCGACCCAGGGGGCGACCGCGGCCAGCGCCACGACGGCCCACGTCACGAACGAGCCGCGCCACCCCACGGCGTCGGCCAGCGGCACGGCGACGAGCGGGGGCGTGAACGTCGCCACCGCCATCGCGGTGCTGTAGACGGTCGTCATGAGTCCGATGCGCTCGGGGAAGTACTTCTTCACCACGGTCGGGATGAGCACGTTCGCGACGCCCACCGCCGCGAACACCCCGGCCGTCGCCCCGAGGAGCGACCACGCGTCCAGCGCCGCCGCGCGAAGCCCCAGCATGACCGCGGCCGTGATTGCGGCGATCAGCACCGAGCGCTCCAGCCCCAGGCGCCGCTCGATGGCCGGTGTCACCATTCCGGCGAGTGCGAACGCCACCGGAGGAGCCATGCCGATCAGGCCCACCACGACCGCCGGGAGCGGGAACTCCTCGCCGATGCGCGTCAGGAGCGGCGACAGCGAGGCCACCGCGATGCGCAGGGTCAACGCCAGCAGCACGATCGCCGCCGCGGCAAGGGCGATGGTTCCCGCGCTGCGGCGGGTCAAGACTCCTGGCTGCCCTCGACCCAGGCGAGGTACTCCTCCGACACGGTTCCCGTGACGTAGCGGCCGTCGAAGCAGCTCATGTCGAGATCGACCAGGTCGGTCCCCTCCATGATCGCCGCCTTGAGGTCGTCGACCTCTTGGTACACGAGGTAGTCGCAGCCGAGCTCTTCGGCGATCTCGGGGATCGTGCGGCCGTGGGCGACGAGCTCGTGGCGCGAGGGCATGTTGATGCCGTAGACATGGGGGTAGCGCACCGGCGGGGCCGCCGAAGCGAACGTCACGCTCTTGGCGCCGGCATCCCGAGCCATCTGGATGATCTCGCGGCTCGTCGTGCCGCGGACGATCGAGTCGTCGACGAGCAGGACGTTCTTGCCCTGGAACTCGGTCGACATGGCGTTGAGCTTCTGGCGCACGCTCTTCTTGCGCACCGCCTGCCCCGGCATGATGAAGGTGCGGCCGACGTAGCGGTTCTTGTAGAAGCCCTCGCGGTACTCGATGCCGAGCTTGCGGGCCACCTGCATCGCGGCCGGACGCGCGGAGTCGGGGATCGGCATGACCACGTCGATCGTCCCCGCGGGGGTGTACTTCGCCACGGTGTCGGCCAGGCGCTCGCCCATGCGCAGGCGCGTCTCGTACACCGAGACGCCGTTCATGACCGAGTCGGGGCGCGCGAGGTAGACGTACTCGAACGAGCACGGCGCGAGCGTCGGGTTCTCGGCGCACTGCTGGGAGTGCAGCGTCCCGTCGAGGGTGATGAACACCGCTTCGCCGGGGAGCACGTCGCGCACGACCTCGAAGCCGGCGTTCTCGAGCACCAGCGACTCGGACGCCACGATGTACTCGTCGCGCGGCTCGCCGCCCGGCACCTGAGCGGCGGGCCGCTTGCCGAGGATGAGGGGACGGATGCCGAAGGGGTCGCGGAACGCGAGCAGACCGTAGCCGGCGATGAGGGCGATCGAGGCGTACGAGCCCTCGACGCGCTCGTGCACGCGGGCGACCGCGCGGAACACCTGCGCGGGGTCGAGATCGGGGCCGGTGATCTCGGACTGCAGCTCGGAGCCGAGGATGTTCACGAGCAGCTCGGTGTCGCTGCTGGTGTTGAGGTGCCGACGGTCCTTGTGGAACAGCTCGCCCGTGAGCTCGCGCGTGTTCGTGAGGTTCCCGTTGTGCACCAGCACGATGCCGTAGGGCGCGTTGACGTAGAAGGGCTGGGCCTCTTCTTCGTTCGACGCGGTGCCCTTGGTGGCGTAGCGCACGTGACCGAGACCGATGTCGCCGAGCAGGGCGCGCATGTCGCGCGTGCGGAAGGCCTCGCGCACCTGACCGCGGGCCTTGTGGATGTGGAAGACGCCGCTGGACTCGGCCGTGGCCATGCCCGTCGAGTCCTGGCCCCGGTGCTGGAGGAGGAGGAGCGCGTCGTAGATCTCCTGGTTGACCGGGCCCTGCCCGGCCATGCCGACGATGCCGCACATGAGGTGTTAGCTCGCTCCGTTCGCCGGCGTGCCGGCATCCGCGTAGGTTCCGACCAGGCGCACGGCGCCGCCGTCGACGCCCTTGGCGCCCTGTTCGTACTCGCCCTCGGGGCGGGCTGCGTCGCGCACGACGCCGACCTGCCACGTGGCGATGCCCTCGGCCTGCAGCGCCGCGATCGCAGCGTCGGCGACCTCGGCGGCGACGACCGCGAGGAAGCCGATACCGAGGTTCCACGTGCCCTCGGTCGCCGTGAGCTCGAGGCCGCCCATGTCGGCGAGGACGCGGAACACCGGCGAGGGGCTCCAGGTCGAGCGGTCCACGTCGACCCACGTGTTCTGGGGCAGGACGCGCGCGAGGTTCGCCGCGATGCCACCGCCCGTGACGTGGCTGAGCGAGTGGATGCCGGTTCCCACGGCCTCGTCGTCGAGCAGGCGCAGCAGCGGCGAGGTGTACAGGCGCGTGGGCTCGAGCAGCGCCTCGCCCCACGTCCCGCCGAGCTCGGCCGAGGCGGAGCCGTAGGCGATGCCGGCGCCGGTGATGATGTGGCGCACGAGCGAGTAGCCGTTGGAGTGCAGGCCGCTCGAGGCCAGCGCCAGTACGACGTCGCCGCTGCGCACGCGATCGGCGCCGAGGATGCGGTCGGCCTCGACCACGCCGGTCGCCGCTCCCGCGACGTCGTAGTCGTCGATGCCCAGCAGGCCGGGGTGTTCGGCGGTCTCGCCGCCGACCAGCGCCGTGCCGGTCATCGCGCAGCCACGCGCGATACCCGCGACGATGTCGGCGATGCGCTGCGGCACGACCTTGCCGCACGCGATGTAGTCGGTCATGAACAGCGGACGCGCACCGACCACGATGATGTCGTCGACGACCATGCCGACGAGGTCTTCGCCGATCGTGTCGTGCTTGTCGATCGCCTGCGCGATCGCGACCTTCGTGCCGACGCCGTCGGTGCTGGTCGCGAGCAGGGGGCGCGCGTAGTCGCGGAGCGCGGAGGCGTCGAAGAGACCGGCGAAACCGCCGACCCCGCCGAGCACCTCGGGCCCGTGCGTGCGACGCACGGCCGACTTCATCAGTTCGACGGCGAGATCTCCGGCGGCGGTATCGACGCCTGCGGCGGAGTACGGGTTTTCGTGGGGAGCGGAAGCCACCGCAACAGACTACCCGGGGCGAACACGCGCGGGCACCGCGCCCGCGACGCAAGGCCCACCCCGAGGCCTCTCCCCGTCCCTACAATGACGCCATGACGGGCGGTCAGCCGGAGTGGGTGATCCGCGAAGACGCGGCGCAAACGGTGCTCGTCGCGCTCTATCTGCGCCAGGTCCTCGGCATCCGGTCTCCCGACGAGCTCCCCGCCCTGCGTCGTGTGCCGCCCCCGTGGGTGGACGAGCGGACGGATGCCGCGCACGCCCAGCTCGAACGGGAGTGGCGCGAGTACTGGGCGATGACGGTGGAGCCGCAGGCGCACCCCTCGCCCGTTCCCCTCGAGTTGATCGACGGTTTCGACACTCTCGTCACCCTGCCGGTCGAAGGATCCGAGACCCTGCGTGCGGCCATCGGGGCGCACGCCGACGACGCAGTGGACTTCGCCCGGCTCGCGCACGACCGCTACGCCCGCGAGGCCGCCGCCCGACCCGGGGTCTCGTACCGCGCCTACGCGAGCGCGATCGCCGCGCACGAGCGGGCCGTGGGGCGACGCGCGCACTCGTTCGAGCTGAACGTGCAGGTGCTCCCGCTGGCCCAGCGGGGCGTGTGGTGGATCGGTTCTCTGACCGTGGCGGTGACCGACGGTCTACGCGGCGACGTGGCCGCCTTCGACACCGCGATCCACCCGATCATCGCCGAACTGGCGTGAGCGACGCTGTGCCGGTCAGTTGCCGTGCTGCTCGTGCTCGACCGTGACCTGGCGGGTCCGGCCTCCGACGGTGCGCTCGAAGATCAGGGCGACGATCGCCCCCACCGCGACGCCCAGCACGACGAAGATCAGGGCCGTGAAGCCGAAGACCTGCATCTGCGAGTAGACGACCTGCGTGTACGGGCTGATGTCGGAACCGTCGATGAAGACGGTGAGCAGGAGAGCGACGAGGATGCCGAGGAACGCCCCGGCCGCCAGGAACACGCCGTACTTCGGGGCGCGACGGACCGTCAGCGTCTGGCGCTCATCGCGCGCGGCGGACGATCGTTCGGGGGCGGGCTGCTCGGCCATACGCCTATTGTCCCACCGCCGCACCGTTTCGGGGTCGCTCCGTCTCGGCGTCGAGAGGGCGGGGCGGCGGGCGTGCGGGGCGGGGTGCGTCACCGCGGGGAGCGCGGCGGTGCCGTCGAGCTGCGCACGATGAGCTGGGAGGGCAGGACCGTCTCGTGCGGCGAGGGGGAACCGCCCATCGCCTGCAGCAGCAGATCGACGGCGAGCGCCCCCGAGCGGGCGATCGGCATCCGCACGGTGGTGAGGCTCGGCGTCACCGCTCCGGCGAGCTCGATGTCGTCGATACCCACGAGGCTGACGTCGTCGGGGCACACGCGCCCGAGCTCGGCCATGCCGGCCTCGAGCCCGAGGGCGACGAGGTCGTTGTAGGCGATGACCGCGGTGGCGCCGCTGGCGACGGCCGCGGCGGCTCCCGCTCTCCCGCCCTGAATGGATGCCGCGTGGTTGCTCAGGCGGGTGAGGCGGATGCCGAAGCTCTCGCACGCGCGCGCCACGGCGTCGGCGCGCTGTTCGTCGGCCCATGAGCCGTGCGGTCCGGACGCGTACGCGATGTGGTCGTGACCCAGGGCCGAGAGGTGCTCGACCGCCTGGGTCGGTCCGCGCTCGGCGTCCATCACCACGCACACGGCGCCGTCGATGACGCGGTTCACGATGACGTGCGGCGTCTCGCCGACGAGATCGAGCACCTCCCGCTCGGGGAGGCGCGGCGAGCACAGCAGCACCCCGTCCGTTCGGCATCCGAGTTCGATCGCCTCGCGCTCGCGGCGAAGGTCTTCATCGGCGTCGAACAAGACGATGCGGTGGCGGCCGTGCCACGCCTGCCCCTGGATCGCCTTGAGCAGGGTCGCATAGACGGGGTTCGCGGCATCCGGGACGACCACCGCGATCGTGCGGGTGCCGACGGCGGCCTGCGGCGTGGCGTAGCCGAGTTCGGCCGCAGCGCGGCGCACGCGTTCGAGGGTCGCGGGGGCGAGCCGGTCGGGCTCTCCGAAGGCGCGGGACGCCGTGGCGATCGACACCCCCGCGTGCCGTGCCACCTCGGTCAGGTTCGCCGCCATCACCACCGTCTCTCTGCCGTCGTTCCATCATCGTGCATGCCGACCTGAAAACTGTTGACAAGTTTGTACAAACACTGCACACTGCTTTCATGCCGATCATCGACGATCTCCCCCGGTCGAGCCCCGCCGCTTCGTCGGGAGCCCGCGCATGAGCGCGATCCTGCGCCGTGGCGCGACCCTCCCCGCGGCCGTTCCCGCCGCCCCCTCGGGCGCCGGCATCCTGCACCTCGGACTCGGCAGCTTCCACCGCGCCCACCAGGCCGCCTACACCGCCGCAGCCCTGCGCGCCGAGGGCGGCGACTGGGGCATCGTCGGCGTCGCCTCGCGCTCGCGCCGGGTCGTCGACGCTCTGCACGCGCAGGACCACCTGTACTCCGTCGCGACGGTCTCACCCGCGGGCACGACCCTCGACATCCCCGGGGTGCACACCGACTCGTACGTCGCCGCCGATGACCCGGCCCGCGTGGTCGCCGACCTCGCCGATCCGCGCATCCGCATCGCGACGCTCACGGTGACCGAGAACGGCTACAGCTACTCCAACGCCACCCAGCGCCTCGACGTCGCCGACCCGATCGTCGCCGCTGACCTGCGCGGAGGCTCCCCCCGCTCGACCATCGGCCAGCTCGCCCGCGGCCTGCAGCGCCGGGCCTCGGCGGGCGGTGAACCGATCGCGATCCTCAGCTGCGACAACCTGCTGTCGAACGGCTCGCACACCGAGAAGCTGGTGCGCGCGTTCCTGCAGGAGCTCCCGGATGCCGAATCGGCCGATGCCCTGGCGTACCTCGACCGCGCCGTGACCTTCCCCTCGAGCATGGTCGACCGCATCGTGCCGTCGACCACCCCCGAGCTCACGGAGCGCGTCGCCGCTCTCCTCGGCGTCCGCGACGACGTGCCCGTTCCTGCCGAGCCCTTCACGATGTGGGCGATCGAAGACCGCTTCGCGGGTGGTCGCCCCGCGTGGGAGGCCGGCGGCGCGGTGTTCACCGACGAGGTGAGCGCGTACGAACTGCTCAAGGTGCGCCTGCTCAACGGCACGCACTCGCTGATCGCCTACCTCGGCGCTCTGCGCGGGGTTCCCACGATCCCGGATGCCATCGGCCTGACCGACGTCGAAGCCGCCGCCACCGCGATCCTGCGCAGCGAGTACGAGCCCTCGGTCACCGCCCCGCGCGGGGTCGATATCGCCGCGTACGAGCGCGACCTGTTCGCCCGCTGGGGCAATAGCGCGCTCGGACACCGTACGAGCCAGGTCGGCTCCGACGGGTCGGTCAAGCTCGGCCAGCGCATCCCCGGCCCGGTCGCCCAGGCGTTCGAGCGGGGAGAGTTCCCGCACCTGATCGCCCTCACGGTGGCCGCGTACCTCGCCTGCGTCGCTCCGCCCGCGGGCTTCGACCCCGGCCCCCACGCCGCGGCGATGACCGACCCGGCTCGCGAGCGCCTCGCCGCCGCGACCCGCGGCGGGCGCGACCTCGCCGCCCGCGCCATCGTCGAACTCCAGCTGTTCGGCGAAGACCTCGCGCACCGCACCGCCTTCGTCGACCGCGTCGGCGATCTGCTCGACACGATCGTCGAGCGGGGCGTCGACAGCGCGATCGCCGAGAGTCTCTCGGCATCCGGCACCCTCTCCCCCACCGCCCCTTGAACCCACCCGCGCCCGCCCGGGCGCACAGACCCGAAGGAGACGCGATGAAGCTTCTCGCGATCCACGCCGCGGAGGACATCCGCTGGGAAGACCGCCCCGCCCCCGAACCCGGCGACGGCGAGGTGCGGCTGCGCGTGCGCTACGTCGGCATCTGCGGGTCGGACCTGCACTACTACTTCCACGGCAAGAACGGCGAGTACGCGGTGCGAGAGCCCCTGACCCCCGGTCACGAGCTGTCGGCCGAGGTCGACCTCGACCCCTCGGGGCGCCTCGCGCCGGGCACGCCCGTCACCGTGCACCCCGCGCGCTTCGGCCCCTCGGTGCCGGGCCTCGAGGAGCGCCCGCACCTTCGCGCGGGTGGCGACTATCTCGGCAGCGCCGCGGGCTTCCCCCACCGACAGGGCGGAGCCGCCGAGCTGCTCGTGGTCGAGGAACACATGATCCGCGTCCTGCCCGAGGGGCTGTCCCTCGAGCGCGCCGCCCTCGCCGAGCCCCTCGCCGTCGCCATCCACGCGGTGAGCCTCGCGGGCGACCTCTCCGGCAAGCGGGCGCTCGTCATCGGATCCGGCCCCATCGGCCTGCTGGTCGCGGCGGCCGCCGTGCACGCGGGAGCCGGACTGGTCGCCGCGAGCGACGTGCGCCCCGAACCGCTCGAGCGCGCTCGCGTCCTCGGTGCGGCCGAGACCTTCCTCGTGGGCACCGACGCGATCGAGAACGAGTCGTTCGACGTCGTCTTCGAGTGCTCCGGCGTCGGAGTGGCCCTCACCCAGGCGGTCCGCGCCGCCCGCCGCGCCGGCACCGTCGTGCAGGTCGGCATGCTGCCGGACGCCGAGCTCGGGGTGAACCTCGCCCCGATGCTCGCGAAGGAGCTGACGCTGCGCGGAGCGTTCCGCTTCTCGACCGAGATCGACGACGCCATCGCGATGCTCGCCTCGACCGACGCGCTCGACACCGTCGTGTCGCACGTCGTCCCCGCCGCCGACGCGGTGAGCGCGTTCGCCGTGGCGCGGGACTCCTCGGCATCCGCCAAAGTCCTGCTCGCTCTCTGAGCGGGCCCCTCGAACATCCCCCGACACCCAGCGATCCCGCTACGCATCACCTACGAAGGAGTAATCCGATGAGCAGCTCATCCGCCCCCGGCGTCGACGCCTCGACGTCGCCGCCCGTCGCCAAACGGTCCGTCGGCGACCTCGCCCGCGCCGCCGTCTCGGGCTGGCTCGGCACCGCGCTGGAGTTCATGGACTTCCAGCTCTACTCGCTCGCCGCAGCCCTCGTCTTCAGCCAGATCTTCTTCGCCGGCGGCGACGCCGCGATGGCGGTCGTTCTGGCGATGGCCACCTACGGCGTGGGCTACGTGGCCCGCCCGGTCGGCGCCTTCTTCTTCGCCCGCATCGGCGACAAGATCGGCCGCAAGCAGGTGTTGTTCTACACGATCCTGCTCATGGGCGCCGCGACCACCCTGATCGGCGTGCTGCCCACCTACGAGCAGGTCGGCATCCTGGCCCCGATCCTGCTCGTGGTGCTCCGCCTCGCCCAGGGCTTCGGCGCCGGAGCCGAGATCTCGGGCGCGGGCGTCATGCTCGCCGAGTACGCCCCCGACAACCGCCGCGGCGTCGTCGCCTCGCTCGTCGCGCTCGGCACCAACTGCGGGACGCTGTTCGCCTCGGGCATCTGGGCGATCCTGCTCGCCGTGATGATGGAAAGCGACGTCATCGCGTGGGGCTGGCGCATCCCCTTCATCGGCAGCGCCGTCATCATGCTCTTCGCACTCTGGGTGCGCTTCAACCTCAAAGAGAGCCCCGTCTTCGAGGAGCGCACCGACGTCGTCGACGGCAAGGCGCTCTCGCGCGCCGAGCTGCACAAGGTCGCCACCGAGACCAACGACATCCGCACGCTCGAGTCGCTGCAGAAGAAGCCCCTCAAGGCCGTGCTCGTGTCGTTCTTGCTGCGCTTCGGCCAGGCCGGCAACTCCGGCATCGTGCAGACCTACCTCATCTCGTTCATCACGATCACCCTCGCGATCTCGAAAGAGGTCGGCCCCGAGATCGTCATCGTCTCGTCGCTGATCGGGTTCCTCACGATCCCGCTCGTCGGCTTCCTCGGCGACAAGTTCGGCCGCCGCCGCATGTACATCGTCATGTCGGCGCTGTCGCTCGTGCTGATCGTGCCGACGCTGCTGATGATCAACTCCCGCGAGGTCGGTGCGATCTTCGTCGGCTACGCGCTCATCCACAACATCTCGGTGCTGGGCCTGGCGTCGATGGAGAACATCTCGATCCCCGAGATCTTCGGCGCCCGCAACCGCTACACCCTCACCGCCGTCGTGCGCGAGGTCGCCGCGATCGTCGCCACCGGCATCGGCCCGGTCATCGCCGCCGCGTGGGTGGCCGCAGCCACCGGCAGCATCGTGCCGATCATGGTGCTCATGGGCGTGTTCACCGCCGCGGCGCTGGTCGCCGCGATCGTGGCCCCCGAGTGGACCGGTCGCGATCTGCGGGATCCCCGCCCCGCGATGTGATCCCGCGGGGTCGCTCTCGAGCGGCCCCGCACCCGGGCGGGTTCGTGACGGCGGACCCGCCCGGCATCCCTCTCCTCCCTCGTCCTCCCGGGGCGTTCGGCGTGGCCCCGGGTCCGCGTACGACGCCCCGGAGCCGGCTCCGACGCCCCCGCGCGTGCGGCGCTGCTCCCTCCAGCGCCCCGGGGCCACGAATCGTGCCCCGCTCCGACCCGCCGCCTCCCTCCGCCAGAAAGTCCGCACATGAGCATCGCCTCCGTCGACGTCATCGTCACCAGCCCCGGCCGCAACTTCGTCACCCTGAAGATCACTACGAGCGACGGCGTCGTCGGATGGGGGGATGCCACCCTCAACGGCCGCGAGCTGTCGGTGGCGTCGTACCTCTCCGACCACCTCGCCTCGATGCTCATCGGCCGCGACGAGGATCGCATCGAAGACACCTGGCAGTACCTGTACCGCGGTGCCTACTGGCGTCGCGGACCCGTCACCATGGCCGCCATCGCGGCCGTCGACATGGCGCTGTGGGACATCAAGGCCAAGAAGGCCGGGATGCCGCTGTACCAGCTGCTCGGAGGCGCGAGCCGCGACGGCGTGCGTGTCTACGCCCACGCCTCGGGCACCGACTTCGAGGCCCTCTCGAACGCGATCACCGGATACCGCGAGCTCGGTTTCACCGCCGTGCGCGTGCAGACGGGCGTCCCCGGCCTCGGGCAGATCTACGGCGTCTCGGCCGCGGGCCCGGGCGTGCGCTACGACTACGAGCCCGCGAAGCGCTCGGGCGACCGCCCCGCCGAAGAGACCTGGGACACCCGCCAGTACCTCAACCACATGCCCGGGGTCTTCTCGAAGATCCGCGAGGAGTTCGGCACCGACCTGCGCATCCTGCACGACGGCCACCACCGCATGTCGCCCATCGAAGCGGCACGCTTCGCGAAGGACGTCGAGCCCTACGACCTGTTCTGGCTCGAAGACGCCACCCCCGGCGAAGACCAGACGGCGCTGCGCCTCATCCGTCAGCACTCGACCACCCCGCTCGCGATCGGCGAGGTGTTCAACACCGTGTACGACTACCAGACGCTCATCACCGAGCGCCTGATCGACTACGTGCGCTCGGCCGTCACCCACACCGGCGGCATCACCGCGATGAAGAAGCTCCTCGACTTCGCCGCGATCTACGGCATCCGCTCCGGCATCCACGGCCCCACCGACATCTCGCCCGTCGGAATGGCCGCGGCCCTGCACCTGGATCTGGCGATCCACAACTTCGGCATCCAGGAGTACATGCCGCACAACGAGCAGACGCTCGAGGTGTTCCAGACCTCGTTCACCTTCGACAAGGGCTTCCTGCACCCCGGCGACCAGCCCGGTCTCGGCGTCGAGCTCGACGAAGAGGCCGCCGGCGCGTTCGAGTACACGAAGGCGTACCTGCCCGTGAACCGCCTCCTCGACGGGACCGTCCATGACTGGTGAGCTCCCCTCCCGCACCGTCGCCTCGAAGCTCGTCGTCGTCGCCCGGGCGTCCGCCGCGTCGGATTACGCGCCGGTGCTCGCCGCTCTCGCCGAGGCGGGCGTGCAGAGCGTCGAGCTGACGCTCACGACGCCGGGCACCTTCGACGCCTTCGCCGACCTGCGCTCGTCGTTCGACGGCGACCTCGGCATCGGCACGGTCACGAACCTCGAACAGCTCGAGCGCGCGATCGCCGTCGGCGCGGACTACGTCGTCACCCCGATCACCTCGGCTGTGCTGGTCGAGCACGCGGTCGCCGCGGGCATGCCGATCATCCCCGGCGGTCTCACGCCCACCGAGCTGTTCGCGTCGTGGTCGGCTGGCGCGTCGGCGGTGAAGGTGTTCCCGGCCGGACAGGTCGGTCCCGGCTACCTGAAGGACCTGCGCGGACCGTTCCCCGACATCGCGGTCGTCCCCTCGGGAGGGGTGGATGCCGACAGCGCGGCCGCCTGGCTCGCGGCGGGCGCCGTGGCGGTCAGCGTCGGCGGTCCACTTCTCGGCGATGCGTTCCGCGGCGGCGACCTGGGTGCGCTCCGCGAGCGGGCCGAGCGGTTCGTCGCGGTGTGCGCCGGATCGGACGTACCCGCGTGACCCGCGTCGTGACCCTCGGCGAGACGATGGCGCTCGCCCGGACGACCGAGGTCGGCTCGCTCCGCCACGCCGCGGGCCTCGCCCTCGGCATCGGGGGCGCCGAAACCAACGTCGCCGTGGGCCTGCGCCGTCTGGGCGTCGACGCCGCGTGGCTCGGCCGCGTCGGCGACGACCCGCTCGGCGAGCGCATCGCGCGGGAGCTGCGCGGAGAAGGACTCGACGTGCGCGCGATCGTCGACGCCGCGGCCCCGACGGGCCTGATGCTCAAGGAGCGCCCGTCCGCGGCATCCACCGCCGTGCACTACTACCGCCGCGGTTCGGCGGGCTCGCGCCTCGCGCCCGACGACCTTCCGGCGGGATGGATCGAGAACGCCGACCTGCTGCACGTCACGGGCATCACGCCCCTGCTGTCCGACACCGCTCGCGCGACCGTGCTCGCGGCCGTCGAGCGCGCCCGCGCCGCCGGCGTTCCCGTCAGCTTCGACGTCAACTACCGCTCCGCCCTGGCGTCCGCCGTGATCGCGGGGCCGATCCTCCGCGAGATCGCGGCGCTGTCGACCCTCGTGTTCGGCGGGGTCGAGGAGTTCGCCCTGATGAGCCCGGATGCCGCCGAGTCGCTGCTCGATTCCGGCGTGCAGCACGTGGTGGTCAAGCGCGGCCCGGATGGAGCCGCCGCCTTCACAACGGCGGGCGCCACCGAGGCCCTGGGCTTCGTCATCGACCCGCTCGACACGGTCGGCGCGGGCGACGCGTTCGTCGCGGGCTACCTCAGCGCCCACCTCGAGGGCCTCGACGTGGCCGACACGCTGGTGCGCGCCAACGCCTGCGGCGCGATGGCCTGCCTCGTGCCCGGCGACTGGGAGGCCGCGCCCACGCGCCGCGACCTCGAGCGTTTCCTCGCCGGCGGCGGGGATCCGGTGCGGCGCTGACGTGGGCGCCGGCCACCTCCCGGAGGTCACGCCCTCCGCGCGACGGTGCACGGCTCGTTCGTGTGATCTCGCGCGGATCGCGTGCCCTCGATGACGAGCCGCGGATGCCTCGACCCGGGCTACGGCCGCAGCGGCAGCAACGCGCTGAGGTCGGCGCGCACGCCCGAGGCGACGATGCGGCCGGCGGTCACGGCATCCGCCCACTTCTCTTGGCCCGTGGCGACGGCGATCCAGGTTGCGGCATCGGTCTCGACCACGTTGGGCGGAGTGCCGCGCGTGTGCCGGGGGCCCTCGATCACCTGCACCGCGCCGAAGGGCGGCACGCGCATCTCGACCGAGTTGCCGGGGGCCTTCTCGACGAGCAGCTGCAGCAGGTAGCGCACAGCCGTGGCGGTCGCTGGGCGCGGGGCGTCTCCGGCAGCGACCGCGGCGAGCGCGGCACGGCCATCTCCGGTTTCGATGCGGCGGGGAGGCATGGCATCCACGCTACCCGCGGGCCAGTGGCGGGGGCGCCGCGCGGCGCGTGGCGGCACAACGCAGGAGATCGGCGCGCGAACACGGGAGAACCGCCGGCCCGGGCGCGCCCTGTCGCCAGGTCTCCTGCATTGTGTCGGGGCGCCTCCCTCGAAACCCACCGCGACA
Organism: Microbacterium sp. Leaf203; assembly: GCF_001421275.1. Taxonomy (NCBI): domain Bacteria; kingdom Bacillati; phylum Actinomycetota; class Actinomycetes; order Micrococcales; family Microbacteriaceae; genus Microbacterium; species Microbacterium sp. Leaf203. The sequence goes on along the minus strand of NZ_LMKF01000022.1, from coordinate 814,036 downwards.
CAACGCAGGAGAACATGCGCCTGCGAAGCCAAGCGTGCCCGCCCGATGCGGCCGGACGGTCGCGCGTCCTGCGTTGCGCCCGCGGCGCGAAGGTGCGATCCCGCGCTCGGTAGGCTGTCCGCGTGAGAATCCTGGTCCTCGGTTCGGGCGCGCGCGAGCACGCCATCATCCTCGCGCTGCGCTCCGAAGAGGAGTCGCACGCGATCTTCGCCGCCCCCGGCAACGCCGGAATCGCCCGCGAAGCGCACCTCGTCGACGTCGACCCGATGGACCCCACCGCCGTCCTGACCTTCGCGAAGAACGAGGCGATCGACCTCGTCGTCGTCGGCCCCGAAGCGCCCCTCGTCGCGGGCGTCGCCGACCCGCTGCGCGCGCACGGCATCCCCGTGTTCGGCCCGGGCAAGGCCGCGGCCCAGCTCGAGGGGTCGAAGACCTACGCGAAGCGGATCATGGATGCCGCGGGCGTCCCCACCGGCGGATCGGTCCGCGCGCACGACACCGCCGCCGTCGAGGCCGCCCTCGACCGGTTCGGCGCCCCGTACGTGGTCAAGGCCGATGGTCTGGCCGCGGGTAAGGGCGTCATCGTGACCTCCGACCGCGCGGCGGCCCTGGCTCACGCCGAGAGCTACCTGCCGAGCGGCGCCGTGCTGATCGAGGAGTTCCTCTCCGGACCCGAGGTCTCGCTCTTCTTCCTGAGCGACGGCGACCACGTCGCCCCCCTCAGCCCCGCCCAGGACTTCAAGCGTCTGCGCGACGGCGACGAGGGCCCCAACACCGGCGGCATGGGGGCGTACTCGCCCCTCCCCTGGCTGACGGAACGCTTCGGCGGCGAGGACGAGTTCGTGGCGCAGGTCACGCGCGACATCGCCGAGCCCGTGATCCGCCAGATGGATGCCGAGGGCACCCCCTTCATCGGGCTCCTCTACGCCGGGCTCATCCTGACCGAGCAGGGCGTGAAGGTCATCGAGTTCAACGCCCGTTTCGGCGACCCCGAGACGCAGGTCGTCCTGCCGCGTCTGATCGACCCCCTGTCCCGCCTCCTGCTGGCTGCGGCTTCGGGCACGCTCGAGGATCAGCCGCGTCCCGCTTTCGCCGAGGCGACCGCGGTCACGGTCGTGCTCGCGAGCGAGGGGTACCCCGAGGCGCCCCTCACCGGTCGCGTGCTGACCGGGATCGACGAAGCCGAAGAGGTCGACGGCGTCCACGTCGCCCACGCCGCGACGGCGCTGCGCGACGGCGACCTCGTCGCGACGGGTGGGCGTGTGCTCAGCGTCGTCGCCACCGGCACGACCTTCGGCGAAGCGCGCGAGGCGGCCTACGCCGGGCTCGAGCGCATCGGGCTCGAGGGCGGGCAGTACCGCACCGACATCGCCGCGCGCGCGGCCCAGGGCTGACGGGCCCGACCCGTTCCGCCGACCCGCGGTCGCCCCCTCGGCGAACCGCTTCGTGCTCGACCCGGGCCGCGCGCGCCGCTAGCGTGTGGGCCATGGTCGACAGGGATGCCACGGCACGGGGCCGTGAGATCTTCGACCCGATCGCCGAACGCCAGTGCGACCTGCCGGGCGTCGACATCGGGCGGATCTTCGGCACCGAGGGGCTGCGCATCCGCGAGAAGGTCTTCGCGTTCGTCGTCCACAGCGGCTCGCTCGTCGTGAAACTGCCCGAGGAGCGGGTCGGCGAGATCGTCGACGAGGGGATCGCCGGCCCCATGATCATGCGGGGGCGCCCGCTGCGCGAGTGGGCTGAGGTCCCGGTCGACGCGGGAGCTGCGCGCTGGAACCAGCTCATCGACGAAGCAGGAGCCTTCGTCGACGCGATCACGCCGTAGCCTCGACCGATGACTTCGACCGCGTACGACGCCCGAGCCGACGAGTACATCGACGCCCTCGGGACGATGGATGCCGTCCACCCGGTCGACCGGAGCATCGTCGAGGCCTGGGCCACCGCCGTCACCGGCCCCGCGCTCGACGCCGGCTGCGGCCCCGGTCACTGGACGGGGCACCTGGCCGGACTCGGACTCGACGTGCGGGGCGTCGATCTCGCGCCGCGGTTCATCTCGCACGCGCGGGCGGCTCATTCCGGCATCCGGTTCGATCTCGGCTCGATCGACGAGCTCGAGGTGGAGGACGGTGGGCTCGGCGGCATCCTGTCGTGGTTCTCGACGATCCACCACGAGCCCGCTCGCGTCGACGTCCCGCTGCGGGAGTTCGCCCGAACGCTCCGTCCGGGCGGGCGACTGCTGCTCGGCTTCTTCGTCGGAGAGAGCATCGAGGCGTTCGATCACGCCGTGACCCGCGCCTATCGCTGGCCCGCCGCTGAGCTGGGCCGGAGAGCGGATGCCGCGGGCTTCGACATCATCGAGACCCACACGCGCGCGACCCTCGGCGCCCGGCCGGTGGGGGCGCTGCTGTGCGAGCGGCGGGCGTGATGCGGGCGCGGAGTGTTGTCGCGCTCGGGCTGAGCGCCGTGGTCCTGGGGCTCGCGGGGTGCTCCTCGGAGAGGGGGCGCCAGGACGTCGACGCGGTGCTCTGGCGGCAGACGATGGCGCACGAGAAGGTGGGGGCGCTCCTCGATGTCTCGCAGCGCGAGACCGGGACCGTGCTCACGGGGCTCCGGAATGCCGCGTGGGATCGCATGGGACAGACACCACCCGATGTCCGCGAAGGCGCGATGGTCGTCTACGACCTGCACATCGCCGAGCCCACCGCTACCTTCTCCGTCTTCCTTTCGTCGGGTCCCCGGCCGGACCTCCCCCGCGATGGCGGCGGGCTCTACAACGGTCCGAGTGAGGTCTACACCTGCTGGGACGTGACCGCGACGTTCGGCCGGACGCCCGCGACGACGACCCGCGAACTGGGCACGGAGTGCCCGCCGGATCTCGTCGAGCAATTGCCCGACGACGCGGCCTTCGTCCGGCGCGACGCCTTCGACGGCTGAGCCCACGGCGACAACGGCGACCACAGATGCGCTTCTCGGCCGGCGGACCCGTCTCGCGGGCTTCGGCAAAGTCGAACGCGGACTCCCACCGCGTCTCGATCACATGGCAGGACACGTCGCGGTCACGCTGGATCACCCCGAAGTCCCGCTGAGGACGGCGGGAGAGGCGTGATGGACGTCCTCTCACCCTGCACAAAAGGCTCGAGGCCGGTAACCCTCAGGGGTCACCGGCCTCGCGTTCGTGGGGAATCGGTCAGGAGCGACGCGCGCGGCGGCGGGCGATGACGACGACCACGAGCCCTGCGGCGAGCAACCCGCCGGCGAGGGTCATCGCCATCGTCGGATCGGTACCCGTGACGGCGAGTCCACCGGGAGTGTTCGCACGCGTGCCCGGGGGCGGAGTCGCGTTTCCAGCCGCCGGAGTGGATGCCGACGGTGCCGGAATCGCGCCGGGCGAAGACGGTGAAGGGCTGGGCGCGGGTGCAGGCTGACCGACGACGAGGGTGACGGTCTGCGTCGCGTCGGGCGAGGTGCCGTTCGACGCGGTGATGACCACGGCGTAGTCGCCGGGGGTCGTGGGCGTGCCCGAGATGACGCCGGTGCTGCCGTCGAAGACGAGACCATCAGGCAGCCCGGTCACGGTGACGGTCGGTGTGGGGTTTCCCGCGGCGGTGATGGTCGCGGTGTAGCCCTCACCGACGGTGGCGTCGCCCGGCGGGGGCGAGGTGATGGTCGGCGCGGTCGTCTCCGACACCGTGCCGGGAGGAGGGCAACCGGTGGACGCGTTGATCGTGTTGGTGTCGAGGGTCACCGCACCGTTCTGAGCGATGAGTCGGCCCTGGACGGTTGCGCCGGTGGTCGCGGTGACGGACTGCTGTGCAAGTACCGTTCCCTGGAAGTCTGCGGCGGTACCGAGGGTGGCCGAACTGCCCACCTGCCAGAACACGTTGCACGAGGTCGCTCCGCCGGTGATCGTGATCCGGCTCCCGGATCCGATCGTGAGAGTGGATGCCGCCTGGAACACCCACACCGAGTCGGCGTCTCCGGCGAGGGTCAGAGCGCCCGTGTCGGCGAGGGCCAGAGCGCCACCTGAATAGACGCCGGGCGACAGCGAGAGCCCGTTGAGCTCATCGAGTCCTGTGCGGATCGGCGTCAGCGAGGCCGCGGTGCCGTACGCCGTCAGAGCGTCCTGCTGCGCCTGGGCGGCCGCGGCATCGGTCTGGTGGACGGTGCCGTTGACCACGCCGTCCGTCGGGCCACCGAAGCCGGTGATGGACGTCCCGGGAGAGAGCCCCAGGTCGCCGTTGACGAGGGTGGGGCCGGTGTTGGTGACGGCGCTGGCACCGAGCACTCCGTAGGTGCTGGCGGTACCGAGATCGACCGGGCCGTCGATGACGGTCGCGGCCGAGGCGGGGGAGATCAACGCGACCCCCATGGCTGCTGCGAGGCCGACACCGGTGGCGGCGAGAGTGAGGGGGCGGAGAAAACGGGACGTGGCCATGAGTGGCCCCTGTCTGATGACGAAGAGGCACAAGGGCGAACGTCGACGACACGCGCATGATCTCCGGTCTTCGAAGTATGCGCCTCTCAGGTTCTCCATAGGCGGATGCGCAGACATTGGCGACCAACTGCCAGCTTCGTCCCCGTTCGAAAGTCTCCACGGCGTACCTGACGCGGGGTCCCGACGGCGCAGACGCCGGATCACCGAGAAATTTCCCACCGCGGCGTGACGAAATGCCCCGTCGCCTCGTCTTCGTCGTGTTCCGCGATGCGGACCTCGAGGCCGCCCGGCCGGTGCGCCCCCCAACTCCGCACCGGCCGGGTGTCGCGGCGTAGGGTTCTCAGGGCGGCGCCCATGCACCGCGAACGGATGAGGGGTGATCGGATGCGGCGCCAGAACGCGCGTGAACGTCTCGCCGCGGCTCTCCTGCCCGGAGAGGTACCCCTCGTCACGGTCGACGCCGACACGTCGTCTGCCGCCCCCGGAGGACTGCTCGCAGTCACTCCCACCCGCGTCGTCTACACCGCGAAGAACGACAGCTGGGCGATGGAACTGGACCGCGTGATGAATGTCTTCTTCGAGCAGGAGTATTCGCGCGGTCTCATCCGCATCGAGTCGGCCGAGACGCGACTCTTCACCGCTGACGCGTCCGACGCGCAGCGGGTCGTCGCCGCGCTGCGCGCCGGGCGTCCATAGGGGCGCACCCTCACATCACGGGCGGAGGCTCCTCCCGGGCGCGGGATCGAGTCCGCGGCATCCCCGAAGCATCCCCCGATGACACGCCGAACGCCGCCGCCCCGCAGAGGGACGACGGCGTTCGATCGCGCGGGTTACTCCCCCGCCGCGGCGGGGGCCGCCTGTGCCGCCTGGGCCGGAGCCGCGTCGCGCGGAGCGCCGTGCGGCCGGATCATCGACGGCCGACGCATGAACAGCACCGCGGCGAGGCCCAGGGCGATCACGATGATCGGCAGGGTGAGCGACTCGCCCATGGCCTGCGAGAAGCCGGTGACGACCTGCGGGGGCAGTTCCCCGCCACCGAAGCTCGCGGACGCATCCGCGGCTCCCGGCAGGTTCGCCTCGAGGCGCGCCTGCATGAAAGCGGCGATGGATGCCGAGCCGATGACCGATCCGACCGTGCGGGTCGTGTTGTAGATGCCGGCACCCGCGCCCGCCTGACGCGGCGGCAGGTTGCGCGTCGCAGTGGTGGCGAGCGGCCCCCACATGCCGGCGTTTCCGATACCCATGAAGACGGAGGGGATCAGGAACATCCAGATCGGGGCGTCGTTCAGGATGAGCGCCACGTACAGCCCCAGCGAGCCGCCGACCAGCAGGAGTCCCGGCACGAGCAGGAAGCGCGGGTCGGTGCGGTCGAGCAGCTTGCCCGCGAACGGCGCGAGCACGCCCGACAGGATCGCGAGCGGCACGAGCAGCAGCGCCGACTCGGTCGGGGTGAGACCGCGGGCGAGCTGCAGGTAGAACATCTGCGGCAGCGCCATGCTCGTCACGGTGAAGCCGACCGCGGCGATCGCGAGGTTGGCGATCGAGAAGTTGCGGTCGCGGAACAGCGCGAGCGGAACGAGCGGCTCGCCCTTGCTGCGCGCCTGCGTCCACACGAACAGCGCCATGACGACGACACCCGCAGCGACCATCGCCCAGATCCACGCGGCCCACGAGTAGTGCTCGCCCTCTTGCAGGCCGAACACGATGAGGAAGAGTCCGACGGCACTGAGCACGACGCCGAGGATGTCGAACTTGTGCGCGGTGCGCGGCAGCTGCGGCACGAGGATGACGGCGGCGACGAAGCCGATGATGCCGACGGGGATGTTGATGAAGAAGATCCACTCCCACCCGAGGCCGTCGACGAGCAGGCCGCCGGCGAGCGGACCGACGAGGGTCGCGACACCGGCGGTGGCGCCCCACAGGCCCATGGCCGCTCCACGGTTCTGCGGCGGGAAGGTGCGGGTGATGACGGCCATGGTCTGCGGCGTCATCAGCGCGGCACCGAGACCCTGCACGGCGCGGGCGACGATCAGCACCTCGAGGGAGGGCGCCAGACCACACGCGAGCGAGGCGAGGGTGAAGAGCGCGAGGCCCGTGAGGTAGATGTTCTTCGGGCCGAAGCGGTCGCCGAGACGGCCGGTGATCAGCAGCGGGACCGCGTACGTCAGCAGGTAGGCGCTGGTGACCCACACGACGTTGTCGAGGTTGTTGGTGTCGGGGTCGAGGGCGGCCTTGATGGCGGGGTTCGCGACCGAGACGATCGTGGTGTCGACCAGGATCATGAAGAACCCGATGACCAGGGCCCAGAGGGCCGGCCAGGGGCTGCGTTCGTGGGTCTTGTGAGACCCGGTGGTGGATGCCGCGGAGGCGGCGCGGGAGTCGGTCATGGGGTGGTCTCCTTTGAGACGCGGTGCTTCTTCTTGATGTGTTCGGGGATTTCGGCGATGCCCCAGGCGAGGGAGCGATCGGCGAGGCGCGCACGCAGGGAGTCCTGCCACGCGAGTTCGGCGTGGAGCAGAGCGGATTGGCGCCGCAGCTCGATGAGGAATTGTTCGGGGGTTTCGCGCTCGGCCGCGGCGGTCAGTCCGTCGTGATGGTCCTCGACCGAGGCGACGAGCTGGGCGCGACGCTGGTCGAGCAGGTCGATGACTTCGGCGCGCTCGAGATTGTGGGCTTCGGAGAGGGCGACGCGGAACTCGCTCGGCCTGTCGATGCGGGGCAATTCGGCACGCACCCATTCTTCGAGGGCCCGATGGCCGGCATCCAGAATCGTGTAGGTGGTGCGTTCCGGTCGATTGCCGTCGCGATCGACGCCGGCTTCGGCGAGGAGTCCGTCGCGTTCGAGGCGGGCGACCGTGTGGTAGATCGTGCCCTTCTGCAGCGGGATGAGCCGGTCGTCGCGGCGTTCCTTCAGCAAGCGCACGAGCTCGTACGTGTGCATGTCGGCCTCGCGGAGCGTGGCCAGGATCATGACGGCGACGGGGGTGAGGCGGCTGGCCTGCAGCATCCATCCTCCTCATGGTCCGTGTCGACTAGTCCACGTGGACTATACGCGGTCTCGCCACGCCTCGCGAACCCGCACGGATGAACATCGGGTGTCCGACGCACCTCCGCCTCGCCGCGCGGGGTCGGTCACCCCGTGGACGCCCGCCGGCGGGGAGGGCGTGCGCCCGACGCAGAGCACGCCGCACCCGGTCAGGGCGCGGCGTGCTCGGGACAGATTCCGGATGCCGGGACTCAGGCCGACGAGGAATCGTTCGCGACCTCAGCAGGCTCGTCCGCTTCGGTCCGGCTCTCTGCCGGCGCCGTCACCGCTCGACGCTGACGCCAGCGCACCGGGATGCCGAAAATTCCACGCTGGTTGGGCTCTTCGACCTCGAGGCCGTAATGCTCGCCGATCGAGTCGCGCAGCTGCGCCCGCTCGGCCTTGTCGTACGCCTTCATCTCGCGGCGGAACGCCACCACCGTGGCCCAGCAGATCGCGAGCAGCACGACACTGAAGGGCAGGGCGATACTGATCGCGGCGGTCTGCAGGGCGTTCAAGCCACCCGCGATGAGAAGCGCGAACGCGATCACCGCGGTGGCGAGGGCGAAGAACACGCGCACCCAGTTCTTGGGCTCCTCTTCGCCGCCGGTGGCGATCATGCTCATCACGAGGGCACCGGAGTCGGCGGACGTCACGAAGAACACCGCGATGAGGATGAGGAAGCCGACGATCAAGATCCCGGATGCCGGGACGTTCTCGAGCATCTGGAAGAGAGCCGTCGACACATCGACCGACCCGTCGGGCCCGGTGTAGGTCGCTGTGCCCGTGAGCTCGCCGTAGATCGCGGTGCCACCGAGCACCGTGAACCACAGGATGCCGACGAGCGTCGGGACCAGGATCACTCCGACCACGAACTCGCGCACGGTACGCCCCCGCGAGATGCGCGCGATGAAGATGCCGACGAAGGGCGCCCACGAGATCCACCAGCCCCAGTAGAACGCCGTCCAGGCGCCCTGCCAGGCGACGCCGTCATCGCCCGCGTAGGCGCTGACGGTGAACGAGAGCCCGACGAAGCTCTGGATGTAGTTGCCGATCGACTGCACCACGTCGCGCAGCAGGAACTCCGTCGGACCGGTGAACAGCAGGAACAGCATAAGGAGACCCGCGAGCACGAGGTTGATGTTCGAGAGCCACTTCATGCCCTTGCCGACGCCGGACAGGAGTGAGAAGAGGACGAACCCCGTGATGATGCCGATGATGATCGCCTGGCTGATGATGCTGGGCGGGACGACACCGAGGAAGTCGAGGCCCGCGCTGATCTGGATGACGCCCAGGCCGAGCGAGGTGGCGACACCGAACAGCGTGCCGACGAGGGCGGCGACATCGATCGCGTTGCCCCACCCGCCCTGGACCAGACGCGCACCCAGGATCGGCTCGAGAGCCCAGCGGATCGTGCGCGGCCGGCGACGGCGGTGGAAGGCGTAGGCGAGCGCGAGACCGAGCACGACGTAGATCGACCACGCGTGCACGCCCCAGTGCAGGAAGGTCTGCGACATCGCCTGTTGTGCGAGCTCGGCGGGAGTGCCCTCGACACCGGGGCGGGGCGAGACGAAGTGGCTCAGCGGCTCACTCACCCCGTAGAAGACCAGGCCGATACCCATGCCGGCGGCGAACAAGAGAGAGAACCACGAGATCGTCGAGAACTCCGGCTCGTCGTCGTCCTGCCCGAGCTTGATGTCGCCGAAGCGGCTGAAGCCCATCGCGAGCGCGAAGGCGACGAAGAACGCCGCGATCAGCACGTAGTACCAATTGAAGGTCGACACGATGAAGGTCTGCACCGAGGCGAAGGTGGCTTCGGCGGCCGCGGGGAAGAACAACGCGAAGGCGATGAACGCGAGGGCGATGCCCGCGGCAGGCCAGAAGACCCAGCCGCGAATCGTCTTGTGGCTGCTGCCCGCGTGGGGGTCGATGGCGACCGCGGGTCCGGGGATGTCATCGGTCATTCCCCCGAGGGTAGTCAGGCGGGTCGTCGCGGCCGGGGGGCAGGCGCGCGCGCGGGCTGTGTGACACAATCCGCGCCGATGCGGGGCGCGCGCACCCGCAATAATGAGCGGGTGACCTCCGCTCCCCCGCTCGAGCTTCCCGGCTGGCGCCACGTCTACTCCGGCAAGGTGCGCGACCTCTACGTCCCCGCCGACACCGCCGAAGACGCCGCGCCCGCGCACCTCCTCGTCGTCGCGAGCGATCGCGTCAGCGCCTTCGACCACGTGCTCTCCCCCGGCATCCCGGAGAAGGGCGAACTGCTGACCACCCTCAGCCTGTGGTGGTTCGACCAGCTCGCCGGCGCCGATGGCGGCCGTTCCATCCCCCACCACCTGGCGGCCGACCACGCACTGCGGGGCGACGACCCGGTGTCGTTGATCCCGGATGCCGTGCAGGGGCGCTCGATGCTCGTCCGGTCCCTCGACATGCAGCCGATCGAGTGCGTCGTGCGCGGCTACCTCACCGGCTCGGGCTGGGCCGAGTATCAGGCGGAGGGCACGGTCTGCGGCGTCCCTCTGCCCGAAGGCCTGAACGACGGCGACCGACTGCCGGAACCGCTCTACACCCCCGCCTTCAAGGCGCCGATGGGCGAGCACGACGAGAACATCACCTTCGAGCGCTCGGTCGAGCTCGTCGGGGCCGAGACAGCCACGGCCCTGCGCGACCTGTCGCTCGAGATCTACCGTCGTGCGTCCGCGACGGCGGAGGCCCGCGGGCTGATCCTCGCCGACACGAAGTTCGAGTTCGGCTACGACCCCGACGGCGTGCTGACGCTCGCCGACGAGGTCCTCACGTCGGACTCCTCGCGGTACTGGGATGCCGAGGCCTGGCGCACCGGCTCCACCCCCGCCGAGCGCATGGCGAGCTTCGACAAGCAGATCGTGCGCAACTGGCTCGCCGCGAACTGGGACAAGCAGGGCGAGCCGCCCGTCCTCCCCGACGAGATCGTCGAGCGCACGCGCGAGCGCTACGCGACGCTGCTGCGTCTGCTGACCGGCGTCTGACCCGCCCCTTCTCGAGACCGCACCCGTTCACCGAAACCGCACCGCATCCTCGACGAAACGGTGCGTTCTCGCCGAGCGCGTACGGTCTCGGCCATACCCCCACCTGAGGAGACACATGTTCCGCTGGAAGCTGCACGGCAACGGCCGCACGGTCGAGCCCGGGGCCGTCGTCGACCCCGGCGAGCGCTTGAACTGGGGCGCGACGATCGCGATCGGCCTCCAGCACGTCATCGCGATGTTCGGCGCGACGTTCCTCGTGCCGGTTCTCACCGGCTTCCCGGTGTCGACGACGCTGCTGTTCTCGGGTGTGGGCACCCTGCTGTTCCTGCTCATCACGAAGAACCGCCTCCCCAGCTACCTCGGCTCGTCGTTCGCGTTCATCGCGCCGATCACCGCCGCCACGGCGACGGCCGGGACGGGCTCGGCCCTGGCGGGCATCGTCGCCGTCGGCGTGCTGCTGGCCGTCATCGGCTTCATCGTGCAGTTCGTCGGTCTCGGCTGGGTCGACAAGGTCATGCCGCCGGTGGTCGCGGGCGCGATCGTCGCCCTCATCGGCTTCAACCTCGCCCCCGTCGCGTGGTCGAACTTCCAGCTGCAGCCCCTGCCGGGCACGATCACGCTCGTCGCGGTGATCCTGTTCAGCGTGCTGTTCCGCGGCTTCCTCGGCCGCATCTCGATCTTCCTCGGCGTGATCGTGGGCTACGTCGCGACCGTGATCATCCAGGCGGTCTCGGGCGAGACGCTCATCGACTTCGACGCCGTGGCGCAGGCCCCGTGGGTGGGCCTGCCGACCTTCGAAATCGCCGACTTCACGACGCCGGCGACCTGGTCGGTCATCGCGATGTTCCTTCCCGTCGTGCTGGTGCTCGTGGCCGAGAACGTCGGTCACGTGCGGGGTGTGGCGGCGATGACGGATGCCACGGCCAACCGCTCCACCGGTCGCGCCCTCATCGCCGACGGTGTCGCCACGACCCTCGCGGGAACTTTCGGCGGCTCGGGGACCACCACCTACGGCGAGAACATCGGCGTCATGGCCGCGACCCGCGTCTACTCGACCGCGGTGTACTGGGTCGCCGGCATCACCGCGATCGTGCTGAGCCTCTCCCCCAAGGTGGGCGCGGTGTTCAACACCATCCCCGCGGGTGTCCTCGGCGGCGTCACGACGGCGCTCTACGGCCTGATCGGCATCATCGGCATCAAGATCTGGGTCGACAACCGCGTCGACTTCTCGCGCCCGGTCAACCAGTACACCGGCGCGGTCGCGCTGGTGCTCGCGATCGCCGGGTTCACCATGCAGTGGGGCGACTTCCAGCTCGGTGCCATCGTGCTCGGCTCAGTCGCGGCCCTGCTGATCTACCACCTCGGCAACGCGATCGCCCGCGCCCGCAAGACCGGCGCCGACGACGGCGGCCCCATCCCCGCGGTGGGCCCCCTGGGCGGCGACCCGAGCTGAACCGCCGGGGTCCCGGCATCCCCTCCCCTCGTCGCCCGCCGCGGCGCCGAGCTCACACGGTTTCCGCGAGGTGACCCGCCATTGCGGGTGATCTCGGCGCGCGGCAAGCGACAGCGGCGGCACGGTAAACTGGATCCCGGTGCGTCGGGAAGTCTGGTCGACATTTCGTCGATCGACCCCTCAGGAGGCCTCATGAGCCACGACACCACCCGCGCGCCGAGCTGGCCCGGCTACGCCGAAGTCCACCGCGTCACGACGCTGCTCCGCCGCGAATCCGTCGGCGGCATGCTGCTGGTCGTCGCCGCGATCGTCGCGATCGTCTGGGCGAACTCGCCGGCCTCCGACGCCTACTTCGCGCTACGCGACTTCCGCTTCGGGTACGAGCCGTGGCACCTCGACCTGAGCCTCGGAACGTGGGCGGCCGACGGCCTGCTCGCGGTCTTCTTCTTCATGGTCGGCCTCGAGCTCAAGCGCGAGATCGTCAGCGGCAGCCTGCGTCGCTTCGGCACGGCGATCGTTCCGGTCACGGCGGCGTTCGCGGGCGTCGCCGTTCCGGCCCTGATCTACGTCGCCATCGTGCACACGCAGCCGAGCCTGCTGGCCGGATGGGCGATCCCCACCGCGACCGACATCGCGTTCGCCGTCGCCGTGCTCGCCCTCGTCGGCTCGCACCTGCCCGGGCCCCTGCGCATCTTCCTGCTGACCCTCGCGGTGGTCGACGACCTCATCGCCATCGCGATCATCGCGATCTTCTACACCAGCGACATCTCGCTGCTTCCCCTGGCCGTCTTCGCGGTGCTCGTGGCGATCTACGGCGTGATCGCGCACCGGGCGCGGGCGTGGTTCTCGCGCCACGCGTGGGGCGCGTGGGTCGTGCTGCTGCCGATCGGCTTCGCCGCGTGGGCCTTCCTGCACGCCTCGGGCGTGCACGCCACGATCGCCGGTGTCGCCCTCGCCTTCACCATTCCCGTCGCCGCCTCGCGCCGCCAGCCCGAGCACCACGGCATGGACCTCGCCGAGCAGTTCGAACACCGCTTCCGGCCGCTGTCGAGCGGCATCGCGGTGCCGATCTTCGCGTTCTTCGCCGCGGGGGTCGCCGTCGGCGGGGGCGAGGGCATCATGCGAGCGCTCACCGACCCCGTGACCATCGGCGTGGTGGCCGGTCTCGTTCTCGGTAAGCCGATCGGCATCCTGCTGGGCGTGCGCATCCTGACCCTCGTGACGAAGGTGCGCCTCGACCCGGCGCTGAAATGGATCGACCTCGCCGGGGTCGGCCTGCTCGCGGGCATCGGATTCACCGTGTCGCTGCTGATCGCCGAGCTGAGCTTCCCCGAGGGCTCCCCGCACACCGACGACGCGAAGATCGCGATCATGGCGGCCTCGCTCCTGGCATCCGTCCTCGCCTCCGCCGTGCTGCTGGTGCGCAACCGCCGCTACAAGCAGCTCGCGCAGGACGAAGCGGTGGATGCCGACGGCGACGACGTCCCCGACGTGTACCAGCGGCCCGACGCCCGCTGAGCGGAGCGCGCGCCGGACGACGTCACGAGACCAGGCTTCGCGACCGGGACAAGACGATTTCCGCAGGAACGGCCTATTCTCGTGACCGGTGGCTCGACCCTCGAGCGTCCCCGCGAGGCCCTATCGGCGCTCTACCCGATCCCGCGGCAGACGAACGTGCACCTCGGGCGCCTGTACGTCACCGACGAGTGCTTCGCCGCCGAGGACGCCCGCGTGCGTCCCGGCGGGGCCGCCTGGCTGCGCGACGCGACCGAGGCGAGCGACCGCGCTCTCGGCGTTGTTCCCGCCACCGCCGAGTGGGCGTGACCGTCGTCGACGGAGCCGGTCAGCCCAGGCCCATGCTCGCGAGGACGTTCGTGTGCGTCCGCGTGAACGCGTGCACCTCCGCATCGCCGTAGCTCTCGTCCGAGGTGGCAGAGAACTGGTCGCTACGCACTCGTTCGCCGAAGAGCGACTCGACAGCGGTCGAGAGCTCAGCGCTGACCAGGCCTCCGTACTCGTTCTTTCGATACCCGGAGACCACGGCAACGTCCACGCGCTGACTCTCCGCGACCGGAACCACGGCGATCAGCGTCTCGCGCAGCACCTCCTCGGACACCCATCGGTCGGGATCATCGACGTCGGCGGGCTCGACGCGCACCGCGACGTAGAGGTTGCACGGGCCCTCGCAGTTCTCGCTCGCGGACTCCGCCACCAGGTGCCAGCGGTCACCACCGGCACCGCTCTCGTCGAGCGCCGCCTGAATCGGGGGAATCGCCTTCTCGATGTCGCTCTCGCTCGATCCGAAGGGGTCGTCGAACGGGGATCGCCCGTCGACGAGGGGGATCATGAAGCAGCCCGACAGCACGACGGCGATCGTCGCGGCGAGCACCGCGGCGAGCGCCCCTCTGATCGGCGCGCGCCCTCGGGTCGGCATCGATGCTCTGTGCACGGCGAGTCCCCCCTCTGAGAAGCGGCGGCACCCCCGCGCTGCCCGTTCAATCCGCCCTCAATGTATCCCCGCTCGCGCGTCGCCTCACGCCCCGGCGCAACCCCCACCGCGCGGCCTGTTCTCGTGGCATCCCCTGTCCTCGTGACGAGACGGACAGCGTCACCGCGAGGCGGCCTCCCGCGGCCGACGCAGCTGCGCGGCGAGCGAGGCGGCGGAGCGGAGGGTGAGTCCCGGGATATAGCAGCGCACCAGCGCGATGGCGATGGCGGGGATCTGCGTGGCATCCGGATAGATCATCCACAGCGGCGCGAAGTCGGGCTGGAACTTCTTCTTGAAGTTCGCGAGCGAGCGGAACCCGTAGGCCGGCTCGAGAAGGCCGCTGATCACGTCCAACCCGCGGTCGAGAGGACCGAGCGCACCCTCGCCGTCGACCGAGTGTCGAGCGAGAGGCGAGCCCGACAGGCTCATCACGGTCATCCCGTCGTCGCGCAGCCGTTCGACGGCGTTGCCGATGAGGAACTCCATGACCCCGGGCATGGCGTCGTCGCGCCGGCGCATGACGTCGAGGGCGTATCCGGCGATCGCCCCGTCGCGGTGGATCGGGATCCAGCTCGTGAACGCCGTGATGCGCCCCGATCCGTCGCGCGCGATCAGCAGGCGCACCTCGGGGTCGTCGAGCTGGTCCGTCGAGCCGAGGGTGAAGCCCATCTCGGGGATCGTCTTGTCCGAGACCCATGCCTCGGAGATCGCGCGGATCTGCCCGCGGTCGAAGAACGACAGCTCGCTCCACCGCGCCCACCGCGCGGTCAGTCCCTCACGCGCGGCACGGTTGGTCGCGGTGCGCACGTCCTGACGTTTCTTGCCCGCGGGCGTCCACGTCTGCGGGTCGAGGAAGGCCTCCTCGGCCACCTGCAGCGCCGACCAGCCGAAGGGGGCGAGCCGCTCGCGCTCGGCGTCGTCGACGCTGTAGAAGACCGGCGTCCACCCGTGCTCCTCGCAGAAGGCGACGAACCCCGCTCCGACGGAGGGGTCGTCCCGATCCGGTCCGAAGGCTCCGCCGAGGGTCACGGCGAACCCTCCGCGTACCCGGTAGGCGATCGCCGCCTCGACCTCGGCCGCGAACCAGTACACGTTGCCCTGCCAGAGGGTCATGTGACCGAGGGTGTCACCTGAGCCCGCGGCGAGGAGCGAGCGCGCGCGCTCGCGATCCGGAGCGGCCTCGGCAGCCCCCGAGCGCACGATGAAGCGGGCGGTCGCGGCGACCACGCTCCCCCAGAAAAGCAGCGGCGGCAGGTACCAGACGGCCTGCGCGAACCCGGTCATGGGCACGAACACGAGCGCCTCGGGCGGAAGGAGCGAGGGCGGAACGAGGCGCAGGGGCAGCGTCGCGAGGACCGTCGTCACGTTCGGCCACGGACGGAAATCGGCGGATGCCACGAGGATCCCGACCAGCGCCAGAGCCAGGGCCCCGAGGCCGGCGATCGCGACCGTCCGCACGAACGCCCGACGCACGGCGGGCGTCGAGCCCACCTGAACGGCCGAGCGGAACCGGATGAGCAGCGCGGCGACGAGGAGCGGGAGGGCGGCACCCACGACCATGCCGACGACCGTCTGCCAGACATCGGCGACGTCGTAGGCGGCGCGCACGGTCGCGAGCTGTTCGAGCGTGTCGGTCTCGCTCAGCAGGAGCAGGATGCTCATCGCGACGAAGGTGAGGGCGTTGACTACCACGGCCAGGTGGAGGGCACCCCGTCGCCCCCGCAGGATCCCCCAGGCCGCGATCAGCAGCACCAGCTGGGGAAGCGCGGCGATCCACCCCGAGGCGGGCTGGAGCTCGGTGTACGTCGCAACGAAGCTCGGGCACGGGGCGCCCGTCGAACCGATCGCGCAGACGAGCCCGTCGGCCACGTTCAGAGGGTCGTACGACAGCCAGCTGTAGACCGACAGCACGCCGGCCCCCGAACCCCAGAGGGTCGCGACGACCGGTCCGATCGCGGTGATGGCGGTGAGCGCGGCGAGCAGCACGCGCTTCTCGCGGAGAGAGCTGCGCGGGATGCCGACGGCCCGCGTCCCGCCGAGCACGAGGCCGGTCGCCATGCCTACGGGCAAGGCGATGAGCGTGTACAGGTCCGACGCCGACGCGGCGTAGAGGAACATCGTCACGGCGAGGACGACCCCGCCGATGCGGATGCGACGGCGCCACAGCGGCGAGGCGAAGCAGCTCGCGACGATCGCGACGCACAGCAGCGCCGCGATGGGCGGCGCTCCGGTGTCGGGGGTGACGTTCAGCGACACCTCGGGGATGACCGTGTCTTCGAACCACCCGATGACCTCGCCGATCGCGCAGACGAGAAGGCCGCCGCCCACGAAGGCGGCGAGCAGTCGACGCGTGCCCATCAGCCCCTCGGCCAGACCGCAGACGACGAGGGTCAGCACGACGGTCGCGAGGAGCACGAGCGGATCGTCGACGCGCACCAGGGCGAGCAGCATGTCGCGCAGGTCGAACGGGCCCGCCTCGAACGTGCTCTGCGTGACGATGGTGATCACGCTGACGACCAGGATCGCCAGCGTCACCCCGAGCGTTCCGACACGACGGCGCAGGAGCCCGGGGATGTCCCACCGGGGCGCGCCGCGCTCCGGCCGCGGGGCCCGAGCCGTCTCTGGCGCCGTCTGCACCTTGTCCATCACCGCGACCATCGGTCCTCCCCGAGCGTGCGCACGCCGACCACCGGCATCCTCTCCATGCTCGCGAGACCCCCGCGTCCGGCACATCAGCCGGTCGGCCCCGGCGGCGGGCCGATCGGGTGATCCGGGCGGCCCCCGGAGTGCCTAGCCTGGTCGCATGGCATCCACCGCCTCTCCGGTCATCCGCGTCGCCGTCATCGACGACGAGGCGCTCATCCGCTCGGGCTTCTCGCACATCCTCAGCGCGGCCGGCGACATCGAGGTCGTGGCGACCGCCGACGGCGTCCACGCCATGGAGGTCCTCGCCGAGGCCCGCCCCGATGTGGTCCTCCTCGACATCCGGATGCCGGGACGAAACGGGCTCGACGTGCTCCGCGACATCCGCTCGGCCGGGTGGGAGATGACGGTGGCGATCCTGACCACCTTCGACTCCGACGACCACATCGCCTCGGCCCTCGACGCGGGCGCGGCCGGGTTTCTGGTGAAGGACACCGATCCGCGTCAGCTCCCCCAGCTCGTGCGCACCCTCCACGGCGGCGGCGTGGTGTTCTCGCCCACCGTGAGTCGCGCGGTGGTGGCCGGGTATCTGCGCCCCGAGCCCGCCGCCGACACCCACCTGATCGACGCGCTGAGTCCGCGCGAGCGTCAGATCCTCGTGCAGCTGGGTCGGGGGCTGTCGAACATCCAGATCGGGGCGGCGATGTTCCTCAGCCCCGCCACCGTCAAGGCGCACATCAGCACGATCCTGGGCAAGCTCGACGTCGACGGTCGCGTGCAGGCGGCCCTCGTGGCGGAGCGCGCGGGGCTGCTCCGCGACGAGGAGGCGCGATGAAGCGCCGCGATGTGCTGATCGACCTGGGGCTCGTCGCCGTCGCCGCGCTCGACGGGGTGCTCGGGCTCTACACCACCGACATGCTCGAGCTGGTGCTGACGCTCGTGGGGGCCGCGGGCCTGCTGCTGCGCCGGCGGCTGCCGCTGCTCTCGCTCGCCCTGGCCCTGCCCGCCCTCTTCCTCACCGGAGGGCCGATCGCCTCGGTCATCGCCCTGTACACCGTCGCCAGCGCGGCGACGGGGATGATCTGGCTCGTCGCCGCGACCGCCATCACCTTCTTGGGCCTGGGTCTGTCGTGGGACACCTTCACCTCGGTCAACGACCATGTCCTCGCGATCGTCTACGCCACGATGACGTCGGGCGGCGCCGTGGCGCTCGGCCGACTGCGTCGGAACCAGAGTCGGCTTTCCGCCAGCCTCGACGAACTCCGCCGCGCTCGGGCGGACGAGAACCGGCGCGTCGCCCGCGAGGCGGTCGCTGAGGAGCGCGCACACCTCGCGCGCGAGATGCACGACGTCGTCTCGCACCAGGTGAGCCTGATCACCGTGCAGGCGGGCGCTCTGATGGTGCGCGCCGACGATCCCGAGGTGGCCGAGACGGCCGACACGATCCGCACCCTCGCTTCCACGACCCTCGCGGAGTTGCGCCAGATGCTGCTCGTGCTCCGCGCCGACGGCCCCGAGGCCGCCCCGCTCGGGCCGCAGCCGACGCTGCGTCACCTCGACGAGATCCTGCATCCCGTCGACCTCGAGGTCGACGCCCGCATCGACCTGCGCGAGGGGCTGCCTCCGGCGACGCAGCGCGCGGTCTACCGCACGATCCAGGAGGGCCTCACGAACGTGCGAAAGCACGCCCCCGGGGCGCGCGTCGAGGTCACGGCCACCAGCACCGACACGGGCGCCGTGCACGTCGCCCTCCGCAACGCCGCCTCTCCCGAGCCCCACCCCGACCCGGCTCCGACGGCGCGGCTCGGACACCTGGGGCTCTCCGAGCGCGCGCACATGCTCGGCGGGTCCTTCCGCGCGGGCCCCCTCGCCGACGGCGGGTACGAGATCGACCTGCGCCTGCCCGCCGCGCACTGATCGCGTCCTCAGGCCGAGGCGCGCTCCACGACCTCGATCGGGAGGATCGTCGCGTGAGCCGCGGGACGCCCGGCGAGGATGTCGAGCAGAACGGATGCCATGTGCCGGCCCTGCGTCAGAGAGGGCTGCCGGACCGTGGTCAGCGCCGGGGTGACGGCGGTCGACACCGCGGAGTCGTCGAAACCGACGACGGCGACGTCGCGGCCGGGTTCGAGGCCGTTGTCGCGCAGGACGCCGTAGACGCCGCGTGCCATGAGGTCGCTGGCGACGAAGACCGCCTCGGGGACGACCCCGCTCGACAGGATCCGCGTCATCGCGAGGGCGCCTCCCATCTCGGTGAAGTCGCCGTTCTCCACGGCCGCCGGTTCGATGCCCGCCTCCGCCATCGCGTTGCGGAATCCCTGCAGGCGGTCGATGCCCGCGGGCATGTCCGACGGGCCCGAGACCGTCGCCACGCGCCGATGACCGCGTGCGAGCAGGTACGCCGTGGCCACGCGCCCGCCTTCGACGTTGTCGACGTCGACGTAGTAGTCGTCGGCACGGATACGGGCGGGCCGACCGCCGTAGACGACGGGGACGACGTCGGCCACCCGGTCGAGGAAGGTGTCGCTCGTGTGGTGCGAAGCGACGATCGCCCCGTCGACGCTCCCGCCGCGAAGGTAGCCGAGCGCCTTGGCGCTGGCGTCGTCGCTCGCGATGAGCATGTTCATGATGTAGTCGGACTCCCCGATCACCTCGCCGATGCCCGCGACGATCGAGGCGAAGAACGGGTCGCCGAAGAAGCGATCGGTCTGCTCCGGAATCACCAGGGCGATGGCGCGGGTCTGCCTGCTGGCGAGAGAGCGTGCCGCACGGTTGGGCACGTACTGCAGCTCGTCGATCGCCCGGCGCACGGACTCGAGGGCGGAGGGCGAGACGGCGGTGGAGCCGTTGACGACACGCGACACCGTCGATCGCGATACTCCGGCACGCGCCGCGACCTCTTCGATCGTGGCGGCGCCGCGCACGGATGCGGGGTCCATCGCTTCCCTCCTTCGGGACGGCGGTGTTGCACCGCGCTTCGGGTGGCCAGGTGCGCTGCGCGCTGCTGCGAGCGTACTGCGGGCGCTGCGGGCGCACGAGTTCATCGTCGCCCGACCAGGTGCATCGGCGGGTGAATCCCAGGAGCCCACTGCGTCTTTCGATGGGGGCCAAGAGCGGCTGCGCACCCGTTCCCGCCCGGTGGCGGGGAGGGAAAGGGGCGAGCCGGTCGCTCACGCGCGGAGCGGGGAGGGCTGCCGCTTTAGAAGGGTGGTGGGTCGGTGTTATAGGTGCCGCCGAGAGGAGATATCCAGGCGGTGTTGCCGTCCGGGTGATCGTCGATGTCCCAGCGACTCTCGTGCCGGAGGCGGTGGTGATGGCGACACGTGGGGTCGAGATTGTCGTCGTCGGTGGTGCCGCCGTCGGCCCAGGCGGTGAGGTGGTCGATGTCGCAGTCTCGTGCGGCGCGAGCGCAGCCGGGGAAGACGCAGGTGGGTGAGGTGATGCCCAGCCACCGCCGCAGGGCGACGGGCACCCGATACGTTCTGCGGTCGAGCACGAGCGGTGCGCCGGTCACGGGGTGGGTGAGCAGCCGGATCCACGACCTCGCGGTGCCAGCCAGGCGTCGGGCGGTGTCGAGGTCGATCGGTCCGTAGCCCTCGAGGGTGGCGGGTTCGGCGTCGTGGCCGAGGAGGGTCAGCGCGGGAACCGTGACGATGACCGTCGCCGGCGGGGCGGAGCGGAACGTGCGTGGGGCGTCCGGGGCCAATCCGGTTGGTGCCGCGGATGGGGGGGCTGCGTTCTCGGCCGAGGTGTCAGCGGTCGGTCCCATGGGCGGGGCGTCCGCGGTCGCGTTCGGGGCGGAAGTGGTGGATGAGACAGCCGGGGCGTCCGTCATCGTGATGAGGTCGGCAAACGCGTCAGCGCGGAGTTGGGCGAGGGTGCGTTCTTCGTCGGGCGCGGCGCGCAGGTGCCGGGCGGCTTTGTCGAGACGCGACATGACGGCCCGAGCCCGGTCAGCGGGGAGCAGCGCGTGGAGGGAGGCCATGCCATCCAGCTCCGCTCTCATCCACACCCCCCGATCCACCGCGGCGCGGCGATGGCGGGCCTCGATCGATTCAGCGTGCACGCGTTCGCGGATCGCGCGCGCCGCGACAGCGAACTTCGCCGGGGTCAGCACGAGCGCCGGCGGGCACGCCTCGTCGTCGAAACGCTCGAACGCGTCGGCGTCACCGGCGGGAAGCGTCGACGCCAACCGAGCTGAATCGACGGCGTGCTTTTCGGAGAGACGCCCTTCGCTGAACGCGGCCCACAGCTTCGGGCACCCCACCGCCAAGGTCTGCGCGTGCGCCGCGCGCGTGCGGACCGTCTGCTCGGACAGGTGAAGCCGCACCGCAATCTCCGCGACCGCGGCCCGCTCGGCGAGATCGACGCGGTCCCGGCGCACCGCACCCGGGGTGCGGCCCCGCGAATCAACCCAGGCACGGTCGAGCGTGGGGTCGGGCCCGACCCAGGGGGTGGGGTCGAACGCGGCGTCGTCGAGGATTGCCAGGATCAGGCGGTACTCCTCAGCAGTGGCCCGCTGCCGCTCGGCGACCACATTCTCCAGGTGCCCCACCCGCGCATCGACATCTGACATCGCCAGAACCGTGCTGTCGAGCGGGCGCACGAAGACGTCCCCCTCCCACGCATCGACGTCGCCGGGACCGTCGGGTGGCACATACCCGCGCGGCTCGCTCGGCACAGGAGAGGCCAATCCGTCACCGGGCGCCGGGGTGCCGGCATCCGTCCCCCACTCGACATCGCCGCTCTCACGAAACGCCGCCCACTCCGCTTCGAACTCCAGCTCGTCATCGCTCGGCCACGGCGCTCCATCGCACTCCCGAAGCGCCGGCATCGGCCGGTGCGCGGAGGGTGCGGGGCGGGTCATGGCAGAACGATATCGCCGACCTCCGACATTGGATCGGGGCGATATCGAGGGCCAGCTGTTCGCCGACACCCCCCGCATGGTCGAGCCGTTATCCCCGGCTCGGCAACGTCCGAGACGCCTGTTCGACCCCATCGCCTGTCCCGCCGTCGAACACAGCGCGGCGCAGCCCCGCTCATGCTCCACCGTCCCGTTGCACCCGCCAGAGCGCGCGCAGCAGAACCCGCACGCCCGGCAAGGGGGCATGCGGCTTCTGGGGCGCGTTATGCGTCGCGTATGGACCGTTGCGTGACCGGCCCCGGAGAGATGACCGTCAGCCGACGGTCGCCGACTCCAGCGCGCGGTCCGCGATCACCCACGCGTACGCGAGCCCCGAGTCCTTGATCGTCCGCTCCTGCGTGGCGTAGTCGACGTAGACGATGCCGAAGCGCTTCTCGTAGCCCCAGGCCCACTCGAAGTTGTCCATGAGCGACCAGTAGAAGTAGCCGCGCACGTCGACGCCCTTGTCCACGGCATCCAGAACCGCTCCGAGGTGCGCTTCGACGAACTCCACGCGTTCGACGTCGTGCACGCGGGGCTCGCCGCCGTCGGTGACCAGCTCGTCGTCGTACGACGCGCCGTTCTCGGTGACGTAGAGCGCCACGCCCGCGTCGGCCGAGTAATCCTCGCTCACCCGCTCGAGGAGGCGGGTCAGCCCCTCGGGCTGCACCTCCCAGTGCATGTTGGTGCGGGCGAGGCCACGGTCGTGCCAGTACAGGTTCTCGTGGGCCGGGAAGGGCTTGCCGACCGGGCGCGGGGTCGGCGCGTCGCCCGCGGGCGGGTCGACCTCGGGCGCCGTGCCGCCGACGAACTCGCCGTGGTAGTAGTTCACGCCGAGCGAGTCGATGGGAGTCGAGATGACGTCGAGGTCGCCGGGCTGCACGGCCTCCTGCCAGCGCGCCACCGCCTCGGCATCCGTCGTGCGGAAGTCCTTGATGATGTCGGCCGGGTACTCCCCGCGGAACACCGGGTCGAGGAACCACCGGTTGAACTGCCCGTCGATGCGACGCGCGGCGTCGAGGTCGGCGGGATTCGCCGGGTCGACGGGATCCGCGACCGTGAGGTTCAGGGTGAGTCCGAGGTTGAGCGACGAGTCGCGCGCGCGCAGTTCGCGCACGGTCTGGCCGTGGCCGAGCAGCAGGTGGTGAGCGGCGAGCATGCCCTCGGCCTGCGAGTAGTGGCCCGGGGCGTGGATCCCCGCGGTGTAGCTGAGGAACGACGAGCACCACGGCTCGTTCAGGGTGGTCCACACGTCGACGCGGTCGCCGAGGGCGTCGTGCATGTCGAGCGCGTACTCCGTGAAGCGGTCGCTCGTCTCGCGGACGGTCCACCCGCCCTTGTCCTGCAGCGCCTGCGGAAGGTCCCAGTGATACAGGGTGAGCCAGGGCAGGATGCCGGCATCCAGCAGCTCGTCGACGAGGCGCTTGTAGAAGTCGACGCCCTTCGCGTTGAGCTCTCCCCCGTCGGGGCGCACGCGCGACCACGAGGTCGAGAAGCGGTACGTCTGCAGGCCGAGCTTCTTCATCAGCTGCACGTCACCGGCGTAGCGGTGATAGTGATCGCACGCGACATCACCGTTGTCGGCGTTGATCACCGCATCGGGCACGCGGCTGAACGCGTCCCAGATCGAGGCCGTGCGGCCGTCTTCGAAGGCCGCCCCCTCGATCTGGTAGGCCGCGGTGGCGGCGCCGAAGAGGAAGCCTTCGGGGAACGAACGGGAGTGGGACATGGATCGGGTTCCTTCCGTGGGCGCGAGGGTCATCCCTTGACCGCCCCTTGCATGATGCCACTGACCAGCTGCTTGCCCGCGAAGACGAACAGCACCAGCAGCGGAATCGTCGACAACAGCACGCCCGCGAGGACCTTCGAGTAGTCGACGAAGTAGTTGGACTGCAGGAGCGACAGGGCCACCGGCAGCGTCGGATTCTGGCGATCGAGCACGATGAACGGCCAGAAGAAGTTGTTCCACGCGCTCACGAAGGTGAACAGTCCGAGCATCGCGGCGGCCGGGCGCGCGGCGGGCACGCCCACCGTGAGGAACGTGCGGAACGAGCTCGCCCCGTCGACGCGCGCGGCCTCGATGAGCTCGTCGGGGACGGCCTGGCGCAAGTACTGGGTCATCCAGAACACCCCGAACGCGCTCGTGAGCGCCGGAACGATGATGGCACCGAGCTGACCGGTCCACCCGAGCTCGCTGAAGAGGATGTACAGCGGCACCACGCCCAGCTGCATGGGCACCGCCATCGTGCCGACCACGAACAGCAGCAGCCACGGGCCGCCGCGGAAGGTCAGCTTCGCGAAGGCCCACCCGGCCAGCGTCGAGAAGAAGACGACGGATGCCGCGATGATCCCGGAACTGATCACCGAGTTCATCAGCGCGGGCCAGAAGTTGACCGCCGGATCGCCCATGACGGCCGCGGCATTGGCGAGGAAGTTCCCACCCGGGATCCACGACATGTTCGGGTCGCGGACGGTGGAGGCGTCGCCCGAGCCGATCAGCAGCGACCAGTAGAACGGGAACACGCTGGCCAGCAGCACGGCGCCGAGGGCGGCGTAGACGAACCAGCCGGGGCGCGATCCGCGCACGGCACGCGGACGGCGGCGCCCACGGGCGGGCAGGTCGCGATCGATCACGGGCACGGGGGCCGGGGTCACGGCGGTCATCGACGCGCCTCCTTCGTGGGGGTGGACAGGCGGGCGGCGTCCGCCGCGAGACGTTGCTTTGCGGCGCGCGCCTGTGCGCGTCGCTCTCGACGGGACCGCTGGTCGCGGCCGCCTTCGTCGCGGACGAGCGAGCGGGTCACGAGCATGTTCATCGCGCCGATGATGAGGATGATCAGGAAGAGGATCCACGCGAGCGCAGCCGCCCGGCCGAAGTTCCACTCGCCCCACCCGATGTTGTAGAGCCACAGCGTCACGGTCAGCCACTGGTTGTCGGCTCCGCCCGTGCCGTACTGGTCGTACATGCGGGGCTCGTCGAAGATCTGCAGTCCGCCGATGGTGGAGGTGATGATGACGAAGATGAGCGTCGGCTTGAGGCTGGGCAGGGTGATCGAGAAGAACTGACGAACCTTGCCGGCACCGTCGACGGTGGCCGCCTCGTAGAACTCCCGGGGAATGGCCTGCATCGCCGCGAGGAGGATCAGGGTGTTGTACCCGGTCCAGCGGAAGTTGACCATCGTCGCGATCGCGACGTGACTCGCGAGGGCGTCGGAGTGCCAGGGCACCGCGGGAAGACCGAGGTTCTGCAGGGTGGTGTTCACGACGCCGTACTGGTCGCCGAACATGTTGCTGAAGATGAGGGCGACGGCGACGGGGGCCATCACGTAGGGGATGAGCACGCTCATGCGCCAGAACGTCTTGGCGCGGATGTTCTGGTCGAGCATCGCCGCGATGAAGATCGCGAGGATCAGCTGCGGAACGCTCGAGAGCAGGAAGATGCTGAAGGTGTTGCGCAGAGCGACCCAGAACTTGGGCTGCGAGAGCACCCACGCGTACTGGTCGAAGCCGATGAAGTGGCCGGAATTGCGGACCAGGTCCCAGTCCATGAACGAGATCACGGCCGTGTACGCGATGGGGAAGAGGCCCGTGATCGCGAACAGGATGAAGAACGGCGAGATGTAGAGGTACGGCGAGAACTTCAGGTCCCACGCGCTGCGGCGCTGGCCGAAGCCGATGCGTCGCGGCTGCCGCGCGCCGGCGGGCGCCGGCGCCGACCGAGTGGGCCGTTCGAGTGTGCTTGTCACGGTGGTGTCTCCTCCTCGAGACGAGGGGCGGATGCCGGGGGCCGGTGCTGCGACCCCCGGCATCCGCCCGCGTCGGTCACTTCAGGGCGTCGATCTCGGTCACCCACTGCTGCCACGAGGTGGCGGCATCCTGGGTTCCGTCTTCCACTCGTGTGAGCGCCTTCTGCATGGCGTCGTTGATCTGGAAGTAGAACGTGCCCTTGTACGGCGACACCTTCACGGCCTCGGCGCGATCGGTGAGGATCTGACCGACCGGGGCGTTGTTGAAGTAGGCGTTGGTGTTGCTCAGGAGCGTCTCGTTCTTGAGCGCGTCGGTCTGGCTGGGGAAGGTCCCCGCGTTCTCGAACGCCTTGATCTGGGTGTCGGGGCTGGTCAGCCAGTCCGCGAGCTCCTGCGCCGCGGCGACGTTCTTGCCGTTCGAGGGGACGGTCAGATACGAGCCGCCCCAGTTGCCGCCGCCGCCGGGGAAGGCGTTGGCGATGTCCCAGCCCTTGACCTCGGGGGCGTTGCCCTCGATGACGCCGAGCATCCAGCCCGGGCAGAGCATGGTCGCGAAGGCGCCGTTGGACAGTCCCGCCATCCAGTCGTCGGACCACTGGCCGAGGTGCGCCGACTGCGTGGCGCTGGCCTTGAGCACCTGGTCGTAGATCTTCTTGACCTCGGGGTTCTCGGTGGCGGTGATCTCGCCGGTGTCGGGGTTCTCGTAGGCGTCCTCGACCTGGTTGATGGCCCCCTGGTAGGTGCCTCCGGCCGAGTCGAAGAACGGCTTGCCGGTCGCGGCGACGTACTTGTCGCCCGCGGCGAAGTACGTCGACCAGTCGCCCTGGAGCATCTTGGCGACCTCTTCGCGGTCGGTGGGCAGGCCCGCGGCGGCGAACAGGTCGGAGCGGTAGCAGACGCCCTCGGGGCCGATGTCGGTGCCGTAGCCGATGAGGTTGCCTTCGGAGCTCGTCGCGGCCTTGACCTTGTAGTCGAGCCAGCGGCTCTTCAGGTCGTCGGGGACGGGGGCGAGCAGGTCGGCGTACTCCATGACCTCGGGGAGCCAGTCGACCTCGATGGCCTCGATGTCGGCGAGGCCGGTCTTTCCGAGCTTCTGGAAGTAGTTGGCACGGGCGTCGTTGCTCGTCGCGGCCTTGTTGTGCACGATCTTCACGTTCGGGTGCGCGTCCATGTACTCCTTGAGGAGCGCATCGGTGTACCCGAAGTCGTTGAAGGTGGCGACGGTGAGCGTCACCGGTCCGTCGCCGCCCGAGGCGGAGCCCCCGCCGCCGGAGCAGCCGGCGAGCACGAGGGCGGAGGTGGAGGCGACGGCGGCGACGAGGGCCACACGACGCAGGGCGCGGTTTTTCACAGATCACTCCTTTGTGGTGGGTGCTGACCGGCGCTGCGGAGAGCTCCACCAGCATCGCGTGGGAGCGCTCTCACCGATCGGGGTAGACGCTATGGGATCGCTCCCACGAGGTCAAGGAAAAGCATCCGGATCGTTACCTCACGTCACCCGGGGCATCGCTAGAGCGCCGAAAGCAGGGCGGAGACGAAGGCGGGCCTCCCGTAGACTGGCCTTCACCACGCCACCCGACTCCTGGAGCTGCAATGCCCACCATCGTCGTCGACGTCATGCCCAAGGCCGAGCTCCTCGACCCCCAGGGAAAGGCCGTGGCCGGCGCCCTCTCGCGCCTGGGTGAGCACCGCTTCTCCGACGTGCGCATCGGCAAGCGCTTCGAGCTCACCGTCGAGGGTGAGGTCGACGAGGCGACTCTCGCCCGCGCCCGCGAGCTCGCGGACGAGATGCTCTCGAACGCCGTCATCGAGGACGTCGTCAACATCGAGGTGGTCGAGTGACCGCTCGCATCGGGGTCATCACCTTCCCCGGTTCCCTCGACGACCGCGACGCCCAGCGCGCCATCCGCCTCGCCGGCGGCGAGCCCGTCGCCCTCTGGCACGGCGAGCACGATCTGAAGGGCGTCGACGCTCTGGTCCTGCCCGGCGGCTTCAGCTACGGGGATTACCTGCGCGCCGGCGCCATCGCGGCCTTCGCGCCGATCATGGCCGAGGTCAAGGACGCCGCGGGCAAGGGCATGCCGGTCCTCGGCATCTGCAACGGCTTCCAGATGCTCGTCGAGGCGCACCTGCTGCCCGGCGGCCTCATCCGCAACGCCCACCAGCAGTTCATCCGCCGCGACCAGCGCCTGCGCGTCGAGAACGCCTCGACCGCGTGGACGAGCGACTTCACCGAGGGCGACGAGATCGTCATCCCGCTGAAGAACGCCGACGGCGGATACATCGCGGATGCCGAGACCCTGGCGCGCGTGAACGGCGAGGGGCTCGTGACCTTCCGGTACGTCGGCGTGAACCCAAACGGTTCGCTCGACGACATCGCGGGACTGACCAACGAGCGGGGCAACGTCGTGGGCCTCATGCCGCACCCCGAGCACGCCGTCGAGCCCGGCTTCGGCCCGGGAACCCCCGCGGCCATGCGTTCGGGTGTCGACGGCCTGGGCTTCTTCACCTCGGCGATCGCCGCCGTGGTCGGCGCCGCGGCCTGACGTCACCCGCGACCTCGCCCCCCGCACGGGGGGGCCGGGGATCGTCGCCGGAGGACGGCGCCCCCTCGGACTCCCGCGACGCGCGGGGAGTGATGGACACGGGGTCGATCAGGGAGGATGAGTGCGTGCGCGTACCCGATCCCGACCCGATCATCGAGGGCATCCTGGCCCTGTGGAGCAGCGAGGGAGCGCCCCTCCCCTCCGAACCGCGTCTCGCCGAGATGCTCGGGGCGAGCCGCAACTCGGTGCGCGAGGCGCTGATCCGACTCGAGGAGCGGGGTTACGTCCACCGCACCCAGGGGGCGCGGACCACGTCGAACCGTCGACTCGCGGGCGTCGGCCGCCGCATCGACCAGCAGTTCGATCATTCGCTCTCGATCCGCTCCGCGGGGTACGAGGCGTCCCTCGACCTCGTCTCGTCCGAGCGCCTCGACCTCGCCCCGGGTGCGCACCGCTTCGACGATCTCCCCGACGGCACCCGCGTACTGCGGACGGTGAAGATGTGGCGCGCGGACGGCGCCCCCTACGCCCTGGCGGAAGATCTCGTCCCCGTTGCACGTGACGCCGCGCTCGACCCTCATCGCCCGGTCTTCGATCTCGCTGAGGCCGCGAACGGCGTCCGCGTGGCCTGGGAGACGCTGTGGATGGAGGCGGTCGGACTGGACGCCGAGAGGGCGGGGATCCTGTCGAGCGCACCCGGTACGCCCGTGATCGAGATGACCTACTGCGGGTACGGCGCCGACGATGCGATCGGGTACTGGTCGCGCGAGGTGCAGCTGGCCGCCCCGACGGGCCTGCGCAACGCGCTGATCCGCCGGGTGCGATCGTGAGCGTTTCCCTCGCGTAACAGCGTGGTGAACATGTCGGACAAGTACCATCACGGCTTGTTGGACAAGCGTACGGTCGAGGGACCCGACGAAAGCGAGCTCCCGTGTCCGACACCCTCACCGTCCACCGCCTCACCGCCGAAACCGTCACCCCCGCGACCTTCGACCCCTTCGGCGTCGTCCTGACCCCCATGGAGGACGGCACCCCGTTCACCGCCGAAGAGGCCGTACTCGATGTGTCGAACGGCATCCCCCGCTTCTACCTCATGCACCTCGACGACAAGGCCCCCGAGTTCGTGCGCGTGACGCGCCACCTCGAGACTACCCAGACCCTCATGGCGGTCGGCGACGTCGAGTGGACCATCGCCGTGGCCGCCCCGGGCATCGACGCCCCCGCTCTCGACGACCTGCGCGCGTTCCGCATCCCGCCGCGCACCGCCATCACGATGCGCAAGGGCACGTGGCACGCCGGTCCCTTCTTCGCCGAGCCGAGCATGGACTTCGTCAACCTCGAGCTCGACGACACCAACGTCACCGACCACCACATCCACCGCTTCGACGACACCCTCGGCGTCCGCGTCGTGGTCGACGGGGAATGACCGTGCTGACCCCGCTCCCCGACGCGGCGGCCCGACTCGCCGCGCTCGAACGGGAGGCCGCGCATCAGAGCGCCCTCAGCGCCGGCGACGGACGCTCGTGGGTCGGCCAGCGAGACGGCATCCGTCCCGTGGTCATCGTCGGGGCCGGTCAGGCCGGACTCGTCCTGGCGCGCGGACTGCGTCGGCGAGGGATCGACGACGTCGTGGTGATCGACGCCGCGCCCGCCGATGCGACCGGCCCCTGGAGCACCTACGCGCGCATGCACACGCTGCGCACGCCCAAGGACATCGCCTGGCCGACCTGGGGAACGCCCGCGGTGAGCCCGCGCGCCTGGTTCGAGGCCGTCTACGGAACCGACGCGTGGGACGCGATCGAGTACTTCCCCACCGTCGCCTGGCAGGGCTTCCTGCGGTGGTACCGCGAGGTGTCCGCCCTCACGGTCGTCCCCTCCACGCGCGTGCGGTCGCTCACCCCGACCGGAGGGGACGGGCCGATCGAGGTGCACCTCGAGGGCCCGGACGGCGAATGGATGCTGCCCGCTCGGCACGTCGTCCTCGCCACCGGGATCGAGGGAGCCGGGGGGCGGCATGTCCCCGCCCTTCTGCAGGGGCTCCCCGCCGGCCGCGTGCACCACACGCACGACGACATCGACTTCTCCTCCCTCGCGGGTCTGCGCATCGGCGTGCTGGGCGCGGGGACGGGGGCGTTCGACAACGCCGCCACCGCGCTCGAGCACGGCGCCGCGAGCGTCGAGGTGCACATGCGGCGCCCCGCCATGCCGCAGGTCAGCCCCTACCGCTGGATGGAGTTCGCCGGTCTCATCGAGAACTACGGCGCCTTCAGCGACGCGCAGAAGTGGGCCTTCAACGTGCACCTGTCGGCGGTCGACCAGCCCGCCACGCAGAACGCCCTCTGGCGCGCCCACGCGTTCGACGCCTTCCGCTTCTTCACGTCGTCGCCGTGGCAGCGCGTGGAGTGGACGGGCAGCGACATCGCGGTGACCACGCCGCACGGCATCCATCACTACGACGTCGTCCTGTCGGCGACCGGGATCGTGGCCGACCTGGAGCGGAGGCCGGAGCTGTCGGCCATCGCCGCGGATGCCACGCTGTGGAGCGACCGCCTCGCCCCGGAGGCCGCGGCGCAGAACCCCGGGCTCGCCGCGTTCCCCTACCTCGACGACGACTTCGGCCTCGTCAGCCGGAGCGCTCCCGACGCCTCGGCGCTGGCGCGGATCCACATGTTCAACCACGGCGCGCGCCTCAGCCAGGGGATGCTGAGTCACCAGATCCCCGGGCTCGTCGGTGGAGCGACCAAGCTGGCCGCCGCCCTCTCTCGACGACTGTTCGAGCGCGACTCCGACGAACTGATGCGGGAGTACCTCGCCTACGACGTGCCCGTCGGTGTGCACATCGGGCGCCGCCCGCAACCTCCGCAGCCCGCCGAGGCGACCGGAGTAGCGTCTCTCCGGTGACCACCCCGACCCCCCTCATCGTGTCCGTGCCCACCGACGAACTCCGTGACGACCTCGGCGATCTGCCCGAGGGCGTCGAGGTGGTCGTCTGGGACATGACGGGACCGGCCCCGCGCGACAGGTTCGACATGATCGTCCCGCCGTACATGTCGATGAACGACGTGATCGGGCGCCTCTCCGAGATCGAGGTCGGCCTCGTGCAGGGCCAGTCGATCGGCTACGACAACGTCGAGGGGCGCCTGCCCGAGGGGATCGTCTTCGCCAACGCCTCGAGCGTCCACGAGACCGCCACCTCGGAGCTCGCCGTGGCCCTCGCCCTCGCGGCGCAGCGGCACCTGCCGGACTTCGTCCGCGCGCAGGATCGCGGCGAGTGGACGAGCGGCATGACCCCCGGGCTCGCCGACGCCCGCGTGACCCTTCTCGGTTTCGGCGGCGTCGGCCGCGCGATCGCCGCCCGCCTCGCGCCGTTCGAGGTGACGCTGCGCGCCGTCGCCTCGCACGGGCGACTGCAGGACGGCGTGGAGGTGTTCCCCCTCGGCAAGCTCGAGGAGGTGCTCGCCGACACCGACATCCTGATCGCGTCCCTTCCCGGCGGCGACGCGACCCGCCACCTCCTCGACGACCGCGCGCTCTCGGCGCTCCCCGACGGCGCGCTCGTCGTGAACGTCGGCCGGGGACCGCTCATCGACACCGACGCCCTCGTCGATCACGTGCGCCGTGGCCGCATCCGCGCGGCCCTCGACGTCACCGACCCCGAGCCCCTCCCCGCGGACCACCCGCTGTGGGCTCTCGACGGGGTGCTCATCGCTCCGCACGTGGGAGGGGCGACGGATGCCATGCGCCCGCGCATCGCCCGACTCGTGCGGCGGCAGATCGAGCGCCTGCACCGCGGCGAGGAGCCGCTGAACGTGGTGCTGGGCGGCTGATCGCCCCCGCTTTCCGCCCGCGCGCCGCGACCCGACGTCAGCCGGCGAGGCGCGCGTAGGCGTTCGCGGTGGCGGCGACGTCGTCGACGTAGCTGTCGAGGTGGTTGTACGAGAAGACGGCCCGCCGCCACCCCGCGGGGCTCGTCATCTCACCCGCGGCGCACAGGTAGCGACCGGCCGCGAGGGCCGCGTCGTCGATCTGGTTCGGATCGGCGATTCCGTCGCCGTTCGCGTCGGCACCCCATCGTTCCCACGTCGCCGGGATGAATTGCAGCGGTCCGACGGCCCGGTCCCAGGTCGCGTCGCCGTCGAAACGGCCGCCGTCGGTGTCGGGGATCACCGCGCTCTGCGATCCGTCGAGCGCGATCCCGCGGATCGGGGGATCCGGGTAGCCCTCCGCATCCAGAGTCCCGCCGGAATGCGTGCCGTGGCCCGACTCGATCGCCCCGAGTCCGGCGAGGGTGTTCCAGCCCAGACCGCACGAGGGCTGCTCCCGCTGGACGGTGAGCGCCGCCGACGCGTACGCCCGCAGAGCCCGTTCCGGGATGCCGACGCGCCCCGCGACGGTGATGCTCCACTGCGCGTCGACCGCGACCGCGGTCGGCGTCCGTCGCTCGGTCTGCGCGGGAACCGCCGGAACCGCGTCGGTCGCGCTCGACGAGAGGGACGCGGGAGCCGGCCACGGTGCGGCCACGCCGCCGCGCTCGGCATCGCGCGCCATCGCCTGCGCCTGAGTGAACAGGACGCCGACGGCCACCAGCGCCACGAGCAGGGCGAGCACCCACGGCCAGAACGGCCGGCGCGGAGCCTGATCGAGGTCCACGGACACCTCCCGACGCCCGTCGGGTCGAGCGCACCCCGCGACGGTAGACGCGCGCGGCGACGGCGCGGTGAACGAGCGGGATACGACGCGGGGCGCCGCGTCAGCCGCGGAAGCCGGCGGGGTTCGCCAGCAGGTCGGCGAACGCGAGCTCGGCCGGGCCCACGAGCATGAGGCGCGAGCGCAGATGCGCCCTCTCGAGGCGGATCGTGCGCCCCTCGGCACCGAGCGGGTGCACGCGCACCGCGTCGGCGAGGCGCTCACGACTCACCGACAGCAGGGCTCCGAGATAGCCCGAGAGCACCACGGTCTCGGGCGCGAAGGCGTTGACGAAGTTCGTCAGGGCGAGCGAGAGCATCTCGACCTGGCGGGTCACCTCGGTCATGACCCGGGGGTTGCGGGCGACGCCGAGCTCGACGTCGAGTTCGTCCTCGTCGAGCTTGCGCCGACCCAGGAGCGGTTCGATCAGGTCGAGGCTGACCTCGGCCTCGAGACACCCGCGCCGCCCGCACACGCACGGCCGGCCGCGGGGATCGACGACGGTGTGGCCGAGCTCGCCGGCGTAGCCCGACGTCCCGCGCAGGAGCGTGCCGTCGATGATCAGTCCCCCGCCGATGCTGTGCATCGCGCCGCCGAGGTACAGCAGGTTGCCGACGCCGACCCCCACGCCGAACCGCGACTCCGCGAGAGCGCCGATGCTGGCGTCGTTGCCCGCGGCCACCGGCATCCCGAGCTCGTCACTCAGGCGCGCCGCGACGGGATCGCGCTTCCAGCCGAGGGTCGGCGAGACGAGGACGGAACCGTTGGCGTTGACAAGACCGGGGACCGCGAGGCCCGCCCCGACCACGCGGTAGTGCCGATCGATGTCGGCGCGCATCGCCTCGACGGACGAGGCGACGATCTGCACGAAACGCTTCGGCGACGGGGCGGTCGCGGTGTCGTGGCGGAGCCGCGCGTGGACCACCCCGCCGAGACCCACGAGAGCCACCGTGACCGCGTGCGGTTCGGCGCGGACGCTGAGCGCGGCCACGTGGTCTTCGGGCTCGAGGTCGAGGGTGGGGCGGCCGACCTTGCCCGTGCGCTCCCCGCTCGGCGCTTCGCGGACGAGGCCGAGCTCGGTCAGCTCCATCACGAGACCCGTGACGGTGGAGCGGTTCAGTCCCGTCGTCGCGCCCAATTGCGCGCGCGAGAGGGCACCCCGGGAGTGGAGGAGCGACAGGACGGACGAGAGGTTCTGCTGACGGATCAGATCGTTCGTCGTACGGCCAGCCGGCGGCGCGAGCGGGGTTGCGGGCTCGAACACGGCAGGGGTCATGAGAGGCGCACCTCCCCCATCATCGCATCACGACGCGGTGGGGCCGAAAGCGGGGATCGCGGGTGAAACAGCAGAGCGGATGGGGAGCGGGCCCCGGGGCCGCGCTCCCCATCCGATCACGCACCGCCGTTGCGCCGCTTGTTGAAGATGTCGAACGCGACCGCCAGGAGCAGCACGATGCCCTTGATGGCCATCTGCCAGGCGGCGTCGACGCTGAGGATCGACAGACCCATGTTCAGCACGCCCATGACCAGACCACCGACGACCGCGCCGACGACGGTTCCGATGCCACCCTGGACCGCCGCACCGCCGATGAACACCGCCGCGATGGCATCCAGCTCGTAGTTCTGACCGGCCGAGGCCACCGCGCCACCGGCGCGGGCCGTGCTGACCACGGCGGCGAGACCGGCGAGAGCACCCATGTTGACGAAGATGAAGAAGTTGACCCACTTCGTCTTCACGCCGCTCATCACGGCCGCGAAGAGGTTGCCGCCCATGGCGTAGATGTGACGACCGAACGTCGTGCGGTTCAGCACGAACGTGTAGGCCAGCACGAGCACCGCGAGGATGATCAGCACGATCGGCGTGCCGTTGTACGCGGCGATCGTGAACGCGGTGGCCATGATCGCGATGACCGCGACGAGGTTCTTGGCCCAGAACGACCAGGCGACCTCGCGCGGCAGCTCGAGGCGGCGCAGCGTCGCGCGGGTGCGCAGCTGCTGCACGACCAGCAGCACGCTGGCGATGGCACCCAGCGCGAGGGTGAGGGCGTCCCAATTGCCGAGGTAGCCGAGGAACGGCGGCAGCCAGCCCGCGCCGATCGCGGTGAAGCCGTCGGGCAGACCGCTGATGGTGCCGCCGGTGAGCAGAACGAGGGTGAGACCGCGGAACAGCAGCATGCCTGCCAGCGTCACGATGAACGCGGGTATGCCGACGAAGGCGACCCAGAAGCCCTGCCAGGCACCGACCACGGCGCCGACGACGAGCGACAGCAGAACCGCCACGTACCAGGGCAGACCCCACTGGTTCATGGCGATCGCCGCGATCGCGCCCACCATCGCCACCACCGAACCGACCGACAGGTCGATGTGTCCGGCGATGATGACCATGACCATGCCGATCGCGAGGATCAGCACGTACGCGTTCTGCTGGATGAGGTTGTTGACGTTTCCGGGCATCAACAGGCGACCGCCGGTGAGCACCTGGAACAGGACGATGATGATGACGAGGGCGGCGAGGATGCCGAACTGCCGGAAGTTGATGCGCGACAGGATGCCGCGACGTCGCGGCCCCGGCTGGGTCGGCGCCTCGACCGTCTGGGTGGATGCGGTGGCCATTGCTGTCAATTCCTTCCGGCGGTCATGTGCCGCATGAGGTTCTCCTGCGTGGCGTCGTCACGGCTGACCTCGGCCGTGATGCGTCCCTCGGAGATCGTGTAGATGCGGTCGGAGAGGCCGATGACCTCGGGCAGCTCCGACGAGATGACGATGACGGCCTTACCCTGGGCCGCGAGTTCGTTGATGATGCCGTAGATCTCGTACTTCGCCCCCACGTCGATGCCGCGGGTCGGCTCGTCGAGGATCAGTACGTCGGGTCCGGTGAACATCCACTTCGACAGGACGACCTTCTGCTGGTTGCCCCCGGACAGTCGCCCGGTGATCGCGGCGACGCTGGGCGCCTTGATGTTCATCTTGTAGCGGTACGAGTCGGCGACCTTGTACTCGCGGTAGCGGTCGACTACGCCCAGCCGCGCGAGACGGGCGAGGGCGGACGCCGAGACGTTGACCTGGATGTCGCCGATGAGGTTCAGTCCGTACTTCTTACGGTCCTCGGTGGCGTACGCGATGCCGTGCTTGATGGCGGCGTCGACGGTGCGGACGTCGATCTGCTGCCCGTTCTTGTAGACCTCGCCCGAGATGCCGGTGCCGTACATGCGGCCGAAGATGCTCATCGCGAGCTCGGTGCGACCGGCACCCATGAGGCCGGCGAAGCCGACGATCTCGCCGGCGCGCACCATGAACGAGGCGTCGTCGATGACCACGCGCTCGGTGTCGACGGGGTGATGCACGGTCCAGTTCTCGACGCGGAAGAGCTCGTCGCCGATGTCGGGTTCGCGCGGCGGGAAGAGGCTGTTCAGATCGCGACCGACCATGGCGCGGATGATGCGCCCTTCGTCGGTGTCGGCGTCGGAGCGGTGCATCGTCTCGATCGTGCGACCGTCGCGGATGATCGTGATGCGGTCCGAGATGCGCAGCACCTCTTTGAGCTTGTGGCTGATGATGATGCAGGTGATGCCCTGGGTGCGCAGCTGGTCGATGAGGTCGAGCAGGTGGGCGGAGTCGTCGTCGTTCAGCGCGGCGGTGGGCTCGTCGAGGATGAGGAGCTTGACCTCTTTCGCGAGGGCCTTGGCGATCTCGACGAGCTGCTGCTTGCCGACACCGAGCTCGAAAATCTTCGTCGCGGGGTTCTCACGCAGGCCCACCCGCTTGAGCAGCTCGGCTGCCGCGGTGTTGGTGGCGTTCCAGTCGATGACGCCGCGACGCGACTTCTCGTTGCCCAGGAAGATGTTCTCGGCGATCGAGAGGTACGGGCTCAGCGCCAACTCCTGGTGGATGATGACGATGCCGGCGGCCTCGCTGTCGTTGATCGAGCGGAACGCCATCTGCTCGCCCTCGAGGGTGATGCTGCCCTCGAAGCTCCCGGCGGGATAGACGCCGCTGAGGACCTTCATCAAGGTCGACTTGCCGGCGCCGTTCTCGCCGCAGATCGCGTGGACCTCGCCGCGGTAGACGTCGATCGACACGTCGGCCAGAGCGGGAACCCCGTTGAACGACTTCGAGATCCCCGACATGCGCAGGATCGGTTCGGTCATGTGTGCTTGTCCCTCCGCCGCCCGCCGGGCGGCATTGTGGCTCCGCCGCCCGCCGGGNGGGGCGGGCGAACCCGCCCCGCCGCAGGGTGAATCAGAGTCCGACGTCGGACGCCTTCAGGAAGCCCGAGTCGATGAGCTTCGACTGCACGTCGTCCTTGGTGACCACCTCGGGGGTCAGCAGGTACGAGGGGACGACCTTCTTGCCGTTGTCGTAGGTCTTCGTGTCGTTGACCTCGACGTCCTTGCCGTCCTTGATCTCCTGGATCATCGTGAAGACGCGGTCGCCGAGGGCACGGGTGTCCTTCCAGACCGTCATCGCCTGGGCGCCGTCGAGGATCGCCTTGACGTTGGCCTTGTCGGCATCCTGACCCGTGATGATCGGGTAGTCGGCGCCGGGGGTGTAGCCGGCCGACTTCAGCGACGCCTCGATACCGATGGCGAGGCTGTCGTTGGGCGAGAGCACCACGTTGACCTTCTTACCGTCGCCGTAGAACGACGAGAGGCGGTTGTCCATCTCGGACTGCGCCTTGTCGGACGCCCAGCCCTGGATGCCGATCGACGCCCATGCGTCGTCGTTGGCGGGCGACTTGCCGCTGGGGACGACCAGCTTGCCGCTGTCGACGTAGGGCTTGAGCACGTCCCAGGCGCCGGCGAAGAAGAACTTCGCGTTGTTGTCGTCGGGGCTGCCGGCGAAGGGCTCGAGGTTGAAGGGACCCTTGCCGTCCTTCAGGCCGAGCTGCGACTCGATGTACTGACCCTGCAGCGTGCCGACCTTGTAGTTGTCGAACGTGGCGTAGTAGTCGACGTTCTCACTGCCGTTGATGAGGCGGTCGTAGGCGATGACCTTGGCGTTCTGCGCCTTGGCCTCCTGCAGCACCGGGCCGAGCGTCGAGCCGTCGATCGCGGCGATGACGAGGATCTTCGCGCCACCCGAGATCTGGTTCTGGATCTGGCTGATCTGCTGGTCGGTCTTGTTGTCGGCGTACTGCAGGTCGACGGTGCACCCGGCATCCTGGAGCTTCTTCTGAAGCTGCTCGCCGTCGTTGATCCAGCGCTCGAGGCTGCGGGTGGGCATCGCGATGCCGACGTTGCACTCGGTCGAGCCACCGCCCGCGGCGTCTCCACCGCCGTCTGCCGGACGCGTGGAGCTGCACGCCCCGAGACCGACGGCGAGTGCGGCGATGGCCGCACCGGTCAGGATTTTCTTCAGCATGTGATCTGCGTTCCTCTCTGAACAGCAGGGATCCTCGGATCCGTACCCGCGCCCTCCCCGGCGTCGGATCGGGTACGTCTTCGTTCCCGGCACTCTGGTCCGTCGAATTATGACGGCTCCGAAAAAATATCCACCCGAGGGGGTTTTGTCTATAGCCGCGTCAAAATTGCGCACACCGTGACCGGAGCGTGATTTTCCGCCCCCGGACGCACGAGAACGGGCGGGCCGCCGAAGCGCCCCGCCCGTCACCGATCCTGGCGATCAGACCCCGACGGTCTCTTTCTGCGTCGTGTTCGCCCGGCGACGCGCCACCACGCGATTGCGCCCGGCCGCGACCAGCACCACGAGCAGCACCGCGTAGATGGCGATGACGATCGGCCCCTGGAAGAGCGTCGTCAGGTCGCCGTTGGCACTCATCGCGGCATCGCGCAGGCTGGTCTCGGCCAGCGGCCCGAGCACCATGCCGATGATGAGCGGCGCCAGCGGGTAGTCGTGCGCCCGCATCACGAAGCCGAGCAGACCGACCGCGAGCAGCAGCACGAGATCGAACGTCGCACCCGAGGTGGCGTAGATGCCGAGCCCGCAGAACACCGCGATCGCGGCGTACAGGTACGGGCGCGGGATGACCAGGAGCTTGGCCCACAGCATCGCGAACGGCAGGTTGAGGATCAGCAGCACGACCATCGCGATGAAGAAGCTCGCGATGAGCGCCCAGACCAGATCGGGTGCCCGCTCGAACAGCAGGGGTCCGGGCTGCAGACCGTACTGGCGGAAGGCGGCGAGCATGATGGCCGCCGTCGCCGACACCGGGAGCCCCAGCGCCAGGAGCGACCCCATCGCCATGCCCGTGGTCGAGTTGCCCGCGGCCTCGGGGGCGGCGAGGCCCCGGATGGCGCCGGTGCCGAAGCGCGGCTTCTTGCGCCGCCCGTCGAGGCGCTTCTCGATGCCGTAGGCGAGGAACGTGGGGATCTCGGAGCCGCCGGCGGGGATCACGCCGAACGGCAGACCGATCGCCGTTCCGCGGAGCCACGCCGGGGTGGCCTCGGCGAACTCGCGGCGGGTCAGCCACGGTCGGCCGGTCGGCCGGATCATCTGCTTGTTGCTGATGTGCCGCTCCAGGCACGCGACGTAGATGACCTCGCCGAGGGCCAGGATGCCGACGGTCACGGTGATCAACGAGATGCCGTCGAACAGGTTGGGCGAGTCCATCGTGAAGCGCGGGGCGCCGGTGACGCCGTCGATGCCGATCACCGCGATGCCGAGCCCCAGCAGCAGGGACGCGAGGCCCTTGCCGGCGTTGTCGGTCACGACCGACGAGGTCGCCGCGAACGCGAAGATCGCGAGCGCGAAGAACTCCGCCGGTCCGAAGCTGCTCGACAGCCCCGCGAGCACGGGCGCGAAGAACACCAGCAAGATGGCGGCGATGATGCCGCCGATGAAGGCGCCGATCGCCGCGGTGGCGAGCGCCTGCGCGGCGCGTCCGTTGAGCGCCATCTTGTGGCCCTCGAAGGTCGACGCGATCGCAGAGGCCTGGCCGGGCGTATTCAGCAGGATGCCGGTGATCGAGTCGCCGAACAGCCCGCCGAAGTAGACGCCCGAGAACATGATGAACGCGGCGGTCGGGTCGAGCGAGAAGGTCACCGGCAGAAGCAGTGCGACCGCCATCGAGGAGCCGAGGCCGGGCATGACGCCGACCGCGGTTCCGAGCACGCAGCCCACGAACACCCAGATGAGGTTCTGGGGGGTCAGGGCACCGGCGAATCCCTCGCCGAGGAGAACGAGAACGTCCATGTCAGAAGGCCCATCCGAGGATTCCGGAGGGCAGGGACAGACCCAACCCCATGTCGAAGGCGATGTAGCTGAGCGAGCTGATGGTCAGCCCGACCAGGAGGGCGAACAGCACCTTGCGCTGGCCGAACCCGCGGGCGATGCCCGTGAACAGCAGGGCCGCGGCGATGATCCAGCCCAGGATGCCGAGCAGGAACGCGAACGCGAGGAACGAGCCCGCGACCCAGGCGAACGAGCGCCCGTCGACGCCGACCGCGCGCCCGCCGGCCTCCTCCTCTTCGATCGAGGGGGTGACCAGCGCCGCGCGCACCGCCTGGATGCCGAGGATGATGGCGAACGCGGAGAGCCCTGCCGCGATGATGCCGGGGAAGAACTGCGGGCCCGGGAAGGCCGCGCTCGGCGGCACCTTCATCACGACGATGCCGTACAGGAGGTACGTCGC
Organism: Microbacterium sp. Leaf203; assembly: GCF_001421275.1. NCBI lineage: Bacteria > Bacillati > Actinomycetota > Actinomycetes > Micrococcales > Microbacteriaceae > Microbacterium > Microbacterium sp. Leaf203. The sequence continues at coordinate 773,509 of NZ_LMKF01000022.1, read as the reverse complement.
GAAGGCGGCGAGGATCGCGGGCATGATGAGCGCCTTCGCGATGCCGCGGGGGCCGCTCCCCCGCTGGAACCGCAGGCGGTTGCCGACGGTCGCCGAGACGGAGGTGGGGTTGTTGCTCGACGGCATCACAGGCCCATCTCCTCGTACAGGCGCTCGATGCGCTCGCGCTCGTCGGCGAGGAACACGTCGAGCTGGTCGCCGGTGATGACGCGCTCGGTCCAGTGGTAACGGGCGCGGGCGTCGGCCCACTCGGGCGTCGCGATCGAGTCGAGGACGAGCTCGGTCAGCCCGTCGACCTGCTCGTCGTCGAGCCCGCTCGGGGCGGCCAGCATGCGCCAGTTGGTCAGGCCCACCTGGTAGCCCTGGTCGACCGCGGTGGGGATGCCGATGCCCTCGATGGGGTCGGACGCGACCAGGGCGAGGGCGCGCAGGCGCCCCGACTCGATCTGGTCGATGTTGTCGGGGTAGCCGCCCGCCGCCGCCCGGGCGGTGCCGTTGAGCAGGGCCTGGATGGCCTCGCCGCCACCGTCGGACGAGATGTAGGTCATGTCGACCGGCGCGATGCCCGCGGCGAGCGCGAGCTCGGCCACGACGAGCTGGTCGAACGAGCCGCCGCCGGTCCACGGCAGGGCGCGGGGGTCCTGCTTCCAGTCCTGCACGAGGTCGTCGAGGCTCTGGTAGGGCGAGTCGGCCGGGACGACGATGACGTCGTATTCCTCGACCATGACGGCCAGCGGAGTGACGTCGTCGAGGGTCGCGGCCGAGTTGAACTGCACGGTCGCGGCGAGGAGCCCCGTGCCGCCGACCAGGAGGTTTCCGGCCTGCCCGTTGAGCACCGAGACGTTGCCGAGGGCGATGGTGCCGCCGGCGCCGGGCATGTTGACCACCTGCACGTTGTTGACCAGGCCGTTGGCCTTCTGCGCCTGCTGCAGCTCGCGGGCGACGCCGTCCCAGCCGCCGCCTGCGGCGGCGGGCGCGATGATCGTCATCGACGCGTGGATGTCGTCGCCGGCGGATGCCGAGGTGATCGACCCGTACGAGGCGACGGCGATCGCGGTTACGGCGACCGCTCCCCCCGCGAGGCGGCCGATCCAACGGCGCCGCGGCCGGTCGACCGGTGCGCTGTCGGTCCGGGCACTGCCGGCCGGCGGATGGTCGGGGACAGATGAAGGCGTAGGCTCCGTCATCACAGCTCCTCCTCGCGGACGTCGTCGTTCCGCGGAATGTGAAGACGCTCCCAGGAGGGGTGGCACGGCGCAGCCCCCGCGCGCTTTGTGCTCATATTGCGTGCGACAGGAAGCCCACCATGCGCGAGTACTCCCCGGCGCTCACCCCGCGAGCGGTGAGGCGCGTGCTCGTGGTACTGCCGAGCGTCATCGTTCTGTTCGCCGTGGGGCTGACCACCGTGATCGCCGCCTCGGTGCAGGAGCGCCGCATCCGCGACGACACCGTCGAGCGCGTGTACGACGTGGCCTCCGGGCTCGCCGAGCTCGACGACGTGCGCCTGGCCGCGGCATCCGTGTCCCGCGCCGGAACGGCGGATGATCTCGCGGACGCCGGAGACCTCTCGCCCGCGATGGCGGTGCTGCAACCGCTGGCCGATCTCGTCGAGCGCACGACCGGGGTGTTCTACGTCGTCATCACCGACGACGAGGGCGTGCGCATCACCCACCCCGAGGTCACGCAACGCGGCGTGCTCGTCGAGACCGCCAACGCGAGCGTGCTGGCGGGGACGCCGTTCGTCGGCATCGAGACGGGACCCTCGGGCAGCACGGTGCGCGCGAAGGTCCCCATCAGCTCCGACGGCACGATCGTCGGCATGGTCGCGGTGGGGGTGCTCGAATCGCGCATGCTGGCGGACCGCGACGAGGCCCTCGGTGCCCTGCTGCCCTGGGCGCTGGGGGCGCTCGTGGCCGGCACCCTGTCGTCGTCGCTGCTGGCCGCCGCGATCGAACGGCGCTTCCGGCAGGCCGACGCGCTCGCGGCGGAGCAGGAGCAGAGCACCCGGACGATGGCGGCCCTGCGCGAGCAGGCGCACGAGTTCGGCACGCGGCTGCACGTGCTGCACGGTCTGGTCTCGCACGGAGACACGCGCGACGCACTGGCCTACATCGCCGACGCCGCCCCGACGCTCACCGCCCGCCCGGCCTCGGACACCCGGCTCGGCCCGTCGGTGGTGGGAGCGAGTCTCGAGGCGCTGCGCGCGGAGGTCGCCGCCCTCGGGGCGCACCTCGAGGTGCAGGTCGACCGCGACCTGCCCGTCGATGAGACGGTGCTGGTCGTCCTCGCCAACCTGTGTCGCAACGCCGCCGAGGCGGGTGCCTCGCGCGTGCGCTGCACGCTCTCGCAGATCGGCGACCGGCTGCACGGAGCGGTCGACGATGACGGTCCGGGGCTCGATGCGAACGACGTCGAGCGCGCGTTCTCGGTGGGCCACTCCTCGAAGCCCGACGTCACCGGCACCGGGCGCGGACTCGGACTCGGGCTCGTCCGTCGCGCCGTCGCCGAGCGCGGGGGCGAGGTCACCGTCAGCCGATCGGCGTGGGGCGGCGCGAGCTTCTCGTTCGAGATGGCGGTGCCGCGATGACCGACGATCCGGTGCGGGTGCTCGTCGTCGACGACGACGGCGCGGCGCGCGCGCTGCACGGCCGCTTCGTCGACGAGACACCGGGCTTCCGGGTGATCGGCTCGGCGGCGACCGGGATCGCGGCCGTCGAACGCGCGCGACAGGACGTCGACCTGGTGCTGCTCGACATGCGACTGCCCGACATCAGCGGGGTCGAGGTGCTGCACCGCCTGCGGACGCTGGGGGCCGAGGGGCTCGACGTGCTCGTCATCAGCTCGTCGCAGGACCAGGTGACCGTGCGGCAGGCGCTCGCTGCACACGTCGTGGGCTACCTCGTGAAGCCGTTCACGCAGGAGATGCTGCAGCGTCGCCTCGACACGTACCGCCGCGAGCGGCAGGCGCGCGCCGAGGCCGACCGCGATCGCGCTCTGACGCAGGGCGACATCGATCGCCTGCTCGGCACGGGCACGGTGCGCGTGCCCGAACGTTCGTCTCCGGCGCCGCTGCCGAAGGGCCTCGCCCAGGTCACCCTCGACCGGGTGCGGGCGAGTCTCGACCCGGTCGCCTTCGTCTCGGCATCCGACGTCGCTTCCGCCTGCGGCCTGTCGCGGGCCACGGCTCAGCGCTACCTCGAGCACCTGGTGTCGACAGGGGTCATCGACCTCGCGCACCGGTACGGCGCCCGCGGGCGCCCGCGCATCCTTTACCGACTGGCCCCGTCGCCGCCCGGCTGAGCCCGCGTCAGCGCGTGTCGCGGTCGGTTCCCGACCAGAGGTCGCCGCACTCCACGAGGTCGGCCTCCTGCGCGATGAGGTACGGGCGGGCCCCGATGTCACCCGTCACCGCCACTGAGATCCCCGCCCAGTGCGCGCGACCGAGCAGCACCGGGTGACCGGGCGCGCCGTCGTAGGTGGCCTGCGCGAGGGCGCCGGGTTCCGCTCGGCGCGCGAGGCGGGCGACGGCTGTCGCCGGGACGTCGGGGGTGTCGACGGGCAGCACCACGACGGCGTCGGAGGACCCGGATGCCACGACCTCGAGCCCTGCGCGCAGCGATGCGGCCACGCCGGTGGCCCACTCGTCGACGCGCACGATCGCCGTACCCGCCGGGACGAGACCCGCGGCCTCGTCGAAGCCGGCGCCGAGCGCGACCGCGACGTCGCGGCATCCCCCCTCCCGCAGGGCCCGAACGGCGAGGGCGAGCCACGGGGTGCCGGCGGAGGTGCGCGCGAGGGCCTTGGGCCCCCCGAACCGACGCCCCGCGCCCGCGGCCAGCACGAGTCCCGACACGGTTCCGGGAAGTGCGGCGGGCATGGTCACGACAGCGTAGCGTGCGCGAAACACGCCCCGATTACGGTCGCATCCATGCTCGAACTGGCCGCCGACCTGGTGCCGCTGATCGACGCGGGCGTACCCGTGGCGGCCGTCACCGTCACGGCCGTCGTGCGCAGCGCCCCCCGCGGCGTGGGCGCGACGCTCGCCGTCACGCGGGACGCGCGGGTGATCGGATCCATCTCGGGTGGCTGCGTCGAGAGCGACGCGGTCATGCTCGGTCTCGACGCGCTGCGCACCGGGACCGTGCGCCGAGCGCGCTTCGGCTTCGGCGACGACGACGCGATCGCGCCCATCGCCGCCGGGCTCGCGTGCGGCGGAGCCGTCGACGTCGTCGCCTACCGGGTCGACGCCGCGCACCGCGACGCGCTGATCGCGGCGCGAGACGGTCGCGAGGCGTCGCTGCGCCTCGAGCTCGACGGCGAGCCGCTGGTGCTCCACCGCCCCGCTCCCCCGCGGCTGATCATCCTCGGCGCCGGCGAGCACGCCGCGGCCCTGTGCCGAGTGGGCGCGGCGGCCGGCTTCGCGGTGACCGTATGCGACGACTGGGCGCTGCTCGTGACGCGGGACCGCTTCCCCGACGCCACCGACCTCGTCGTCGGAGCACCCCACGAGGTCCTCGCCGCTCTCCCCGCCCCCGACGAACGGACGGCGGTGTGCGTCCTCACCCACGACGAACGCCTCGACGTCCCCGCGATCCGCGTGGCGCTGCGCCTGCCGGTGGGCTTCGTCGGCGCGATGGGAGCCCGAGCCACCGTCTCGCGCCGCGCCGCCCTGCTCCGCGCCGCCGGAGTGACGGATGCCGAGCTCTCCCGCCTCCACTCCCCCCTGGGGCTCGACCTGGGTGGACGCTCCCCCGAAGAGACAGCCCTGTCGGTGATCGCCGAGATCGTGGCATCCCGGAACGCGGCCGACGCCCGCCCGCTCCGCGACGCCGGCGAACGCCGCCTGCACGCGATCGCGGGCGGCAGCGCGTCCTGCGCGGTGAGGAGCGCGTGAGCGTCGTCGTCGTCCGCGGAGCGGTCGCCGTCGTGGAGGGACCCGGTCGCGTGCGCACGGGCGACGTCGTCCTCGTCGACGGGATGGTCGTCGAGGCAGCGGACACGACGGATGCCGAGATCATCGACGCGACCGGCTGCGTCGTCACACCGGGTCTGGTCAACGCCCACCATCACCTCCTGCAGACGGCGTTCCGGACGTTGCCAGGAACCCGCGGCATCCCGATGCGCGACTGGCTCCCGGCCATGGCCGGGGCCTACGCCGAGGCGCGCGTCGATCCCGAACTGACCGGGCTCGCCGCCCGCGCCGGCCTCGCCGAAGCACTGCTGAGCGGAGTGACGACCGTGGCCGACCACCACCTGACCTGGCCCGCCGAGGCGGACGGCGTCGGGATGGCCCGAGCGGCGGCCCGCGCGGCGACCGACCTCGGCGCCCGCCTGGTGTTCGTGCGAGGAGCGGCGCGCGACGACCCGCAGACCGCGGCCGCGTCGGCGGAGGCGATCGTCTCGGCCCTCGTCCCCGGCCGCCCCGGCGGGATCTCGGCCGACGGCATGCTCCAGGTCGCCGTGGGCCCGGCCGGTGCGCACAGCGACCCCCGCGAGACCTTCACCCTGCTCGGCGAGGTCGCCCGGCGCCACGGACTCCGTCGGCGCACGCAGGCCAACGAGGTCGTCGACGTCGCGATCGCCCTCGAGCGCTACGGCAGGCGTCCCCTCGATCTGCTCGACGACTGGGGCTGGCTCGCCCCTGACGTCACCCTCGCCCACCTGTGCGACATCTCGGATGACGAGATCGCCCGGGTCGCGGCATCCGGAGCCTCCGCCACCCATGCGCCCGGCTGCGACGTGCCCATGGGGTGGGGGGTCGCGCCGGTGCGGCGCCTCCTCGACGCCGGCGTCGCCGTCGGACTCGGAACGAGCGGAGGGGGCAGCAACGATGCGGGGCACCTGCTCGCCGACGCGCGCTTGGCGATGCAGGTGTCGGCCCTCGTCGGTCCGCAGCTCGCGGCATCCGACGTCCTGACCATGGCCGGCGCGGGCTCGGCCGACGGGCTCGGCCGACCCGAGCTCGGCCGTCTCGTCGCGGGCTCGGCCGCAGACCTCTGCGTGTGGGACGTGTCGGGTGTCGCCGACGCCGGCGTAGCCGATCCGGTCGCGGGGCTGCTCTGGGCGGCACCCGGTCGTCGCCCCCGCACGGTCGTCGTCGGTGGACGCACGGTCGTCGACGACGGGCGACTCGTGCGCGCCGACGAGCGCGAGATCGTCGGCGCACTGTTCGAGAGGGTGGGACGATGACGACCATGGCTCCCGTGATGGACACCCCGAGCAGCGACGAACGCCTGGGCGCGCACCTGCGCGGTCTGCGCAAGGCGCGCGGACTCACCCTCACCCAGCTCGCCGAGGCGGCGACCCTGTCGCACCCCTTCCTCAGCCAGTTGGAGCGGGGCCTGGCCCGGCCCAGCATGGCCAGCCTGGAACGGCTCGCCCGGGCGCTCGGGACCAGCCGCGTCGAACTGCTCGCGGGATCGGAGCCGCCGCGCGCCGACCACGACGCCGAACCCTCGTTCGTCGCCGCCGACGAGGGCGTCATCGGACCGTACGCCGAGGGCACCGCCCGGCTCCTCGCCGAGGGCCCGCGCCGTTTCGAACCCCTCGAGTTCACCGGATCGAACGCCGCGGCCGGCGACCACTACGTGCACGACGAAGACGAGTTCCTCACGGTCCTCGAGGGGTCGATCATCATCTCGTTCGGCGGGTTCGGCGAGCGCACTCTGCGCGTCGGCGACTCGGTCTACTGCCGCTCGGGTACCCCGCACCGCTGGCACTCGCCCGACGGCTCGACGTACCGACTACTCATCGTGAAAGAGCTCGTGCACGGCGGGGCCGACGACCTGATCGAACAGGAGAACACGTGAGCGCAGGCGTCACCTTCGAAGCCGTCGTGCGCCGGCGGCGCGATGCCGCGGACGGTGTCGTCGTCCTCGATCTCGAGCGGTCGACCGGCGCCCTGCCGCACTGGTCACCCGGGGCGCACATCGACGTCGTCCTGCCCGGTGGGATCGAACGGCAGTACTCGTTGTGCGGCTCGCCGACCGAGCGCGGCACCTGGCGAATCGGCGTCCTGCGGGAGCGCGAGGGATCGGTCTGGCTGCACGAGAACGCCCACGTCGGGTCGGCCCTGCGGGTGCGCGGGCCCGCCAACCACTTCCTGTTCGCCCCCACCGCGGGGCGCTCGTACGTCTTCGTCGCGGGAGGCATCGGCATCACCCCGATCGTGCCGATGATCGAGGCCGCCGAGGCCGGGGGCGCCGAGTGGACCCTGCTCTACGTCGGGCGGTCGCGTTCCACCATGACCTTCGTCGACGAGCTCGAGGCGCAGTACGGCCCCCGGGTCGAGGTGTACGCCGCGGACGAGGGCCGCCGCCTCGACCTCGCCGCCCGTTTCGAGACGCCCGTGACACGCACCGTCGTGTACGCGTGCGGACCCGCGCGCCTTCTCGAGGGACTGGATGCCGCGATGTCGGGCTGGCCCCGCGGGAGCCTCCACGTCGAGCGGTTCGAGGCGAAGGTGCTCGGCCCTCCCGTGTGGCAGGAACCGTTCGAGGTCGACCTCATGATGTCGGGGCTGACGGTGACGGTGCCGCCCGAGCGGTCGGTGCTCGACGTCATCGAGGAGCAGGGCATCGTCGTCCCTTCGAGCTGCCGCGTGGGCACCTGCGGCACGTGCGAGGTCGCCGTGATCGACGGCGACATCGAGCACCGCGATTCGGTGCTCTCCCCCGAGGAGCAGGATGCCAACCGCTCGATGATGCCGTGCGTCTCGCGCGCCGCCTGCCCGCGGATCACGCTCGAGCTGTAGGCGCTCGCGAGTGAGTACATTCTGTACAATTTGCACATTCGAGACTATGCTGTCGTCATGAGTCAGATCGCCGTGACAGACGCCCGTGCTCGCCTGTCGGCGATCATCGACGACGCCCGTGACGAGCCGGTCTATCTCACTCGTCACAATCGCCCCGTCGCCGCGATCGTCGACGCGGCTCAGTTGGAGCAACTGCTCGAGGACGCCGAAGAACTGGCCGACATCCGGGCCGTGGACGCCGCGTGGGACGAGACGGACCGGCTCGCCGAGACTCCCGTTCCCTGGGATGAGGTCAAACGCGACCTCGGCCTTCTCTCGTGACGTATCGGATCGACGTCCTCCCCGCCGCTGTCCGCGCAATCCGGAAACTGCCCCCCGAGGCGAAGCGGCGCATCCAGGCCGTCATCGACGTCTTGGCCGAAGAGCCCCGGCCGCCCGCGGCGAAGAAGTTGACCGCGCGGCCGGAATGGCGAGTGCGAACAGGTGACTATCGGGTGCTGTACCGGATCGAAGACGAGGTGCTGACGATCGTGGTCGTCCACGCCGGTCATCGCCGAGACGTTTACGAGAAGTAGCCACCCTCAGCATCCACCCGCCTCGTTCTCGTCGCCTGACGCCCGCCCCGCGGAGGCCGCGACCGGAGGGGCCCAGACGGCGGCGACCACGAGCGGAACGGCGAGCAGCAGCCAGGCCGCGGCCGGAACCGCGGTCCAGCCGAGCAGCGCGCCGACCGCGACGTTGCCGAGGAGCACGGCCACGCCGCCGCACGTCGAGAGCAGACCGAAGAACGATCCGGTCGGCAGCATCTCGGCGAACCGTGGGACGAGTCCCTGCGCCGTGGGATTGGTGGTCAGGTGACCGATGACGACGAGCCCCGCGGCGACGAACACGGCCACCACGCGCCCCGAGGCGTCGAGCGGAACGACGACACTCGCGGCGACCACGACGAATCCGGCGGACGAGAGCCCGTACCCCGCCCGCAGGGCACGGGCCGCGCCCACGCGGTGGCACCAGCGCGACACCGGCAACTGCAGCACGAGCGTGAGCGCCGAGACCCACGCGAACATCGCCGCGACCACCCCCGGGCCCGCGTCGGCACGCGCGAGCTGGAGGGGAAGCGCGAGGTAGAGCTGATTGAAGGCCAGCAGGTCCGCCGCGTGCAGGGCCGAAAAGGCCACGAACCGTCGGTCGCGGAGCGACCACCAACGTCCGTGGATCCCCCGCTCCGTCGCCGCGGGCGTCCGACGCGGCAGAGCGAGGGCGAGGAACACGGCGATCAGCACGAACAGGGCGGCCCCGGCCAGAGCCACCACCACGAACCCCCACCCGACCAGAGCGGCTCCCAGCAGCGGGCCGAGCACCGCCCCGAACTCACCCGCGACGCTCAGCCACGCGAACAGCGAGGCGCGGGACCTCGCACCCGCGGGGGCGCGGCGCTGCTCGGCATCCGCCACGAGGATGTTGACCCCCGGCGAGAAGAGGGCGCCGCCGAGACCCGTGAGCACGGTCCCCCCGATGAAGAGGGCGAGCTGCGGGGCCGGCGCGAGCAGTGACAGGGCGAGCGTGGCGAAGCCGAGCACGCGCACGGCACACCCGGCGAGGATCGTCCGCCGCGCACCGAAGCGGTCGGCGAGCACCCCGCCGACCAGGAACATGCCCTGCTGCGCGAAGGTGCGCACCCCCAGGACCAGCCCTACCGCGGCGGCGGTCAGCCCGAAGTCATCGGTGAGCACGAGCGCGAGGAACGGGACGACGGCGAAGAAGCCCACGTTGAACAGCAGCTGGGTTCCCAGCAGCACCGGTGTGCGGGCGGCACGGGGCGGGGCGGGAATGACGGGCACGGCGATCTCCGGGGGTGGGGGGGCGGTGACCGCCCGGACGATCCTGCCACTTCCGCGGGCGAGCTCACCAACGCGGGGCGGCGGACGTGGGCGCGGTGCGGGCGACGGCGGCGACGAGAACAGGCTGATCGAGCGAAAATCAGCCTGTTCCCGTGGCATCCCCTGTTCTCGTCGCGCCCGACACGACGGATGCCGCAGCCTGTCCGACAACTTTGTCGAGAGGGTCACGCGGGGGAAATACAGCGGAAACGCGCGGTTCCTAGCATCGGAACATCGCCGGATGTTGGTCACACCAACACTGACGCCGCCGCCTCGAGCGGCTCGCCCCGCTGCTGTGGCTCCCGTCTCGACGCCTGTCTTCTCGACTCCTCCGGAGGCCCTCGTGTCTGCCGCTCCACCCGTCTCGATCGCCGCACTGCGCGGCGTGCGCCTGGCCTCGGGCGCCCTCGTCGACATCGCGATCGACGGCGACGAGGTGCTCGCCGTGGTGCCGGCCGGCAGCCCCCTCCCCGAGACCGACGGAGACATCCTCGACCTCGACGGGTACGTCGTCACGGCCGCGGGAGCGGAACCGCACGCGCACCTCGACAAATCCCAGTCCTGGGATGCCATCGACCCCCCGTTCGGCGACCTCGAGCGCGCCATCGAGAGCTGGCACGCCTTCGCCCTGACCCTCGACGAGGACGACACCCTCGAGCGGGCGCGCGCCACGGCATCGCGGATGCTCGCATCGGGCATCACCGCGATCCGGACGCACGTCGATCTGCTGCGCGGAGAAGACGCGCTGACCGGCGTGCGCGCCCTCGTCCGCTTGCGCGCCGAGCTCGACGGGATCATGGACCTCGAACTCGTCGCCCTCGGCGGACCGACCGTAGCCGACGAGGTCTTCGACGCCGCGCTGGACGCGGGAGTCGACCTGGTGGGCGGAGCTCCGCACCTCGCCGAGGACCCGATCGCCGACCTCGAACGACTCATCGCCCTGGCTCGCCGCCGCGACGTCGGGCTCGACCTGCACACCGACGAGAGCCTCGCCGGAGCCGACACCCTCGCCGCCTACGCGAGCGCGGTCACCGGGTGGCATCGCCCTCGCACCGCGGGGCACTGCGTGCGCCTGAGCATGATGCCCGCGACCGACCTCGAACCCCTCGCGGCCGCCGTCAGAGCCGCCGACATCGGCATCATCGCCCTCCCCATCACGAACCTCTACCTCCAGGGCTGGGGCGCCGACCACGCCACCCCTCGCGGTATCGCTCCGATCCGCCGCCTCAAAGACGCGGGAGTGCGCGTCGCGGCCGGCGCCGACAACGTGCGCGACCCGTTCAACCCCGTCGGACGGTGCGACCACCTCGAGACCGCCTCCCTGCTGGTCAGCGCCGGTCACCTCGCCCCCGCGGACGCCCTCGACGCCGTGACCGTCGGCGCCCGAGACGTGATGAACCTCCCCTTCGCCGGACCCGTCGCCGGCGCACGCGCCGACCTCGTCGCGGTGAAGGCCGACTCGCTCGGCGACACCGTGGCCTTCGCCAGCGCCGACCGCGTGGTGCTGCACCGGGGTCGGCTCGTGAGCCGCACCACGGTATCGACCCGAACCGCCGTCCCCACCCCGACCGCCGCGCCCGCGACGGCCTCCTGACCACCCGAACGGAAAGCGAGCGCCCCCGTGACCTTGGCCTCTCCCGCTCCCGCAGACGTCGCGGCATCCACCGCCCCGCTGCTGGACTTCCGCAACGTCGCCATGACGTTCCCCAACGGCACCACCGCCCTCTCCGGCGTCGACCTCACCGTCCAGCGCGGCGAGTTCGTCAGCGTCGTCGGCCCCTCCGGCTGCGGCAAGTCGACCCTGCTGCGCATCGCCTCCGGCCTCGAGACGGCGAGCGAAGGCACCGCCACCGTCGCCACCGACCGCATCGGCTACGTCTTCCAGGACGCGACCCTGCTGCCGTGGCGCGATGTGCGCTCCAACGTCGAGCTGCTCGCCGAGCTCAACTGGCAGCCCAAGCGCGTCCGCGCGCCGAAAGCGCAGTGGGCGATCGACCTCGTCGGCCTCAACGGCTTCGAGAAGCACCTGCCCAAGCAGATGTCGGGCGGCATGAAGATGCGCACCTCGCTCGCCCGCTCCCTGACGCTCGACCCCGAACTGTTCCTCTTCGACGAGCCGTTCGGCGCGCTCGACGAGATCACCCGCGAACGCCTGAACGATGAACTGCTGAAGATCTTCGTCGCGCAGAAGTTCGGGGGGCTGTTCATCACCCACTCGGTCTCCGAGGCCGTCTACCTCTCCACCAAGGTCGTCGTGATGTCGGGCCGCCCCGGTCACCTCGTCGACACCTTCGAGGTCCCCTTCGATATGCCCCGCGATCCCGAGATCCGCTACACCGGCGAATTCGCGAAGCTCGTCGGCGAGGTCTCCCACGCCCTCCGGGAAGGACACTCATGAGCACCACCTCCGCAGAGCCCGTCGTCTCCGACACGGCCGAGTCCTCGGCATCCGTTCCCCCCGTCGAGCCGCCCCGCCCCCGCGTGGCGAAGGCCCGACGCGGGTTCGGGGCCCGGGCAGCGCTCCTGGGCCCGCCCCTCGGCGTCCTCGTCGTGCTGCTGGGCATCTGGTACGCGATCTCGCTCACCCTGAGCGCCTCGGGCAAGGGCTTCCTCATGCCCATGCCGCACGAGATGTTCACCTCGGGCTTCTTCGACCCGCAGGTGAGCAGCGACATCTGGGTCGCCCTGTTCCGCACCACGGGTGTCGCCCTCGCCGGCCTCGGCATCGCGATGATCATCGGCATCGGATGGGCCATCGCGATGTCGCTCGCCCGGTGGGTCGAGCGCTCCACGTACGCCTACGCGGTGGTGCTCCAGTGCATCCCGATCCTCGCGCTCGTGCCCCTGGTGGGCTTCTGGTTCGGCTACGAATTCCTCGCCCGCGTGATCGTCTGCGTCCTGATCGCCCTGTTCCCGATGGTCTCGAACACGCTCTTCGGTCTGCAGTCGGTCGACAAGTCGCAGCGCGAACTCTTCCGCCTGCAGAAGGCCGACAAGTGGACGGTGCTCACCAAGCTCACCCTCCCGGCCGCGCTCCCCTCGATCTTCGTCGGCATGCGCACCTCCGCGGGACTGTCGGTCATCGGCGCGATCGTCGGCGACTACTTCTTCCGCCGCGGCGAACCGGGCATCGGCTCGCTCATCGCCAACTACCAGTCGCGTCTGCAGAGCGCCGAACTGTTCGCGGCGATCCTGGCCGCCTGCCTGCTGGGAGTTGCGATCTTCGCCTTCTTCGGCTGGTTGTCGAAGGTGGCCGTCGGTCGCTGGTACGACAGCACCCTCTGACCAGACCCTCCGACCTCCGGATGCCACGCCCTCCGCTCGCGCCACGGCGCGGGTGGCGGCATCCGGCGTACCCGAAACACCCCGCACCCGAGAGCTCCACCCGTCACAGAAAGCGAACCAGCATGCAGCGCTCCACCCTCCTTCGCGGCACCGCCGTCACCGGCGCCGTCGCGATCGCCCTCACGCTCAGCTCCTGCGCCGGCAGCGCCGCGGAGACCGCTCCCTCGACCGACCTGAAGATCGGCTCCGTCGACCTCTCGGCCGACTGCCCCTCGACGGTCGTCATCCAGACCGACTGGAACCCCGAGGCCGAACACGGTCACCTCTACGAGATGATCAAGGACGACTACACGATCGACGCCAACACCAAGGCGGTCACCGGGCCGCTGATGTCGGACGGCGAGTACACGGGCGTGAACCTCGAGATCCGCGCGGGCGGCCCCGCGATCGGCTTCCAGACGGTCTCGGCGCAGATGTACCAGGACGACAAGATCACCCTCGGCTACGTCAGCACCGACGAGGCGATCCAGCTCTCGGGAACCACGCCCACCAAGGCCGTCTTCGCCCCGCTGGACATCAGCCCGACCATGGTCATGTGGGACCCGGCGACCTACCCCGACGTCAAGACCATCCAGGACGTCAAGCCCGCCCTGGAGAAGAACAAGGGCGTGTGGCGCTACTTCGACGGCTCGGCCTACATCGAGTACCTCAAGAGCTCCGGCCTCGCGTCGTCGGACGTGCTCGACGGTTCGTACGACGGCACCCCGTCGAACTTCGTCGCCGCCGGCGGCAAGGACATGCAGCAGGGCTTCGCCTCGGCCGAGCCGTACGTCTACCAGAACGAGGTCTCGGCCTGGGGCAAGCCGGTGAAGTTCGCCCTCATCCACGACTCCGGATGGCAGACCTACCAGTCGTCGGTGTCGGTCAAGGCGGACAAGTTCGACGAACTCTCGCCGTGCCTGTCGAAGCTGGTCCCCGTGCTGCAGAAGGCCGGCGTCGCGTACTACAAGGACCCGAAGGCCGCGAACGACCTGATCCTCAAGCTCGTCGACGAGTACGCCACCGGCTGGACCTACACGCAGGGCGTGGCGGACTACTCCGACAAGACGCAGGTCGACCTGGGCCTGGTCGGCAACGGCCCCGACTCGACCTACGGCAACTTCGACGACAGCCGCTTCTCGGACTTCTTCACCAAGGCGAGCAAGGTCTACACCGACCTGGGCACCCCGCCCGCGTCGGGCTACACCCCGGCCGACCTCTACACGAACGAGTTCATCGACAAGAGCATCTCGTTCTGACCGACCGGCCCGGTCCGCCTCGCGCGGGCCGGGCCGCTGGGGGCGGTCCGGCCGCACCCGCGCCCCGAAACCCGGTCACCGCTCCGTCGCGTACACAACGCAGGAGATCCGCTGCCCCGCGCCGACTGACACGCGAAATCGGGCCAGTCGGTCGGAGAACTCCTGCGTTGTGCACCGCTGCTCGGCGCCCCCAGCGGCACCCACCCCCGCCCGTTCCACCCGGAGACACACCCCATGAGCGACACCGCCACCCGCGTCCTCTCCCTCGAGGACGAACTGCTCGACCTGCTCGGCCCCGCCGCCGTCAGCACCGAACCGCGCGTGCGCGAACGCGCCAGCGTCGACGGCTCGCCGATGTCGCCGATCATCGCCGCGAAGCTCCCGCTGGGCCTGGCCGACCTCGTCGTCTTCGCCGCGGATGCCGAGCAGATCGCCACGGCCGTCGCAGCGGCATCCCGTCACGGTGTTCCGATCACGGTGCGCGGCAAGGGCACCGGCAACTACGGACAGGGCATTCCGATGCAGGGCGGCCTCGTCATCGACACCACGCGGGCCAAGGCGATCGTCGAGGTCGGCGACGGCTTCATCACGGCCGAGGCCGGCACCCCCATGGTCATGCTCGAGCAGGCCGCGTGGGCGAGCGGCCAGGCGCTGTGGATGTATCCCTCGACCGCGCAGTCGACGATCGGCGGCTTCCTCTCCGGCGGGTCCGGGGGCACCGGATCGATCGAGCACGGCTCGAACGACCGCGGCTTCGTCGCGGCCCTCGACGTCGTGCACGCCGACGGCAGCGCCGAGATCCTCCACGTCGAGGGCGACGAGGCCCAGAAGTACGTGCACAATTACGGCACCGCGGGCGTGATCGTGCGCGCGACCGTGCGCCTCGAGCCGCTGCGCGAGTGGCGGGGACTCTGGGCGAGCTTCCCCGACTTCGCCGGGACCCTCTCCGTCGTGCAGACGATCGGCAACCTCACCCCCACCCCGCGCCTGGTTTCGGGCGACGGCGTCGAGATCTCGGCGGCCCTTCCCGCCGACGAGGCGATCCCCGAGGGGCGCTCGAGCCTGCGCGCCATCATCGACGCCTCGCTCATCGACGAGGTCACCGCCATCATCGAGGGTGCCGGAGGTCGCGTCGAAGCGGTGCGCGAGGGCCCGCAGGCCAGCATCCGACTGTCGATGCTGAGCTACAACCACCCGATCGAGTGGTACCAAAAGAGTCAGCCGCACGAGGTGTTCCACCTCGAGGTCGCGGGCGCCCCGCTGGCCGACGACATCGAAGCCGTCGAGTCGGTGTTCGCGGGGGGCAAGCTCCACATCGAGTCGACGAAGGCCTTCCCGATCGGCATGCTCGCCGCGCCGTACGTGAGCGAAGAGGACGTGTACCGCGGCATCGCCGAGCTCAACGCGATCGGTGTCGGCGTGCACAACCCGCACCAGTGGAACGTCGACTTCAACGTCGAGCAGACCGCCGAGACCGCCGCCGTCACCGACCCGAACGGCCTGTTGAACCCCGGAAAGCTCAACCCCGACTACACCGGAGCGCGCAAGGGAGCGATCATCTCATGACCCGTCTGCTGGCCGAACTGAGCGGCCCCGCGGCCGCCGAGGCCCTCACCGAGAAGTCGATCGTCGTGCTGCCCACCGGCGCGATCGAGCACCATGGACCCCACCTCCCCTTGGCGACGGATGCCATCGTCGCCGAGGCCTCCGCAACGGCCGCCGTCGCGCGGGCCGCCGCGCAGGGCCTCGACGTGTGGCAGCTGCCGACCCTGTCGATCACGAAGTCCGACGAGCACTCGTGGGCGCCGGGCACCCTGTGGCTGACCCCCGAGACGATGATGCAGACGATCGTCGACATCGGCCGGTCGCTCTTGACCACCCGGGCCCGCACCCTCGTGTTCCTCAACGGCCACGGCGGAAACGTCGCGCTGCTCAACGTCGCCAACCGCGAGCTGCGGCGCCGCTTCGGGCTGCGCACGTTCTTCATGCCCGCGGCCCGCGTGCCCTCGTTCGACGGCACCGACGGCGGACCCGATGAGCACGGCACCGGCATCCACGCCGGCCACGGCGAGACGAGCATGATAATGCACCTGCGCCCCGAACTCGTGGACGCCTCGAAATTCGAGGCCACGGTCCCGGCGCACATCGGCGACTTCCGCCACATCGGCTTCAACGGCAAACCCGTGACCTTCGGGTGGCTCTCGAACGACTTCGGCCCCACCGGCGTGCTCGGCGACCCGACCGGAGCGAACGCCGCGCACGGCGCGCAGCTGTTCGAGGACAGCGTGTCGTTCGTCGTCGAAGCGCTCGAGGAGATCAGCCGATTCGACTACACCGCGTGAGTCGCTCGGGGCGGGCACAACTCCTGCAAACGTGGCGGTTTCGCGAGCCGTACGGCTCGATCGGCCCGTTCTGCAGGAGG
>NZ_LMKF01000022.1:756744-756842 GCF_001421275.1 Microbacterium sp. Leaf203 | reverse complement strand
TGTGCCGCACGCCGGTCGGATTCGATTCCGGATGCCATGGTCTCGGCGGTCACCGCGTGAGCCGCTCGGGGCGGGCACAACTCCTGCATACCTGGCGG
>NZ_LMKF01000022.1:473954-756681 GCF_001421275.1 Microbacterium sp. Leaf203 | reverse complement strand
TTTCGCGAGCCGTGCGGCTCGATCGGCCCGTTCTGCAGGAGTTGTGCCGCACGCCGGTCGGATCCGATTCCGGATGCCATGGTCTCGGCGGTGCGCGCGTGAGCGTCGCCGCCGAGACGGGCCAGGGCGTCCGCGCCTACGGCCAGGTGCTGCGTCTGCCCGGGGCCCGCAGCTTCGTCGCCGCCGGCATCCTCGCGCGCTTCCCCCGGGCGACGCTGTCGCTCGGCATCATCCTGCTCGTGTCGGCCGCGACCGGCAGCTTCGCCTCGGCCGGGCTCGTCGTCGCACCCCTCGTCGGGGGCATGGCGATCGCGGCGCCCCTGTGGTCGTCGCGCATGGACCGCCACGGCCAGGCCCGCGTGATCCCGGTGTCGCTCGCATGCCTCGTGCTCGCGGCATCCGGGCTGCTCGCCCTCGTGCTCACGGGTGCACCGTTCTGGACGTGGCTCGTGGCCGCGTTCGTCACGGGGGCGGCGACCCCCGACCTCACCTCCGCCGTCCGCGCGCGGTGGACCGTGCTGGCACCGCCGGCTCAGCGCACCCCCGCTCTGGCGCTCGAGACGATCGCCGACCAGATGGTGTTCATCTCGGGGCCGCCCGCCATCACCGCGGTGGCCGCCGCCCTCGACCCCGCGGTGGCGGTCCTCGGCTCGCTCGGGCTCGGAGTGATCGGCGGCGTGTGGCTCGCATCGCAGCGCGCGACGCAGCCCGCACCGACACCGCGCGGGCCGCGCCGAGGGCTCGTCCTGCCGCCCGCCGGGGTGATCCCCATCGCGGTGGCCTGCATCGCCTTCGGCGGAGTCTTCGGCGCCTTCGACGTGAGCCTCGTCGGCTGGGCCGAGCTGAGCGAGCGGCCGTGGCTCGCGGGCCCGGCGTTCAGTGCCTTGGCCGTGGCCATCGCGATCGGGTCGGTCGTCACCGGAGCACGGACGTGGAAACTCTCCCCCGCCGCGCGATACATCCTCTTCGCCGCGCTCGCCTGCGCGGTCGCCCTCGCCCTGCCGTTCGCGCAGGGATCCGCTCCCGCGCTGTTCGGGGTGATCCTCATCCTCGGGCTCGCGCTGTCGCCGGTGATGGTGTCGGGAATCCTCGTGGCATCCGCCCGCGCGCCCGAGGGCCGCGTGACCGAAACCCTCGCCTACCCGACCGCGGCGATGTCGCTCGGCGTGCCGATCGGAGGGGTGATCGCCGGAGCCGCCCTGGATTCGACGGGCCCCGCGGCCGCTCTCGTCACGATCGCCGTCTCGCTGGCGTGCGCGGCGGCGATCGCCGCGGTCGGCGAAGCGCTGCTGCGGATCGCGCAGCGTCGCTGACGTCTCGCGCGTCGGTCAACGGGAGAGCGCGGCACCCAGGTGGCGCAGCACCGAGACGTGGCCGTCGTCGGCGTGCAGGTCGAGCGTCGCGTGCGGGAGGGCGGCCTCGAGCATCCGAGCGTGAGCGGGAGGGATGACGCGATCGCGCTCGCCCTGGACGAGCAGAACGGATGCCGCGACCTCGGCGAGCGCGAACCCCCAGGGCCGGGTGAACGCGAGGTCGTCGTCGATGAGGCCCTCGGGTCCGTCGGCTCCGGCCGCGCCGGCGTCGGCTCCGAGAGACGCCCACTCGCCCTCGAGCGCCGCGAAGTCGGCATCCGTGAACTGCTCCGGATCGAACTCGTCGGTCTCGGCGAAGCGGCGACGTGCGGCTTCGCCGTCGACGGCCGATCGCAGCCCACCCGGCGCCTGCATGCCGGTAAACCACGCGTCATCGCCGGTGAACGGCGCGGGGCTCGCGAAGGTCACGACGCCCCGGACCAGCTTCGGCATCGCGGCCGCGCACGCTATTGCGTGAGGCCCGCCACCGGACGCGCCGACCGAGACGACGGATGCCACGCCGAGGGCGTCGAGCGCCGGAACGAGCCCCGCGGCGACGTCGGCGACGGTGCGACCCGGCTGTCGCGGTGACCCGGCGTAGGCGGGGCGGGCGACGGAGACGACGGCGAGACCGTGGGCGTCGGCCGCCCGCTGCACCGGCGGCAGGATCGCCCCGGTCTGGGGTGACCCGTGGTGCCACAACAGCACGTCGCGCCCCGCGATGTCGGCGACGGAGGTGTGGACGTCGAGCCCCGCGATGCGTCTGCGCATGCCCCCACGCTGTCACGGAGTCCCGTCGCACGCGAGGGCGGGCCGGGATAGCGGGCGCTCTCGAGTCCGTGAGCGTCCAAGAAACCCGGATGATCGCGGCATCCCGTCCGGGCGTTTCGGACACTCGAAAGGGTAGGGGCCAAGGCAGGTTGAGCGTCCGGAACACGCCACCCCGGCGCGCGGGACGCGGAGTGGACGCTCAGCAGGAAAGATGCGGGGTCAGAGGATGACGCCGAACTCCTCGGCCAGCGCCGGGAGCTCCTCGTGCAGCACGCGCGAGGCCTCGACCGCGAGCGGGTTGGTCGAGACGCCCCGGTCGTTGACGAGCTCTCCGCCGACGTAGACCTGCTGCAGGTTGCGCAGGCCGCAGGCGAGGACGTAGCTGCGCACGGGGTTCCACAGCGGTCCGATGTCGGGCGTGCGCGGGTCGACGACCACGAAGTCGGCGAACTTGCCCACCTCGAGGCTGCCGACGCGGTCGTCGACGCCCATGATCTCGGCCCCGCCGAGGGTGTGCAGGCGCAGCACGCGCTCGGGCATCATCGACAGCGGGTCGTGGGTGCGGGCGCGCTGCATGAACATGCCCATGCGCATGTTCTGCCACGGGTCGGCGACGTCGGTGCAGGCCTGGTCGTCGAGGCCCATGCCGACCTTCATGCCCTGCTCGAGCATCTCGGGTACGTGGGCGATGCCCGACGCCAGACGCCCGTTCGACGCGGGCTGCCACGACATGGATGCGCCGCCGGCGGCGGCATCCGCGATGATCTCGGGCGTCGTCTGAATGAAGTGGCCGAACATCATGCCCGGACGCAACGCTCCGGCGTTCTTGTACAGCTGGAACTTCGTCTGCTGGTGCTCGATCGCCTCGTACGTCTCGAGGAAGTGCGCCTGGTTGGTGACGCCGAAGCGGTCCATGACCGCGACCTCGATCTCGGCGGCATCCGGACGCGTCGACCACTGCACCTGGCCCATGATCGAGGCGCCGAGGGCGATGTCGGGATCCATCGCGAGCACGTGGTCGAGCGAGGCCTCGAAGCGCGCGAAGATCTCTTCGTCGGTGCCGACGGTGGCATCGAGGGCGATCGAGTCGACGAAGCGGAGCCCCGCGTCGTGGCATCCGTCGGCCTGCCGGGTGTGCCAGGCGTGGTCGCGGAGCTGGCCGCCACCGTCGGCGCGCTTGCCCTCGACCATCGGCTCCCAGGGCAGCAGCGGGTCGGTGAAGTTGTACGCCGTCGTCACGCCGTTGGCGAGGAAGTCGAGCGAGCCGTGCAGCGTCGCCCAGTAGATCTGGTCGGGCGAGGCGTTGTTGAGCACGCTGAACATCGATGTGCACCAGCCGTAGAGCGTCTGGTCGACGCCGAGTCCGCGCGAGCCGCTCGTGAAGAGGTGACTGTGGGAGGAGACGAATCCGGGGGCGACGAACTTGCCGTCGACGTCGAGGATCTCGTCAGCCGTCATCCCCGGAGCCGGGTCTCCCGCACCGATAGCCGCGATGCGACCGTCGCGGACGAGCATGTATCCGCGCTCGATGTAGCCGGGGTCGTCGGTGCCCGCGGGGACCGTGATGAGACGTGCGTTCGTGACCAGGAGCGACATGTTGATGACGGTAACAATGGCGTGTTTCCGCGGTGTTCCGGGCGTGGGGCGGGTTGTTTGCGGGGCGGCGGGGGCGTACCCATGTCCCGAAAATGGTCACCTGCACGGGTCGCAGGCCGCACAAAGTGGGACAAGATCCCGCCGAAAGTGGGACGAGGTCAGCTACCGCCCGCCACCACCACCGCCACCGCCCGCTACCCGGCCATGTCCCAAAAGTGGCTGCCTGGACGCCCCTCAGACCGCACGAAGTGGGACATGACCCCACCGAAAGGGGGACGAGGTCAGGCCCTCACGCGAACGCCGCGCGCACGGCCGGCGCGATCTGCGCGAACGCCGCGCGCACGGCCGGCGCGATCTGCGCGAGCACCTCGTCGCGCGCGGGCGTCGAGGGGAAGACCAGGAAGAGGTGCGGCACGCCCTCGCGCCGCACGAAGGTCGTCGGAACGTCCGAGGCCGTGAGGCGTTCGGCGTACTCCTCCGCTTCGTCCGACAGCGGATCCACCGCCGCGGCGACGATCACGGCGGGGGCCGACCCGGCCACCTCGGGGGCGCGCAGGGGCGCCGCCTCGACGGGCGCGGCGCCCGCGGCATCCGGAACGTAGAGCCCCCAGTACCACTCCATTCCGCGCGCGGTCAGCGGCAGATCGTCGGTGTGCGCGCGATAGCTGGGGCGTGACGGATCGGGGGCGTCGAGCACCGGGCAGAGCAGAACCTGACACCGGATGCCGGGAGCCCGGCCGTCCCGCGCGCGCAGCGCGAGCGCGGCGGCGAGGTTGCCGCCCGCGCTGTGCCCGGCGACACCGAGCAGCGACGGGTCGATGAGTCCGTCGGCACCCGACGCGGCGAAGCGCAGCGCGCGGTCGAGGTCGTCGAGACCCGCCGGGAAGGGGTGCTCGGGCGCGAGGCGGTAGTCGACGCTGAGCACCTGGGTACCGGTGGCGAGAGCGAGGGTACGGCACAGGGCGTCGTTGTTGTCGAGGTTCCCGGCGACCCACCCGCCGCCGTGGGCGAACACGAGGGTCCCCCGGTGCCCGGCGCGCGGGCGGTAGAGACGCAGGCCCCGGCCCGCGGCATCCAGGTCGATCGACTCGAGGATCTCGTCGTCGGGCATCCGCACCCACGAGGGGTTCGCGCGCAGCTCGGCGATCCGCGCGGTGTCGTCGCCCTCGGCATCCGTCGCCCCCGAGGGGATCGTGCCGGCCCGCGCCGCGAGTCTTTCGAGGTGCGCGCGCACGGCGGGGTCGGTGATGGCGGGGTGAACGGGCACGTCTCTCCTGAGGCTTCGGGCGGGCGATGAGCCGAGCGTACGACCCCGGATGCCGACGACCCGGCGCGACCGCAGAAGCGTTACGCCTCGGAAACACGGGCGTCTCCGGGGGGTGCACCCGCCGGGCGTACGGTGCCGCCGAGGGCGACCCGACGCCCCGCGGAAGGAGCCTCATGTCTCAGCGCGTGATCGTCACGGGCGGGTCCGGCGGCATCGGCGCCGCCATCGTCGAGCGGTTCGTCTCGGACGGCGCCCGGGTCGCGGTGCTCGATCGTCGTGCTCCCGCCGGGGATACGGCATCCCTCTTCTTCTCCGTCGACCTGCGCGACCCCCTCGACACGCGCCGCGCGGTCGGAGAGGCGATCGAGGCACTCGGGGGCGTCGACGTGCTCGTGAATTGCGCGGGGGTGTTCCAGCACGTGTCGCTGCTCGACATCTCGGTCGACGACTGGGATCTCGTGCTCGACATCAACGCGCGCGCGACGCTCGTGACGATGCAGGCTGTCGCCCCGGTCATGCTCGAGGCGCGCGCGGGCTCGATCGTCAACATCGCCAGCATGGCCGCCAAGCAGGGCGGTGGCGGCGAGGGGCACTACGCCGCGTCGAAGGCCGCTGTCGTCGCGCTCACGCGCGCGGGAGCGCAAGAGTGGGGATGCCACGGTGTCCGCGTCAACGCCGTGTGCCCCGGGTACGTGCTCACCGACATGGGCGCCGACACCCGATCCGAGGACGATGTGCGCACGTGGAGCGCGAAGTCGCCGCTCGGGCGACTGGGCGCGCCGGAGGACGTGGCGGGGGTGACACACTTCCTCGCGTCGCCCGCGGGCGGATACCTGACCGGTCAGGCGATCAACGTCACCGGCGGGATGATCATGCACTGAGGCGCGCACGGTGATCCGCCCAGGGTGCGCGAAACTCCTGAGAACCGTCGGCGGCGCCGGCTCGGCCCGCGGGGACTCGGCGTGCCGAGGCACCCGAGCGGCGAAATCTCAGGAGTTCGGCCCGCCCGAGGCCCACGACCGGGCCGTCACCGCAGCCGCCGCGCCACCTCGACGAGCGCCTCGGCGTACGAGTCCTCGGCGCCGTCGCGCCCGCCCGAGAGGTTGACGCCGACGACCCCGGGCAGCGCGAGCATCTCCTCGGCGAGAGCGACGGCGAGGGCGATCCCCTCGGCCCGTGGGTCTCGGGCGCCGCGCACGCGCTCGAGGAACCCCTCGGGCAGCACCAGCGCGGTGAACGACTCCAGCAGGTCGGCCGAGGCGTGGTCGACGACGACGGGGACGCACGGGATGAACCGGAGGCCGCCTCCCACGTCCTCGACGAAACGCCGGACGGGCTCCGCACCCCCGGCGTGGTTCACGAAGCAGACGTCGGCCCCGGCCCGCACCTTTTCGCGCAGGCGCGCGGCGCGGCGGTCGACCGGCGGCGCCGCGGGTGAGGCGGCGACCGAGACGACGTGGCCGGCGGCGCGGGCGAGAGCGGCGGCCTCGGTCGAGTCCAGGTCGAAGACGGGCGCGGCGTCGGGGCGGTGACCGGTGCGCGTGTGGTCACCGGTGACGCAGTGCACGCCCGCCACCCCCTCGACAGCGAGAGCGGCGAGCTCCCCCTCGATCGCGACACGGTTGCGGTCGCGCATGTTCAGGCCGGTCCACACGCGCAGCCCCCGCCGCTGCAGCAGGTGTGCGCGGTACGCGGGAGGGAACTGGACCCGCGCGCTTCCCGCGTCGCCGGCGAGGACGGCATCCACTTCTCCGGCGAGGATCTCCGCGCACGCGTCGATCGACGAGACGCTGAGGGCGCGTGCGGGCAGATCCGCCACCACCCAGGGCCGGGTGTCGAGGGCCGCGAGCGTCTGCGTGGCCGCGGCCGTCCGCGGCGACGGCGCCGGAACCACCGCACGGTCGACCCCCGTCCACGGCACGGTCGGTCGGTGCAGGAACGCGCAGCGGTGCGTCGCATCGATCTCGCACGACCCGTCGAAGCCGACCCCGCCGCAGGGCCCGTACTCCATCCCTTTGGGGCAGGCGTCGATCAGCGGCAGCGAGGTCATAGCCGGAGTGTAGGAAGCGCGTGTTTCGGCGAATGTTCATGGCGGCAACATCGCCGAAACGCGCCGTCCCTACGCTCGGCCCTACCCGCTGCAGCCCCCGGAGGTGGCCATGATCACGGCCGGCACCACGTTCGGTTCCGACGTCGCCGACATCGACGTGCTCGTCGACGACCCGCTTGCGCTGATGCAACGGTGGCTCCCTCCCCACGACGGCGAACTGCGGCCCCTCGCGGCCCTGTCGACCATCGGGCTGGACGGCATCCCCTCGCTCCGTCACGTGCTCATCAGCGACAGGGATGCCGCGGGCCTCACGTTCCACACCGATTCGACCAGCGCGAAGGTCGCCGAGATCGCCGCGAACCCGGTCGCCGCGATGGCGGTGGCGTGGCCCGAGATCGGTCGACAGCTCGTCGTGCGCGGGATCGTCGAGCGGGTCGGCGCGGCGGAGGCCGCCGCGGTGTACCGCCAGCGGTCCCGGTACCTGCAGATGCTCGCGTGGATCAACACGCACGAGAACGCCCACCTGCCCGTCGAGGCGCGGCACCATCTCTGGGCGGAGTTCGGCGACGCCCACCCCGAGCTGGAACCGCCGGAGCGGTGGGCGGGGTTCCGCCTGCGCCCCCTCACCCTGACGTTCTGGCGCGGCGACCCGATCGGGCAGAGCACGCGCCAGCACTACACGCTCGCCGACGGCCGCTGGTCGGGCCGGATCCTGGCGGGCTGAGTCGTGGACATCACCACCGTCACCTCGTACCGCGCCGCGCGGACGCGCTCCGACCTGGCGCTCGCGCCCGGTGAGGTCGTCATCGCCGGCGGCACCTGGATCATGAGCGAGCCGCAGCCCGGCACCACCGGCTTCGTCGACCTGACCACGCTCGGGTGGCCCGACCTCGAGATCACCGACGAGGGCCTGCGGATCGGCGCCACCTGCACGATCGCGCGCCTGCTCGCGTGGGTCGAGACCGAGGCTCCGCCCGCGTGGACCTCGCTCGCTCTCGCCCGCCCCTCGGCCGACGCCCTGCTCGCGTCGTTCAAGATCTGGAACACCGCCACCGTCGGCGGCAACGTCTGCCAGGCCTTCGCGGCCGGCGCGATGATCGCCCTGCTGTCGACCCTGGATGCCAGGGCCCTCGTGTGGACGCCCGATGGCGGCGAACGGCGCATCGCGGTCGCCGAGCTCGTCGTCGACAACGCCGCAACCTCCCTCGCGCCCGGCGAGGTCGTGCGCGCCCTCGACATTCCCGCGCGGGCCCTGGAGGCGCGGGTCGGGCTGCAGAAGATCGCCCTGGCCGAACTCGGCCGTTCCGGCGCCGTGGTCACGGCCCGGGTCGACCCCGACGGCACCGCGGTGTTCGTCGTGACGGCCGCGGTGCGTCGGCCCCGCGTGCTGCGCTTTCCGCACGTGCCGGGGGCGGGAGAGCTGCGGGATGCCGTGGCGGCCGCCAGCGACTTCTACACCGACCCGCTCGGAAGCGCCGACTGGCGTCGGGGTGTGAGTGTCGTGCTCGCGGAGCGCCTGCGGGCGCGCTTCGTCCGGGAACTGCAGGAAGGCGCGGCGTGAGGTTCGAGGTCAACGGAACCGCCGTCGAGGCCGACCCGCGCCCCGGTCAGAGTGCGCGCACGTTGCTGCGCGAGGCGGGCCACGTCGAGGTGAAGAAGGGGTGCGACGCGGGCGACTGCGGCGCGTGTTCGGTGCTGCTCGACGGCACGCCGACGCACTCGTGCATCATCCCCGCGATGCGCCTCGAGGGCCGCGCGATCACGACCGCCGCGGGTCTCGCCCCCGGCGACGACCTGCACCCCGTGCAGGAAGCCCTCGCGACCGGCTTCGGCTTCCAGTGCGGGTTCTGCACGCCCGGCATGAGCGTGACGGCCTCGACCCTGACCCCGGACGACCTGGGCGACCTCGACCGACGCATGAAGGGCAACCTCTGCCGGTGCACGGGGTACCGACCGATCCGCGAGGCGATCCGGGCGTCCGTGCGGGGGCCCGTGCGTGAGACCGGGTCGGCAGCGCCGGCCGCGGCCCCCGCCGGCTGCGGCGGTGCCTGCGCGGGGCACGACACACCTCCTGCAGATCCGTCCCTCACGGCTGCCTCGACGCCCGCGCCCGCCGATCTGCAGGAGGTGTGCACGCCGACCGGGGCAGCGGCATCCGTCACCGGCCGCGTCGGCACCTCGGTCATCCCCGAGGCGGCCCGCCGCATCGTCCAGGGGCGCGAACCGTTCACCTTCGACGAGCCCGTGCCCGGCGGCCCGCCGCTCGTGCTGCGCGTCGTGACCTCGCCGCACGCCCACGCCCGGGTGGTCTCGATCGACACGACGGCCGCGCGGGCAGTCCCGGGCGTCGTGGCCGTGTTCACCCACGACGACGTGCCCGACGTGCGCTATTCGACCGGCCGCCACGAGCACCGCACCGACGACCCCGACGACACGCGAATGCTGGACGACGTCGTGCGTCACGTCGGTCAGCGGGTCGCCGCGGTCGTCGCCGAGACGGCCGAGGCGGCGGATGCCGGATGCCGTGCCGTGCAGGTCGAGTACGACGTGCTGCCCGCGGTGTTCGATCCCGAACAGGCGCGCCGGCCCGGAGCCCCGCTGCTGCACCCCGATCGCACGCCCGACGAACGCGTGATGGACGCCGGCCGCAACGTCGTGGCGGGCTTCCACGTCGGCCACGGCGGCGATATCGACGCGGCCCTCGCCGCGAGCCACACCACGGTGACGGGCGAGTGGCGCTCGTCGCGCGTGACCCACGCGGCGCTCGAGACGCACGGCGCCGTCGGCTGGATCGACGACGGCGGTCGCCTCGTGATCCGCTCGTCGACGCAGGTGCCCTTCCTCGTGCGAAACGAACTCGCGCACGTGTTCGACCTGGAGCGCCATCGCGTGCGCGTGTACGCGGCCCGCGTGGGCGGCGGCTTCGGCGGCAAGCAGGAGCTCTTCACCGAAGACCTCACCGCGCTCGCGGTGCTGCGCCTCGGTCGTCCCGTCGCCTACGAGTTCTCGCGCACCGACCAGTTCGTCCGGGCGTCTCTGCGGCATCCGATGCGCGTCCGCACGACACTGGGGGCGGATGCCGACGGCACCCTCACCGCGATGAAGCTCGACGTGTTGAGCGACACCGGCGCCTACGGCAACCACGCGATCGGCGTGCTGTTCCACTCGTGCGCCGAGTCGACGACGCTGTACCGCGTGCCGACGAAGTGGATCGACGCCGAGGCGGTCTATACGAACAACCCGCCCTCGGGCGCGTTCCGCGGCTACGGGCTCGGGCAGGTCGTGTTCGCCGTCGAGTCGGCCATGGACGCCCTCGCGCAGGAGCTCGACATCGACCCCTTCGACCTGCGCCGCATCAACGCCGTGCGCGAGGGCGATTCCCTGCACCCCGACGACGGTGAGGAGCCCCACGAGGAAGACCTGATCTGGGGCAGTTACGGCCTCGACCAGTGCCTCGACCTCGCGCAGGACGCGCTGCGGCGCGGCAACGGGGTGACGGCGCCCGAGGGCTGGGTGGTCGGCGAAGGGATGGCCGCGGCCATGATCGCGACCATGGCCCCGCGCGGACACATCGCCCACACCAGCGCGACGCTGCGCCCCGACGGCACGTACCTGCTGCGCGTCGGCACCGCCGAGTTCGGCAACGGCACCGCGACCGTGCACCGCCAGATCGCGGCGACGGTCCTCGACGCCACCCCCGACCGTCTCGAGCTGTGGGCCGCCGACACCGACGCGGTGCGCCACGACACCGGTGCGTTCGCCTCCGCGGGGACGGTCGTCGCCGGTAAGGCGCTGTACGGCGCCTGCCTCTCGCTGAAGCGCCGCTTGATCGCCATCGCCGCCGATCTGTCGGGGGCGGATGCCGCGGGGGCCGAGGTCACGGCATCCGGAATCTCGTTCGCGGGCGAGACCGTGACGTGGGCGCGCATCGTCGAGGCCGGGGGCGCCGACGGCCTCACCGCCGACGGGGCGGAGTTCGGCAAGGTCCGCTCACTCGCGTTCAACGTGCACGCGGTGCGCGTGGCCGTCGACCCCGAGACGGGGACGGTGAAGGTGCTGCAGTCGATCCAGTCGGCGGATGCCGGAGTCGTGATCAACCCGGCGCAGTGCCGCGGCCAGATCGAGGGCGGCGCCGCGCAGGCGCTCGGCGGAGCGCTGTACGAAGAGGTGTACCTCGAGGATGGCGTCGTGCAGAACCCGGTGTTCCGCACGTACCGCGTGCCGCAGTTCGCCGACGTGCCCGACACCGAGGTGTACTTCGCCGCGACCGACGACACCCTCGGCCCGTTCGGCGCCAAGTCGATGAGCGAGTCGCCGTACAACCCGGTGGGCGCGGCGATCGGCAACGCCGTCTCGCGCGCCCTCGGCCGCCGCGGGTACGAGCTGCCGTTCTCGCGCGACCGCGTATGGAGGCTCGCCGGCGGGGGTGCCGCGTAGGCTGACCGCCGTGTACGGGATCACCGCGGGCGAGACGTTCGGCTTCTTCGAGGGACGGCGCCTGGATGCCGTGACCTACGGCCGCTACAAGGTGTCGCTGTTCTTCGACGAGGGCGTGGGTCTCGACGTCGAGCGGGTGCTCGCCGTGACCGTCACGGGAGGCGACGAGAGATCGGCCGAAGATGCCCGCGACCTCGCCGCGCCGCTCCTCGACCTGCTCTCGCTGACCGTGACGGCGGTGCGAGTCGACGCGCCCTCGAGCCTCGCGCTGGAGTTCGAGAACGGGACGGTCGTCCGCGCGATCGACGACCTCGGCCCGTACGAGTGCTTCGACGTGCACCACGGCGAGCACATCTGGATCATGTGAGGCACGGCCCGGGCGGCGCCGGTTCGCCGCTGTCACGGTCGCGGTTCAGGCGGTGCGGCAGTCCCTGACCGTTCGTGGCCCCGGGGCCACGAAGCTCGCCCCGGGTCCACGTCCGACGCCCCACCTCCGACCGCGCCCGCGCGCACCGCGCCCCGGGGCCACGACCGGCGCCCCGAAACGCCGCGCACCGGGCGGCGGCGTCAGCGTCAGCTCCGCGCCCGCGCCTCAGCGCGGCTCGGCGCCCAGGTGCAGCACGGCCTCGGCCAGGGCGCGGATGCCCGCGGCCACATCCGCCCCGGCCACGGCCTCGGCGGGGTGGTGGCTGATGCCGTCGGGGTTGCGCAGGAACAGCATGCCCACGTCGGTGATCGCACCGATCGCCATGGCGTCGTGACCGGCGCGACTGAAGAGGGTGGGGGCGTCGCCGCCGATGCCCGCGCGGACGACGTCCTGCAGCAGCGGAGCGCAGAACACGGCGGGCGCGCTGTGCACCTCGCGGGCGCGCCAGCGCAGGCTCCGGCGCCCCATGATCGCGTCGAGTTCGCGCGAGATCTCCCTCCACACGTGGTCACGCGTGGCGTCGAACTCTCCGCGCAGGTCGAGCGAGAGGTGCGCCTCGCCGGGCACGACGTTGACCGCGCCGGGGAAGGCCTCGAGCTGGCCGACGGTGCCCACGATGTGGTGCTCGCCACGGCAGATGCGCTCGACCGCCAGCGCCGCCTCGCTCGCGCCGAGCAGGGCGTCGCGCCGCATGTCGTAGGGCGTGCCGCCCGCGTGCCGCGCCTCACCCTCGACGACGAGCTGGAACCGCCGCGCCGACGCGATCGACGACACCGCGGCGAGAGCCTGTCCGCTGCGGTGCAGCTCGGGCCCTTGCTCGATGTGCGCCTCGAGGTACGCCACGAGCTGGTCGGGCCGGCGGGCGGCCTCGCCCACGCGGCCCGGGTCGAGCCCGAAGTCGCGGAAGGCTTCGCGCAGGGTGAGCCCGTCGGCATCCGTCAGATCCCACCACGCGGGATCCCACTGACCGGCCACGGCCGACGAGCCCAGCAGGGCCTTGCCGAACCGCGTGCCCTCCTCGTCGCTGAAGGCGATGACCTCGAGGGCGAAGGGGAACGGGCTGGATGCCGCGCCCTCATCGTCGACGCGGCGCAGCAGCCGCACGACCTCGAGCGCCATCAGCACCCCGACGATGCCGTCGAAGCGTCCCGCGTCGGGCACCGTGTCGAGGTGCGAGCCGAGCAGCAGGGCGGGAGCATCGGGCATCCCGGCCGGAGCGAGGCGGCCGACCTGGTTGCCCGCGGCGTCCTGCCGGGTGGTCATGCCGAGCTCGCGCATCCATTCGGCCGCCAGGCGGTTCACCCGCGCGTGCTCGGGGGAGAGGTAGACGCGGGTGATCGAGCCGGGCGTCGAGGTGACGCGCGCGAGCTCTTCGCAGCGTCCCATGACGCGGCGCGCCGCCGTGGCGATGCGCTCGGGGACGGCCTGGAGGCGGGTGGATGCCGTCACGCGCGGGCCCCGCGGCCGCCGCAACCCGTCGCGGGATCGCGCACGCCGCGCCCGGCGCCGGTCGCCCTCACGCCCTCGCCCCCGCGTACACGCCCTGCGCGGCCTCGACCCCGCCGCCGGACGCGACCGCGGCACCGTGGCGGCGCAGCACCGCCTCGAGGGCGGCGAGGGTGGTGAGCACGGCATCTTTCCGCGCGTTGTAGCCCATCGTGCCGATCCGCCAGACGCGGCCGTGCAGGGGTCCGAACGACGTGCCGATCTCGATGCCGAAATCGCTCAGCAGCTCGCTGCGCACGGCGTCGCCCACGACGGCATCCGGGATCTCCACCGCCACCACGTTCGTCATCTTGTGCGCGACGTCGCCGAACACGGTCAGGCCGAGGCCCTCGACCCCCGCGAGCATCGCGTCGCCGTGCAGCTGGTGACGCGCGATGACCTCGTCGCGCCCCTCGAGCAGCAGCACTCGGGCGCACTCGCGCGCGCCGTAGAGCATGGTCGTCGCCTCGGTGTGGTGGTTGAGGCGGCGCGGCCCCCAGTAGTCGAGGATCATCGCGAGGTCGAAGTAATTCGAGCGGATGAAGTCGGATGCCGAGGCGTCGCCCTCTTCGCGGATGCCGGCCTCGACGCGGGCGCGCGAGCGCACCACCTCGACGGCGCGGTCCGAGAGGCTCAGCGGCGCGGATCCCGACGGCCCGCCGAGGCATTTCTGCAGGCCGGCGGTCGCGGCATCCAGACCCCAGGCGTCCATCTCGAAGGGGTTGCCGCCGAGCGAGGCGGTGGCGTCGGTGTAGAACAGGGCGCCGTGCGCGCGGCAGATCTCGCCGATCTCCTCCAGCGGCTGGAGCATCGTGGTCGAGGTGTCGCCCTGCACGCACGCGACGAGGTGCGGCTTCACCCGCTCGATCGCCTCGCGGATCGCCGACACCGGGAACACCTGCCCCCACGGCACCTCGATCGTGTGCACCTCGGCGAGCGCGCGCTCGGCGATCTCGGCCAGCAGGTGCCCGAAGCGGCCGAACACGGGGACGAGCACCCGATCGCCCGGGCGGATCAGCGAGACCATCGCGGCCTCGATGCCCGCGCGCGAGGTGCCGTCGATGAGCAGGGTCGCGTCGTTCTCGGTGCCCCAGACCTGCCGGTACAGCTCTTGTGTCTCGGTCATTGTCGCCGTCATGAACGGGTCGTACTGGCCGACCAGCGGGGCGCCCATCGCGCGCAGCACGCTCGGGTAGGCCGAGATGGGGCCGGGGCCCATCAGCAGGCGCGCGGGCGGGTCGATCGGGCCGGGGAGGTGGGACATCAGGACTCCGTGGTGCGGGGGCGGGTGGATGCGAGCGCGGCGAAACGTCGAGCCAGGCGGACGAGGGCGATGTCGGTGCCGGCGCGCGAGACGAGGCAGACGCCGACCGGGGCGCCGCCGACGCGCAGCAGCGGGACCGACACCGCGGGGAGCCCGCCGATCGCCGCGGGTGCCGTCATGCGCAGGGTCGCGGCGCGCACGGCGTCGACGTCTGCCGTGCGCTGGGGAGCGGGACCGGGCACGGTCGGGAAGATAATCACGGCGCCGTCGACGAGTTCGGCGAGATGAGCGGCGATCGGCTCGAGGTGTTCGCGCGCGGCGGCTTCGTCGGTCGCCGTGATGCGCGAGGCGATCTCGAAGCGCTCCGCCACGGCCGGGCCGACGGCGCCGGGGTGCGCCCGCAGCCATTCCCCGTCGTTGCGCCACGCCTCGGCGCCCTGCACCGTCCGAAACGCGGTGAACGCGGCATCCAGGTCTCCGCTCGACACGGCCCGGAAGGGCGGCGGATCATCGGATGCCGCGAGGGCGGCGAGCAGTCGGCTGAACGCATCGCGGGTCGCCGGCTCCACGCAGCCGAGAATCTCCTCGGGGACGACGAAGCGCCAGGGCAGGTCGTCGGCCGAGGCCCCGAGCACGTTCTCGGTGGACGTCGAACCGTCGTAGCTCAGGCACCAATCCGCGACGCGCTGCAGGGTCTCGCCGTCGCGCGTGAGCCAGCCGATCGTGTCGAAGGACTGCGCGAGCGGCAGCATGCCCTGCCGCGGTACGAGGTCGTGGGTCGTGCGCAGGCCCCAGAGACCCTGGTACGACGCCGGCACGCGGATCGATCCCGCGGTGTCGGTGGCGAGGCCGATGTCGGCGTGGCCGAGGGCGACAGCGGAGGCGGGTCCGCTCGATGATCCGCCGGGGAGGGCGCCCACCACCGCACCGTTTGGCGGGGTGCCGTAGTGCACGTTGTCGCCGGCGATCGAGTAGGCGAACTCGTCGGTCCGCGCGATGCCGCGCAGCGACGCTCCCGCTCGCAGGAGGTCGGCGACGGCCGGGGCCGTGGCCTTCTCGGGCCGCGCCTCTTCGAGGTAGGTCGGATTGCCCGCGCCGATGCGGAACCCGGCGATCGCGAAGAGGTCCTTCACGGCGACGGTGAGCCCTGCCAGCGGCCCCTCCCACGATCCCTGCAGGAAGGGGTCGCCGACGCTGCGCCAGATGGTGCGGTCGAGCGGGGGTGTGCGCGGGGCGACGTGGGCGGCGGTGATGAGCCATCGGCCGTCGATCCGCTGCCAGACCTGCGTCTGCAGGCCGCGGCCTCCGCCGTGGAAGCGCGAGACCGACATGAGCAGGGCACTGTCGGGCCCGAGCGGCCGGTAGTGGATGTCGGCGATGTCGCGCGGGGGGACGCCACCGCGCAGCGAGCGGAACCCGCTGATCGCGTCGTGACCGACGAGAAGTCCCGCCGGGTCGCCGCGCAGGGTGTCGGGCCCGGGTGCGAAGAACCCGTCGAGGGCGTCGAGGTCGTTCGCGACGATCGCCCGCTCGTAGGCGTCGAACGCCGCGCGCAGGTCGGCGGGGATCGCCGGGGCGTCCGTCGGCGCCGCGGGGGCGGGCGTGGGCACCGCGGGCGCCGGCATAGCGGGCTCGGGCATTGCGGCCTCGGGCCTGGCGCGCTCGGGCGTCGCCCCCGTGGCATCCGTCATGATCGGCGCCCCTCTCCGCGCTGCGCTGAGTGTCCACGACACCCGGACCATCCGAGAAATCGTCCGAGTGTTGTGGACACTCGACGGGGAGGGGTCCCCTCGGGTGCGAGCCGCGCGCTCGAGGCGTCGGCATCGACGGCCAGACCGAGATCGAAGGCCAGTCCGGCGTCGGCGGCCTCGGCACGGGCCAGCGCGGCGGCGAGGACGGGGCTCATGAGGCGTCTCCTTCATCGTGGGTCGCCGTGTCGACGGGCTCGGGCGCCTCGACGGCGTCGGCTCCGGATGCCAGCGCCACCGGCTCCACGGCTGCGACCCCCGCGAAGTCGGCCTCGCGGATGCGCGCGTGCACCCCCGAGACGATGTCGACGACCTGCGAGATGTCGAAGTCCGTCGCGGCGGATAGATAGGCGTAAGCGAGGTGCTCGTCCATGCCCCAGCGCCCGTTCAGCAGCGCCAGCGACGAGCGCACGCACGCGCGCATCGCGGCGTCGAGGTCGGGGTCCATCCCGGTCGGGACGAGGTGGTCGGGGGTGCGCACGAGCGGCCCGGTCACCTCGCCGAACGCTGCGCGGGCGGCATCCGCGGGGATCACCTCGAAGCGCAGGGTGGCGCGCAGCGAGGCCTCGAGAGCGGTGAGCGCCACCTCGCCGTCGCCCTGTGCGAAGTGCGGGTCGCCGACGTAGGCCAGCGCCCCCTCGACCTGTACGGGGAGGAAGAGCGTCGTCCCCTCGACGAGCAGGTTGATGTCGATGTTGCCGCCGTGCACCCCCGGCGGCACCGAGTGCGGACGCTCCTCCCCCGCGACGGCGACGCCCATCGTGCCGAGGAACGGCGCGAGCGGGAACGACACCACGGGATCACCGCCCTCGACCACGGGCAGAGTGCCGTGCAGGATGCCGTCGCGCTCGACGACGGCCGAGAACACGCTGACGTTGTGCTCGCCCCGCGGCAGTTCGCCGACCAGGGCGCCCTTGCCGTGGCGGTTCGAGATCACGCCGTACGGCACGCGCGGCACGAGGGTCTCGACCGTGATCTTGAGCAGGTCGCCGGGGTGCGCTCCGCGCACGTGCACGGGTCCGACGACCACGTGGGGGCCGTCGGCGAAGGGGTCTCGGGGGGCGGATGCCGCGATCTCGACCGCATCGTCGAGCACCTGCTCGGCGGGCACGCCGTGGCCCGCGAAGAACGCGCGCGGATCCTTGCCCTGGTCGTCGAGGATGCCCTCGTGACTCACGGTGTCGAACGTGACGCTCTCGCCCGAGGAGATCTCGAGCACGGGGGTGTCGGCCGCGCACGGGAGGCGCCCCCACAGGACGGTGTCGAGGGTCGCGGCGACGTAGCGATCCCCGGGGATCGGCCCGGCGTGGGGCTGCAGGATCGGGAACGGGCGGGTGCCGGCTCCTTCGACAGGCTCAGGAACCTCGACGGGCTCGACCACGCTCACGCCTCCACCACCGCTGTCGCGCGCAGCAGCTCTCGGCCCTCGCGCTCGGTGACCGGGGCTCCGCGTCGGTAGACGGATTCTCCGCGGAGCCACGTCTCACGGACGACGCCGGTCAGCGTCTGCCCGTGCCACGGAGATACGGGATTGCGGTACTCGAGCGCCGCGGCATCCACCGTGAACTGCTCGTCGGGGGCGAAGGCCACCAGGTGCGCGGGAGCCCCCACCTCGATCACACCCAGCCCCTCGAGACCCGCGACGCGAGCGGGGCCGGTCGTCATCAGGGGCAGCAGCGACTCGAACGCGAGCCCCCTCCCTCGGGCCGTGGAGTGGATCGCCGAAAGACCGGTCTGCAGCCCCGCGATTCCGCCCCACGCGAGACCGAAGTCGGGGTTGCCCTTCAGCTCGACGGTGGCGGGCGAGTGGTCGCTGACGATCGCATCGATCGTGCCGTCGATGACCCCGGCCCACAGCAGGTCGCGGTTGTCTCCCCCGCGGATCGGCGGGCAGCACTTGAACGCCCCGGCGCCATCGGGCACGGCCGCGGCGTCGAGCGTGAGGTAGTGGGGGCACGTCTCGACCGTGAGGCGCACACCCTCGGCCTTGGCGGTGCGCACCGCATCCAGCGCTCCCCCGTCGGACACGTGGACGATGTGCGCCCGAGCGCCCGTGCGGCGAGCGGCGTCGATGACCCGTTCGATCGCGGCACGCTCGCTCAGCGGCGGACGACTGGCCTCGAAGTCGCGATAGCGCGGGCCGAGCGCGCCGTCGGCGTGCAGATGGGCCGGATCTTCGGCATGGACGATGAGCAGTCCGTCGAACGCCGCGAGCTCGGCGAGGCATCGCTCCAGCTGCTCGGCGTCGAGGTGGCCGAACTCGTCGATCCCGCTCGGCGACAGGAAGCACTTGAACCCCACGACTCCGGCGTCGGCGAGCTCTCGCAGCGATCCGAGGTTCTCGGGAACCGCGCCACCCCAGTAGGCGACGTCGACGGCGAGCTTTCCCACGGCGGCCCGGCGCTTGGCATCCAGAGCCTCGACGCTCGTCGTGACCGGGAGGCTGTTCAGCGGCATGTCGACGACGGTCGTCACGCCCCCCGCGGCCGCCGCGGCCGTGCCCGTGGCGAAGCCCTCCCACTCGGTGCGGCCGGGCTCGTCGAGGTGCACGTGCGAATCCACGAGGCCCGGAAGCAGCACCGCGTCGGCGGGGAGCACCGTGTCGGCCGAGGCGTCGAACGGCTCGAGCGCGGCGATCACCCCCTCCTCGATGACGACCGTGGCGGGAGCGAAGGCCCCGTCGACGAAGACGCGGCGGGCGGCGATCCGGGTGGTCATGGCGTCACGGTAGGACGCTCGCGTTTCGCGAATGTAACCGTCATCAACATTCATGCGAACACCTCGGCGCCGCGAGTTACGTCGTCGCGGTGTGGGGCGGATTCCGTCGTTCGGGGCGCGCGGGTTCCGCCCCGAGTGACGGGATCCGCCCCGAACCCGGGATGACCGGCGGCCGCACCCGCGAACTCGCGCGGAGGCCGCGCGTACTCGTCGCGTTTGCTCGTGCCCAGGCCCATGCGCACCATTCCGGATGCCATGCCCACCGCGGCCGCGACCCCGTCGACGACCGGCACCCCGACGCGTGCCGTGAGCTCGGCGCACAGGTCGGCCATGCCCGCGCAGCCGAGAACGATGACGTCGGCGCCGGACGCTGCGGCATCCGCACTGAGTTCGGCGATGGTGGTGACGGCGGCGGATGCCGTGTCCTCGAGGTCGAGCACCGGAATGCCCGTCGCCGCGAGCGAGACGCACGCACGCTCCATGCCGTACCGCGCGACGAGATCGTGCGCCCGTCCGAGCGTCCGGCTGAGCGTCGTGACGACCCCGAAGTGCCGCCCCGACACCGCCGCCAGGTGCATCGCCGCCTCGGCGATCCCGACCACGGGCACCTCGACCAGCTCGCGGGCCGCATCGAGCCCCGGGTCGCCGAAGCACGCGATCACGTAGGCGTCCGCGGGGTCGGAGCTGTCACGGTCGGCGGCGATCAGCTCGACCACGGCCGCGGCGGCCGCGATCTCGTCGACGTGGCTCTCGATCGCGGCAGCACCGGCGGAAGGGCACGCGGCGTCGATGACGACGTCGGGCCCCGCCACCTCCCGGGCGGCGTCCGCGATCTTCGCGGTCATCGCCCGGGAGGTGTTGGGGTTGATGAGCAGGATCCTCACGCGAGCGCCTCGCGCGGGGGTGCGGCCGCGGTCTCGGCATCCCGAACCTTCTGGGCGAGCACGGGAACCTCTTCGACGACCGGGGCCTCGGCGACCGCGTCGACCGTGCCGTCGGAGATGCCCTCGGTCTCACCGTCGAAGGTCGGGACGCGGGGATCGAGCCGCTCGAAGAGCAGGAAGAGCACGTAGCCCAGACCGCATCCGATGAACCAGCTGTAGTCGCTGACCCACGAGACGTTGAACAGCCCCAGGTCGGCGAAGAGCTTCGGGAACACGGCGATCAGCACGGTGGGAACCCCCGCGGCGATGACGGCCTTGACCGCGTTCGGGTTGAAACCGTTGCGGTACCAGTAAGGCCCGGCGGCATCCATCGTGAACATCGCATCGACCTTCACGCGCTGGCGGGCCGCGATGTAGTAGCCGGCGATCAGGATGCCGAAGAGCGGGCCGATCAGCGCACCCAGCACGCCCAGCGAGTAGTGGATGGCGTCGCTGTTGGAGTACCAGTTCCAGGGCATGAGGAAGGTGGAGCCGACGGCGGCGATCATGCCGCCCGCGCGCCACGAGATCTTCTTCGGGGCGACGTTGGAGAAGTCGAACGCGGGCGAGATGAAGTTCGCGACGATGTTGATGCCGACGGTGGCCGTGACGAAGGTGAGCCCGCCCAGCAGGATCGCGAAGGGCGTGTCGATCTGCTCGACCGTCTTGATGGGGTCGGTGATGAGCGAGCCGAACACCGGGACGGTGGCCGACGCGGTGATGACGGTCAGCAGCGAGAAGAAGACGAAGTTGATCGGCAGGCCCCAGAGGTTGCCCTTCTTCACCGCGGCGAAGCTCTTGCCGTAGCGGGCGAAGTCGCCGAAGTTCAGCATCGGGCCCGAGAAGTACGACACGACCAGGGCGATCGCGGCGAACATCACCGGGATCGAGGCCCAGAAGTCGAGCTGCACCGTCGACAGGGTGAACGAGATGTTCTGGATGCCGGCCTGCGACACGAGGTACACGGCGAGCACGATCATGACGAGGTAGACGGCGGGGCCGGCCCAGTCGATGAAGCGGCGGATGACCTCCATGCCGTTCCAGAAGAGCAGGAACTGCGCGGTCCACAGGATCGCGTACGAGATCCAGCCGAGTGCCGAGAGGCCGGCGAAAGACACGTCGAGGAGAGCTGCGGAACCCGGGATGAACTTGAGGAACACGATGTTCAGCGACTCGGCCGCGAGGAAGGTCTGCACCCCGTACCAGGCGATCGCGATGAGCCCGCGGATGATCGCGGGGATGTTCGCACCCCGGATGCCGAAGACCACGCGGTTGATGACTGGGAAGGGCACGCCCGTCTTCTGGCTCGGCTTGGCGACCATGTTGGCGAAGACCTGCACGATGACGATGCCGGCGATCAGCGCCACGAGCACCTGCCACGACTGCAGGCCCAGGGCGAAGAGCGAGCCGGCCGTGACGTAGCCGCCGACGGAGTGCACGTCGCTCATCCAGAACGCGAAGATGTTGTAG
Source organism: Microbacterium sp. Leaf203 (assembly GCF_001421275.1). NCBI lineage: Bacteria > Bacillati > Actinomycetota > Actinomycetes > Micrococcales > Microbacteriaceae > Microbacterium > Microbacterium sp. Leaf203. The sequence goes on along the minus strand of NZ_LMKF01000022.1, from coordinate 735,173 downwards.
CTCGACCACTTCTGCTTCCGCAGGGGAGCCAGGTCTTCGTTGGCGAGACGGTCGTCGTAGTGGGGCTTCATGTTGCCGCCCCCGTGGGGGTGGCCGGCGGCCTCCACGAGATCGTGGGGACCGGTGAGCGGGGTGGAAGTCATGTCATTCCTCTCAGGACGATGGATGCCACGACGTGGAGTCCGCGGCCGGAGTGGAGCTCTGATGTGAAGTTATGGGTTCACACAACGCCGCTGGTTTCGTTCGTGTAACGAGCGTGTGAAGTCGCTCCTTCACGCTTTCCGCCTCCCTAGACTCGGGACATGTCGCAGCCGCCCGTCGCCGAAGCCACCGCCGTCGAGCCGGGGTCGGTCGGGGTCGGGGCGCGGATCCGCGACCTGCGCCAGGCGCGCGGCATCTCCGCCCGGGCGCTCGCGAAATCGCTCGGCATCTCCCCCAGCGCCGTGTCGCAGATCGAGCGCGGAGTGATGCAGCCGAGCGTCTCGCGCCTGATCGCCATCACCGACGCCCTGGGCGTCCCGCTCGTGGCGGCCTTCGACCCGGCATCCGACCGTCCGATCGAACCCGTCGGGCCCTCGGGCTTCACGCTGCAGCGCGCCGGGCAATCGCCCGACATCGTGCTCGACAGCGGGGTGTCGTTCCGCCGACTGACGCCCGGCACTTCTCCCGGCGTCGACTACTTCGAGTCGATCTACCCGCCCGGGGCCTCGGCCCACGGCGCCGACGGGCTGTTCCACCATGAGGGCTACGAGGTCGGCACGGTCGTCGCGGGCGAGCTCACGATCGACTTCGAGGCCGAGCGGGTGATCCTGCGGGCGGGAGACGCGATCAGCTACCCCTGCTCGGTGCCCCACCGCCTGCACAACACGGGCGAGGCGGATGCCGTCGCGCACTGGCTGATCGTGCACGCCTGACGCGGGCGCCAGAGTTCGGGGCGCCGGACGTGCACCGGGGCGGTCCTCGGACACCCCACTGCTCGCAGCGCGCCCCACTGCGCGTCACCCCTCCCCCCAGAATGTTCCCCACAGCAACACCGCCGACACATCCCGCCACAGCGCCGTAACGCGGTCGGCCTAGCGTGACCTGCATGCACCTGCACGACTTCCATGCCCTCGACGACGCGGATGCCACGGCCGTCGCCCGCGTATGGGCCGACGTCCCCGGCTGGGTCGACGCGGTCGTCGCCGGCCGGCCCTACGCAGACGTCGACGCCCTCGCCGCGTACGCGGGAGACCTCGCCTCGGCCTGGTCTCCGGGCGACCTCGAGGCCGCCCTGCACGCGCACCCGCGCATCGGGGCGAAGGTGGCGGGCGACGGCGCCGAGGCCACGGCATCCCGTCGCGAGCAGGGATCGATGGCCTCCGCCGCGGACGGCGACGTGGCGGCCATCGCCGCCGGCAACGCCGCCTACGAGGAGCGGTTCGGACGCGTCTTCCTCATCCGCGCGGCGGGCCGCACGCCCGGCGAGATGCGCGCCGAGCTCGAACGGCGCCTGTCGAACGACCCCGACAGCGAGACCATCGAGGCCACCCGCCAGCTCGCCGAGATCGCGCTGCTGCGCCTGCGCACGACCTTCGCCGACGACGCTCCCGCCGAACCGGAGGCCGCGGAATGACGCACCTCACCACCCACGTCCTCGATGCCACGGCCGGCACGCCCGCGGCCGGGGTCGCCGTGACGCTCTCGCACCTCGATGGCGCGACCATCGACTCCGCCGCCACCGATGCCGACGGGCGGCTCTCACTCGGACCCGACGTCCTCGCCGACGGCGACTACGCCCTGACGTTCGCGACGGGCGCCTACTTCCGCTCGCGCGGCATCGCGTCGTTCCACCCGGTCGCGACGATCGCCTTCACCGTCTCGGGCGAGGCGCACCTGCACGTGCCGCTGCTGCTGAGCCCCTTCGCCTATTCGACCTACCGCGGCAGCTGAGGAGCGACATGAAGGTCATCGTCATTGGCGCGGGAGTCGGCGGCACCTCCGCCGCCCTGGCCCTGCAGAAGCTCGGGCACGAGGTCGTCGTGTACGACCGGATGCGCGAGAACCGACCGGTCGGTGCGGCCCTGTCGCTGTGGTCGAACGGGGTCAAGGTCCTTAACTGGCTCGGCCTCGGCCCGCAGGTCGCCGCGCTCGGCGGCCGCATGGACGACATGGCCTATTACGACGGCCACACCGGCGACGAGCTCTGCCGCTTCAGCCTCGCCCCCGTCACCGAGCAGACCGGCCAGCGCCCCTACCCCGTCGCGCGGGCCGACCTGCAGCAGCTGATGATGGATGCCGTCGGCGCCCCGAACATCAGACTCGGGATGCCGCTGACCTCGGTATCCGAGACCGACGGGGTGGTCACCGCCACCTTCGCCGACGGATCTACGGACACCGCCGACCTGCTGATCGGAGCCGACGGCGCCCGGTCGCTCGTGCGGGATTACGTCACTGAGCCCACCGGCATCCGTCCCGAACGCTCCTACTCGGGCTACGTCAACTACAACGGCCTGGTGGCTGCCGACGAGCGGATCGGCCCGCTCGATCAGTGGACCACCTACGTCGGCGACGGCAAGCGCTGCGCCGTCATGCCCGTCGCGGGCAACCGTTTCTACTTCTTCGTCGACGTGCCCGGACCATCGGGAGTGGTCGAGGACCGCATGGCGGCTCTCGAGCACGCGTTCGGATCGTGGGGCGCTCCCGGAGTGCGCGCCCTGCTCGACGGCATCGACCCCGACGAGTCGCTCAACCGCGTCGAGATCTGGGACATCGACCCCTTCGACACCTGGGTGCGGGGACGCGTGACGATCCTCGGCGACGCAGCGCACAACACCGCCCCCGACATCGGTCAGGGCGCGTGCTCGGCACTCGAGGACAGCTTCGCGCTCGGCATCGTCTTCGCGACCTCGACCCTCGGCGTCGAGGACTCGTTGAAGCGCTACGAGCGCATCCGCACCGAGCGAGCGGGCGACCTGGTGCTGCGCGCCCGCAAGCGCGCGCACGAGACGCACGCGTTCGACGTCGCCGCGACCCAGGCCTGGTACGACGGCCTGCGCCGCGAGGACGGGACGGGCGTGATCCGCGGCATCGTCGGCAACATCGAGGGCAGCCCGGTCGAGCTGGGCGCGAGCGTGCTGCGCTGACGGCCGCCGGGGCCGCGCTGCCGTTCCGATGGCGGGCCTGGGACGAGGCTGCCCCGGGCGGGAGGGGGGTGCATTTCACCCGGGTGAATTTCGGAACGAAGAGTCGAAGCACGCCCCCTGACGGCGCTACCCTCATCGGCGAGAGGGGGCTCTCGTGTCGAAATTCTCCGTCGATCCCGAGTCGCTGCGAACGACCGCCGCACGCCTCAAGGGCGTGCGCGACTCCGCTGGCGCGTTCATGGAGACGTGTCCGGCAGACGTGGGCCACGCCGACGTGGCACGGTCGGTCTCGAGTCTTGCGGTGGACACGGCGGATTCGTGGAAAAGCGCGGTCGAAGATCTCGCTCATCTCGTCGAGCGGCTCCGACAGAGCGCCGATCTCTACGAAAGGACGGATCGAGATGTCGTCGTGCCCGGCGGGGCGGTCCCGAAGTGAGTGAACTCGGGCAGACGTCCGACCCCGTCGACCTCATCCCCGGATCGGTGAGCGGTCTCGATGAGTTCGTGTGGCAGTGGCGTGGGCGCGCTCGTACTGCCGGCGAGATAGCCGCCCAGCTTACGAAACTCCCCGCGCCGGAAGGCTGGGAAGGGGCTGCCGCGGAGGGCTTTGCAGCCCGCCTCCCCGACGTCAGCAGTCAATGGCAACAACTCGCGGAGTCATTGAACACGGCAGCCGACGCGCTGGATGAATACGCAACCGTACTCGGGTGGGCACAGCAGAAGGCGGGCGATGCCATCGCCATGTGGCAGGCCGCGCAAGCGCAAACGGCCGAGGGAATCGAGAGCTACCGGCAGGCGGAACGCCAGGCGGGCGCGACAGGCATCGTACCCTTCTATACAGACGCAGGCGCAGCGACCCGAAATGACGCGCAGAGCCTGCTCGCCTACGCCCGGTCGGAGGTTCGAGACGCGGGCGAGACCGCGGCGCACGCGCTGACCGCCATCACGCCGCCGGAAGCACTCACCTGGGAAGGGGCCGGCGCGCTCTTCCTGGGAGCGCTCGTCGTTCAAGGCCAGATCCACTGGGACACTCTGGCGAATCTGGTGAACGGTACCGCCTCGGTCGGTAACGCCATCTTGCGGAACCCAGACGCACTCCTGGCGCTCCTGGGGGGCGGGGCGATGATGATCAGCGGCGGCGCGGCGGCTCTCGGTGGTGGAGGGCTGGCCGCGACCGGGGTGGGAAGCGTTCCGGGCGGGGCCGCGGTCGCAGGCGGGATAGCGGTCGCCGGCAGCGGAGGAACACTGGCTGCCGCGGGGGCTTCAAAGCTGGCGGGCGAGGCCATGGGCGGTGCCGGTGTCATGCTGATGGAGAAGCAGCATGGGGTCGACCGTGGCGATGGCCGTGATGACTACGGCCAGTTTGCGCATGGGCAAACGAACAAGCCGTGGGTAGATAAGGAGAAAATCGGTCTCGATGAAGTCGAAGAGGAACTAAAGGTGCCGGTGGAGCGCCAGAGGGCTCGGTCTTCGATCGAGGGCTCCACCCAGCAACGCTACTTCGACGGATATGCGAAAAACGACGACGGCACTTATACCGCCATTACGAGAAATACATGAAGAACGCAGAGAACCAGAAATCGTTCGACGATTCCATCTCCCCCGAGAACCCAGCAACCGTTACGATTAGGGGGCAGAAGATGACAATCACCGACGTGCTGATATCGGTTGTACCATGACGGCAAATAGGCACTATTACACGGTCGATGGTTCTCGTTCGACTGAGCTCAAGCCGCGAGTACGACCGGCCCGAGAGTTGCTGGAAAATTTGCTCACCCTCATGCAACCCGGCAAACGGTCCACCCTGATGCTCGCGCCAATTCCCGAGGCTAAGAACTTCGTCGACTACCTCCGTGAGGGCGGAGGCCCGGTCTTCCTGCAATGCGCCGGCACTTCCGAGGCGATGACGATCGAGTGGCACAAGTACGACGACGACGGCCAGGACCGGCACTACATCGTTGGCCACGGCGGCGACCACTCCGGAGAGCCCTCCGTCGACATCCCCTTCTTCGACGGCACACGCAAGGCCACCGTGTACCCCGACGAGGTCTTCGCACTCGACGAAGCGACCGACATCTTCTTCCACTACTACGAGACCGGTGAGATCCCGTCCGGCTACGAGCTGCGCTGGTACGACCTCACCTGGCCGAAACCACAGCCATGACCATCCGATTCGATGGCGACCGCCATGCCCAACTCGTCGAGGTGCTTCGCGACGCGACCGAGTCCATCGGACGTCACCTCGAGAATCTCGACGCAATTGTCGCGGCGGGAAGAGACGAGTGGACCGGGGACGCGAGGACGGCGTACGACACCGCCCATCGACAATGGTCGCAAGCGCTCGAGCGCATGAATGCGAACCTGGACGATGCCGCGTCGGGTATGGACGCGGCGCGCTCGGCGTTTGCGACCGCGGAAGCCTTAGTTACTCGCCTCTGGGTATGAGCATGACGACCGTGCGGGCTGCCCTCCCCGTCCGTCACCTCGGCGAAACCGCCACCCTGAGCGCGACGGTATGTCACCGTGTGACGCACCCCCGCCTGCCCCGGCGACGCCGCGTGGCACCGTGGAGGCGACGCATCCGCACCGCTCACGCCGCCGGGAGGCACCATGTCCGAGTACTTCGACCGCACCGCCGACAAGACCTTCACGAAGGTCTACAAGGCCGAGACACCCGACATCCTCGCCGCGTTCGCCGCGTTCGACCAGGCCGTGTTCGCCCCCGAAGGGCGCGCGATCCCGCTGAAGTACCGCGAGCTCATCGCCCTGGCCGTCGGCATCACGACCCAGTGCGTCTACTGCATCGACGGGCACTCGCAGAACGCCGTCAAGGCCGGTGCCACCGAAGCCGAGCTCGCCGAGGCCGCCTGGGTCGCGACCGCGATCCGCGCGGGCGGCGGCTACGCGCACGGACGTCTCGCGTTCAAGCTCGCCGACGACGCCCGCCCCCACGAGCACTGACCCCGTGACCGACCTGGCCGACGGGGCTGAGACGCCCCAGCCCGGTCCTCTCGAGATCGAGGCGCTCGAGCACATCCGCGCCCTGATCCGCATCGACAGCGTCAACACGGGTGAGGCGGCGACCATCGGCGACGGCGAGACGCGCGCCGCGCTCTACGTCAAGGAGCACCTCGACGAGGTCGGCTACGAGACGGTTCTGGTCGAGCCCCGCCCGGGGCGCGCGAGCGTGGTCGCCCGGCTGGCCGGTTCGGATCCGGATGCCGGCGCCCTCGTCGCCCACGCGCACCTCGACGTCGTACCGGTCGACGCCGACGACTGGACGCACCCGCCCTTCGGCGCCGAGATCCACGACGGCCTGCTCTACGGTCGCGGGGCCGTCGACATGAAGGACTTCGCCGGCATGCTGCTGGCCATCGCCAGGGCGTTCCGCCGCGACGGGGTCGTTCCGCGGCGCGACCTGATCTTCGCGTTCTTCGCCGACGAAGAGGCCGGGGGCGTCTGGGGCGCGCGATGGCTCGTCGAGAACCGCCCCGAGCTCTTCGCCGGGGCCACCGAGGCGCTCAGCGAGGTCGGCGGCTTCTCGATCCCCCTGCCCGACGACCGCCGCGCGTACCTCGTCGCGACCGCGGAGAAGGGCGTGACGGTCGCCACGCTGACCGCCCGCGGAGCCGCGGCGCACGGCTCCCGCCCCACCGCCGACAACGCGGTCGTGCGCCTCGCGCGGGCCGTGGCCGCGGTCGGCGCGCATCGGTTCCCCGTCGTGCGGACCGCGACGCTCGAGCGCTTCCTCGAGGTCTACGGACGCGCCAGCGGCGAGCCCCTCGACGGCGACGATCTGTCTCGCCTGGGGTTCTCGGCATCCGTCATCGATGCGGGGGCGCGCAACACCGTCTCGCCGACCGTGCTCACGGCAGGGGGCAAGATCAACGTCATCCCCGCCTCGGCGAGCGCGACGCTCGACGTGCGCGTGGTGCCCGGGCAGGCGGACGCGCTGCGCGAAGAGCTCGCAGACGTCGTCGGCGACGGCATCGAGATCGCGTGGTCGCGGTACATCCCGGCGATCGAGGCTCCGGCCGAGGGGCGGCTGATGGACGTGCTGCAGGATGCCGTGACCGCCGAAGACCCCGACGGCACCGTCGTGCCGTATCTGCTGCCCGCCAGCACCGACAACAAGCACCTCAGTCGTCTCGGCATCCGGGGCTACGGCTTCGTGCCGCTGCGCGTGCCGGCAGACTTCGACGTGTTCGGGCAGTTCCACACGGCCGACGAATGCGTGCCGGTGGAAGCCCTGTTCTTCGGGACGCGCGTGACGGCGCGGATCCTGCGCGACGCCTAGGGCCTGCGTCCGCAACCGGCGACCGTACCGCCCCGAGGGCGTCGGCCGCCGACGTGTTACCCCGCGTGGCGGTGGGTTTCGGCGCGTGGCGGGGCGTTTCGACCTGTGAATCGGCGCCTCGCGGGCCGTTCGACCCCGTCATAGCGTTTCGGTCACCCACCGGCACCCCGTGCCGTTTCGGACAGCCCGAGGAGCACGCCATGACCACCACCGCGCCGGCCCCCGCCGACCGCTCGACAGCGCCCGCGACGGCGCCACGGTCGACCGCCAAGGTCGATCTCGGCACCATCGCCGTCGTGCCCACCCGTCACTGGTGGCGCTGGATCCTCAGCGCCCTGCTGCTGTTCGTCGTCGCCCAGTTCGCCTGGAGCCTCGTGACGAACGACCGCTACATGTGGGGGACGTTCGCGCAGTACTTCTTCTCGGAGCCGGTGCTGATCGGCATCGGCTACACGCTCTCGCTCACCGCGATCTCGGCCGTCGTCGGCTTCTCGCTCGGCACGCTGCTCGCCCTCGGTCGACTGTCGGCTTCTCCGCTGCTGAGCTCGGTGGCGTGGGGCTACATCTGGTTCTTCCGCTCGGTGCCCCTCGTCGTGCAGATCATCGTCTGGTACAACCTCGGCTACCTCTACCCGACGCTGGGACTCGGCACCCCCTTCACCACCGATTTCTGGATCGTGGAGTTCCCCACGGTCCAGCTCGTCAGCGCGTTCGCCGCCGCGATCCTCGGACTCGGGCTGCACCAGGCGGCGTACTCGGCCGAGATCATCCGCGGCGGACTCGTCTCGGTCGACCCCGGTCAGCACGAGGCGGCTGCGGCGCTCGGCATCCCGGCATCCCGGCGACTCTTCCGCATCATCCTGCCGCAGGCGATGCGCTCGATCGTGCCCAACGCCACCAACGAGATCATCGGGCTCGTGAAGGGCGCGTCGGTCGTCTTCGTCATCGCGATCCCCGAGCTGTTCTACGCCGCGCAGGTGATCTACAACCGCAACAGCCGCGTGATCCCGCTCCTGCTGGTCGCGGTGGTCTGGTACACGCTCATCACGACGATCCTGAGCATCGCGCAGTACTACATCGAGCGGTACTACGCCCGCGGGTCGGCTCGCGCGCTCCCCCCGACGCCGGCGCAGCGAGCCCGTTCGTGGGTGAGTACGCAGTGGGCGCGGCTCGGCGACTCCCCCGCTCCCCCGAGAGGGCCGGATGCCGAGACCCCCGCCGCCCCGAAGGGAGGCCGGGCATGAGCGCGGTCACCGCCACCCGCGGACTCGTCGAGGTGCATAACGTGCGCAAGAGCTTCCACGGCGTCGAGGTGCTGAAGGGCATCGACCTCACCGTCGAGCCGGGCGAGGTCGTGGCCCTGCTGGGCCCGAGCGGCTCGGGCAAGTCGACGCTGCTGCGCACCATCAACCACCTCGAGACCGTGGATGCCGGCTCGGTCACGGTCGACGGCGAATTCATCGGCTACGAGCTGCGCCACGGAAAGCTGCACGAGCTGCGCGAGCGCGAGATCCTGCAGCGACGGACGCAGGTGGGGATCGTGTTCCAGAACTTCCACCTCTTTCCGCACCTCACCGCCCTCGAGAACATCACCGAGGCGCCGCTCGCGCTCAAGCGTGTGAGCAAGAGCGAAGCGCGCGAGCTCGCCCTCGGTCTGCTCGACCGGGTGGGCCTCGCCGAGAAGGCCGACGCCTACCCTCGCCAACTTTCGGGCGGTCAGCAGCAACGCGTCGCGATCGCCCGCGCCCTCGCGCTGCAGCCGAAGGTGCTGCTGTTCGACGAACCGACGAGCGCCCTCGACCCCGAGCTGGTGGGCGAGGTGCTCGACGTGATCCGCGACCTCGCGAAGCTCGGCACCACGCTGGTCATCGTCACGCACGAGATCGGCTTCGCCCGCGAGGTCGCCGACCGCGTGGTCTTCCTCGACGAGGGCCGCATCGTCGAGGAGGGCACGCCCGACGAGGTGCTCACCCGACCGCGGCACGCGCGCACCCGCGAGTTCGTCGCGAAGGTGCTCGGCTGACGCGTCGGCTCCCCCGGTGGCTTCGGCAGGCTCGGCCACCTCGCCACCCAGGTCCCTGAGCCGTCGAAGGGACCGGAACCCGCAGCACACCGACCCACCCGACCCCGCGGCGCGACACCGACGCCGCGGCATCCACACCCTCACAAGGAGACACAGCATGGCACTCAGCAAGAAGCAGGGCATCGCCCTCGGCGTGATCGCCGCAGCCCTCGTCGCCCTCGTCGGCGTCGGCGTCACCATCGGCCTCAACCGACCGGCCGATGCGGTCGCGGCGCCCGAGCCCTCGGCATCCGCCACGAACACCCCCGCGGAATGGGTGCACACCGACGCCGTGCCCGACGCCGTCGCGGCCCTCAAGGCGAGCGGCTTCACCCCCATCGAGCCGGGCAAGCTGACGGTCGCGGTGGGCGCCTTCACCCCGCCGCTCAGCTACGTGCCCGAGGGCGAGACACTGCCGTCGGGCACCGAGCCCAACATCGGTTCGCTCATCGCCGAGGGCCTCGGCCTCGAGTACAACCCGGTCGTGGTGGCGTGGGCGGACTGGCCCCTCGGCATCCAGTCGGGAAAGTACGACCTGATCACCGCCAACGTCACGGTGACCGAGGAGCGCAAGGAGCTCTACGACTTCGCGAGCTACCGACAGGACCTGCTGGGCTTCGCCGTGCGCGCCGACAGCTCGATCGCGAAGATCGAGACCGCCGACGACATCTCGGGGCTGAAGATCGTCGTCGGCTCGGGCACCAACCAAGAGAAGGTGCTGCTGAGCTGGAACCAGGAGCTCTCCGCCGCAGGCAAGGCCCCCGCCGACCTGCAGTACTACGACGACAACGCCGCAGCGACCCTCGCTCTGCTCTCGGGCCGCGTCGACGCGACGTTCGGGCCGAACGCGACCGCCGCGTGGGCGGCACGCGACACCGGTGAGACGAAGGTCGTCGGCGTGGTCCCGGGCGGGTACCCGCTGCAGGCCGACATCGCCGCGGGCACCAAGAAGGGCAACGGCCTCGTCGAGCCGGTGCAGATCGTGCTGAACGACCTCATCGCGACGGGGAAGTACGCCGAGGTGCTGAAGGCCTGGAACCTCGACTCCGAGGGCATCTCGACCTCGCAGATCAACCCGCCGGGACTCCCGAAGTCCTGACTCCCCGCGCACGGCCCGGTCTTTCCCGACCGGGCCGTGCCGTGGCAGCGGGCCGCTGGATTCCGCGAGCTGTCCAGGCGGGAGGGCGATGCGGCGGGGGCGGGGGCGGGGGCCGCGGGGCGCACAACCTCCGCGAGCCGCACACGCTCAGTCGGCATCCCGCCGATCGGACGGAGGATGCTCGAATCGCTGAGGGGGCGCTCGGGGCTCAGCCCGTCAGCACCTTCTCGAAGCAACGCGAGGCGGGGAACCTCACGTACGGCGGGTAGATGTCGATCGCCCGATAACCGAGCTTCTCGTACAGGGCGATCGCCTCGGGCTGCCGGTTGCCCGTTTGCAGGATGAGCCGAGCTGCGCCGCGCTCCCGGCCGAGGCGTTCGAGCTCGCCCATGAGCGCCTGGCTCGCGCCACGACCGCGCGCGCGGGGATCGACGAACACGCGTTTGACCTCGAGCTCGTCGCCGAGGCGACGCAAGGCGGCGTGACCGACCGCGACGCCTTCGGCATCCCGGACGAGGATCACCTCGACCATCGTGGCCGGGTCGACGGCGAAGTCCTCGGCCAGCACAGCGCGGGTCTCGTCATCGAAGGCCGCGTACACCTCGGCATAGCGCGGGCTGATTTCGTCGTCCATCGCGGCGCGCAGTGCGACGGCCCGCTCGTCGTCCCACGAGACGTTCTCGATCGTCCACGCCTCGGTCGCCGCCCTGCCCGTCATGAGCGGACCGCCTGGATGCCGGCATCCGTCGCCACTCCCTCGGCCCGCGAGAGCGGCGTCTTCTCCCCCGCCTCCACGGCGAACGGCAGACGGTTCCGGGCGGGCGGCAGGGGGCAGGTCGCGAAGTCGGTGTACGCGCAGGGCAGGTTCGTCGCGCGGGTGAAGTCGATGACCGTGCGGCCCTCGGCGTCCGGTGCGGCGACCGTGACCGACCGGTTCGCCGCGTACGTCGTGACGCCGCTCGTCGCGTCGGTGAAGAGGACGAGCAGGTCGCCCGGTCGATGACCGGGAAAGGCGACGAGGCGATGAGGGACGCCGTCGAACTCGAAGGCGAGCTCTCCCGGCGCGTCGTAGACGTGCGTCAGGCCGTCGACGGCCGCTCCGACTTCGTACGCCCGTGGGTGCGCGTACGCCTCGAACCGCACGTCGATACGCCAACGGGGGTCGGCCGGATAGGCGGGAGTCCCCGCGTACCGCGACAGGTAGTCCGCGTCCGGCCGGCGGGGGCGGAGGAGGTCGCGGCCACCCCGGCGGGCCACCTCGATCACCCCGCCGTCGAAGCCGACGGTCACGTCGCCGCGCTCGTCCAGGGGACCGAACGCGAACCGGACGCGGACCGTCCCACCCTCGACCTCGAGGGATTCCCCCTCGGCGAGATCGACGACGGGTCCGTCTTCGCCGGTGTGCCAGATCCCCGGAAGGCCCGGGATGCCGGTGGGCCGCTCGCCCAGCCAGTACAGGCCCGTGATGGCCAGGAATCCGTGGGGGTCGGCACGGCGACGCTCGTGCGCCTCGTGCCAAGCGGTCCACTGCTCGGCGAAGGTCTCGGTCATCGTTCTCCCTCGAGGACGGGTCCCCTCCAGCATGCATCGCGACGCCCGTCTCGGGCGCGCGGGGGGAAACGCGGCGTCACCCGCCGTCACGCTTCGTCGCGGTCGCGCCCGGCGTGGCCGGCGGGTCTCGCGCAGGTTCTGGAAGACATCGCCGAGCGAATGGGCCGCTCTCGGGATGGCGACCGGCAGCCTGACGGTCGACTCCTGTCCGCGTTATCGTCGAGCGATGGAGATCTGGGTACCGCAGTGGACCGTGCGGCAGCCGCAGCATCCCGTGGCGGGGGCGACCTGGTTCGGCGGCTTGCCCGCCGGCCTCGACCCGGCGGCGTGGCCCGTCTGCAGCGAGTGCGGCACCGCACTCTCGCCGCTCCTGCAGCTCTCCGCCGGGCCGTGGCTTCGGCGCATCCCCGCGGGGCACGTCCTGCTCGTCTTCAAGTGCGAGACCGACGACGTATGCGAGTTCTGGGATCCAGATGACGGGGCCAACCGCTGTCTGCTCGTCCCGGTGGCGGAGCTCTCGTCCGACGCGGGCGTGCCCGACGACGTGTCCACGGGCAGGACCCGCATCCTCCCCCGCGTATGGGTGGGCGAGTGGGCGCGAGGCGACGACGGGCTGACCCCCGAACAGGCCGACCAGATCGACCGGGACGAAGTCTGGAATCTCCCCGACGACATCCGTGCGATCGCGGATACCGCCGAGAACTACACGAAGGCCGGTGGCGCACCGGTGTGGACGGGCAACGGACCGGCCTCCGCGCCCGCTCGGCCCCGGCGGCTGCTGTTCCAGATCGACAACTGGATCACCACCGTCGACAGCGCCGCCGAGGTCGCCGCGGCGCTGGCCGAACGGCCGGACCGGTACGTCCTCGTCCGGGACCGCACGATCAGCGCCGCGAACTTCATGAGCGACGGTGTCGCGTACGTCTTCGACGTCGCGCCCGACGCGCCGGCGCCCGACGCCAAGCTCGTCATCTCGCGCTAGGGCCGCGCCCGAGGTCCCCGCCTGCCATCCCCGGCCGGCCCGGGTCGAGCCGCGCGTCAGCGCTGCCGCGCCACCGCCCGCCCCAGCCGCGCTGCGGCCTCGCGCAGCCGCTCCTCGGATGTGTCGCCGTACGCCAGGCGCAGGTGGCGGTCGGCATCGGTGCCGGGGCCGGAGGGGAAGAACGAGCCCCTTTGGTACTCCACGCCCTCAGCGCTCGCGTCGGCGGCCAGGCGGTCGGGGTCGATGCGGTCGTCGCGCAGGCGTGGCCAGAGGAACAGCCCGCCCTCGGGCACGGTGACCTCGAACTCCCCGGGAGCTTCGGCCTCGAGCGCCTCGGCCAATGCGCCGGCGCGGGTCTCGTACAGCGACCGTGCGCGCCCGAGCACACGGTCGAAGAGCCTCGCGTCGCTGGTCAGCGACTCGGCGACGACGGCCTGCACGAACGTCGACGAGTGCGAATCCTGGCGGCTGCGGAGGGCCACGGCATCCGGGATCAATCGCTCGGGAAGCACGACCCAGCCCAACCGCAGGCCGGGGCCGAGGGTCTTGGTGAAGGTGTTGACGTGGATGACGTGATCGGACTCGTGGAACGGCGTGAGTGATTCGGGCTCGCCGGCGAAACGGAGCTCGCGGTACGGGTCATCGGCGAACACGACGAACCCGTACCGCTCGGCGAGGTCGACCAGCTGGCGCCGACGCGCGGTGGGCAGCGACGACTGCGAAGGGTTGTGGAACTCGGGCACCGTGTACACCGCGGCCGGGCGCGCTCCGGCACGGAGTTGCGCGGCCAGCGCATCGACGTCGAGACCCTCGGCACCGACCGGGATGGGCAGCACCCGCGCATCGGCCAACTGCAGACCGCGCAGGAACAGCGGGAACACGGGATTGTCGACCGCGACGAGGTCCCCCCGCTCGAGCACCGCCTGCACGGCGATCGCCAGACCGTGGAAGCCGCCGTTGGTGATGAGCACCCGCTCGACGGCGACCCCTTCGCGCGCGGCGATCCACTCGCGCAGCGCCGGAATGCCCTCGGTCCGCGAGTACTGCAGCGCGGGTGCCCCCGGCTGCGCGAGCACGCGGGCGGTCGCCTCGGCGAGTTCCGCGGTGGGCAGGACGGAAGGATCGGGGATGCCGCCGAGCAGCTCGATCGCGTCGGGTCGGCGATCGCGCAGGGTCTGGTCGCCGAATCCGCTCGGGGCGGTGAACGCCTCGATCAGCGCGGGGCGGGCACGGGGCGAAGAGAGGAGGGTCATCGGGGGCTCCGGGGGTGGGGGGACGGGATGGCGTCGACCAGCGCGCGCGTGTAGTCCTCACGCGGCTGCGAGAGTACGTCGGCGACGCGGCCGGCCTCGACGACACGGCCGTCCTTGAGCACCGAGACGGTGTCGGCGATCTGCCGGACCAGCGCCAGGTCGTGCGAGACGAAGAGGTAGGTGAGGCCGCGCTCCCGCTGCAGGCGGCGGAGCACGTCGAACACCCCGGCCTGCACGGTCACGTCCAGAGCCGAGGTCGGCTCGTCGAGCACGATGACGTCGGGCTCGAGCACCAGGGCGCGCGCGATCGCCACGCGTTGGCGCTGGCCGCCCGACAGAGCGTCCGGGCGGCGGCGGGCGAGGTGGGGCGGCAGGCCCACGGCATCCAGGGCCTCCGCCACCTTCGCCGCCCGTGCGGCGCGCGTGCCGACGCGGTAGCGCTCGAGCGGCTCGCGCACGATGCGTCCGACGCTCCACGTGGGATCGAGCGAGGTGAAGGGGTTCTGATAGACGAGCTGCAGGTGCCGACGGATGCCGCGGAGCTCCGCCGCCGTGCGGCCCGTCACCGCCGCTCCGTCGATGAGCACCTCGCCGGCGTCGAGGTCTTCGAGCCCGAGGAGCAGGCGCACGGTCGTCGTCTTCCCCGAGCCCGATTCCCCCACCAGCGCGTGCGTCGTTCCCGCGGGAATGCGGAACGACACCTCCGACACCGCGGGGCGAGCGGCACGGTCGAAACTCTTCGAGACCGCACGCACGTCGATGCGGGCGGAGGCGGTGTCGGGGATCCACGCGTCGACGCCGCGATCACCGTCGTCGCGGCGATAGCGGTCGGGGTTCAGGGCCGGCGCGTCGGCCTGCAACTGCACCGTGTACCGCGAGGTCGGCGCCGCGAAGACCTCGTGAGTGGGGCCGGCCTCTTGCACGCGCCCGTCCTTGAGCACGACGATCTCGTCGGTGCGCTCGGCGGCGATCGCGAGATCGTGCGTGATCAGCAGCAACCCGATGCCCAGATCGCGGCGCAGCTCGTCGAGCAGATCGAGGATGCGCTTCTGGATCGTGACGTCGAGGGCACTCGTGGGTTCGTCCGCGACCAGCAGCTCGGGCCGCGGCAGCACCGCCAATCCGATGAGCACGCGTTGCAGCATGCCGCCCGACAGCTGGTGCGGGTATGACTCGTACACGCGACGCGGGTCGGGAAGCCCGACGCGGGCGAACACGTCGATCACCGCGCGGCGTTGCTCGCCTGCATCGGCGAGGCCCGAGAGAGCCGCCGCCTCGTGCGCTTGCGAGCCCACGGTGCGAACGGGGTTGAGGGCGTGCGCGGGGTCCTGCGGGACGAAGCCGATACGCCGGCCCCGGAACGGTCGGAATCGCGCCTCGGCGAGCCCCAGCACCTCGGTGCCGTCGAGCTCGACGCGCCCGCTGGCACGCCCCGTACCGCGCGGGAGCAGCCGCAGCACGGAACGGGCGATCGTGGACTTGCCCGAGCCCGACTCTCCGATGAGCGCGAGACTGCCGCCCCGGGGTATCGCGAACGACACGTCGTGCACCACGGGGGTGCGACCGTACGAGACCGACAGGCCGCTGACGTTCAGCAGCGCGGTCGTCGTCAGCGGAACGTCGTCCGCACGGGACAGGGCGAGGGTCATGACGTCCTCCGAAGCCAGCGGCTGATGCGGTTGATCGAGAGCACGGTCGCCACCGTGACCAGCGCCGGCCAGACGACGAGCCAGGGCGCGCGCGGGTAGTCCTTGCCCGCGGAGATGAGCAGACCCCAGTCGGATGCCGGGGGCGGATCGCCGTAGCCCAGGAACGCCAGCCCCGCGATCACGAGGATCGACAGCCCGAACTGCAGCACGGCCAGGGGGACCAGCGATCGCGAGGCGTTCGGCAGCACGTGCCGGAAGAGCACGTGCAGGTTCGACCCGCCCTGGAGCCGCGCGGCCTCGACGAACACCGACGAGCGCACGCGCAGCACCTCGGAGCGCATCACCCGGGCGAACACCGCCACCGCAGAGACGCCCGTGGCGATCGCGGCGTTGATGGTCTGGAACCCGAGCGAGCTGACGATCACGACCGCGAGCAGGAACGCCGGGATGGCGAGCAGCACGTCCACGAACCGCGCGAGCACGACGTCGGTCCACGACCCCAGGAAGCCCGCGAGCAGCCCGATGAGCCCACCCACGACGACGCCGATCGCGACGGCCACGAGGGCGCTGGTGACCGAGGACTGCGCGCCGTAGACGATGCGGGTGAACAGGTCGCGGCCGAGGTGATCGGTGCCGAGTAGGTGCGCGGCGCTCGGCGCCTGAAGCTTGTCTGCGGGCACCCCCTGTGCCGGGTTCTGCGCGGTGAACAGCGCGGGGGCGAGCGAGAACGCCAGTACGACGGCCACGACGACGAAGGACACGAGGACGCCGACGGGGACGGAGAAGCGGATGCCGCGCGCTCGGGCGGTCCCGGAGCGCGGCGCGAGCAGGGGTGCAGCGGTCATACGGTGCTCACTTCTTCGTGAAGGGGCGACGCGGGCTCGTCGCCGGGCGCGACCGAGACGGGCCGGCCGCTGCGGCCGACGGCGACCCGTGGGTCGAGAAGGGGGTAGGCGAGGTCGGCGAGCAGGTTCACCACCACGAAGACGATCGCGGCGAGCGAGACCACGGCCTGCAGCACCGGCAGGTCCTGGCTCGCCACGGCGGATTCGACCAGGGTGCCGATGCCCACGCGCCCGAAAATCGCCTCGGTGATGAGAGCTCCCCCGAGCAGCTCGCCCACGATGAGCGCCAGCACGGTGACCGTCGGCAGCGCCGAGGGCTTGACCAGGTGGCGCAGGAACAGCGCCCCCGACCGCAGTCCCCGCGACCGTGCGACCGCGACGTACTCCTGCCGTGACTCGTGATCGAGCGAGGCGATGAGCACCTCCGCCAGCTGCGCCGAGACCGGGATGCCGAGAGCCACCGCCGCGAAGAAGGTGCCCCACGGCGTCTCGGTGTCGATCATGCTGAACAGCCCGAGTCCGAACGCGAAGACGTGGATCAGCAGCAGTCCGATCACGAAGTTCGGCACCGACAGGAACAGCGACGGCAGCGAGCGGAGCACCCCCTGGCCCCAGCGCGGGGGCAGGAACTGCGTGCCGTACGCGATGGCCACGGCTAGCACCACGGCGACCAGGAGGGCCGCCGCGGCCAGGCTCAGTGTCGACCCGAGTGCGTCGAGCACCAGCCCGCTGACGGGCAGGTTCGAGCGGAGCGAGACGCCCAGGTCTCCGACGACGAACCGCCCGAGCGAAGACCCCAGCTGCACCCACCACGGCTGGTCGAGCCCGTAGTACGCCACGATGCGCGCGATGTCGTCTTCGGTGAAACCGTTGTCGGGATTGCGCAGCGTGCTCGTGACGGGGTCGCCGGGCAGGATGCTGATCACGACGAACGTGAACAGGTACGCCAGCAGCACGACGACGATCGCCTGTCCGGTTCGCCGCACGGCGAAGCGGCCGTAGGTGCGCAGCATGTCCTCCTCCTCTCGTGTCGTTCTCTTCCGGTGACGGGCCGCGTCAGCCGTTGAGCCACGCGTTCAGGTAGGAGGCGTACGCGAGGCCGTTGTAGGTGACACCGCTCACCTCGGGAGCCTGGACGTACACCCGCTGCACGATCTGCGTCAGCGGAACGAAGTACGCCCGATCGAGGACGTATCCCTGCAGCTCGTCGGCGACCTTCGCGCGGGCCTCTCGATCGGTCGCGGTGGCGATGCGGGTGGAGAGGTCGTTCAGCGTCGCGTCCGAGGTGCCGAGTCGGAACCAGTCCTCGTCGCCCTTCTTCTGCGAGGTGAGGATGCCGGCGACTGTTCCGACGTCGACGAAGCTGCGGGTGATCTCGGTCGCGGGCACCGTCGTGTTGCCGATGACCTTCTGGCCGTAGGTGGGGACGTCGTAGGTCTCGAGGTTCACCTCGAAACCCAGGGCGGTGAGCTGCTGGTCGACGAGCTCGTCGACCGACTGCGAGGCCTGCAGGTAAGGATTGGGGTAAAGCGTGAGCGACAGCTTCTTCCCGTCCTTGGTCCGCACGCCGTCGGCGCCCTTCACCCAACCCGCCCCATCGAGGAGGGATGCCGCTTCGTCGGGGTCGTACGCGAAGTCGGCGGTGTGGTCGGTCGCCTCGGGCACGGTGCTCTGGAAGAACGACTCCGCCGCGTGCCAGTCCGAGGTGTAGACGGTCGAGAGGATCTCGTCGCGATCGATGCCGTGCTGCACCGCTTGCCGCACCTTGATGTCGTCGAACGGGGCGACGGAGGTGTTCAGGGCGTAGCCGTTGACGAATCCGAGGTAGCGGGGCGTCTCGACGGTGAGGCCCTCCTGCTTCAGGGCGTCGAGGTCTTGCGGGCTGGCGTTGTAGGCCACCTGCGCCTGTCCGGACTCGACCGAGGCGGTGCGCAGCGTCGGCTCGGCGACCTGCTTGTAGGTGATGGTGTCGAGGTAGGCGGCGCCCTCGTGGCCCACCGCCTGCGGGCCCCAGTCGTAGTCGTCCCGTCGCGTGAGCACGACGCTGTCGCCCTCGGCGACCTTCTCGACGACGAACGGACCGCTGCCGACGTCCTTGGTGAGATCCGCCTGCTGGTCGGCGGGGAGCGCCAGGGTCTCGGGCGAGAGCAGGATCGAGCCGTGGTACGCCAGCGTGGGGATGAAGCTGAGGGTCGGTGCGGAGAACGAGACCGTGACCGTCGTGGCATCCACCGCCTGCGCGCCCTGGTAGTTGGCGGAGGGGAACAGGCCGATGCGGTTGATGCCCTCGTCGGGGCGGCCCTTGGCCCAGATGTCGATGTTCGCCACGACAGCGGCCGCGTCCAGCGGCGTGCCGTCCGAAAAAGTGACGCCCGACTTCAGGTGGAGGGTGAACTGCGTCTTGTCGGCGTCCTCGTCCCAGCTCTCGGCGATCCACGGACTGAGGTTCCCCTCGGCGTCGACGTAGATGAGCTTGTCGGTGACGTTGCCCCAGATCTGGCCCTGGTAGCTCGAGATCGAGCTGTTGTTCGGGATCCAGGTGGCGCCGAGCGAGTCGATGAGGAAGACGAGATCGCCGCCGGTCTTCGGCTCGGCGTCGGCGGGAGCGGCGGTCGACGCGGCACCGCACCCGCTGAGCAGGAGGGCGCCGACGGCGAGGGCGGAGGCGAGGCCGAGAAGGCGTCGGCGGGGACGGCGGGCGAAGGTCATGGGAATCCTCGGGCTGTGGGGACGGGGTTACAGGGCTTTGCCGGGGTTGAACAGACCGGCGGGATCGAGCGCGTTCTTGACGGCGAGCTGCGCCTCGCGCACGCGCACGGAGAGCTCCTCCGCGGCGAGAGAGCGCTTGACGGTGCCGATGCCGTGCTCACCGCTCACGGTGCCGCCGACGGCGAGAGCCGCGCGCACGACCGCGTCGGCGGCGTCGTGGACGGCGGCCGGTACGGCGGCGGGATCGACGCCCGCGGGGATGGGCAGCGAGACGACCGGGTGGAGGTTGCCGTCGCCCGCGTGCGCGACGGCGCTCACGCCGACCCCGAACCGGTCGGCGATCGCGGGGAAATCCGCGAACACCTCCGCGATGCGCGACTTGGGCACGGCGACGTCGCCCCCGGCGAACCACGTGTCCGCGTCGAAGCGTCGGCCCGAGCGTCGCAGTTCCCAGAGGGTCTCGGCATCCGTCTCGCTCTCGACCTCGACCCGTGCGTCCGCCGCGACGAGCGCAGCGGTCAGCTCGGCGGTCTGCTCGTCGATGCCGAAGCCGTCGAGTTCGATCAGCAGGAGGGCGGCGCCCCGGGCGCGCAGGCCCGAGTTCTGCGCGGCGTCGATGCCGTCGAGGGTGATCTCATCGAGGAACTCGATGACGCTCGGACGAACGCGCGAGGCCGTGATCGCCCCGATGGCCGCGGCACCCGCGGCCGTGGAATCGAAGAACGCCGTGAGCGTCCGGCGCGCCACCGGGAGCGGGCGGATGCGCACGGTCGCCCCCACCACGATGCCGAGCACGCCCTCCGACCCGACGAACAGCGAGACGAGATCGAGGCCGGTGACGCCCTTGATCGAACGGTGTCCGACCGAGACGAGGCTTCCGTCGGCGAGCACGACGTCGAGGGCGAGCACCGACTCGCGCGTGACGCCGTACTTGGCGCACCGCAGGCCCCCGGCGTTGGTGGCGATGTTGCCGCCGATGGTCGAGATGCGCCAGCTCGCCGGGTCGGGGGCGTAGAACAGGCCGAGGGGGGCCAGTCGCTCGTTGAGCGAGGCGTTGAGAACGCCGGGTTCGACGACGGCGACCTCGTCGGCGGGCGACACCTCGACGATGCGGTTCAGCCGTTCGGTCGAGACGACGAGCTGCTCGGCACGGGCGGTCGCGCCGCCCGAGAGACCCGTGCCGGCCCCCCGCGGCACGATGCTGACGCCGTGTCGGGCGGCGAGACGCACGAGTTGCCGGACCTCGGTCACCGAGGTGGGAAACGCCACCGCGGGGCCGTCCGTCACGGGGGCGCCCGTTCGCGGAGCGGTGCCGGCGTCGAACGAGAACTCCACCGTCGCCGCGGAGGGCGGGCGCACCTCGATGCCGGGCGCCTCGTCACGCAGATCGTCGAGCAGGGCGACCACGCCCGTGAACGGGGCGATCGCGGTGGAAACGCTCATGGCAGCACCTTTCAGAACGGGACGGGAGTGCAGCCGAAGCTAGGCGGAAGGGGACGCACGCTCACCCCGAGCGACACCGTCCGTCGCGAGACGTCACCGACCGACATCGTGTGTCGCGCGGCGTCACAGTCGAACGATCGGTGAGGCGCGGCCGGTATGTTCCGCCCCCGTCGTCGGTTCATGACGATTCGAGGCGTTTCGTTACGTCACGCATTGAGCCGTGTCGCGGTCCGGGCGACAGTGAGCAGCACTCGCCTGACCGAAGGAGCCCCGATGCCCGACCGCATCCACCTCGCCGTCGCCCTGGACGGGGCCGGCTGGCACCCGGCCGCGTGGCGCGAGCCCACGGCCCGGCCCACCGAGCTGACCTCGGCCGCCTACTGGCGCGCCCTGGCCCGCACGGCCGACGGAGCGGGACTCGTCCTCGCGACGATCGAAGACGCGCTGAGCCTGGGCGGACGATCGTTCGAGCCGGATGCCGAGACCCGCCGCGATCGCGCGCGCGGGCGTCTCGATGCGGTGCTGCTGGCGTCGTTCCTCGCCCCGGCCACACGCCGGATCGGTCTCGTCCCCACCGCGACGACGACCCACCCCGAGCCGTTCCACCTGGCGACGGGCCTGCAGACGCTCGATCACGTGAGCCGGGGCCGCGCGGGTGTCCGACTCGTCGCGGGCTCGACCGCGCAGGAGCGCCGGAACTTCGGGCGCCGCACCGACGGACCGGCCGGGTTGCCGGCATCCGGTCGCGTCGAAGACGACCCCGCGCTTCTCGCCGCCTTGCGCGAGGCGGGGGAGGTCGCCGACGTCATCCGGCGTCTGGCCGACTCGTGGGAGGACGACGCGATCGTCCGCGACCTCGAGTCGGGGAAGTTCCTCGACCGCGAGCGGGTGCACAACGTCGAGTTCGAGGGGGAGTTCTTCTCGATCACGGGCGCGTCGATCGTGCCGCGGTCGCCGCAGGGACAACCCCTCATCACCGCTCTCGCGCACCAGACGGTCCCCTACCGTTTCGCGGCGGAGCACGCCGACCTCGTGTTCGTCACTCCTGCCGATGCGGGCGCGGTCGGTGGCATCCTCGGCGACCTCGACGGGGGCGACGACCTGCGCGTGTTCGCCGACCTGCTCGTGCTCGTCGAGGACTCGCGCACCGAGGCCGAAGCCGTGTGGGCCCGCCTGCAGGAGCGCGCGCCGCTCACGACCGACGCCCGGGTGGTGGTGGGGACCGGCGCCGACGTGGTGGACGAGGTCAGGGCCCTCGCCGCGGCCGGCGTCGACGGGGTCCGCCTACGACCCGCCCGTCTTCCGGCCGACCTCGACGCGATCGCCGACCGGGTCGTCCCCGCGGCGGCGGCCGCCGGCATCCTCCTCCCCGACGATGGGGCGCCCACGCTCCGCGAACGTCTCGGACTCCCCCGTCTCGCCAGTCGCTACGCCCGTCAGGAGGTCGGCGCATGACCCGTCGGCAGATCCACCTCGCCGCCCACTTCCCGGGTGTGAACAACACCACCGTGTGGACCGACCCGAGGGCGGGCAGCCAGATCGACTTCTCGTCGTTCGAGCACTTCGCGCGCACGGCCGAGCGCGGCTTCTTCGACTACCTCTTCCTCGCCGAGGGGTTGCGCCTGCGCGAGCACCGCGGGCAGCTGCACGACCTCGACGTCGCAGGACGCCCGAACACCCTCGCGATCCTCACGGCCCTGGCCGCCGTCACCGAGCACATCGGCCTGGTCGGCACGCTCAACACGACCTTCAACGAGCCGTACGAGCTGGCGCGGCAGCTCGGCACGCTCGACCTCTTGTCTAACGGCCGCGCGGGGTGGAACGCCGTGACCAGTTCGGACGCGTTCCACGGCGCGAACTTCCGCCGCGGCGGCTACCTCGATCACGCCGACCGGTACGTGCGGGCCGCGGAGTTCGCCGCCCTGTCGAAGGCGCTGTGGTCGTCGTGGCGCGACGACGCGATCGAGGCGGATGCCGAGACGGGTGAGTTCCTGCGCGCGGACGCCATCGAGCGCGTCCGGCACGAGTCGCGGTTGTTCGACGTCGACGCGGTGTTCGACGTGCCGCGGTCGCCGCAGGGGCGACCGGTCATCGTGCAGGCGGGCGACTCCCCCGACGGCCGGGACTTCGCCACGCAGCACGCCGACGTGATCTTCTCGCTGCACACCGCGTTCGACGACGCGCAGCAGTTCTACCGCGACGTGAAGGGCCGGCTCGCCGCGAACGGTCGCGACGAGGACTCGCTCAAGATCCTGCCGGCCGCGACCTTTGTGCTCGGCGACACCGCCGACGAGGCCCGCGAGCGCTCGCGGGAGATCGCCCTGGCCCAGGTGCGGCCGCAGACGGCGATCACCTACCTCGAGCAGATCTGGAACCGCGACTTGAGCGGCTACGACCCCGACGGCCCGCTGCCCGACCTCGAGCCCGACACGGGCGTCGAGACGGCGCAGGGCTTCGCCGGCCGTCACGCCGCGATCCGTGCCCGCGTGGGCAAGCTGCGCGAGCAGGCCGCGGCCGAGGGCCTCAGCATCCGCGAGCTCGTCATCCGCCTGACCGCGACGCACACCTTCGTCGGGACACCGGAGCACGTGGCATCCGAGATCGACCGCTACGTGCAGGAACGCGCCACCGACGGGTTCACCGTGGTCGGACACGTGACCCCGCACGGCCTCGACGAGTTCGCCGACAGGGTCGTGCCGCTGCTGCAGGAGCGCGGGTCGTTCCGCCGTTCATACGACGAGGGCGCCACGCTGCACGACCTGCTCGGCCTGCCCCCGGTCCCCGCGAACGCCGGGGTGCGATGACCGAGCTCGTGATCGTCGGGGCGGGACCGCGCGCGGTCATGCTCGTCGAGCGCCTGCTCGCGCGGCGAGCGCCCGCTCCGCTGCGCATCACCCTCGTCGATCCGTTCCCCCCGGGGGCGGGGCGCATCTGGCGGCGCGAGCAGTCGCCCCTGTTGAAGTTGAACTCGATGGCGCGCGACGTGACGGTCTTCACCGACGAGTCCTGCACGATCGCCGGGCCGATCCGTTCGGGGCCGTCGCTCATCGAGTGGGCCGAGCGGGTGCGCGCGGGCACCCTCCCCGACGTCGCGATCGACGATCCGGAGGTGGATGCCGAGCTGCGCAGCCTCCGCTCCGACTCCTTCCCCACGCGACGACTGCAGAGCGCGTACCTCGACTGGTTCTGGCGTCGTACGGTGGCGATCGCCCCGCCCGGGGTCGAGGTGCGGTGGCACGAGGGGACCGTGCAGTGGGTCGACGACACCCTCGACGGGTACGAGGTCGCCCTCGCCGACGGCATCCGCCTGCCCGCCGACGTGCTCGTCTACGCGATGGGCCACAACGCGCGCGAGCCCGAGGACGCGGTGGTCGCTCTGCGGGACGCCGCCGTGGGCGCGGGGCTGGCCTACGTCCCGCCGGCGTTCACCGCCGACGCCGACCTCTCCGTCTTCGCCCCCGGCGACGACGTGATCGTCCGCGGAATGGGATTGGCCGCTGTCGACGCCGTGGTGTTGCTCACCGCCGGCCGGGGCGGGGTCTTCACCCGGCTCGGGGACGGACGGCTGCACTACGAACCGTCGCGACTCGAGCCGCGACTGCACCTCGGATCCCGCCGCGGCGTGCCCTATCTCTCGAAGGCGTCATCGCAGCTGCAGGGCGACCCGCCCGTGCGCGAGGTGCTGACCCCCGCCGCGGTCGCGGACCTGCTCGCCCGCCCGGGCACCATCGACTTCCTCGACGACGTGTGGCCGCTCATCGCCCGCGAGCTCGTGTGGGGCCACTACCGGGAGCTGTTCACCGGTCACCCCGAGCGCGTCACCACGACCTGGGAGGCGTTCCGCGAAACCCTTCGAGAAGTGGATGCCGACACCGCGGCCCTCCGCCGCGCCGCGGCCGCGGTAGTGCCCGATCCCCTCGACCGCTTCGACGTGCGGGCGCTCGACGTGCCGCTCGGCGACGAGAGCTTCGCGGGTCCCGCCGAGGTGCACGAGAGGGTGCTCCGGCACATCGTCGACGATCTGCACTTGCGCACGACCCAGGACCGCAGTGCGGCGCAGGCGCTGTTCCTCACGATCCTCTCGTCGTTCCTGGGGCTCTCGGACATCCCCACCGAACGGTGGAGCGCACGGTCCCGCGCCATCGACCTCCCGGTGACCTGGCACGCCTTCTTCAGCTACGTCGCCTCGGGGCCGCCCGCGCACCGGCTGGAAGAGTTCCTCGCTCTCGCCGAGGCCGGGATCGTGCGCTTCCTCGGGCCCGACATCACCGTGCGCGTCGACGCCGACCGGGGCTTCGTCGCGTCGTCACCGCGGACCGCGGGTGAGGTGAGCGCGCGCGGACTGATCGACGCGTGGCTGCCCGCGGCCACCGCCTCGGCGAGCGAGAACCCCGCGCTCCGCGAACTCGCGAGCCGCCACGGCCGCGAGGTGCACGTGTCGGACGAGACGTTCACCGGCTCGCTGGGGCGCATCGACGTCGACGCCGACGGCCGCGTCGTCGCACGGGACGGGCACGCGCGCGCGGCGATGTTCGCGATCGGGCCCTTCACCTCGTCGATGGAGGCCGGGGCTTTCACCCGCCCGCGTTCCGACTCGCTGTCGCTGCGACAGACCGACCGGATTGCCGGGGCCGTCGCCGCCGCCCTCGCCGCGCGGGCCCCCGCCGGGGTGCGCTGAGGCCCCGTGGAATGCGCAGCGCCTGACGCTGTTGTCTTACGTGCACCTCCCCCCAGAACGGATGCCCATGACCACCACCTCCGCCCTGCCCGTTCCGCACGCCGACGCCACCGTGCTCGACAACGCCGCGTGGCATGCTCTCGCCGGCCCGCACGCGCACTTCGCGATCGGCGGCGACCTCGTCAAGCGCTATCCCGAGGACGTGGCCCCCTTCGTGGCGGTACGCACCTGGGACGATCCGGACGTGTGGGAGGCCTTGCGCGACCTCGTCGGGCCCGGCGCTGACGTGGGCCTCTCGGGCTTCGAGGGCGAGATCCCGACCTCCTGGGAGTGGGTCGGTGGCGGCGAGGGCGTACAGCTCGTCGAGACGGACGCCCTCCGCACCCGTCCGGACGACGAGGCCATCGAGCTGGGAGCCGACGACGCCGCCGAGATGATCGACATCGTCGCGCGGAACCAGCCCGGCCCCTTCCGGCCCCGCACCTACGAGCTCGGCCGCTACATCGGCATCCGCCGCGAGGGTCGTCTCGTCGCGATGGCGGGCGAGCGCCTGCACCCCACCGGCTGGACCGAGATCAGCGCGGTCGCGGTCGACGCCGACCACCGCCGCCAGGGACTCGCCTCGCGGCTCGTCCTCGACGTCGCGTTCCACATCCAGCAACGCGGAGACCGCGCGATGATGCACGCCGCCGCGAGCAACGTCGGTGCGATCGCCGCGTACGAGCGTCTGGGCTTCGCCCTGCGCCGGCGCAACCGCTTCGCGGCGGTGCGCACGCCGGCGTGATCGACGTCAGTGCTCGAGCGGCGTCGCCGTCCCGCTGACGCGCACGCCGCCGCCCGCCGGGACGTCGACGCGCAGTTCGCTCGGCCGCCCCACGTGCCGCCCCTGACGGACGGTGAACGAGAAAGGCGCCGTGCGTCCCACGCGGTCGCGGAGGTACGCCCCGAGCGAGGCAGCCGCCGACCCCGTCGCCGGGTCCTCGGTGATGTCGCCCACGGGGAACAGGTTGCGGGCCTCGAACACCTCGGCATCCTGGCTCTTCGCATGCACGACCATCACGGTGCCCGCCCATCCGCGTTCGTCCATCAGTGCCCGCAGGGTCGCAGGGTCGAAGTCGAACGAGTCGAAGCGCTCGCGCGAGGCCACCGCGACGACCGGGTGCGTGTTGCCCGCGAAAGACTGCGCCAGCGGCAGCCGCACGTCGAGATCGCCCTCGGAGAGATTCAGGATGCCGAGCAGCCGCCGCCCCACCTCGGGATCGAGCTCGCTCTGCACGGGGTCGACGCTCGTGAAGCCGGCCGTCACGCGACCGTCGGCGTCGACGGTGGTCTCGAGGGCGATCTCGCCGGCCGCGGTGTCGAAGACGAAGGGACCGGGGCCCTCCGCCTCGGCCAGGGCCACGGCGGTGGCGATCGTCGCGTGCCCGCAGAACGGCACCTCGGCGCCGGGCGAGAAGTACCGCACCCGCGCGCGCCGATCGTCGCGCGCGGTGACGAAGGCCGTCTCGGGGTAGGCGAGGTCGGTCGCGATCTGCTGCATGCTCGGCTCGTCGAGGCCCGTGGCATCGAGGACGACTCCCGCCGGGTTCCCGCCGCCGGGCTCCGCGGCGAAGGCGAGCAGGTGCAGGATGTCGGGGCGCGAGGTCATGCGTCGATTCTGGTCGACGGCGGAGGCGGCCCGGACGCAGGGCCGTGCCGAACTCCTGAGCAATCGGGCGGCGGGGCTCCGAAACAGCCGGCACGCGCCCGTTCTCGACCGAGAGCTCAGGAGTTTCGCACGCGCCGCGCCGCCAGGGCTCTCGCGGACGCCGCGTCAGACGTGGAAGACGGAGTGCAGGTCGCCGCCGAGCGCCTCGCGGCCACCCAGGCCGTCGATCTCGAGCAGCGTCGCGATGCCCACGACCTCGCTGCCCACGGCCTCGAGCAGCTCGCGACCCGCGCCGAGGGTTCCGCCGGTGGCGAGGACGTCGTCGAGCAGCAGCACGCGGGCGCCGTCCGCGGCGTCGTCGTGCATCTCGATCTGCGCCGAGCCGTACTCGAGGTCGTACGAGACGGTGGCCGCGGGGCGGGGAAGTTTGCCGGCCTTGCGGATCGGCATGAGTCCCACGTTCGCGACGATGGCAGCGGCTCCGGCGAGCAGGAAGCCGCGCGCCTCGACTCCGGCGACGGCGTCGAAACGGCCGGCGAACGGTTCGATCAGCGCCTCGACCACGTCGCGGAGCGCCGCGGCGTCGGCGAGCAGCGGCGTGATGTCGCGGAACACGATCCCGGGCTTGGGGTAGTCGGGGATGCTCGTGATGAGCGATTCAGCGCGGGCGAGGGCGGAGGCGTCGGGCACCGACCCAGCCTAATCGCGGCGCTCGCGAGGCGGGGCGCGCGGCGGATGGCCAGCCGGGACGTCGAGTGTCCGAGGCGCGCGGACCCGTCGAGATCTCGTCCGGGTGTCGTGGACACTCGATGGGTCTCACGGCCCGCATGCTCCACCCTGCAAGCGCTTGCAGTAAGGTCGACGCCATGACTTTCACGCAGGAAGACGCGCGCGCCGATCTCGTCGCCGCTCCCGGCTCGGAGTGGTGGCGCACCGCCGTCATCTACCAGATCTACCCCCGCTCGTTCGCCGACGCCTCGGGCGACGGCCTCGGCGACCTGCCGGGCGTGACCGCCCACCTTGACGACCTGAAGGACCTGGGGGTGGATGCCATCTGGCTGAGCCCCTTCCAGCGGTCGCCGCAGAAGGACGCGGGCTACGACGTCGCCGACTACCGCGACGTCGACCCGATCTTCGGCACCCTGGCCGACTTCGACGCGATGCTCGCGGGGGCCCACGATCGCGGCATCCGGGTCATCGTCGACCTCGTCCCCAACCACTCGAGCGATCAGCACGTGTGGTTCCAGGAGGCGCTGAAGGCCGCGCCGGGCAGCCCCGAGCGCGCGCGTTACATCTTCCGCGACGGCACGGGCGACAACGGCGAGCTGCCCCCGAACAACTGGGAGAGCGTCTTCGGCGGCGGCATGTGGAAGCGCGTGACCGAGGCCGACGGCACCCCGGGGCAGTGGTACCTGCACATCTTCGACGAGACCCAGCCCGACTTCGACTGGACCAACGACGAGGTGCGCGCGGAGTTCCGCGACATCCTGCGCTTCTGGCTCGACCGCGGGGTCGACGGCTTCCGCGTCGACGTGGCGCACGGCCTCATCAAGGCCGAGGGTCTTCCCGACTTCACGCCCGACCCCGAGGGCGGCTCGATGGGCGGCGACGCCGAAGAGGTCCCGTACTGGGGGCAGCCGGGCGTGCACGACGTCTGGCGCGAGTGGCACGAGGTGCTCGCCGCGTACGACGGCGACCGCGCCCTCTGCGCCGAGGCGTGGCTGCCCACCGTCGCGCAGACCGCCCTGTGGGTGCGGCCCGACGAGATGCACCAGGCGTTCAACTTCCACTACCTCGAGACCGCGTGGGATGCCGCTGCCCTCCGCGACGTGATCGGCGAGTCGCTCGCCGAGTACGCCGCCGTCGGCGCCCCGAGCACCTGGGTGCTGTCGAACCACGACGTCGTGCGCCACGCCTCGCGCCTCGCGCTGACGGCCGAGAACCCGCAGGGTGCGGGCATCGGCCCGAAGACGCCCGGCAAGCCCGACCCCGTGAAGGGTCTGCACCGCGCCCGCGCCGCGACCTCGCTCATGCTGGCCCTGCCGGGCTCGTCGTACCTGTACCAGGGCGAGGAGCTGGGCCTGCCCGAGGTCATCGACCTGCCCGACGACGCACGTCAGGACCCGACCTGGTTCCGCACGAACGGCGAGCGCTACGGGCGCGACGGATGCCGCGTGCCCATCCCGTGGACCGCCGACGCCCCCGCGTACGGCTTCAACACGACGGGTGAGTCGTGGCTGCCGCAGCCCGCGGAGTGGGCCGACCTCGCCCGCGACGTGCAGGTCGACGACCCCTCGTCGACGCTGACGCTGTACCGGTCGCTGCTCGCCGAGCGCCGCGCACGCAACCTGGGCGCGGGAGAGCTCGAGTGGCTCGACGGCTTCGGCGACGAGGTCGTGGCGTTCCGCAACGGCTCGCTGCTGGTGATCGCCAACCTTGGCGACGGCGCGGTCGAGCTGCCCGCGGGCGAGGTGCTCATCGCGAGCGGCCCCCTGGACGGCGACCGCCTGCCGACCGACACGACCGTCTGGATCGCGGCGGCCTGAGCCGCGGCATCCGGAATCGCGAGACCGTGGCCGGTATCGACGACGTCGCGCGCGCGGCGGGGGTGTCGACGGCCACGGTCTCGCGCGCGTTGAGCGGGCGCGGACCCGTCTCGACCGTCACGCGCGACCGGGTGCTGGCCGCGGCCGACCGGCTCGGCTACGTCGTGTCGGCGGCGGCATCGAGTCTGGCAACCGGGCGGGCGCGCGCGGTGGGCGTGGTCGTGCCGTTCCTCGACCGGTGGTTCTTCAGCACGGTCCTCGCCGGCATCTCCGACGCCCTCGTCCGCGAGGGCTACGACATCACGCTCTACAGCGTCAGTGCCGACCCGACCGAGCGCCGCCGCGTGTTCGACGACCACCTGCGCCGCCGCCGCATCGACGCCGTCATCACGGTCGCCCTCGAATTGGATGCCGAGGAGTCGACGTCCCTGCGCGGCCTCGACGTTCCCATCGTGGCGATCGCCGGCCCGAACCCGCTGTTGACGACTCTGACGGTCGACGATCTCGCCGTGGGCCGCGCGGCCACCGAGCATCTGCTGGGGCTCGGCCACCGCCGCCTGGCTCACATCGGAGCGGACGCCGCGACCGCTGCGGGCTCGACGGTGCCGGGGCTGCGCCGTCGGGGCTTCCTGGAGCAGCTGGCGGCGGCGGGCATCGCGGATGCCGTGGTGGAACCGGCCGACTTCACGATCGAGGGAGGCTCGGCGGCGGCGACCCGGCTGCTCACGGCACAGCGCCGGCCGACCGCGCTGTTCGCCGCGTCGGACGAGATGGCGATCGGTGCGATCCTCGCCGCCCGGGAGCTGGGCCTGCGGGTTCCCGACGACGTCTCGATCATCGGGGTCGACGGACACGAGCTCGGCCGATGGTTCTCGTTGACCACCATCGACCAGTTCGCGCGGGGTCAGGGGGCGCGTGCAGCCGAGGCCGTTCTCGCCGCTCTCGACGGCGCCGAGCCGGGGCGGGGCCTCGGCACCCTGCCGTTCGAGGTGGTCGACCGCGGTTCGACCGCGGCTCCGGGCCCTCGGGTCCGCAGGCCGTTCGAGGGCACCCCCGCCGCATCGGTCACGGGTCGCTCTAGAGAGTAAGCAGGGCCGCCACGGAGAGAACGAGGCCGAGGCCCAGCGAGACCGCCCACGCGACGGCGGCCGCGGTGTACCAGTTCCGCCGCTCCTGCCAGCGGAGACGCCGCGGGTCCTGACCGTCCAGGCGCCGGAGGGCGTATCCCGTCACGAAGAGCGCGGGAGCGGCCAGGAGCAGGCTCATGAGGGTGAGGACGAGCTGGAGCAGGATGCCGTCCTCTCGCGGGCCCACGGACACCGCGGCCCAGATGCCGGTCACTGCT
Source organism: Microbacterium sp. Leaf203 (assembly GCF_001421275.1). Taxonomy (NCBI): domain Bacteria; kingdom Bacillati; phylum Actinomycetota; class Actinomycetes; order Micrococcales; family Microbacteriaceae; genus Microbacterium; species Microbacterium sp. Leaf203. Next base: position 703,941 of record NZ_LMKF01000022.1, on the reverse strand, counting down.
GCGACGACGTCGCGCGGAGCGCACAGAACCAGGATCCCGACGCTTCCGCAGATCACGATGAGCACTCGCAGAAGGCCGTCTCCGCGCGTCGGCGCCGGTGCCGGAACCAAATTCTCGCGGCGCCACAGCTCGCGCCGGAGCCGGCGGAGAGCGAGGGGCCAGACGATGGTTCCGATGAGGAGGGCGAGAAGCCCTGTGAAGATCTGCTCCGACGACACCGCGAGCCCGAGCCGATCGGCGAGCACGACCCCGCCGATCCACGCGAGCAGCGCGACCGGGACTCCCCCGGCGATCACCAGGACGGCGATGACTGCTCGCAATCGCGCACGGGACACTTCAGACGGATCCCTTCTGAGTCGCAGTGTTCCGACCCCGATGACGCAGGGGGATCTCCTCTGCGTCATCCGCATTCACGCGCGGGGCGCGACACGTCGGGTTCGGTCCGCCCGCACCGAGGGAGGGGACGGACCGAACCGGACGTGATGAGACGACCCTAGAGTCGACGCCGCCGTGCGCGCACCAGGACCCCCGAGCCGGCGACGACGAGCAGAAGCGCAGCGCCGATGAGGACGGGAGCCATCGCGCCGTTGCCGCCGGTGACCGCGAGGTTGGCACGACCCGCTGACGCCGGAGTCGGAGACGTGGAGGGCTGAGGAACGGGGAGCGCCGCGATGCGCGCCACGGCGGTGGAGGGGGCCGAGACCGTCTGGACGTTCCCCGGCGCGGTGCCCGACGCCGTCGCCGTGTTCGAAACAGAACCTCTCGTCGCGTCCTCACTCGTGGCGGTGTACGTGGCGGTGAAGACGGTGCTCTCACCGGGGGCGAGCGTCGTCGTCCCGGACGGAGAGACAGCCCCCATCGTGCCCGTGCCCGTGAACGCGCCCTCGGTCACCCCGACGCCGGTCACCGTCACGTTGCCGGTGTTGGCGACGGTGAAGCGGTACGAGATCTGGTCGCCGACGTGGAACGCGCCGCCGGGTGCGGGGGCGGCGGTCTTGTCGAGAGCGAGGGACGGGGCGGCCGTCCCGGACAGAAGCGCCCGCGACGCCGCCGAGGTCACGGGGATGCCCCGTGCGGTGCCGGTGGCCGTGGCGGTGTTCGACGTGGTGCCCCGATCGATGTCGCCCTGGGTGAGCGTGTAGGTCGCGGTGAACACCGTTGCTTCGCCGGGTGCGAGTGCCGCGACCGTGGCGGGAGTGGGGGCGCTCATGACGCCACTCCCCGTGAACGCGTCCTCGCGGATCGCGACGTCCTTCACGGTGACGTTCCCCGTGTTGCGCACATCGAAGGTGTACGTGATGTTCTGGCCGACCGTGTAGGCGCTCAGTCCGGCGGGAGATGCGCTCTTCTGCAGGGAGAGAGAGCCGGCCGCCTGAATGGGAAGCGCCGCGGTCGATGGCTGAGAGGTGATCGTCGACCGCTGGAAGTATGTCGCGGTCGCTTCCGCGGTGTTCGTGACGACCCCGGCGTCGACGTCCGCCTGAGTGAGGACGTAGCTCGCGGTGAACGTCGTCGATGCCCCGGGCGCGAGCGAGCCGGAGGTGCTCGGGCTGATCGGACCGAGTTGGCCGGTGCCGGTGAACGCCGTTTCGTCGACGGCCACATCACGGACGGGGGTGTTTCCGGAGTTGGTGACGCGGAACGAGAAGGTGACGGCCTGCCCCGCGGCATAAGGGGCCGCCGCCGCGGGCGCCACCGTCTTCTCGAGGGTCAGACCGGCGCACAGACCGCTGTCTTGAGGGGCGGTCGCTCCGAAGAAGACCAGGCCGGTGGATGCGAGGGTGTCGACGGGGATGGGTGCGGCGGACGCGGTGGTGGGCAAGTTCCTGACGGCGGGGATCTCTCCGCCGCCGCTGGGCAGGTAGATGACGTTGCCCGATTGAGCCGCGCCATAGGTGGTGGGGACCGTGCCCACCTCGATGACCGAGTTGTCGGGCTTGATGCGGAACAGCGTGCTGACGTTTGTGCCGGTACCGACGGCGAGGATGTCGCCGTCGTTCAGGCTGAGGAAGTCGCCGGCCGACCCGAAGCCCGGAGGGAAGGACGCGCGAAACGGCGTGGCGACGCCCGTCGTCGGGTTGATCTGGAAGATCTCCGTGGAGTTGCTCGTCCCGGTGAGAAGGTCGCCGGTGGGGAGGGCGCTCAAGGCGTTCGCATCATAATTCGCAGGAAGGCCCGTGATGGGCGTGCCGGAAATTTCCTGCCCGGTCGTCGGGTCGATACGCCAGAGGACGTTGACGCGCACGCCGTACAGCGTGGTGCCGTCGCTGAGGAAGGCGATGTCGTAGTAGTCCCGGGTGAGGGGCACGGAGTTGAGGAGCGTCCCCGTTGTCGAATACTCGTTCAGCGCGAGCCGACCGGACCCCACGTTGGCGTAGATGCTGCCGGCGGCGCACACCGTGGCCGCCTGAGCGGCGGGTGCCGCCACCGCGGGGGCGACGAGCCCCAACAGCCCCGCCAGAAGTGCTGCCGCGAGGATCCCGATGGAGCGCGCGAAACCGCCTGGACGCTTGTCAGCGCGCGGTGGCGAAGCTTCGGCGCGAAGAGCGCGCCCCGCAGAGAGGGAGTTCGGATTCATGGTTTCTCCAATGACGGGCCGGCGGTCCGGCGAACGGGTTCCGACGGCGAGGAATGGTGAGCGCTGACGCCGACGCCGACCGGGCCAGGTGAAGTGGGGTCGGATCAGGACAGATGGCGTGTGCGCGCCCGGATCAGGGCGCCGGCCCCGACGGCGAGCAGCACCAGCCCTCCGCCCGCGAGGGACGCCGCGAGTGCGCCGTTGCTGCCGGTGACGGCGAGCTTGCTGCTCCCCGTTCCCGCCGCCGTCGGCGTCGAAGACGGTGCCGGGGTCACCGGTGCGGCTGCGACCGCCAGCGCGTAGGCGCTCGCGTCGGACCCGGCGGCATTGGTCGCGGTGATTGTGAAGGTGAAGGAACCCGAGACCGTCGGTGTTCCGGAGATGACCCCGGTGGAGGCGTCGAGCGTCAGACCGGCGGGAAGCGCACCGGAGCTGACGGTGAAGGTGATCGGCCCGGAGCCCGATGCGGTGACGGTGTGCGAATAGGCCGCGCCGGCGGTCGCCGCCGGGGGCGTCGGGGAGGTGATGACCGGTGCCGCGAGGACCTCCATCGCGAAGTCGGCCGTGTCGGTCCCGTCGGCGTTCGTCGCCGTGACCTGGAAGGCGGACGACCCCGCGGTGGTGGGGGTACCGCTGATCGAACCGGTGGCGGCATCCAGAGCCAGACCCGCCGGCAGTGCGCCGGAACTGACGGAGTACGTGATCGGGCCGTTGCCCGTGGCGGCGATCGTCGCGGTGTACGCCGTGCCGCTCGCGCCGTTCGGCACGGTGGTGGTCGTGATGACGGGCGGCTGCGCGACGGAGAGCGTGTAGGCCTGCGAGTCCGTTCCTGCGACGTTCGTTGCGGTCACGGTGAAGGTAGAGGTCCCTCCCGTCGTGGGCGTTCCCGCGATGATGCCGGTGGCGCTGTCGAGCGTCAGGCCCTGCGGGAGGGCACCGTTGGAGACGGCGAAGCTTCGTGGCAGGGAGCCGGCGGCGTCGATGGAGGCGGTGTAGGCGGTGCCCGCCGATGCGTTCGGCACGGTGGTGGTGAAGATGTCCACGGCGGTGGCGAGGACGGTGACCTGGCTGTTGGTGGTTCCGGCGTTGTAGATGTACCCGTTCGTCTGGTCCACGGCGAGGCCGCGGTTCAGACCGGTGGGAGCGGCGGTGATCTGGGTCACGGTACCGGTGTTGAGGTCGATCAGGCGGGGCTTGCTGGAGCTGAGAAAGCTCGCGACGAGGTAGTTGGAGCTGGCGATGTGCGACAGCGCCGCGGACGCGGTCGACCCGAGCGGATAGGTGGCCAGGGTCGCCAACGTGGACGCGTCGAAGGCTGACACGTCGTTGCTGCCGCTGCCGGTGGTCACGTAGACCCGGCCGCGGGCACTATCGATCGCCACGCCATTGGAATTGGCCGTTCCGACTGCGATCGCCGCCGACGTCGCAACGACGGTGAGGTCCGAGGTTCGCATGGCCGTGAGCACCCCGGACGCCGTGCCGTAGAGCAGCCCGCGCGGGGCATCGACGGCGAGCTGCGTGTACGACAGGTTTGCCGTCGGATGCTGCGCGATGACCGCGCCCGATGCGGGATCCAGCTCGACGATGGAAGAGCCGGCGCTGCCCATGGTGGACACGAGCAAGTGCCCCGTGCCCGGGTCGTACGCCGTGGAGTAGTAGCTGGTACCGGCCGGGGCGGGCCAGAAGACCGACACCGCGGACGGGTTCAACACATCTACGACGTCGATACCCGTGAACGATGTCACGTAGAGGCGGGACCCGTCCGTGTTCTCATCGAGCTCGCGGTTCGTCCCGGGTTGCCCCGCGCGTAGCACCCGCTGCGTGGTGGACGGCGGCGACGCGGACAAGTCAGTGACGTTGAGATTGCCGCCGCCACTGTTCGTTGAGTAGAGGACGTTACCCGCGCTCGGCTTCAGAAGAAGGAAGGCGCCATTCGTGGTGGTGAACTGGTCGACCACCACGGGGGGCGAGGAGACCGCCGACGCCTGCAGCGCGGGCGCGGCGACGAGCGCACCGGCCAGCATCGCGGCGCCGAGAACCCGCGCGGACCAGCGCCGGGCCGATGAACGGGGAGAGGGACTCATGGACGACTTCTTTCTGGGATGTCTACGTGGCGCGTTCGGGAAGGTGGGATATCGGCGTCTGCGATGAGGCGCTCAGGACTGCCGGCGTCCGCGTGCGCGGATGAGGGACCCGGCGCCCACGACGAGGAGCAGCGCACCGCCGCCCGCGAGAAGCGGCGCGAGTGCTCCGTTGGTGCCGGTCACGGCGAGCGTGCTGCTGCCCGTTCGTGCAGCGGGTGCCGACGTTGCGGAGGGGGTCGGGGTGGCCGCTGCCGCCGCGACGGTCAGCGTGTACGTGCGTGAGTCAGTACCGGTGGCGTTCGTCGCGGTGACGACGAACGTGAACGTGCCCGAGGCGGTCGGTGTTCCGGAGATGACGCCGCTCGTCGGGTCCAAGGTCAGCCCCGCGGGGAGAGCAGAGCCGCTGGTGAGGGCGAACGTGACGGGGCCGGTTCCTGTCGCCGTGATGGTCTGGGAGTAGGCGGCGCCCGCCGTCGCGTCGGGAATGCTCGCCGTGGTGATGGCCGGCGCGGCAGCGATCTCCAGAGAGTAGGACCTGGTGTCTGAGCCCATGATGTTGGTGGCACGGACCTGGAACGAGAACGACCCCGCCGTTGTGGGCGTGCCGCTGACGGCACCGGTGGCAGGGTCCAGGGCGAGCCCGGGCGGCAGGGCCGTGCCGTTGGCGAGGGCGAAAGTGATCGGCCCCGTGCCGGATGCCGCGATGATCTGCGCGTAGGGCGCCGCGGCGGTCCCCCCGGGGAGGCCCGTGGTCGTGATCTGCGGCGCGACGGCAACCGCGAAGACGATTCGCGTCGAAGGCGCCTGGGTGAACGTGCCGTCTTGTGTGGTCTGCGTGAATGTGACACCCACAGGGCCGGGGAGAACCGTGGCCATCGGGGACGATGCGTACGGGGCGGTGCCCGACGTCGACGTCGGAATCCCCGCACCGATGAGAGTCAACGTTCCGGGCGGCGGAACCGGGAGGGTGGGCCCGGCGGCGCCCGATCCGAGCGCAGCACCGTTACCACCCCCCGGCTGGACTGGTGTCGATGCGGTGAGGTCACCGCCGGACATCGTGATATTGGCTCCTGCAGCATTGAACCCGCCGCCGATGCCCGCGGCCTGAGTGCCCGTGCTGGTGATCACGCCGCCGGTGATGGTGATGTTTCCGCTGACGGACGAATATTGCGCGGAGCCTCCGATACCGGGGCTTCCGCACGTACCCGCCGCGTTGATCGTGCCGCCGGTGATCGTGATGTCGGCCGCAACGGTGCTGTACTCGCCTGCGCCGATTCCGGGTCCGCAGTTGTACGTCTTTGTGTTGATGGTGCCGCCGTTGATGGTGATGGAGCCGGCAACCATGGCCGGCGCGAACTGCGCGCCGCCGATTCCGGCTCCGTCGATAGCGGTGGACACGTCGATCACACCACCGTTGATGATGACCGTTCCGAGGTCGCTGCTGGACGAAGCTCCGATTGCTGCGCCGTACGAACCTCCGCTGATGGTGGTCGCTCCGCCACCGGTGGCATCGATCGTGAGGGTGTTGCCGGCATCGACAGAGATGCCCGCCTCGATCCCCGAGCTCGGATCCACCGCGATCGTGAGGGAGTGGGCGTTGAGATCGAACGTCACATCGGAGCCGTTCGGCTGGCTGAGCCGATCAGCCCCCGGGACGAAGGACTGAGGCGCGGTGATGTCCGCGCCGAGGCAGATCACCGCGCCGGTTGCGGGGGCAGTGGCGAACGCGGCTTGCAGGTCCGGCCACGTCGTCGGCGTGACCGTGCAGGTCGCGGCCTGGGCGGGCGACGCTGCCAGCACCCCGAGAGCGACCAGGGAGACGCTCGCTCCGAGCGCGGCGGCTCGTCGAGCGATGGAACGGGTCGAAGACATGTCGTGGTCCCCCAAGGGCGCACAGAGACCGCCCCCGGGCCGGGACGTTCTTTGGACGGTAGAGGGGGACACATACACATGCCTCACCCCAGGCAACGGTTGTCAACTTCCGGTGACAAATGCGGCGCCGTGCGGAAAATACCCGGTGGCGGTCCCCTCGAAATCGAACTGGCCCGCCCGCGCGTGGACGACGACGCGGTAGGCGGGCGCGGCCGTCGTGCCGTCGGAGACGACGGTGAGGACGACGTCGATCGGTCCCGGGCCGGGGTCGCACACCACAGTGTCGGCGCGCGTCTCGCACCTCCATGCGGGAGGCACCTCGCCGAGGCGCCCGCCCTCGATCGTGAGGGCGATCGAGTCGGCCCGCCAGGTCTCCGCGTCGACGGCGAACGAGAGCGACAGGGTGGTCGATGAGACCGCCTCGGCGGTGAAGTGCGCGGGGGGTTCGGTGGCAGAGGTGAGGAAGAGCGTGACGAGTCCGACCGCGGCCAAGGTCGAGCCGGCAGCGACGGACAGCGCGCCCGGCTTGAGCCACGGGAGCGCCCGCGAGATCACGCTCCTCCCGCGCTCCACCGCCCGGTGACGACTCCCGCGCCGAGGGGGCGAGAGAGCGACGGCAGCAGGGGGCTCGCTCACGGATGACACGACGAGGACGGTCGTGACGCCGAGCGCCGACGTCAGGGTCGCCCACCGCCGCCAGTTGTCTTGGCACGTGCGGCAGCCGCCGATGTGCGCCAGCCCCGGTGCAGCGGGTTCGTGCGCCTGCCACTCCGGCTGCGGAGTCCGCGGAATGTGCGCGGCGTTGGCGGCGCAGTCGGCGTGCCCCCGGCGCAGTGTCGACACGAGAGTGGCGCGGCGAAGGGCGAGTTTGGCTCGTCGGAGCAGATTCGAGACGGCGGCGGCGTTTCGACCGAGTTCGCTGGTCAGCTCGGAGGGCTTCCGTCCATGAACGGTGACGGCGTCGAGAACCTTCCTCTGGTCCTCGGGGAGGCTGCGGAAAGCTTCCCGGATGAGCGTGAACTCGCCATCCAGCTCGATTTCGCGCAACGAATCGTCGACCGATTCGTCCGTGGGCATCCCCTCGAGGCCGAGGGGAACATCTCGGGAACGCGACGCACGGTATTCGTCGACGACGATGTTCCGCATCGTTCGAATGACATACGTGTGCGCGTGGGATCGGGGCCCGGTGCCCTGGTTCCATTTCTGCAGAAGCCGGGAAAGGGCTTCGCTGAGGACGTCGTCGGGGTCGAGGGGCGCCGAGGTGACATGGTTCGCCATCCGTCTCAGGTAGGGAAGCACACTCTGCAAGTACCGGGCCGCCGCGGCTCGGTCTCCGGCGGCGGCAAGAGCGGCGAGGCGGTCCGCGTCCCCCGCCGTCGTATTCTCCTCAGCTCTCATCGGCGTCCCCTCGAAGTAGCGGAATTCGCGCGCACGGGTCGGCGATAGATTCCTCCGCCCCGGGCGTCAACCGACGGAAGGAGTTTCGTTTCCCGCGCTGTCTCATGCGCGGGGCCTGCACATGAAGGAGTCCCGATGAACATCTCCCCCTCCACTCCCGCCGACAGAGGGCCGGCCGTGCAACCCCTGCGGCGCGCGGTGCACGACGCGCTCACCGGGCCGCACCGTGTCGTGATCGTCACGGGAGCGACGAAACGCCTGCGATCGACCATCGTCGCGGATGCCGTGGAGCAGACGTCCGAGTGGATACGACTGACGGCCCCGACAGCGACCGCCGTCCGCACGGCACTGGATCTGATCCCGTCCGGTGTGGTGTTCGCTGACGATGTCGCCCTGGTCGACCTGTGGGACGTGCTGGCGGAGGCATCGCGCGTGGCGCGAAACGACACTCAGCGCGTCATCATCACCTGGCGGTTCCACCCCGAGATCGCCCAGCTGGCGGCGGCGACCAGCGGAGCACATCACCTCGGTCTCCCACATCATGGCGCTGCCTCTCGCTAGCCCGATGCCGTCGTGTTCTTCATCGGCGCGGCCCAGCTCGCGCTCGATCTGGCGAGCAGCGGACGAGTCCGCCCCTCTCCCCCGGGGAGCGCCTGCTGCGCGACGCGCGGTGCGATCGGTGGTCAGAAGTTGACAAACGGCGTCGGCGCGCGCCGGGGTCGAGGTGGGCGTTCCTACAGTGATGCGATCGCCGGGCATCCCGGGCCCGGCGACCTGATCCCGAGGTGATCGCGATGCCGACATTCTCTGCCCCCGCCGCGCTCAGCGCGTCTCAACGCTCCGCCGGAGCACACCCTCACCCGCTGCGATCGGACGACCCGCCCGGCGACCCGACGATGACGTCGGAGAGTGCCAACGGTCGCGACGCGGGCCGGGCCGAGTCGCTGTCGTTCTTTCGAGGGGCTCTCATCGCCGCTCTTCTCGTCATCCCCGTGTGGGGCGGTGTGATTGCCGTCGTGGCCCTCGCCCTCTCGCGGTAGGCGGACGACGGGCACGCCTGTCGTCGGGCGGAGGAACGCTCAGTCCCGGGACGAGGAGTGATTCGCCGCCCGGTAGGCCTCGAGGACGGTGTTCGACATCCTGCCCTTGTCACTGACCGCGAAGCCGTTCGCGGTCGCCCATCTCCGGATGGCCTCGACGTCACGGGTCGACGCCGCGCGTCGCGTGCGAGCGGGACCGCCGGAGCGGCGGCCTGCGGCCACGTAAGGGGCGAGAATGTCACGAAGGGCCTGGGCGTTCCGTCTCGAGAGATCCACCTCGTACACACGACCGTCGATCGAGAAGTGGACGGTCTCGCCGTCTTCGATGACTGCCCCGTCGAGGTCGTCGACCATCTGGATGATTTTCCGCTGCGCCACGTGGGAGGCCTTTCGTCTTCTCCGGATACGGCGACAGACGCCGCAATGCGTGCGAATCTAACGACCCGCTGACACGGCTGCGGAGCAATCCCGGTGGGAGATCAACTTTCGGCCACGAGAGCGCGCGTTATTCGTCGGAATGTTCCGACCGGTGGGCTGCGTCCGTCATTTGGTGACCACCTACTTCTTCTAAATCGATGGGCAACATGAGAGTCAAGTACGCACGGGCGTCGTCTGTTGCGAAGGTCACCACTCCCCCGACGGGAACGGCATCTGTCTGGAGGCTTCGAATGCCATTCCCGCTCGAGATCGCGTGTCCCGCCTCATGTTCCTCTGCGCGTGGACTCGCGATGGTGAAGGTCACCGTCGCTGATCGCTCGTCGAACGCGGACGTGACGTCCGCCCGAGCGGGCCGCGCGTATTTCACCGCGTTCGTCAATCCTTCGCGGACGGTGCGTACGACGAAGTCGGAATGAGCACCGCTGAGCGGAAGGTCGTCGACGAGGTCGATCGACACGGCGAGCCCTGCGCGCTCGACTTCACGGACGATATCGGCGAGCCTGTCTTCCAGCACAGCCCTGCTCGACGTGGACGTGAGGTCGGTGACGGTGTTCGCGAGCGCCCGCGCAGCCGCCCGGTTCTGATCGCGGATGGTGCTGAGCGCTTCTCTGATCTCGCTGTCGGTCAGCCGGGCGGTCTCGATGCTGCTGACGAAAAGGTTGATGAGCGCCAGATTGTGACCGAGTTCGTCGTGGAGCAGGCGGGCGATGCGTGAGCGCTCCGCCTGCGTCGCCTGCTCGGAGATACGAGGCGCCTGCTTCATCGCGTCGAGGAAGAGGTCGGTCACCTCGGCGTTCCGCCGACGCTGGTGGCCGGCAACGATTCCCGCGAAGCCCGCGCCGGCGGTGGTGAGGATCGAGAACACCGCGATGAGAGCGGCAAGGCCGGCGTTGGAGGTATTCGCCCAGCGAATGAGATACAGCACGAAAAGACCGGCGCTCGATGTCATCCCCGCGATGACGAAGCAGATGGTCACCCGTGGGGTGTATCGGAGCCCGAGGAGGAACATCATCGCCCACCCGGCGGGGGCGGCGATGGGTGTCAGGGCGGCGGTGGCGAGGACGATCCCTGCCACGAGACGCGTTCGCTTGTGATTCCAGAGGAGAGCGGTCACGCCGATGGACCCGATCGCGAGGGTGACGAGCAGATTCCACAATTGCAGAGGCGGGGCGGCTAAGGCGAAAAGCGCCAACCCGATCGCTCCCGCACCCGCAGCGAGTAGTGCGTTTCGCTGATACGACCTGAAGTAGTCGAGGTTGTCTTTCACCAATGCGTCCTCCGCACGGGTCGGGCGCTGGATCGCGGCACGACGAGTAGTCCGCCTAGCGCTGATCGGGTGCAACGTGAGTGCGTTTTCCGTCTTCCGACGGATTGGAGACCGACAGTACCGGATACCGCGCACTGTCGGGATGCTCCGTGTCAACCGATGTTGATGGTTGGGCTGCATCTCGCCCGGGGAGGGCGGAGCTCGGGTGATACGTTTCGTCTCCGGCGCCTGGGGGTGCTCGCGAGGGAGAATTCGATGAACGTGTCTAGCAAGCCGGCTCGCGTGCTGGTGATCGATGACGATCCGCTGGTGCGCACCGGCATCAGGCTCCTGTTGCGCGGGAATACGAGCGTCTCGATCGTGGGTGAGTTCGCCGGCCATCGGGGGCTCCTGGAGGCCGTGAAAGACCTGCAACCCGACGTTCTTCTCATGGACCTCTTCATGCCCGAGGAATCAGGTCTCTCCGTCGCGCGCCGAGTCCGTCTCGTATACCCGGACCTGCGCATGGTCCTCATGTCGTCGATCGACAACCCGGCGCTGTATGCGGACGCACGCAACGTCGGTGTCAACGCCTTCGTCGCCAAGACGGCTCCCGCAGCCGACTTCATCACGGCGCTCGTCGGCGCAGACTCCTCATCGAAGACCAGCACCACCGTGCTCTCCGACAGAGAGATCCAAGTCGTCGAATTGCTGGCGATGGGGGCGAGCAACGAAGAGATCTCCGCGGCCCTGCATTTGAGTCAGAACACGGTCAAGACGTACGTGTCTCGCGCGATGGACAAAACCGACACCACGAACAGAGTCCAATTGTCCAATTGGTTTCACGGGCTCGCCGAGTCGCATCTGCTCGGCGATCGGGTGGATACGCCATAACTGCGCGAGCGTCACCTGAAGTGGACAAATTCGCGCTCAGCCCTCCTGGAGGGCGGGCACACGGTCAGGATGTTGTCCGCGCGAGATAGCTCCTCGCGTGGTCAGAGCCTGTGGTGGGCCGCTCGGGGCGGGTGTGGAAGTTCGAGATTCACGCCCGCCTCATCCCACCTTCGACTTGAGCAACCTGTTCTCCCCCTAGAGACTCCCCCGGTTGCTCAAGCGCCGAATGTACCCGATTCGGCGTCGGGCGGGGGGACGCGGCCCACTCTGCGTCTCCCCGCTCACCCCTCCGTGTGTTCCTCCGCCGGTGGGCACGAGCCCACTGTCAGGACACAGGCGACTCTCATGGCGCCGTCGGGGAATTCACCACCGTCGCCCCCGGCGCGAGGCACCTCCCGCCCCGCGCGCCACGCAGCGCCTCGCATGGACGCCGTTCGCGCCCGGCGTCAGCGCGCCGAGCCCGCCAGCGACCCGGTGGTCTCCTCGACGGCCGGGTCGTACAGCAGGCACGAGATCTCGCGGTCGCCGCCGGCCCAGGTGTCTTCGGTGGGAGCGACGAACTGATAGTTCAGCGCCGACTGGTCGAAGGGGATGCCGACGAACGACGGGAACGCAGCGTCGCAGCCCTCCTGGGCCGCGGTCGCGATCGCGTCGTCGCCCGGGAACGTCCCCTCGGGCAGGAGGAAGCTGCTGAACACCTCGTACGTGTGCGGGACCGCGCAGTCGACGAGGTTGGACGAGCTGATGAAGCCGCCCGGGACGTTGTCGAGGCACGCGCCGACGGGCAGCGTGAAGGTGTCGCCGTCGCCCGGGGCCGCCTCGCTCGGGCCCACGGTGACGCCGCCGTCCTGCGGGTAGTCCGGGATGTCGAAGGGGTCCGACGAGGACGCCTGCGAACCGACCGCGATCGAGAAGATCACGAGACCGATCACGGCGATGATCGCCAGGACGCTGATGACGGCGCCCGCGACGATGCCGGTGATGGCGAGGCCGCGTCCCTTCTCGCCGGTGCGCTTGATCTGGGCGAGGGCCACGACACCCGCGATGATGCCGCCGACGGGGAACACGAAGCCGAGGATGATCGCGAGGATCGAGATGCCGTTCGTCTTTCCCGGAGCGGCGGGAGCGGTGCCGTAGGGCGAGGCGCCGTGCGCGGGTGCACCCGCCTGGGGGTACTCCGGCGTCGCACCATAGGCGGGGGCGGCGCTCGAGCCGTCCGCGGCGGGAGCGGCCGCGCCCGGGTACCCGGGCGGCGCCGGCGGAACCGGAGGTGCCCACGTGCCGTCGGTCGCGACCGGCTGCTGCGCGGCGCCCGCATCGGACGGGGCCGCCGGCACGCCGCCGACGAGCAGGCCCTGCTGAGCCAGGCGCTCACCGGTGAGATGAGCCGCCTGTCGCACGACATCGCCGGCCTTGGCCGCGCCGATCGCGCCGCCCTTGAAGAACCCGCCGACCGCGGAGTGCTCGAACGACGCGAGCGTCCCCTCGGTAGCCTGAGAGAAGTGCACGTCGAAGCGGACGTGCATGTCCTGACCCGCGAAGGCTCCGGCGACGAGGGTGGTGCCCATGCTGCCGCGCGAGACGTCGAGGGAGCCGGATGCCGTCGGTTGCACCGAGAAGCCCTGCTCGGCGAGGGCGTAGCCGACCGCGTCGCGGGCTCGATCGACGGGAACGGACAATCGGAGTTCAGCGTTGGCCATCGGGCGCTCCTGGGGGGGGTCTCTCGCGCCGAAGACTGTCAGCGCGCGTCCAGGTTAGTGCCGCGGGGCCCTCCGCACGAGCGCGGAGCCCGGCGCAGGGCGAGGGGCGAGGCCGTCCGCACCTCGCGCCCTCGCCCGCACCGTCAGCGGATTCGCCCGACGAGGTCGTCGCGCGTCAGGGTGTCCGCCTCGGCGAGCACCGCGCGGGCGGCATCCCGCGCCTCTTCGACGTTCCAGAGCAGGACGCCGACGACCCGATCGTCGTCGAGGTAGTAGACGACGCCGCGCTCGGTGTCGATCCAGTCCTCGACCGTCTCGAGAGAGGAGTCGAGGGTTCCGACCGCCTCGTACCGGATGCCGAAGACCGCCGAGTAGTAGTACGGCGTGTGCGTGTAGGGCTCGGCGGCGCCCGCGAGATTGCGTCCGGCCGCCTTGCCCTGCTCGTTGGCGTTGTCGACGTGCTCGACGCGGCGGCGCCCGAGCAGGCGGTCGGGGTAGCTGGCGACGTCGCCCGCGGCGTACACGTCGTCGGCCGACGCCCGCAGCTGCGCGTCGACGTGCACGCCGTCGTCCACCGTCAGCCCGGCGTTCTCCGCCAGGTCGGTGGCGACCTCGATACCGAGACCGCTCACGACGGCATCCGCGCGGACCTCGTCACCGTTCTCGAGGTCGAGGCGGGCGCCCGCGGCATCCACTTCTCCTCCCGAGACCTTCGAACCCGCGACGATCTCGACGCCGGCATCGCGGAAGAGCTTCTCGAACCGCTCCGCGAGCGCCGGCGGGAACACCGCGTCACCGAGCACCGCACCGGTGTGGATCAGCACGGTCTCGACGTCGTTCTGCACGAGGGCTGCGGCAAGCTCCGAGCCGATGTATCCCCCGCCGACCACGGCGATGCGGTCGACGTCCTTCGAGAGGGCGCGCAGGCGGCGGTAGTCCTCGGCCGTGCGGAAGGTCAGTGCGCGCTCTCCGTTCGAGCGGTCGTCGACGGGGAGGGGGACGGGCTTGCCGCCGGTGGCGAGCAGGAGCTTGCCGTACGAGAACGTCTGGTCTCCGGCATCCACTTCGTGCTCGCCGGGGCGGATCGCCGTGGCGCGCGTGCGCAGCCGGATGTCGGCGCCGGTGTCGTCGGCGGTGCGGAGGGGCACCTTCTCCCACGTGAACTCGTCATCGGTCCACAGCTTCTTGCTCAGGGCGGGGCGCGTGTACGGCTCGTCGACGTCGTCGCTCAGGATCCCGATGGATCCGTCGGCGTCGATCTCGCGGATGCCGCGGGCGGCGGTGTCGGCGACCATTCCGCCGCCGACGATGAGGTAGTCGAAGTGTGTGGTGGTCATGGCGTCAGCGTCGCCGCTCAACCTGACCGAAGCGGATGGGTTGCGGGGGTGAGCGGCATCCGGTAGCGCCCCGCTGACTAGGCTCGGGGCATGAGCGTCGACCTCGAAAGCCTCTACACCGACCTGCACGCCCACCCCGAGCTGTCGTTCCAGGAGACGCGGACGGCGGGTGTCATCGCCCGCCACCTCGCGGATCTCGGGCTCGACGTCGAAGAGGGCGTCGGCCGCACCGGCCTCGTCACGACCATCGCCAACGGCGAGGGTCCCGTCGTGTGGGTGCGCGCCGACATGGACGGCCTTCCCGTCGAGGAGCAGACGGGCCTCGCGTACGCCAGCACCGCGCGCGGCACCGACCCGGCCGGCAACGCCGTCCCCGTGATGCACGCGTGCGGCCACGACATGCACGTCACCGCCCTGATCGGTGCCCTCGAGCGCCTCGTCGCCACTCGCGACGAGTGGGCGGGGACGGTCGTCGCCGTCTTCCAGCCCGCCGAGGAGTACGGGGCGGGCTCGAAGGCGATGATCGCCGACGGCGTGCTCGACCGGTACCCGAAACCCGACATCGTGCTCGGCCAGCACGTCACGCCCCTTCCCGCCGGCATGATCGGCGTGCGACCGGGCACGCAGATGGCGGCATCCGACGGCCTCACCGTCGTGCTCCACGGCCGCGGGGGTCACGGTTCGCGCCCGCACTCCACGATCGACCCCGTCGTCATGGCCGCCGCCACCGTCATGCGCCTGCAGACCGTCGTCTCGCGCGAGGTCGACCCTCGCGACGTCGCCGTCGTGACCGTCGGATCGATCCACGCCGGACTGAAGAACAACATCATCCCCGCCGAGGCCAAGCTCGAGCTGAGCCTGCGCTACCCCGACGACGCCGCGCGCGAGCGCGTGATGACGAAGGTCGAGCGCATCATCCGCGCCGAGGCCGAGGCATCGGGGGCCGAGCAGACGCCCACCATCACCACCGATCACACCCTGCCGCCGACCATCAACGACACGGATGCCACGGCCCGCCTCACCGCGGCGTTCCAGCGCTCGTTCGGTGAGGGCTCGGTCGTCGACCCCGGCATGTTCACCGGGAGCGAGGACGTGTCGTGGTTCGCGCGCGAGTCGGGCGCCCCCCTGGTGTTCTGGTTCTGGGGCGGTGTCGATCCCGAGACGTTCCAGAAGGCCTTCGCGGGAGGCACCGTCGAGCGCGACATCCCGACGAACCACTCGCCGTACTTCGCCCCGGTGATGCAGCCGACGATCGACCGCGGCGTGGAGAATCTCGTCGTGGCGGCGCGGGAGTTCCTCGGCTGAGAGCGTCGCGCGCGGCGTCCGGCGCCGACCCGGTCCCTTCGACAGGCTCAGGGAACTCCACGCCGAGGTGGCTGAGCACCTTCCGACCGCGGCCGATCGTGGGCGCGCGTGTCCGACGGTGTTCGGGGTCGGGAGCTGGCTTCTCACGCGACGGTGAGACCGTGCTCGGACCGACGAAGGTGCCCGCCCTCCGAAGAGGGCGGGCACTCGTGTTCCCCGGGCGGGGTGTCAGCTGAGCGAGCGACGCGGGCGCAACACCCACGCACCGGCACCGGCGACGAGGATCAGCACTCCGAACAGCGCAGCGCCCAGCGGCACCTGCGCTCCTGTCGCCGCGAGCTGTCCCTTCGCCACGACCGCGAGAGGCAGGACCGCGAACTCGGTGCCCGCGGCGTCGTGGATGTGGATGCTGTGCGCGCCCACCGCGAAGGCAGCGGGCACCCGCACCGAGAAGCTCACCGCACCGGTGGCGTCCGCGACGGGGATGCCCGTGATCACCGTCGGCTCGGAGCGGAGATCGGCGCTGGCCTGCTCTCCGGCCCGGAGCCCGGTCACATCCACCCGCACCGACTGACCCTGCTCGACGGTGCGCGCCGACGCGGTCGCCCGCGGCGCGATCGCGGACGTCGTGGGCTGCGCCGTCGGGACCGTGGTCGGGACCGTGGTCGGCGACGGCGAGGCCGTCGGCGACGGGCTCGTCGACGGACCAGGTGTGGGCGTCGCCCCGCCTGTCGTGGTGACGTCGCCGAGGCGTGCCGGAGCGATCACCACGTAATCGATGTTCGGCGCGAAGTGCCCGTCGCTTCCGAAGGTGAGGGCGCCGTCGGTCGTCTTCAGCGTCACCGGCACCGTGCGCTCCCAGAAGCTGTTCCACGAGTAGGTGTAGCGGAAGTACCCCTCACCCACCTGGCCGGTCCCGGCCTCCGACACCTGCAGGGGGCGGTCCACCACCTGCGGGTTGTAGTCGTGGCGACCCGAAACCTCGGCGTTGGAGTACTTCACGACGACGTCGTAGTCGCCCGCGGCCTGGAAGCCGGCGGCGCGCGGGATCGTCACGGTGTTGCCCGCGCCGTTCCCGAGGAAGCCGACGAACCGGCCCTCCGAGACGTTCGATCCCGTCGAGGCGGCGAGGCTGCCGACGCTGGCGGTACCCGCCACGACCCCCGACTCGGCTTCGACCTTGACGGCCGCCGAATCCGCCTGGGCGGCTCTCGTGGTCGACACCGAGGCGAGGGAGAGGCCCGCGTTCGAGCCGACCTCGATCTCGTTGATGCCCTCAGAGAGGTGCAGACGCACGACGCTCGACCAGGTGCCTGCCCCGGCGGTGGATGCCGCGGCGACCTTTCGGCCGTTCACGGAGATCGCCACGTCGGATGCCGTGGTCGTGGAGTAGTCGACGGCGACGTCGTAATAGCCGGATTCGAAGGCGGTGGCGTACACGTCGGCGCGACCGTCGCCCTGGATGGCGGCGGAGCCGCGGGACCCCTGGCGGTCGTAGGTGAGCGCAGCCCCACCGGCCAGACGCGTGGTCGACGCCGGGTAGACGGTCTTCTCACCGTCGGTCACGTCAGTGAGTGAGAACTTATCGAGCGTGATGTCGGCGTTCGGCAAGACGGTCGACCCGTCGGCGCTCGCGCGGACAGACAGCACGTGCGTGCCGGCCGTCAACGCGACCTCCACCTCGGCGCTGCCGCGGTACTTCCACCGGCTGTTGTCGTTCAGCGCGAGGTCGGCGGTGTACTGCACGGTGGCCGTGTTGGCCCCGTCCACGAACAGCGCGTGTCGTCCGGGGACTCCGGGAGTGGCCCCGATGACCTGGAATCGGTACGTCCCGTCGCGCGGAACGGTGACGCTCCAGTCGGCCTTCGAGCCGACGTTGTTGAACGAGCCCACGTCGCGCCCGTGCGAGGCGAGGAACATCCATCCCCCGTTGCCGGTGGGCGACTGGTCGTAGACACGGGCGCCGCTGATCGCGGTGTCCTCGGCCTCAACCGAGGCGGACCATGCCTGAGCGGTGTCCGCCGCGTCGCGCTGCGGGGTGACGACGAGCTGGTACCCGGCGTACCGGTCGTAGTTGGGCACGCTCACCTGCAAGGCGCCGTTGGTCACGGCTACGCCCTTGAGTGAGGTCAGCACGCGCGGGGTGGCCGCCAGTCCCTCCGCTCCCGACAGCGGGGCTTCACGAACCTCGACGTCCACGCGGTCGCCGAAGGTCGTGGCATCCAGCCCGGTCATCGAAAGGTTCACCGTGTCGGCGCTCGATCCTCCGTACAGCACCGTGGCCTTCTTGTCGGCGCTGTCGATCGCGCCGATTCCCTGCAGGGTATCGGCGACGTTGAGCTGCGGCGGGGTGACCTTGACCGTCTTGCTGCCCGCCAGGTCGCCGTACCACTTGAACATCCACCACCCGGCGTTCGCCCCGTTGGGACGAGCGGAGTTGTCGGAGAAGTTGCCCGCGTAGTTCCAGTACGCCGTCTGCGCGTCGACCTTGGTGTCCTCGAACATCGAGAACCACTGGACCAGTTGACCGGGCACGCCCATGTCGCGGAGGAGCCCGTACTCGGTGATGTTGATCTCGAGCGGCGCGATGCCCTTCGCCTTCTCCATGGCCCGGTACTCGTCGTAGTGCGAGCGATAGGTGGCGAGGTTGTCGATGCCCAGCTCGTGCCAGATCATGAACTGCGGCAGTGTGCCGGTCTGCTTCGCGTAGTCGAGCCACACACTGGTGCGGTCGGCGTGCCAGGACGCGTCGCCGGGGCCTCCGATGACCGGAGCGGCCAGACCGTGCCGGGCGTAGACCTCGCGGATCTTGTCGACCGCGGCCTTCCAGTCGGGCAGGAACTGCTGGTTGAAGAACGTCCAGTCGTTGTACCAGTTGCCCCCGTCGGGTTCGTTGAACGGGATGAAGACGTACTCGTCGGGGTGCTGGGACTGCGTGGCCACCGCCTCGGTGACGAACTCGACGACCTCGAGGTAGTCCCAGATACCGTTGGGCTGATTCGTGTACGTGCCATCCGCCTGGTTGTAGGTGCGGTCATCGCTCGGGCGCCGGCCGCCGTTGTAGGCCCAGTCGGGGTAGTAGTCCTGGACGTAGATGTCGAGTTGGGTGCCGTTCTTCGCGAAGAACCCCTTCTCCACCTTCAAGGCATCCCCGCTGGGGTGTTGCGTGCCGTATGGCGCCTTCTGCGAGGTGTTCGTGATGTGGGCGCCGTTGATCAGCGCCTGAGTGGGTGCTCCGTCGTCACCGAGCCCGTACAGGGTGCCCGACGCTCCGCCACGGAAGTCCCCCGTGGTGTTGGCGAAGTCGACCGAAAGGGTGTCGGTGGTGGCAGCCGCTGCGGGGGGCGCGACGACGGCGAGGGCGGCGAGGGCGACGGCCCCCGCCGTGCTCGCCGCGATCCATCGGGGGTGTCTCATCGGGGTGCATCTCCATCGATCAGAGGGCGCCGCGTTGCGCCCCGGAGGAATGTAACGCGATTTGATAGCGGTTTCAAGATCCGACTTGATAACGCTTTCACACTCGACTAGCGTCCTGGACAGTTCGACACGACGGAGAGACGAATGACGACGATGCAGCCCGCAGCCACCGGCTCGACCCCCACCCCCGTACTGGGCTGGGGCAACGACCTCGTGACGCTGTCCTTCGAGTGGGATGCCGATTCGCCCGTCGCCTGCACCGCCGTCGAAGTCGAGGGCCGCACGCTTCCGGTGCACCGCGTGCCCTTCGTCGAGGTCCTCACCGCCGACGCCGGCCACCGCCCCGCCTCGGGCCGTCTGGCCCACACCGAGCACGGCGCGCGGATGCGGTACGTCGACCACGCCGAGACGGAGTCGGGGGGTGTTCGCACTCTCACCATCCGCGAACGATCGGGCGCCCTCGAAGCACGTATCGAATTGGTCGCCCGCGACGGCATCGCCGCGGTGTCGAGCCGCGTGACCGTCACGAACGTCGGCGACGGACGAATCGTGCTGCGGGCCGTGGCGTCGTGGGTCTCGGGCTTCACCGACCGCACCCGTCCCGGAGACGCCCTCTCCGGATGGGAGCGGGTTTCCGGCGTCAGCGACTGGCTCGGCGAGGGTCGGTGGACGCGTACTCCCCTGCGCGGTCCCGATTTCGTTCCCCTCGCCGAGCACCTCACCGGACACGACCCTCGCGGAGCGTCGGCAGCCGTCTCGACGGGCACCTGGTCGACGGCGCATCACCTGCCCACCGGCATCTTGGAATCGCAGCCCGCGGGCCTCGCCCTGGCCTGGCAGATCGAGCACAACGGCGCCTGGCGGGGAGAGGTCGGCGAAGACACGGCAGGCGCATATCTCGCCCTGTCCGGCCCGACCGACGCCGACGCGGGGTGGACCCGCGTGCTCGACCCCGCCGACGGTTTCACCAGTGTCCCCGTCACCGTCGCGTTCGCCGGCGACGGGGACGGCGCCGTCGACGCGCTGACCGATCATCGGCGGGCCACCCGTCGCGCGCATCCCGACAACGCCGCGATGCCCGTCGTGTTCAACGACTACATGAACACCCTCGACGGCGACCCGACCACCGAAAAGCTCCTGCCTCTGATCCGCGCGGCGGCCGAGGTGGGTGCCGAGATCTTCTGCATCGACGCCGGCTGGTACGACGACTCGGGCCATTGGTGGGACACGGTCGGCGAGTGGATGCCGTCCACGACGCGCTTCCCGGGCGGCCTCGAAGAGGTCATCGACGCGATCCACGCCGCCGGGATGGTCTCAGGGCTCTGGCTCGAGCCCGAGGTCGTCGGGATCCGCAGCCCCTTGGCCGACCGCCTGCCACGCGAGGCGTTCCTGCAGCGCAACGGCGAGCGCGTGGTCGAGCATGACCGCTTCCACCTGGATCTGCGCCACCCCGCTGCACGCGCCCACCTCGACTCCGTGGTCGACCGGCTCGTCTCCGAGTTCGGGGTCGGCTTCTTCAAGATGGACTACAACATCAACCCCGGGCCGGGAACCGATCTCGACGCCGACAGCGTCGGCGACGGTCTGCTGCAGCACGGACGCGCGGTCCTCGACTGGCTCGACGGCGTGCTCGATCGGCATCCGGGCCTCGTGATCGAGAACTGCAGCTCGGGCGCGATGCGCATGGACTACGCGATGCTCTCGCGCCTGGCCATGCAGTCGACCTCCGACCAGCAGGACTACCGCAAGTACCCCGCGATCGCGGTGTCCGCCCCCCTGTCGATCCTCCCCGAGCAGGCGGCGAGCTGGGCGTACCCCCAACCCGAGATGGATGCCGAGGAGTCGTCGTTCTGCCTCGTCACGGGACTGCTCGGTCGCTTCTACGTCTCGGGCCACCTCAACCGCATGTCGGCGGCGCAGCGCGATCGCGTGGCGGCGGCCATCTCGGTCGCACGCGACCTGCGGACCGAGATCGCCTCGTCGCACCCCCACTGGCCCCTCGGCCTGCCGTGCTGGGACGACCCGTGGCTGGCACTCGGGCTGCGCGTCGACGGCGGCGAACTCGTCTCGATCTGGCGACGCGGCGGCGCGGACGCCGTCTCACTGCGTTTCCCCCACCTCGTCGGCATTTCCGTCGAGGTGACCCCGGTCTTCCCCCTGGACCTCTCCGCCTGGCACACCGATTGGGACGCCACGACGGGAACCCTCCACGTGCGCGGCGTCGACACCCGTCTCGGCGCCCGCACCCTGCGTCTGTCGGCTCGGCCCGTCGAGTCGACGACGACGCCCGCACCAGATCACACTGATCACATCGAAGGAGCAATTCAATGAAGAAGCGGTTCATCGCCGCCGCGGCGCTCACCACCGTCGCGGCCATCGCCCTCGCCGGCTGCTCGGACCCGGGCGCCGGAGGCGGCTCCGCGGCCGGCCCGGCCGACTGGCCCGCCCAGGACACGAAGCTCGACGGCACCACCTTGACCATCTGGGCCGCCCAGAACTCCAACAAGGTGCCCGACAGCGTCGTTCAGGGTTTCGAGGCCGCCACCGGCGCCAAGGTCGACGTCGTGACGATCCCCGATCCGTACGAGCAGAGCGTGCAGACGAAGGTCGCCACCGGCGACAAGCCCGACCTGGCGTTCTGGCAGCCGACCGCGTCGCAGCTGACGGCGCTGAACGCCAACACCAACCTTCAGCCGCTCGATGGCGCGCCCTTCGTCGACGCGTACACGCCCGAGCTGAAGGACATCACCGGCATCCTGAACGGCACCCGCTACGCCGCTCTCATCTCCACCCCGGCCGTCGAGGGCGTCTATTACAACAAGGAGGTGTTCGCGAAGGCGGGCATCACCAAGACGCCCGCGAACTGGGACGAGTTCCTCGCCGACGCCCGCCAGCTGAAGACCGCCGGCGTCACGCCGTTCTTCGACTTCGGCGGCGGCACCCCGTGGGCCACGCAGTGGTGGGTGCAGGTGCAGCTCGCCGACGCCGCGAAGGCGGGGCTGTGGGACCGCGTGAACAAGAACGAGGAGAAGTTCACCGACCCCACCATCCAGGGAGCCATCGACACCTACCAGGGCCTCATCCAGGAGGGTCTGTTCAACAGTGACCTGAAGACGGCGAAGTTCGAGGACCAGGGCCCCGCCCTGCTCTCGGGCAAGGCCGCCATGGCCGTGCAGGTGAACTCGTTCTTCGGTCAGCTGCAGTCACTGGCCGGCACTGACGAGCTGAACGAGAAGATCGGGTTCTTCCCGATCTCGCCGAGCGGCAATGTCGGCACCTTCATCCCCGACCAGTCGAACGCGCTCGTCGCTTTCAAGACGGGGGATGCCAAGCGCGAGGCCGCCGCAAGGCAGCTGCTGTCCTACTGGCTCGGCGACGGCTATGCGGACTTCGTGAAGGCGCAGAAGACCGTCTCGCTGCAGAGCGCGGTGGACTCGTCGAGCGAGGTGCCGCAGGCGCTGCTCGACGTCAGCAGCTCGCTGGGCGACTCGGTCGGGTCGATGCAGGCTCTGGCCGTCGCCAACCCCGACCTGTACCTCAATCTCGGCGACATGATCCAGGGCACCAAGACGCCCACCCAGGTCGCCGAAGCCACCCAGTCGCAGTTCGCCGAGCTCGCCAAGGCCATCGGCACCGCCGGCTTCTGATCCCGCGGGGCGCCGGTGGCGAGTCCGGCGCCCCCTTCTCGTTCGGAGGAACGTGATGACATCCACCCTGGAGCGTCCCCGCGCGGTGACGCCGCCACCGCGATCGTCGCGCACCGCGTCGCGTGGCCAGCACAAGAAGGACCACCCTCTGTGGTTCCTGGTTCCGGCTTTGACCGTCCTGGTGGTGTTCTTCGCCATCCCCACCGTCTTCAACTTCGTCTACGCCTTCACGAACTGGTCGAGCTTCAAGAGTTCGATCGACTTCATCGGCCCCGACAACTTCGTCTCACTGTTCTCGAACGGCACGCTCGTGAACGCGCTCACGGTGACGCTCGTCTACGCCGTCCTTGTCGCGATCTTCCAGAACCTGTTCGGCCTCGCCCTCGCTCTCCTGCTCGAGCGCGACACCCGGACGAACCGGGCCCTGCGCGTCGCGTTCTTCGTCCCCGTGATCATGTCGGCCCTCGCGGTGGGCTACATCTTCCAGGCGATGCTCAAGCCCGACGGCGCCCTCAACGGCATCCTGAGCCTGCTCACCGGGCAGAACGTCGACATCGCGTGGCTCGGTAGCACGACCTGGACGATCGTGGTGGTGGCCCTGATCCACGCGTGGAAGTGGATGGGCCTGTCGATGCTGATCTACCTCGCGGGACTCAAGACCATCAGCGACGACGTCATCGAGGCCGCCCGCCTCGACGGCGCGGGCTGGTGGACCACCTTCCGTTCCATCCGATTCCCGCTGCTCGCCCCCGCGGTCACGTTCAACGTCGCCACAGCTCTGCTGGGCTCGATGAACGGATTCGACATCGTGCAGGCCACCACGGCCGGCGGCCCCGGCGGAACCACCGAACTGCTCAACATCTTCATCTTCCGGACCTTCGGCCAGGGCCTGTTCGCCCAGGCGACCACGATGAGCCTCGTTCTCTTCGTCGTCGTCGCCGTACTGGCCTTCCCCGTCATCCGGATTCTGCGTAAGCGGGAGGACGTGCTGTGACCGAGACCATGACTCTGACGACGGGTCGCGCGCGACCCGAACCCCGCCGCCGTCGTCCCGTCGCCCGCGTGGCGCAGCCGATCGTCGCGATCCTCGTCGCCGTGGCCCTTCTCGGCATCCCGTTCCTGCTGACCGTGCTGACGGCGTCGAAGACCCAGGCCGAAGCCTTCGTCCCGACCCTCGCGCTCCCGACCGAATGGCACCTTCTCGACAACTTCGCCACCGTGATCGGCGATGGTCGCATGATCGCGGCCTTCGGCGGCAGCGTGCTCGTGATGGTGCCGGCCGTGCTCGGCGTTCTGATCCTCGGATCGATGGCGGCGTGGATCCTGGGTCGCCGCAAATCGAAAGGCCTCGCGTTCGTCTACGCCGTAGCCATCAGCGGGATCGTGCTCCCGCCCGCCGTCGTCACGATCGTGCTGCTGCTACGTCAACTCGGGCTCGCCGGTACCCCGGTGGGCATGATCGGGGTCTACATGGGTATGTACATGTCGACCGTGATCTTCTTCGTCACCGGCTTCGTGCGGACCATCCCGCTCGAACTCGAAGAGGCCGCCCGCGTCGACGGGGCCTCACCGGTGAAGGTGTTCGTGAAGATCATCCTGCCGCTGCTCATGCCCGTTCTCGCGACCGCGACGATCCTCATCTGCCTCTACATCTGGAACGACGTCTTCTACGCGTTGTTCGTCGTCGGCGGACGCCTCGACACGCTGCCACTCAACCTCTACCAGGTGGCGAGCGCCGGTCTGTACCTTCAGAATTGGCATCTGATCTTCGCGTACATCATCTTGATGAGCCTTCCCCTGCTCATCACCTTCATGGTCGCGCAGCGCAAGATCATCTCGGGCATCACCAGCGGCGCGGTCAAATGACCTTCGCCGCTCCCCACCGACGGAGCACGATGGACAACCCCCGCACCAAGCCGGCGACGATCGCCGACGTCGCCGCGCTGGCGGGGGTTTCCGTTCCGACAGTGTCGCGCGTGCTGACGGGCGCGGCGAAGGTCAGTGCCGGAAAGCGCGAGGCGGTCGAGGCGGCGATCGCCCAACTCGGTTTCCGCCCGAGCGCAGCGGCGCGCGTGCTCGCGTCGCGCAAGGCGCAGGTGATCGCCGTCATCGCCGGAGACACGTCTCAGTACGGCTACGCCGAGACAATCCGGGGCATCGAAGAGGCGGCCCGCGCCGAGGACTACACGGTCATGATCACCGTCGTCGAGAGCACCGACGAGGCCGAGATCGACCGTGCGATCGCCGCCACCCTGGCCCAACCCCTGGCGGGGGTCTGCGTGCTGAAGTTCGATCCGCCCGGGGTGGCCGCGCTGCATCGCATTCCGGCATCCCTTCCCCTGGTCGCCCTGTCGGGGGTGCGCGAGCCGGGACTGCGTCAGGCCGTGCTCGACGAGGCCAGCGCCGCCGAAGAGCTCACCGAACATCTGCTGGATCTGGGGCATGCGACCGTTCATCATGTGCGCGTGCCGCCGTCTCGGCGCGAGGACGGCCGCACCACCGGATGGCGTCGCGCTCTCAAGCGCCGCGGCGCCGTCGTCCCCCCGCTCAGCGATGCGTCGTGGGACCCGCGGTCGGGGATCGACATCGGTCGCCGCCTTGCCGACGACCCGACGGTCACCGCGGTGTTCTGCGGAAACGACGAGATCGCGATGGGCGTGATCCGCGGACTCGTCGCCTCGGGCCGACGCGTGCCGGATGACGTCTCGGTCGCCGGTTTCGACGATCACCCCCTCGCCGCCCTGTGGACGCCGCCTCTGACGACGGTCGACCAGGACTTCGCCGGTCTCGGCCGCCGGGGCCTGCAACTGCTCCTCAACGAGATTGCGGGCGAGACGGGGCGGCGCTTCTCGTCGGAGCGTCCGCAGCTCGTCGTCCGCGAGAGCACGGCGGCTCCCGCGGCGGATGCCGCCGTGCGCCGCATCGGCTGAGCCCGCGGCATCCGCTACCGAGGTGACTGAGCGACGGACCCGGCCCCTTCGACCAGCTCAGGAACCTCAGCGCCTCACTTGATGCCACTCCGCGCGAAGCCCGCCACGAAGTACCGCTGGAACACCAGGAACACGATCGCGATCGGCACCACGTTCAGCAGGGCGTAGGCCATCGTCGCGCCGTAGTCGCTGCCGAACTGACCCTGCAGGTAGAGCAGGCCGATCGGCAGGGTGAACAGGCGGTTCTCCCGCAGGGCGATCAGCGGCCAGGCGAAGTCGTTCCACGACGACAGCAGGCTCATGAACACCAGCACCGCGATGAGCGGCTTCGACAGCGGCAGCACGACCCGCAGGAACGTCTGCACGTGCCCGGCGCCGTCGAGGCGGGCGGCCTCGATCAGTTCGCGCGGGATGCCGAGCATGAACTGCCGCGCGAGGAAGAGCCCGAACGCCGAGGCCGACACGGGCAGGATCACCGCCCAGTAGGTGCCGTACAGCCCTGTTGCGGTGACGATGCGGAATAGCGACACCATGATCACCTGCACCGGTAGCACGAGCGTTGCGAGCGCGAGGAAGAACAGCGCCGTCGAGCCGCGGAACCGCAGCTGCGCGAAGGCGTACCCGGCGAGCAGGCTCGTGCTGACCGAGATGAGGGTCACCACCACCGCGATCGCCACCGAGTTGCCGAACCACGTCGCGACGGGGAACGAGGCGAACACGCGCTCGAAGTTCTCGAAGGTCACCTCGCGCGGCCAGAGGCGCAGCTCCCGCCCGCCGAGCAGTTCGGCGCGCGACGAGAAGGCGACGGCGAGCATCCAGTACAGCGGCGATACGGCGGCAAGACCCACCACCGCGACGATGAGGGTGCGCACGATCGCACTCCCCCGCCGCGACCGGTCGCGGGCACGGCGGCCCGGGGTCACGGTGGGTGGGGCCAGGGGGGACGCGGATGCCGTGGCGTCCAGGCGCTCGTGGATGCTCACTCGACCACGTCCTTGGTGCGGGAGGCGCGGTACTGCGCCGCGGCGAACACGAGGGCGAACAGGAACAGCACCATGCCGATCGCGGCGGCGTAGCCCTGGTCGCGCGTGACGAATCCGGTCTCGTAGGCGTAGGTCACGAGCACGCTCGTCGCGCCACCCGGCCCGCCGCCGGTGAGGACGAACACGATGTCGAAGACCTGGAACGAGAAGATCACGTTCAGCACGACGAGGAAGAACGACGTGGGTCCGAGAAGCGGGATCGTGACGTTGCGGAAGCGCTGCCACCGGTTCGCACCATCGAGGGTCGCCGCCTCGTACAGGTCGGGGCCGATGCCCTGGAGTCCTGCGAGATAGATGAGCATGTTGAAGCCCGTGCGCCACCACACCGTCGACAGCACGATGGTCGCGAACGCCGGTACCGGATCGGACTGCCACGTGACGGGTGCGAGACCCACCGCGGTGAGGATTCGGTTCAAAATGCCGGAGTTCTGGTCGAACACGAGCACGCCGATCAGCGCGGTGGCCACACCCGACACCGCCATCGGCAGGATGAGCAGCGAGCGCCAGAGCGGCCGGGCCGGCAGCGCGGTGTTCAGCAGGGTCGCGGCGACCAGGCCCAGCAGCATCGACAGCGGCGTCACGAGCAACGTGAACAGCACGGTGTTGCCCAGCGCCCGCCAGAACAGCGGGTCGCCGACGAGTCGTGCGTAGTTGTCGAGCCCCGCGAAGGTGCCGTCGCCGAACCCGTCGGTGCGCTGCAGGCTGACGAAGAACGCCCCCACCAGCGGCACGAGCACGAACACCAGCAGCAGCAGGTAGTTCGGCGCGAGGAACCCGTACGCCGCGAGCGCCTCGCGACGGGCGCCGGGGCGGCGGGTGCGCATACGCTCCCCCCGCTCCGGGCGACCCGGCCGCGGGAGGCCCGGCCGGGCGACTGCGGTGTCAGCCACCGGTGGCCGCTCCGATGCCCGACTGGAGGTTCGTCACCGTGGTCGCGGCATCTTGCGCGCCCGTGAAGGCGAGGTCGAGCTGCTCCTTGAGCACCGGGAGGATTGCCGACATCGAGGGGCTCGCGACCTGGGCGACGTCCTGCGGCTGCACGAGCGAGGCCTGACCGGCGAAGACCGGGGCGAGCTCGGGCCGCACGTCGAACTCGAGCTGGTCGTTCAGCAGATCACCGCGGGTGGGGAGGAGGGATGCCGCGCGGCAGAAGTCGCGCATGGGAGCGGCGTCTGTCACGAACTCCAGGAACGCCGCGGCCAGCTCGGGCTGCTGCGTGTTCGCGGTCGCCACGAGCGCGTTGCCGCCGAAGTCGCTGCCCGCGCGGACGTTGCGCGGCGCGTAGGTCGCCGTCCATTCGAAGTCGGCCGTGGTGTCGGCATCCGGGATCTGGAAGGCCCCCGACCACACCATCGCCACCGACTGCGAGAACCACGATTCGGCCGCGTAGCTCGAGGAGGCGATCGTGTTGTTGGCGGGTACGTAGTTCTTGGTGAAGAACGAGCTCGAGAACGCGACGGCCTCGCGCGCGGCGTCGGAGTCGATCGCCGGGGTCTTCTGGTCGGACTCCAGGAACGCGCCGTCGGACTGGAACAGCAGGCTGAGCCAGCGGGTGACGCCGTTGCCCTGCCAGTTGTAGGCCCACGGCCAGCGGTCGCCCGGCAGGCCGGCGCGCAGCCGCTCGCCGAGGGCGTCGAGCTGGTCCCAGGTCCAGGCGTTCTCGGGCGAGGTCGGGATCTCGGACGCGTCGATCCCGGCCTGACGGAACAGGTCGAGGTTGACGAGGATCGCCGAGGTGTCGGTGTGGTGCGGCAGGCCGAAGGTTCCGTCGCCGTTCTGCACCGCCGCCCAGGCCTGCGGGGTGAACTGGGCCTGGCGGTCGGCCGACAGCAGGGGCTTCAGGTCGAGCAATTGGCCGCGACCGGCGTACGCGCCGAACGTGTAATAGGGCACGCGGAAGATGTCGGGCGGGTTGCCCGCCTGCAGCTGCGCGTCGATGTTGGTGAACATCTGCTCGTAGGGAACGGCGTTGAGCTCGACGGTCGAGCCCTCGTTGGCCGCTTCGAACGCGGCGATCGCGGCGCGGAAGCCCGCGAGTTCGGCATCCGTCCCCCACGTCGTGAAGGTGAGGGTGCCTTGGCGCTTCTCGGCGGGGGCGGTCTGCACGAACCCGCAGCTGGCGAGGAGGAACGGCAGCGCGAGGGCTCCCGATCCGGCGAGGAAGGAACGGCGTGTGACGGGCATGGGGTCTCCGATGTCTCTCCGCGAGGAGCGGACGCCGGGGCCGCGCTGCTCCTCGCGGGCGACGGTACGCGCGCGAATCCGTGGCGCCGGGGGGTTGCGCAGACGGACGAGGTCTGAGCGAACCCGTCCCGCACCCGAAGTCCAGCCCCTCGGCGACGGTCCGGTCGGCGCGTAGCGTGACCGCCGTGACGTTCAACGACAATGCCCGCGTCGGCGGCAACTCGGCCAAGCGCCGAGGAGGAACCGTGGCGGCCGTCGGCGGTGGGGCCGTGGGCCTCGGCGCCGTGGTGGTGCTGCTCATCTCGATGTTCACCGGGACCGACCTCACCGGCCTGCTCGGCTCGGGTGGCGGCGCGGCCCCCGGCAGCGGCGGCGAACAGGTCGCGAGCTGCGAGACGGGCCGGGATGCCAACAGCGACGACGCCTGCCGCTTGGCCGCGGCATCGCTCGACATCGACCAGTTCTGGGCGGAACGCCTCGACGGCTACCGCAAGCCCCAGCTCGTCATCGTCGACCAGCAGACGGGGAGCTCGTGCGGCACAGCCTCGAACGCGACCGGTCCGTTCTACTGCCCGCCCGACGAGACGGTGTTCGTCGACCCGACCTTCTTCTCGATCCTTCGCGCGCAGTACGACACCACCGCGGGCCCCCTCGCCCAGCTCTACGTGCTCGCGCACGAGTACGGCCACCACGTCCAGAACCTCACCGGCGTGATGGAGCAGTACCCGAACAATGGCACCGGCGCCGACAGCAACGGCGTCCGCACCGAATTGCAGGCGGACTGCTTCGCGGGGGCCTGGGTCGCCGCGGCTTCCGAGCAGGTGGACGAGAACGGCACCCCCTACCTTCAGCCTCCGACCGAGCAGCAGATCCTCGACGCCCTGTCGGCCGCGTCCGCCGTGGGCGACGACCACATCCAGGCCGAGGCGGGTCAGATCTCGAACCCCGACAGCTTCACGCACGGATCGAGCGCGCAGCGCACCCGGTGGTTCGACGAGGGCCGCCAGGGCGGCGTCAACGCCTGCGACACGTTCTCGGTGCCCGGCGGCAGCCTCTAGGCCTCCGCCGGCGCCGCCTCGCGAGAGTCGATCAGCGTCGCCCCCCGCCTCCCAGGACTCCCCGTTCGGCTCGGGATGCCGAAACCCGGCGCACCCACCTCGACCCCGCGGAACGGGACTCGGGGTGGACGCGCCGGGTCATGGCATCCGGAATCACTCGGTGTCGGACGACTCCTGCTCCTCGCGGGGACGGCGGCTGAGGATGACGACGACGAGCACGCCGACGAGCACGACCGCTCCACCGCCCACGAGCAGGCCCACGGTCAGGCCCGACATCCCGCCCGAGGTGGAGGGTGCGGCCACCGGGGTCTCCGCCGGGGCGGCGCCCTGAGCGCTCGCGCACGGGGAGGCGTCGGCACCGGCCGACACGCTCTCGCCGGTGTACGTGAACGGGATCTCGCCCGAGACGGGATGCCCGTCGGACGAGACCGCTCGCCACTCCACCGTGTACCCACCGGGCGCTCCGAGAGCGACCGGGAGGGTGAGGGTCGGCCCCGCGAGGACCACGCACTCGCTCTCGTAGTGCCTGCCCTCGGGCCCGATCACGATGACGATGTTGCCGCCGTCGTAGCCGAGCAGATTGGCGCTGAAATCGAGGGTGACCTCCGACAGCGACGAGACGCTTTCACCCTCGGCGGGCGTCGACGACACGAGGCTGTCGTGCGCAGAGGCCGCCGACGACCCGCCGAGAGCGGCGGTCATCGCCGCAGCGACGACCACCGCCCCGACCAGGGCTCGGCGCAGAGCGTTCCGGGAGCCCATGCTCAGCTGCGCTTCGGGCGACGCGACACGGCGATGGCGCCGAGAACGGCACCGGCGATCGCGATCACGAGAGCGGCGATGCTGAGACCCAGCGACAGTCCCGAGGAGTCGCTCGTCTGAGCCGCGGCCTCCATCGAGTGGTCGCCCATCGTCGGCGCGGCCGATGCCCCGCCGTGACCGCCGTGGCCGCTCGCGGGCGGGGTGTCGTTGATGTACAGCACGGGCGCGGGCTCGAGCGTGTCGTCTGCCGCGACCTGCTCGGGGGTGTTCGTCCAGTCGACGACCGAGCCGTCCGAGTACGTCTGCACGGCGGGGAGCACCAGGTGACCCGTGTCGGGGATCGGCCCGAGGACCGCCGAGAAGATCTGGAACTGGTCCTGCCCGATGCCCACACCGGGATCGGCCTGCCACACGATCGTGAGCGGGCCGTCCGAGATGGTGTTGCCGTCGACCTCGACGGGGGCGGGCAGCGCCCCCTTCTCGACGGTGGCGGTCCAGCCCGGGACGGGCTCGACGAGGACCGAGGTCAGCGGGGTGTCGGTCGGCAGAGTCACCTCGACCTTGACGGTCGACGCGGTCTTCGACTCGGTGGGGACGCGGAAGTTCACCGTGGCGTAGCTTCCGGCCGTGGCGGTGTTGGGGTTGACGGTGACGTGGGCCGACGCCGCGAGGGGCACGGCGATCGCCAAGGCCGCGCCGGCGGCGAGGCCGACGAGGGTACGACGAAGAGTGGTCTTTCGAGACATGGTGCTGCTTTCTAAGAAATGCGCACGCCGATGAGGCGCTTCTTTCGCGCGAAGGATGAGGGCGGGATCAGGCCGCGAGCGGCGGACCCCGGTGCCTCATCGACGACAGCACGGTCATCGCCGTCGTCAGCAGCAGCGGCTCGGGCGCCGAGAGAACGGCATCCGTCCGCGGAGGAAGACCCCGCACGGGGCGCAGCACAGAGAGCACCGCGACGAAGAACCGGGCGATCGCCTGCACCGCTCGCTCGCCACGACCGAGGGCGACCACCGTCACCAGAGCGGCGACGGCGTGCGCCGTCCACATCCACGGCGACTCCGCGCCGTGAGCCGACGCACTGTGCGCTCCGGCCGCGCTGAGGATGGATGCCGCGCCGTGGTGAGCGGCCGGGACGAACCCGCCCTGCAGATCGAGCACGAGCAGCGCGTGGAACAGCGCCTGGCTGAGCACGACCGCGAGCGACAGACGCGTCCACGACAGTGCGCGACCCGCGAGCATGACGCAGACGGGAGCCGCGAGACACAGGGCCAGCACGATGTTGACGAGGGGCGGGCGCTCAGCCGAGACGGCCGCGTGCGAGAGGGTCGCCACGAACGTCGCAACCGCGGCCGCGGCCATGCCGCGCCCCGCCCGCTGCGCGCGCCCTGCTCTCGACGACATCTCACTCCTCGCGTCCAGCCTAGGCGGCGGGGGCGCCGAGGGCGGGGAGGGGTGTTCCGTCGTCGAGACACCCGTGGGTCGTGCGCGAGCACATGCGGGGCGTCCGCGAGCACAACCGCGGGGGCTCGCGGCCCGACCGCGGAACACGTGCGAGCACAACGGCGGGTCGTTCGCTCGACGCGCCGCTTCTCGGTCGACGCCGCCGGGGTGTCGGCCCAGGGTCCCGCCGTTGTGCACGCGCCCGAGACCCGGACGGCACGGTGTCCGACCGGTTGGGTAGCGTCGGGACATGGCCGACGACGCGATCCACGACACCGACACCGCCCTGGCATACGGTTCCGCCCTGCTGCGCGGCGAGCGCGTGCGGCTCCGCGCGCTGACCGACGCCGACCTCGACCCGCTCGTCGACTGGTGGCTGCAGAGCGACAGCGCCGTGCTGCAGCAGAACAGCGTGAGCCCGCGCCCGGCGGCATCCGTTCGCGAGATGTTCCAGGCGTGGAGCCGCAATGACTCCCCCGTCGGGGCGGGCTTCAGCATCGACGACGAGACCGGGCAGCTCATCGGTCACGCCACGATGTGGGGAGCCGCCCTCCCGGCCCGCATCGCGACCTTCGCGATCATCCTCGGCCCCGACGCCGTCGGCCGCGGATACGGCGCGGATGCCACGCGCACCATGCTGCGGTTCGCCTTCGACGAGCTCGGGGTGCACAAGATCGAGCTCCGCGTGTGGGCCTTCAACGATCGCGCCATCCGGGCCGACGAGAAGGCGGGATTCGTGCGCGAGGGCGTGAGACGCGCGGTGGCGTTCCACGGCGGGCGATTCCATGACGAGGTCCTCATGGGCGTGCTCGCCGAAGAGTTCCGCGCGGGCTGACCGGCACCGCAGTCGGCGAAGGCGCGTCCCACATCGCGGCGCGCGTGCAGCACGCGGTGAACCCGGACAACATCGTCATCGTTCGTATACAGGAGTTGATACGGAAACCTCTCGACCGCCAGACTGCGGAGTCCCGGGATTCCGGTGAGGGCTTCGGCCGACATCGACCCCACCGAGGGGAAGGCCGCGCTGCGGCGAACGCACTGTTCGATCGCGTCGAAGAACCGCTCGGCCGTCGCCGCGTCGGCGGTCGGTCGGTAGACCTCCACGGCGCCGGTGAGGTCATCGTCGGTGGCGTGAGAGGAGACGACGCGGCGCGTCACCGGGATTCGGTGCCGCGCGCCCGCAGTCGATCGAAGTATGCGGCATCCATTTCCGAACCGTCGCCCGAACGGACGCCGTCGAGGACGGCATCGCGGAGGCGCACGTTGTCGCGGTCGCGGCGGATGAGTTCGCGTACGTATTCCCTGCTCGACGCGTAGAGGTGCGAGCTCACCTGCTCGTCGGCGAACGCGCGCAGCTCATCCGGGAGGGAGATGTTCATCGTGGCCATGAGAGAAGCCTCCGCGTCGATGGCAAACCTTGTCATCGGGCCCGAGCGCCCCGCTCCACCGTCGGACTGACCACTCCCGCACGGTCGTCGACCAGACGGCGCCGGCCGACGGTCCGGGACGAGCGGTCATAGGCCGACCGAACCAGGCGTGACATGCGAGCCCCTGCGTGCAGACGGTATAAGAGATCGCAAGTGCCCGCGTCAGATGGTCCTGCGTAGCGGCTGCGGGAGCCGGGTACGCAGGACCATCTGGTCAGACGCGCCGGCGACGCGTGATGACGTACGCGCTCGCTCCAACGAGGAGCATCAGAAGTCCCACCACGCCTGCATACAGTGAGGCGGTGTAGTCACCGCCGGTGACGGCGAGGTGTGAGGAGTTGCTCGAGGCGGGCACGACCGGACTTGGGGTGGAGGTCGGGGGCGAGACGGTCGCACCGATCGTCACGCCGTAGGTGCGGGTGTCCGCGCCAGCTGCGTTGGATGCGGTGATCGAGAACGAGAAGGCGCCGGACTGCGACGGAGTTCCGGAGATCACGCCTGTTGTTGCGTCGAGCGCGAGCCCAGGGGGCAGGGTGCCGTTCGTGACGGTGTAGGTGATCGGACCGCTGCCGGTCGTGGTGATCGTCTGCGAGTAGGGAGTGCCTGCCGTGCCCGCCGGGATAGTGGGGGTGGTGATCACGGGGGGTGCGGCGATCGCGAGCGTGTAGTCAGCGGAGTCGGCTCCGTAGGCGTTCGTCGCGGTGACACGGAACGGGTAACTTCCCGGGGTGGTGGCCGTTCCCGAGATCGTCCCGGTGGTCGGGTCCAGCGTGAGGCCCGGTGGGAGGGTTCCGTTGCTCACCGCGTAGGTGATCGGACCGGTGCCGGAGGCGGTCACCTTGGATGTGTAGGGGGTACCCGAGGTGGGGTTGGACGGGGCAGCAGAGGTGATGCGCGGTGCGTCGCACACCGGGACCGGCGCGAGACGTCCAGCCGGCACGGATGCCGCGCCGTACTGTCCGGCGACTACTGCGTTGAAGGTGCCGGTGTCACTGCCGTCCACGAAGCCGTCGAGGTTGATGTCGTAGACCGAGTAGCCAGGCGGCTGCTGCGACACCGCGATATTCAACGCTGTGTAGTCTGCGGCATCGATGACACCGTTCGCATCGAAGTCCCCCGGGACCAGCTGAAGACGCGCCGGGGTGGGGTACCGTTCTTTGGCGGCGTTGGCCGGAACTTGGTTGTACATCAGCGTGGCCGGGTCGGTGAAGTCGACCGTCGGGGTCAGCGCCGCGCCAAGGGTCACCGGCGTGGCGGCCATGGCGGTCAGGTGGTTGCGTTGCGCGATGGCGACCCGGTAGCTGCCGGCGGGAACAGCGAACTCCGGGGTCGTGAGCGCGGCCCCGGTCAGGCGATCAACGGGGACGGTGTCCGTCGCCACGATCAGCGAGGCGTCGACCGTGTCGCGGAGCTCCACGATGACCCAGTCGGCGACCGGGGTGAGATTCGTGACGGTATTTCCAGCACCGCCGCGAAGCAGGCTGTGTCCGTCGGTGCTGTACGGCTCGGTCGTGGGGAACGGTCGAGACTGTGGATCAGCCGGGTCATACGAGGCGTTGATCTCGTCCGCACCACCGAAGGAATAGCCAGAGAGGAAGACGCTGATGTTGACCGGCAGCGGCGTCGTGATGCAGGCCGCGGCGAACGCGGGAGTGCTTGCGCCGGCGACGGCCCCGGTTGCGAGTAGCGCCCCGATGAGCGCTCCGGCCACGATGCGTGGACGGCCGGTATTGGACAATGGCATGTGCTGCTCCTCGGTTGCGCGTCGATCAGGGCTGTGTACGGGCGCGCATGAGGGTGAATGAATGTGCCGACTTCGAAATCGATCCCGGACAGATCGCGTCCCCCAAGGGCGCTCCATGTACGTCCCCGGGCCGGGACGTTCACTGGACGCTATGCGTGAGTGCACATTGAGCCCATAGCCGACAGACCGGTTGTCAACTTCGGGCGACAAAAGATACGCCGAGGGGAGCTCTCCACTCCCCGCCGTTTCACACCGCGCCTGTGCGCACAACGAAGAACTGCGCTCGACGAGTCGACCACGGGCTCGTGTCAGCGGGCCCGGGCGCCCCGGTCCACCGTCGGGCTGACCACTCCCGCACGGTCGTCGACCAGACGGCGCCGGCCGATCCACCCGGTCAGTCCGCGACCGTCGGGCCACACGAGCAGCAGCGCGGCGGTCGCCAGCGCCAGGACGAACGCGAGCAGCGACCACGGCGTCGGCAGTGCCTCCAGGATCGCGTACGCCCCCGCCCCGGTCGCGAAGCGCAGGGGGCGCGCGACCCAGGCCGGCAGCACACCGTTCGTGAACCGCACGCGCGTCGCGAGGTCGCCGATCGAGCGACCCGTCGCCAGGATCACTCCGAGCCACAGCCCCGCCGCCGCCACCGTCCCCGACAGCGACGCCACGTCATCGGTCGAGATCGACGACGCGTCGCCTCCCCGCAGCACGAGCACCGCCTGCACCACCACGGCGACGGCGATGCCGACCAGCCAGACGCCCACGACGTCGCACACCAGCCCCAGCAGACGGCGGCGACGCGTCACGGGGCGCGGGGTCTCGGCATCCGGAGCCATCTCCACCCCGCGGTGCTGCGCCGGGACGACGAACGCGAGGATCGACCCGAGCAGCGCACCGCCCGTGTTCGCGAGAAGGTCGTCGACGTCGAAGACGCGGTACGCGCAGGGGAAGATCCCCCACACACCGGTCAATTGCGTGGTCTCGATGATCCCCGAGGTCGCGAAGCCGACGAGACCCGCGATCAGGATGCCGCGACCTCCGAGCACGCGCAGGAAGAAGCCGAGAGGAGCGAACAACAGCACGTTCAGCGCCACCTGCAGCACCACCGGGTCGGTGAGATACCGGCCCGACACGGCGACCGCGGAGCGGACCTCGTCGACGAAGGCGAAGGGGTGGAGGTTGACGCCCGCGCAGCGGTAGACCTCGGAGTCGGGGAGCGGGATGAGCGTGTACGTCCAGATCGCCCAGAAGTACACGGCCGCCGCCGCCCACAGCAGGGCGCGTCCCAGCGTGAGCCGGCCGCGGCGCCGGTAGCTGACCGCGACGAACGGCACGAAGGCGAGGACGGCGACCACCGCCCCCGCGAGGACGGCCAACAGCCCCGAGCGCACGATGTTGTCCACCCCGCGAGCCTAGGCAGGATTGGCGGGCGACGTAGCCTGGGCGGATGACCCGCGCAGCCGCCCTCCGCGACGCGCTCGTCGCTCGCATCGACGACACCGGCTTCGGCGCGCACGGCCTCCACGTGCGCGTGGGCGACGATGTCGCGACGCACCGGTGGACGCCCGATAAGCGGGAGGAGATCCACTCCGTCGCGAAGGCTGTGGCCGTGCTCGCCGCGGGCATCGCCGTCGACGAGGGGCTGATGTCGCTCGACGAGCCGGTCCGCCCGGTGCTCCCCGCCGCGACTCCGGTGACCCTCCGGGACCTGCTCTCGATGTCGAGCGGCATCGACCTGCCCTGGTCCGAGACGATGATGACCGACTGGCCCGACCTCGCCGCCGAATTCCTGTCGCGCCCCTCGCGCGGTCGGATCTT
Organism: Microbacterium sp. Leaf203; assembly: GCF_001421275.1. Classification (NCBI taxonomy): domain Bacteria; kingdom Bacillati; phylum Actinomycetota; class Actinomycetes; order Micrococcales; family Microbacteriaceae; genus Microbacterium; species Microbacterium sp. Leaf203. Next base: position 666,579 of record NZ_LMKF01000022.1, on the reverse strand, counting down.
CCAGTACTCGAATGCGAGCACGTATACGGCGATGGCCGCGTTGTCGCAGCGGACCGGTGACATCGAAGAATTCCTCCGCCCCCGGCTGTTCGCCCCGCTGGGGTGGGCCGACGTCTCGTGGCGGCGCTCCCCGAGCGGCCGCGTCCTCGGCGGAGAGGGCCTCGAGCTGCGCACAGACGAGCTGGCTCAGCTCGGGCTGCTCATCCGCGACCGCGGCGTCGTCGACGGTCGCCGCGTGGTGTCGCCGAGAATCGTGGATGCCATGCACTCGGGCTGGATCGAGACGGGCAGCGTCGGCGACGGGTACCGCCGCTACGCCTTGTCGGGGTGGGACGGGCCGGGAGGCGCGTGGCGCTTGCACGGTGCCCACGGTCAGCTCATCGTCTTCATCGGCGACGCCGTCGTGACGGTGACCGCGCACGATCACAGTGGGGCCGACGCCGTCGCGAAATTCATCGGGAATATCGCCGCGACGTGAGCGTTTCCTGCTGTGCAGGAATCATTTCCCCCGCCACCACCAGGTCGCGGTCCGGCGACCATGCGTTGAACGGTGTGCGCGTCAGATTGCGCATGGCGTCCAGTGCGCGTAATGTCGCGCGCCGTGACTGACGAAAGTCGCGTTGACGGCGAAGAGACGCCGATCGCGAAACGCATCCTGATCGGCGAGCCCCTCACGTCGGAGAAACTCGACGAGCAGCTCCTCCCGAAGAAGATGGCGCTGCCGATCTTCGCCTCCGACGCGCTCTCCTCCGTGGCCTACGCCCCGCAGGAGCTGCTGATGATCCTGCTCATCGGCGGAACGGCCCTGCTGACCCTCAGCCCGTGGGTCGCGGTCGCGGTCGTGACACTCCTGGTCGTGGTCGTGCTGAGCTACCGCCAGCTCATCAAGGCGTACCCCTCGGGCGGCGGTGACTACGAGGTCGCGAGCAAGAACCTGGGCGAGGTGCCCGGGGTGGTCGTCGCCGCAGCTCTCCTGGTGGACTACGTGCTCACGGTCGCCGTGTCCGTGGCATCCGGAGTCGACAACATCATTTCGGCATTGCCCGAATTGAATCCTTTCCGCGTCGAGATCGCGGTCGGATTCGTCATCCTCATCGTGATCGTCAACCTCCGCGGTGTGCGCGAGGCCTCGAGCGTCTTCGCGATCCCGACGTACCTCTTCATCGGCTCGGTCGGCGTCATGATCGTCGTGGGTCTCGGGCGCACGCTCCTCGGCGATGCCCCCGTCGCCGAGAGCGCCCAGTACGCCGTGCAGGCCGAGTCGCTCACGCAAGCGGCGCTCATCCTCCTCGTGCTGCGCGCCTTCTCGAGCGGCTGCTCGGCCCTCACGGGCGTCGAGGCCGTGTCGAACGGCGTGCCCGCTTTCCGCATGCCGAAGATCCGCAACGCGCAGACGACGCTCACCATGATGGGCGGCATCGCCATCGTGCTGTTCGCCGGGCTGACGATCCTGGCCCTCATCTCGGGCGTGCATTACGCCGAGAACCCCTGCCACCTGATCGGCTTCGACTGCGCCAACAACCCGCAGCCGAGCCTCATGGCCCAGGTCGCCGCCGCCACCTTCGGCATGGGAAGCATCCCGTTCTTCATCATCCAGGCCGCCACCGCGTGCGTGCTGCTGCTGGCCGCCAACACCGCCTTCAACGGCTTCCCCCTGCTGGGTGCCGTGCTCGCCCGCGACGGCTACGCCCCCAAGGCGCTCAACACCCGCGGCGATCGGCTGGTCTACTCGAACGGCATGATCATCCTCGGCATCGTCGCCATCGGCGTGCTGATCGTCTACCAGGCCAACCTCACGACGCTGATCCAGCTCTACATCATCGGTGTGTTCGTCTCGTTCTCGCTCGGTCAGATCGGCATGGTCAGGCACTGGCGCCGCGCACTGCGCGGGCTGAAGGACCTGCCGCCCGAGGCGGCGAAGCAGCAGTCGGCCGCGATCGAGCGCCGCTCGGCGATCTCGGGCCTGTGGATCAACTCCGTCGGCGCGGCGATGACCGTCCTCGTGCTGTTGATCGTCACGATCACGAAGTTCACCCACGGCGCGTGGCTCGTGTTCATCGCGATTCCGATCCTCGCAGTGCTCATGATCGGCGTGAACCGCTACTACCGCGACGTCGAGCACGAGATCCGCATGGACGACACCGTGCACTTCGGCTCGTCGGGAGACGTCGCGATCGTCCTCGTGAACCGCCTGCAGAAGCCCGTCATGAAGGCGATCGACTACGCCCTCGCGGCCAACCATCAGAAGACCCTCGCGGTCCATGTCGCCATCACCGACGAAGACGCGGCGAGACTGCAGAAGGAATGGGCCGACCACGAGATGCCCATTCCGCTGGTCATCATCGACTCGCCGTACCGCACCTACACCTCGCCGGTGTCGGCCTTCATCAAGAAGTACCGCGAGAACAACGGCTCCGCCGTCGTGACCGTGTACCTCCCCCAGTTCATCGTCGGACACTGGTGGGAGTCGATCTTGCACAACCGCCGCTCGCGCCGTCTCGCGCACCAGCTGATGCTCGTGCACGGCGTCTCGATCACCCTCGTGCCGTGGCTGCTCGACTCGTCCGAGGTCATCTACGGCCGCCGGTCGCGTCCGCTCCCCGGTCAGCAGCGCGGTGGTCAGCCCGTGGCCGAGGCCCCGGCGCACAAGGCGCGGAAGACGCCCACCGACTCGGCATCCTGAGCCCCTCTCGAACGCCCCCGCCCCTCCGGCGGGGGCGTTCGGCGTTTCGCCGCGCGACTGGCACCGGGCAGAACTCCTGAGAAACGCGAGCCGCGGCCGGTGGAATCAGCCCCGCAGACGCCGCGCGCGCGAAAAGTCCGGAGTTCGGCCCGCTCGCGAAGCGGCGGTGGACGCCACCGGGAGTCTCCGCCAGGGTGGATGCCATGCCCGTCCTCGCCCTGCTGACCCTCGTCGTGATGGTGATCGCCCTCATCGACGCCATCACCCGCCGCGAGGACCAGGTGAAGCACCTGCCGAAATTCGCATGGATCTTCTTCATCGTGCTGCTGCCGCTGATCGGCTCGATCCTGTGGTTCGCCCTCGGTCGCGAGTACGAGGCACGGTCGACGCCGATGTCGTTCGGCGACCCGCGGCGCTGGCAGAAGGACGCGCAGCCCGCTCCCCCGCCCGCCTCGCGCGAAAGCCGCACCACCGAGCAGCAGATCGCCGACCTCGAGCGCGAGATGCACCTCGCCGATCTCGAGGAGCAGGTGCGCCGCCGCCGGGCCGAGGGCGGCGCGACCAGCTGACTCCGGTCGCCCCCTTAAGTGTCCAAGACACCCGGACGATTTTCGGAAGCGTCCGGGTGTTCTGGACGCTCGACACGGGATGACGGGGACAGGACGAAACCGCGTCAGTCGGTCGGGCGGCGGCGCATCTTCTTCACGTCGGTGCGGCGCTGCTTGGCCTGCAGGCGGCGCTCCTTCGACCCGCGCGTGGGTTTCGTCGCGCGGCGGGGTGGGGCGGGCGGGCGCACCGCCTCGGCGACGAGGGCCGCGAGCCGGGCGCGAGCGGCGTCGCGATTGCGCAGCTGCGCCCGATGCTCCGAGGCCGCGATCGTCAGCACCCCGTCGACCAGCCGGTCGCCGAGCCGCTCGAGCACGCGCTCACGCTGAACCCGTGAGAGAACGGCGGATGCCGTGGCATCCCACATCACCTCCACCCGGGAGTCGGCGGTGTTCACGCCCTGACCGCCCGGGCCCGACGAGCGCGAGAACCGCCATGACAGCTCCGCCGCCGGGATCACGAGCGCAGCGCTGACGCGCACGTCGGATCCGTCGGAGGAGAGCATGCCTCCATCATGCGCGGTCGGCGCACAACTCCTGCAAAATCGGTGTTCCGACGGTCTGCGCTCCCCCCGCGGTTACATCCCTCAGGAGTTGTGCACGGCCGGCCGTGAACCCGCTTGTCGCGCCGGCACCGCGTCGCGCAGGCCCGCCCCGCGGCACGACTCCTGCAGATCCGACCTCGCCGCGCGGTCCGGGACCGGGGAGTGCCCGATCTGCAGGAGTCATGCATCGCCGGCCGCTCCCAGCCACCCCGTAAGCACCCCGTATGCGTCCGTCAGGGACCCGTAGGGAAAGCGTTAGGACGCCGGGATGCCGCGGGCTCGAGGAGTTGTATCGACAGACGTGCCGCCCCGCGGTGCCCGCGGCCCGCCCGCGGTCAGACCCGAATCTGGAGTCGTCGTGCTCGATGTCGTCTTCCTCGCCGTGACCGTCGCGATCTTCGCGCTGGTCGCGCTCGTCGCCAAGGGGGTCGAGAAGATGGGCCCCGAGGCCCGCCCCTCGTCCGCCCGCCCCACCGGTCGAGGCGGTGAGCGCTCGTGATCTTCTTCTCGATCCTGGCCGCCGTGCTCGCGGTCGCCGCCGTGGTGTACCTCGTGATCGCGCTCGTCCGACCGGAGAAGTTCTGAGTCATGGATAGCGGAAGCATCTGGTCGATCGTCCTGACCAGCCTCACCCTCCTCGTCGCCCTGGGCCTGGCGTATCGCCCCCTCGGTGACTACATCGCCCGCATCTACACCGGCGAGCGCGATCTCGCGGTCGAGCGCGGCACCTACCGCCTGATCGGCGTCGACCCCCGCAGCGCTCAGACCTGGCAGGCCTACCTGCGCTCGGTGCTGCTGTTCTCGTTCGTCGGCGCCGTGTTCGTCTACGCGATCATGCGCCTGCAGGCGGTACTTCCGCTGTCGCTGGGCTTCGACGCCCCCGGCGAGGCGCTGTCGTTCAACACGGCGGCATCCTTCGTCGCCAACACGAACTGGCAGTCGTACTCGGGTGAGGCCACGCTCGGCTACACCGTGCAGTTCGCCGCCCTGACCGTGCAGAACTTCGTGTCGGCCGCCGTCGGCATCGCCGTCGCCGTGGCCCTCGTGCGCGGCTTCGCGTACCGCCGCAGCGGCGTGATCGGCAACTTCTGGGTCGACCTCGTGCGCGGCACCTCCCGTCTGCTGCTGCCCTTCGCGATCGTCGCCGCGGTCGTGCTGCTGGCGGGCGGTGTCGTCCAGAACCTCACCGGTTTCACGGATGCCGCGACCGTCGCGGGAGCGGCCCAGTCGATCCCCGGCGGCCCGGTCGCCTCGCAGGAGGCCATCAAGCTGCTCGGCACCAACGGCGGCGGGTTCTTCAACACGAACTCGGCTCACCCGTTCGAGAACCCCACGCCGTGGACGAACCTCTTCGAGATCTTCCTCATGCTGGTGATCCCGTTCTCGCTCCCCCGCGCCTTCGGCCGGATCGTCGGTGATAACCGCCAGGGCTACACGATCCTCGGCGTGATGGGGGCCATCTTCGTGGCATCCACCGCCCTGCTCACCTGGGCCGAGATGGCCGGGAACGGCACGGCCCCGATGCTCGCGGGCGGCGCGATGGAGGGCAAAGAGGTGCGCTTCGGCATCTTCGGGTCGACCCTCTTCGGCACCACCAGCACGCTCACCTCGACCGGTGCCGTCAACTCGATGCACGACAGCTACACCGCTCTCGGCGGCATGATGCCGATGATCAACATGATGCTCGGCGAGATCGCCCCCGGCGGTGTCGGATCGGGCCTCTACGGCATGCTGATCCTCGCCGTGATCGCGGTCTTCGTCGGTGGTCTGCTGATCGGCCGCACGCCCGAGTACCTCGGCAAGAAGATCGGGCCGAAGGAGATCAAGCTCGCGAGCCTGTACATCCTCGTCACCCCGACCCTCGTGCTGGCCGGGACCGCGCTGAGCTTCGGCGTCCCCGCGATCCGCTCCGACGTCGAGACCACCTCGATCTGGAATCCGGGCGTCCACGGCCTGAGCGAAGTGCTCTACGCCTTCACCTCGGCCGCGAACAACAACGGTTCGGCGTTCGCGGGCCTCACCGCCAACACCCCGTGGTTCAACACCGCACTCGGTGTGGCGATGCTGCTCGGCCGCTTCCTGCCGATCGTGTTCGTGCTGGCCCTCGCCGGTTCGCTCGCGGCTCAGGATGCCGTGCCCTCCACCGCCGGAACCCTGCCGACGCACCGCCCGCAGTTCGCGGGCCTTCTCGCCGGCGTCGTCGTGATCGTCACGGCTCTCACCTATTTCCCGGTCCTCACCCTCGGACCCCTCGCTGAAGGACTGACCCGCTGATGTCCACCCTCACCCACGCCCCGGCCCCCGAAGCCGAACCGGCGGCGACCGCCCCGCGCCGCGCGTTCGGCGCCGCGCAGGTCGTGGCCGCCCTGCCGGGCGCGGCCAAGAAGCTCAACCCCGCCGCGCAGTGGCGCAACCCCGTGATGTTCCTCGTCTGGGTGGGCGCCGCGCTGACGACCCTCATCGCGATCGCCGAGCCGTTCCTCGACGGCAGCGACGACAGCCTCCCCTTCGGCTTCACCTGGGGCATCGCCGTCTGGCTGTGGCTCACGGTGTTCTTCGCGAACATCGCCGAGTCGGTCGCCGAGGGCCGCGGCAAGGCCCAGGCCGCGACACTGCGCAAGACGCGCACGACGACCTCGGCCCGCCGCGTCGTCTCGTACGACGAGAAGGCCGACCCCTCGGCATCCGGTGCCGCCACCGAAGACGTCCCCTCGGGCGACCTCCGCGTCGGCGACATCGTGCTGGTCGAGACCGGAGAGCTCATCCCCGGCGACGGCGACATCGTGTCGGGCATCGCGACGGTCGACGAGTCGGCCATCACGGGCGAGTCCGCCCCGGTGGTGCGCGAATCCGGGGGTGACCGCAGCGCGGTCACCGGCGGCACGCGCGTGCTCAGCGACCGCATCGTGGTGAGGATCACCTCGAAGCCGGGTGAGACCTTCGTCGACCGCATGATCGCCCTGGTCGAGGGCGCGTCGCGTCAGCGCACGCCCAACGAGATCGCGCTGAACATCCTGCTCGCGAGCCTGTCGATCGTCTTCGTCATCGTGGTGCTCGTGCTGAACCCGATCGCCTCGTACGCGGCATCGCCGGTGTCGATCCCGGTCCTGGTCGCGCTGCTGGTCTGCCTGATCCCCACGACCATCGGTGCGCTGCTGAGCGCGATCGGCATCGCCGGCATGGACCGCCTCGTGCAGCGCAACGTCCTGGCCATGTCGGGCCGGGCGGTCGAGGCCGCGGGCGACGTCACCACCCTGCTGCTCGACAAGACCGGCACCATCACCTACGGCAACCGTCGCGCCTCGGCCTTCGTGCCGATGAAGGGCATCGGCAGCCCCGAGCTCGCCGAGTACGCCTCGCTGTCGTCGCAGGCCGACCCCACGCCCGAGGGCGTCTCGGTGGTCGAGCTGGCCGCGGCCCAGGGCATCGTCGCCGACATGCCCCGCGGCGCCGAGCCCGTGCCGTTCACCGCCCAGACCCGCATGAGCGGCCTCGACCTCGTCGACGGCACGCAGGTGCGCAAGGGCGCGAGCTCGGCCGTGCTCGCGTGGCTCGAGGCCTCGGGCAGTCCGGTCGCCCCGGCGCTGCGCGCGCAGCTGATGAGCGAGACGGATGCCATCGCTCAGTCCGGCGGCACGCCCCTGGTGGTCGCGACCCTGTCGAAGGGTGCGGGCCAGGTGCTCGGCGTCATCCACCTCAAGGACGTCGTCAAAGACGGACTGCGCGAGCGCTTCGGCGAGCTGCGCGCGATGGGCATCCGCACCGTGATGATCACGGGCGACAACCCGCTCACCGCGAAGGCGATCGCGGCCGAGGCGGGCGTCGACGACTTCCTCGCCGAGGCCACGCCCGAAGACAAGCTTGCCCTCATCCAGCGCGAGCAGGAGGGCGGCAACCTCGTCGCGATGACCGGTGACGGCACGAACGACGCCCCCGCTCTGGCGCAGGCCGACGTGGGTGTCGCGATGAACACGGGCACCTCGGCCGCGAAGGAGGCCGGCAACATGGTCGACCTCGATTCCGACCCGACCAAGCTCATCGACATTGTGCGCATCGGCAAGCAGCTGCTCATCACGCGCGGCGCCCTGACGACCTTCTCGCTCGCCAACGACATCGCGAAGTACTTCGCGATCATCCCGGCGATGTTCATGGGCGTCTTCCCCGGGCTCGCGGTGCTGAACGTCATGCAGCTGTCGTCTCCGGCATCCGCGGTGCTCAGCGCGATCATCTTCAACGCGATCGTGATCATCGTGCTCATCCCCCTCGCCCTGCGCGGCGTGAAATACCGCGCCGCGAGCGCGTCGAGCATCCTCAGCCGCAACCTGCTCGTCTACGGGCTCGGCGGCGTCATCGTCCCCTTCATCGGCATCAAGCTCATCGACCTCGTCGTGAGCCTGCTCCCCGGTTTCTGAAAGGCCCCGTCATGCGCACCACCCTGCGTACCACCGCCGTCGCCGTCCGCGCGATGGTCGTCTTCACCCTGCTCCTCGGCGTGGCCTACATGCTGCTAATCACCGCGGTCGGCCAGGTCGCCCTGCCGTTCCCGGCGAACGGTTCGCTGATCAAGACCGCCGACGGACAGGTTTCGGGCTCGCAGCTGATTGGGCAGTCCTTCGCGGATGCCGACGGCAACGCCCTCCCGCAGTACTTCCAGTCCCGCCCCTCGGCCGCGGGCGACGGCTACGACTCGACCGCCTCGAGCGGGTCGAACTGGGGGCCTGAGAACGAAGACCTCATCGCCGCGATCGAGGAGCGAAAGGCCGCCTCGGTCGAGCTCGACGGGCCGGGACAGATCCCCGCCGATGCCCTGACCGCCTCGGCCTCCGGACTCGACCCCGACATCTCGGTCGCCAACGCCGAGCGACAGGTCGCCCGCGTCGCCGAGGCCCGCGGTCTCTCGGCATCCGAGGTCGAATCCCTCGTCAACGCGCACACGATCCCGCGCGACCTGGGGTACCTCGGCGATCCGCGCGTGAACGTGGTCGAGCTCAATCGCGCGCTCGACGCCCTCTGAGAGACGAGAATCAGGGACATGCCTCTGTCGCACGCCGCCGCCGCGCCCCTCGCGCGGCGGCGGCGCCGTGCGTTCGAGCGAGCGGTCGCTGGGACGCGAGCGGTCCCGAGGAGCGCCTCGTGAAGCGCGGGCGGCTGCGCGTGCTGCTGGGCATGGCACCCGGTGTCGGCAAGACGTACGAGATGCTCGAAGAGGGCCGGCGCCTGCGCGACGAGGGCCATGACGTCGTCATCGCGATCGTCGAGACCCACGGCCGCGTCGCGACCGCAGCGCAAGCCGAGGGCCTCGAGGTGATCCCCCGCCGCGCCGTCGCCCACCGCGGGGTCGCGCTCGACGAGATGGACCTCGATGCGGTGCTCGAACGGCATCCGCGCATCGCCCTCGTCGACGAACTGGCGCACACGAACGTCCCGGGCTCGCGCAACGAGAAGCGCTGGACCGATGTCGAAGAGCTGCTCGACGCCGGCATCGACGTGATAACGACCGTGAACGTCCAGCACATCGAATCTCTCAACGACGTGGTCGAGAAGATCACGGGGGTCGTTCAGCGGGAGACGGTTCCGGATGCCGTCGTCCGCGCCGCCGATCAGATCGAGGTCGTCGACCTGGCACCGCAGTCTCTGCGCGATCGCCTCGCCGCAGGTTCGGTGTACCCCGCCGAGCGCATCGACGCCGCCCTGTCGAACTACTTCCGCCTCGGCAACCTGACGGCGCTGCGCGAACTCGCTCTGCTGTGGCTGGCCGACGAGGTCGACTCGGCCCTGCAGCGCTACCGCACCGAGCACGGCATCGAGGGTTCGTGGCAGGCGCGCGAGCGCGTGGTCGTGGCCCTCACCGGCGGCCCCGAGGGCGAGACGCTCCTGCGCCGCGGAGCCCGGATCGCGGCCCGCTCGGCCGGCGGCGAGCTGCTCGCCGTGCACGTGTCGAGCCAGGACGGCCTGCGCACGAGCGCCCCGGCCACCCTCGCCGAGCAGCGCGCCCTCGTCGAGTCGCTGGGCGGGTCGTACCACCAGGTGGTGGGCGACGATCCCGCCACCGCCCTCGTCGACTTCGCGCGATCGGTCAACGCCTCGCAACTGGTCATCGGCGTGAGCCGTCGCGGCCGTCTCGCCGCCGCCCTCACCGGTCCCGGCATCGGCGCGACCGTCATCCGCCTCTCGGGCGATATCGACGTGCACATCGTCAGCCACGCGCGCGCGGGCGGGCGCTTCGCCCTCCCTCGCCTCAGCGGCCCCGCGCTGAGCGCGAAGCGCCGCCTCCTGGGCTTCGTCGTCGCCGTCCTCGGGGGACCGCTGATCTCGCTGCTGCTGATCTCGACGGGCTCCGACGACTCGATCGCCGCCGACGTGCTCGTGTACCAGCTGCTCGTCGTGGTCGTGGCGCTGATCGGTGGGATCTGGCCGGCCCTGTTCGCTGCGGTGCTGTCGGGCTTCACGCTCAACTTCCTCTTCATCGAACCGCTGTACACCGTGACCATCAGCAACCCCGCGAACACCATCGCGCTGGTGTTGTACGTGGTCATCGCGATGCTCGTGAGCACCGTCGTCGACCAGGCAGCCCGTCGGGCCCGCTCCGCCCGCCGCGCCACGGCCGAGGCCGAGCTGCTCGCCACGGTCGCGGGCAGCGTGCTCCGCGGCGAGAGCACGGTGCCCGCCCTGGTCACCCGTGCCCGAGAGGCCTTCGGCCTGGCCGGGGTGCGTCTCGTCGCCGCGGACGGCGCGGTTCTCGCCACCGACGGCGAGCCCGTGCGCGACGGTCGCTCGGTCTCGGTCCCGGTCGGCGACGGTCGCGCGACCCTCGAGCTGCACGGCGGCGATCTCGACGCCTCGGAGCGTCGCCTGCTCGACGTCGTCGTCGCGCAGCTCGCGGCCGCCCTCGAGCGCACCGATCTCGCCGAGACGGCCGCCGAGGCCGGAGCCCTCGCCGAGACCGACCAGGTGCGCAGCGCCCTGCTCTCGGCGGTCAGCCACGACCTGCGCCGTCCCTTGGCCGCCGCCGTCGCCTCGCTCGGGGGCCTTCGCGCCGCGGGCGACCAGCTCTCCGACGATGACCGCCGCGAGCTGCTCGAGACCGCCGACGAGAGCCTCGCGACCCTGTCGGTGCTCGTCACCGACCTGCTCGACGTGAGCCGCGTGCAGGCGGGGGTGCTCGCCGTCTCGCTCACGCCGACCGATGCCGCGGGCGTCGTGCTCATGGCCCTCGACGAGCTCGACCTGGGGCCGGACGACGTCGAGCTCGCCCTCGACCCCGACCTGCCGATGCTCAACGCCGACCCGGTGCTGCTGCAGCGCGTGCTCGTCAACGTGCTCACCAACGCCCAGCGGTACACGCCCGACGGCGAGCGCGTGCGCATCGCCACGAGCCGCCTCGGCGGCACCGCCGAGATCCGCGTGATCGACCACGGGCCGGGCATCGCCGCCGAGCGCCGCGAAGACATGTTCTCGCCGTTTCAACGCCTCGGCGACACCGACAACACCGCCGGGCTCGGCCTCGGGCTCGCGCTCTCGCGCGGCTTCGCCGAGGGCATGGGCGGCACTCTCACCCCCGAAGACACCCCCGGCGGCGGGCTCACCATGGTCGTGGCGCTTCCCGTCGCGGGCGCGGATGCCGTGGCATCCGGAATCTCCAGGAGGACGCCGTGAAGGTACTCATCGCCGACGACGACCCGCAGCTGGTGCGCGCTCTGCGGATCACGCTCGCCGCCCACGGTTACGACGTGGTGGCCGCGGCCGACGGCGCCGCAGCGATCACGCTCGCCGCCCAAGCGCACCCCGACATCGTGCTGCTGGATCTCGGGATGCCGCACCTCGACGGCGTGCAAGTGATCCACGCGTTGCGCGGGTGGACAACCGCGCCGATCATCGTCGTCTCGGGCCGCACGGGCTCGGCCGACAAGGTCGAGGCGCTCGATGCCGGCGCCGACGACTTCGTGACCAAGCCCTTCCAGATCGACGAGCTGCTCGCGCGTCTGCGCGTGCACGCCCGACGTTCGGTGCCCTCGGCGGGAGACGCCGTCGTGCGCTTCGGCGAGATCGAGGTCGACCTGTCGGCCAAGGCCGTCCTGCGCGCGGGCACCCGCGTGCACCTCACCCCGACCGAGTGGCGGATGCTGGAATTCCTCGCCCGCAACCCCGGCTCGCTCGTCACGCGCCAGACGCTGCTGAAGGAGATCTGGGCCAGCGAGCAGGTCGCTGACAGCGGCTACCTGCGGCTGTACATGTCGCAGCTGCGCAAGAAGCTCGAGGCGGACCCGTCGAACCCCGTGCACCTGCTGACGGAGCAGGGGATGGGGTATCGGCTGGTCGTGTGATCGGCCCTCGGCGTGCACAACGCAGGAGTTCCGGGGGGAGCATGGCCATCTCGTCCCTCCCGCGTCGCGTCGCCGGGTGGTTCTCCTGCGTCGCGTCCGCACCCCGGGCAGCGCCCTCGGCACGTTTCCCGTCGGGGCGTGCGGACAGGGCGAACGGACACAACGCAGGACGCCGGTCCGTTCGCACGCGATCCGACCGGCGTGGACCACCGCCAGACCCCGATCTCCTGCGTCCTGTCCGCTCGGACGCGGTCACTCGGCGCCGGACGGGTCCTCATCCGCCTCAGACTCCGCCGCCACGTATTCGGCTTGCACGCGGGCGCAGCGCGACGCGAAGACGATCGAGTGGAGCAGCATCAGCGGACCTCCCCGACCGTGTGGCATCCGGGGCACGGGAAGGCGATGCGGTCACCCGCGTGGACATCACCGGGGAGCACGACGGTTGCGCACGACTCCTCCCCGTGGGCGTCGACGACGGTGAACGGTTCGTCGTACGCGTGCGAGACGCGGCCGATGAGCCGCGCCTCGCGCCAGACGGCCTCGAGTCCGGCGACGCAGGCGTCGAGGCGCAAGGTGTCGGGCGTGGCCTCGGTCACCGTCGCGATCACCACTGTCGTCGACAGCGTCGCGGATGCCATCCCACCCGACGCCGGGATCACCGCGGGGCCCGTGCAGACGCAGGGCGTGCCGCAGAGGTCGGCGTAGCGACCGACCGACATCGCGCGCACCGTGACGTCGTCGAGCGTGGGCGCGGAGCCGGCGGGCCACGCCGTCGCGTCGAAGGGCGCCGGGATGCTGGCGCGGAGGGTGGGGAGCAGGGCCGTGAGGGTCATGGCATCCGGTCTACGCCGTGTCCATGGCCGTCCCTGTCGCGCTCACGGTTCCCGAACGGCCGCGGCCCCGTTCCTCACTCTTCGCTCGCGGTACGGCGGCGCCGCGGGGCTGGCATGACGAGACTGCATCTCGCTGACATCCTCGCCGCCGGATGACGCAGGGTTGTCGGCGAGATGCAGTCTCGCGGTGCTGCGGCGGGGCGTCGAGGCCGGCGCCGCGCTCAGGACGCGTCGCCCGCGATCTCGCGCGAGGTCGCGAGTCGGCTTCGTGCGAGCCGCACACGGCACCCACCCACCCGGCGCGACGTAGCCTGGAGGGGTGAGCCTCCCCTTCGACGTCGCCGCCGTGCGCGCCGACTTCCCGATCCTCGAGACCGAGATCGACGGTCGCCCCCTCGTGTACCTCGACTCCGGAGCGACGAGCCAGAAGCCTCGTGCCGTGCTCGACGCCGAACGTGAGTTCCTCGAGCGGGCGAACTCCGCCGTGCACCGCGGTGCCCACACCCTCGCGGCCGAGGCCACCGAGCTGTTCGAAGACGCGCGCGTCACGGTCGCCGAGTACGTGGGCGCCGAGCCCGAGCAGCTCGTCTGGACAAGCGGCGCGACGGCCGGTCTCAACCTCGTGGCGGGTTCGCTCGGCTACGCCGGGCGCCTCCGCGCGGGCGACGAGATCGTCGTGACCGAGGCCGAGCACCACGCGAACCTCATCCCCTGGCAGGAGCTCGCCGCCCGCACCGGGGCGCGCCTGCGCCACATCCCCGTGCTCGACGACGGCATGCTCGACCTGCACGCCGCAGCCGACCTCATCGGCGAGCGCACCAAGGTCGTCGCCTTCCCGCACGTGTCGAACGTGCTCGGCATCGTGAACCCCGTCGCGAAGCTCGTCACCCTCGCCCGCGGCGTGGGCGCGCTGACCGTGCTCGACGCGTGCCAGTCGGCACCTCATCTGCGCCTCGACCTGCCGGCATCCGGAGTCGATCTCGCCGTCTTCTCGGGCCACAAGGTCTACGGGCCCTACGGCATCGGAGCGCTCTGGGGCCGCGACGAGGTGCTCGAGTCGCTGCCGCCCTTCACCACGGGCGGGTCGATGATCACCACCGTCACGCTCGACACGGCCGAGTACCTGCCGCCGCCGCAGCGCTTCGAGCCCGGCACGCAGCCGGTGTCGCAGGCCGTCGCCCTCGCCGCCGCCGTCCGCTGGCTCGGCGAGCACGACCTCGATGCCGCGCACGCGCACGAGGCCGCGCTCGAGAAGCGCATGCGCGAGGGTCTCCGCTCGATCGACGGCATCCGTCTTCTCGGAGACACGGATGCCGCGGAGCGCGTCGCTCTGCAGGCCTTCGAGGTGCAGGGTGTGCACGCGCACGACGTGGGCCAGTTCCTCGACTCGCGCGGCGTCGCCGTGCGCGTCGGACACCACTGCGCACAGCCCCTGCACCGCCGCTTCGGGATGACGGCGTCGGTGCGCGCGAGCGCCGCGATCCACACCACGGAGGACGAGATCGACACCTTCCTCGACGCCGTCTCGGGCGTGCGCGGCTTCTTCGGTGCCGGCGCATGAGCGGGCTCGAGTCGCTGTACCAGGAGCTCATCCTCGACCACGCGAAGAACCGCCGCGGCTTCGGCCTGGCCGCCCCCGGCGCGCGCAGCGCCACCGTGCACCAGCGCAACCCCATCTGCGGCGACGAGATCACCCTGCGGGTCGAGCTGTCGGACGACGGCGAGCGCGTGGCATCCGTCACCTGGGAGGGAGCGGGCTGCTCGATCTCGCAGTCGTCCGCGTCGATGCTCGTCGCCCTGCTGCAGGAAGACGGCGGCGACGAGGGCATGGCGAAGGCCGACGTTGAGGCGCTGATCGCGCAGTTCCGCCAGGCGCTACGCTCCCGCGGCAAGGTCCCCCTCGACGAGGAGACCTTCGCCGACGCCGCCGCCCTCTCCGGGGTCTCGAAGTTCACCGCGCGCGTGAAGTGCGCGATGCTCGCGTGGGTCGCCCTCGAAGAGGGACTGCGGCAGGCCTGAGCGCCTCGGCGCGCAAGCTCGGCGATACGCGCAAGCTCAGTCGGCATCCGCCGGTTCTGGCTGAAGGTGTGCGGATCGCGGAGGATACGACCGGGACGACGCGCGCTACCCTTCCGTCAGACGAATGAGAGGGCGGATGCCATGGCCACCGGCGGAGCAGGATTCAGCGACGAAGAACGCGCGGCGATGAAGCAGCGCGCCGAAGAGCTCAAGGCAATGAAGGGCCTGAAGGGCGCGGCGAAGCTCGAGAAGGAGAACGAGGCCTGCCTTGAAGCGATCGACAAGCTCGAGGGCGTCGACCGCGCGGTCGCCGAGCGCCTGCACGTCATCGTGCTCGAAGAGGCCGCGCACCTGAACCCGAAGACGTTCTACGGCTTCCCGGCGTACGCGAAGGACGGCAAGGTCGTCGTCTTCTACCAGCCGGCGTCGAAGTTCAAGACGCGCTACGGCACGGTGAGCTTCGACGACAGCGCGCAGCTCGACGACGGCCCCATGTGGCCGGTGTCGTTCGCGGTCGTCGAGGTGACGGACGCGGTCGAGCAGCGCATTCGCGAGGCCGTGCGCCGGGCGGCGCCCGCCGCCTGAGCGCGATGGCGCCCGCTGCTCGCCCGCATCGACCCCGCCGCTGCGCACAGCTCCTGCACAACCCGCGCGAAAGCGATGTTCCGGCTTGCGCAGGGCGTCAGGTGCAGGAGTTATGCATCGCACGTGCCCGGAACCCAGAGCGACGCTCCGACCACGAGTGGGCCCCCCGCTCCGCGCGCGCCACCCGCCCCCTCACCCGAGGACGACCCGCTCCATCCGCCGGAAGCTCTGCTCCATCCCCTCGACCATCCCCGTGGCGAGCACGGCGTCGCGGGTCTCGGCATCCGGATACTCGATCAGCAGGGTGACCAGCGTCGCCCCGTCTTCTTCGTAGAGAGACAGGTCGTTGATCGTCGAGGGGTAGTCGGTGCCGGTCATGTGCTCGGTCTGCACCATGCGGCGCGGCTCGTCGAGCAGCAGGATCTCGCCGTCGAATCCGAAGGGCTCCCCCTCGGTGCCGGGTTCGGGCTCCCACGCGATGCGGTACGCGCCGCCCTCGCGCCGGTCGACCTCGCGGTGGGTCATGCGCCACCCGTCGGGCCCGAGCATCCACTGCCGCATGAGTTCGGGGTCGACGTGGGCCCGCCAGACGAGCTCGCGCGGCCCGTCGATGAGCCGCGTGATGCGCACGTGCTGGTTGTCGAGGATCTCGAGCTGCGTGCCCTTGCCCTGCGCAAACTCCCGTAGCCCCTGCAGCACGGCGTCGAGCTGGTTGATGGCGAGGGTCGACCCCTCGACGGCGCCCATGGCGAGCACCGTTTCGAGACCCTCGAGGGAGTCGAAGTACGTCACGTTCGTCAGCCGCGAGCCGCCCTCGGTCTCGTCGAACGCGAAGGTCATGCGCATCGCGGGCATGCCGGGGATCGCCTCGCCGTCCTCGTCGACGAACGAGTCGACGACCTCGAAGCCGCGCGGAGCGTCGATGCCGAGGAACTCCCAGCTCCCGCGTGCGATCTCGCCGCTCGCGCTGGCCATCGAGTATCGGGCGCGACCGCCGACCTCGAAGGCGAACGATGCGAACGTCGCCGGCCATCCGGGGGGACCCCAGAAGCGTTCGAGCTGCCGCGGGTCGGTGAAGACCGTCCATAACCGTTCGGCGCCCACGGGGAAGTCGGCGACCAGGGTCATGGTGAGCGCTTCGGCGTCGCTCTCGACGGATGTGACGGGCATGACGGCTCCTTCGTCGGTTCAGTTCTCGGTGGGTTCGGAGGGCGGGAGGGATGCCGGCACCCCGGCGTCTTCGAGCAGGATCGCGTCGAGTCGGTCGATGCGTCCCCGCCAGAGCTCTTCGTACGAGCGCAGCAGGTCCTGCGCCCGGGCGAGCGCGGTGGGGTCGGCGGACACGAGTCGCACCCTCCCCTCCGCGCGTTTGGTGATGAGCCGCGCGTCGGCGAGCACGGCGATGTGTTTCGACACGGCGGCGAACGACATCGCGTAGGCCGCGGCGAGCTGCGTCACCGACTGCTCGGAGACGAGCGTGCGCCGCACGATGTCGCGACGGGTCGCGTCGGCGAGGGCGTGGAAGACCCGGTCGATGTCGGCGTCGCTTTGTTGTTCAACCATTTGGTTGCACGTTAGCGCGGAGGGCCGTGGCCCGCAAGGGCGTCAGCCGCGCAACGCCTGCAACAACGCGCCGACCGGGTGGTCGCTCTCGATCGGATGACGCAGCGGCAGGTCTTCGACGCACTCGTAGCGGTTGCGTCGACCCTCCTTCTCGCGCTTGAGATAGCCGGCATCGACGAGATCGGCCAGGATGCCGTGCGCCGTGCGCTCGGTGATGCCCACGGCATCCGCGATCTCGCGGACGCGGGCCCCGGGGTCGCGGGAGACGTAGATGAACACGTGGGCGTGATTCGTGAGGAACGTCCAGGTGGTCATCGCCACAGCATAGTGACCCGAGGTACCGGAATCCAAGTACCGGTTATTTGTTACCTGCGTTTTGACACACGCAATTTGTTGCATGTAACGTGCTGCGCATGTCCCTTCTCGCCCCGCTCACGATCGCCGCACTGCTCGCCGCGGTCGTCGCCGCCCTCCTCCCGGATGTCGCGCGTCGGCGCACCCCGGGCTCTCTCGCCGTGTGGCCCGCCGGCGCCGCCACGGTCGTCGCCACGATCGGTCTGGCCGCGGCCCTCGCCGCCGACGACGACGTGGCCGGTGCCGCGCTGTCGCTGCTCGTGGTCGCCCTCACCGTGGTCGTGCAGTCCTACGCCAGCCGCAACCTGCGCGGCGACCCGCGTTCGCGCAGCTTCTTCGCGTTGTCGTCGCTCGCGGCCGTCGGGACGACCACCGCCATCGCGGCCGGAGACGTCGTCTTCCTCGCCGCGGGGTGGACGCTCGGCACGGTCAGCATGATCGCGCTGATCGGCACGGGCGGCGCAGGTCCGCAGACCCGCGTCGCCGTCTCGCGGAGCGCGGTGGCCCTGCTGCTCGGAGACGCGGCGCTCTGGACGGCCGTCATCATCGCGGTCGCCTCGACCGGATCGGCGTCGCTGGCAGCTCTCGGGAGCGTCGACGCGATCTCGGCGGCGGTGGTGAGCGCGCTCGTCGCCCTCGCGGCGGTCGCCCGCGCCGGCGCCTTCCCCCTCCACGGGTGGCTCCCCGCCACCGCGGCCACGACCACTCCCGTGTCCGCCCTGCTGCACGCGGGCTTCGTGAACGCCGGCGCCCTGCTTTTCCTCCGTTACGCGGCCGTCCCCTCCGTCGTCGGCCCCTGGATCGTGGCCGCCGCCGGTGCGATCACGATGATCGTCGCGGGCCTCGCGATGCTCACGCGCCCCGACGTGAAGGGCCGCCTCGTGCAGTCCACGGCCGCGCAGATGGGCTTCCTGCTCCTGGCCTGCGGTCTCGGCGCCTTCGGCGTCGCCCTGGTCCACGCGATCGGTCACGCGCTCTACAAGGCGAGCCTCTTCCTCGGCGCCGGCTCCGCGGTCGAGCACGCGCTGAAGGCGCGGGGCGTCGCGCATCCGGCTCGGTCGACCGCGGGAGCGATCGTGGGCGCGGTGATCGTTCTCCTGACCGGGGTCGCGGCGATCGCGGCATCCGGCGCGTGGGAGCACAGCGCGGCAGTACTCCTGCTCTTCGCCGGGGCCACCGCGGTGGTCGCCGGGGCGCGGATCGGCGCAAGCTCCCGGTCGGTCGCCGCGCGCGCGGCCCAGCTCGCGGGCCTGGCCGCCCTCACGGCCGCCTACCTCGCGGTGGTCTTCCCTGCGGCCGAGGCCCTCGCGCCGGTCACGGCGGCAGACCCGGTCCCCGCCCTGTTCGCGGTGGCCGTCTTCGTCCTCGCCGCCGCATCGGGCCTGGCCGCCCGCGGCTCCGGTCCCCTCGCGGATCGACTGTTCGCCTCCGCCTTCTCGTGGGGCCGACCGCCCCTCCCTCCGACCGCATCCCGCATCGACACGCCCTGGACCCCGGCACCCGCCGACGGCCCCCTCGAGTACCGGAGATTCTGATGACCACCCCCGCCTCCCCTCCCTCTCCCGCCGTCATCCGGGGCTGGATCGCCGCCGCCGGCCGCGCCATCTCGCCCCACTTCCCCCTCGAGACCTTCATCGCCCGCAACCCCGTCGCCGGGTACGAGAACCTCGACTGGGAAGAGGCGATCGGACTGATCACCCGGGATCACGGCATCCTGCTCTCCCTTCCGGAACAGCGCTTCCGCGACCTGTACGCGCAGGGGCGGATCAGCCCCGCCGACCTGCAGGCGGCCCTGCGGTTCACCGTGCCCGAGGCGGGCGCCCCGCGCTCTCTCGACATCGGCGGCACGCGCGTCACCGTGGGCGAGATCCTCGGCCACGACCTGCTCGTCGCTCCCCCGCTGACTGCGGCCGCGCCCGAACCCACCCCCGCCGCACGGCTGTCGCCGCGGATCCACGCGCGCATCGACGACCTCACCGCACGTTGGATCGCCGCATCGCTCGGGAACGCCCCGTGGTCGCCGACGAACGACGAGAGCATGTGGGTGGCGTGGCGGCGCCTGACCGCGTTCGACCCGACCCTGTCGCGGAAGGTGCGCAGCGGCATCCGGCATTCCTCCGACGACCCGGCCGCGGCCATCGGCGACGCGCTCGCCCGGTGGGAGCTCGACGGGCCGGCCGCGGAATCGTTCCTCCGCGCCCACGTGCTCGCGTTGCCGGGGTGGGCGGCGCTCGTCCGACACACGGCCGCGAGCGGCGTCGATATGACCTCGCTCGTCGCGTTCCGTGCGACGCTCGAACGGCTCCTGCTGCCCGCCGACGTCGCCCTGCCGGCAGCGTCCCCGACCGAGAAGGGCCCGACCGATGACGCCGCGCGGATCGGCACGGTCGCCCTCGCCCTCGGCGTCGACCCCGCCGACGCGGCGGTGCGGACCGCCCTTCGCCCCGTCCTCTCGCTGATCAACCCGGCCGCGCGCCTCGCCGTCTGGCAGGAGGCGTACGAGCGGGGAATCGCGCGCGAGCTCGCCCCCGCGACCGCCCCGGTAATCCGCGCGAGCAGGGCGCCGCAGCGGCCACTCGCGCAGGCCGTCTTCTGCATCGATACGCGGTCCGAGAGCTTCCGCCGGCACCTCGAGGCCGCCGGAGCCGTCGAGACCCTCGGTTTCGCGGGATTCTTCGCGGCGCCCATCTCGTTCCGGCCCGCCGACGGGTCGGCCGAGGTCGCCTCGTGCCCGGTGCTGCTCACGCCCCGCGTGGCGATCACCGAGTCGTCCGTGGAGCGCGACGCGATCGCGCGCTGGAAGCGGCAGCACGAGACGAGCGTGGAGCGGGATGCCACCATCGATTCCCTCAAAGAGTCCGCCGTGGCCCCCTACGCCTTCGCCGAGACCGCCGGGTGGGTGCTGGGCGCGGTGAGCGCCGCGCGAACGCTCGCGCCGGAGGGCTGGCGGGCGATGGTGTCGCGCATGCGGCCCAGCAAGCCGTCCACGCACGTCGATGCGAACGTCGTCTTCACGCTCGATGAGCGTGTGCTGTACGCCGAGACCGCGCTGCGCATGATGGGCCTGGTCGAGGGATTCGCCCCGATCGTGCTGCTGTGCGGGCACGGCGCCACCGTCGCCAACAACCCCTTCGCATCGTCGTTGCAGTGCGGCGCGTGCGGCGGCCACGAGGGCGAACCGAACGCGCGGGCGGCGGCGATGATCTTCAACGACCCCGAGACGCGCGACGCCCTCGCCGGACGGGGCATCTCGATCCCCGCCGACACGCTTTTCGTCGCGGCGCAGATGGACACCGTCACCGACGAGGTCACCCTGCTCGAGCCCTGGGCCATTCCGGCGACGCACGAGACCGTCGCGCTCGAGGTGACCCGGCTGCTCGAGACCGCGCGTGCGGCGAACGCCGCCGAGCGCAGCGCGAGCCTGCCCGGGTCGGGAGGGCGGCACGGCGCCGTCCGCGACACCGAGCGCCGGTCCGCGGACTGGGCCGAGTCGTACGCGGAGTGGGGTCTCGTGGGTAACGCCGCGTTCATCGTGGGTCCGCGCTCGATCACCGCGGGCACTGACCTCGGTCGCCGCGCCTTCCTGCACAGCTACGACGCCGCGGCCGACCCCGACGGCGCGGGCCTCGAGACGATCCTCACCGCGCCGATGATCGTGGCGCAGTGGATCAACGCGCAGTACTCGGCCTCGACCGTCGCCCCCGACCGGTTCGGCGCCGGCCCCAAGCCCCTGCACAACGTGGTCGGCACCGTCGGCGTGCTGTCGGGCTACGGCGGCGACCTGCGGCTCGGCCTGCCCTGGCAGTCGGTGGGCGTCGGCCGCGCGAGTCGGCACGAACCGATCCGGCTGCAGGTGTTCGTCGAGGCCCCGCTCGCGCGGGTGAACGACATCATCGACGCCTCCGAGGCCGTCCGCACCCTGGTCGCCAACCGGTGGATCACCCTCCGCGTCCGCGAGCACGACAGCGCCCGCTGGATGCGGTGGGGCCGCTACGGCTGGCAGGCCGACGACCTGGACACCCCCACCCCCACCGGCATCCCCGCCGCCACCGAAGAATCCACCACGAAGAAGATCCGCTGATGAGCCTGTCCGAACTGACCCCGATGACCAAGATCGAGGTGGTCGTCGCGAGCGACGACGTCGCCGAGGTGTCCGCCCTCATGCAATCGCTCGGCGCGCGCGGGTACACCGCGATCACCGGCGTGGCCGGGGTGGGCCACCACGGACCCCGCGGCGGCCGCCTGCTCTTCAACGACCACGACACCCTGACTCTTCTCGTCACGGTCGTGGCGCCCGAGAAGGCCGATGCGATCATCGCCGGCATCCGTCCGGTCCTCGACCACGCCTCGGGCGTGATGTTCGTCTCGCCGACCTCGGTCAGCCGCGCGGACTACTTCGCCTGATGCGCACCGCGACGAGTCACCGGGGGGCGCCGTACGCCGGCGAGACGATCGCCGTTGGCACCCTGCACGGCAAGGAGTCCGCGTTCGCCCCGGCCTTCGCCCGATGGCTCGACGCGGGCGTCATCCCGACGGTCCAGCTCGACACAGACTCCCTCGGCACGTTCACCCGAGACGTGCCGAGGGCGGGCACCGCCGAGCACGCGGCCACGGCTAAGGCCCGGGGGGCGGCGCTCGAGTTGGGGACGGCCACCGGTCTGGCCACCGAAGCGTCGTACGCCCCGGCGCTGGGCGGCTTCGGACCCATGATGCACGAGGAGCTCGCCGTCTTCATCGACCTCGAGCGCGGCATCCGCGTACGTCACGGCATCCGCCAGTACACGCACGTCGCCCCGGCCCGCACCGTGCGCACGTCGGCAGAAGCGCGGCGCTACCTCGCCCGCGCCGGATTTCCGCACCACGGCGTCGTCGCCCGCACCGCCGACGGCGTGCAGAAGGGCATCCAGGATGCCGCGGTCCTCGACGCCCTGCTGCGCCGCGGCCCCGTCGAGCTCGAGCCCGACCTCCGCGCGCACATGAACCCGACCCGGCGGCGAGTCCTCCGCCGCCTGTCGTGGCTGCTCGCCGCCCGACTCACCCAGCTGTGCCCGGGGTGCGGGTGTCCGGGCTTCGGAGCGGTGGGCGTGGTGCGCGGTCTCCCGTGCGCAGCGTGCGGCAACGCGACCTCGCAGGTGCGTCTCGACGTCGACGGCTGCCCCGCCTGCGACGAGCAGCGCGAGCGCCCGCGGCCCGAGCGGCAGGCCGACCCGGCGACGTGTGACGCCTGCAATCCGTAGCGGATGTCGCGAGGCCGGCGGGAGGGGAAAGGGATGCAGCGCGGTTGTGTCGCCGTCTCAGCCGACCGTGACGCGTCGGCCTCAGCCGGGACGGGACCCCCCCTAGCCGGCTTCTCCCGTGGAGGCGGGACGGGTGATTTACGGGCGGCGTCGGGGTGAAAAAACCCCTGAAGTCCGCTTCGGCAGGGCAAGCTGGCGACTGCTCACGGACCGTCACCGAGGGGGGTAGTCATGTCGACGTTCTGCGTGGAACCCGAAGCACTGCGCGTCGCGGCGGCACAGCTGAGGGGCGCTCGGCAGGCTGAGCCGCCGCCACGGTGGCCGACGCTGCCGAATTTCGGGGAGCAGGTCCTCCAGGCTGCCGCCCGAGCCTTCGCTCAGAATGTCGCCGCGGTGTGGTCAGCCCGAGCGGAAGAGTTCGACGAACTTGTGGAGCGATTGCGGGCGTCTGCCGACGCCTACGAACAAGCGGATCTCGACGGGGTTCCTCGATGACGGAACTCGGCTCGACGCACGACCCCGTCGCATTGATTCCAGGCTCGCCCGATGGCATCGCAGATGCGGCGGTGGCGTGGCGCGCTGCCGGTCAGAGCGCCTCGCGGCTCAGCGAGTCCGTGTTCGGGGTCTCCCCCGCGGACTCTTGGACGGGGTCGTCAGCGGAAGCGTTCGAGCACCGCCGGACGACCATCGCCGACAGCTGGTCTGCGATGGGGGAAGCACTCTTTCTGAGCGCCGCGGCGTGCGATGCCTACGAGGCCACGCTGCGGTGGGCGCAAGAACAGGCGGCCGAGGCGATACGTCTCTGGAACGAGGGCCAGGCCTCCACGCGGAACGCGCAGATGGCTCATCGCGAGCAGGAGAGAAGTGCGGGCGGGCTGTCCATCGTGCCGACCTTCGTCGACCCGGGCGACGCCGCTCGGATCGCAGCCGCCGAGGTCTTGGAGACGGCGCGCGCGGCGGTGGAAGAGGCCGCGTCCGGAGCAGTGACGCAGCTACGCGTCGCCAACGAGGCGATTGTTGAGAGCGTTCTCCGGAGATTCTCGGCGACCGGGGGAGGAGCGCTGGCGCTCATCGATCAGGCTCCCGGAGCCGCATCTGACCGACTTGCGATGTCGGTCCTCGCACGCTTGTCGCACTCTGATGACGACGAGGTCGCGCAACTCTTGCAGGTGCACCCGGAATGGATCTCCCTGCTCAAAGATCATCAACCGGCCCCCGAGGTAATCGCCACGTGGTGGAGCGAGCTAGATCCAGCTGTGCAGCATGTTTTGCTGTCCTCAGCTCCCGGAATACTGGGCTCGCTGGGCGGCCTTCCTCCCGCGGTTCGGGTGGCCGCGAACAGAGCCAATGCGGCCGCGCGAATGGATGTTATCGACAGCGCGCTCGAGTCTCCCGACATCGCCAGCAGCGACCGCGCGACCTTGGAACGCGAGCGCCAATACCTCGAAGACGCCGTCAACGGTCAAGTGCAGCTATACCTGTACGACCCTGAGGGCCGAGCCGTCATCGAGATGGTCGGCCAGCTCACGGACACGACGGCAGCGACTGTGTCATATGTCCCCGGAACTTTCACCACGATGGACAGCTTCTATGGGGAGCAAGTGCAACCGGTCGCCCGGTGGCTGAATCGACATAATCCGAACATCGTGGCATTCGTGTGGAAAGAGGGAACATTCCCTGGGGAGGTCGGCAACTCGCCCTATGGGTCGGGAGTCCTCATCGAAGTTCCTGCTGCGACCGGGTTCATGGAGGCGAACGATCCGAAGCTCGCGGATGCGCAGGCCGAGCTGCTCGCCGGTTTCGAGAAGGAGATGAGGGCCTCCGACCCGCGACTTTCCGGCGCTGAACAGATCGGTATGGGTCACTCGTGGGGGCTCGTCCCGATCACCGGGTCCGAAACTGACGGTATTTACTACGATCAAGTGCACTCGTTGGCCGGTGCCGGAATGCCTCCGGGCTGGGCACCCGCTCCCGGCACTGCCTACAGTCACTGGGGCTATACGGACGCGCTGAGTATGGCGCAGCAGCTGGGCGTGGTGTGGGATGGGCAGAACCCGAATACGAGCGCCGCATTCGACTCCCATGTGTACGCGAGAGAAGGGGACTTCGAGGTGCCGATCGGAGACCCGGAGGTCCCGCAAGTGTACGGAATGGGAACAGAACAGCCGGCGTTCCGCGGCTCCCTCTCGCCGGTGGAGAATCACAATCTCATCGCGAGCGATCGTGAAGAAAACCAGCAGGCCCTCGAAGACATCCTCCGAAAGGTGAATCAGTGAAGCGAGGACTCTGCCCGGTGCTCGTGGCCACTGCCCTCATCGGAGCGCTCGGTGGCTGCTCGACGACGACGAATGGGGGCACGGTGGACGAAACCTTGGACGTGTACGGTGCGAAGGCGGTTGCACAGTCGATGGAGGACGAGTTGGCCGGCTACGTTCCTGCCGGCAGCGTGTCTGCAGTGGAGCAGCTTGACAAAGGCATCCTGCTGAATTGCGGCGCTGACGGCGTGTACCAATGGACGGGACACAACTACCTGCCCCTTTCTCGTCCGGTCGACGTGCAGCAGTTGGTGCAAGAGATAGCGCAGACGTACGCAAATAGAGCACCTTTTGCGGCGCGAGTCGAGATGACGCAGGACGGTGTACCTCGGGCACGGGTGGTCGGGCCAGCGGGCTCTTCGTATTCGCTCACCCTCAGCGTTGATCGCTCCCGCATCGAGATCTTCTCCTTCTCGCCGTGCTTCCGGTTGCCCGATGACATGAGCCGGCGCGGGCTGTACTGAACGAGGAGGACGCACATGCAGATCAAGCTCGATCCCGCGAAACACGTCGCGTTCCTCGACGAGATCAACATGAGCATCTCGGCCATAGACGGTGAATTGGACCGCCTCGATGCTTCCGTGAAGACGCTGCAGTCGGCCTGGTCCGGAGAAGCGCGCGACGCCTATCGCGTCGCGCAATCGGAGTGGTCCCGTTCGATGCGCGAGCTTCGTGCGTTCCTCGATCATGCACGCGAGGGGGCAGCGGACGCGGGACGTAAGCTGCGGGCCGCCGACGAGGGTGTTCGAGGACTCTGGGGCTGACGCCTCAGCCAGAAGGCCCCGAAAGACGCGCTTCGAAAGGTGATTCAGTGAGACGAGGACGCAGCCCCCTGATCCTGACTCTGGTCCTCATCGGCGCGCTCAGCGGGTGCGCGACAGCGGCGAGCGGAGCCGCGGTGGACGAGACCTTGGACGTCCACGGCGCGAAGGCGGTCGCGCAGTCGATGGAGAACGAGCTAGCGAGCTACGTCCCCGCGAGCAGCGTGGCCTCGACAGAGCAACTCGACAAGGGCATCCTCTTAAGCTGCGGCGCTGATGGCATCTATCAATGGACCGGACACAATTACCTGACGCTTTCCAGCCCGGTCGACGACAAGAAGGTCGTGGACGAGGTGGTGGCAGGATTCGCTGACAGGCCGCCCTTCTCGGCGCTGGCAGACACGACACACGACGGCGCACCCTCCGCGCTCGTCGTGGGGGCTGCAGGCTCGTCTTATTCGCTCACCCTCAGCGTCGATCGCTCCCGCATCGAGATCTTGTCCTTCTCGCCGTGCTTCCGACTGCCCGATGACATGAGCCCGTTCGCAGATTATTGAGTGGGCATGGTTCTAGGAGGCTCTGCGACGAAGCCCTCAGCCTCGGCACCCTCGCTCCACCCGGCCCCGAGGACCACACACTGACGGCCGCGCAGAGCGCCCACCGGCAGGATCAACCCCCAGATGTCACAGGTGCCGCCAGTTCCCCTCGTCATCCGCGGTGACGAGCACCAGGAAGTCGACGACGAGCTGGGCGACCGCACCCGTCTCGTCGAGCCCCCAGTACACCGGGTACTGACCGTCGCCGTATCCGGATTCCGCGACGATCCCCACGTCGCGGGAACCGAGCGCGACCTCCTGCACGCTCGGGGACGGCGCGTACATGTACTCCGTGAACGCCGCCGCCTTGGCCCGGCGGCTCATCGTCGCGTACGCGGGCAGGTCGACGATGCAGGCGGAGCCGGCGTCGACACCGAAGAAGTGTCCCGGGCCGGACGGCAGATCGGCGGGATGCCAGGTCACCGGCATCCGTTCGCTGAAGCGCACCCGCAGGGCGGCGTTGCGACCGAACCCGGTCAGCCGCTCGACGGGGTACGACCCCGGGGCCACGCTGCGGGCGAGGGGGCGCGCGCCGTCGTTGTCGTAGCCGAAGTCGAGCACCGCGAGCACTCCCGATGAGGTGACGAGTGTTCCCGCCGGCGAGACGCGCACCTCCGATGATTCCTGGCTGCGCCGGTGAACGACCGTGCGCTCGGTGAAGTTGCGGACCTCGTCGAGGCCGCGCTGCTCGTCGGGCACGTCGTCGAGGCGAGCGTCCGGCATCGCGTCGGCGGCGAAGGCGCGTGCCTGCTCCGCACCCGAGAACGGGGTCCGCGGATCGTCGAAGTGCTGCTCGATCGCGGTGATCCTCCACCCGCGCCCGTCGCGCTCGAGAACGTATTCGTGCTTCTTGCGCGTCTGCGATTCGAAGACCTCGGTCAGCACGAACGCGCGGTCGCCCTCGACCTCCGACCGCACGATCCGTTCGACGGCCACCCCGTACGGCGGCGGCGTCCCGAACGACGAGTCCAGGCGAACGCGGTCTCCCGCGACGTGATCCCGCGTCAGAGGAATCGTGAGATCCCGCCACTCGGCGAACGCATCACGCCTCGTGGCACGGTCCTCGAAAGCGGGCGCCGCCCGCCGCCACTGCGCGTCGTAATCCTCGAGGAAACGCTGCACGCGCTTCTCGGCCGCCTTCGCCCCGCGATCGCCCCACATGCCGCCAGCCTAGGTCGCCGCGAGGGCCTCGAACGGTCCGTCCGGCAACACGACCCAGCCCTCGCGTCGGGCGACGGGGAGCTTCTCGGATGCCGGGCGCGCGAACGACCCGAGAGCTCCGGCGCGCGTGGCGAGAGCGGCGATCACGGCGTCGAAAGCGTCGGCCTTCGCGATGGCGAGGTCGTCGAACCCGCCGAGTTCGAGCCACGGCGCGCGCCGGGTCAGTGCGTCGAGCAGGACGGCCCGGCGGGTGGCATCCACTCGGTATCCGCTCGTGTCGAAGCCCCACAGGCGCAGCGACCCACCGGGGTAGACCTCGAACAGGCGCCCCTCGGCGGCGCGGTCGACGGGGAATCCCGCTGCGGCCAGGCGGCGCAGCAGACCCGCGCCACGCAGAGCGGTGACCCCCAACCGGTCGGTCGAGACGCTCAGCGGCCAGCGGCCGATGCGCTCCCGCACGACGTGGTCGGTGTGGCGGTAGACGAGCGTGCGACGCCAGTCGGCTCCCCCGTCGACCGGCCCGAGCCGCGGGTCGACATCGGCGTGGTGGGCCTGCACGAAATCGACGAACGCGTCGGGCCAGCCGAGCGGACAGTCCACCCCGAGCCACGTCTCGCCTGCCGAGACGGATGCCACGATGTCGGCATCCTGGATCCCGATCTCGAGCCGCATCAGCCGAGCGGAGGCGTCCGCCCAGTCGACCTCGGCGAGGGCGGTGCCGGGGGCTCCGGCGGCGAGGTCGACTCCGACGGTTCTCATCCCGTCGAGCCTAGGCGCCGTGGCAGACCGCGCGGCCCGTCAAGACCTCGCCGAAAGCCCACGCGACCTGGGAGGATCGGGACATGGCAGATGACGATCTCCCCGATTCGCTCGAACCGGCCGTCGACATCCCCCCGCGCGAAGAACCGCCCGCACCCCCGACGCCGAAGGGCGATCTCCGCGCCGTGTCGATCGTCGCGATCGTCACCGGCGTGATCGTCATCGCCTGGTACCTCTTCATCGCCACGGCGAGCGCGATCGCCGAGATCGACAACCTCCCGTTCATCCAGATCGGCATGTGGGTGCTCGCGGTGGTCTCGTTCGTGTGCGGAATCCTGAGCCTGAACGCGCGCATGGCGCGCGAGCTCGCCGCCGCGGGGTTCATCGCCGGGGTCGCCGCCGGTCTGCTGTCGGTGACGATCGGTCTGTTCAGCGGTCTCGAGCTGCTGGGCTGACGGCTCAGCCCCCGAACGACGGCCCCACGTACCGGGCGGCCGGGCGGATGATCTTCGGGTCGGCCGCCTGCTCGAGCACGTGCGCGGTCCAGCCGATCGTGCGGGCGAGGGCGAAGGTGGGTGTGAACATCGCGCGCGGGATGCCGCACTGCTC
Organism: Microbacterium sp. Leaf203; assembly: GCF_001421275.1. NCBI lineage: Bacteria > Bacillati > Actinomycetota > Actinomycetes > Micrococcales > Microbacteriaceae > Microbacterium > Microbacterium sp. Leaf203. The sequence continues at coordinate 637,630 of NZ_LMKF01000022.1, read as the reverse complement.
CATCACCACGGCCGCGTAGAACTCGACGTTGGCGTGCAGCGGGCGCTCGGGGCGTCGCTCCGCAAGTTGCCGCTCCGCCTCGCGCTGGAAGGCGAGTGCCTGGGCGACGCGGTCTCCTCCGAGTCGTTCGGCGACCCCGCGGAGCAGCTCGGAACGCGGGTCGCTCGTGCGGTACACCGCGTGTCCGAAGCCCATCAGACGCCGCCCGGCGGCGAGCTCGCCCGCGATCCAGACGGCCGGGTCGTCGCCGGCGCGGTCGAGGCTGTCGAGGGCGCGGGCCGGAGCCCCGCCGTGCAGGGGTCCCGACAGCGCGCCGAGCGCGCCGGACAGGCACGATGCTATGTCGGCACCGGTCGAGGCGATCACGCGGGCCGTGAAGGTCGAGGCGTTGAAGCCGTGGTCCATCGCCGCGACGAGGTAGGCCGACAGCGCGCGCACATGCTCCTCGTCGGACTCGCGGCCCGTCACGCGCTCGAGGTAGTCGGCGACGACCCCCCGGCCGCTCGGGTTCCCGGGAGCCAGCGCGAGCGGTGCCATCGCGGCGAACGTGATCGCCTCGTCGAGCCGCGCGGCGGGAGCGAGGTCGTACAGCGGCGCGGAAGAGCGGGCGGATGCCGCGAGCGTCCACACCGCGCGCAGCGCGGCGAGGGGCTGGTCGGTGCGGGCCGCGACCGCGCCGACCAGTTCGGGCAGGGCCGGATCGGCCTGGGCGGACGAGACGCGCGCGGCGAAGGCGGCCCGGGTCGCGGCATCCGGGAGCTCTCCGACGACCAGCAGGTGCCAGACCTCCTCGAACGACCGGGTGCGCGCGAGGTCGACGGCGGAGAATCCTCGGTAGTGGTAGACGCCGGCGTCGCCGTCGACGTCGCTGATGGTCGTCTCGGCCGCGACGACGCCGTTCAGTCCGCGGGGCACATCGATCAGGTCGCTCATGCGCTCAGTGTGCGAACATGACGACGACAGCGTCAACGTTGATCGGATCAAGATGAGCGCGCCTCTCCCCCGTCTTTCCGCCGCTCAGGTGGCCGCCCGGCTCGGCGTCAAACCCGAGACCGTGTACGCCTACGTGTCACGCGGCCTCCTCACCCGTGAGCGCGACGCCCGCGGCTCTACCTTCGACGCACTCGAGGTCGAGGCTTTCGCCGCCGGTCGCCGTCGCGCGGCCGTCCGGACGCCCACCCACCCCACGACCGGCATGCCCCTCGGGGTCGTGCAGACCGACGTGGCCGACATCGAAGACGACGAGCTGCTCTACCGGGGGCGGCGTGCCCGCGACCTGATCCCTCAGCCGTTCGCCGAGGTGGTCGCCTGGCTGTGGAACGCGGAGCGCATCGACGCCCCGGACCCCGCTATCGGCAGCGCCCGCGCGATGGTCGAGGCGCTCCCGCTCCCGGCCGGGGCGATGGACCGCCTACGCGCCGCTCTCACCGGATTCGCCGCCGACGATCCCCTGCGTTACGACGCCTCGGCGGACACCGCCCACCGCATCGGCTGGACCCTTCTCACGGGCCTGCCCGTCGCCCTCGGCGGGCGCCCGCACCCCGATCTCGCGCGTTCGCTCACGAGCACGTGGACCCCCACCGCCGACGACGCGACCATCACCGCCGTCAACGCCGCACTGGTCCTCGCCATCGACCACGACCTGGCGGTCTCGACGTTCGCCGCGCGCGTCGCGGCCTCGGCACGCGCCGACGGCTACGCCGCCGTCAGCGCCGCCCTCGGTGCGGCCGACTCCCCGCTGCACATCTCCGCCGCGACCCGCACAGCGCGACTGCTCGCGCGGGTGAACCGCGGTCAGGAACCCGAGCGGGCACTGACCGACGCGCTTCAGGAGGGCAACGGCATCCCGGGCTTCGGTCATCCGCTCTACACCGGGGGCGACGACCGGGCCGCGGCACTGTTCCCCCTTCTGGCCGGACTGCCCGACGGAGACCGGACGATGGATGCCGTGCACCGGTTGTCCGAGGTCGTCGCCGCCCGGACGGGGTTGCTGCCCAACGTGGACCTCGCGCTGGCGGCGCTCGTCTCGGGCGCCCGCCTGCCCCACGATGCCGCGAGCACGATCTTCGTGCTGGGGCGGATCGCGGGATGGATCGCGCACATCGCCGCGGAGTACGCCGAACCCGCGATGCGACTGCGCCCGCGCGGGGAGTACGTGGGGCCGTGAGGGTTGAACCTAGCCATATTCCTGGCTAGGTTGCACGGCATGATGTACAACGTCCTGGAGGCGCGGAACAGCCTCTCGAAGCTGATCGCCGACGTCGAGTCGGGCGCCGAGGTGACGATCGCTCGGCGAGGTGTCCCGGTCGCGAAGATCGTGCCGATCGATTACGTGCCCCGGCGCGCAGGCAACGCTTTCGCGCAGTGGCTCGAGGAGCATCCCCTGAGTCCCGAGCGCGCCCGCCCGGTGAACGAGATCGAAGCGATCATCGCCGAGAACCGAGCAGCCGGGGCGTGATCTACATCGACAGTTGCCTGGTGATCTACGCGGTCGAACGCGACGACGAGATCGGTGAACGCACACGCGCCACCCTCGCTCGCGCCGACGAGCCCCTCGCAACGAGCCCCCTGGTCATGATGGAGGCGTTGGTGAAGCCGATGCGGGCCGCCGATGCCGAGGCGCAGCTGACCATGTGGAGCGCCTTCGATGCCTTCGAGCTGCTCCCGGCCGACCCCGATGCGTTCCTCGATGCCGCGCTGTTGCGTGCTCGATACAGCGGGCTGCAGACGGCCGATGCCCTCCACCTCGCGATCGCCCGCCAGGCCGGATGCCGTTCGCTGTGGACCAACGACTCGCGCTTGGCGGTCGCATCCGGCGGTCTCGCCGTCGACATTCTCAACGATCCCGATGCGGCCCGGGTCGCCTGATGCGCCGCACCGCAGCCCTCGTCATCGCCGCCCTCTGCGTCTCGCTCTCCGCCTGCTCCGCCCCCGCGCCCGAGCCGCAGACCGCGGCGAAGCATAGCGACGGGCGCCTCCGCACCGACCTCGCCCCCCTCGCCGAGAGATACCCGCAGCTCGCGTCCGCCGAGTCGGTCGAGTGGATGGGCGGCACGCTCGGCTCGCGCGATGTCGGCCCCTCGACGTACTGGGTCGACGTGATCGCGGTCATGCCGGAGTCCGAGATCGACGTCTACCGGTCCACCGCGGACCTCGTGAAGGTCGATCCGCCCACCCTCGTCGACGATCTCGCGCCGAAGCTCCCGACCGGTCCGTTCGAAGGAAGCCCGGAGCTCGACGACCTGTTCTCGTCGGGCGGTCACGGCGCGACGGTCGCCATCGACCCGCAGACGCGCACGGTGGTGCTGTCGGGGGTCTTCGGCTGACATTCAGTCCTTCGCCGCGCCGACGAGCGTGAGGACGCTGCTCAACCCCTCGGGCGTTCCCGGCCAGTGGCGCTCGATGGCCGGCATCCCGGCATGACGGATGGCGAAGTGCAGCGCGATCGCGACCACGATCGCGTCGTCGGCGTAGCCGATCACCGGCAGGAAGTCGGGCACGAGGTCGATCGGCGAGAGCAGGTAGGCGAGTAACCCGATCAGCCACCACCGCGTCGCCCGCGGCACGGCCGGATCGACGGCGAGGCGGCGCACCAGGCGGATCACATCGGGCGCCAGGCGCAGCACGGCCCGCCAGTCGACGTCGCCACCCGAGCGCCGTTGCTGCCACCACAGCACGGCGATGAGCGCCCCCCACACGAGCACGAAGCCCGCCACGACGCCCAGGGCGACGATCAACCACTCGGGCATGGCCCGCTCAGTCGTTCTTCCACCCGCGGGCCATCTCGACGACCGCGGCGACCGCGGCTTCGGTGTCGGCGGGTGAGACGCCGGCGCGACCGGCGACCAGCCCCGCGACGAAGGCGCTGAGCGGCGCGGCCGGCCGGGCCACCCCGTTCGCGACGTCGCGCGCGAGGTCGAGGATCAACGAGATGGGGATGTCACCCTCGGCCAGGCCGAAGCGCTCCGCGAGCGCGGCGCTCCAGTCGTTCAGCGCCTCGGGCGGCAGGGTGCGGGAATCGGTCATGGCTCCTCCTCGGGCTACCCGGAGATCGTCCCACGTGTCGATGTCGCGCGTCAGGGACGCGTCCGCGGCGATCGCGGCGATGCGCAGTCCGCCCAGCAACGCGCGCATCGAGGCGTCGCGCCCCTTCTCGGGGAGGCCGGATGCCGCTTCCCGCAGCGCCGCGGCACGGTAGCGACCGATGAGCCACTGTCGGCGGCCATCGTCCAGGCAGGCGCCGTCGATGTCCGGGGCCAGTTCGTCGGGCAAGAGACCGACCGCAGCGCGAGCGGTCGGCAGGTCGCACGCGAGCACGAAGACCTCGTCGGCGCGTACGCGGGTCAGGGCGGCGACGATGGCCGCGACCGGTCCACCGAAGGGCGGGTCTTCGCGCACCCACTCGACGTCGAGGTCGTCGGCGAGCGCGGGTGCGGCCACGACGATCCGTTGCGCACCACGGGAGCGCACGGCCCCGATCGCCGCGTCCAGCAGGGTGATTCCGTGCACCTCGAACAACGGCTTCGTCGCCCCGTCGACGCGCGAGGCGCGTCCACCGGCGAGCAGGATCGCGTCCACGCTCACCACAGCAGCACCTCGACGGGATCTCCCGCGCCGGTCGCGCGCGTCCCCGGGGGGATCACGGCGAGGCCGTTCGCCTCTCCGAAGCCGCGCGTACCGCGTTCGACAGGCTCGGCCACCGGGAACGCCGGGTCTGACCGGTCGATCCGAACGGGCACGTACTGCGCCCGCTCGGGCCGCGCGCGCCACTCGGCGGCGAACGGCACGACGGCACGGGAGCGGTCGAGTTCACGATCACCCTCGAGCGCGCGCAGGGCGGGACGCACGAAGAGCTCGAACGACACCGCCGCGCTCACCGGGTTGCCCGGCAGCCCGAACAGCAGCGTCCCCGCCTCGGAACGACCGAAGCCCTGCGGCTTGCCCGGCTGCATGCGCACGGGCTCGAACCGCATGAGATCGCCGAGGGTGTTCTTGACGACCTCGTAGGCGCCCGCGCTCACCCCGCCCGAGAACACGACGACGTCGGCGCCCGCGGCTTCGGCGGCGGCGATCGCCCGGCGCGGGCCGTCGCCGCTGTCGTCGACACTGGTGCGCAAGACGACCTCGGCCCCCGCCTCTTCGGCGAGGCCGGCGAGCAGCAGACTGTTCGACTCGGGAATCTGCCCGCGTCGCAGCGGTGTTCCCGCCGGTCGCAGCTCGGATCCCGTCGACACGATGGCGATCCGTGCGGCGCGAGCGACCGAGACGGTCCCGACCCCGGATGCCGCGATCGCACCGACCCGACCGGCGGTGAGCCGCACACCGGCGGCGACGACGAGGGCCCCCTCCCGCACGTCGGACCCGCGACGACGGATATGCGCGCCGGGTCCGCGGGGCACCGTGAGCACCGTCACCGGACCGAGTCCGCCCGCGAGCCCGTCGGCGGTGTCTTCGAACGGCACCACGGCGGTCGCGTGCGTGGGCACGGGAGCTCCGGTCATGATGCGAGCCGCCTCGCCGGCCGCGATCGGCGGGTCGAGGTCGGCGCCTGCTGGCAGGTCGGCGACCACGCGCAGGGTCGTCGGCACGCCCGTGACGTCGTCTGCACGCACGGCGAAGCCGTCCATCGCGGAGCAATCGAACCCCGGCACGTCGACAGCGGCGTGCACGGCGACGCGCAGCACCCGGCCGCGCGCGGCCGCGACGTCACGCGGCCCGGGCTCGAGCGGCACGACCGTCTCGAGGATCGCGGCGAGGTGCTCGGCGACGTCGATCACGCGAGCGGACCGGGGACTGTCGACACCATCCCCTCAGCGTAAGCGCGCGTCAGAGGTCGTAGCGGTGCGGGATCGCGCCGTCCGTCTCCCGGTAGGGGACGAAGCCCATCGCCCGGTAGTAGGCCAGGGCGGGCTCGCTGTCGGCGCCGATCGTGGCATCGATGTGCCGCAGCCCCGTGGCGTGCGCCGCGGCGACCGATCGCGCGAAGAGGCTCCGCCCGATGCCGCTGCGCCCGAGATCGGGGTGGATGTGCGTGCCGATGATGCCCCACCCCTCTTCGACCCCGTACGGGTTGCCGGGCCACGCCCGCTTGAGCGACTGGAAGCCGACGACCACGCCGTCTCGCACGGCGACGGTGCACGCGACGGAGTGCTCCGCGTCGAAGTATCGTTCCTCGACGAGAGCGGCGTCGACCGGCCATGACCGCAGGCCCGCGCGGTGGATGGCGTTCTGCACCTCGACCATCGCGTCGATGTCGTCGAGGCCAGCTTCGCGGAAGTCGATCATCGCGTCATCCTCGCATCCCCCTCCGACGCCGCCTCGCACCTCGCGTGCGGGCCGCGCAGGAGGAAGCCCCCGAGACCCCTTCATCTCATTCACTCGAATGGGTACCCTCGTTGTCGATCCCGAGTTTTCCCGCGTCGGTTGTGTGGAGGAGCACGAGAACGTGATGAAAACGTACGTCGCCAGAGCCGTGGACAAAGTCTTGAGCGAGAGGCCTCACGTCGAGGTGAGATTCACGTCGGCAATCCACCCGGCGTGCCACTTCGAGAGCCCGACCGCCCTCTACCTGCACCCTGCTCACCGGGAGCTGATCGTCGGGATCCGCAAGACCCACCCGCCGCACTGACGGCCCCCGATAGCGTGAGGCCATGGGCGAGCTGACGTACGACGAGGTCGGCGCGACCGCCGGGCAGATGCCCGCGGGCTACCACCACGTGCGCGCCCGCCGCGTGATCGGTCGGGGCCCCGAGGACTTCGCCAGGGCAGCCGATGCCCTGCTCGCGGGAGAAGCGCAGCGCCGCGCCGGTGCGCGGATCGACCTGTCCGACACCCCGATGCGCGCGGGCACGCGCGTGACGATGCGCCTGGGTATCGGCATCCTGAGCTTCCGCATTCCGTGCCTCGTCGTGTGGGCCGACCGCACCGAGACCCTCGCGGGTTTCGCCTATGGCACCCTGCCCGGGCACCCCGAGCGCGGGGAAGAGCGGTTCACCCTGACCCTCACGCCATCTGGTGAGGTGGTGTTCGACATCGCCGCGTTCTCCTCGCCCGGGCGCTGGTTCACGCGTCTCGGTGCTCCCGTCGGCCGGCGGATGCAGTCCTGGATGACGCGGCGGTACCTCCGCGCACTCGACGGGCGCTGAGCCGGCCCACCCTTGCGCGCGCGCACAGGATCGTGCGATGTCACGCGGTCCGAGCCGATCCTTCCCCGTGATCTCGCGCGAGGCGGGTGTCCTCGTGCCGGGGGACGCGGCTTATCCCACGTTCGCGCGCGCTTGGCAACGCCCTGGACCCCTTCTCCCCCCTTCTCGACCCTGGCGAAGCGCTTCTCGACGACGAAGGCGCACGCGAGAGGAGACCCCCATGAGCATCGAGACCACCGCCCCCGACCGGTTCTTCCGGTGACGCTCTCCCCCGCCCGGCCAAGAGACGACGACACCACCGATCCACCCTCCATGAAACGCCGCGTCCCGCGGCAGAAGGTGAAATACAACCGCCGTGAGGCCCTCGCCGGCTACCTGTTCATCTCGCCCTGGGTCCTCGGGTTCCTGATCTTCACCGCCGGGGCGATGATCTACAGCCTCGTCATCTCGTTCTCGAGCTACAACCTGGCAACGGGCGCCGCCCGGCCGGTCGGCACCTCGAACTATGCGCAGCTCTTCGAGGACCCGCGCGTCGCCGTCTCGCTCGGGAACACCCTGTTCTACGCGGTCATGGCCGTTCCGCTCGAGATCGCCTTCGCCCTGATCCTCGCGCTGCTGCTCAGCCGGGTCGGCCGGGGCGCCGGCGTCTTCCGCACCCTGTACTACCTGCCCAAGATGACGCCCGCCGTGGCGACCGCGGCGGTGTTCTTCCTGCTGCTGAACGGCAATTCCGGAGCGGTCAACCAGGCGCTCGGGGCCATCGGCGTCCAGGGTCCGCAGTGGCTCGTCGATCCCGCATGGGTCAAGCCGAGCATCGTGATCATGGCGCTGTGGACGGTCAGCGGCACGATGGTGATCTTCCTCGCCGCGATCAAGAACGTGCCCGTCGACCTTTACGAGGTCGCGCAGATCGACGGAGCAGGTCCCGTCCGCCGCTTCTTCTCCATCACCCTGCCGATGATCTCGGGCGCGATGTTCTTCAACGTCATCGTGCTGACGATCGCGGCGTTCCAGGTCTTCGATCAGGCGTATCTGCTGTTCTGGCGCGATCAGAGCAACGCCTCGCCAGAGGCATCCCTCTTCTATGCCATCTACCTCTTCCAGCAGGCGTTCCGGCAGTTCAACTTCGGGTTCGCCGCCGCGATGGCGTGGCTGCTGTTCGTGATCATCCTGCTCATCACCCTCGTGCAGGTGCGCCTCGGCAACCGCTTCGTCTACTACGAGGGGGACCGCTGATGACGAACACCCTGCAGACCCCGGGCGTCGCCCAGGCCCGCCCCGAGCTCGCGGCCTCCGCCGCCCGGCCGTCCCGGTGGCGCCGGGCACTGAAGCAGCCGAAGACGCTCGCCGGCCGGGTCATCCTCGCCGGCGTGCTCGTGCTGTTCGCGTTGCTGTTCCTCTACCCCTTCGCGTGGCTGCTCGCTGCGAGCCTCAAGCCGCGCGGCGAGGTGTTCGACAACGCCCTCATTCCGAAGACCTTTCTCCCCGGCAACTACGTCGAGGTGTGGAACCAGCTGCCTTTGCTGAGCTGGATGTTCAACAGCGTGGCGATCGCCTTGCTCGCCGCGACCACCGTCGCCGTCATGAGTTCGATCGTCGCCTTCGGCTTCGCGTACTTCCGCTTCCCCGGCCGAGGGCTGCTGTTCGGTCTCGTGCTCGCGACGATGATGCTGCCGGGCGCCGTGACGATGATCCCGATCTACCTCATCTGGAAAGAGACCGGGCTGCTCGGCACGTGGGTGCCGCTGTGGGGCATGAACCTCTTCGGCTCGGCCTTCTACATCTTCCTGCAGCGGCAATTCTTCCTCGGCGTCCCGCGCGAGCTCTTCGAGGCGGCACGACTCGACGGGTGCAGCGCGTGGGGCCTCTTCTGGCGGATCGCCATGCCGTTGTCGATCCCGTCGTTCATCATCGTGTTCCTCTTCGAGTTCCAGGCGAGTTGGAACAACCTCCAAGCAGCGCTCATCTACCTGAACGCGGGCAGCGTCGAGGAGTTCACCGCGCCGCTGGGCATCGCGTACGCGATGACGAAATACAGCCCCAGCGCGGGCGGACAGGGCGACTACCAGTACGTGATGGTCGCCTCTCTTCTGGTGACCCTCCCGATGCTCATCATCTTCGCCTTCGGCCAGCGGTATTTCGTCGAGGGCGTCGCCACCCAAGGCCGTAAGGGCTGAGATCCCCCCGTCTCGAAAGGACCCCATCATGCGCAAGCGCTCCCTCGCCGGTGTCGCCGCGGTCGCGGCATCCGCGCTCCTTCTCACCTCCTGCAGCGGGAGCGGCGACGATCCCGCCGCCGGCGCCGACTTCTCCGCCGCACCGAGCGGCACCCTCGCCGCCTGGGGCTTCGAGAACGCCGACGACGTCGGGCAATCCCGTCTCGACTATGCCGCCGAACAACTGCCCGATGTCGAGGTGACCCTGGATGCCACGGCCTTCGACGCCCAGAAGTTCACCACGCGCATCGCCAGCGGCGACGTGCCCGACGTCGTCCAGATGGATCGCCGCTACGTCACAACGTATGCCGCTCAGGGATTGATCATGCCGCTGAACGCATGCTTCGAGGCGAAGGGCGTGGATCCGACCGAGCGCTGGTACCAGAACGTCGTCGACGACGTCACGTATGAGGATGCCGTCTACGCGGTCTCGCAGTTCTACCAGCCGCCCGCGATCCTGCTGAACATGAACGTGCTGAACGAGGCCGGCGTGACGCCCGAGCAGTTCGACACCTCCGACATGGACGGCCTCCTGGCCGCGATCAGCAAGATCTACCAGGCGTCGGGCAGCAACCCCACGCGACTCGGCCTCGACCCGGTCGCCACCGGACAGGGCGGCCTCTGGGTGCTCGGCATGGGCGGACAGCTGACCGACGCCGACGGGAAGCCCACCCTCGACGACCCGGCCAACGCCGCGGGTATCGACGCGCTCAAGCAGATCACCGATGCCCAGGGCGGCTACGCCGCCGTGAAGAGCTTCACCGACTCGTTCGACACCTTCGGCGACGCCAACCAGTTCGTGCAGAACCAGGTCGGCGCGCAGGTCGCGAACCAGTGGTACCCCAACGTGCTCGGCGCCTACCGCGACCGGATCTCGCTGGAGGCGGTCCCGTTCCGGGATGCCGACGGGAAGCCGTTCTCTCTCGCCTCGGGGACCGCGTTCGTGATCCCCGCCGGTGCGAAGAACCCCGCCGCGGCGTGCGCCTGGATGACCGACCTCACGTCGACGGACGCGTGGATGGCGGCCGGGACCGCACGCGCGGAGACCATCTCGGGCAAAGGCGGGCTCAACACCGGCCTGTTCACCGGCTCACCCGAGGCCGACACGATGATCCGCGACCGATTCGTCGAGCCGACCGGCGACGCCGGCTTCGACCAGGTCATCTCGACCTACTACGACGTCGTCGAGAGCGGGAAGTCGTTCGGCTCGTCTCCGGCGGGGCAGGACATCCAGAACGAGCTGAACAACGCCATCACCGCTGTGCTGCTCGGCGACAAGACGACCGAGCAGGCCTTGGCCGACGCGCAGCAGGCCGCGCAGCGCGCGTACGACAACGCCACGGCGAACTGACCGTCGAGGGGTGCCCGCAGAGATGCGCGGGCGCCCCTCGACCGTCGGGATCAGCTGCGGCGACGCCGGCGAGCGACCAGGGCGACCGCCCCGGCGAGCAGAAGAACCGCCCCCACGATTCCCGCGACGATGACCGGGGTGCTGTCGACCCCCGTGACGGCGAGCCGCTTCGGGCCCGTGGACGCCGCCCGTGCCGGCGCTGAGGCGGGCGTCGCCGATGACGGCGGCGTCGTGCTCGACGTGGGGCTCGGCGACGACGTGGGGGCCGGCGCGGCGGGGATCGCGATCGTGTAGGGACGCGAGTCCGTGCCGCCGGGACCGGTGGCCTCGACGATGACCGTGAACGTGCCCGACTGCGTCGGCTGACCCGAGATGACCCCACTGACGGGGTCGAGAGTCAGCCCGGGCGGGAGGGTTCCGCCCGCCACGGCGAACGCCAGAGGACCCGTACCCGTTGCCTGCACCGTCTGCGCGTACGGTTGATTCACCGTGCCGCCCGCGAGTGCCGGGGTCGTGATCTGCGGGGGCACCAGGCGCGCGAACACGATGTGCGTCATCGCCGGCTGCATGGCCGTGCCGTCTTGCGTCGTCTGCGTGAAGACCACACCGGGCGGGCCCGGCAGTACCGTCGCCGTCGGTGACGAGGCCCGGGGGCTGGTACCCGACGTCGCGGTCGGCACACCCGCGCCGATCAGGGTGAGGGATCCGGGTGCGCGCAACGGCCCGTTTCCGGGGGTGTATCCCGATCCGAGCGCCGCGCCGTTGAAACCCCCGCTGGCGGCGGTGGATGCGGTCAGTTCGCCCCCCGACATCGTGATGTTCGCGCCGGGACTGTCGAGGACACCCCCGATGCCGGCGCCTTGCGTCGCGGTTGCGGTGATGACACCGCCGGTGATGGTGATGTTGCCGCCGGATGCGCCGGCCGCGCCACCGATTCCCGGGCTCCCGCATGAGCCGTGGGCGGTGACGGTGCCTCCGGTGATCGTGATGTCCGCCGCGACGGTGTTGTACTCGCCGGCTCCGATGCCGGGGCCGCAGTCGTACGCCGTGGCGGTGATGTCTCCCCCGTTGATGGTGATCGACCCGCCTCCGGCATTCGAGAGGTTCGCACCCCCGATTCCCGCGCCGTCCCACACGGTGGAGACGTTGATCGTGCCGCCGTTGATGATGATCGTCCCGAGGTCGTCCCCGTTGTGAGCGCCGATCGCGGCCGACAGCGCTCCCCCGCTGATCGTGAGGGCGCCCCCGCCCGTGGCCTCGATGGTGAGCGTCTTGCCCGCACTGACGTCGATGCCCGCGTCGGGAGAACTGGGGCCTCCGGGGTTGAGCACGCTGGTCAGAGAGTGACCGTTCAGGTCGAAGATCACGTTCGACCCGACGGGCTGATTGAGAGACAGGTTGACCGTCGGTGACGCGGGGCTCGTGATGTCGGCCCCGAGGCAGATCACCGCCCCCGCCAGGGGGGCGTTCGCGAAAGCGTCCTGTAGGTCGACCCACGTCGTGGGGGTCGTGGTGCAGCCCGCGGCCGCCGCGGGCGACGCGCCGACGGCGACGCCGGACGCGATCAGGCCGACGGCCAGAGCACTGACGGACACCGTCGTGGCCAAACGCTTCATGAGCTCTCGATTCACAGGAAGGACCGCAGCGCGGAGGGATCACCGAGAGCGGACGCGGCCGCTGGCATTGCTTTCTTATCGCGTGATCGACTCCGGCTCACGGGCACCGAAGGGAAATGCTGCCCATCATGCAGGCATGTCGCTTCTCGGGGTGGGATACCTGCCTGAGCGACAACTTCCGGTGACGTGTCCGGGACGTGTCGGGTGGGGTGCGTGTGCCGTGGCACGCGAGAGGGCGCCCCGGTCGAAGCCGGGGCGCCCTCTCGGTACTCGCGGTTCAGGCGCGGGGGCGCTCGTCCTCCACGACCGACTGCACGCTGTCGGTCGCCGGGGTACTGTCGTCGGCGCGCACCTCGTCGGCGGCGATCGCGATGTCGATCGCGGCGTCTTCGAGCGCCTCGGCGACGACGTCGCTCACGTCCCCGCGGTCACCCGCAGCCGGCGCGGACCGCTCGGGCTCGAGGCCCTCGGTCACGCGATCCGCGGCGTCGATGTCGGACTCCGCGTCGGCCGCGACCACGCGCTCGCGTGCCTGACGAACGGTCTCGTCCACCGCAGCCGCTGCGCCGGCGGCGACATCCTTCGTCTTGGAGACGGCGGTGTCGATCGTCTCCGAGGCGCTGGCCGCGAGGTCCTTCGACCGCGACCGCACATCATCGGCCACCTCCGAGGCCCGGGACTTCGCGTCGTCGGCCACGGCCGACGCCCGGTCCGCGACGTCCTTCGCCTTGGCCTTCGCATCGTCGGCCACCTCGGATGCGCGGGCGGCGACGGCATCCGCCCGCTCTTCGGCCTCGGCCACGACGTCGCGGTCGAACGGTCCGAACACGCCCGTCACCACCACGTCGACGTCGACCCGACCGCGGCCCAGCGGCTCGAGCGCGGTACGAACGGCCCGGCGGACCTCGTCCGACACCTCGCGCAGTTTGTGCGGGTAGTCGACGACGAGCGAGATGGTCGCGGTGACCGCGTCGGCCCGATCGGTGTCGATCTTCACGCCCGGAGCGGTGCTTGCGAGACCGACGCGCTCGCGCACGGCATCCGACGCCCGTCCGATCAGGCTGCCGAGCGCGTGGACGCCCGGGACCGAGCCGGCGGCGGTCGCCGCCAGGGTCGCCGCGGCGTCGAGGTCGGGCGGGTCGATGGTCGCATCGATGGTGGACATCACGTCTCCTCGTGGGGGTGTCAGTGGACGCGGGTGTTGTCGCGTGCGAGCTTCGCGCGCAGACCCGAGTGGATGGAGATGTAGGCGCGCAGGTTCTGGCCCGTGAGAGCGGCAAGGTTGGTGACCAGCGTGTCGACGTGCTCGGCGACGTCGCGGGGAGAGGTGTTCTGGCGCGGGGTGACGGCCACGTGCAGGACCGACTCCTTGCCGACCTCGCCGGCGCTGACGCGGGACGAGAGGATCTCGTCGCGCTCGCCCAGGGCGTTCTTGAGGGCTTCGGACGCGAACCCGTCGGTGACGGTGATGCGTCCTTCGTCGTTCGCGCTGCCGGTCGACTGCAGCGGAGCCTGGCGGCGCCCGCGCACGGCGGCCGAGGCGATCAGGATCAGGATGATCGCCAGGACCACGATGGCCGCGACGGCGCCCCAGCCGGCGGACTCACGGCCCAGCGACTCGAGCCAGCCCTGGAAGCCGCCCATGACGGAGGTCCAGGTGTCGGTCCCGCCCGGGAGCAGACCCACGGCGAGCGCAAGGGCTCCCAGGCCCAGCAGCACCACGGCCACCAGGAAGAGGAGGAAGCGGTTCAGACCGCGTCGCGTCGCGTTCATCAGGACTCCTTGGTGTCGGGACGCTGTACGCCCAGGTGGGTGCGCACGGCGGGCGAGAGCTTGTACGAGGTGACTTCCTCATCGACGATGCGGCGCAGCTGCGCCTCGTCGACGGGGATGCCGACCGGGGGCCGCACCGTCACGTCGACGGAGCGGTGGGCGACGCCCACGACGATGTCCTCCCGAGCGATCCCCGACTCGTTGCTGAGGTGCTGGGCGAGGGCGGATGCCACGACGCCGTTGTCCACGACGACGGCCCGCTCCCCCCACGACATCTCGTGGCGCGAGAGGCGGCCGGGCTTGAGGGACAGGACCAGGACGATGAGCCCGACGATGGCGAGCACGACCCCGCCGACGATGAAGGCGACCGGCATGAGAGCGGTGGGCGCCGCGACGACGGCGTTGAGGGCCTCGCCGGGGGCGACCAGCAGCGGCTGGGCTCCGGACAGGTCCAGGATGATCTCGACCGCGGCGTAGGCGAGGGCGAGCAGCAGCAGCACGACCACGACGAGCATGGCCACGGTGCGGGGCGAGTGGGTCTCGCGACGCACGACGGTGCGGAGCACGGTGTCAGTCATCACAGCACTCGCTTTCGCTGAGGGGCGGTGGCGCCCGAGATGGTGAGGTCGACGCGCGAGATCTCGCGGCCGAAGAGACGGGTCAGACGCGAGCGCAGCTCGGTCTGGGCGACGCGCGCGGCCTCCAGCACGGGAGTCGCGGCGCGCACGGCCTCGGTGTCGTCGAGGCGGGGGACGGGGAACGCAGTCGTCACACGCACGGCGGCGGTCTGACGGGCCGAGACGATCTCGACGCGGACGCTCTTGGCGTCCACTCCGATGATGTCGGCGGCGGCCCGCTCGGCCGTCTTCTGCAGCACGCGGTCCGAGATGGTCACCCGGCCGGCGGGGAGGCCGGGGCCGGCAACCGTGGTGCGGTTGCCGACCCCGGGGGAAGCGGTGACGGTGGTCACGATGTGCTCCGACCCTTGAAGGCGTTGACGATGTTGCCGAAGTCGAGTTCACCCGCCGTGATGCGGGCGACGACCACGCCGATCGCCATGAAGAGGGCGACGAGGATGAATCCCCAGAAACCGAAGATCAGGGCGCTGAGGGCCAGGACGAGGCCAACCAGGGCGCCCTTCGTGGTGGCGCTCACTGGACGCGCTTCTCGGACTCGGCGTCGTTGTTCTCGTCGCCCGGGATGTGGACGTCGTTCACGTCGACGTTGACCTCGACGACCTCGAGGCCGACGAGACGGTTGATGGCACCGGCCACGCGGGCGCGGACCTGGTCGGCGACCTCCTGGATGGGGGCGCCGTACTCGACGACGATGGTGACGTCGGCGGCGGCCTGGGTCTCGCCGACCTCGACCTTGACGCCCTGCGTCAGGTCGGTGGCGTTGATGGCGTCGCGGATGGCGCCGAGGGCGCGGGCTCCGCCGCCGCCGAGGGCGTAGACGCCGTTGACCTCGCGGGCCGCGATGCCGGCGACCTTCGCGACGACGCCTTCGGCGATCGTGGTCTTGCCCTCGGTGTGGGCTTCCTGACCGCGACCGGCGAGGGGACGGTTCACGCGCGACGCCGCCTGGGGGACGTTCTGCGCAGCGGGGGTGGTGGGGGCGTTCTCAGCCATGTCCGTGCCTTTCGAATGTCTGGACCCGGGTATCCGGGGTGGGCGCTTCGGCCTACATGACTAAGACGTACCGGGTGGGGGAATCGTCACGTCGGACTTGAAAAACTTCTGCGGATCTGTATTCGCATGAATGCGAATGGCCGGAAACCGCAGGATTTCGGGACTGTGCACGTTCCCATGGCGACCGGGTCTCGGCATCCCCTCGTTCGGTCATTTCGTCGCGGAAGAGCGCGCCGCGGTGTCGGAGGCCCGGCGTACGCTCGACCCATGTCCCCCTCCAGCTCTCGGATTCGGTCCTGACATGGGCCGCCTGACCGCGTCGCGTCGCGTGACGCGCCTCACCCTCGACGGCGTGAACAGACAGCGGCCGGATGCCGTGGCCGTCGAAGAACCGCTCGAAATCCGCGTCGCCGGTACGCCCCTGTCTGTGACGATGCGCACCCCCGGGCACGACGTCGAGCTGGCGGCCGGCTTCCTCGTGTCGGAGGGCGTCATCAGTCGCGGCGACGAGTTCGCCCGGGCGATCCACTGCGGCGGTCCCGGAACGGGCGGAGCCGACGGCAACACCTACAACGTGCTCGACCTCACGCTCGCACCCGGCGTGGAACTCCCCTCCCCCGACATCGCGCGTTCCTTTTACACGACGAGCTCGTGCGGAGTGTGCGGAACGGCGTCGATCGACGCGGTCGAGAAGGTGTCGAGCTACGACGTCGCCTCCGACGGCATCCGGATCCCCGCCCAGGACGTCGCTGCCTACCCCGATCGTCTGCGCGAGCAGCAGAAGACTTTCGACAAGACCGGCGGTCTGCACGGCGCCGCGCTGTTCGATGTCGCCAGCGGCGATCTTCTCGTCGCCCGCGAAGACGTCGGCCGGCACAACGCCGTCGACAAGGTCGTCGGCTGGGCACTGCTGAATGACCGCCTGCCCCTGCGCGGCACCGTGCTGCAGGTGTCGGGCCGCGTGAGCTTCGAACTCGTGCAGAAGGCCGTGATGGCCGGCATCCCGATGCTCTCCGCCGTGTCGGCGCCCTCATCGCTCGCGATCGAGCTCGCCGAGCGGGCGGGTCTCACCCTCGCCGCCTTCGTGCGGGGCAACAGCATGAACCTGTACACGCGGACGGATCGCATCATCGCGCCGTCCACAACCCCCGCGACGACCGATCTCGCGAGCGTACGCTGACGACCGAGTGCAGGGCGAGTGGATGCAACCACCCCTGCGCCGCAATCCACGGAGGGTGAACATGGGTGAATCGTTCGGGCTGATGACCGAGGAACCGCGCCAGGGAGGCCTCGGCCCACAGGTCGAGGGCGAGTGGTCGAGCACCGGCCCCTACGAGCACCCCGCCGCCGGCTGGGGCGCCGCCCTCACCGTCGGCAAGGTGCTCTACCAGCAGCGCCAGCCGGTCGCCGGCACCAGAGCGATGTTCACGATGAACCACCCGAAGAGCGGTTTCGACTGCCCCGGGTGCGCCTGGCCCGACGACAAGGGCGTCACCCTCGACATCTGCGAGAACGGCATCAAGCACGTCACGTGGGAGATGACGCACAAGAGGGTCGGCAAGGAGTTCTTCGCCGAGCACTCGGTGACCGAGCTGTCGCGATGGAGCGACTTCGAGCTCGAGGACGCCGGTCGACTCGTCGGTCCGATGGTCTACGACGCCGAGACCGACCACTACGTGCCGATCTCGTGGAACGACGCGTTCCGCACGATCGCGCAGCACCTCACCGCGCTCGACTCCCCCGACCAGGCCGCCTTCTACACCTCGGGCCGCCTCAGCAACGAGGCGTCGTTCCTCTACCAGCTGTTCGCGCGCGAGCTCGGGACCAACAACCTCCCCGACTGCTCGAACATGTGCCACGAGGGCTCGGGCCGTGGACTCACGGCATCCCTCGCCACCGGCAAGGGCACCGCCGACCTCGAGGACTGGGAGAACGCCGACGCGCTGTTCATTCTCGGCGTCAACGCGGCTTCGAACGCGCCGCGCATGCTCACCAGCCTCGCCGAGGCGATCGACCGCGGCGCCCAGGTCGTGCACGTGAACCCGCTGCGAGAGGTCGCCGGCACCCGCACGATCGTGCCGCACGAGATCGTCGACATGGCGACCTTCCACTCCACCCCGACCAGCACGATGAACCTGCAGGTGCGCCCCGGCGGCGACCTCGCCCTCGTCCGCGGCATGGCCAAGGTGGTCTTCGAAGCCTCGGCGACCGACCCCACCGCGATCGATCAGGCGTTCCTCGACCAGTACACCAGCGGACTCGACGAGTACCGCGCGATGGTCGAGGCGACGACGTGGGCCGAGCTTGTCGAGCAGGCGGGACTGACCGAGGCCGAGATCCGCGGAGCCGCGGCGGTGTACCTCGCCTCGGAACGCTGCGTCATCAGCTGGTGCCTCGGCGTCAGCCAGCACCAACACGGCGTCGACACCGTGCGCGAGATCGTCAACCTGCTGTTGCTGCGCGGAAACGTCGGGCGCAAGGGCACCGGCCCCTCGCCCGTGCGCGGCCACAGCAACGTGCAGGGAAACCGCACCTGCGGCATCAACCACAAGCCCACCGAGGACTGGCTCGCCAAGCTCGACGAGGTCTGCGGCATCACCTCGCCCCGCGAGCCCGGCCTCGACACCGTGCACACGGTGGCGGCGCTGCACCGCGGCGACCTCAAGGTCTTCCTCGGCATGGGCGGCAACTTCGTGCGGGCCGCTCCCGACACCACGCTCACCGCCGAGGGCATGGGCCGGTGCGAGCTGACGGTGCACGTGAGCACCAAGCTCAACCGCAGCCACCTCACCCACGGCAAGCAGGCGCTGATCCTGCCGTGCCTCGGCCGCACCGAGCGCGACGAGCAGGAGTCGGGACCCCAGTCGATCTCGACCGAAGACGCCATGAGCTCGGTCATGCTCTCGCTCGGGTCGCGCAAGCCCGCCTCGCCGCACCTGCTCAGCGAGCCCGAGATCATCGCGCGCATCGCCCGCGCCACCATGCCCGAGTCGGCGACGCCGTGGGAGTGGTACGTCGGCGACTACGACCGCATCCGCGACACGATGGCCAAGGTGCTGCCCGGCTTCGAGGGCTTCAACCAGCTCGTGCGCCAGCACTACGGCTTCCGCATCCCGCAGCCCGCGCGCGAGCGCGACTTCCAGACGCCGTCGGGCAAAGCCGAGTTCTCGCACGCCGAGCTGCCGAACGTCATCCCCGAAGAGGCCGATGTGCTCGTGCTGCAGACCATGCGTTCACATGACCAGTGGAACACCACGATCTACTCG
This sequence comes from Microbacterium sp. Leaf203, assembly GCF_001421275.1. Taxonomy (NCBI): domain Bacteria; kingdom Bacillati; phylum Actinomycetota; class Actinomycetes; order Micrococcales; family Microbacteriaceae; genus Microbacterium; species Microbacterium sp. Leaf203. The sequence continues at coordinate 618,632 of NZ_LMKF01000022.1, read as the reverse complement.
GCCGACGACCGCTATCGCGGCGTGCGCAACATCCGCGAGCTCGTGTTTATGAACCGGCGCGACATGAAGCAGCGCGGCATCGCCGAGGGCGACCTTGTCGACATCGTCGCCACTTCGCGCGACGGCTCGGTGCGCAGCGTCACGGCGTTCCGCGCCCTGGAGTACGACACCCCGCGCGGCAGCGCCGCGGGCTACTTCCCCGAGCTGAACGTGCTGCTCGGCCCCGACGACTACAGCCGTCAGAGCGACCAGCCGCTGATGAAGGACATCCGGGTGCGCATCGCGAAGACGGCCTGACGCCGAGAAGAGTCGAGGCCCCCGCCGAGCCGAGCCTGCCCCGCGGAGGCCGCGACCCCTCAGAGGTCGAGCTGCCAGAGAGCCTGCGTCGTCGTGACGCGCAACGCTTCGGCGGCGTCGGCGAGCGCGCGCTCGGCCCCGACGATCTCGCTCATCGAGAAGACGCGCGAGCCGACGGCGTCGGCGGCGACGACCCCCGCGATGACGACCGCCGGCACCCGGTGGCGCGCGGCGACCGAGAGCACGTGCCCCGGCCCCTTGCCCGCAAGGCTCGTGGCGTCGAACGCCCCCTCCCCGGTGAGGACCAGATCCGACTCGGCGAGCGCCTCGCTCAGCTCGAGCGCCTGCGCGACGTAGGCCGCGCCGTCGACCACCTCGGCGCCGGCCGCGAGCAACGCGCCGGAGAGACCACCGGCGGCGCCCGACCTCGGCACGACCGAGACGTCGAGCCCGAAGCGCTCGGCCCAGTCCGCGGCATCCGCCCGCAGGCGCTCCGTCAGGCGCTCGACGAGCTCGACGTCGGCGCCCTTCTGCGGACCGAACACCTCGGCCGCGTGGACGAACGTCGTGGTCGTGTCGGTGAGCACCGTCACCTGGCCGGGAGCGAACGGCACGTGGTCGCCGAGCGCCTCGATCGCCGCGCGTCCGCCGTCGGTCGCGGCGACGCCGCCGGTGCCCACCACGATGCGGACCGACCCCGAGTCGAGCGCGAGCCCGATGAGCTCGCCGACGCCGCGTGTCGTCGCACCCCAGGGGTCGTTGGCCTCCGCTCCCCCGGCGAGGACGAGTCCGGATGCCGCCGCCGACTCGATCACGGCGGCTCGACCGTCGAGGCGCCAGGCCGCGCGCACGGGTGCGCCGAGCGGTCCCGTCACCTCGTCATGCACGTTGGCCCCGCCGAGGGCGTCGAGCGTTCCGTCTCCGCCGTCGGCTATCGGCACGATCGCGATCTCGGCACCCGGCCATCGGTCGCGCACGGCCAGGGCCATGGCATCCGCCGCCTCCCGCGCGGTCAGCGTGCCCTTGAACTTGTCGGGGGCGATGACGATGCGCATGGGCGTCCTCTCAGCGGGCTGCTGGCGGCGCAGCCCCGACCATCTTGCCCCGAGCAGCCGCACGGGCTCGGCGATCCGCACATCCTCAGCCCGGATGCCGGGAACCCGGCCGACTTTCCGCGGATCACCGAGGTTGCGCCCTCACGCTGCCGTCGACCCCGGGCATGTCGGCGCTCCCAACTAGACTGACTGGCGTCCGGCCCCTGCGATCTTGGAGCTCAGCCGCGTGACCACCCCGAACCCCGCCGCCCGTACCGCTCTTGCGGACACCGTCGACAACGCGATCGCCACTCCCGAGAAGGATCAGCCGTACGGCGCCCTCGGGCTCAAGAGCGACGAGTACGCGAAGATCCGCGAGATCCTCGGCCGCCGCCCCACCAGCGGCGAGCTGGCGATGTACTCGGTCATGTGGAGCGAGCACTGCTCCTACAAGTCGAGCAAGATCTACCTCCGTCAGTTCGGCCAGAAGGTCAGCGACGAGATGAAGACCCGCCTCATGGTGGGCATGGGTCAGAACGCCGGCGTCGTCGACGTGGGCGACGGCTGGGCGGTGACCTTCAAGGTCGAGTCGCACAACCACCCCAGCTACATCGAGCCCTTCCAGGGCGCGGCCACCGGCGTCGGCGGCATCGTGCGCGACATCATCTCGATGGGCGCGCGCCCGGTCGCGGTCATGGACCAGCTGCGCTTCGGCGCGATCGACCACCCCGACACCCCGCGCGTCGTGCACGGCGTCACCAGCGGCATCTCGTTCTACGGCAACTGCCTGGGCCTGCCGAACATCGGCGGCGAGACCGTGTTCGACGCGGTCTACCAGGGCAACCCGCTCGTCAACGCCCTCGCGGTCGGCGTCATGCGCCACGAAGACATCAAGCTCGCCAACGCCACGGGCGTCGGCAACAAGGTCGTGCTGTTCGGTGCCCGCACGGGCGGCGACGGCATCGGCGGCGCGAGCATCCTGGCATCCGACACCTTCGCCGACGGCGGACCCACCAAGCGCCCCGCGGTGCAGGTCGGCGACCCGTTCGCCGAGAAGGTGCTCATCGAGTGCTGCCTCGAGCTGTACCGCGACGACCTCGTCGAGGCCATCCAAGACCTCGGGGCCGCCGGCATCTCGTGCGCCACGAGCGAGCTCGCCGCCAACGGCGACAGCGGCATGAAGGTCGAACTGTCGAAGGTGCTGCTGCGCGACCCCTCGCTGACGCCCGAAGAGATCCTCATGTCGGAGTCGCAGGAGCGCATGATGGCGATCGTCGCGCCCGAGAAGCTCGACGCGTTCCTCGCCGTCGTCGGCAAGTGGGACGTCGAGACCAGCGTGCTCGGCGAGGTCACCGGAGACGGCCGCCTCGTCATCGACTGGTACGGCGAGCGCATCGTCGACGTCGACCCCTCGACCGTCGCGGTCGACGGCCCCGTCTACGAGCGCCCTGTCGCGTACCCCACGTGGATCGACGCCCTTCAGGCCGACTCCGCAACGACACTGCCTCGCACGACCGACAACGACGTGTTGCGCGACCAGTTCACGACCCTCGTCGCGAGCCCCAACCTCGCCGACACCTCGTGGATCACCAACCAGTACGACTACTACGTGCTCGGCAACACGGCGCTGAGCTTCCCCGACGACGCCGGCATGATCCGCGTCGATGAGGAGACCGGTCTCGGCTTCGCGATCGCGACCGACTGCAACGGCCGCTACAACCAGCTCGACCCCTACAACGGCGCGAAGCTCGCCCTCGCCGAGGCGTACCGCAACGTCGCCGTCACGGGAGCGGTGCCCACGGCCGTCACCGACTGCCTCAACTTCGGCAGCCCCGAGAACCCCGAGGTCATGTGGCAGTTCAGCCAGGCCGTCGAGGGTCTGAGCGACGGCTGCCTCGAGCTCGGCATCCCGGTCACGGGCGGCAACGTCTCGTTCTACAACCAGACCGGCGACCAGCCGATCCACCCGACCCCGGTCGTGGGCGTTCTGGGCATCATCGACGACGTCGCCGCCCGCATCCCCAGCGGATGGCAGGACGCCGGCGAGAACCTGTACCTGCTCGGCGTCACCGCCGACGAGCTCGACGGCTCGCAGTGGGCCGGCACGATCCACGACCACCTCGGCGGCCGCCCGCCGAAGGTCGACCTGGCGCAGGAGCGCAAGCTCGCCGAGCTGCTCCAGGCCGCAGGCTCCCAGTCGCTCGTCTCGAGCGCGCACGACCTGTCGTCGGGCGGTCTCGCGCAGACTCTCGCCGAGGGCGTCATGCGTTTCGGCGTCGGCGCGCGCGTCTGGCTGACCGAGCTCATGGAGCGCGACGGCGTGGATGCCACGGCTGCCCTGTTCAGCGAGTCGACCGGCCGCGTGCTGGTGAGCGTGCCCCGCGAAGAAGACGTGAAGTTCCGCGGACTCTGCGACGGTCGCGGCTACCCGGTGCTGCGCATCGGCGTGACCGACGTCGAGCCCGGCACCGAGGCCACCCTCGAGGTCCAGGACGTCTTCACCGTCCCCGTCTCGGAGCTGCGCCGCCTGTCGAACGAGACGCTGCCCGCGGTCTTCGGGCCGACCGTCTCGGAGCCGGTGGCCTGAGGCCCGGGCTCCGGCCCTGCACCGCACCCCCGCACCCCCGCACCGACGAGAGGAGACGCGCGATGACCGATGAAGACGACGACATGACCGTGTTCAGCGACAAGCGTCAGAAGCGCGTCAAGATCACCGCGTGGGTCGTGATCGGCGCGCTCGTGCTCACCGGCGGCGGTGCGACGGTCATCTCGCTGATCCTCGGCTGAGCCCCGCGATCCCTGCGTGAGGGGTCATCTCCTGTCACCTGGCGAGCGCCTCGGCGACAGAAGATGACCCCTCACGCTTGTGACCCACCGGTCCCGCCGCTGCGGATTCCGGCTCGACACCCAGCCCCGCGTCGGACCCCCGGCATAGCATGGGGACCGTGGAACCGCTGATGGCCCTTCTGGTCGACTGGTGGTGGATCGGCCCGGCTGCGGCCGGTGCGGGCACCGTCGGCTGGCTCGGCGTGCGTCGTTCCCGCCAGCGGGCTCTTCCCATGGGCACCACGACCACCACAGATCGCGCCGTTCGCGCCTGGTCGTCGCGCCCTCTCGGCAAGGCGGCCGCGCGCCGCCTCGAGCTCGACGCCGCCGTGCTCGATCTCCAGACCGCGCGCCATGCCGTCACCCGCGGCCGCGCCGATGTGAAGGTCGCCGACGCCGAAGTCGTGCGCGCCCAGGCCGAGCGGGCGGCATCCCGCATCCCGTCCGACGCGGTCGCCGCCGCGCGGGGGCGGTTGACCGACGCTCAGCGCGACCTTCGCGCCGCCCTGGCCGAGGTGCGCGCGCGCCGCGCCGGGGTGAAGGCCGCGAAGGCGATGCTCCCCGCGATCCGCTCGGGCAGCGCGCCGTTGCCGGTCGCCCGCCTGCTGGCGGAGCACGACGCGATCCTCGCGCGCTGGATGGCCTACGAGACCGACCCCGGGCTCGCGATCGACTACCCCCAGATGAGCGACTCCCGCTCCCCCCTGCTCGCGGAGTTCCTCCGCGCGCACGAGAAAGCGCAGTGGCTCCGGCCGGCCTCGGTGCAGACGCGCCTGTCTCCCGCCGACTTCCTCGCCTACCGCGACGCCGTGCGCCGCACCGCTCACGCCTTCGACCGCGCCGAGCGGGCGGCCCGCCGCGGTGCCGGCGAGCAGCCGAGCGTCGAGGGCAACGACGCGTGGAGCCGCGTGGCATCCGACCTCGCCGAGACCGCCCAGCGCGCCCTCGCCCGCTCGATGGAGTCGGTGGGGCGTGCTGCCGCCCGCAACTGGAGCGAGCGGGGCGCGAAGCGTGCCCAGAAGAAGACCCCGGATGCCGGGAGCCCGCCGCCGTCGAGCGGCCCGGTCTGGCCGCCGCCCGCACGCGACCGGCCGCCGACGTCGTCTTCCTGAGAACCGCTTGAGGCAGCGGCGTAGCATGACGCTGTGCACGACTTCTGGTCCTTTGCGGGCAACTACTGGTGGCTCGCCTTCCCCCTCTTCGGAATGACCATGGGTGTCATCAACCGGCGCGTGAAGTTCCGCGAGGCCAGTGCCCGCCGTCGCCACCGTGAACAGCTCGAGCTGATCCGCGCTCAGGGTGGTGCGATCGAGACACCGGGTGCGGCGCCGATGCCCCTCGCCGCCCCGACCGACGGTCAGCAGCGTCTGATCGCCGCGCAGGACGCCGTCACGCACCGCTGGCTCGAGTACGAACTCGACGCGACGAAGCTCATCACCTATCCCGCGATGAGCGATGGCCGCCAGCCGCTCACCGCCGCGTTCCTTCGGGCGAAGAAAGCCGCCGACAACCTGCGCCCGGCCGAAGGCGAGACTCTTTCGCCCTCGCGGCTGCGCGAGTACCGCGACGCGGTCACCGACTACGAGGTCGCCTTCGACGTGGCCGAGCGCGACGCGCGACGCGTGAAGGACGCGGCGTTCACGGCCGACGAGCGCAAGCGCCTCGACACCGCCAAGCAGTTGCTGACCGTCGCGACCGATCAGGCCGCTACCCCGAACGAGCGCCAGCTCGCCTATCGGCGGGTCCGTGAGGAGCTCGACGGGCTGATCCTGCTGTCGGACGAAGCCGTCGACGTGCTCGAGAAGAAGGTCGCGCTCGAGCTCCCCCGCGAGCGCACCGCACCCCCGGCATCCGGGCCCTCTGCCGAGGCGGCGCCGGGCTCCGCCGCCTGACCGCGTGGGCTCCGTCGGATCCGACTCCGGACGCCCTCCGCGAGCGCGCCCAGCCCCGGTTCACCGGCTGAACACGCGCGCCCTCAGCCCACCCGACGGATGCGCACCGGCCCGCGGGCGGTGGTCACGTCGACCACCTCGCCCCTCTGCGTCACCTCGACCTCGCCCCGCTCGACCAGCGCGTGCGCGGCGTCGCGTGCGGGCTGCATGAGGTCGCGCCAGTCGTCGCCGCCGACCGCCCGCGCGGCCTCGGAGGGGCAGATCGTCTTCCCGGCGTCGCGCGCCGCGAGCAGCTCGCGAATGGATGCCACGAGCCGAGGGTCTGCACCAGATGACGGGGCCATCTGTCCAGTGTCCCTCCGCGCCGAGGCGACGGGGCCAGAATGACCCGGTGATCACCGAGCGACACGCCCCCGACCTCCCCGGACGCGCCGTCATCGCGCAGCGATGGAACCGCGCGGTCTTCGTGCATTGGCGCATCGACCCCGACGAGGTCGCTCCGCTGCTTCCTCGGGGTACGCGTCCCGACGTGCACGACGGCTCCGCCTGGGTGGGGCTGGTGCCGTTCGTGCTGAGCGAGTTCCGGTTCCTACCGCTGCCGCCGGTGCCCCTGCTTGGCACCTTCACCGAGATCAACGTGCGCACATACGCCGTCGACGACGAGGGGCGTCGGGGGGTCGTCTTCCGCACGCTCGAGGCCGAGCACCTCGCCCCGGTGCTGGCGGCGCAGGCCCTGTTCGGACTCCCCTACCGCTGGGCGCGCGCGGGGGCCCGCACCGACGACGCGCGGATCGAGTTCCGGTCGCGGCGCCACGGGGGTCGACATCCGGGAACCCGCGTGCGGGCCACCCTCGGCACCGAGACGGTCGACACCCCGCTGTCGCGCTTCCTCACCGCGCGGTGGGGCTTCCACGAGCGGCACCTCGGCCGCACGATCTGGGCCGCCAACGAACACGAGCCTTGGCCGCTCGTCGAGGCAGCCCTCGACGTGCTCGACGACGACCTGGTCGCCGACTCCGGCTTCCCCCAACTCGCCGGTCGCACGCCCGACTCCGTACTGGCGATGCCAGCCGATCACCCCGGCTTCATCACGCGGTTCACGGGCGCGCACGCGATCGCCTGACACGACAACGCCCCCTCCGCCGCGAAGCGAAGGAGGCGTCATCGAGCGGGGCGTCAGTCGCGCTGCGTCGAGAACGCCGAGGGGTTCTTCTCGAGCCAGGCGTCCACGGCCTCGGCCTCGCGGCCCTCGCCGTACTCGTTCACCACGAGGTCCTCGAGCGAGCCGTACTGCTCGTCGTCGAGCTGGATCCCCTTGATGAGCTCAGCGGCATCCGGGTACTTCTCGGCGAAGCCGGACGTACCGAGGAAGTGCAGCGCCTCGGGGTCGCCCATCAGACCCTGGGGGTCTTCGAGGTCCTTGACGTCATAGGTGTCGTTGGCCCAGAACGGACGCCACAGCGTGACGGCGATGTCCTTCTGCGCCGCGATGGCGTTGTCGAGCTCGGTGAGCATCGCCGCGGTCGACGAGGTGACGAGCTCGAAGTCGCCGTCCAGCCCGTAGCCGGGCATCATGGTCTCCTGCGTCTGCGTGGTCAGGCCTGCGCCCGGCTCGATGCCGTAGATGCGGCCGTCGAAGCGCGCGGCGTTGGCCTTGAGCTCTTCGATCGAGTCGATGTCGACGTAGCTGGGGACCGCGATGGTCAACTTGGCGTTGTCGTAGTACGCGCCGAGGTCTTCGATCTTGTCGCCGTAGCGGTCCATGTACGACTTGTGCGTCAGCTCGGGCCAGGCCGAGGGGTAGATGTCGACATCGCCCTGGGCGAGGCCCGTGTACAGAGGACCCGCCTCGGTGAGCGTCTGCATCTCGACGTTGTAGCCGAGCTTCTCGAGCTGGTCTTCGAGGAGGTACGCCGTGCTGAGGCCGTCCGTCCACGAGGGCAGGAAGCCGAGCGTGATCGTGCCCTTGTCGCCGCCGCCGCCGTTGCCGCCTTCGGCCTGGTTCCCGCTGGCGCAGCCGGCGAGGGCGAGGGCGCCCACGGCGCCGAGGGCGAGGGCAGAGGTGAGGTGTCGCGTGTTCATTGCTGTGTTCTCTTCCTTTTCGTATGTGATTCCGTGGGTGCCTTCCCGCGTGAGGGGTCGATTCGTGTCGCCTGGCGCGAGCCGGAGCGACCGGAAGCGACCCCTCACGCGGAGGAGGGAGGGATGCCGGGACTCAGTGCCCCGTCGACACCGGCGCTCGACGCGGCGAGGCCTTCTCGCGCTCGGCCTCGCTCGTGGCATCCGACGAAGACGTGTCGGCGTGCGGCGCAGCGGTGGGTCCGGCCGTGACGGCGGTCGCGGAGCGCGCGGCACGGCGACGCGAGAGCAGGCCCAGCAGCGAACCGCGGTTGTCGGCACGGTTGCCGAGGGCTGCGGTCAACCGGTCGAGGTAGACGGCGAGCACCACGACGCTCAGACCCGCCTCGACGCCCTTGGGCAGGTTGACGGTCGAGATCGACTGCACGACCTCCTTGCCGAGGCCGTCCGCCCCGACGATGCCGGCGACGACCGCCATCGACAGCGCGAGCATGATGACCTGGTTGACGCCCGCCATGATGGTGGGCATCGCGAGCGGCAGCTGGATGCCGCGGAGGATCTGACCGGGGGTCGCACCGAACGCGTGTCCGGCCTCGACCGTCTCGGAGTCCACCCCGCGAATGCCGAGCTCGGTCAGTCGCACGCCCGGCGGCAGAGCGAAGATGACGGTCGAGACGACACCGGGAACGACGCCGATCGAGAAGAAGGTGATCGCCGGGATCAGGTAGACGAACGCCGGCATCGTCTGCATGAAGTCGAGGATCGGCTTCAGGATCGCGCGGACGGTGGGGTTGCGAGCCGACCAGATGCCGAGAGGCACCGAGATGGCGACCGCCACGATGGTCGCCACGAGCACCAGGGCGAGAGTCTGCATCGCAGTGACCCACTGGCCCATCGCCAGGATCAACGCGAAGCCGATGACCGTGCCGAGCGCGAGCTTCCACGAACGCAGCAGCCACGCGAGGGCCGCCGCGACCACGATGACCACGATGATGGGCGCTGCCAGCAGCACGTCGCTGAGCCCGCCGACGAGAAAACGCACGACCAGGGCGACGACGTCGAACAAGCCCGAGAGGTTGTCGCGGACCCAGTCCACGCCGGCATCCACCCAGGATCCGACCGGAATGCGGAAACCATCCATCAGCGCACCCCCTCGGTCTCGGATGCCGAGACCCCGGCATCGGCGGGAGTCCCGTCGAGGGCCGCGTCGATCTCGGCGGAGGGAAGGGGCTGGGGCAGCACGGTGAGCTCCTCGGTCGCGGTGGGGCCGGGGCCGAGAGCCGCGAGCAGGGTCACGCGGGGGATGACCCCGGCGAGGCGCCCGTCGGCGTCGAGGACGGCGAGGGGAAGGGGCGATTCGACCGACGGCACGAAGAGGTTCATCAGGACGTCGTCGACGCCCACGCTCTGCGGCAGCGGCCTGAGCGTGCCGAGCAGGGAGTTCTCGCCGGCGCGCACGAGCTTGATGGCATCCCGATCGGTGATGATGCCGAGCGGCTTGCGATCGCGGTCGGTCACGTAGACCGCGGACATGTAGGCGTCGCGCATCTGACGGAGCGCGGTGCGGGGACCGGCGGAGGCGTCGACGCGGGGACGCGCACGCTCCATGACGTTGCCCGCGGTGAGCACGCGGGCGCGGTCGACGTCCTGCACGAACTGCTCGACGTAGTCGTTCGCCGGGTCGGTGAGGATGTCCTCGGGGGTGCCGATCTGCACGATGCGGCCGTCGCGCATGACGGCGATGCGGTCGCCGAGGAACATCGCCTCGTTGAGGTCGTGGGTGATGAAGACGATGGTCTTCTTCAGGGTGCGCTGGAGTTCCAGCAGCTGCTCCTGCATCTCGCGACGGATGAGCGGATCGAGGGCGCTGAACGCCTCGTCCATCAGCAAGATGTCGGTGTCGGCGGCGAGGGCGCGGGCGATGCCGACGCGCTGCTGCATGCCGCCCGAGAGGGCCGAGGGGAGCTTGTCGCCCCACCCGTCGAGACCGACGAGGGCGAGGATCTCGTTCGCTTTCGCGAGGCGCTCGGTTTTGCCGACGCCGCGGAGCTCGAGCGGGTACGCGACGTTCGCCGCGACCGTGCGGTGCGGGAGGAGCGCGAAGTGCTGGAAGACCATCGCGAGGCGATCGCGGCGCAGGGACCGCAGGCGCGCGGCGCCGACGCCGGTGAGAGCGTCGCCCTTCACCTCGACGGTGCCGGCGGTTGCCTCGTGCAGGCCGTTCAGCATGCGGATGATGGTGGACTTGCCCGAGCCGGAGAGGCCCATGATGACGAAGATCTCGCCGGGCTGGACGTCGAAGCTGGCATCGATGACGGCGGCGGTTCCGTCGTCGGCCACGTCTTCTCGTCGGGCACCGGAGCGGAGCTTGTCGACGGCGGCCTGAGGGGCTCGACCGAAGACCTTGAACAGATTCTTGGCGGAAAGAGCGGGCGCCACGGTTGCGGGCGGCGCGGAGGCAGGCGGATGGGTCACTGTGTGCACCTCAGCGGCCTCGGGTGGCCGCAGCGGTCACGCCCGGGTGGCAGCCGTCGGCGCTCTCCGGGGGTGGAGCGCGTCAGCGTCGGATATCGGATCCGGCGCTCAGGCCGCCGACCGTACGCTCACCGGGTCGACTCCCCCGAGTCGTCACCGGCGACCGCGGACTGGTCGGGTGGGCGGCCCGAGAACGGGCCTCCACAAACGTTTCACGCTGATGGAATCCCTGGCAAATCGGCCACGGCCTTGCGATCCCGGATGCCGTGTGGCACGCGTGCGCGTGTGGGTGAGGTGGCTCCGCAGCCCCTACCGTCGACGCCGCCGATGTCAGCCCGGGCGTGTCGCAGACCCCGTGCGCGGGAAGGGGACGGTGTGGCGACGCCTCAGTCGACGGCCGGTTGCGCGGCGGCGGAGCGGTGGTGACGGATGACCTCGGCCACGACGAAGTTGAACCACTTCTCCGCGAACGCCGGATCGAGGTCGGCCTGCTCGGCGAGCTGCATGAGCCGAGCGATCTGCTGCTCCTCGCGCGCGGGGTCGGATGCCGGCATCCCGTGCTTCGCCTTGAGCACGCCCACCTGCTTGGTGCAGCGGAAACGTTCCGCCAGCAGGAAGATCAGGGCGGCGTCGATGTTGTCGATGCTGCCGCGGAGCCCCTGCAGAATCGTCGAAGGATCGGCCTCGGTCATGTGTCCTCCTCAATCGCTCCGACCCTACCGGTCGGCGCCGCCGCCCGAGCACGACTCTCAGCGAGTCCTACAGTGTGAGCATGAGCCGATCCACGCGCCCCGACCCGACCGCCGAAGGCGCAGACGCCGGGGCCACCACGTCGCGCGACAAGCCGGTCTGGTCCGCCCTGGCCCGCCCGTACGCGGCCGGGTTCTTCCTCACCCTGGGCGGACTCACGGCGACCCTGCTCGCGCTGGCCCTGTCGAACCTCTCGACGGTGCTCATCTACATCGCCATCGCGCTGTTCATCGCGCTCGCCCTCGACCCCCTCGTGCGTCTGCTCGTGCGGCGCGGGCTCTCCCGCGCGTGGTCGATCGTCATCGTGTTCGGCGGGCTCGCGGTGATCCTCGCCGGCGCCCTGTGGCTGCTCATCCCTCCGGTCGTGCGCCAGATCGAACAGTTCGTCGGCGACATCCCGACGTTCGTGAACGACCTCATCGACAGCGAGGCCGTGCGCTGGGTCGAGACCAACTTCGGCGACAGCCTGGGCGACGTCTTGAAAGAGGTGCAGGGCTTCGTCACCAACCCCGCCAACATCGCCGCGATCGGCGGCGGGCTGCTTCAGGTCGGGATCAACATCGGCACCTTCGTCTCGGGTGCGATCATCGTGCTCGTGCTGAGCCTGTACTTCTTGGCATCCCTGCCGAAGATGAAGAACTCGCTCGTGCGCCTCACCCCCGCCCGCAGCCGGGAGACCGTCGCCGACATGACGGGCCAGATCACCGACTCCGTCGGCGGCTACCTCGCGGGGATGGTCGTGCTGGCCCTCTGCAACGCGGTCTTCGCGTTCATCGTGCTGACGATCCTGCAGCAGCCGTTCGCCGCCCTGCTTGCCGCGCTCGCGTTCGGCATCACCCTCATCCCGCTCGTCGGGTCCGTGCTGTTCTGGGCGACCGCGACGATCTTCACGCTCATCGTCAGCCCGAGCGCCGGCCTGATCTTCGCGATCGTCTACCTCGTCTACATGCAGATCGAGGCATACGTCCTGACGCCCCGGGTGATGAACCGCACGATCTCGGTCCCCGGCGCTCTCGTCGTCATCGGCGCGCTGGTCGGCGGCACGCTCCTGGGCCTTCTCGGAGCGCTCGTGGCCATCCCTGTGACCGCGTCGGTGCTGCTGATCATCAAGCAGATCGTGATCCCGCGACAGGATGCCAAGAAGTAGCCGCCCGCGCCGAAGGGCCGGGAGAGAGAACGCCCCCGGCCCCTCGCGCGTCACGCCGACCGGCGTCGGCGGTGAAGGGCGATCGCCATCACGAGCAGCCCCAGCGCGAGGACGCTCGAGCCGAGGACCGTCGCGATCCGAGCGGGCGCGGGGTCTCGACCTGTCGTGGCGAGCGGCGGCGTCTGCGAGGACGACGCGCCCGGTGCGACCACGGTCACCTGAGCGGTGATCTCACCGCCCGGCACCATCAGCGCCACGGTGTGCGTCCCCGCCTCGGCGTACGCGGGGACGGTGAACACCCCGCTCCCTGCGCCGTCGGCGCCGATCGTGAGAGTGCCCAAACGAGCCGGCGTCGAGCGGAACTCGACGGCGAACACCGTTCCCGGCGCCGCCCCGGTGACCGTGACGGGCAGCTGGCCGCCCGGGGAGACCTGCGTCACGCCGACGCGGAGCACCTCTTTGCCGGTGAGCGCCCCGGTCGGTTCCGCGCCGGGGTCCCCTCCGCCCGCGCCGGGTCCCGTGCCGGGGTTCCCCCCGGCAGACGTCCCCTTCGCGGGAATGCTCGCCTCGGCGACCTCCGACAGGTTTCCGGCCACATCGACGACCCGTACTCGGACCGTTGTGGCGGCATCGCCGACGGCAACGCTTCCCTGGGCCGGGGTCCACGCGCCGCCGCCCACTTGGTACTCCACCAGAGCCACGCCGGAGCCGGTGTCGGTACCCGCGGGGGTCACCGTCCGCGCCCCGGCGTTGTAGCCGACATCGGCGACCGGCTTGGCGGCATCCCTCTTGACGTCGACCTGAACGGAGGCGGAGATGTTCCCCGCTGCATCCCCCGCCCGGAACCGGACCGTCGTCACGCCGTCGGTCGAGACCTCGACCGGCGCGGTGTACGCGGCCCATTCGCCGTCTCCGACGCGTGCCTCGATCTTCGGGGCGTCGTCACGGTCATCGATCGCCGTCGCGGAGACCTTGACTGTGCCGGTATACCAACCGCTCGTCGGGGCGACGGGATCGACCGTCGTGGCCACGAGAGGGGCCTGCGTGTCGGGAGTGGGCATCGTGGGCTGTTCCCACACCTGCCATTCCTTGATGCCGACGCTGCCCTTGCCCTGCTCTGTCCCGACCGGGTCGAGCGCGAGGCGGAGCTTCGTCGTGGTCACGGGGTCGAACGACACCGTGTTGTAGGTGGTCTTCGCCGTGCCGTACGTGCCCGCGTTCTTCACCGGCGCCCACGCGCTGGTCGTGGCATCCCAGTACTCGGCCTCCCACTTCGCGGGGACGTCGATGCCGAGTCCCTGCGCATCGATGTTCGACACGAAGTACACGCCCAGTTCGCCGACCGTCACCGGCTCGGTCCAGTCGTACTGCACCCACTGGTCGGTCACCGCGGGCCAGACGCCCCACACGTTCGCGTTGTCGTTGGGTGCGACGTCGCCGGAGGACGTGGGCTGGACGTTGTCATTCAGACCCGTGACCTTGTTCCAGGCGGCGGTTCCGGATGCCGTGGGCGTGGCGAGCAGGGCGACGTTGCGCCGATGCGTGCCATCGGCCTTCGGCACCGTGCGCTCGATCACCGGCGAGACGTTGCCCGCGGTGTCGGTGGAGCGCACCTGCACCTTCGTCTCGTCGAGTCCGACGAGCACGGAGCCCGTCAGCGCCCTCCAGCCACCGGAGTCGCCCAGGCGGTACTCGATCGAGGCCACACCCGAGCCGGAGTCCGTCGCGGTGGCCTTGATCGTGCGCGAGACCGCGTCGGTGGTCACCTCGACGGCCGGAGCCGTGGTGTCGATGCGCACGGTCTGCTCGGCCACCGACGACGTGTTGCCCGCCGCGTCGGTCGCCCGGGCCTGCACGACGTGGGCTCCGTCGCCGGTCACCGAGACGGTGCCGGTGTAGGCCGCCCAGGCGCCCGCATCCACGCGCACCTCGATGCGCGGGGAGGCGTCCTGGTCGTCGCGCGCCGTCACGTCGACGGCGACCGCCTGCGTGTACCAGCCCGACCCGGGGGCCGCGGGCGAGACCTGGAAGGCGACCGTGGGCGCCTTCGTGTCGTCGCCGCCGGTCCCGACCGTCACCGCCGCCGAGGCGGCCTTGGCGCCGGGCAGGTCGCTCTGCACCGTGCCCGCGACCGTGAACTGTCCCGGTGCGGCGTACGAGTCCGCGGCGACCGCGTTCCACGTGACCGGGAGGTCCTGGCGCGAACCGTCGTTGAACAGCACGCCCACCGTCTTCGGCAGCACCGGCGCGACACCCGGCTGGGTGCGGCTGGTCACGGCATCCACCTGGTTGATCTGGCCGGGAGGGGTCGCGCGGACCCACACGGTCGCCTTGGCCGAGACGGGCGAGCCGGGGACGATACCCGACACCGGGAAGCTGCCCTCACCCGCGACCTGCGCGTCGCTGACCTCGGCCCACGTCACGGCGAGGTCGGCGTGGCTGCCGTCGGAGTACGTGGCATCCACCGTCGCGGGAAGCGTCGGCTTCGTGCCCACGGCCGTGCGCACGTCGATCGGCTCGATCGAGGTGGGCGCGTCGGCGAACACCTTCAGCTCGCTGACGGCGACGGCCGCGTACGGTCCGGTGCCCGCGGCCTGCAGCACGACGCGGAGCCGCGTGGCGGTCACGGCGTCGAAGGTGACGGAGGTGGTCGCGTCGCGCTTCACCGTGTAGTCCGACGGGTTCGCGACGTCGGCCCAGGCCGATCCGGTCCAGTATTGCGCCTTCCACCCCTTCGGGACGTTGACGCCGTTGCTGGAGTTCGGGTCGGTCTGGTCGCTCCAGAAACCGATCTCGGCCCCCGCGATGCGCTGCGGCGTCTTCCACTCGTACTGGAGCCAGCGGGTCGCCGGGTGGTTGCCCGACCACGTTCCCCAGATGTCGCTCTGGCTGCCGCCGGTGAAGAACACCTTGCCGTCGTTGACCGCCTTGACGTTGTTCCAGCCCGCGGTGTACTCCGCGGTCGGGGTCGCCTCGGGGGCGACGTTCGTGCCGGCGGTAACCGGCTCGCCCTGCACGGTGACGTCGGTCTGCGACGTCTTCTCCCCATCGTCGGCGGTCAGGCGCAGCACGTACTGCCCCTTGTCCGAGAAGCGGGCCGTGGTCGAGGCGGACGCGGCGTCGTCGAAGAGCACCGTCGCCCCCTCGGGTGCGCGCACCACCGACCAGGTCGACGACACGGTGCCCGCGGGCAGCCCGTCGTCCTTGACCGTGCCGACGAGGGCGGCCGCGCCGCCGACCGACGCCTGGAGGTTCTGCCACGCCGTGACCAGGGGAGCCTGGTTCGTGGATGCCGGGGCGGCGACGCCCGTGTGGAACACCTGCAGTTCCTTGACACCGGTCTTCATGCCGCTGGCGTGGGTCACCGTCAGGCGCACGGCGTCACCGGTCACCTCAGGGAACTGGACGTGGTTGTAGTTCGCGCGGGGGTACGCGGGTGTGCGGGCCTGCTGCGGGATCACCGACCACTGCCCGCCCCGGCGCACCTCGAGCGTGTAGACCGCCGGCTCGGCGTACCCCGGCGCGGTCGCCGACGACGAGCTGTCGTAGAAGTACGTGCGGATGTCGTCGAAGCTCTTCTCACCGCCCAGCTCGACGGTGAGGGAGTCCTTCGCGTTCGGCGATCCGGCGGTCCCCCAGAAGGGCTCGTTGATGGTCGTGCCGTCGACCGCGCCCTTCGGGTCGCGGCCCGCGGCCGAGAACGTGGCCGTCGCCGAGGCGGCGAGGTTCGCGCTGCCCGTGCTGGCGGTGCGGACGTCGGCACCGGCCTTGGCGAACAGGTCGACCACGCGGGCGTCGTCGGCGAAGCGCACGTCCTGCGGCGCCTGGACCGATGAGGTGGTCGCCGTGGTCACCTGCGCGTCGCCCTTGACGACCTGCACCGTTCCGGTGGCCGGGTCGTAGATGACGTGCGACAGCTTGTCGACGGTGAAGGCGAGCTTGCCGTCGAGGAACACCGAGTAGCCCTCGGGCACGTCGTCGCCGTAGTACCGCGTCCCGCCCGGAGCGTCCCACGTGACGGTCAGGTCACGATCGCGGTACCGGATGTTGTTCGCGGTGAAGTGGTCCCACCCGATGTCGATCGGGTCGAGCTCGATCTTGGCGTCGCTGCGGGTACGCACGCCCATCGTGTCCTCGATCATCGTGAAGTTGGTCGCGCCGAGGATCGTGTGGTGGATCCACGACCGGTAATCGATCTTCTGCGGGTCGGCCGAGCCGTTCGCCCAGAACTCGTTCTGGTCGGGCAGGCGGTTGTCTCCACCGTTCTGGTAATGGGCCCACGCGTTCCAGTACAGGAGCTTCTTGTACCACTCGGCGTTGATCGCGTCGGTGGGGTAGTCGCGAAGCACCTTGGACAGCATGCGGAACATGACCGTCGAGTTGATCACCGAGAAGTTGTTGCTGCCCTGTCCGCCGGTCGCGTTGTAGGCGGCCTGGTCAGCTTGGTTCGCCGTGTAAAAGGGGAAGATCGGGTACTGCTTGTCGTCGCCGAAGAGCCGCAGCGCTTGGACGTAGTCGTCCTTGTAGTCGGCATCCCCCGGCTTCGGGACGAGACCCACGGTGAACGGGTAGTAGTTGTTGATCTCCTTCCAGGGCACGTGCTCGCCGTTGCTCGCCATGGCGTGCTCGATCAGCTTGGTGTCGGGGTTCCAGAGCACCTTCATGAGCTGGCTCTTGATGTTCTGCGCGAAGGCATCCATCTCGTCGGCCTTGGCCGTGTCGCCCGCCGTGCGGTATGCCTGCGCCGAGGCGAGGGCGTTGGAGTACAGGTACGCGTTCTCGGCGCGGTCCTGGTAGCCGCCCTTCCAATGGAACGACACCGCATCCGCGTCATTGCCGGTCATGGCGCCCCAGTTGTACTCGATGAGGCCGTTCTTGTTGAAGTCGTAGGCGTCGACCAGCCCCTTCACGTCGTCCTCGGCGTACTCGGCGAGGTTCTTCGCGATCGCGGTAGGACCGCCGTGCAGCTCGTAGGAGCGCCATGCGGCCTCGGAGATGTACTGCGTGTAGCTGTTCGACCAGTTGGCCGGATCGCCCGGATTGTCGACGAACTTGTAGCTCTTGCTGGTCTCGCCGGTCGACACCCACGGACCGTAGGAGTAGATCGGGTCCCGGAAGTACTTGAGGTCGTCGATGAACATCCCCGTGGTGAGCACGATCGAGTTGTTGTACCCCAGCACGCCCTCCATCGCGACGGGGAACTGGTACGTGTTTCCGGGCATGTCCGCGTCGAGGAAGTTGTACCTCATCAGCCACCAGCGGTAGTACAGCGTCTTGTCGATGTTGTCTTCGGGGGTGTCGAGGTAGGGCACGTTGTCGGCCCACCACTTGTTGTAGGCGGTGACATGCGAGGTGAATGCCTCACCCGGGGACTGGGCGCGGGTGGCGTCGTAGTCCGTCCGGGAGGCGGCGATCTCGTCGGTGACGAGGCCGAGCTGCACCTTCGCGGTGACAGAACCGCCGGCGGGCACCGACAGCGTGCGAGTGAGGCTCTCCCCCGCGGGAGTGAAGCCGTCACCCGAGAAACGCGGCGAGAGCTTCGTCAGGTCGTTCAGCGCCTGCACGTGACCGACGAGTTCATCGCCTTCAGCCGTGAGGGCGTAGGGGGAGGATGCCACGAGTTCGACGTCGACGGCACCGCCGGTCGAGCTCAGCTCGAGGTTGGTCACGAGCACGTTGGCGTCGGTGATGAACTTGGTCTGCACGACCTCGAGCCCTGCTCCCCGGTGAACGCTCCGCCAGTAGCTGGGGGTCTGCTTCCGCTGCGTGACGTCCTCGGTGAGCGGCACCTCCGTGCCGGCGACCCGCGCGGTGATGGCGTATCCCGAGCGCCCGTCGATGGACTCCCAATAGGCGAGCTGTCCGCCGAACCCGAGGACCGACGGGTTGTGCTCCTTCATGAAAGCCGCCCGCCCGCGGGTGAACAGCCATTGATTGTTGTCTCCGAAACTGCCCGCGTCGCCGGTGCGCGCGAGCATCTCGTCCATCCAGAAATCGTTCGACGCGTTCGATCCGGCGCCCGCCGCGACATCGGCGTCGAAGATCCTCTGCAGCTGGTTGCCGGGGGTGTAGGCCACCCCGGTGTCGGGGACGGGGGTCGGGCTTCCCGAGAACGTCGGGTAGCCGATGTCGGTGTTGGCGGCGTGTGCCGGCGCGACCACGAAGGTCGTCGCCAGCACCGTCGCGATCGCCGCTGTGGCGATCGCGGAGCGCCCGACGCGACGGGGGGTCGTCGGATTGCAGTCCACGGTGTCTGTTCCTCTCGGCGCCGCTCATCGATGAGCAGCGGGTGCGTGGCTGGGACGCTACAGAGGAACCTGAGAGTTTCGCAATGGTTTTCGTAGATTTCGAAATATCCCGAAAATGCCCACCGCCGCGCCCTCAGCGGTGGGCGATCGTCGACCCCCGGATGACCAGCTTCACCGGCATCGGGTGAGTGCCGGCTCCGACATCGACCCCGTCGATCGCATCGAAAACCCGCTGCGCGGCCTGCCTGCCGAGCTGCTGGAGGTTGGCGTTGATGCTGGTGAGGGGCGGGCGGGCGTTCTCGGTGAGCAGCTCCCAGTCGTCGTAGCCGATCACGGCGAGGTCGCCCGGCACGTCACGGCCGAAATCGCGGGCGGTGTCGAGCACCCCGCGGGCGATCTGGTCGGACCCGCAGAACACGGCGTCGACCTCGGGATGCCGCTCCAGCAGCATCGCGGCCGCGTCACGGCCCCAGTGCTCGTTCCACGCCGCGAACATCGGTTCACCGACGAAGTCGAGGCCCGCGGCCGTGAGCGCCGCCCGCGCCCCGGCCAGGCGGTCTTGCGCGGCGGCATAGGAGGGATCGCCGGAAATGTGGGCGATACGCCGGCGACCGCACGCGAGGAGGTGCTCGACCGCGAGGCGCCCCCCCGAGTAGTTGTCGGGCGTCAGGGAGAGATCACGAGGATCGTCGGAGGGCGAGTAGGCGTACACGACCGGGACGGGGAGTTCCTGCCCGAGCGAGGGCCGGGGGTCGGTCTGGCGGCCGACGACGATGATCCCGTCGACGCGACGACTCAGCAGGGCCCTCAGGTGGTGCTGCTCGCGGATGGCGTCGCCGCGCGCGTCGCACAGGAAGACGTTGATCTGACCGGCGCCGAAGGCGTCTTCCGCGCCCATGAGGATCGGGATGACGAAGCGACCCTCGAGGTCGTTCGTCAGCAGGCCCACCGTCCCCGTGCGACCGGCAAGGAGCCCCCTCGCCATCGCGTTCGGGGTGAACGCCAACTCGGCGGCCGCCTCCATGACGCGCTTGCGCGTCCCCGCGGCGACGTCGCCCCGGCCGTTCAAAGCCTTGGACGCCGTGGCGATGGAGACGCCGGCGCGACGCGCAACATCGCTCAGAGTGGCGGCACGCACGGGATCTGTCGTCATCGGCATCCGTTTCGTTTTCGTGATCTTCTGCCGTCTTGACGGATCGGCAGAACTCACGTTACCGTCCCGAAAGGGATTTCGGTTATTTCGATTTCCCGCCCTGAAAGCGGTGCCGACCCCGAATGTCGCATCCGCTCAATGAAGAGCTAGAGGAGACTGCAATGACCCCATCCCGGCGCCGCTTCGCCCTTCGGGCCGCGACGGCCATCCTGGCCGCGAGCGCACTCGTCGGCGGCCTCGCCGCGTGCTCGGGCGGTTCGACCACCACTGCACCGGCCGACATCCCCGCTGAAGGCACCGACGACGGCACGACCCTGACGCTGTGGACGCGCGCACCCCTCGAGAAGCAGGCCAAGCTGCTCGTCGAGGCGTACAACGCCAGCCACAAGAACCAGGTCGAGCTGACCGTCGTTCCGAACGACGACTACGTGGCCAAGGTGGGCGCTGCCGCCGGCTCCGGCGGCCTGCCCGACCTCTTCGCCGCCGACATCGTCTACGTGCCCAACTGGGTGGAGCAGGGACTGTTCCAGGACATCACGGCCCAGATCGACGGGCTCTCCTATAAGGACACGATCAACCAGGGTCACCTCGACGCGGGCACGCTCGAAGGGAAGGAGCACGTGCTGCCCTTCGTGCTCGACCTCTCGGTGATGATGTGGAACAAGGACCTCGTCAAGGAGGCCGGCCTCGACCCCGAGAAGGCCCCCGCCACCATCGCCGACTTCGCCAAGACCGCGAAGGCCGTGCAGGCCCTGAACAAGCCCGGGGTCTCGGGCACCTCGACCGGACTGAACTGCGGCGGCTGCCTGCTCTTCACCTGGTTCCCGTCGATCTGGGCTTCGGGCCAGGACGTCCTCAACGCCGACGGCACGCAGTCGCTGTTGAACAACGACGCCGCCAAGGAGGTCTACTCCACCTGGAAGGACCTCGACGCGTCGGGAGCAGTCGCCCCCGGCTCGGCTGACGAGACGGGCGCCACGTGGGTCGCCGGATTCCAGGAGGGGAACGTCGGCATCATGCCGTTCCCCGCCACCCTGCTGTCGAGCCTGACGTTCGACGCCGGCGTCTCGGGAATCCCGGGTGTCGACGGCGGCGAGTCCACGTTCGTCGGCGGTGACGGTATCGGCATCTCGAAGGATTCCAAGCAGTCGGCGCAGGCGTGGAACTTCCTGTCGTGGCTCACCTCCGAGGACGCCCAGGTGGGCGTGCTGGCGAAGGACGGCAGCACGGTCTCCCGCTCCGACCTCGCCAACAACGAGTATTCGGCGAAGGACCCCCGCCAGGTGGCGATCAACGAGGTCGCCGGCAAGGGCAAGACGCCCGTGGCGCTGAACTTCCAGCAGGCGTTCAACGCCCCCGGGAGCCCGTGGCTGACGCTCGTGCGCAACGCCGTCTTGAACGGTACGAGCACCGTCGACGCCGACAACGACGAGATCTCCGCGGTCCTGTCCCAGTGATCCCCGTGGGGGTGCCGGTCCTCCGGCACCCCCACACCCCCGGAAGGAACAACGTGGCTCTCTCCACCTCATCCCGGCGCTCACGCTACGGGCGCTCCGCGCTCGGCGGCCCCGTTCAGGGCTGGCTGTACGCCGCGCCGACGGCGATCTTCGTCATCGCCCTCTTCGTCATCCCGCTGCTGCTCGTCCTGCAGATGTCGGGCTCGGATTGGCCGCTTCTGCGCGGCAACAAGGGCCTCAACTTCCCCGAGAACTTCGTGGATGCCGCGACCCACCGTCTCTTCTGGGATTCGGTGCAGTTCACGGTCCTCTACACCGTGATCACCACGGTCCTGTTGATCGGCCTCGGTCTCGGTCTCGCGTTGCTCGTCCAGGAGTCCACGGCCTGGAAGGGATTCCTCCGCACGGCGTTCCTGCTGCCGAGCGCCCTGGGCCTGGCCTCGGCATCCCTCCTCTTCTACGTGCTGTACTCCCCCATCGCCGGACCCTTCTCGAACCTCATGGAGTCGTGGGGAATCACCTTCCTTGGCTCTCCGGAGGGGGCTCTGTGGTCCACGGTGTTCCTCATCGTGTGGCGCTTCGCCGGGTTCTACATGCTCCTGCTGCTCGTGGGCCTCCAGGGCATCCCCGAGGACATCTACGAGGCCGCGCGCATCGACGGCGGTTCGCGGTGGCAGATCTTCCGCGACATCACCGTGCCGCTGCTGCGCCCCACCTTCGCCCTGACCACCGTGATGTGCGTGACGGGGTCGCTGCTGGCGTTCGATCAGTTCTACATCCTCACCAAGGGCGGGCCCGACAACAGCACCATGACCGTGGTGCAGCTCATCTACAACATCGCCTTCCAGGGGCAGAACAGCCTCGGCATCGCCGCCGCGCTGTCGGTGATCGTCCTTTTCGCCCTGGTCATCATCAACGTCGTGCAGCTGCGCGCGTTCCGTCGTCCCGAGGAGTCCTGAGATGGCCACGACCGACATCCGCCCCCGCGCGGCCGCCACCGGAAGCACTCGCGCGATCGTCGCCCCCGGCTTCCGCGATCGCCGTCGCCCCACCGGACGCCTGTTGTGGGGCGTTCCCTCGAAGGTGTTCACCGGGGCGCTCGCGATCATCTTCCTCTACCCCCTGGTCTGGACCGGGGTCGCCTCGGTGAGCCCGCAGGCGGGCACCACGCAGTCCGAGGGCTGGGGGTTCGGCAACTACGTGAAGCTGTCGAACTTCCAGTCCGGCATCTGGGTCTACCTCGGAAACTCGATCTTCGTCTCGGTGCTGACCGTGGTTCTCACGCTGCTGGTGTCGTTCCTCGGTGGATACGCTTTCGCCCGCTTCCAGTTCCCGGGCAAGAACCTGTTGTTCCTCTCGGTCCTGGCGATCCTCATGGTCCCGTACGCGACGCTCCTCATCCCGCTGTACGTGATCCTCAACGCCGTCGGTCTTCAGAATTCCCTCGTGGGCGTCGCGCTCGTGCTGACGATGTTCCAACTGCCGTTCTCGATGTTCATGATGCGCATCTCGTTCGAGTCCGTGCCGCGCGAACTCGACGAGGCAGCACTGGTCGACGGGTGCACGAGTTTCAGCGCTCTCTGGCGTGTTCTGCTGCCCGCGGTGAAACCGGGGCTGATCACGGTGGGATTGTTCGCCTTCCTGACCGCGTGGAACGACTTCATCGCCCCCCTGATCCTCATCAACGACCAATCGCGCATCACGCTGCCGCTCGCGGTGGCGAACCTCCGCGGCCAGACGATGGGCGTCATCGACTACGGGGTCACCGAAGCCGGTGTCGTCGTGCTCGCGCTGCCGTGCATCGTGCTGTTCCTGATCCTCCAACGTCACTACGTGCGCGGCTTCATGTCCGGCGCCTTCAAGGGATGACCATGTCGACCACTCTCCCCGCCCGTCCCCTCGACCCCGACACGGCCCGCACCGTCGCCGCCCCCGTCGTCCCCTCGCACTCCCGGCTGCGCCCGCTCGGTTTGGGCGACGTGCGCATCACCGGCGGGTTCTGGGGCGAGCGACAGGGCGTCAACGCGCGGCACACCCTCGCCCACATCCTCGGACGACTGGAGTCGGAGGGATGGCTCCCCAACTTCGACCGTGCCGCCGCCGGTACCCTCCCCCTCGGCCGCCGCGGTCGGGAGTTCAGCGACTCCGAGGTCTACAAGTACCTCGAAGCGGCTGCGTGGGAGATCGGCCGCAGCGACGACACCGCCCTGGAGGCCACCTTCCGGGCGGTCGTCGATCGCGTCGCCGCGGCTCAGGAGGACGACGGGTACCTCAATACCGAGTTCGGACGGGAGGGACAGCAGCCCCGATGGTCGGATCTCGAGTGGGGTCACGAGTTGTACTGTCTCGGTCACCTCTTCCAGGCGGCGGTGGCTCGTGAGCGCACGCGACCCGGGGCCGACGACGGACTGCTGCTCATCGCCCGGCGCGCGGCCGACCTGGTCTGCGAGGTCTTCGGGCCCGATGGCATCCCGGCGTTCTGCGGCCACCCCGAGGTGGAGACCGCACTGGCGGAGTTGGCGCGCGTGACCGGTGACGCGCGCTACGCCGAGCAGGCCGCTCTCTTCGTCGCCCGGCGCGGGCACGAGACGCTCGCCGACATCGAGTGGGGTCGCCGGTACTTCCAGGACGACGTCCCGGTCCGCGATGCCGAGGCGTTGAGCGGCCATGCCGTACGCGCCAACTACCTCGCGGCGGGTGCCGTCGACGTCGCCGTCGAGAGCGACGACCACGAGCTGCTGACGTCGTTGCGACGGCAGTGGGCGCGGACGCGCGGACGCCGCACCTACATCACCGGCGGTCAGGGATCGCATCACCAGGACGAGGCGTTCGGCGACGACTGGGAGCTCCCGTCGGACCGTGCCTACTCCGAGACCTGCGCCGGGATCGCCTCGGTCATGTTCTCGTGGCGTCTTCTTCT
The DNA here is from genome assembly GCF_001421275.1 of Microbacterium sp. Leaf203. NCBI lineage: Bacteria > Bacillati > Actinomycetota > Actinomycetes > Micrococcales > Microbacteriaceae > Microbacterium > Microbacterium sp. Leaf203. The sequence continues at coordinate 594,354 of NZ_LMKF01000022.1, read as the reverse complement.
GGCAGGCGGAGAGTCGGCGTACGCCGACCTGATCGAGCGGACGCTGTTCAACGTCGTGGCCACCTCACCGGCCGCCGACGGGCGCAGCTTCTTCTACGCGAACACACTCCACCAGCGCGTTCCCGGCATCGTCGCAGACCCCGACGCCACCTCCCCGCGCGCCTCCTCATCGCTGCGTGCGCCGTGGTTCGACGTGTCGTGCTGCCCTCCGAACGTGGCCCGCACCCTGGCCAGCCTCGATGCCTACATCGCGACCGCCGATGACCACGGCATCCAGATCCACCAGTACGCGCCGAGCGAGATTCGAACAACCCTCACCGAGGGGAGGGCCGTGTCTCTCGACGTCGCTACTCGCTACCCGAGCGAGGGGAGCATCCGTGTGAGCGTCATCGACAGCGCGGACGAGCCCTGGACCCTGTCGTTGCGCGTCCCGGAGTGGGCAGACGGCGCGCGGCTTCGCGTCGAGGGTGCCGACGGAGTGACGCAGGAGGCACCGACTGCGGGGGGATGGGCTCGAGTGCATCGCGCCTTCCGAGCGGGTGACGTCGTCGAGCTCGAACTGCCGATGGCCCCCCGCGTCGTCGTCCCCGACCCGCGTATCGACGCCGTCCGCGGCTGCGTGGCCGTGGAACGTGGACCCGAGGTGCTCGCCCTGGAATCCGTCGACCTCGACGGCGGCCACGACGTGGGCGAGGTGGTCGTGCTTCCCGACGTCCCGCCGGTCGAAGACGGAGGACGCGTCTGGATGAGCGTCACCACTCGAGGGCCCGCGCCCGACGGCTGGCCCTACGGCACCGAGGCGACCGTGGCCCCCGCCGCCGCGGGACGTGTCGCTCTCGTCGCCTATCACGACTGGGGTAACCGCGGCCCGTCGACGATGCGGGTATGGATGCCGATCGCCTGAGCGCGCGTCCACTCGACCGAGGCTGAACCGGCGTCCCGCAGCAGTGGGGCGCCGGTTCAGCGCATCGGCAGCAGGCGCGTCGGAGACGGAGACGGGGTGCGGTGGCGCACCTTGCCGGGGATGCCGGTGCGGCCATCGAGCGGCAGCGAGACGATCTCGTGCGCCAGCTGACCCGCGACGAGCAGGGTGTCGTCGACGACGACGTGATGTCGCGGCCAACGGGTGCCCGTCTCGGCGAGAGCGAGCAGCTGCAGCTCTTCACCGTGCCCGCGCACCGAGAGCACGCCCACGGTGTCGCTGCCGCGCACGCCGGCGTACAGCGTCGACCCGTCGCGACTGCTCGACAGCTCGGCGGCGGTGTCGGTGTCGAGGGTGCCGAGCAGCGGCTGACCCGAGACGAGGTGCCACCGTCCCGCGCGGTCGGGCGCGAGGACGAAGACCTCGCAGCTCAGCTCGGTCACGACGTAGAGATGACCCGAGGGATGCCACAGACCGTGGCGTGGACCGCTGCCCTTGGGGAGGGCGACCTCTTGCGCGAGCCGTAGCCCGCCCTCGTGCGTGCGCCAGAACCGCACGAGGTCGAAGCCCATGTCGGTCGTCGCGATCAGGCCGCCGGGCAGGAACACCGCCTGGTGAGCACGCGACACGCGGGCTCCCGCGACGGCCTCTTCCGACTCGGCGTCGGTGACGGGGACATCGTCGTACGCGGGCACGAGGTGGGAGTACTCCTCCCCGGCTGCGTCTCGAAGAGCCCGTGCCGCGGCGGCCAGGTCGGGCACCACCGCGCCCGAGACCCGGGCGCCGGTCGAGACGGTGCCCTCGTCCGATGCCGCCCCGTGCGGATCCGCGGCCTCGGCGGCGACGACCGGGCGCGACGGCCGACCCTGGGCGTCGAGCGCGATGCGGACGATCCGGCCGTCCCCCCAGCAGCTCGCCACGAGGAACGAGGCGTCGGACGCGACCGCGATGTGGCAGACGGCACCACCCGCCTCGACGGGCGGTCCGAGAGATGTCAGGCGGGTCTCGGCGGTCCGTCGGAACGCCTGCACGGTCCCGTCGAACTCGACAGCGGCGTAGACGATGTCGTCATTCGACGGGTGCGCGGCCACCCACGAGGCGGAGCCCGGCACGGCGGCGGCGGTCGCGACCATGCCGAGGGGACCGCCGGCCCCGAGCGAGTCGGATTCGCCGGCCTGCAGGATGCCGATGCCCTCGGCCACCCCGGTGTCGGGGGCGTAGGCGCCGACCCAGAACCGCATCAGTCGATCAGGTCGTGGCGCACGATCACCTGGTCGCGGGCCGGGCCCACACCGATGACCGAGATCCGCGTGCCGCTCATCTTCTCGAGCGCGAGCACGTAGTCCTGCGCGTTCTGCGGCAGGTCCTCGAAGGCCCGCGCGGTCGAGATGTCCTCGCTCCAGCCCGGGTAGTACTCGAGGATCGGCTTCGCGTGGTGGAAGTCCGTCTGATTGACGGGCAGGTCGTCGAAGCGCTCACCGTCGACGTCGTAGGCGACGCAGACGGGGATCTGCTCGAGCCCGCCGAGGATGTCGAGCTTGGTCAGCACGAGGTCGGTGATGCCGTTGATCCGCGTCGCGTAGCGCGTGATGGGCGCGTCGTACCAGCCGACGCGACGGGGGCGTCCGGTGGTCGTGCCGAACTCGAAGCCGCGCGAGCGCAGCCAGTCGCCGCTCTCGTCGAACAGCTCGGTCGGGAAGGGACCCGAGCCGACGCGCGTCGTGTACGCCTTGACGATGCCGACGATGCGGTCGAGACGGTTGGGACCGACGCCCGAACCCGTCGAGGCGCCGCCGGCCGTCGCCGACGACGACGTCACGAACGGGTAGGTGCCGTGGTCGACGTCGAGCATGGTGGCCTGGCCGCCCTCGAAGACGACGACGTCGCCGGCCTCGAGCGCGTCGTTCAGCAGGAGCGAGGTGTCGGCGACCATCGGGCGCACGCGCTCGGCGTACGAGAGCAGGTCGTCGACGATCTCGTCGGCCGTGATGGAGCGGCGGTTGAAGATCTTCACCAGCAGGTGGTTCTTCTGGTCGAGGGCACCCTCGACCTTCTGACGCAGGATGTTCTCGTCGAAGAGGTCCTGCACGCGGATGCCGACGCGGTTGATCTTGTCGGCGTAGGCCGGGCCGATGCCGCGACCGGTGGTGCCGATCATGCGCTTTCCGAGGAAGCGCTCGGTGACCTTGTCGAGCGTGCGGTGGTACTGCGTGATGATGTGCGCGTTGGCGCTGATCTTGAGGCGGCTCGTGTCGAGGCCGCGGGCGTTGAGGGCCTCGAGCTCGTTGAAGAGCACCTCGAGGTCGACCACGACGCCGTTGCCGATCACGGGGGTGACCCCCGGAGACAGGATGCCGCTGGGCAGCAGGTGCAGCGCGTACTTCTCGTCTCCGATGACGACGGTGTGCCCGGCGTTGTTGCCGCCGTTGAACTTCACCACCCAGTCGGTGCGCTCACCGAGCAAGTCGGTGGCCTTGCCCTTGCCTTCGTCGCCCCACTGGACGCCGACGATCACGATTCCGGGCATGTGCGCTCCTCGCGTCTGATTCCGGCGGTACACCCCATCCTATCGAGCGGGTCCGATACGGCCCGCGCGCGCCCTATGCGCCGAAGGTGCTCGTGATGTCGTGCCAGGCGATCGACGCCGGGACGCTCGCGCCCTGCGCCGATGCGAGCACCAGGGTCACGGCATCCGGAGCCGACAGGACCTCGTTCGGCAGGACGCGGAACGAGCGCGTCGCGCCCGGGAGATCGACGAGGTCGCCCGCGGTGCTGGCCGAGGTGGCGGCGACCGTATGCCGGAACCCGGGCGGGGTGGCTGCCGGCGTGCGCCTCTCCACGGTGAGACCGTCGCGCCCACCCGCGTACTGGACGTAGTCGTCCTCGCCGAGGTTGAGGATCGCGAATGCAGGCCCGCGGTGGTCGGCGATCCAATCGACCGACGCCGCCAGCAGCGCGGGGCTCGGATCGGCATGGGTTCCCCCGTTCTCGACCGTCAGGCTCGCTCCCCCCAGGGGGGTGGGATCGACCTGACGCGCGGGATCCGGACGCCAGAGCATTCCGTCCGTCACGCTGACGTCGTCGAAGCCCCATCCGTGCTCCGTGGCAAGACGGTGGACGACGGCGGTGAGGTCTTCGGCGTCGTACCACGGCGCGGAGAGGGACAGGAGCGCACCCTCGGGGGCGTAGTCGGCGAAGTGCTCCCCCTCCGTCAGGGTGTCAGGGGCCTCGGACAGGGGCCGGTAGAACTGCTGCAGGACACCGACGGCCCGGGTGATGAGCGCGCTGGGCTGCTCGTCGCGGGCGGGTCCAGCGAGCCATGCCCGCAGCGCCTCTCGTCCGAGGGGGGCGGCGGCGGCGGGGTCGAACACGTGGATGTCGTAGCTCACGGCGCACTCCTGGGTCGCGGTGCGACCACCCTAGCGGCCCGCTCGCACGGGCCGCCCCGCCGCAACCCCTGCCCGCGCGTGCGGCCACTCACTAGCCTGGGGCGATGCAGACATCGCGCGGGTGGACGACCGGGTGGAACGCGGCACGCGTGGCGATCGCGGTGCTCATCCTCGTCGCGGTGGGGGCGCAGTTCTCGTCGTCGGTGGCCGAGGCGGTGGCGCGCGACCGCGACGTGGCGACCGTGACCGCGAACTTCTTCAGCTTCTTCACGATCCTGTCCAACGTCTCGTCGGCCGTCGTGCTGGTGCTTCTGGGCGTGCGGTTCTTCGCACGCGGCCGCCGGGTCGAGGTCGATCCGCCGGCCCTCGCGACCGCTCTCGCCTTCGTCTCCACGTACATGATCGTGACCGGCATCGTCTACAACCTGCTGCTGCGCGGCATCCCCCTCCAGCCCGAGACCGTGCCCTGGTCGAACGAGATCATGCACGTCTGGGGTCCGCTCTTCCTCCTGCTCGACGTGCTGCTCGGGCCGACGCGACGCCGCTTGCCCTGGTCGGCGGCGTTCGCCGCGGCGATCTTCCCCATCGTGTGGATCGTCTACACGCTCCTGCGCGCGCCCCTGATCACGAACCCGACAACGGGGGCGCCGTTCTGGTACCCGTACCCCTTCCTCGACCCGAACACCGGCGGGTGGGGCAGCGTCGCGGTCTACATCGTCGTCATCGCGGTGGCCATCATCGCCCTCGCGGTCGGTGTCGTCGCGATCGGTCGGGCACGTGGCATCCGGATGCCGATCGACCCGACGCCCGCGACGCGCGCACGGCCCTGACGAGTCGACGTCGACGCCCTACCCTGGAACCCGTGCGCACTCGACTGATGTCTGCGGCCCTCGCCGCTTCCACCCTGCTCCTGCTCGCCGGCTGCGCCGGTGGCACGTCGTCCGCCCCCGCCCCCGCGGCGAGCGCATCGAGCGCGAGCACCGCCTCGGGCGAGTGCTCCTACCCCGCCTCGGGACAGCCGTCCGTCGACGTGACTCCCCCCGCGGCGGGCACCGAGCGTCCCACGGGCACCGTCGACGCGACGCTCGAGACCTCGGCCGGGGCGATCCCGATGACCCTCAGCGGCGAGCGCACCCCCTGCACGGTCGAGAGCTTCGTCTCGCTGGCCCAGCAGCAGTACTTCAGCAACACCGAGTGCCACCGCCTCACCACCCAGGGCATCTTCGTCCTGCAGTGCGGTGACCCGACCGGCACGGGCCGCGGTGGCCCCGGGTACCGCTTCGCCGACGAGCTCGACGGCAGCGAGACCTACCCCGCGGGCACGGTCGCGATGGCGAACGCGGGCCCCGGCACGAACGGCTCGCAGTTCTTCCTGGTCTACGCCGACTCCCAGCTGCCCCCGGACTACACGGTGTTCGGCACGATGTCGCCCGAGGGGCTGCAGGTCGTGAAGAACATCGCCGCGGCGGGTACGGCCGGCGGCTCGCCCGACGGCGCCCCCGCCACCCCGGTGACGATCAGCGCCGTGACGATCGGCTGACGCTCCTCCCCGTCCCCTCGAGGCGCCCGATCCTCCCCCGAAGTCGGGGCTCGGCATCCCTCCGCTCTAGAATCGAGGGCATGTCCAAGGTCTTGCAGTCCCTTCCCGTCGGCGAGCGCGTCGGCATCGCCTTCTCGGGTGGTCTCGATACTTCGGTGGCCGTCGCGTGGATGCGCGACAAGGGCGCCGTCCCCTGCACCTACACGGGCGACCTCGGGCAGTACGACGAAGACGACATCGCGTCGATCCCGGGCCGCGCGACGCAGTACGGCGCCGAGGTCTCGCGCCTCGTCGACTGCAAGACGGCGCTCGTCGAAGAGGGCTTCGTCGCCCTCGCGTGCGGCGCGTTCCACATCCGCTCGGGCGGACGCACCTACTTCAACACCACGCCGCTGGGTCGCGCCGTCACCGGCACCCTGCTCGTGCGCGCGATGAAAGAAGACGGCGTCGACATCTGGGGCGACGGCTCCACCTACAAGGGCAACGACATCGAGCGGTTCTACCGCTACGGCCTGCTCGCCAACCCCGCGCTGCGCATCTACAAGCCCTGGCTCGACGCCGACTTCGTCACCGAGCTGGGCGGGCGCAAAGAGATGAGCGAGTGGCTCGTCGCGCACGACTTCCCCTACCGCGACAGCGTCGAGAAGGCGTACTCGACGGATGCCAACATCTGGGGCGCCACGCACGAGGCCAAGACCCTCGAGCACCTCGACGTCTCGCTCGAGATCGTCGAGCCGATCATGGGCGTGCGCTTCTGGGACCCCGAGGTCGAGATCGAGACCGAAGACGTCACCGTCGAGTTCGAGGCCGGTCGCCCCGTCGCGATCAACGGCACGCGTTTCGCCGACCCCGTCGAGCTCGTGCGCGAGGCCAACACCATCGGCGGCCGCCACGGTCTGGGCATGAGCGACCAGATCGAGAACCGCATCATCGAGGCCAAGTCGCGCGGCGTCTACGAGGCCCCGGGCATGGCCCTGCTGTTCCTGACCTACGAGCGCCTGGTCAACAGCATCCTGAACGAAGACACCCTCGCCACGTACCACGAGCAGGGTCGCCGCCTCGGTCGCCTCATGTACGAGGGCCGCTGGCTCGAGCCGCAGTCGCTCATGTTGCGCGAGTCGATCCAGAAGTGGGTCGGGTCGACCATCACCGGGTCGGTCACCGTGCGCCTGCGCCGCGGTGAGGACTACACGATCCTGAACACCGTGGCATCCGGAATGTCGTACTCGCCCGAGAAGCTCTCGATGGAGCGCGTGGGCGACGCCGCGTTCGGCCCGGTCGACCGCATCGGTCAGCTCACCATGCGCAATCTCGACATCGCCGACTCGCGCGCACGCCTCGAGCAGTACGCCGCGATGGGCCTGCTCGGCGGACCGACCGGCGAGCTCGTCGGCGACGTGGCCGCCGGTGGCGCGCAGGACATCATCGAGTCGGCCTCGCCGCTCGACGCGGCGGGCGAACGCCTGGCCGACGCGACGGATGCCGCGGGCGAGGGCGCCGCGTTCGACGCCGGCACCGACTGACAGACCCGTCGACGAGAGCCCGCGACGCCCCTCCGGCGCCGCGGGCTCTTTCGTGTCAGGAGGGCGCGTCGCGTGAGGGGTCAGAAATTGTCGCCGACGACGACGCCAGGCGACAAAACGTGACCCCTCACGCGCGGGGATGCTGACGCGGTGGCAGTAAGTTGCACACGAGCGTGCACTTTCGGCGTACACTGGTCACCCGTGAGTACCCCCACCCGCCGCGACGCCGTCGAGAACCGCGCCGGCATCCTCGACGCCGCGACCGCGGCCATCGGCCACGACCCGCGCGCCTCGATCGACACGATCGCCCGCCGCGCCGGCCTCTCGCGCCGCGCCCTCTACGGCCACTTCGACGACCGCAACGCCATCGTCCGCGAGGTCATCGCCGCCGGAGCGACCCGCTTCAACGCCATCGCCGCCCGCGTCGACGACCAGGACTCCCGCGTCGCGCTCGCCCGCCTGGCATCCGAACTCTGGCGCGAAGCCGCCCACGTGCAGGCCGCCGCCGCCCTTGCTCTCGACGACGCGCACCTCGCCGAGACCTCCGACGCGCTCGCCCCGCTCCGCCGCCGTATCGACCAGATCGTGCGCCGCGGGCAAGAAGCGGGAGAGCTGCGGACGGACCTTCCCGCGCCGACCCTCGCCCGCCTGCTCGAAGAGACCGGCCGCATGGTCGTCGCCCGAGTGGATGCCGGCTCCTCGACGGCCCGCTCGATCGCGGTGTGCGCGGTTCTGAGCATCGCCGGCCTGTCGTGGATCGAAGCGCGCGCCCTGCTGGAACAGCACCCCGACCTGGAGGCGCAGTGAGAATCGTCCTGACCGCCGTCGCCAAGGGTCGCGCGCAGAGCGCCCTGCCCGAGACGTCCACCGCGTATGAAACCGGCGGCGCGACCCTGGTGGTCGCCGAAACCGAGCAGCGTCCCACGGTGCTGGGCCTGGTGGCATCCGGTCGCATGAAAGTCGACAGCGGAACGGTCACGATCGACGGTCGCGCCGACGCGTCGGCCATCCGCCGACGTGTCGCCCTCGTGGACGCCCCCGTGGTGTCGGAACCCGAGTCGAACGTCACCGTGACCGGTGTCGTCGCCGAAGAGCTGATGTTCGCCGGACACGCCCCCAACCCGTTCGCCGCCGCGCGGTGGCTCGAGGGCGTCGGGCTCGAGTCGCTCGCCACCACGGCGATCGGCAACGTCGAGCCGGCCGCCCGCGTGCGTCTGCTGCTCGAGCTCGCGGCGCTCCGAAAGGACGTCGAGGGGCTCGTCCTGGTCGCCCCCGATCGCCACGGCGGAGAACCCCTCGCCTGGTGGCGGATCGCGCAGGAGTTCGCCGAGCGCGGCTACGCGGTGCTGGTGATCGCCGGCCACGCGTCGAAGACGACGATCGACGCCCTCGACGAGACGGTGGAGGCCGCCCGATGAAGATCCCGCAGATGATCACGGCCGAACTGCGCCGACTCACTTCGACGCGCATGTCGGTGATCGCGTTGATCGCGCTGCTCGCCGTGCCGATCCTGTACGGCGGCCTGTACCTCTGGGCCAACCAGGACCCCTACGGCAACCTCTCGAGCGTGCCGGTCGCTCTCGTGGTCGACGACCAGGGCGCCGACGTGAACGGTCAGCAACGCAACCTCGGCGACGAAGCCGCTGAGCAGCTGCTCGACAGCGACACCTTCGAGTGGCACCGGGTCTCGTCCGACCAGGCCGACGCCGGTCTGCAGGCGGGCGACTTCGACTTCATCGTGACGCTGCCGGCCGACTTCTCCGAGGCCGTCGCGACGCTGTCGAGCAACGCTCCTCGCCAGGCCGACATCGAGCTGCGCACCAACGACGCGAACAACTACCTCGCCTCGACGATCGGCACGCAGGCGGTGGCGAAGATCCAGGAGTCGGTGGCGAAGAAGGTCGTCAACGAGGCGGGTCTGTCGCTTCTCGACGCCCTGCACACCATCCGCGTCAAGCTCGTGGATGCCACGAACGGGGCGACCCAGCTCGTCGACGGCCTCGCGACCGCGAAGAACGGGTCGTCGCAGCTCGCGAGCGGCTCGACCACCCTCGCCGACGGCGCCGCGACCCTCGCTGACGGCAACGCGCGACTGGCGGCGGGCGCCGATCAATTGCGCGACGGAACCGCTCAGCTCCGCGACGGCTCGGCCCGTGTGGCTGACGGCGCCCAGCAGGTCGCCGGTGGAGTGGACCGCCTCGACGCCGCGGCCCGTCAGGTGGGCTCGGTCGCGGGCGATGCCGCATCGCAGCTGCCGCAGGCCCGAACGGACATCGCGAAGGCGCTGGCCGACGCCGGCCTCGACCAGTCCCGCATCGACGAGATCCTCTCGCGCCTCGACCCGGTGGGCGAGCGCCTCACGACCGCGAACTCGCGCGTGCAGGACACGGTGAAGCAGATCGATCAGCTCGACGACGGCGCCCGCCAGGTCGCCTCGGGAAGCGCCGCCCTGGCCACCGGCGCCGCCACCGCGGCCGATGGCGCATCGGCCCTCGCCGACGGCGCCGCCACCGCGGCATCCGGGGCCTCCCAGCTTCGCGACGGATCCGCTCAGCTGCGCGACGGAGCGACCCAGCTGGACGACGGCATCGGGCAGCTCTCGACCGGCGCCACCCAGCTGCGCGACGGTCTCAGCGCGGGCGTCCAGCAGATCCCCGACTCCGACGACGCCACGCGCCAGGCGCAGGCCTCGGCCATCTCGGACCCCGTAGCCGTGGGCACGAGTTCGGTCACGAAGGCGCAGAACTACGGTGCGGGGCTGGCCCCGTTCTTCGCCGCACTGGCCGGATGGATCGGCATCTACGCGTTGTTCCTCATCGTCAAGCCGGTGTCGAAGCGCGCCGTGACGGCGCTGCGCTCGCCCTTCCGCGTCACCCTCGCCGGGTGGCTCACGCCCGCGGGCCTGGGGGCCCTGCAGATGGTGGGGCTGTTCACGATCCTCGCGTTCGCGCTGCAGTTCTCGTTCGCGAACCCGTGGGCAGCGCTCGGCATCCTGCTCTTCGCCTCGGCGACGTACGCGGCGATCGTCCTCGCGCTGAACGTCTGGCTCGGGTCGGTGGGTCAGTTCCTCGGCCTCGTGCTGATGGTGCTCCAGCTCGTCACCGCCGGGGGCACCTTCCCCTGGCAGACCCTGCCCGGGCCCCTGGCGGCGCTGCACCACGTGCTGCCCATGGGCTACGTGGTGGATGCCATGCGCCAGGTCATGTACGGCGGAGACGTCTCGAGGGTCGGTCAGGACCTGCTGGTGCTGGGCGCGTGGATGGTCGGCGGCGTGCTGGTCGCGGCGATCGGCGTGACGCGCATGACGCACCACCGCACCCTGCGCGACCTGCAGCCGAGCCTGATCGGCTGAGGCGCGGGCGGGGGCGGCGCCAGGGCCCCGTGGCCGGGCGGCACCGCGACCCCTGCGCGCGCGTGGCCCCGGGGGCGGCGAAAGAGGCCCCGAGGCGGCCAAAGTGGCCCCGGGGCCACCTGCGCACACCTCGACGGACGCCTCACGCCGGCAGCCGCACCTCGAACACTGTCCGCCCCGGCACGCTGTCGACCGTGATCGAACCGCCGTGGGCGGTCACGATCGCCTGGGCGATCGAGAGGCCGAGGCCCGTGCTGCCCTCGTCGCGGTTGCGCGCGTCGTCGGCGCGGGCGAAGCGATCGAACAGGCGCTCTGCGACGCCGGGGTCGATCCCGGGTCCGGTGTCGGTCACCCGCAGCACGGCCTCGGCGCCGTCGCGCGCGAGCGAGAGCGTCACCCTGGTGCCGGGCGGGGTGTGCACCTGGGCGTTCCGCAGCAGGTTGGCGACGACCTGGCGCAGGCGGTTCTCATCGCCCGTGACCGAGATGAGGTCCTCGCTGACGTCGAGCCGCCACTCGTGCGTCGTCGCCGCCGCCTGCGCGTCGCTCACGGCGTCGACGGCGAGCAGCGTCAGCTCGACCTCTTCGCGGCGCAGGGGCTGACCGGCATCCAGGCGGGCCAGCAACAGCAGATCGTCGACGAGCGAGGCCATCCGTTGCGCCTCGGACTCGATGCGGTCGAACGAGCGCGCCTGGGTCGGCGTCATCGGGGCGTCCTCGCCCAGCGAGAGCTGCGCGTAGCCGCGGATGCTGGCCAGGGGCGTGCGCAACTCGTGACTGGCGTCCGCGATGAAGCGTCGCAGTCGATCCTCGCTGTGCTGACGCGCGGCGAGCGAGGACTGCACGTGCCCGAGCAGGTCGTTGAGCGATGCCCCGACCCTTCCCACCTCGGTGTCGGGATCGGTGTCGACGGTCGCGACACGATCGGGGATCTCGACGGCCCCCGCCCCGAGCGAGAGGGTCGACACGCGCCCGGCGACGGCGGCGACGCGGTCGAGGGGGCGAAGACTCCTGCGGACGAACACCGACAACCCGACCACCGCAGCGAGCAGGACGAGAGCGCTGACCGCCGCCAAGATGACCGTGAGCGCGGTCGTCGTGGCGCTGACGTCGGCCTCGGACTCCCCCGCGAACACGGTCGCGCCGGAGTTCTCGGCGGCGGCCACGCGGAAGGCACCGAGGTCACCGCCCAGATCGACCGTGGTCGGCTGCCGGTCGGTCGACACCGAGGAGCGCAGCAGGGCGATCTGGTCGGTCGAGAGCGACACCTGCGTGCCGTCGGAGCGCGTGTATCCCGAGCGCTGCACCGACCCGTCACCGGCGAGGACGAGCTGCAACGACCCGATCCGCCCCGCCGGACGATCGGTGTTCGACCCCGGAGGGCGCGTGGCGCCGCCGTCGCGCCCGGCGAACCCCGCCGAGAAGCTCAGGCCCTCGCGCACCTGGGCGTCGAGGCGGTCGAGAGCGAACGAGCGCAGGGCGACGATCGTGGCGATGCTCATGACGACGAAGGCCAGCGCCACCAGCACGCTCGTGCCGACGACCAGGGTGCGACGCAGCGTCCAGCGGCGGCGCGTCATGACGCCTTGATCGAGTAGCCCACGCCCCGCACGGTGTGGATCAGCGGATCGCCGAGGGTGTCGACCTTCTTGCGCAGGTACGAGATGTAGATCTCGACGACACTGCCGTCGCCCCCGAAGTCGTAGCTCCACACCTGGTCGAGGATCTGCGCCTTGCTGAGCACGCGGCGCGGGTTCTGCATCAGATAGCGGAGCAGCTCGAACTCCCTCGCGGTGAGTTTGATCGGGATGCCGCCGCGCTCGACCTCGTACGACTCCTCGTCGAGCGTGAGGTCGCCCACGCGCAGGCGGGGGTCGGCGTCGGCTGCGGCGGCGACGTGGCGGCGGGCCATTCCGCGCAGCCGGACGACGACCTCCTCGAGGTTGAAGGGCTTGGTCACGTAGTCATCGGCTCCGGCGGAGATCCCGGCGATGCGGTCCTCTACGGCATCCTTCGCCGTGAGGAACAGGACGGGGGCATCGTTGCCGGCCGCGCGGATGCGGGTCAGCAGTTCCATGCCGTCGAGCCCGGGCATCATGATGTCCAGCACGAGCAGGTCGGGGCCGAACTCGCGGATGGCTCCCAGAGCCTCGTGCCCGTTGGCGGCCGTGCGGGCCTCCCACCCCTCGTTCTGCAGGGCCATGCGCAGCAGGTCGCTCAGGTTGGCCTCGTCGTCGACGATGAGCGCGCGGACGGGGGAGCCGTCAGGGCGGGTGAGGGGGGCGGGGCGGGATGCCATGACAGCCAGCATGCCCTGTCGATGAGGCCCCCGTCACCCGGCATACGCGCTTCATAGGAACGGTGAGGGAGCGGTGAGGGTGCCGTTCCTACGGTCGGTCCGACGGCCGCACCCCGCGTCCGGAAGGAGAAGCATGTACGGCACCTACCTACGGCGCGAACTCGCCGGCCGCACCAAACAGACCGTGATCGTCGCGGTCGGCCTCGCGATCGCCATCGCGCTCGTGATCGTCGTGAACGCCCTCTCGGCCGGGGTGCGAGACGCGCAGTCGCAGGCCCTCTCGTCGGTCTACGGCGTGGGCACCGACCTGACGGTCACCGGTGCGCAGACCGAACCGGGTCAGGGCGGCGGGGCGCGCTTCGACTTCGGCGCCGGCGAGGGCGCCACCTCCGACGGTACGACCACCCTCAACCAATCGCGCCTCCTCACCGAGCGCCGTCGAGCGACCCTCGACGCGTCGACCGTCAGCACGGTGAGCGGCGTGGACGGCGTCTCGGCCGCGACCGGAGCCCTCGCTCTCACCAACACGACGTTCTCGGGTCAGGTTCCCGAGCGCCGCTCGCAGTCCGGAACCGACACCGGCACGGGCACAGCGCCCGGAAGCGGGACGGGCGAGCCCCCCGCGGGCGGGCCGACCGGCGACGGGGGCAGCGCCTTCGGCGTGGACTCGTTCAGTGTCCTCGGCGTCGACCCCTCGGCATCCGTCGGTCCGCTCTCGTCGGTCACGGTCAGCGCGGGGCGCGCCCTCGCCGCGAGCGACGCCGGCACCGACGTGGCCGTGGTCGACGCCACGTACGCGGCGAGCGCGAGCCTGAGCGTCGGCGGCACGATCGACATCGGCGGAACCGCCATGCAGATCGTGGGGATCGTCGCCTCGACCTCGGCGGACGCCGACACCGCGGCCAACGTGTATCTCCCCCTCGACGTCGCGCAGGCCCTCTCGGGCGCCGGGAACGTCGTGTCGACCGTCTACGTACAGGCGGAGTCGGCGGATGCCATCGACGCGGTGCAGTCGAAGATCTCGGCGGCTCTCCCCGACGCGACCGTGAGCTCGCAGGCGCAGCTCGCCTCGAGCGTCTCGGGATCCCTCTCGAGCGCGTCGTCGTTGATCTCGAATCTCGGAACCTGGCTGTCGGTCGTCGTGCTGCTGGTCGCGCTCGCCCTGGCCGTGCTGTTCACCATCTCGGGTGTCGCGCGGCGCACGCGGGAGTTCGGAACGCTGAAGGCGATCGGCTGGTCGAACGGCCGCATCGTGCGCCAGGTCGCGGGAGAGTCGCTCGTGCAGGGTCTCATCGGCGGCGCGGTGGGACTGCTGCTCGGGCTCGGCGGCATCCTGCTCGTCAACGTCATCGCGCCCACGGTGTCGGTCGGCTCGTCGGCCGCGGCGGGACCCGGCGGCCAGGGCGGACGCGGCGGCGGCTTCGGCCAGGCCGCGGCTCAGGCGACCGACATCGTCCTCCACGCGCCCCTCACCCCGGTGGTCATCGTCGCCGCGGTCGGGATCGCCGTCCTCGGCGGGGTCCTCGCGGGTGCCTTCGGCGGGTGGCGTGCCGCTCGTCTCAGCCCGGCCGCCGCCCTCCGTTCCGTCGCGTGAGCGGCATCCCCCATCCTCCGAAGGAGACATCATGACCCTTACCGCTCCCCCTTCCGTCACCACCGCGTACCGCCTCGAGGGCGTCACCCGCACCTACCGCCAGCGCGACCGCACGGTCCAGGCGTTGGCGGGCGTCGATCTCGAGATCGCCGCGGGCGACTTCGTCACCATCCAGGGCCCGACCGGCGGCGGCAAATCGACGCTGCTGCAGATGCTCGGCGCCCTCGACCGCCCGTCCGCCGGGTCGGTGGTGCTGGGTGACCTCGATGTCGCCGGGGCCTCGAACGCGCAGCTCGCCCGACTGCGCGCCGAGGAGATCGGCTTCGTCTTCCAGGGGTTCAACCTCATCCCCACCTTGACCGCCGCCGAGAACGTCGACATGGGGCTCGAGCCCCTCGGTCTGGATCGCGACGAACGCCGCCGCCGGGTGACCGAGGCCCTCACCCGCGTCGGGCTCGCCGACCGCGCCGACCACCGACCCGGCGAGCTCTCGGGCGGACAGCAGCAGCGCGTCGCGATCGCCCGCGCCGTCGCCAAGCAGCCGCGGGTGCTGCTCGCCGACGAGCCCACCGGCAACCTCGACGAGCGCATGCGCGACGAGATCCTCGACGTGCTCGAGGCACTGAACGCCGAGGGGCTCACCCTCATCGTGGTCACCCACGATTCGGCGGTGGCGCGCCGCGCGCGCCGTCGCCTGCGCCTCGACAAGGGGATCGTGACCGACATCACCCGCGGCTGAGCGGGTGCCTCCCGCCCGCCCCGGGCCGTGCCTGGCGCCACACGCGTGAGGGGTCAGTTTCTGTCGCCTCGGGCACCTCCCAGGCGACAGTTCTCGACCCCTCACGCGAGGAGAAGGGGCAGTGCGTCAAGGGGCACGGGCGGGATCGAGGCGGCGGAATAGGGTCGGAGCACGCCGACCGGAGGGATGCCATGGCCGCCCGCAACACGCGACTGATGCGCTGCACGCCCGACGATCTGTTCGCCGTCCTCTCGGACGGGTGGCTCTACCCGGTCTGGGTGGTCGGTGCGGCGCGCATGCGCGACGTCGACGAGCAGTGGCCGCGAGAGGGCTCGCGCATCCACCACTCCCTCGGAGTGTGGCCCGTGATGATCCACGACGAGACCGAGATCGTCGAGTGGGATCCCCCGCGCCGGATGCGGCTGAGGCCCGAGGCCGGCATCCTGGGTCGCGGCGTGATCCGCATCGACGCCCGCCCCCACGCCGGCGGCACGGCGGTCACGATCGTCGAAGAACCCGTCTCGGGAGCCGCCTCGCTTCTGCCCCGACTTGCCTGGAAGCCGATGCTCGTGGCCCGCAACCACGAGTGCCTGAACCGCCTGGCCTTCCTCGCAGAGGGGCGACGGGAAGAACGCGAGGCACGCGAACTCGACCACCGCACCTCGACACCCGACCCGGCCGAGGGCACCGCCTCACCGCAGGCGCAGGACGACGTGCGCGAAGCGGGGATCTGAGCGCGGGTCAGCTCTCGGGTCGCGATTGCGCCCCGGTGGAGCCGGGTTGCTCGGTGCTGTGGTGGAGTTCGTCGATGAAAAGGTTCTCTTCGTCGGTCGTCCGGTTGCGGTACGCGGCCCGCCCGACCATGTGCGCGGCGAGCGGCGCGGTCGCGAACTGGATGAGGATGATCGGGATGCCGAAGGCCAGGGCCTCCCACGTGCGCGTCGACAGCGCGACCGCCGCGACGATGAGCAGCACGCCCAGCACCTGCGGCTTGGTCGCCGCGTGCAGACGTGTGGGCACGTCCCGCCACCGGAGCAGTCCGATCGTCGCGGTCAGGCAGAGGATCGCGCCGAGCAGGACGAGCACGAGCGCGACCGTGTCGAGAACGTCGTCGAGGGTCATCTCGGGTTCTCCTTCCGCGCGACGAAGCGGGCCACGGCGATCGAGCCGAACACCCCGACGGCGGCGATGATGAGCATCGCCGGCAACGAGCGCGTGTGGTGGTTGATGACCATGTCGGCGCCGAGGATGCAGAGCACCTCGGTGAGCAGCACGTCGGCGGCCACGGCTCGGTCGAGGATCGACGGGCCGATGACCAGACGGATCAGCGCCAGCACGGCGGCGACGGCGAAGACGACGACGATGACGGCGACGAGGGCGGTGTTCACAGCAGGGTCCTCCCGTCGCGCGGCGTCTCGGCGCCGTGACGTGCATCGGCGTCGGACTCGGCGATCTTGGCCCGCAGCTCCTGCAACTCTTCCTTCGAGCCCACGGCACGCGTGATGCGGGCTTCCCACCCGAGCACGACGCGGCGCTGGTGTTCGGCATCCGCGTCGCTTCTGACGCCGATGGTGTGCAGGAACAGGGTGCGGTTCTCGCGGTCGACGTCGACGATGAGTGATCCCGGAATGAGGGATGCCGTGACGGCGGTGTGCGCCATGATCACGTCGTCGTCGACGCGCAGCGGGACGGCGATGATGGCGGCGCCGGGCTGACGGCGGACGTCGATCACCTGCCACGCGACGATGAGCGATCCCTTGATGACCGCGCCGAGGAAGGTGACGACGAACACGAGGCCGTACCAGAGGTTGATGCGACCTGAGAGTTCGACCGGGGGCAGGCGGAAGACGCGCGTGACGAAGACCGCCATGACCAGACCGGTGAGGAACGCCAGCCAGGTGAACTGGCCCCACAGCAGCATCCACAGAGCGACCAGCCACACCAGGAACGGCAGCTGGTGCAGGAACAGCGACACCTGCGATCGGCGGGAGGGGCTCATCCTTGACCCGCCTGTTCCTGGATCTGCACGAGGCTCACGCCGTCGGTGATGTCGACGCCCGCCCGCAGGCACATGTCGAGCAGGGGGCCTGCGAACACGGTCAGCGACACCGTGACGGCCACCATGCCGACGGTGGCGAGCGTCATGATCTTCGGCGTCGTGCGACGCTCGGTCGAGATGGTCGCGGCCGGGGCGTTGCCGAGGTAGGCGATGCGCTCGGTCGTCTCGGCGGAGTCGTCGTCTTCGCGCCAGAACGACAGGTTCCACGCGCGCATCAGGGCGTAGAGCGTGAGGATCGAGGTGACGACGCCGCCGACGATCAGCACCATCATCACGGGGGTGCCCACCTGCGCCGCCGCGTCGAACAGGGCGTACTTGCCGATGAAGCCCGAGAACGGCGGCAGACCGCCGAGGTTGATCGCCGGGATGAAGTACAGCACCGCGAGCAGGGGCGCCGCGCGCATGAGGCCCTTCACCTTGAGGATCGAGGTGCTGCCCGCCCGGCGCTCGATGAGACCGACGGCCAGGAACAGGGTCGTCTGCACGATGATGTGGTGGACGATGTAGTAGATCGTCGCCCCCACCGCGAGCGGCGTGTTGATCGCCAGCCCGAAGATCATGTAGCCGATGTGGCTCACCAGCGTGAACGACAGGATGCGCTTGAGCTCGGCCTGCGCGACGGCACCCAGGATGCCGACAATCATCGTCGACAGAGCAACCATCATCAGCAGGAAGTTGAGGTCGTTGGCGACGAAGAGCTGCGTCTCGGTGCGGATGATCGCGTACACGCCGACCTTGGTCAGCAGACCCGCGAACACCGCCGTGACGGGAGCGGGAGCCGTCGGATACGAGTCGGGCAGCCAGAACGACAGCGGGAACACCGCCGCCTTGATCGCGAAGGCGAGCAGCAGCATGAGGTGCAGGATCGTCTGCGTGTCCTGCGGGAGCAGGGCCATCCGTTCGCTGATCTGGACCATGTTGACCGTGCCGAGCGCCCCGTAGACCATGGCGATCGCCGCGAGGAACAGGATCGACGACACCAGCGAGACGACGATGTAGACGACGCCGGTGCGGATGCGCGACTCGGTACCGCCCAGGGTGATCAGCACGTACGAGGCGACGAGCAGGATCTCGAAGCCCACGTAGAGGTTGAAGAGGTCACCGGCGATGAAGGCGTTGAAGATGCCCGCGCCCAGGATCAGGTACGCCGGGTAGAAGATCGAGACCGGGGTGTCTTCGTCGTTGTCGGCCGCGCCCTGCCCGATCGAGAAGAGCAGGACCGCGAGTAGCACGATGCTCGTGACGACGACGAGAAGAGCCGCGAGCACGTCGACGTAGAGCACGATGCCGAACGGGATGTCCCACGCGGCGATCGCCACCGCGATGGGCCCGCTCGTGTCGACGGTGACGAGAAGGATCGCACCGAGCACGAGCACGGCCGCGAGGGAGGCGACCGACACGACGATCTGCGTCTTCTTGCGCCGACCGAAGATGAGGTTGATCGCGGCACCGATGAGAGGGATGCCGACGAGCAGGGGCACGAGGGCGCTCACGAGCGATCACCGTCCTGGGGGTCGCGGGGGGCGTCGCTGTCGTCGTCACGCGCCGGGTCGGACTCGCGCGAGACGGCGACGCGATCGACCGGGGCGTCGTCGACGAGCTGCGACAGGTCGCCCTGGTGCAGCACGCGGATGGGCGAGGCGACGTCGCCGACGAAGTCGGTGGTGACGTCCTCGTCGTCGGAGCGGGACTCTTCGTCCATCGCGTCCTCGGGCTCGTTCGCCGTGCGGGCGCGCAGCGCCACGTCGTCCGCGTCGTCGATGACCGTGTCGGCCTGACCGAGCTGCCAGGAGCGGTAGATCAGGGCGAGCAGGAACGCCGAGATGCCGAACGTGATGACGATCGCGGTGAGCGTCAGGGCCTGGGGAAGAGCGTCGGACATGTCCGCGGCATCCGTCTGCCCGCCGTCGTAGAACGGGGCCCGGCCGGGCGCGCCCATGACGATGAGGAGCAGCAGGTTCGCGGCGTTCCCGAGCAGAAGGAAGCCGATCAGCACGCGGGTGAGGCTGCGCTCGAGCATGGCGTAGACGCCGCAGGCGAAGAGCACGGCCATGACGATGACGAGGACCAGCGAGATGGTCATGAGCTCACCACCTCCGCGTCCTCGGGGAGTTGCGATTGGCGGTCGACCTCGGCGCCGAGGCTGCGGAGCACGTCGAGCACGAGGCCGATGACGACGAGGTAGACGCCGACGTCGAAGATCGTGCTGGTGACGAACTCCCAGTGACCGATGATCGGCAGTTCGCCCTCGAAGGTGAAACTCTGCAGCGGCGCGAAGCCGAACACCATCGGAACGAGGGCGCACAGCACGGCGATCGCCATGCCCGCCCCGAGCAAGCGACCCGCGTCGGTGGGGGCGGCGGCGCCGAGCTCCCAGCGACCGCCCGCGATGTACCGCATGACCAGGCCCATACCGGCGACCAGGCCACCGGCGAACCCTCCGCCGGGCAGGTTGTGGCCCGCGAAGAGCAGGTAGAGGGACACGATCATGATCGAGTGGAAGAGCACCCGGATGATGATCTCGAGCAGGATCGAACGGTTCTCGGGCTGCACCTTCGCACCCGAGATGAGCCACGCGCGCGGAGCACCGGTCTCGCCCACGCGCTGCGCGCGCACGCCGCTGTCGGTCTCGACGAGGGGCCGGCGACGGCCGAGTCCCACCCGCGCGCGGGCGGTGCCCGATCGACGTGCGAGATTGTCGCTGCGGTTGGTGATGAAGACGAGGGATGCCACGCCGGTGGCGGCGAGGACCAGCACCGAGAGCTCGCCCATGGTGTCCCAGCCGCGGAGGTCGACGAGAGCGACGTTGACGACGTTGCGACCGTGACCGATCTCGTAGGCGAGGGGCGGCCACTCGAGCGAGACGGGGAGGTCCTGCCGCGCGCCGGTCGCCACGATCGCCACGAGGGCCATCGTGAGGCCCACGCCCGCGCCGAGCACGGCACGCGCGAGAGGGGCGACCGACTCGTTCTGCTCGCCCATGCGGGCCGGCAGACGCCGGAGCACCAGCGCGAACACCACGAGGGTCACGGTTTCGATGAGCACCTGCGTGAGGGCGAGGTCGGGGGCGCCGCTGGTGGCGAAGAGCACCACCATGCCCAGGCCCGTCACCGAGACGAGGGCGACACCGGTGTACCGCTTGCGGGCGCGGACGGCCAGGATGCCGGCGGCGATCATGATCGGTGCCGAGATCAGCTGTGCCGGCGACTGCCACGCGGCGAGCTGGGCGCGCCACTCGCTCGAGGCGAGCAGCGCCGTGCCTTCGGCGACGACGAGCACGACGAAGATCGTTCCGACGTAGAACGGCAGAGAACCGCGCTGGAAGCGGGCGGTCACCCACTCGGACGAGTGGTCGATCCCGCGCAGGGCCACGTTGTAGGCGTCGTTCGCCGTGAAGGGCAGCACGCGACGGCGCTTGTGCAGCTGCGTCTTGCGCACGACCCAGAAGATGCCGGCGCCGAGTGCGAGCGTGCCGAGCGAGATGAACAGCGCCGGCTCGAGGCCGTGCCAGAGCGCCAGGTGGTACGGGTACGCGGGAGCGGAGACGCCCGCGGTCGCTTCGGGCAGGCCGTCGGCGTAGGGCGCGAGCCAGTGGTCGACGATCGGGGCGAGGAATCCGAGCCCCAGTGACGTCGCCGCGAGGAGCACCGGCGCCGACAGGAAGCCGATCGGCGGGTCGGGCCACTCGGTGGTCTCGACGTCGCGCTTGGTCCCATACGCCCCCCACAGGAAGCGGATGCCGTACGCCGCCGTCAGCGCCGAGCCCAGCACGATGCCGATCAGAGCGACCCATCCCCACGCCGCTCCGCCTTCGGCTTCGTGCAGCAGGGCCGTCAGCGCGGTCTCTTTCGCGACGAACCCGAGAGTGGGGATGACCCCCGCCATCGAGAAGATCGCGATGAACGACGCGGTGGCCATGACCGGCGCCTGTCGGCCCAGGCCGGAGAGCTGGCCGATGTCACGGGTGTTCAGCTGACGGTCGATCACACCGACGACGAGAAAGAGACATGACTTGAACAGCGCGTGGCTGAGCAGGAGCGCGGCGCCGGCGAGAGCGGCATCCCTCGTCCCGTATCCGAGCATCACGGTGAGGAAGCCGAGCTGGCTCACCGTGCCGAAGGCGAGGATGCGCTTGAGGTCGCGCTCACGCAGAGCCTGGAACCCGCCGAGCAGCATCGTGAAGACACCGAGGGCGATGAGGGTGGGCCGCCAGAACGGCGTATCGGCGAAGCCGGGGGCGAGGCGGGCGACCAAGTAGATGCCGGCCTTGACCATGGCAGCGGCGTGCAGGTACGCACTGACCGGGGTGGGGGCGGCCATGGCCCCGGGGAGCCAGAAGTGGAACGGGAAGATCGCCGACTTGCTGAGCGCTCCCACCAGCAGCAGCAGGACGGCGATGTCGACGACGGCGCCCGTGGGCGGGTCGGCGAGGATCGTCGACAGGCTCGAGGTGCCCGCCTGGACGACGAGCAGAACCACGCCGATGAGCATGACGAGTCCGCCGAGCGTGGTGACGAGCAGCGCCTGCAGGGCGGCTCGACGGCTCGCGGAACGGCTGTGGTAGTACCCGATGAGCAGGTACGACAGCACGCTCGTCGCTTCCCACAGCATGACGAGGACGACGATGTCGTCGGTGAGGACGAGGCCGTACATGGCGCCGGCGAAGCCGAGCAGCACGGCGGAGAACTGCCCGACACCGGCGGTCTTGCCGCGGAAGTACCACCGGCAGTAGAGCATCACCAGCGCACCGACGCCGGTCACGACGAGGGTCAGCAACCAGCCGAGCACGTCCATGCGCATCGACAGCGAGACGTCGATCGCCGGAATCCAGCGATATTCCTCGAAGGGAATGTCCCCCGCGAACACCGCGGGGGCGAGGACGATAGCGTGCGCGAAAGCGAGTGCCGGGAGCACCGCCGCCACGTAGAAGGCGCGGGCACCGATGCGCGAGACGAGCCACGGCAGAAGAAGGGGCACGGCCGCGAAGGCGCCGAGGAAGATCAGCACGGTCGGGCCTCCTCGGGGTCGACGGGCGGGTGCCCGGGCTCTCGGGGTGTCGTCCCTATTCTATGCGGAGCATGAGAGTCCCAGCACCCGTCGGCTCATGTGGTACGCGGCGGAGCGGTCGTGGTCCCCTCGCGGAAGGTGCACCGCAGGTCGAGCCCCGAGGGCGTCTCGTCCTCGAGCATCGCGGCGACCGCCTCACCGGCCGCCCGACCCTTGGCGGTGGCGGGTTGGACGAGCGTGGTCAGCACGTGCGGGGCGAGGCCGTCGACGACCACGCCGTCGAATCCGGTGACGCTCACGTCATCGGGGACGCGGAGCCCCGCCTCTTCGGCCGCACGGATCACCCCGGCCGCGAGCAGATCGCTCTGCGCGATGACAGCGGTCGGGCGGTGGTCGGGATCGGCGAAGATCGCCCGACCGGCGATGGTGCCCTCGTCGATCGAACTGGTGGCGGCGGCCACCGCGGGCGCGTCGGGGAACACCGCGCGGGCTCCGGCCAGACGGTCGGCGGTCACGTCGACGCGCACCTCGGCGTCGTCGGCGATCCAGCCGCGTCGACGAGCGGTATCGGTAGGGAGGGTGACGATGACGACGTCGTGATGGCCGAGCGCCGACAGGTGGCGCGCGGCCGCGCGCTGGGCCTCGGTGTTGTCGAGCAGCACCTGCGGCACGCCCTCACCCGCGTCGCCCTCGACGACCACGACCGGGATGCCGCGGCCTCGGACGATCTCGAGCGAATCGCGCATGCGCGGGCTGCAGCCGATCAGCACGGCGGCGTCGATGGGGGCGGTGTGCAGCGAGGGTTCGCTCACCGTCTCGCCGTCGTCGCGCAGCAGCAGGAGCGCGGCGCCCAGGCGCGAGACGCCGTCGGCCAGTCCGTCCATCATGTGGGTGGTCACGGGATCGAGGAACGCGGTCCCGAGGTGCTGGTCGAAGACCACGCCGACGATGCCCGAGCGTCCGCGACGCAGCGAGGCCGCGCGCGGATCCGGTCCGGTGTAGCCCAGGCTCTCGGCGGCGGCCAGCACGCGGGCCCGGGTCGCCTGCGAGGTGGGCGTCTTGCCGCTGAACACCACCGAGGCGGTCGACGCCGAGACGCCGGCCTCACGGGCGACATCGCTGATGGTCGCGCGACGGGTGCTCACGGGCCGATCGTACCTGCCGACCGGGCGCCTTGCCGAATCGATTCGATATGCGTCGAATCGATTCGGTACAGTGTCGACATGCACTCGACGCTCACCCGATCCCAGCTCGTCCGCTGGCACATCGCGATCTGCGCCATCTTCCTCGCGAGCGGGCTCAGCATCTCCACCTGGGCGTCGCGGGTGCCCGCGATCCGCGAATCGCTCGGCATCGAGAACTCCGGCGTCGGGCTCCTGCTGTTGGGCATGGGCGTGGCATCCATCATCGGTCTGTCGATCGCCCCGGCCGTGATGGCCCGCATCGGCGCGCGCCGCGGAATGCTCGTGGCCCTGCTGCTCGTCGGCATCGGGCTCATGATCATCGGCTTCGGGGCGGACTCCCTGCAGCTCTTCGCCGTCGCCCTGGTGGGCCTCGCGCTCTTCGGATTCGGCAACGGCGCCGTCGACGTGATGATGAACGTCGAGGGAGCGGCCCTCGAGAAGGCCACCGGGCGCACGATCATGCCCTTGCTGCACGCCTTCTTCAGCTTCGGCACCGTCATCGGAGCGGGCCTCGGCTTCGTCGCGGTGAGCCTCGGCATCCCGGTGATCGCCCACTGCGTCGCGATGGGGGTCGTGATCATCGTGGTGGCCTTCGTGTCGGTCGCGAACGTGCCGCGGGCAGAGGTCGCGATGGACGCCCCCGCCGATGAGGAGCGCGCCCACTGGCGCGAGCGCCTCTCGGTGTCGCTGCAGGCCTGGCGCGAGCCGCGCACTTACACGCTCGGCGTCATCATGCTCGGCATGGCCTTCGCCGAGGGCAGCGCGAACGACTGGCTGCCCTCCGCGGTGGTCTACGGCCACGGCGCGCCCGAAGAGGCGGGGCCGGCGGTGCTGGCGGTGTTCTCCGTCGCCATGACGGTCGGCCGCATCGCGGGCGGTCCCGTCGTCGATCGCCTCGGGCGCGTGCTCGTCCTGCGGGTGCTCGCCGGCACCGCCGCCGCGGGCCTGCTGCTGTTCATCCTGGCCCCGTACGGCCCGCTCGTCTTCGTGGGCGCCGCCCTGTGGGGACTCGGCGCCTCGCTGGGCTTCCCGATCGGCATGTCCGCCGCCGCCGACGACCCCGCCAAGGCCGCCTCCCGCGTGGCCGCGGCCGCCACCATCGGCTACGTCGCCTTCCTCTGCGGTCCCCCGATCCTCGGATGGATCGGCGACCACATCGGCCTGCTGAACACCCTGCTCATCGTGGTCGGCCTGATCGTGGCATCCGGACTCTTCTCCGGCGCGGCCAAGCCGCTCGTCGCCTCCGAGAAGGCGGAGGCCGAGCCCGCGCGACGCGACGCGGCGGGGCGCAATTAGGCTGAGTGGGTGCGTCTCGTCATCGCCCGTTGCTCCGTCGATTACACCGGCCGCCTCAACGCGCATCTCCCCCTCGCCACCCGCCTGCTCGTCCACAAGAACGACGGCAGTCTGCTGGTGCACTCCGACGGCGGCTCGTACAAGCCGCTGAACTGGATGAGCCCGCCGTGCTCGCTCACCCTCGAACATCCCGACGAGGTCGACGTCGAAGACG
This sequence comes from Microbacterium sp. Leaf203, assembly GCF_001421275.1. Taxonomy (NCBI): domain Bacteria; kingdom Bacillati; phylum Actinomycetota; class Actinomycetes; order Micrococcales; family Microbacteriaceae; genus Microbacterium; species Microbacterium sp. Leaf203. Next base: position 569,237 of record NZ_LMKF01000022.1, on the reverse strand, counting down.
GCGTGATCGAGCGGTGGCGCGTCACCCATGCGAAGACCGGTGATGCGCTGCTGGTGCGCATCCACGAGGTCATCCACGACACCGCCCACGACCTCGGCATCGACCCGGGCCTGATCAAGGACGGCGTCGAGGCCGACCTGCAGCGGCTGCTGGCCGAACAGGTCTCGGTGGTCGGCGAGAACCTCACCCTCGTGCGCCGCGAGTACCCCACCGCGATCGGCCCCGTCGACCTGCTCCTGCGCAACGACGACGGCAAGGGAACGGTGGCGATCGAGGTCAAGCGCCGCGGCGACATCGACGGCGTCGAGCAGCTCACGCGCTACCTCGAGCTCCTCAACCGCGACCCCCTGCTGGCGCCCGTCACGGGCGTCTACGCCGCGCAGGAGATCAAGCCGCAGGCCCGCGTCCTCGCCACCGATCGCGGCATCCGGTGCCTGGTCCTCGACTACGACGAGATGAAGGGCGTGCAGTCGGGCGCTCCGCGCCTGTTCTGACCGCGCCGGAGCGAGCCGGGCGGATGCCGCGCCGGTAGCGTGGACGCATGTCTGCACGCTCTCCCTTCTCCTGCGTCCTGTGGGACGTCGACGGAACCCTCGTCGACGCATCGGAGGGCATCCTCCGCCGGTTGACCATCACGCTGGAGCACTTCGGGCGGACGCCCCCGGTGCGCGGAGAGCTGTCGCGCTGGATCGGTCCGCCGATGTACGAGTCGTTCCAGGTGAACGTGGGCATGACCCCCGAGCAGGCGACCGAAGCCGTCACCTTCTACCGCGGGCTGAACAAGAGCGAGGGCTACACGGTCAGCGCGCGCCTTTACCCGGGTGTCGGCGAACTGGTGCACGAGCTGCACGCGGCGGGCATCCCGCAGTCGACGGCGAGCTCGAAGCCCGAGGTGCAGGTCGTCGCCCTCATGGACCACTTCGGTCTCGCCCCCTCCCTCGAGGCCATGGTCGGCGCCACCCTCGACGAGCGCACCCTGAGCACCAAGGCCGACGTCGTGCGCGAGGCGCTGCGCCGCCTCGAGGCCGCCGGAGCCGACACCTCGCGCCCCATCCTCATCGGCGATCGACACCACGACGTCGAGGGAGGGGCGGATGCCGGGGTGCCGGTGATCTTCGTGCGCTGGGGCTTCAGCTGGCCCCACGAGGCGGACGGCGCCCAGGCCGCCGTCGACGACGTCGACCAGCTCCGCGCCCTCCTGCTGGTCGACGACTCGTCGGAATCGGACGCCTCCGCCGGTGTCTGAGCTCGAGGGGGTGATCCCCGCGGCGGTCGCCCTCCTCGTGGCGGCCCTGGTCGTCGGGGTGATCGTGATCGCCGTGCGGTTCTCTCGTCGCTCCCCGCGGGCGCGCGCGACGGCTGCCCGGGCCGTGACCGCAGCGGGCGAGGCGCTCCTGCGTCTGGATGACGCTGTGTCCCGGCTCGACGTGGCCTTCCGCGCCGTCGATGCGATGGACGCCGCGGACGAGCCGGCCGATCTCCGCCGAGCCCGCGCGGCGGCCGTCCGGGCGCGCGACCGCGGATTCGCCGACCTCTCGCGGCTCGAGGCCGACACGGGCGTCGCGGCCCGGCGCGCCGACGACGCGCGCAGACTGCGCGCCGGGTTCGACGATCAGATCCGACGAGTCGAGCGCACTCGGGAGCAGTTGCAGGAGTGGGCGCGGGCGCACCGTACCCCGGCCGACCTCCTCGAGCTCACCCGCCGTCGACGCGACGAGCTGATCGAGACGACGGGCGACCCCGAGCCCTTGGTGACCGCTCTGCGCGATCGCTTCACGCGCGAAGACCGAGACGATGCCGAGACGGCCGCGCGGGCGGCATCCGACGCCCTCCGTGAGGTCGACGACGCCCTCGAGCGCGCGGCCTCCGAGCCCGATGGGGGCCACCTCGTCGCGGCCACCGCCGCGCTCCTGCGCGCCGAACGGCAGCTGCGCGCCGTCGAAGACGCGCATCGCATCGCCCTGCAGGCGGCCGAGAACGCGGACGCCGAACTCGTTGCCGCGCGGGCCGAGATCGAGGCGGCGACCGCGTCGGCATCCCGCCGCCCGGCCGAAGCGGCACCCGACGCCCTCGACCGTCTGCGCGCTGCGGCGCGCGACCTCGACCTGGCCGCCGCGGAGGCCGTCCGTCGGCCGCGGTGGGCGATCGCGACCGTCGCCCGGGTCCGCGAGACGCGCGACGACGCCCTCGGCGACGCGATGAGCCCCCGCGAGCGTCTCGAGGCCGCTCGTGCCGCCCTCCCCGGCACCCTCGCGTGCGCGCGCGCCGCTCTGGCCGCCGCCGAGGCACGCGGGTCCACCGCCGCGATCGGCGAACGACTGCGCCTCGAGGACGCGCGTCGGCAGCTGGCCGCGGCTCGGGCGGCGACCGATGCGGAGCAAGCCCTCGCCCACGCGCGTGCCGGGTGGCACGCCGTCTCCGATCCCGTGGCCTGAGCCGCCGCCCGCCGCACCTGCTCCCCACGGGCGGGTCGACCGTGCCCTATCGTGAGCGGCATGGCGGAGAACTCGACGTTCCGACGGGCGACGCACCTCGCGCGCCGACTACCGGCCACGCTCGTCCTGGTCGGCATCCTCGTGGTCGTCGGTGTCGCCACCGGCGCCCTCTGGAGCCCGTTCGCGGCCTCTGACGCCTTCGCCTCGCTCGCCTACGGCCTTCCCGCCCTCGAGGCCGGTCGCTGGTGGACGCCGGTCACCGGCACGTTCGTGGTCGGTGCGCCCTGGCTGTATCTCGTCGGCATCCCGACGCTCGTCGGGATGGGCTTCCTCGAGGTGCGCCGCGGCACCCGCGTCGCCGCCGCGTACTTCACCGTGGGACAGCTCTTCTCGATCTTCGCCGCGTCGCTGCTCCTCTGGGTGGCGGCCTTCCTGCCGTGGCCGTGGGCTCAGCAGCAGGCCATGGCCCTCGACGTCGGTCCGTCCGGCGGCGTCTTCGCGTGTCTCGCCGCCGCTCTCGCGCTGCTCCCCTCGCCGTGGCGCCTGCGCGGCTGGACGGTCATGATCGCGGGTCTGGCCCTCACGTTCCTCTACTACGGCTCGCTCCCCGACCTCGAGCGCGTCCTCGCCGTCGCCCTCGTGCTCGGTGTCGACCGGTCGTTGCGCCCTCAGCGCGTGAGCGTCCGCGAGCAGCGCCTGATCGCTTTCGTGGTGCTGTGCGCCCTCGGCGCGTTCGAGATCCTCGGGTACGTCGCCCCGATGACCGGTCCGTTCGGCTCGTCGGCGGCGACCTCGGGCTCGTGGATCGACGTCGCCGTCAACACGCTCGTCGTCCTCGTGGTGGCAACCGCCCTGCGCCGCGGCCGCCGCTGGGCGTGGGTCGTCGTGATGCTCTACAGCGCCCTGAACCTCTTGCTCGTGGTCCTCCTCTTCGCCGTCCTGCTCCTGGTGGGCCTCACCGGGGTCGAAGCGGATCTGGATGCCGATTTCACCAGCGTTCTGGCCTCGTCGGCGCTGTGGCTCGTGGCATCCGTGTACTTCTTCCTCGTGCGGGCCGCGTTCCGCGCCCGGCCGCGCGCGGCGCTCGGGGAAACGCCTGCGCCGACCGTAGAGGACGTGAAGAAGGAGTTGCACGCGAGCGGCGGGGGCACACTGTCGTGGATGACGACGTGGGACGGCATGTCGTACGCCCGCTTCGGCCGCGGAATCGTGGCCTACCAGCGACGCTCCGGGGTGGCCCTGGCGCTCGGGAATCCGCTCGGCCCCCCGTCCTCCCGCGATCGGACCGTCCGCTCGTTCATCGACGCCGCCGAGGCCGCGGGTCTCGCGCCGTGCTTCTTCAGCGCCGGAGACACCACGGCCGACGCCGTTCCGGGCGACTGGCGGCGCATCGTCGTCGCCGACGACACCGTGGTCGATCTTCCGGGATTGCAGTTCACCGGAAAGGCGTGGGGCGCGGTGCGCACCTCGCTCAACCGCGGCGAGCGCGAGGGCATGACGTTCCGCCTGTCGAGACTCTCGGACGAGACCTGGGGCGTGCGCCAGCAGCTTCGCGCGATCTCCGAGAGCTGGGTGGGCGATAAGGGGCTGCCCGAGATGGGCTTCACCCTGGGCACGCTGCAGGAGGCGGCCGATGCCGAGGTGCGCCTCGCGTTGGCGGTGTCACCGCAGGGCGACGTCGACGGTTTCCTGTCGTGGCTCCCGATCTACGGCAAGGGCGGGATCCGCGGGTGGACGCTCGACCTGATGCGCCGGCGCGACGGCGGTTTCGGGCCCGTGATGGAGTTCTTGATCGGTGCGTCCGCCCGGGAGTTCTCCGCGGAGGGGGCGCAGATCATGTCCCTGTCGGGTGCTCCGCTGGCGCATAAGTATCCCGCGGATGCCGGCGCCATCGCCGATCTGCAGGAGCGCATGGCCGCGATGCTCGAGCCCGTCTACGGCTTCGCCTCGCTGCACCGGTTCAAGCAGAAGTTCCACCCGCGCTACGAGACGATGTACCTGCTCTACCGCGACGAGGCGGATCTCACCCGCATCGGCGCCGCCCTCACGCGAGCGTTCCTTCCGCACGCGACGCTGGGCCAGTTCGCCGCTGCGGGGGTCGACCTCGTGCGCCACGAACGCTGAAGGCCCCGGCCAACGCGAAGAACGCGCCCGGGGCCCGACCGGCCGGAGCCGAAGAAGGTCAGAGGGGGCGGATGTTCTCCGCCTGCAGGCCCTTGGGGCCCTGGGCGACCTCGAACTCGACGCGCTGGTTCTCTTCGAGCGAGCGGTAACCGCCCGACTGGATCGCGCTGTAGTGCGCGAAGACGTCCTGGCTGCCGTCATCGGGGGCGATGAAGCCGAAGCCCTTTTCGGAGTTGAACCACTTGACCGTGCCCTGCGTGCTCATTCGTTGTGCCGTTTTCCGCTTGAGCCGGCGCCGAGCGCGCCGGTCTGTGCCTTCACGGTAACGGCCGGACTCTTCTCGCGCACGGGTCCGTGACACAAACGTTGCGCGGCGTCATACGCCGTAAGCCCATACGACGCCCGGGCTGAGCAAGCTCGAAGCCCGGGCGTCGACGGATCCCCCCGGATATGTCACGCGAGGCGTGACGGCGATCACTTTACCGGCGCAGAGGCCCGCGCGCGACACGAAAACGAAGAATCAGCAAGTTCTGGCCATGTGCTGTGGTAACCGAGGGCCGTAAAATCCGGCTGATGGATAGTCGTCGGCGTGCTTCCGCCCTCGTCGACGAGGCCTATAGGGCCCTCGGCGAGGCGATCGTCGACGGTCGGCTCCAGGCGGGTGACCGGCTGCGGGATATCGAGCTGGCGACGCTCATGGGCATATCCCGCACTCCGGTGCGGGAGGCTCTGCAGAGGCTGGAGCGCATCGGGCTGGTCGAAGTCGCGGCGAACCGGTACACCCGCGTGGCCGCCCTGACCGACCGCGCTCGCAACGACATGCGCGAGTACGCCGCGCACACGATCGCCGCCGTCCTGCACGTGGCCCTGCCCCGCTGCTCCGACGACGAACTCGTCGAAACGGCGCGCATCGTCGAAGAGCTGCATTCCGCCGAAAGCTCGCCCGAATACGTGAACGCGATGATGGCCCTGGCTTCGCACCTCGTGGCCATTTCGCGCAATGTCGTCTTCCAGAAGACCTTCGTGCAGATCGATCTCGTGCTGCGTCGCAATCTCGAGGGCTGGATGAGCGTCGACGACGGCACGCGCGACACCCTGTTCCACCATCTGCACGAGCAGATCGCCCGTCGCGACACGAACGGCGCCACGTGGACCTTCCTCGCCCTGCACGGTTTCGCCTGAGCGCACAAGAGCGGTGGCCCGCTCCCCCGCTCCCGTTAGCGTGACGCCATGCCCCACATCGAGCTGCGAGCCCTTCAGGACGACGACCGGGATGCCGCTTTCCGTGCGGTGTCGGCGAGCACCTCCGCGTGGCCGCGCGCCGCGTTCGACGATCGGGCGGCCTTCGACCGCTGGAGCGACGACGCGAAGGTCGACGCGCACGTCATCGTCGAGGACGACGTGGTGGTCGGGCTCGCCGCCGCTCTCGACATCGACGGGGAGCGCGAGATCCTGCTCGCGGTCTCGCCCTCGGCGCACGACGACGCTCCGACCGAAGCGCTGCGGCTGCTCACGTCGCACGAGGCCGAGCGTCCCCTCTACGCGTGCGTCTCCGTCGACGATCAGCCCTCGCACGCGGTCCTGGCCCGCATCGGTTTCGTCGAGCACGAGCGCGACGGCGACGACGTGGTCTACGTGTTGCCGCCGACGTTAGAGTGACGCGGTGCCGACGAGTGACGAACAACCGAACCCCCGCACGGCGGATGCCGAGGGCTTCACCCGCATCCTGAGCCGTCCTCGCGTCATGACGGCGTTCGTCGTCATCGTGTTCGTCGTCACCGTCGTCCAGTCCCTGTCGGATCCCCTCGCGACGATCCTGCAGGGCGACGTGGTCTGGGACTACCGCATCCCCTTCGGCGTGGTCATCGCCCTGGTGATCGCCGGGTGCGCGGCGCAGAGCGCGTTCCTTCTGCTGTCTCCCCGTTTCCCGGTCGTCGCCGCCCTGGGCACGGCCGCGTGCTACCTCGCCCTCGTCGCCGGTTTCGACATCCCGCGGTGGTTGGGGGCCCTCCCCCTGGTGGTGGGGATATCCGTCTTCCTCCTCGCCGCGCAGCGGCGCGCGGCCGTCGCAATCCTCTGGACGGTCGTGGTGATCGGCGCAGCCGTCGGCATCCTGGCCCTGTGGTCGACCTCCACCGGGGCGCCAGCGGCGATCGCGTGGAGCTTCGTCCTCAGCGCGGGGCTCGCGTTCGCCGCCCCGGTGGCGGGCGCCGCGGCGCTCGGCATCTGGTGGGCGAGGCGCATGTCCGGCCTGCGTCGTGCGCGCGCGGAGCTCGCCGCAGCCGCCGCCGAGCACGAAGCCGATCTCGAACGCGCGAGAACGCGGGAGCGCGCCCGCATCGCCCAGGAGCTGCACGACGTCGCCGGACAACACCTCGCCGGCCTGCTGTCTCTGGCCGACGCGGCCGTCGACATCGACGGCCTGGACGCCGCCCAGGCCGCGACCCTCATCGCCGAGATGCGCGCCGAAGGACGCTTCGCGTCGGCCAGCCTCTACGCGGCCCTGCGCGACCTGCGTGCCGAGAGCGATGCGCGCGCCGACCCGACCCTCGACCTCCGCTCGCTCGACGCGCTGCTCGACTACTGGTCGTCACGCGGGATGGACATCGTCGTCCGCGTTCACGCCGGGGTCGACGACCTGCCCGCGATGGTCTCCACCACCGCCTACCGCGTGGTGCAGGAGGCGCTGACGAACGCGTGCAAGCACGCCCCCGGCGCTCGCGTGTCGGTTGACGTGCGCGTGGCGCCGACATCGATCCGTGTGGCCGTCGGCAACGAACCCGGGCGAGCGGCCGTGGCATCCGATCTTCCGACCGGGCTCGGATGGGGACTTGCGGGAATGGCGGAGCGCGTCGACCTGCTGCACGGCACTCTCACCGCCGGTCCCGTCTCGACGGGCGGCTGGGCTGTGATCATGGAGGCCCCGCTCAGCGCCTCAGAGGCCTCGACCCGCGTTCTGACGCCGTGATCACGCCCGGCGCCGACATCCGCGTGCTCATCGTCGACGACAACCGCACGGTGCGCCGGGGGATCCGGCTCCGCCTCGAGAACGCGACGGGCATCCGCGTGGCCGGAGAGGCCGCGAACGGTCGCGACGCGGTGGTCCTCGCGCACGCCGAGCGCGCGGACGTCGTCCTCATGGACCTGCACATGCCCGGCATGAACGGGATCGAAGCCACGCGCCTGATCACGGCCGATGAGCAGAGCGGATGCCGTGTCATCCTCCTGACGAGCGAGGTCTCGGACGCATTCGTCGTCGACGCGATCGAAGCCGGCGCCAGCGGGTATCTGCTGAAGGGTCACGACAGCGACCAGTTGCTGCCGGTCATCCGCGGGGCGGCCGCGGGTACGGCCACGATCTCGCCCCGCGTCGCACCGAGGGTGATCCGCGAGCTCCGCGAAGCGCGCAGCACCCCCGCCGAGCCCGAGCAGGTCGCCCTGTTGACCGGGGCGGAGCGTCGGGTCGTGGGGCTGCTCAGCAGCGGGGTCACCTCGACCGAGGACATCGCGAAGCGACTGAGCGTGTCGGTGAACACCGTGCGCAGCCAGACCGCGTCGGCACTGCGGAAGCTCGACCTCGACGACCGCACTCAGCTCGCGCTGTGGGGAGCGCGCAACGGCCTTCCGCGCCCCGGGGCGTAGTCCGATCGGATGAAATCGCCGACCGGGGTGCCGCGCCGCCCCGCGACCCCGGCTGGCGCGCGCACGCGGGGGGCGCGCACCGGGGCAAGACTGCTTCCACGGCGTGAGCAGGCTCCGCCGCCGCGTCCGCGCGGGGTCGGGGTATTGGGGGCGGCCCCGCGCGGCAGGCGCCCGTGCCTGCCCGGAGCGGTCAGCCGCGGCTGAGCGTCGCGACGATGGGGCGGTGATCGCTGCCCGCGTCGTCGAAGTCGGTGAGCACGGCGAAGCCGTTCACGCGCCACGCGGAGCCGACCAGCACGTGGTCGATCGGCGACGCCAGCCCCACCGGCAGTCGGACGGGCCAGGTTCCCGCGGCGGCCGAGCCCGCGTCGGCGGCAGCGTCGCGGCATCCGCCGATCAGTCCTCCCCCGCGTCCGAAGCCGCTGAAGTGATCGACCGTGGAGTTGAGGTCGCCCGCGACGATGACCTGGCTGTCGGCGCAGCGTCCAGCGATCCACTCGAGCCCGCGTTCCCAGCGGTCGGTGACGCCCGGGAGCGGCGGCATGGGGTGCGCGGCCACGAGGATCGGTCCAGAGCCGTCGACCGGTCTCCACACGCCGCTCGGCAGGCCGACGGTCGAACCGACCCCGGCGTCGAGGGCGTAGTCGCCGAGTTCGCGCGAGATGAGGATCGACGTCGGGATGGTCTCGCCGTCCGGCGCAGCGGCCACGGTGTCGTGAGTCATCGGAATGCCCTCTCGATCCAGGATGCCGACGACCTGGGCCGCCGCGATCGCATCGGTCTCGGGAAGGCTGACGACATCGGCCTCGGTCTCGCGCACCATCCGCGCGATCGTCTCGGGAGAGACCGATCCTCCGTACGTGTTCCAGGCGGCGACCGTGAACTCACCCGGCTGCACGGGAGCTCCCCCTCCGCGGGTCAGCAGCACGACGCCGTTGCCCACGGATGCCGCGGCGAGCGCGATCGCGAGAGCCGCGGCCACTCCCCATCGGCGGCGCCACACGGCCGCACCGGCGACCAGCAGCGCGAGAACCCCGAATCCGAGGGCCAGCAGCGCACGGAGCGAGATCGCATTCGCGATGAGAGGAAGACGATGGATGCCGACACCTTGCGGCCACACCACGAGAAACGCCGCCACCGATCCCCCCGCGAGAACGAGGAGGAAGCGGAGGCGGCGGTGTTTCGGCATCCTGCCCAGTAAAGCGGGTGGACGACCGGAGACAGGGAAAGGCCCGGGGCGCGGTCCAATCGCCCCGGGCCTTTCCTCGTCGATCAGCGCGCGGCGCGACGACCCACGATGAGGCCGTAGATCAGCAGAACGATGATCGAACCACCGATGGCGAGGAGCCAGGTCTGGAGCGAGAAGAAGTCCTGCAGCGGGGCGTTGAACAGGACACTGCCGAGGAATCCGCCGAGCAGAGCGCCGACGACGCCGAGCACCAGGGTGATGAGCCAGCCGCCACCCTGCTTTCCGGGGAGGATCAGCTTGGCGATGGCGCCGGCGATGAGGCCGAGGAGAAGAAATCCGAAGAATCCCATGATGTGTTCCTTTCGCGAGTGTGAACCGATGCCCGCTCGAGGCGGGACTCTCGTTGCATCCAGCTTCCTCTCAGGAACGACATTTGCGGGGTGGGTTGCATAAGCCGCTCATTTCTGGTGCGATCACGCGTCCGCGCGAATCGCATTCCCGGGCGGTCTCGCATAGCGTTGTCCGAATGGCCGACACCCTTGCCGACCGACGTTCACCTCTGCGCCCCCTGGGAAACCTCGTGCGCGGCACGCTCATCGGGGCGGTGGAAGTCGTCCCCGGGGTCAGCGGCGGCACGGTCGCCCTCATCGTCGGGGTGTACGCGACGTTGATCGACGCGGCCAGCCACATCGTGCGCGGGCTCGTCGCGAGCACCGACGTCGTGCGCGGTCGAGGCGCGACACGAACCGCCGCGCATTTCCGGGCCGTGCGCTGGAGTGTCGTCGCCCCGGTGCTGCTCGGAATGGTGGTCGCCGTCGTCGTGGGGGCCCGGGTCCTGGCGCCGCTGGTGTCCGCGTATCCGACCGAGACGAGGGCCGTGTTCGGCGGGATGATCGCGGCATCCCTCCTCATTCCCGTCCGCATGCTCGGCCGAGGCTGGACGTGGCGTCTCGGTCTCATCGCGCTCGTCGCGAGCGCTGCGGCGTTCGCCCTGACCGGTCTGCCGACGGCCACCGTCGCGGAGCCGCCGCTGGTGATCGTCGCCCTCGCGGCCTCGGTCGCGGTGTGCGCCCTCGTCCTACCCGGCCTGTCGGGGGCTTTCCTCCTGCTGGTGTTCGGCCTCTACGAGACGACGCTCGTGGCCCTCAACGAACGCGACCTGCCGTACATCGCGGCCTTCGCCCTGGGCGCCGTCGTGGGCCTCAGCCTCTTCGTCAACCTGCTCCGCGTGATGCTGCGCCGGCACCACGCCCTCATGCTCGCGCTGATGACCGGACTCATGTTGGGCTCGCTCCGCGCGCTCTGGCCCTGGCAGGACGAGTTCGGTCAGGCCTCGGTGCCCGGCACCGATGCGGGCGTCATCGCGCTTCTCGCGGGGGCGGGCGCCGCCGTCGTGCTCGGCGTGGTGGCGATGCAGGCGCTGGTGGCGCGAGGTCGCGGGTCGGCGTGACGCGGCGGGTCCCGTCCGGGTCAGGGGGTGCGAAACTGGAAGAAGCCCGCTTTCCCCGGCGGGTCGAAGGGCGCCCCGTGAGCAGCATGATCCGACAGGACGGCCCCCCGCCTTCGACGCTCGAGGGCACCTCGCACCGGGACCGCAATCGTTCCTCCCGGCGCCGAGAACGGGCCGCCGTCGTCCTCATCGCAACCTGCTGGGTCTCGGTGATCGTCGCCGTCATGCTGTTCCTGGCATCGGGACGACCGGCGCAGATCGCCGATCCTGCCGATGCGGTGACGGCCGCGGGAATCGTGACGGGACTCATCGGCACCGATCTGCTGCTGGTCATGCTCGTGCTCGCCGCCCGCGTCCCCTGGGTGGACCGTACGTTCGGCCAGGACGCTGCGATCCGGCTTCACCGGCGCCTCGGCAAACCCGCGGTGTACCTCATCCTGGGTCACGGCGCCCTGATCATTGTCGGATACTCCCTGCGAGACGGTCTGTCACTCTGGCACCAGACACTGTCGTTGTTCTCCGGCGCCGACATGCTGCTCGCGTGGCTGGGTACGGGTCTGCTGGTCGTCGTCGTCGTGACCTCTCTCGTCGTCGTGCGTCGCCGTCTCGCCCATGAGGTGTGGCACGCGATCCATCTGCTCAGTTACGTCGCTGTTCTCGTCGCCGTTCCGCATCAGCTCTCGGCGGGGCAGGTGCTCTCCGGCAGCACACCGCAGACCTTTTACTGGATCTGTCTCTACGTCCTGGCATTCGGATCGATCGCGTGGTTCCGCTTCGCCGCGCCGCTGCTCGCCACCGACCAACACCAGCTCCGCGTGACCGCTATCGAGCCGCTGAGCCCCGGTGTCTTCTCGATTTACCTCTCGGGCCGCGACCTGTCGCGCCTCGGTGTGCGCGGGGGCCAGTACGCGATCTGGCGGTTCTGGAGTCGCCGCACCTGGTGGCACGCGCACCCGATCTCGTTCTCCGCGGTGCCGACCGACACGGAGGCCCGCCTCACCGTGCGCGCACTCGGTGAAGGAACGGAGCGTCTCGCCCGACTGAAGGCCGGAACGAAGGTGTCGTTCGCGGGTCCGTACGGGGTTTTCACGGATGCCGCGCGCACCGCCCCACGCCTCGCCGTCATCGCGGCCGGGATCGGCATCACGCCCGCGCGGGCGCTGCTCGAGGACACCGACCTGGCACGGGGCGAGGCGACCGTCGTCCTGCGTGCCACCGATCGATCGCAGGTCTTCCTGTGGGACGAGACGGAGAGGCTGGTGGAGCAGAGCGGCGGCGCGGTCGTCGAGATGATCGGCCGGCGTCCCTCCGGGCAGTCGTCCTGGATGTCGGCGGATGCCGTCACCCGAGGAGCTTCGATCCTCGCCGTCCTGCCGGACCTGCTCGACTCGGATCTCTTCGTCTGCGGTCCCGGCGACTGGGCCGACCTGGTCGTCGGCGAGGCGAGAGCCGCTGGCCTCCCCGAGCGTCGGATCCACGTCGAGAAGTTCGTGTGACGACTGCTTTCCACAATGAGAAAGACCCCCGGACGAACCCGGGGGTCTTTCTCATTGTGGTGCGCGAGGGGGGACTTGAACCCCCACGCCCTTGCGGGCACTGGCACCTGAAGCCAGCGCGTCTACCTATTCCGCCACTCGCGCGTTGCGTGACACAGGATGCCACGCGACCAACTTCCCGAGAATATCACGGCCGCGACCGCGTCACGAAACGCGGCTCCGAAGCCCGCGTCCATGACCTCCCCAGCCGCGCTGACTACGATGTGCCTACTGGTCTGCCTGCCTGAAGGAGTCTCGTGGGGCTACTCGACAGTTTCGAGAAGGGTCTCGAACGCGCCGTCAACGGTGCGTTCGCGAAGACCTTCCGCAGTGGCATCCAGCCGGTGGAGATCGCGTCCGCTCTGCGCAGCGAACTCGACAAGAAGGCCGTGGTCGTCACGCGTGAGCGCATCCTCGCGCCCAACACGTTCGCGGTGCGCCTCTCGCCCACCGACGACGAGAAGATGAGCGCGCTGGGCTCGACCCTGGTGTCCGAGCTCGACACTCTGGTCAAGAAGCACGCCCGTACGCAGGGCTACTCCTTCGCCGGTCCGGTCGCGATCTCGATCGAACGCGACGGGTCGCTGTCGACGGGCACGCTCCGTGTCGACTCGCAGACCACCGAGGGACAGGTTGCGTGGCGCGGAGTCGTCGACATCGACGGCACTCGTCACCCTTTGACCGCTGCCCGCACGGTGATCGGCCGCGGCAGCGACGCCGACATCACCATCCCCGACGCCGGCACGAGCCGCAAGCACGTCGAGATCCTGTGGGACGGCGAGCGCGCGATGGTCCGCGACCTCGGTTCGACCAACGGCACCACCCTCAACGGCCGCAAGGTCTCGGAGGCCGCTCTTCCGCCCGATTCGACGATCTCGATCGGCCGCACCAATATCGTGTTCCGTGTGGTCGCCCAGGCGCAGCCGCCGCGACGCCCTTCGGCGTCCGACGCCACGAGCATCTTCGACGTCCGGGAACGGGGACCCCTCTCATGAGTCAGTTGACTCTCCTTCTTCTTCAGGGCGGCTTCCTCGTCCTGCTGTGGTTCTTCGTGTTCGGTGTCGTCTATTCGCTGCGCGCCGACCTGTTCGGCGTCAAGGTGCGCAAGCTTCCCGAGCCCACGGCATCCCCCGCTCCGGCGGCAGCCGCCCCCACCTCATCGCCTGACGCCGTGACCACGCAGGTCAAGCGCCCCGCCCCTCCGGCCCCGGCGCCCACGGGGGGTCTGGCGACCACGTCCGCCGTCTCGCGCATCGTCATCACGAGCGGTCCCAAGGCCGGCCTCGAGCTGCCCCTGGGCACCGAGCCGCTGACGATCGGTCGCTCCAGCGAGTCGGGTCTGGTCATCCGCGACGACTACACCTCGAGCCACCACGCCCGACTCGTCCTCTGGGGCGAGCAGTGGATGCTGCAGGATCTGGACTCCACGAACGGCACCTCGCACGACGGCGTCCGCGTCGCGGCCCCGGTGCAGGTCAAGGTGGGGGCTCCCATCAAGGTCGGCGCGACGACGTTCGAGTTGAGGAAGTAACCCTCCTCCATGGTCTTCCAGGGCTCGAGCGCCGCCATCTCCCACACGGGCAAGGTGCGCTCCAACAACCAGGACTCCGGCTACGCCGGGTCCAACCTCTTCGTGGTCGCCGACGGCATGGGCGGCCACGCGGGCGGTGACGTCGCCTCGAGCCTGGCGATCCGCCGCCTCACCGAGCTCGACCAGCCCTTCGGCTCCCCCGCCCAAGCCGAGCACGCCATCCGCGACTCCCTCGCCGACACGGCGGCGGAGCTCATCGACACCGTGGCCCGCCGCCCCGAGCTGGCCGGCATGGGAACGACGGTGAGCGCTCTCGTCATGGTCGACGACTACGCCGTCATCGGCCACATCGGCGACTCGCGCATCTACCTGTACCGCGACGACACGCTCACGCAGATCACCGCCGACCACACGTTCGTCCAGCGTCTGGTCGACTCGGGTCGCATCACGCCCGAAGAGGCCCGGTACCACCCGCGGCGCTCGGTGCTCATGCGGGTACTCGGCGACATGGATCCCGACCCCGAGGTCGACAGCTTCATCATGCCGACGCAGGACGGCGACCGCTGGCTGCTGTGCTCCGACGGCCTTTCGGGCGTCGTCGACGACGCCCACACCGCCAAGACGCTGGCCCTCGGTATGCCCCCGGCGCGCACGGCCGACGCCCTGCTCAAGCAGGCGCTCGACGGCGGCGCTCCCGACAACGTGACGGTCGTGCTCGTCGACGTCGGCGGCCAGCACCCGGTCTTCATCGGAACCCCCACGATCGTCGGCTCCGCGTCCAACCCCAGCGGCGTCGTCGTGCCCGCCGCCCGTCCCAGCCGGTCGGGGTGGCTGCACCACGCCCGCCAGGTCGCCAACGAGCCCACCCACTTCGAGCCGGCGGCCGAGTTCCTCGAGGAGCTCATCGAAGAAGACCGTCGCCGCGCCCGCCGCCGCCGCTTCGGCTGGCTCGCCGCGCTGATCCTGGTGCTGGCCGGCATCGGCGTCGGTCTGTTCGCCGGCTACAACTGGACGCAGACGCTCTACTACGTCGGCGCCGACAGCGACTCGGTCGTGATCTACCGCGGCATCCAGCAGTCCATCGGTCCGATCTCGCTGTCGACGGTCTACCAGGACACGAACATCCCCCTGTCCGAGCTGTCCGATTTCGATCGGCAGACCGTCCAGGCCACCATCTCCGCTCCGTCGTTGAACGACGCGGAGAAGATCGTCGAACGCCTGCGTCCCGCGGCGGAGGGAAGCGGATGACCGACCAGAAGCTCACCCGATCGGGCGACGCCGTGTCCACCGACACGGCCGTGATGCGCGCGCTCAAGAAGATCCGCGTCCCCGCCAAGCAGCGCAACCGCGAGCTCGGCCTGCTCCTGTTCGCGATCGCCGTCTACGGCGGCGCCATCGTCCTCGTGCAGCTCGGTGTGAACAACACCGTCGAAGCCGGTTACCTGTCGGTCGCCGCGATCCCCGCGGTCTTCGCGCTGATCATGCACGTGGTGCTGCGCCTGCGCGCCCGCGATGCCGACCCGTTCGTGCTTCCCATCGCCACCGTCCTCACGGGCCTGGGCATCGCGATGATCTATCGCATCGACCTCGCCGACAAGGCGAGCGGGTGGGATGCCACGGGCAACCGCCAGATCGCCTGGGCGGCCATCGCGATGGTCGCAGCCCTCGCCGTGCTGATCTTCGTGCGCAATTACCGGGTGCTCTTCCGCTACACGTACCTGTTCGGCCTCGTCGGCATCCTGCTGCTCCTGCTGCCCTTCGTCCCGGGCCTCGGAACCGACCAGAACGCCGACGTGTGGGTGTCGCTGGGCTTCGTGTCGTTCCAGCCGGGTGAGCTCGCCAAGATCTGTCTGGCGATCTTCTTCGCCGGCTATCTCGTCCGCACTCGCGAGAGCCTCACCTCGACCGGCACGCGGTTCCTGTTCATGACGTGGCCGCGCGCCCGTGAACTCGGCCCGGTGCTGATCATCTGGCTCGTCTCACTCGGCATCATCGTGCTGCAGCGCGACCTCGGCACGGGCCTGCTGATCTTCGGCATGTTCGTCGCGATGCTCTACGTCGCCACCGGCAAGACGAGCTGGGTGCTCATCGGCCTGGTGCTGGTCGCGAGCGGTGCCTTCCTGGCATCCCGGGTCCTCCCCTATGTCAACGGGCGCTTCGCCAACTGGCTGAGCGCCTTCGACCCCGAGGTCATCAACCGCGACGGCGGCAGCTACCAGCTCGTGCAGGGCATCTTCGGCCTCGCGCACGGCGGTCTCTTCGGCACCGGTCTCGGTCAGGGCCGGCCGTACATCACGCCGCTGTCGCAGAGCGACTACATCGTGCCGAGCCTCGGCGAAGAGCTCGGTCTCGTGGGCCTGTTCGCGATCCTCGCGCTCTACATGGTCTTCACCAGCCGTGGCATCCGCATCGGTCTCGCGGGGCAGGACGACTTCGGCAAGCTGCTCGCGACGGGCTTCTCGTTCACGATCGCCCTGCAGGTGTTCATCATGGTCGGCGGCGTCACCCGCGTGATCCCGCTGACCGGCCTCACCACCCCGTTCCTCGCGGCCGGTGGATCGTCGCTCATCGCGAACTGGATCATCGTCGCGTTCCTGCTGCGGATCTCCGACGCGGTGCGCAGCCGCCCCCGGGTGGTGATCGGCTGATGACCCGCCCGTTCGCCCCCGTCGACGCCCCGATTCCCGAGGAGGCACCGTGACCAAAGAGCTCCGACGCCTCAGCATCGTCATGCTGGCGATGTTCCTGGCCCTGTTCGCCTCGACGAGCATCATCCAGGTCGCCCAGGCCAACTCGTTGACCAACACCACCGGCAACACGCGTGCGCTGTACGACTCGTACCAGATCCAGCGTGGATCGATCATCGCCGGCGGCACCGCGATCGCGTCATCGGTTCCCTCGAACGACGTCTACAGCTGGCAGCGTCAGTACACGGATGCCGACATGTGGGCGCCCGTGACCGGTTACATGAACCCGGTGCTCGACGCGAAGACCCAGATCGAGGCCGCCGAGAACAGCGTGCTGAGCGGGTCCGATTCGAACCAGTTCTTCTCGCGCATCGACCGCGCCATCACGGGCCAGGCGCCACGGGGTTCGAACGTCGAGCTCTCGGTCGACCCGAACGTGCAGAAGGCCGCGTGGGACGCCCTCGGCGACCTGCAGGGCGCCGTCGTGGCGATCGAGCCCTCGACCGGGCGCATCCTGGCGATGGTGTCCAAGCCCAGCTACGACACGAACATCCTCGCCTCCCACGACACGGATGCCGTCAACTCGGCGTACGACCAGCTGGTCGCCGACCCGTCGAAGCCGATGGACAACCGCGCGATCGGCGGCAACCTCAACCCTCCGGGCTCGACCTTCAAGCTCGTCGTCGCCTCGGCGGCGCTGGCATCCGGTCGGTACACGCCCGACTCGGCCTTCCCGAACCTCGCCGCGTACACGCTGCCCCAGTCCACGAACGTCGTGAGCAACGCCGGCGGCGGCACCTGCGGCGGCGGCGACACCGTGACCATCGCGACGGCGCTGCGGCTGAGCTGCAACATCCCGATGGCCGAGCTCGCGGTCGAGCTCGGCGACGACGCGATCCGCGCCGAGGCCGAGAAGTACGGGTTCAACACCTCGTTCAGCCTTCCGCTCGAGTCCACGCCGTCGACCTACCCGGCCTCGCCGAACGCTCCGCAGACCGCCCTCAGCGGCTTCGGTCAGGGCGACGTCCGCGCGACCCCGCTGCAGATGGCGATGGTGTCGGCCGGCATCGCGAACGATGGAGTGGTGATGAACCCGCGGATGGTCGATCGGGTGATCGAGCCCAACCTCTCGGTGAAGGACGAGGCGAGCAACAGCGAGTTCGGACGTGCTCTGGACTCCTCGATCGCCGCCCAGATGGTCACCATGATGACGGCGAACGTCCAGGACGGCGCAGCATCGAATGCAAGAATAGACGGGGTCGCGGTGGCGGGTAAGACCGGCACGGCGGAGAACGATTCCCGTCCCTACACTCTCTGGTTCACCGGCTTCGCACCGGCGGAAGACCCCAAGGTCGCCGTCGCCGTGGTCGTCGAAAACGGTGGAGGCCAGGGGCAGAACGGGAGCGGCAACGAGATCGCCGCCCCGATAGCGAAGAAGGTCATGGAGGCGGTGCTGGGTAAATGAGACCGACGCAAGGTGTGACCTTCGGAGGACGCTACGAGCTCGATTCGCGGATCGCGATCGGCGGTATGGGCGAGGTCTGGGAGGCAACGGATCACGTCATCGGACGAACCGTCGCCATCAAGATCCTCAAAGACGAGTACATGGGCGACCCGGGCTTCCTCGAGCGCTTCCGCGCCGAGGCGCGCCACGCCGCCCTCGTCAACCACGAAGGCATCGCCAGCGTGTTCGACTACGGCGAGGAGGACGGCAGCGCCTTCCTCGTGATGGAGCTCGTCCCGGGCGAAGCCTTGTCGACGATCCTCGAGCGCGACGGCTCCCTCTCCACCGACAAGACCCTCGACATCGTCGCCCAGACGGCCGCCGCGCTCCAGGCGGCGCACGCCGCGGGCCTCGTGCACCGCGACATCAAGCCGGGCAACCTGCTGATCACGCCCGACGGTCGCGTCAAGATCACTGACTTCGGCATCGCCCGCATCGCCGACCAGGTGCCGCTGACCGCGACCGGTCAGGTCATGGGAACGGTGCAGTACCTCTCGCCCGAGCAGGCGTCGGGTCACCCCGCGTCGCCCGCGACCGACACCTATTCGCTCGGAATCGTCGCGTACGAGTGCCTGGCCGGCAAGCGCCCCTTCACAGGCGAGTCGCAGGTCGCGATCGCCATGGCGCAGATCAACGAGCAGCCCGCTCCCCTGCCCCCTACGGTCGCGCAGCCGGTCCAGAACCTCGTGATGGCGATGATCGCCAAGAAGCCCGAGGACCGTCCGGCCTCGTCGGCCGCCGTCTCACGCGCCGCAACAGCCCTGCGCCGCGGCGACCTCGCGGCCGCGGCCGCCGCCGTCCCCGCGATCGCGGCGGGAGCTGCCCTCGCCGACGACGCGACTCAGCTGCTCACGGCCGGGGGGCAGACCTCGGCGACCACGCGTCTCATGCCCGCCCCGGCGGCGGCGACGTCGCTCCTCACCGAGGAGCACACCGAAGAAGACCCCGCGCCGCAGAAGAAGAAGCGCAGTCCCTGGACGTGGCCGCTGATCGCGCTGATCGCCCTGCTCGCGCTGGTGCTGATCGGCACGCTCGTCACGCTGCTGACGAATCAGGGCGATTCGAACGCAGCTCCCGCCAGCCCGTCCGCGTCCTCGTCGTCGCCGGCTCCCAGGCCGTCCTCGCCGTCCCCGACTCCGACCCCGTCGAACACCCTCGTCGACGTCGATGCGCTCAACCTCATCGGAAAGACCTGCGACGAAGCGCGCACGGCCCTCCGCAACGCGAACCTGGGCGCCACCTGCACCACCGGGAACGCGGCCGAAAGCGCTGACCAGGTCGGCAAGATCTACGTCGTCAACCCGACGGGAAGCAACCCCCGGGGAACGAACGTCGAGGTCACGGTCTACGGCGAAGAGACGCCGCTCTCGACGCCCGGCACGCCGACCCTCCCCGGCACCTCGGTGACGGCGGGCAGCGACATCCAGGTCTCGTGGCAGCAGTACTCGTGCCCCTCGGGCACCGGGTCGGTCACGTCGTACAACTTCACCGCCACCAACGGCACCTTCGACGCCACGGGACAGTCCACCGCGGTGTTCGCGCCCGACGCGCGCAACGCGAAGCTGACGGTGAACAACGCCGCCGGTCAGACCCTGCGGGTGACGTACACCGTCAGCTGCTCGGGCGCCGGCGACCGGACGGCCGGTCCCTCGGGCGAGGCGTCGGCGACGATCACGGGCGGCAGCTCGTCTTCGCCGTCGGCGACGCCCGCGGCGGTTCCCACCGTCAAGCCCTGATTCCCATCCCCCACGCCAGGAGCTCCACCCGTGACCACTGAGACGCGCGTCCTTTCCGGGCGCTACCGCGTCGACGACCTCATCGGTCGCGGCGGCATGGCCAGCGTCTATCGCGGTTACGACCAGACGCTCGGGCGCACGGTCGCGATCAAGGTCCTGAAGGCCGATTTGGCGGGCGACGCCGCGTTCCGCACACGGTTCCGCCTCGAGGCACAGGCGGCCTCGCGCATGGCCCACCCCACGATCGTGCGGGTCTTCGACGCGGGCGAGGACGTCGAGACGGGCGTCGACGGCCACGAGCGCCCGGTTCCGTACATCGTCATGGAGCTCGTGCACGGCCGTCTGCTCAAGGACGTCATCGCCGAGGGACCCGTGCCCACCGATGACGCGCTGCGGTACGTCGACGGCATCCTGGAGGCTCTGGAGTACTCGCATCGTGCCGGTGTCGTCCACCGCGACATCAAGCCCGGAAACGTGATGATCACCGACTCCGGTCGCGTCAAGGTGATGGACTTCGGTATCGCCCGCGCGGTGTCCGACTCCTCGTCCACGGTCGCCGAGACCACGGCGATCGTCGGCACGGCGGCGTACTTCTCGCCCGAGCAGGCCAAGGGCGAGTCCGTCGACGCCCGCGCAGACCTCTACTCCACCGGCGTCGTGCTGTACGAGCTCCTCACGGGTCGACCCCCGTTCCGCGGCGACACCCCCGTGGCCGTCGCGTACCAGCACGTCAGCGAGGCCCCGGTCCCGCCCAGCGAGATCGTCGAGACGGTACCGCGAGCGCTCGACGCCATCGTCCTCCGCGCCCTCGCGAAGGACCCGTTCCAGCGCCCGCAGGACGCCGCGAGCTTCCGCGAAGCCCTCGACGAGACCGTCGACGGCAAAGGCCCCACGAAGCGCCAGATGTCGGCGTTGTCGAACGAACTGTACGGCCCGAACCCGCGTCAGGCGGCCGAGACCGCGCGTTCGCTGCGGCAGCTCAGCACCGACACCACGATGCGCCGCACGCAGCCCGGCCCCCCGGTGGCCTGGATCTGGGCGGGCGTCACCGTGCTCGCCGTGCTCCTCGTGGCCGTCCTCATCTGGGTCATGCAGATCCAGCCGAGCAACGACGTGCCCACCAGCGCGTACACGGTCCCCAACGTCGTCGACATGTCGTACGACCGCGCGGTCGAGACCCTCGAGGGCCAGCAGCTGACCACCAGTCGCGTGAACGAGTCCGACGAGAAGGTCGCCGCCGGAAATGTCGTGAGCACGGTCCCCGAGGCCGGGACGAACGTCACCGCCGGGCAGAGGATCACGGTCTACGTCTCGACCGGACCCGATACGGCCACGGTTCCGACCCTGGACGGGATCACCGAGAGCGAGGCGCGGACAGCGCTGCAGAACGCGGGACTGTCGGTCGGCTCGATCCGCCGCCAGGACGATCCCGCTCTCGCCGCCGGAACGATCATCTCCTCGAGCGTCGAGTCGGGCGCCGAGGTCGCGAAGGGCACCACGGTGAACCTCGTGGTCGCCAGCGGACAGGTGGTCATCGTCGACTACACCGGCTACACCCTCGAGGCGGCCCAGCGCGAGCTGGAGTCCGACGCGAAGCAGTTGACGGTCAAGACGCAACAGGATCCCGGCTGCAAGGCCGCGACGCCCCCGACGGTCAAGACGCAGTCTCTCGCCCCGGGTGAGGTCCCGGTGCACAGCGAGATCACGCTGACGGTGTGTTCGGGCGCCTGACCCCGCGCGGGTGAAGTCGGGAGCCGCGTACAGCGGCGCCCGAAAGTCCGGCGTTCTCGAGCCAGCGGCCGAGCAGCACATGTCCGCCCTCGGTCAGCACGCTCTCGGGGTGGAATTGCACGCCCTCGATCGACGCGGTCCGGTGCCGGAGGCCCATCACCACTCCTGCGTCGGTCCGCGCCGTCACCTCCAGCTCCGCCGGGAGAGACTCCGCGTCGACGGAGAGCGAGTGGTAGCGGGTGGCGACGAAGGCGTCGGGAAGATCGGCGAACACCCCGTCTCCCCCGTGCCGGATGACGCTCGTGATCCCGTGCAGCAGTTCCGGCGCATGCCCGACGCGTCCGCCGAACGCCGTCGCGATGGCCTGATGTCCGAGACAGACCCCCAGAAGAGGGATGCCGGCACCCAGCGCCGCGTGCACCACGGCGACCGAGTGCCCGGCGTCGTCGGGGTGACCGGGGCCGGGTGAGACGAGGATCGCCTGTGCGTCACGCACGGCGAGATCCGGCAGCCCGGGATCGTCCGCCGCGATCATGATGGTCTCGGCCCCGAGGTCTCGGACGTAGCCGGCGAGGGTGTGGACGAAGCTGTCGCGATTGTCGACGACGACGACGCGCCAGGGACTCACTCGACCGTGACCTCCTGGGGATAGACGAGGTCGCTCACCCAGGGGAAGACGTAGAAGAAGAGGCCGTACAGAACGGCCGCGAGCAGCACCAGGACGATCAGCAGACGCACCCACCACGGACCGGGGAGGACGCGCCACAGGGCTCCGTACATCAGGCTGCTCCAGAGGTCAGAGACGTCGGCGGACCGGCGTCGGTCCGCGGGGTGAAGGACTCGAACACGCCGTAGCCGATCGCTCTCTCCGAGAAGCCGTAGCGCGGGCTGCAGGTGGTCATCGTGATGACGCGGTCCGTCGCCTCGATCTGCGGCTGCTGGGGTGTCGGCAGCAGGACGTTCACGCCGTCGGGACGCACGTATTCGATGTTGCGGAACCGGTAGGTGTACCACCCGCCCTCGGTCTCGACGACAATGGCATCGCCGATGCGCAACGACGGCAGGTCCGCGAACGGCGCCCCGTGGCTGCCGCGGTGGCCGGCGATGGCGAAATTGCCCACCTGCCCGGGCATGGCGGAGTCGGGGTAGTGACCGAGACCGATCGGATCGAGGGTGCGGGACGAGCTGACTCCCCCGGCGACCGGGAAGTGGTAATCAGGGCCGAGGCGCGGGATGTAGACGACGCCGAAGATCTGCGCGTCTTTCGATTGCTCGAGGGCGGGCGGGTCGGCCGTGGGGGGTGCTGCCGGTTGAGCGGGAGCGGTCGTCGTGGGCAGGGGCGCCGACGGCGGCGGATTGGTGGCCCACTGCTCGCTGATCTCTCTGCCCTGATCCTTGAACTGCGCGCCGATGATGGCGTCGCCGATCCAGAGCTGCCAGACGACGAAGAGCAGGACGAGAACGCCCGCGGTGACCAGCAGATCGCCGATGACCCCGATCACGGACACCCGCCGGCGCGGAACGCGACCGCGCCGTGATCCCCGGCGGGTCTGCGGCTGGTCGACGGTCTGCACGGGGGCAGTCTAGTTCCGCGGGACCACGCGCACCTGACCGTTAGACTGTCCGGCATGGCTCGAACTGGCAAAGGCGAAGACCCGATCGCTGAGCGCAACAAAGGCGGATCGGCTCCGAACCCGGTGTGGTTCCTGCCCATCATGATCGGCCTCATGCTCATCGGCCTCGTGTGGGTGCTGGTGTTCTATCTCAGCAACTCGCAGTTCCCGATCCCCGGCATCGGTCCGTGGAACCTCGTGATCGGCTTCGGCATCGCGTTCATCGGGTTCCTCATGACCACGAAGTGGCGCTGACTTACACACGTGTAATTCATCCCCACCTGTGGATGGGGCTGTGGATAACTCTCAGACGTAGAACACAGCAGGGATCGCGAGCAGTGCGATCAGGAGCACGCTGAGAAGGACGAGCAGGACGATCTGTACCCGCTTCTGCGTCGCTGCGCGCGTTCGCGCGTAGATCAGTCCGACGCCGGCGCCGGTGATCAGTCCGCCCAGGTGCGCCTGCCACGAGATCCCCACCGCGGCGAGCGAGCCGGCGAAGTCGCCCGACCCGATCGCGTTGATGCCGGCGATCGCGAACGGCCACGCGAAGTTGATGGTGATCAGCACGGCGATGACGCGGATGTCCGCGCCGATGTGGCGTCCGATCACGAGCAGGGCACCGAAGAGCGCGAAGATCGCGCCGGACGCTCCCACGGTCCACACCCCGGGGGCGAGGAGCGCGACGGCGACCGAGCCGCCGAGGGCACCGATCAGGTAGAGCGCTAGGAACCGCGCGCGACCGAGAAGCGGCTCGAGGCTGCGCCCGATGAACCAGAGCGCGAGCATGTTCAGGCCCACGTGGAAGAACCCGCTGTGGACGAGGGCCACGGTGAACAGGCGCCACGGCTCGATGAAACCGGCCTGCGGCAGCACGTAGAGGCTGTTGAACGCGAGCAGGTTCGACACGACGCCGCCCACGCCCGGGATGAGCCCGATAATGTAGACCAGGCCCGTGACGGCGATGATGCCGAGGGTCATCTGCGGTCGGCCGGACGACACGACCGACATGGGCCGAGAGGCCCAGCGGCGCTGAGCCTTCTTCTGCGCGGGGGTCTGCGCGGCGCGTTGCTGCGCCATGCACTCCGGGCAGATGACGCCGACGGCGGCAGGTGTGCGGCACTCCGAACACACGGTGCGCATGCACCGCTGGCACAGCACGAAGCTCTGCCGGTCGGGATGCCGGTAACAGAAGTTGTCGCTGTTGCGACGGAACTCCTCAGTCGTGGACACCCGCCGCCGCCTGAGAGGTCAGACCGAGACGACGTCGACCGACTGGAGCACGACGGGCTCGATCGGACGGTCGCCCGCGGCGGTGGGGACGGAGGCGATCTTGTCGACGACGGCCTTGGACGCGTCGTCGGCGACCTCGCCGAAGATCGTGTGCTTGCCCTGGAGCCACGGGGTCGGGTCGGTCGTGATGAAGAACTGCGAGCCGTTGGTGCCCTCGGCCTGGCCGGTGATGGCGTTGCGGCGCAGACCGGCGTTGGCCATGGCCAGCTTGTAGGGCTGGGTGAAGTCGAGCTCGGGGCTGATCTCGTCGTTGAAGTTGTATCCGGGGCCACCGATGCCCTGACCGAGGGGGTCGCCGCCCTGGATCATGAAGTTGGGGATGATGCGGTGGAAGATGACGTCCTTGTACAGAGGACCCTCACCCTTGGCGCCCGTAGCCGGGTTCGTCCACTCCTGGGTTCCGTCGGAGAGCCCGACGAAGTTACGGACGGTACGCGGAGCGTGGTCTCCGAACAGGTTGACGACGATGTCGCCGTGGTTGGTGTGCAGGGTCGCGACGGCGGTGTGGTTGGCCATGAGTACATTCTCTCAGAGTTATCTGCAAGGGTCGGCGGCGTCAGCGACCCGTTCTGGCAAGATGAACGAACGTACATCCCATCGACAGGGAGGATGAGCCGTGGGCCTCAGCCGCAAGAGCAAGAAGGAACTGCGCAAGCTCCAGAAGCACGCCGCGAAGGTGTGGGAGTCGCAGCAGGTGCTGCTGGGCGAGAGCGGGAAGGTCGCTCGTGAAGCCGGCCACCAGCTCGGTCGCTTCAGCCGCGAAGACCTCGTCCCCGCCGTGCAGGACGGGTACAACAAGTACGCCGCTCCGTACGTCGACAAGAGCGTGAAGTACAGCAACCGCTTCCTCAGCCACAAGGTGGTCCCCGCGGCCGGTGCCGTGGTCGGCGGAGCGATGTCGGTGTGGGACGCCGCGGGCGACACCCGCGACCGTCTCGCCAAGGGTCGCGGCTTCGAGCTCGACACCCACAAGTACGCCAAGCGTGCCGAGAAGTACGGCAAGCAGGCGTCGAAGCGTCTCGCCAAAAAGCTTCCCTCGCAGCACGACGGCATCGGCGCCGGCGGCGTCATCGCCATCATCCTGGGCGTGGTCGCCGCTGCCGGCGTCGCGTACGCCGCGTGGCAGACGCTGCGCGCCGACGACGAGCTGTGGGTGGCGGACGACCCGCTGCGCGCGCCGGACGCGTGAGCGATCCCACCATCAGAGTCAGAGAGGCCGCGCGAGAGCGCGGCCTCTCTGTCGATGTGCGCGAGCGTCCCGCGGCGTCGAGCCTCGACGAGGCGGCCGAGTCGCTCGGCATCCCCTCTGCCTCGATCGTGAAGACGCTGGTCGTCAAGCGTTCGGACGACACCTATCTGTTCGCGCTGGTCCCGGGCGATCGCGCCATCTCGTGGCCGAAGCTGCGCGCGGTGGTCGGCGTGAACAAGCTGCGCCTGCCCGAGCCCGAGCTGGCCCTCGCCGCGACGGGTTATGAACGGGGCACCATCGTCCCGATCGGCAGCTCGACCGACTGGCCCGTGTACGCCGACGAACGCATCGTCGGGTCGCGGATCGCCATGGGCGCGGGAGCGCACGGATACAGCTTGTTCGTCGACGCGGACGATCTGATCGCCGCCTACGGCGCGACGGTCGCCGACATCACCGCCGAACGCGCCTGAGGCTCACGAGCCGAGGATGCCGGCCATCCGCAGAGCCACATCGACGAGCTGAACCCGCCGCAGCTTGCGGGTCGCGGTGAGGGTGAACCACTCCGCGCGATCGGTCGAACCGTCCTTCTCGAACCGCAGGCGACCGCCCACGACGCGAGCCCGGTAGACGATCCGGAGCGCGTGCAGAGGGCCTGTGGCGCCGTCGGCGAGCCGCGCCTCGGCGGGGATCACCCGGGAGTGGATGCCGAGCAGTTCGTCGACCACGACACGGAACCCCGTCTCCTCGCGCACCTCCCGGCGCACCGCCTGGGCGGGGTCTTCACCGTCCTCGAGGCCGCCGCCCGGCAGGGTCCACGCTCCCCGTCGTCCGTCGATCCAGTGGGCGAGCAGCACGCGGTCGTCTGCGTCGGTCACGACGGCGTACGCGGCCACGCGCATGTCCATGACCGAACTCTAGCGACGGGTTTCACCCGCGTGTCGGAGTTGACGACGGACGTCCGGGTCGCGCCACGATGGTCCCATGCGCACTGAGCTCTCTCCGTCGACGCCCGACGTCTCGCGACGCGACCTCACGCTGGATCTCGCCCGCGTCACGGCCGTGTGCTTCGTGGTCGTCGTGCACCTGCTCCAGGTGGGCGTCGGTCGGGGTCCCGACGGCGCGATCGTGACCTCGCGACCCGCCGAGATGCAGCCGTGGTTCGACACCGCGACCTGGTTCGGGCAGATCATGCCGCTCTTCTTCGTCGTGGGCGGTTTCGCCTCCGCCGCCGGCTGGGCGACGTGGACGAGTCGGGGTGGCGACGCGCGCGGCTTCATTCGCTCCCGCGCTCTGCGACTCGCGCAACCGGCGCTTCCGCTGTTCCTCGTCGTCGCGGCCGTCCTCGTGGTCGCCGCCCTCGTCGGAGTGGATCCGTCGCTCGTCGATGCCGCGGTGGTGGGAGTGGGGATGCCGCTGTGGTTCCTCGCGGCGTACCTGCTCTGCCAGGCCGTGGTTCCGCTCACGACGCACTGGCACGAGGTCGCGCCCCGCCGCACGGTCGCGATGCTTCTGGTCGCGGTGATCGCGGTCGACGCGCTGCGCTTCGCCTCGGGGGTCCAAGAGCTGGGGTACGTGAACCTGTTGTTCGTCTGGCCCCTGATCCAGCAGCTGGGCTACTGGTACCGCGACGGATGGTTCGACCACCGTTCGTCGCTGTCTCTTCTCGGTCTCGCGGCCGGCAGTTACCTCGTCGTCGGTGCCGTCGTGATCTGGGGGCCCTACTCGAACAACATGCTCGCCAACCTCAACCCGCCGACGCTCCCGCTCGTGCTGTTCGGGCTCGCGCAGGCCTGCCTGCTGCGTCTGGCCAAGCCCCTTCTCACCGCCCTGATGCGCACGAAGGCCGCCCAGGCGGTCGTGTTCGTGATCGGCTCCCGGCTGATGACGGTGTACCTGTGGCACCTGCCCGTCATCCTCATCGTCTCGGGTGTCGCGCTGCTGATCCCCGGTGCTGCGCCGACCCCGGCGAGCCCGGAGTGGTGGGCGACCCGCCCGCTCGTCTTCGCCGCGACGGCCGTGGTGCTGTGGCTGCTCTCGCTGGTCCTGGTGCAGTTCGAGGCACTGGGCGAGCTGCCCCCGCCTCCGGGCGCTGTGGTGCTCGCGATCGCGTGGGTGTGTGCGTTCCTCCCGCCGTTCGCCGTCACGCTGGAGGGCATGAACACGGTGCTGGCGGTATCGGGAGCCGTGCTCTACGCGGTATCGGTGATTCTTCTCCGTGCGGGGCGACGACGCGCCGCGGGGTGATCCACGGGGAAAAGGCGAAGAGCCGGTCCTGAGGGACCGGCTCTTCGTTCTCGAATGTGGAGCCTAGGAGATTCGAACTCCTGACATCCTGCTTGCAAAGCAGGCGCTCTACCAGCTGAGCTAAGGCCCCGCGAGGGAAAGGGGTGGGGCTACCAGGACTTGAACCTGGGACCTCTTCATTATCAGTGAAGCGCTCTAACCGCCTGAGCTATAGCCCCGTCTCGCTGACGTGATGTCAACCTCGAAGACTTTACCGGACTCGCGAGGTTTTGACGAATCGGCGTCAGTTCGAGGTGAACCCGACGAGAAGGCCACCGGTGACCTTCACCGCCAGGTTGTAGATACCCGCCATCACGGCGCCGAGCACGGTGACGATGACGAGGTTGAGGATGGCGACGATGGCGGCGAACGCCATCACCTGCGGCAGGCCCACGTACTGCGACAGGGTCGCCCCACCGTCGGTGAAGCTCGTGAAGAACTCATCGAGCTTCGTCAGCAGCGTCGCCGAGACGACGAGGTAGATGAGGAAGTACGACACGACGGTGACGATGGCCAGAGCGACCGCCGCCAGGAACGACAGCTTCACCGCCGACCAGAAGTCGATGTACACCAGACGCAGGCGGACCTGCTTGGCGGGGGTCTTGTGAGTCGACTTCTTGGCGAGCTTGTCGGCTACCGTGCTCATGCGTCAGTACTTTCCTCGGGGGTCTCGGAAGAGGAGGCGTCGGCCTCATCCGCGGAAGAAGCGGTGGGCTCCGTGATCGTCTCCGTCGTCTCGGTCAGGTTCCGCTCTGCGTTGCGAGCGATGGCGATGATCCTGTCATCACCTCCGGCTCGTGCGAACACGACACCCATGGTGTCGCGCCCCTTGGCGGGGACCTCGGCCACGGCAGAGCGTACCACCTTGCCGCTGGCAAGAACCACGAGGACCTCGTCGCCCTCCGACACCATCATTCCGCCCGCGAGCACGCCGCGGTCGTCGGTCAGACGGGCCACCTTGATGCCCAGACCGCCGCGATTCTGCATCCGGTATTCGGTGACGGCGGTGCGCTTGGCATAGCCTCCCTCGGTCACGACGAACACGAACTCGTCGTCCTTGGCGACGGATGCCGAGAGCAGGCTGTCGCCCTCACGGAAGTCCATGCCCTTCACGCCCGACGTCGACCGGCCCATGGGGCGCAACGCGCTGTCGGTGGCGGAGAAGCGCAGCGACTGCCCCAGGCGGCTGATCAGGAGGATGTCGTCGCCCTCGTCGACCAGCATTGCGCTGACCAGCTCGTCGGCACCGCCCTGCTCGGCGTCGTCGGTGTCGTCCGCGACCTGGCCGCGGAGCTTGATGGCGATGACGCCGCCCTGGCGGTTCGTGTCGTACTCGTCGAGACGGGTCTTCTTGACCAGACCGTTGCGGGTGGCGAGCACGAGGTACGTGGCGACGCTGTAGTCGCGGATGTCGAGGATCTGCGCGATCTCTTCGTCGGGCTGCAGCGCGAGCAGGTTCGCGACGTGCTGGCCCTTCGCATCGCGCCCGGCCTCGGGGACCTCGTACGCCTTGGAGCGGTACACGCGGCCCTTGTTCGTGAAGAACAGCAGCCAGTGGTGGGTCGTGGTGACGAAGAAGTGCTCGACCACGTCGTCGGCGCGCAGCTGCGCACCCTTCACGCCCTTGCCGCCGCGGTGCTGCGAGCGGTAGTTGTCGCTGCGCGTGCGCTTGATGTAGCCGTCGCGGGTGACGGTGACGACCATCTCTTCTTCGGCGATGAGGTCTTCGATCGAGACGTCGCCGTCGAACCCGTGCAGGATCTCGGTGCGACGGTCGTCGCCGAAGCGGTCGACGATCGCCGTGAGCTCGTCGCGGATGATGGTGCGCTGGCGGGAGGGAGTGGCGAGGATGTCGTTGTAGTCCGCGATGCGGGCTTCGAGCTCGGTCGCCTCGTCGACGATCTTCTGGCGCTCGAGGGCGGCGAGACGACGCAGCTGCATGTCGAGGATCGCCTGCGCCTGGATGTCGTCGATGTCGAGGAGCTTCTGCAGCCCCTCGTTGGCATCCTGAGCAGTCGGCGAGCGACGGATGAGCGCGATGACCTCGTCGAGCGCGTCGAGCGCCTTGAGGTAGCCGCGCAGGATGTGCATGCGCTCTTCGGCCTTGCGCAGGCGGTAACGCGTGCGGCGGACGATGACCTCGACCTGGTGGTCGATCCACAGGCTGATGAAGCCGTCGAGCGAGAGCGTGCGCGGCACGCCGTCGACGATCGCCAGCATGTTGGCGCCGAAGTTCTCCTGCAGCTGGGTGTGCTTGTAGAGGTTGTTCAGCACGACCTTCGCGACCGCATCGCGCTTGAGCACGACGACGAGGCGCTGGCCGGTACGACCCGAGCTCTCGTCGCGGATGTCGGCGACGCCCGTGATCTTGCCCTCGCGGGCGAGGTCGCCGATCTTGACGGCGACGTTGTCGGGGTTGACCTGGTATGGCAGCTCGGTGATCACGAGGCACGTGCGGCCCTGGATCTCTTCGATGTTGACCACGGCGCGCATCGTGATCGAACCGCGCCCGGTGCGGTACGCGTCCTTGATGCCACGAGTACCGAGGATCTGGGCGTGCGTGGGGAAGTCGGGGCCGGGGATGCGCTCCATGAGCGCCTCGAGCAGTTCCTCGCGCGTGGCATCCGGGTTCTCGAGGGCCCAGAGGGCACCGGCCGCGACCTCGCGCAGGTTGTGCGGCGGGATGTTCGTGGCCATACCGACGGCGATGCCGACCGAGCCGTTGACCAGCAGGTTCGGGAAGCGCGCCGGCAGGACCGTGGGCTCCTGCGTCTGGCCGTCGTAGTTGTCCTCGAAGTCGACGGTCTCTTCTTCGATGTCGCGCACCATCTCGAGCGCGAGGGGGGCCATCTTGGTCTCGGTGTAACGCGGGGCGGCCGCGCCCTGGTTGCCGGGTGAGCCGAAGTTGCCCTGGCCGAGCGCCAGCGGGTAGCGCAGCGACCACGGCTGCACGAGACGCACGAGGGCGTCGTAGATGGGGGCGTCACCGTGCGGGTGGTAGTGCCCCATGACCTCGCCGACGACGCGGGCGCACTTCGAGAACGACTTGTCAGGGCGGAAGCCGCCGTCGTACATGCCGTAGATCACACGGCGGTGCACGGGCTTGAGGCCGTCGCGGACGTCGGGCAGGGCGCGCCCGACGATGACGCTCATCGCGTAGTCGAGGTAGCTCCGCTGCATCTCGAGCTGCAGGTCGACCTGGTCGATCTTGCCGTGGTTGTGAGCGCCTTCTTCGCGCGCGTCGGCGGGCCCGGGAGTGGTGTCGTCAGCCATGTCTTCTCAGTTTCGTGAATACGTCGGAGCGAGATCTGTCGTGCGGATCAGATGTCGAGGAAGCGGACGTCTTTGGCGTTGCGCTGGATGAAGCTGCGACGCGACTCGACGTCTTCTCCCATGAGCACCGAGAAGATCTCGTCGGCCGAGGCGGCGTCGTCGATGGTGACCTGCTTCAGCGTGCGGGTCTCGGGGTCCATCGTGGTCTCCCACAGCTCGTGGTCGTTCATCTCGCCGAGACCCTTGTAGCGCTGGATGCCGTTGTCCTTGGGGATGCGGCGTCCGGAGGCCTGACCGTCGACGAGCATCGCGTCGCGCTCGCGGTCGCTGTACGCGTACTCGTGCGGGTGGTTCGACCACTTCAGGCGGTACAGCGGGGGCTGCGCGAGGTAGACGAAGCCCGCCTCGATGAGTCCGCGCATGTAGCGGAAGAGCAGGGTCAGCAGCAGCGTGGTGATGTGCTGGCCGTCGACGTCGGCATCGGCCATGAGCACGATCTTGTGGTACCGGGCCTTGGCCATGTCGAAGTCTTCGCCGATGCCCGTGCCGAAGGCCTGGATCATCGCCTGCACTTCTTTGTTGCCCAGTGCGCGGTCGAGGCGCGCACGCTCGACGTTGAGGATCTTGCCGCGCAACGCCAGGATCGCCTGCGTGTGCGGGTCGCGACCCTGCACGGCCGAGCCGCCGGCCGAGTCACCCTCGACGAGGAAGATCTCGCTGATCGAGGGGTCCTTCGAGGTGCAGTCCTTGAGCTTGTCGGGCATCGCGGCCGACTCGAAGACGCTCTTGCGACGAGCGGTCTCGCGCGCCTTGCGAGCGGCGAGACGGGCGGTGGCGGCGTCGATCGCCTTGCGGATGATGTTCTTCGCCTGCGCCGGGTTGCGGTCGAACCAGTCGCCGAGCTTGTCGCCGACGACCTTCTGCACGTAGGCGCGGGCCTCGGTGTTGCCGAGCTTGGTCTTGGTCTGGCCCTCGAACTGCGGCTCCGACAGCTTCACCGAGATGACGGCGGTGAGACCCTCGCGGATGTCGTCGCCGGTGAGGTTGTCGTCTTTCTCTTTGAGCAGGTTGTTCGCGCGCGCGTAGCGGTTGACGAGCGTCGTCAGAGCGGCGCGGAAGCCCTCTTCGTGCGTTCCACCCTCGTGGGTGTTGATGGTGTTCGCGTAGGTGAAGACGTTCTCGGTGTACGCCGTCGTCCACTGCATGGCCAGCTCGAGCGCGATCTTGCGCTCGGTGTCCTCGGACTCGACCTCGATGATCTCGTCGTTGACCACGTCGGCCTTGCGCACGCGGTTGAGGTGCTCGACGTAGTCGACGAGGCCGCGCTCGTAGAGGAACGTGTCGTGGCGGGCGTCGGTGACCTCTTCACCCGGCTCGCCCTCCGTGATCAGCGACTGGGGGCGCTCGTCGCGCAGGCTGATGCGCAGACCCTTGTTGAGGAAGGCCATCTGCTGGAAGCGCGTGCGCAGCGTGTCGTAGTCGAAGTCGATGGTGTCGAAGATCGTGGCATCCGGCCAGAAGGTGATCGTCGTGCCGGTCGCGTCGCTCTCTTCGCCCTGCGCGAGGGGAGCGAGGGGCACGCCGCCGTCGCGGAACGACTGACGCCACACGTGACCCTGACGCTTGACCTCGACCTCGAGGCGCGTCGAGAGGGCGTTGACGACGGACGAGCCGACACCGTGCAGACCGCCCGAGACCGCGTAGCCCCCGCCGCCGAACTTGCCGCCGGCGTGCAGGACGGTGAGGACGACCTCGACGGTCGACTTGCCCTCGGTGCGGTGCATGTCAACCGGGATGCCGCGACCGTTGTCGACCACGCGCACGGCGCCATCGCTGAGGATCGTCACCTCGATGGTGTCGCAGTAGCCGGCGAGGGCCTCGTCGACGGAGTTGTCGACGATCTCCTGCACGAGGTGGTGAAGGCCGCGCTCACCGGTGGAGCCGATGTACATGCCCGGTCGCTTGCGGACCGCCTCGAGACCTTCGAGCACCTGGATGGCGTCTGCCCCGTACTCGTTGGGAACCTTCTTGCTGGTCGCTTCGGGTTCCTCGGAAACGCTGTCGGGGTTTTCGGACGTCATGGGTACGCGCGCTCCAGATCGGTTCGTCGGAACCTCCATCCTATCGCGGAAGGGCCTTCCAAATGGCTTGTACGCCCCAATGCGGGGATAAATCACGTCAAGCCGGGATCGACCATGGCTCAGCCGTAGGTATCGCGCGGACCGCGGCCTGGAACGGCTCTGGGCCCCCATTTCCAAGAGGGGACGTCGGGGCCCACGAACCGGATCGCCTCGACACCGGCATCGGGGAAGCGGCGGAGGATCTCCGAGAGGATCTGCGCGCGCATGAACTGTAGTTGCTTGGCCCACGCCGTGGAATCGGCCTGGACGGTGAGGGTTCCACCGTCCAGGGCGACGGGACGTGTGTGCGCCGCGGTGTCGGCTCCGGCGACTTCGTCCCACGTGCGCACGAGGTCCTCGCGCGAGAGCTGGGGGTCCCATCCAGCGGACTTGGTGAGCGAGGACAGCACATCGCCCAACCCGCGCGGGTCCCGCCCCGGGGTGAACGGGGCGTTCTCGCCGTCGTCGGCGCGGCGCCGACGCTTCTTCTTGCGATACGGCGACGGCTCGAGACCGCGCAGACGCAGATACGTCGACATGGTCTCGGGGATCTCCGCGTCGTCATTCATCGTCGATGTCCCGAATGCGCCCGGCGTCGACGCGCACGACATGGGCGCGCAGCCCGTCGGGGACGTCTTCTTCGACGGCGGCGGTCACGATGACCTGCTCGTACCCGCCGGCGAGCTCCGCCAATCGCGTCCGGCGTCCGGCGTCGAGCTCGGCGAAGACGTCGTCGAGGATGAGGACGGGGTCTCCCAGCCGCGACTCCGCGCGGAGGATCTCGGCCGAGGCCAACCGCAGCGCGAGCGCGACGGACCACGATTCGCCGTGCGAGGCGTAACCCTTCACCGGCAGGCCGCGCACGCGCAGCACGAGGTCGTCGCGGTGGGGTCCGACCAGCGTGAGTCCGCGCTCGAGCTCGGCCGGTCGCTTCGCGACGAGGGCCGCGCGGAACTGGTCGGCCAGCGGCTCGCTCGAGCCCGCACCATCGACCGCGTCGCCCTCTTCGGGGTCGCCCCCGCCGACCGAGAGCGCCCACGACAGGCGCGGTTCGTGATCGGCGCCGGCGATCGCGGCGTACGCCCGGGCGACGGGATCGGAGAGATCGGATGCCAACGCGCTCCGCGCCTCGATCACCTCGGTGCCGAGGGTGACCAGCTTGTCGTCCCACACGTCGAGGGTGCTGAGCGCGTCGCCGCGGAGGCCGCGGGCGCGCGCCGATTTGAGCAGAGCGCTGCGCTGGCGCAGGACCCGGTCGTAGTCGCCGAGGACGGCGGCCATGCGCGGGGTGCGCTGCACGATCAGCTGATCCGCGAAGCGACGACGAGCGGAGGGATCCCCCCGGACGATCTGCAGGTCTTCGGGAGCGAACAGGACCACCTGCGCGTACCGGGGAAGCTCCGATGTCCGCACATTGACGCCGTTGACCCGTGCCTTGTTGGCGCCCTGGCGATTGAGTTGGAGCTCGAGGAGCACGCTCCGCTCGCCGTGGGCCAGTCGCGCGCGCACGATCGCGGCATCCGTTCCGTCTCTGACGAGGGGCGCGTCGTTCGAGACGCGGTGCGAGCCGAGGGTGGCCAGATACGCGACGGCTTCGACGAGATTCGTCTTGCCCTGACCGTTGCGACCGACGAAGACGTTCGCTCCCGGAGAGAGCGAGACGTCGGCTTCCGCGTAATTGCGGAAGTCCTTCAGTCCCAGCTGCTCCACGATCACCGAGTCAGACTACCCGCCACCTCCGACACGGCAGCGAGACGCAGCTCAGCGGAGGAGGAGGTTGGGCTGCAGGAGGTACTTGAACGTCCCCTCGCCGCCCTTCTCGACCGACGTCTGCGGAGTGACCAGCACGGGGCTGAGCTTGTTCGCGTTGTCGCTCGAGGTGAAGGTGATGCGCGTGAACTCGCTGCGCACGGCACCCAGCGACTCGATCAGGTACTG
The DNA here is from genome assembly GCF_001421275.1 of Microbacterium sp. Leaf203. Lineage (NCBI taxonomy): Bacteria > Bacillati > Actinomycetota > Actinomycetes > Micrococcales > Microbacteriaceae > Microbacterium > Microbacterium sp. Leaf203. The sequence continues at coordinate 533,964 of NZ_LMKF01000022.1, read as the reverse complement.
CGGGTTGAGACCGAGGGTGACCTCGTCGCCGACGAGCGTCGCGTCGACTGACTCGGTGGCGCGAGCCTGCTCGGTGCCGGACGCATCCATCGAGACGCCGTCGGGACCGAAGGTGAAACGCAGCGGCGCGGAGCGGTCGAGCACGAGTGCGACACGACGGACAGCTTCGATGAGCTCCGCGGTGTTGACCACGCTGTGGTGCTCGGTCTGCGCGGGGAACAGGCGACGGACCGGCGGGAAGTTGCCCTTGATCAGCAGCGAGGTGACGGTCTTGTTGCCCGACGAGAAGGCGATGATCTCGCGATCGCCCGAACCCGAGAACGCGATCGAGATGTCGCCACCGTGGGCGAACGTCTTACCGACCTCCTGGAGAGTACGGGCCGGCACGAGGGCCGAGGTGGGCTCGTCGGATGCCGCGGCACCGCCGTCCCACGGGATCTCGCGCAGGGCGACGCGGTAGCGGTCGGTCGCGACCAGGCTCAGCCGCGTGCCGGAGACCTCGAGCTGCACACCCGTGAGGACGGGCGTGACGTCGTCGCGGGACGCCGCGAAGGCGACCTGCGCGATGGCCGTGGCGAACTCGTCGGCCGGCACGAGGCCGGATTCTCCGGTGACCTCGGGGATGGCGGGGTATTCCTGCACCGGCATGGAGGCGAGCGTGAACCGCGCCGATCCGCACGTGAGCAGTATGCCGCCGTCGTCGTCGACGGCGATCTGGATGGGTGCGTTCGGCAGACGGCTGGCGATGTCGCTGAGGAGGCGGCCGTGGACCAGGATCGTGCCCGGCTCGTCGACGGTCGCTTCGATCGTCGTTCGCGCGGATGCTTCGTAGTCGAAGGCGGCGAGGGTGAGGCCCTGCTCGTTGGCCTCGATCAGCACACCGGCCAGGATCGGCTGCGGATTGCGCTGCGGCAGGAGCTTGACCACGAACGAGACGGCTTCGCTGAACACATCGCGATTGACGTGGAACTTCACGGGTGCTCCCTTGACGGCGGGTATGGCTTACCCATGCTAGTGCCCACGTCCGACCGAGCCTGTCGACCGACGTCTCCACGGCAAGGTCATCGAATCTCTCTTAACAATGATTTGGGATCTTCATCTTGTTAACAGCTGTGGAGAGTGTGGATAACTCTCGACACGCGTGTTAACAGCAGGGATGTCGGGCTCCGTTAACTGTGGAGGAGCTGCGGACAGCCTGGGCACTTAACGCGTCGGGGTCGCGGGGTCGATCGCCCGTCTTCCACAGTGTTAACAGCGCAGTGCACAGATCATCCCGAGGAAAAGAGAGTTATCCACAGGTTTTCCACACTGTGCAGAACCTCGGTGAAAACTACTGCTGAGCGCCCTTCAGGACCTGATCAGGGGCCGAAAACGAGAAAAGGGGCCCGAACCACGATCGTGGTCGGACCCCTTCCGCAGACGGGCGCTCAGCGCATGCGTCCGAGTTGGCTCGTGATCTCGGACACCTGGTTGAAGATCGATCGACGCTCCTTCATCAGGTCGCTGATCTTCTTGTAGGCGTACATCACGGTCGTGTGGTCGCGGTTGCCGAAGAGCTGCCCGATCTTCGGCAGCGACAGGCTCGTGCGCTCGCGGCACAGGTACATGGCGATCTGTCGGGCGGTGGCCACGGCCTGGGAGCGGCTCGAGCCGTACAGGTCGTCCACCGACAGCTTGAAGTACTGGGCGGTCGCCGTGATGATGTCGGTCGGCGAGATCACGTTCGCGTCGTCCTGGTCGATGATGTCGCGCAGCACCGTCTGAGCCAGGGACATGTCGAGCGTCGAGCGGTTGAGGCTCGCGAACGCCGAGACGCGGATGAGGGCGCCTTCGAGTTCACGGATGTTCGACGACACCACCGTGGCGATGTATTCGAGCACGTCGTCGGGGATCAGCAGGCGCTCGCTCTGGGCCTTCTTACGCAGGATCGCGATGCGGGTCTCGAGGTCGGGTGCCTGCACGTCGGTGATCAGGCCCCACTCGAAGCGACTCCGCATGCGGTCTTCGAAGCCGGTGAGCTGCTTCGGCGGAAGGTCGCTGGTGATGACGACCTGCTTGTCGTGATCGTGCAGCGTGTTGAAAGTGTGGAAGAACGCTTCCTGCGTCTCGGCGCGACCCTGCAGGAACTGGATGTCGTCGATCAGGAGGATGTCGACGTCGCGGTAGCGCGCTTGGAAAGCAGAGCCGCGGTTGTTGGCGATCGAGTTGATGAAGTCGTTCGTGAACTCCTCGCTCGACACGTAGCGGACACGGATGCCGGCATACATGCTCGCGGCGTAGTCGCCGATCGCGTGGAGGAGGTGGGTCTTGCCGAGCCCGGAGTCCCCGTAGATGAACAGCGGGTTGTACGCCTTCGCCGGCGCCTCGGCCACGGCGACCGCGGCGGCGTGGGCGAAGCGGTTGGACTGGCCGATGACGAAATTGTCGAAGGTGTACTTCGGGTTGAGGCGCGTGTCGTTGCGGGACGCGGGAACGATCGGCTCGGGTGCCTGCTCTTTGAGGGCGGCGTGCGTGGGGGCGGCCTGTATCGCGCGCTCTTCACTCGGCGCCGCCGACGAGCTGCGCTGGGTTTCGATGACGTCGGGGTTGACGACGACTCGGAACGTGCCGATCTGCGGGTCGTCTCCCTGTACCTGGGCGAGCGCCTCGAGGATGGGGGCGCGCATGCGCTTGTTGAACTGCGCCGCGGTCAGATCGTTCGGCACGTCGAGATAGAGCGTCCCGCCCATCACACCCTGCGGAACGGCGAGGTTCAAGAAGCCGTGGAGTTGCGGGGTGACGCGATCATCGGTGAGAAGCTGGTCCAGCACGGATGACCAGACGGGCACATCCGGTGCTTCGTGCAGAGACATATCCCCTCCGGGATCTTGACGCGACGGCAGATCGACGTGTCGCGTCGAACCTGTGGATAACTTCCGGGGCCACGCTAGTTCGCGGCTCAGTCGGAGCAAAATCCACTGTAGGACTCGGTCGCGTGTCTTTGCCACGCTTGTGGACAACGCCTGGGGATAATGGGCGGTCGCGTTCTCGGTTTGAGTTAACGCCGCTCGCGACGTAGCCTTAGTCGGTTGACTTATGCCTATACGGCAGTCCCGACCCCCGTCCCCGGCAGAAGAGCATCGGGCGACATCACCTCCGGAGTGACCCATGAGCAAGCGCACCTTCCAGCCCAACAACCGCCGCCGCGCCAAGAAGCACGGCTTCCGCGCCCGTATGCGTACGCGCGCCGGCCGTGGCATCCTCGCGGCCCGTCGCGCCAAGGGCCGCACCGAGCTCTCGGCCTGACAGCCCCGGTGCTCGCGAAGCCGAACCGACTCACCCGCGGATCGGACTACAAAGCCACGGTCCGACGGGGCACTCGCTGTGCCGGAGCGCACACCGTGACCTACGTCGGAACCTCGGCCGAAAGTGGTTCGCCCCGGTTCGGCTTCATCGTGAGCCGCCAGGTCGGCTCCGCGGTCACCCGCAACACCATTCGCCGCCGCCTCAAGGCGGTGTGCGCCGAGGCGCTCCCGTCTGTTCGCGGGGGCGCCTCGATTGTCATCCGTGCGCTGCCATCGGCGGCGACCGTCGACTACCCGACGCTTCGCGCCGATGTGGTGCGATGCCTCGAACGAAAAGCATCGGTATGAGCGCTTCGACTCTCCCGACCTCCTCCACGGGGGCTGGCCGTCTCTCGGCCGACGGTGTCGTGGCATCCATCCCGCTCCTCCCCCGCAATGCGGGGCTGGCGCTGTTGCACGCGTATCGAGCGACCATCTCGCACGTCTACGGCGACGTGTGCAAGTACTACCCGTCCTGCTCCGCCTATTCGGTGGGCGCCGTGCAGCAGCATGGACTCGTGAAGGGCATCGCGTTCACCGCGGCCCGTCTCGCACGCTGCCATCCCTGGGCTCAGGGTGGCATCGACGACGTCCGTCCTCATCGGGCCTTCCGCCACGAACTCACTCGGCACGGATTCGTCGTGCCCTCCCGAAAGGACTGATCGTGCAATTCGATCTCATTGGGACCATCCTCTGGCCATTGAAATGGATGGTCGAACTCGTGCTGGTCGGATGGCACGCGCTCTTCACCGCGCTGGGCATGGCCCCGGCCGCCGGTCTGACCTGGGTGCTGTCGATCGTCGGCCTCGTGCTGATCGTGCGCGCCGCTCTGATCCCGCTGTTCGTGAAGCAGATCAAGAGCCAGCGCAAGATGATGGAGATTGCTCCTGAGCTGCGCAAGGTTCAGGAGAAGTACAAGGGCAAGCGCGACCAGCTCTCCCGCGAGGCCATGAGCCGCGAGACGATGGCGCTGTATAAGAAGCACGGGACGACGCCCGTCTCGAGCTGCCTCCCGCTGCTCGTGCAGATGCCGATCTTCTTCGCCCTCTTCAGCGTGCTGAACGACGTCTCGAAGCACGCGGCGAGCGGCATCGGTGGCGTGGGCCTGCTCACGCCCGAGCTCACGACCGAGTTCTACGACGCGCGCCTGTTCGACGTGGCATCCATGCACGTCAACCTCGTCACGGCGTGGAGCCAGCCCGACGGGCAGGTCACCGTCGCTATCCTGCTCACGCTCGTCGTGCTCATGATCGGTTCGCAGTTCTTCACGCAGCTGCAGATCATCTCGAAGAACCTGTCGCCCGAGGCCAAGACCGGTCAGGCGTACCAGATGCAGAAGATCATGCTCTACATCCTGCCGCTGGCCTTCATCTTCTCGGGCGTCTTCTTCCCGCTCGGTGTCGTCATCTACTGGTTCGTCAGCAACCTGTGGACGATGGTGCAGCAGTTCGTGGTCATCCGTGAGATGCCGACGCCCGGTTCCGACGCCGCCAAGGCTCGCGAGGAGCGCCTGGCGCGCAAGGGCAAGGCCATCGACTCGTCGGGCAAGGTCGTCCCGGTCGAGAAGTATCGCGCCGAGCAGGAGCGCCTCCTCGAAGAGGCTGAGAAGGCTCGCGCAGCCCAGCCGAAGCGTCAGCAGCCGGTCGGAAAGCAGCGCGCGAAGAAGCAGCAGTCCACGAAGAACACCGGTGCCGCGGGTGGATCCACCGGCAACGCCGGCTCCGCACCCGCCTCCTGAGAACCGGAGATCACGATGACGACGTCCGATCAGATCGCCCCCGACCAGACCGCCGCCACCGAGGAGCAGCTCGAGCAGGAGGGCGACATCGCCGCCGATTACCTCGAGGGTCTCCTGGACATCGCCGACATCGACGGCGACCTCGCCATGGACGTGCGCGCCGGCCGCGCGTACGTCTCTGTGGAGGCCGAGGATGCCGCGGCGCTGTCCACTCTGTCGCACCCTGACACCGTCCAGGCGCTGCAGGAGCTGACGCGTCTGGCGGTGCAGAACTCGACGGGACGGTTCTCGCGCCTGATCCTCGACATCGGCGGATCGCGCGACGCCCGTCAGCGGCAGCTCGAGAACCTCGTCGACCGGGCCATCGCCCGTCTCGACGAGGGAGCATCGCAGGCGTCGCTGCCGGCCATGTCGAGCTACGAGCGCAAGCTGGTGCACGACATCGCCGCCGACCGCGGGTTCACCTCCGAGTCGTTCGGTGAGGGTGCCGACCGCCACACCGTGATCCGTCGCGGCTGAGTGATCGGATGCCGGAACAGCTCGAGGCCGAGCCGGGCGCAGCGCTGACGCTGTTCGGCGATCACATCGAGAAGGCCCGTCGTTTCACGAGGAATCTCGCCGTTCACGGGGAGGAACGCGGGCTCATCGGCCCGCTCGAGGTGCCGCGACTGTGGACACGCCACATTCTGAACAGCGCGATCGCCGCGCCCTACTTCTCGGGGCGCGCCGTCGACGTGGGATCGGGTGCGGGTCTGCCGGGTCTCGTGCTCGCGATTGCCCGTCCGGACGTGGAGTGGACGCTCATCGAGCCGATGGAGCGCCGTACCGCGTGGCTGTCGGAGCAGGTGGCTGAGCTCGAACTCGAGAATGTGACCGTCGCTCGTATGCGTGGCGAGGAGTGGTCCGAGGGACGGGTGTTCGACGTGGCGACGGCCCGCGCGGTCAGCGCTCTGCGCACGCTTCTGCCGTTCACCGCTCCCCTGGTTCGACCAGGCGGCAGGCTTGTCTTCTTGAAGGGCGCCAACGTGGGTGCCGAGGTAGACGCGGCCGCGAAGCAGGTGCGGAAGTTCGGGCTGACTGACGTCGCGATCGAGGTCGTCGGCGAGGGAGTGCTCGACGAACCCACGCGCGTGTTCGTGGCCACTGTTTCGCGCTGAGAGACCTGCGAGTCGGACTGACGGTCGCGAGCGAGCCGAATCACACGGCACCCCCGCCCTCACGGGTCGTCGTCGACGAGCGCGCGAGGGCGGGGTCGACCGCCGGCGGGGCGCCCGTCCGAGCTACGGGTCGTGCGGACGTGACACTTCGGGTGCACCCGGGTCGATGCTCCGGAGGAACATGGTGAAGGCCTGATCGACGCGGCGGAAGTCCGCCGTCGCATCCAGGTCCATGATCAATCCGCGGATGACGGCGAGGACCAGCGTTGCGGACGGCGGCGGGTCGATCGTTGACAGACCCTGGGCGAGCAGCGGGAGCCAGTCGGTGGTCGCTCGTGCGTGAAAGCCCGGCCACAGCGAGTTCTCGCGCTGCTCAGGGAGGTGCGTGAACATCCGCAAGAAGGACTTGCCCTCGGGTTCGGTCATGCCCACCCAGGCTGTGGCCAGCGTGCGCGTGTAGCTCTCCCCCGGGACGACCCGGAGCAGCTCGCCGAAGGAGGCGAGGTGCATCTCGCGTGCGCGGCGCAGCACGGCGCGGAACAATTCGTCGCGGGTGCCGAAGTGGTAGAGCAGCATCCGAGCGGATGTGCCCGTCGCCTGGGCGAACGGCCCGAGGCCATCGGGGAGCCCGTGAGTGAGAGCGTGCTCGGCGCACTGGTCCAACAGGTCTTCTGCGATTGCCGGCTGCTTCTGTCTGCCCACGGTGCGATCATTTCACGTAATATCAGGTACGTCTAACCTTGACGCGGGGTCAACACGAACGGGCGTGACCATGGAGGTTGTGTCTGCGCACGGAGCATTGGTGCGGGGTGGCGCGTGGTGATGGAAGCCGACGGCTGATCTCCTACGGGACCGTACCGGGATCGTGAGCCGCGCTGTCGCGCTTCCTTCGTGCGGTGACGCGGCTGGCCCGCGTCTGGAGGTCTGGTGGCGGATGCCGCGGACCTGCGTTTCGCTCTGATTCAGGTGGATGCGGCGGTTGTCGTCGGCCCCTCCTGCGGTCGCACCGTCATCGCAGAGGCGGGCCATCATCCTGCGGTGAAGAAGCCGCCGTACGTAACCTCCTATCTGCCGCAGGTGGGTCAATCTCAAGGAACCATCATGAGCGATGACCCTGACCTGGTGCGCGCGAAGCTCGGCGGTGGAGGGCTCCTCGAGCTCGAGGGAGAGGATGTCTCGTCGTTCGGGCGGCGATTCCTCCAAGACGCCGATGCCGCCATCCAGTCCCGAGCCTGGGACCGAGTCACGATGCAATCCACGGCGGCTTTCGCGACTCCGGTCTCGTGCGCGGGCTGGCACGGGGTGGATTCGACGTACATCGTGTGCCAAAAGGACCGCAGTACGTCTGTCGTCCTGCAGCGCGTTGATGCTGCTCGTGCGCAAAGGTTCGTCGAGCTTGCGCCCGGCCACCATCCCTTCGTCCCGCGTCCCGATCTCGTTGTCGATCAGCTCGAGCTGCTTCTGTGAGACGCGAACGTGATGCTTGCGCTTTCAGCAGGATCGAGCGCGCGTGCGTTGCAGTGGTGGGACGGTGGGACACCAAGGGCGAGACGCGTGCGTTTCACGTGAAACGGGAGCTGAACAAGGCTGGTGGGGAGGTTGTCTCGACGTGGCGGTTGTGTGGAGCGAACCGGGTCCGGGTGCCAGCGCCTGGTCATTGGGCAGGCCCCCGCGTCTGGTGGGGTGGGCCGTCCTTTCCGCTGAGAGTGGTCCGAGCTAACTCGGCATTCCGTGGGTAGGGATGTCTCGTGCGCTCTCTCATGGTGGTGATCGAACGACTGTCCGGGTCCGCGTGGGTGTTGTCGGCTATCGGGGACAACACTTTGCGGCTGTGCTCGGGGAGTACGTTAAGTGTCCCGAGCCTTTCAGCAAGCCGCCAGTCGGCCGCTAGGGGTTTCGTCCTCGATGGGTGTGTACCGGCCGCGGGTGGGGTGGGATGCCGGGTCCTGGTCGCATACCGAATGCTGCGCTCCCCCCGGCCGGCGGCAGTGCGAACGCTCGGCTCTTATTGCGATGTTTCACGTGAAACCTTTGACGATCGCGGATGGTGCTGGAGCTGGGTTGCTCTGCAGACGATCTCGAGCTCGGCGAGTGGTGGAGATCATCCTGGTGCAGCGGGTCCCTGTCGGCTCGGTCCATGTCGAGAGGTGTAGAAAGAGTGGATCGCTTTAGCGATGGGTGATCTGTTCTGCTCCGCCAGCCTTCGCGCTCGTTCGCGGCCACCCCGCGCCTATCGGTGGGCCGAGTTCGTCGTCTTCCGAGATTGGCGCGATGCCATCCGCGGGGGTGAGGCATGAGGCCCTCCTTGGGGCTGCGGGGAGTCTCTGAGGGCGGGCTAGCCAGCGTTTGGCGGCCCGATGCGTCCTCGAAGGTCGAGGGCGTTGCTTCACAGCACCGAATCACCTTTGGTCGCTCTACTCGTGTTGGTATGGGGAGCGCGGGGTGTCGCAGTGGTGCCGCCCTCCTCCCTGAAGTGCTTTCCGCCACGGAAGCGCGACACGGACGGCGCTCTGACGTAGGCGCGCAGCCCCTCCCCCGACACCGCTTCGCGTGGCCCGCGGGCCGCCACCTGAAGAAGACTGCTCCCCCGGCGGACGTCATGCCCGGAGAAGCGGGAATCCCCTCCCCCGGAACCCGTCATGATGGAGTGGGTGTCACGGACCGGGCGCTGCAGCCGTGCGCGATTGATCATGCGGAGCCAGCAACCTTGCTGCGTCAGAAGGTCAGCCACGACCCACCCGGTCGCTTCGTGCGGAAGGCGCGGGGGTATGTTTCACGTGAAACATGTCGTCGGTCATGTTTCGTGGGACGAGCCGAAAGGCAGCAGGACCTCCCTTTGACAACGTGAAGCGCGGCTTCACGGCCGTCCCGTCGCGCCCACGAATACGACCGCGCCCGTCGGGATGGCACCACGGTGAAGGACGCGCGCGGCAGTGGCTCGCCTGCTTCCAGCGGTGGAGTGATCTGGGCTGGTGACCAACACCTCTTTGGGAGCGGGCTCAGCGCGGACGGAGCGCATGCGGTTGCTCTCCATTCGGGTATCGGTAGGCAATGGGTGTGACAAAGCCGTTCCGCGCTGGCGGTCGATCTCTTCTCGCTCGTGCACTGGTCTTCCTGGGGACGGAAGAGGGCTGCTTGTCGGGCCCGAGGCCCACGGCCTGATGCTGTTGAGGACCGGGGAGTGCAGGGCACGCCTGAATAGCGGACGATTTGATTGCCAACCCTTGGAAGAAGGCCGAGCCCTACTGGGATCAACTCACGCGACGTTTCACGTGAAACATCGCACCGCGCGGCACGTGCGTGAAGCTGGTAGACCCACGTCGGACGCGCGTGCCAATATCGACGCGTAGCGCTGTGGCCACATGGTGGCGGAGCTCGGCGCTTAGGTGGCCGTGCGCAGAACCCCAAATTACCGCACGCTGACGTGAACGCCCCAGGTGTCATCCGAACGCGCATGTATCGCCGACGGTCCGACGATCGAGCGCAGCTGTCGAGCCGCACTCTGGGGACCCGGCCGGCGAGTCTCCGGTATCCACCCAATCGAGCCTGGAAGCCGGTGAGATCGCAGGGCTTTCGGCTCGTCTCGAGAGTGGCCTCAGTCCCCGGCCAAGGGGCGAAGGTGACTCAGTCCTGGGCATTGCCCGCCTGCGTGAGGTGCGTGCGTCCGTTCACCGCGCAGGCCTCACGGAAGGACTGGTGGCGGGCGCGGCCGGCGGAGCGCGCTCTACGCACGGCGGCCGCGGGTTCATGCCGTTGTGGTGCGAGTTCTTCTCCCCTGCCGCTCATCGCCCACGTGGGCATCGAGCGACTCGCTGGTATCGGTGGCCGGCGGTCGTCTTCTGGCGGTACTGCTCGACGCGTCCTCATCTCGGTCCGCTCCCCTGCGTCGTGCCCTGGCACTTACGCCAGCGTGGCTCGCACCGGGTCGGCGGTCGTCGTTGCACGGAGCTGCTCAACCCCGCGCGATCCCGGCCGACCGCTGTGCCCCGCGCGGCTCTTACGAAGGCGTGGCTCGCACCGGGTCGGCGGTCGTCGTCGGACGGAGCTGCTCAACCCCGCGTGATTCCGGCCGACCCCCTGGGCCGTGCACGGATCTCGCAGAGGTGTGGATCCCCTCAGGCTGGCGCCCGCCGTCTCGTGGAACTGCCCGACTCCGTCTGATTCCGGTTCGCTCCCGTTCGCGGTGCGTGATACCCGCGGCGGCGCGGCTCGCCTCGCACGTGCCGAATCCGCTGCCGTGTGATCTCCCGGAGCCATTGCCGGTTCGGAGGTCCAGGACGTGTGCCGCCAGCAGCCGTACGAGTGCTCTCGGGTGTGTGCATCGCGCGCAACCGTGCGTCACACGCCCAGGTTGTGAGGCCAGCCTGAAGACTGTGCGCTGGCGCGGGTGACAAGAACGTAAACGCCTCCCGGAGACACGGGCTGGCTGGTCGCGCTTGCGACGAGACTCGGAGTTCCCTGCTGTCACCAGGAGCCGCCGTCATCCTGTATCGCTGGGGCGCATCGACATCGGCTGATGAGGGCGGTCAGTTCCTCGCGCCCGATGGACTACGCCCTCCCCGTCCTGGGTGGGGTGTTTGCAGTGATCGCGAGACTGCGCAACTTCTCGTGGATAATCGCGGAAACATGAACTCCCCAGCCGAACGAACGCATGGCCGCGCTCACGGCGGTCGCACCAAGCCAGCCCAGCATGAGGAGGCGCGGAGCAAGCCGCGGCATCGCATGTTTCACGTGAAACGTCTATCAGCTCAGCTCGAGCAGAGAACCTGCAGCTGACGCAAAGCGCCGAACGCACGAAACTGGTTGTGTGGCGACCTTCCTCTGCGCATTTTCGGGTGAGTCTCAATTCTCCGCACACGTTTCACGTGAAACATCCCTCACAGGGCGACGCGTACTCAACTTTGCAGCGCGAGACCACAACCGCCGAATGGTCAGATCAGAACGCGACGTTTCACGTGAAACGAACACTGAAGCCCTCTCCGGGGGGTGCGACCCCCTTGTGAGTCGGGCTGAGCCCCCGGCGCTCATGCCTCTGCTGCACGTGATCCAATTCATCCGCCCATCAGGAATGTCAGCACCCGCGGGTAGACTGATCGGGTTGGCGACGGGAAGGTGTGTTTCACGTGAAACAGTCCGATGAGGCAGCCACGCCGTCATCCTTCGAGGACTCCCCCATTGCACGTGAGATCGCGAATCTCTCGGCGCGGAGGCGTGTGCTCGACGAGACTACCGTCGAGTTGTCCGGTCGAACCCGTGTCTTCACGGTCTCTAACCAGAAGGGCGGAGTGGGCAAGACCACGACCGCTGTTAACATCGCTGCCGCACTCGTTTCGGTCGGTGCTCGCGTCCTCGTCATCGATCTCGACCCCCAGGGAAATGCGTCGACCGCCCTGGGCGTTCCCCACAACGCTGATACGCCCAGCGTCTACGACGTGCTCATCGATGAATTCCCTCTCGCGGATATCGTGCAGGTCAGCCCCGAGTCCCCCGACCTGCTCTGTGCTCCGAGCACCATCCACCTCGCCGGTGCCGAGATCGAGCTGGTATCACAGGTCGCGCGTGAACATCGCCTTCGGGGTGCGCTGCGGGATTATCTCGCGATCGAGGGCAATCACCTCGATTTCGTCATCATCGACTGCCCTCCCTCGCTGGGACTGCTGACGATCAACGCGTTCACCGCGGCCGACGAGGTCATGATCCCCATCCAGTGCGAGTACTACGCGCTCGAGGGGCTGAGCCAGTTGCTCGGCAGTGTGCAGATGATCCAGAAGCACCTCAACCCTGGTCTTCACGTATCGACAATCCTCTTGACCATGTATGACGGGCGTACGCGTCTCGCACAGCAGGTCGCGGAGGAGGTTCGATCGCACTTCACGGACGAGGTGCTCGACACCGTCATTCCTCGATCCGTCCGTGTGTCCGAGGCGCCGAGCTTCGGGCAGACCGTCATCGCGTACGATGGCCAGTCAGCGGGCGCCATCGCCTACCGCGAGGCAGCAGTAGAGATCGTCGCTCGCGACACCACCAAGAAGGGCTCCTGATGGCCAAGAGGACCGGTCTGGGGCGCGGTATCGGCGCCCTCATCCCCACGATGGAGCCGTCGGAGGCGCGTCCCGTCGATGTCTTCTTCCCCGACGGGGTCGCCGCGGCGAAGGATGCGGCGGCGAAGACCGAGGCGGATCGCACCGAGGACGACGCGGCGCTGGTGTCGGTGCCGGGCGCACGCCTCGTGCACATCGACCCGAAGACCATCGTCCCCAACCCTCGTCAGCCTCGTACGCACTTCGATGCGGATGACCTCGCGGAGCTCGTCCACTCGGTCCGCGAGTTCGGTGTCCTTCAGCCCGTGGTCGTTCGCGACAAGGGCGACGGTACCTATGAGCTGATCATGGGTGAGCGACGCACGCGTGCCTCCCGCGAGGCCGGGCTCGAGAGCATCCCGGCGGTGGTCCGCGAGACCGATGACGAGTATCTCCTTCGCGACGCTCTGCTCGAGAACCTTCATCGTTCTCAGCTGAACCCCCTCGAAGAGGCATCCGCGTATCAGCAGCTGCTCGAGGACTTCGGCATCACTCAGGAAGAGTTGGCGACGCGCATCGGTCGCTCGCGTCCGCAGATCAGCAACACGATCCGCCTGCTGAAGCTGCCCGTCCCGGTGCAACAGCGCGTTGCTGCCGGCGTTCTCAGCGCCGGGCATGCTCGCGCGATCCTCTCTCTGGACGACCCCAAAGAGATGCAGAAGCTCGCGGATAAGATCGTCAACGAGGATCTGTCAGTTCGCGCGGCTGAGGCTGCCGCCAAGATGCCGGGTGTCGCCCCGGTTCGTCAGAAGCCGAAGGCCGGATCGCGCCGGTCGGGACTCGACGACATCGCGGATCGTCTCGGAGACAGGTTCGACACCAAGGTCCGCGTGTCTCTCAACGCCAAAAAAGGCCAGATCAGCATAGATTTCGCCAGCATTCAGGACCTCAATCGCATCCTCGCGACGCTGGGTGAAGAGGGCTACACCGGCTGAAGCGGGACCGTCGGCGAGCGGATCTCGCGGCGAGCGAACGCGGCCCCGCGCCCGGTGTCGGTAGGTCGACGTACGCTGGAACGGTGACAGCGAACGACGATACCCCGCGCCGTCGCGCCAGCCTCGAGCTCTTGCGCGCGGAAGCCTCCGACGAACTCGCGGTCCTCATTCACGAGCGTCTGCGCGGCGGTGAAGATCCGTGGGACTTCATGGAAGACCTGCCCAGTGTCGACGAGCTCGTCGTCCTCACTCTGCGCGCCGACAATATCTTCGAGAACGGCGGAGTTCGCCCCAACCGCTCGCGCAACTACCGCGTGCTCCGCCAGANCCGCCGGTGGGACGCCAACGTCAGGCTCGACGCCTCCTGAGCCCCTCGGTCGCCGCTCGGGCACTCCGGGGTCGATATAGCGTCGAACGGCCCTCAGATCGCCGGTGAGCGCTCCTACAGCGAGCGTCTGTGTGATCGACCCCGTCCTCCACGCCTGGTCGATCAGATCCGTCCTCATCGCCGTTGTCGGGGTGATGGCATCCTGAGTCGGCTTTTCTGCTTCAGCGGGGACCGCCCGCACATGCGAACGTCCCCGGCGCCCTGAGGCACCGGGGACGTTCAGTCAGAGGTCTCAGCCGAGGAACGCGGCGAGGTCCTGCTCGAGCGCGTACTTGGGCTTCGCGCCGATGATGGTCGTCTTCACCTCACCGCCCTGGAAGACCTTCATCGCGGGGATGGAGGTGATCTGGTACTTCATCGCGAGGTCCGGGTTCTCGTCGACGTTGAGCTTGAGGACGGTGATCTTTCCCGCGTTCTCGTTCTGGATCTCGTCGAGGACGGGGGCGACCATGCGACACGGTCCGCACCACTCAGCCCAGAAGTCCACGAGAACGGGTCCGTCGGCCTGCAGGACGTCCTGCTCGAACGTTGCGGAGGTCGTCGCCTTGGCAGTCATTGCATTTCTCCTTAGTGAAAGCGTCAGTTGATGAGAACGCCGGTGAACCGGGTTTTGTTCCTCAGACGACCGCGGCGTCCGGGAGGCCCGCGATGGGGCTCTCGGCGACAGCGGGCTCGCCGGCCTCGCCGCGGGCGGCGAGGAAGTGCTCCACGTCGAGAGCGGCGACGGTTCCACTGCCCGCGGCCGTGATGGCCTGGCGGTAGGTGGGGTCGATGACGTCACCGGCGGCGAAGACACCCTCCACCGAGGTGCGCGACGAGCGGCCGTCGACCCAGATGGTGCCCTGGTCGGTCAGCTGCAGCTTGTCGTGGACGAGGTGCGTGCGGGGGTCGTTGCCGATCGCGACGAACAGACCGTCCAGCGGCAGCTCACGCGTCGAGTCGTCGACCGTGGAGCGCAGGCGCACACCGTTCACGGCCTCGTCTCCGAGGATCTCGTCGACGGCGCTGTTCCAGATGAACTCGATCTTCGGGTTCGCGAACGCGCGCTCCTGCATGATCTTCGACGCGCGAAGCGAGTCCTTGCGGTGGATGATGTAGACCTTCGACGCGAACTTGGTGAGGAAGTTCGCCTCTTCCATCGCGGAGTCGCCGCCGCCGACCACAGCGATCGTGCGGTCGCGGAAGAAGAAGCCGTCGCACGTCGCGCACCACGAGACACCGCGGCCGGACAGGCGCTCTTCGCCCTCGAGACCGAGCTTGCGGTAGGCGGAACCGGTCGCGTAGATGACCGAGACGGCCTCTTCGACCTTGCCGCTCCCGAGCGTGACCTTCTTGACAGGACCGTCGAGCTCCAGCGACACGACGTCGTCGTAGAGCACCTGGGCGCCGAAGCGCTCGGCCTGGGCCTGCATCTTGGCCATGAGGTCGGGCCCCTGGATGCCGTCGGGGAACCCGGGGAAGTTCTCGACCTCGGTCGTGTTCATGAGGTCGCCGCCGGCTTCGACGGAGCTCGCGACGACGAGGGGCTCGAGGTTGGCTCGGGCAGCGTAGATGGCGGCCGTGTATCCGGCCGGGCCCGATCCGATGATGATGACGTGACGCACGTTTGCGCCTTCCTCTCGTTGATTCCGTCGGATGAAACCCATGGTAGCCGCGGGGTATTCCACGGCCCCGGGGGCTAGCGCTTGGGGAGGAACCGCCGGCCGAGCGCGAGCGCCGGGGCGAGTTCGGGAGTGCGGAACAGGGCCAGGATGCCGATGTACACGGCGAGGACGACCAGACCCAGCACCGCGGCACCGGCGATCCCGGCCGCGACGCTGCTCGTCATCCATCCTTCGGGGCCGCCCAGCAGGATCAGGACGCCCCACCCGGCTGCGGCGGCGGGGATCGCGGCGAGGGCGAAACGTCCGAGTGCCGACAGCCAGGAGCCCGTGCCGATGCCGGAGAGGCGGCGGCGCAGCAGCACCGTCGCCACGATCACCTGCACGATGCTCGCGAACGACTGGGTCAGGGCGACGCCGGCGGCCAGGTCCGACCGATCGACGAACGCGCCGGCCGCGATGGCCCCTCCTGCGACGAGCGCGCACTGCAGCAGGGTGAAGAAGAAGGGGGTGCGAGTGTCGTTGTAGGCGTAGAAGGTGCGCTGGATGACGAAGAGCACGGCGAGGGGCACGAGGCAGACCAGGAAGCACCACAGGACGGGAGCGGCGGCGAGGGCCTGCTCCGATCCGTTCGTGAAGATCCGGCTGGCGGGGACGGCGGCCACGGCGAGGGCGGCGGTGGCCGCGACGATGAAGAACCCCAGGGTGCGGATGCTGCGAGCGATGTCGGCTCGTACCTCGTCGTCGCGTCCCGCGGCGGCGTGCTCGCTGAGCTGCGTGAAGTAGGGCGTTCCGATCGACAGCACGATGATCGAGTACGGCAGCATGAACAGCAGCCAGGCGTTCTGCGAGGCGAAGATCGCGGGATCGTTGCCGGAGGCGCCCGAGAGCACGTTCGACTGCACGATTCCGGCGAGCTGGCCGGCGACGACCATCAGGAAGGTCCAGCCCGCGAGGCGGCTGATGTGTCGGAGCCCCACGCCTCGCCACTGGAAGTCGGGACGCAGGGTCAGTCCCGCGCGGCGCCAGAAGAACATCAGCACCGCCGTCTGCACGACGATGCCGCCGGTCGCGGTGGCGGCGAGAACGGCGATCATCGAGGGCGTCCACGCGTCGACGCGCACCTGCTGTCCCCCGAAGAGCAGGATGAACGCACCGAAGCCCGCGATCGACACGATGTTGTTGACGATCGGCGCCCACGTGTACGGACCGAAGACGCGACGGGCGTTGAGGATCTCGCCGAGCAGGGCGTAGAGACCGTAGAAGAAGATCTGCGGCAGGCACCAGTAGGCGAATGCGGTGGAGAGGGCCAGCTGATCGTCGGTGAACTTGCCCGCGTACACGTGCACCAGGAGTGGTGCGGCGATCATCGCGAGAGCGGTGGCGCCGAGCAGGCCCACCGTGCCGAGGGTGAACAGCTTCGAGATGAACGCCTGTCCCCCGTCCGCGTGCGCGGCGGCCTTCACGATCTGCGGGACGACGACGGCGGTCAGCAGGCCGGTCGAGATGATCGCGTAGATGTTGTTCGGCAACTGGTTGGCGACGGCGAATGCGTCACCCGCGCTGCTGATAGACCCGATGGCGGCCACGAGCACGATGGTGCGCAGCACCCCGCTGACGCGCGACACGATGGTCCCGGCCCCGATGAGCACACTGGCCCGTCCGATGCTGCTCACGGGCGTGTCTCCTGCTCGATGTCCGAAGGGTTCTCGTGGGGGGCGTGCTCGTCGGTCAGGGGATCGTCGGCGTCCTCGGCGGGGCTGCGCCCGTCGGCATCCGGATCCTTCACGCCGATCCCATCCACGGGCTCGTCGTCATCGGAGACCGGGGACGACGCCTCCTCGGCGCGCAGCCGGCGGCGGCGCGCGACAGTGCGGACGACCCCGAGGCTCAGGAAGCCCACGATGAGGGCGATGACGACGACGATGCCGATGTTCTCCCACTCCGCGCGCACTTCGACGTCGACCGCCTGGGGCGACCCGATCGGCACGCCCGAGGCGCTGTAGAGCTGCAGGTCGACGCTGACCTCACCGTTGGCGATACGCGCCTCGACGGGCACCTCGACGCGTGTGTTGGCCGAGGCCTGGGCATCGATCGTGGTGCGGTCCTGCACCCGCAGGCGGGCGTCGTTGGTGCGGACGGACATCACGACGGTCACCGGCCACGGCAGGTCGTTGCGCACCCACGGGCGCAGCGGCGCGCTCGAACTGACCAGACGGAAATCGGATGACAGGATGCCGACGGAGTCGAGCGTCGTGCGCGTGGCGGCGCGGTGGTCGGCGACGGCCTGGCGGGCGGCATCCCCCGTCCACGACACGTTCGTGACCTGGAGGAGCTCCGCGCGTTCGCGTCCGGTGAGCAGCTCGGGCTGATCGAGGATCGACGCGAACCGATCCACGTTCTGTTCGTCGCTCACGAGGTTGCGGACCTCGTCGACGCGAGCCGCGTCGACGTCGGGCGCCTCGAGCGAGATGTCGGATGCCGGCACCGAGGCGACGGCGCGCAGGGTCGACGCCGTATACCCCGGCGCGGTGGCGGCGAGGCCGAGGGTCGCTCGCAGGCTCACGCGCGAACGATCGGTGCCCCGGTCGAGGACGGCGAGGACCGGCTGGTCGGCGGTGACGGTGCGGGCGATGGAGAGATAGGCCTGGGCTGCCGCCAGCGAGGCTCCCCGACGGGTGCTGTCGTTCTGACCGGCCGCGTCGGCGAGGGCGCGCGAGACCTCCGCGTCGTAGACCGGCGTCGAGACCCCTCCCACGCGGGCGGAGGCTTGCCGCCCCCCGCCGGAGACGCTGGTCGACGGGATGAGCACGTGGGTGGGGTCGTCGGCGCTGCCAAGCGCGCCGAGGGTGGCGACGGTGTCCGCTCCCGCGGTTCCGGTCGCGGGCCAGTACACGTTGGGGGTCGCGACCCCGATGTCGAGCAGCGTCGAGAGGGACGGGTACGAGGGCTGGCCGGGCGTCGTGCTGGACGCCGGTTCGGGCGTCGACACGGCGGACACCGCCGGGGCGGGCTGCACGAAGTCAGCCGCGGCCATATAGTTCTGCAGCGAGGTGGGGCCGAGCGGGGCCGTGAGCCCGGCGTGCAGCTGCGCGGCGACGTCGGAGTCGCCGAACTGGAGGGCGAACCGGTCGTTCGGCAGGGCCAGAAGTCGCTGGAGCCACGCCACCGCGGTGGGCGGGGCGGCCGAGCCGAGCACCCGGATGGCCGCGGGGATCGCGGGATCGACGGCGAGGGTGGCCGCGGTGCCGTCCACCGCGTCGAGCTGCGCGGACAGACCACCGTCGACCGCGGTCAACTCGGCCAGCTCGTTCGCGGTGAGAAGACCGCGCGTCAGGGGGGCCGCCGTGATCGGAACGACGAGGGCGATCGGCGTCTGCGCCCCCGCGTCAGCCGGAACGACGACCACGCTCGGTGCCGTCAGCCCGCCGCTCGTCGCGAGGACCGGGTAGACGCCGGTGGCGCGGTTCGCGAGGGCCGGGTCGGTCCCCGGTGCCGTGAGGGTGGTCATCGACTGGGCGCCGGAGGCGGTGGCATCCAGGGTTCCCGTCGCGACCTGCTGGAAGGCGATGCCGGAGGCGTCACCGCTGAGCCATCGATCGATGGAGGCGTCGTCGGCCAGAGGGGCGGACCCGATCGACAGGGCGACGGGACCGGCGGGCGCAGCCGATGACCCTGCCGCGAGACTCACGACGACCGACAGGGAGTCACCGGGACGCAGGATGCCGTTCGCCGAGGGAGCCGCGATGAGCACGGACGGCGAGCTCGAAGCCGACGGAGAAGGGCTCGGCGTCGCAGCGGAAGCCGCCGAGACCGGCAGCGCCACGCCCGCGACGATGGCCCCGGCGGCGAGGGTCGCCAGGAGCCGGCGCGTGAAGGAGCGCCGCGGCACGGGTGAGCCCGAAGGCTGGGAGGTCACGGTCATACGAGCGTCGGTGGAGCGAGGGGGCCTCGCACCGCCTGCGAGTCTAGGCCCGCCTACCTACAAGCCCCCCGATAGCCTCGCGCAGACGGTTGAATGGACCGGTGCTTCCCGAACCCGATCCCCAGCTGTGCCAGGCCTTCGCCGACGACCTCCGCACCGCGGACTACACGAGCGCCGCCCTCCGCGCCGCCTGGGGACCCCAGGCCGACGACGCCGTCGCGAGGGGTCTCCGCCGCCCGGCCACGCGCGCGTTGGGTGAGCGCGGCGATGCGCTCGCCGTGCTGGGTCGTCTGTGGGGGCTCGGGCTGCCCGTCCCGCGCGGTGACGCCGAGGCGGCGCTGCCGACGTTGCGCGTCGACGGAGCTGCCGCGCTCGGACTGCTGGAGATTTCGGGGGATGCCGTGACTCCCGCCGTGCTGGTGAGGCCTCAGGCCTTCGCCGACGACGAGGGAGAGGTCGAGTGGTGGATCGCCAGTGACCTCGACGAGGCGGCCCTCGAGGGTCCGCTCCCCGAGGACCACGTGCTCGGCGTCGGCGGGGCCTCCCAGACCCTCGCGCGCCTGCAACTCACCCGCCGAGCGCGCACGGCCGTCGACATCGGCACGGGCTGCGGCATCCAGGCCCTCCGACTGCGCCGGCTCGTCGACCACGTGGTCGCGACCGACATCTCCGAGCGCGCGCTGCGCTTCACCCGCCTCAACGCCCTCGTGAACGGCGTGGACGGGATCGAGACCCGCCTGGGCTCGCTGTTCGAGCCCGTCGCCGGCGAGACGTTCGACCGAGTGGCATCCAATCCCCCGTTCGTCATCACGCCGCGCGTCGCCGGCGTTCCGGCGTACGAGTACCGCGACGGCGGAATGGAGGGCGACTCCCTCGTCGCGGCGGTCATCTCGGGCGTGGGGGAACATCTCGCGCCCGGGGCGGTGGCGCAGTCGCTGGGAAACTGGGAGTACCGGTGGGGAGAGTCGGGGCTCGACCGCGTGCGCGGGTGGGTCGGCTCGTCGCTCGACGCGTGGGTGATCGAGCGCGAAGTGCTCGACCCCCTCGCGTACGCCGAGCTGTGGGTGCGTGACGGTGGCACCGTTCCCGGCACACCCGAGTACGCGCGGCTCATCGACGCGTGGCTCGACGACTTCGCGGCACGGGGAGTGACCGGCGTCGGGTTCGGGTACGTGCTGCTGCGGCGCCCCCTCGCGGGCGGGCCGACCCTCGCGCGGTACGAACGCGTTTCGGGCGGAGGCGAATCGGCGTTCGGACCGCACCTCTCGGCATCCCTCGCCGCCCATGACCGGGCCGCCCTGCTCGACGACGACGGACTGGCCTCGAGCGTGCTGCGCGTGGCTCCCCACGTCACCGAGGCGCGCCACCACCGACCGGGCGAGGAGGACCCCTCGGTCATCGAGCTCCGACAGGGCGGCGGCTTCGCGCGCACGCTCGAGGTCGACCCGGGGCTCGCGGCCCTTGTCGGCGCCTGCGACGGCGACCTGGCCGTCGGAGCCCTCATCGATGCGATCGCCCAGCTCATGGAGGTGGATGCCGAGGCCCTGCGCGCCGACCTGTTGCCGCGGGTGCGCGAGTTGCTGGTGACCGGGTTCCTGGGCTTCGCCGACGACTGACGCGTCGCGACTGCCCGACGGAGCCGTCGGCGGCCCCGGATAGGCTCGAAGGCATGCTGAACATGGCCGAGGGTCTCGCGCGCCTCGAGGAGCTCGCCGCGCATCCCGTGGTCGCCACGCTCGCCCGGGTCTTCGCCGATGCCGGTCGCGATCTCGCGATCGTGGGCGGTCCCGTGCGCGATGCCCTGCTGGGGCGCGTGACCCACGATTTCGACTTCACCACCGACGCTCGCCCCGACGAGATCCTCGCGCTCGTGAAACCCGTCTCGAGCGTGCAGTGGGACGTCGGACGGGCGTTCGGCACCATCGGCGCCCGGGTGAAGGGCGAACAGGTCGAGATCACCACGTACCGCGCGGACAGCTACGACGGGGTCACCCGCAAGCCCACCGTCGAGTTCGGCGACACCCTCGAGGCCGACCTCAGCCGCCGCGACTTCACCGTGAACGCCATGGCGCTCCGCGTTCCCGCCCGCACGCTCGTGGACCCCACCGGTGGTGTGGAAGACCTCATCGCCGGGCGCCTGCGCACGCCTATCGATCCCGCCGTGAGCTTCGGCGACGACCCCCTACGCATGCTGCGCGGAGCCCGCTTCGCGTCGCAACTCGACTTCGTCGTCGACCCCGACACCCTCGATGCGATCCGCGAGCTGCGTAGCTCTCTCGCCATCGTCAGTCCCGAGCGCGTGCAGGCCGAGCTCGTGCGCCTCCTGCAGACGGATGATCCCGTCCGCGGCATCCGCGTTCTCGTCGAGACCGGGCTGATCGACGAGTTCCTCCCCGAAGTGCCCGCCCTGCGCCTCGAGGTCGACGAGCACCACCACCACAAGGACGTGTACGAACACTCGCTGACGGTGCTGCGCCAGGCGATCGCGCTCGAGAAGCAGCGACACCCGGATGCCGCCCCCGATGTGCCCCTGCGGCTGGCGGCGCTCCTGCACGACATCGGCAAGCCCGCCACCCGACGCCTCGAAGCGGGCGGGGGCGTCACCTTCCACCACCACGACATCAAGGGCGCGCGCATGGCGCGAAAGCGCCTGCAGGCCCTGCGCTTCGACGCGGCCACGACCACCGTCGTCACCCGACTGGTCGAGCTGCACCTGCGCTTCTTCGGCTACGCCGAGGGAGCGTGGACGGATGCCGCGGTCCGGCGCTACGTGCGCGACGCCGGGGACGAGCTCGAACGCCTGCACATCTTGACCCGGGCCGACGTGACCACGCGCAATAAGCGCAAGGCGCAGCGCCTGGCATCCGCGTACGACGACATCGAGGCCCGCATCGCCGCGCTCCGCGAGCAGGAGGAGATCGACTCGATCCGCCCCGAGCTCGACGGCAACCGCATTCAGGAGGTCCTCGGCCTCACGCCCGGTCGCGAGGTCGGCGAGGCCTACCGCTTCTTGCTCGAGCTGCGCCTCGACGAGGGCGTGCTGGGCGAAGAAGAGGCCGAGAAGCGCCTGCGCGAATGGTGGGCGGCGCGGGGCTGAGGCAGCCCTGTCAACGCTCCTGGGTGATCGGCGCGACGGTCACGCGGACCTCGTGGGTGACGCGTCGGCGGTGGACGACGGCCGGCGGCGCGTCTCCCGTCTGATCCGCTCGACGGTAGATGCTCGGTCCGGAATGAAGCGATCGGGCGACGCCCGGGACGGTATTCGGAAGCCCCCACTCCCCGGAAGATCCGTCCCGAGCGCCTGTCTCAGTGCGGTCGGTCCGCGTCGTCATCGCCGTGGGCCAGCGCAGCTTCGACGAGGTGGGTCAGGTCGATGCTGATGAGGCGCGGTTGATCGGTCACGGCGCGACCGCCTCGGTCGGCTGCGGGGAGGGTGTCGCTCCCGTCGTCGGACCGACACCGGTGTCCGGGAGAGGTTGCACGTGCGCGAAGGGTGCGGCCGGGATCACAGCCTTCGACAGGTCGATCTCGGTCCACGTCCACTTGTCTGCGGGTACCTCCCGCAGCGGATAGACGTTCCACAGCGGCGCCCTCCCCGGGGAGGTGTCAGCGACAGGGACCGGTCCGCCGCCCCCGGCGAAGAAGATGTCCCAGTCCTCGCTGCCCGCCATACCGACGGTCGTGAGGGGCCGGCCCTCCTGATCGAACAGCTGAACGGACGAGATCGGATTGCCGTCGGAGTCGTAAGCGAAGATGTTGCGGATCCGGTTGCCGTCCAGGGCCAGTCCGGGCGCGGACGCCTGAAATGGAGGCGATGACGCATTCCAGACCGCAGTCTGCAGGCTCGTCAGCAGGCCGATCAAAAAGAACGGGGCGATCGCGACGGCGAGGACGTTTACGATCGTCCGAAGAATGCGAAGGGGGCGCCCCGGAATCCATCGGCCCCGCCCCCACTGAATGCTGAGCAGCAGGATTCCGAGGAAGACGACGAGCCCGGGGAAGTTCGCTGCGGTGAGGGCCCGCGAGAGAAAACCGTCGCTCGTGTTCCCGTTGAAGATGAGGACCGGCGCGATCAGGAGGTAGAGCACGACCGCGCGGAGCACCCACCACACGGGACGAAGGGCGACGAACAGGTCGAGCAACCAGGCGCCCGCGGGATTCGCGCGCACAAGGTCGTGCAGTTCCCGCGAACCGGTTTTCACCTGCTGAACGAGCGGTACTCGCTTCTTCGATACGGCGGATCCGCGTTCCGGAAGCCCCGCGGCCGCGCGCAGTTCGACGGCGTAGGTCGCGGCATCCGGGATCGTGAAGTCTTCTCCGGCCTCGCTCGCCTGGTCGGCGAGGTCGGCCTCGAGACCATCGAGCAGGTCGTCGACGTCGTCGCCAGGGAGATCATCGAGATGCGAGCGGACGGCGGCGGCGAAGGCGCGGATGCCGTCGTGGACGGTCGTGGTGATCATCGTGCGTCTCCGATCGTGCGCAGCTTGGGGGTGGGAGTGGTGTCGTCGAGGAGGCTCGTCATGGCTGACGAGAAGTGCGTCCAGCTGGCACGTTGTGCGTCGAGCAGCTCACGGCCCTGCGGGTTGATGGCGTAGTACTTGCGGTGCGGCCCGCCCTCCGACGGCACGACGTAGCTCGACAGCGCGCCCGCGGAGTACAGGCGGCGGAGCGTCCCATACACCGACGCGTCGCCGACCTCGCCGAGCCCCGCTTCGCGCAGGCGCCGCACGATGTCGTACCCGTACCCGTCGTCGTGCTGCACGACCGCGAGCACCGCGGCATCCAGCACCCCCTTCAACAGCTGCGTCGTATCCACGCGGCCCCCTTCGCTTGTCTGCCTCGGACAGTACCACGCACTGCGCAGTAGTGCGGAGTGCATACCCGGGTGATTTCGGAACGCCGAGGGGGTGGCATCCATGATCCGGATGCCACCCCCTCGAGGTTCGCGTCAGGGCACGACGACGGCGCGGCCGCGCACCTGCCCCTTGTGCAGCTTCGCGTACGCCTCGACGGCGCCGTCGAAGCCGTAGCGCTCGACGTGGACGCCGACCGCGCCGCTGCGCGCGAGGTCGAGCACCTCGATGAGCTCACTGCGGGTGCCCCAATAGGGAGCACGCACCGCGGCGCCCATCGGCGTGGAGAAGAACCCGGCCGGCATGATGCCTCCGCCGATGCCGACGATGTGGATGAAGCTGTCCATTCCGGCGACCGCGCGCGCGAGGTCGATCGTGGGCTGCACGCCGACGAAGTCGAAGACCGCGGTGGCGCCGAGTCCGTTCGTGAGATCGCGGATGCGTTCGGCCGCGTGCTCGTCGGAGTTCACCGTGTGGTGCGCACCCACCTCGCGAGCGAGGGCCAGCTTGTCTTCGCCGAGGTCGACGGCGATGACGGTGGCCTGGGTGATCGCGCGGAGGATCTGCACACCGACGTGACCGAGGCCGCCGACGCCGATGACGACGGCCGTCGCACCGGGGTACAGCTTCTCTTTCGCCGAGACGATCGCGTGGTACGGGGTGAGTCCGGCATCGGTCAGCGAGACCGTCTCGACGGGATCGAGGTCGCCCAGCGGGGCGAGGTGTCGCGGGTCGTCGACGATCACGTATTCGGCCATGGCGCCCGGGCTGCCCAGGCCCGGAGGGGTGATGCCCATCTCGGCCGCGTAGGGGCAGTAGTTCTCGGCACCCTGGGCGCACGCGTGGCAGCGCCCGCAGCCCCACGGTCCGTAGATCGCGTAGGCCGCGCCGATCTCGACGCCCTCGACGCCCTCGCCGAGTTCGTCGACGATGCCCGCGCCCTCGTGGCCGAGGGTGAGCGGCAGGCCGTAGGTGTACTGGTCCTCGGGGAGGTCCATCACGAACCAGTCGGAGTGGCACAGCCCCGCCGCGGTCACCTTCAGACGCACCTGGCCCGGGCCCGCGTGGGGCTCCTCGATCTCGACGACCTCGGGTCCTTTGCCGATCTCGCGGTACTGCACAGCCTTCATGGCGTTCCTTTCTGTCGGTCCTTCCACCGTGCGCTCGCCGGCCGTGGGCGGTGACGGGGGTTGACGGCGTTTCGAGGGGATCGGGAACCGTTCTCATCGGCAGGGGACGAATGGATGCCTCGCACCGGTGCCGCTGGGCCGCGCGCACGTCGTGTCGTGGGAGGTCGCGCCGTAACGGGGCGCGTGTCGTGCAGTGGGGTGGTCGACGACCGCCCCGGTGCACCGAGAGCGCCCCAGTGATGCCCGCCCTCCCCCACGCGCACCACGCGACCTACACTGGGAGCCACCTCCGTCACCGCCGATGGGAGTCCCGTGCCCTCTCCATGGTCGCGACCGACTGTTTCCCCCGAGACCTCGGGGCTGTTGATCGCGCGTGCTCACGAGGAGCTCATCGCCGGCAACGACGACCGCCGACTCGACGACGTGCGACCGCTCGTGCAGGAGTCGTGGCGGAGGTCCTTGGCATCCCTCGTCGGCCCCGAAGGTCTTCCTCCGCTCGACCTTCCCAGCGGCGAGCTGGAGGCCTACCGCCGCGCTCACCCGCTCGCCGGGGTCATGGACATGGTGCGTTCTCTGCTCCTGCCCGGAACTGCGGAGGAATCGGGCGTGGTCGTGGCGGTCGGCGATGCTGCGGGCCGTCTGCTGTGGGTCGAAGGCGATCGTCACATCCGCGCCCTGACCGGCGACATGGGGTTCGTGGCGGGGGCGAATTGGGCGGAGGATGCCGTGGGCACGTCCGCTCCCGGAACGGCGCTGACACTCGACAGGTCGGTGCAGATCCGCGGTGCCGAACACTTCAATCGCCTTGTGCAGCCGTGGTCCTGCACCGCGGCGCCCGTGCACGATCCCGAGACGCGGCGTCTGCTCGGCGTGATCGATGTCACCGGAGGGCCCGAGGCCGTGACACCTCAAGCCCAGTTGTTGGTGGATGCCACGGCCCGGGCGATCGAGAGCGAGATCCTCGTGGGGCGGCTGCGCGCTCAGCAGGCTCCTCCCCCGCGGCGGTCCGCGCCGGCCCGGGCTCTGCTGCGCATCCTCGGACGGGATCGCGCGCTGCTCGAGGTCGGGGGTGCGTCGGTCGAGTTGAGCGCCCGGCACGCGGAGATCCTTCTGCTGCTCGCCGTGCACCGGGAGGGGCTGTCGGCCGAGGCCCTGAGCGAGGCGGTGTACGGCCACGCCGCCGTCGAGACGCTGCGCCCCGAGATGGTGCGGCTTCGGCGCGCGCTCGTGCCGGTGGCGCCGCGTCTCGTTCCGGCATCCCGTCCCTATCGACTGCCCGTGGGCCTCGAGACCGACGCCCAGCACGTGCTGTCGCTGCTGGACAGGGGTGCGCATCGCGTGGCGCTCGCCGCGTACGCCGGACC
The DNA here is from genome assembly GCF_001421275.1 of Microbacterium sp. Leaf203. Classification (NCBI taxonomy): domain Bacteria; kingdom Bacillati; phylum Actinomycetota; class Actinomycetes; order Micrococcales; family Microbacteriaceae; genus Microbacterium; species Microbacterium sp. Leaf203. Next base: position 507,470 of record NZ_LMKF01000022.1, on the reverse strand, counting down.
GGTGCTGCCGGAGTCGGAGGCACCTGGAGTGGTCGAGGTACGCGAATCGGTGCGCTCGACCCTGCGAGAGGCCCTCATCGAAGAGGCGGGGGTCGACGTCCTGCTCGCCTACGCCGAGACAGCCGATGCGCGCGATGACGAAGAGGTGCTGCGGCTCTGCCTCGAGCTCGTTCCCGCCCGCTCCCCCAAGCGAGCGGGACTGGTCGCTCGACTGGAGCGTCTCGCTCGGGGGTGACACTCCGCGCTCGCCCGGCGCAACCAGGGGATTTCCCGAGAGCGTCCCCGATGTCGGAGGCCCTCGTTACGCTGAACATATGGACGAAAACGCGCTCGACATCTTCTCGGCAGCACGCGCCCGTCGCGACGTGGGGCGTATCCGCGAGGCCCTCGCCGAGGTCAAGGCGGGTGACGTCGCGCGCGTCATCGTCCGCTCCCCGCGCTACGGCCTGTACGCGCTCGAGGGCACCGTGCGCATCGGCGTGGGCGGGCAGCCGCTTGTGGGCGACGTCATCCTCGCCACGAGCGCCGAGATCCAGCGCATCGACCTCGGCATCGAGGCTCCCCAGCCCGCGCTCGAGGCCGACGTCGTCGATCCCTCGACCCTCCCCCACGGAACGCCCGTGCGCGTGACCTTCCTCACGCCGACGCACCAGACCTTCGCCCTCACCGGCCCGATCACGGCGGGCAACGACCGCTTCCTGCTCGTCGGCAGCTGGATCGTCGCCGATGACCGCGCGATCGCGCCGCGCGTGCAGAGCATCGAGCGCCTCGACGGCGTCGACCTGCACGAGGTCAACGTGCCCCCGCTGCGCTCGGTGCTCGCCGACGCCGACGCGTAGACAGCGTTCGCTCGAACGGATGCCGCGGCCCGAGGGTCGCGGCATCCGTCGTTCTGTCCGGCCGTCCTGCCCGCGTCGGCGTCGGGCTTCTGGCGCGGTCCCCCCGCGTGCGCTGCATTCCAGGCACGGTCCTTGCGTGTGCGTCGGGTTCCAGGCGCGGGCCTCGCGTATGCGTCGAAGCCGCATTCATTCGTCGACGACGCACCCGTTTCGCGTCGATCTCGTGCGGTCTCGTCGAACGAATGCGTCCTCAGCGCATGCCCGCTCGCCCGCGCAACCCGATGCAACCTCCTGCGGCGTACCGTCGGCGCATCGCCGCCCGAAGCCGACGCGGCGACTCATGACCGTCGAAGGAGACACGCATGACCATCGTCGAAGAAGGCGTATCCAGCGTCTACGCCGCCCCGGGAACCCGCGGGGCCGTCGCCGAGTACCGCTCGCGGTACGGGCACTACATCGGCGGCGAATGGGTCGAACCCCACTCCGGGGAGTACTTCGAGAACATCACCCCCGTCACCGGCAAGCCGTTCTGCGAGGTCGCCCGCGGCGACGCGCACGACATCGACCGTGCGGTCGAGGCCGGGTGGAAGGCGTTCGCGTCGTGGAAGAAGACCACTCCCGCCGAGCGCAGCGTCATCCTGAACAAGATCGCCGACCGCATCGAAGAGAACCTCGAGAAGATCGCCGTCGCCGAGACGTGGGAGAACGGCAAGCCGGTGCGCGAGACGCTCGCCGCCGACATTCCCCTCACGGTCGATCACTTCCGCTACTTCGCGGGCGTGCTGCGGGCGCAGGAGGGCTCGCTCAGCCAGCTCGACGAGAACACCGTGGCGTACCACTTCAACGAGCCGCTCGGTGTGGTGGGTCAGATCATCCCGTGGAACTTCCCGATCCTCATGGCCGCGTGGAAGCTCGCTCCGGCCCTCGCCGCGGGCAACTGCGTCGTGATCAAGCCGGCCGAGCAGACGCCGGCGTCGCTGCTCTTCCTGTTCGACATCATCGGTGACCTGCTCCCCGCGGGCGTGGTGAACATCGTGAACGGCTTCGGCATCGAGGCGGGTGCACCGCTCGCGCAGCACAAGCGGATCCGCAAGATCGCCTTCACCGGCGAGACCACGACCGGCCGCCTGATCATGCAGTACGCCTCGCAGAACCTCATCCCCGTGACGCTCGAACTCGGTGGCAAGAGCCCCAACGTCTTCTTCGAAGACGTCGCCCTGCACAACGACGACGCGTACTACGACAAGGCGCTCGAGGGCTTCACGATGTTCGCGCTGAACCAGGGCGAGGTCTGCACGTGCCCGTCGCGCTCGCTCATTCAGCGGTCGATCTACGACCAGTTCCTCGGCGACGGCCTCGAGCGCGTGAAGAAGGTGCGCCAGGGCAACCCGCTCGACCCCGAGACGATGATCGGCGCGCAGGCCTCGAACGACCAGCTCGAGAAGATCCTGTCGTACATCGACATCGGCAAGCAGGGTGGCGCCAAGCTGCTCACCGGTGGGGAGCGCGTCGACCTCGGTGGCGACCTGTCGGGCGGCTACTACGTCGCCCCGACCGTGTTCGAAGGCACGAACGACATGCGCATCTTCCAGGAGGAGATCTTCGGCCCCGTGCTGTCGGTCACGTCGTTCGACGACTTCGACGACGCCATCTCGATCGCCAACGACACGCTCTACGGCTTGGGCGCGGGCGTCTGGGCACGCAGTGGCGACACCGCCTACCGTGCCGGTCGCGCGATCGAGGCGGGCCGCGTCTGGACGAACACGTACCACCAGTACCCCGCGCACGCGGCGTTCGGCGGATACAAGCAGTCGGGCATCGGTCGCGAGAACCACCTCAAGATGCTCGATCACTACCAGCAGACGAAGAACCTGCTCGTGTCGTACGCCGACGGGGCGATGGGCTTCTTCTGAGTCGCAGCGGCGCCGGGGCTTTCGGGCCTCGGCGCCGCCTCGCCATGTCCCACAAATGGTCGTCTGAGCACCCCTCAGACGACAGAAAGTGGGACATCGTTCGAAAGGAACGGGACATGGCCGAGTTCTCTCGCGTCGATGTGACGGATGCCGCGGCCGCGCTGCTGCGCGAGCTCACGGCCACGCACGGGCCGCTGATGTTCCATCAGTCCGGCGGTTGCTGCGATGGCAGCTCCCCCATGTGCTACCCCGTGGGCATGTTCATCACGGGTCCGAGCGACGTGCACTTGGGCGACATCGACGCGGGTCTGGATGACCCGATCGAGGTCTACATGTCGGAGTCGCAGTTCGAGTACTGGAAGTTCACGCACCTGACGATCGACGTCGTCCCCGGTCGTGGCGCGGGCTTCTCGGTCGAGGGACCGACGGGCATGCGCTTCCTCATCCGCTCCCGGATGCTGACGGAAGAGGAAGCGGAGGCGTTCGGAGTGGGCGCCGACCGCTAGAGCCACCCGCGCTCGACGGCCACCCGCACGGCATCCGCACGATTCCGCCCGCCGGTCTTGCCGATCGCGCTCGAGAGGTGGTTCTTCACGGTGCCCTCCGAGAGGTGGACGGTCCGCGCGATGTCGGCGATCGAGCCGCCGTCGCGGGCAGCGGCGAGCACGTCGGTCTCCCGCTCGGTCAGGGGCGAGTCGCCCTGCGCCAACGACTCGGCTGCGAGAGCGGGGTCGACCACGCGCAGTCCCTGGGAGACCCGCCGCACCGCGTCGGCCAGCTCGGCCGCGGGCGTGTCCTTCACCACGAAGCCCGAGGCGCCGGCCTGCATCGCCCGCGCCAGGTAGCCGGGGCGTCCGAAAGTCGTGACGATGAGGGCACGGCATCCGGGAACTTCGGTCCGCACCCGCGCGGCGGCGGCGATCCCGTCGATCCCGGGCATCTCGATGTCGAGCAGGGCGACCGTGGCCTCCGACGTGCGCGCCGCCTCGACCACCTCGTCTCCGCGCCCGACCTGGGCGACGACCTCGATGTCGGCCTCGAGTCCGAGCAGGGCGGCGAGGGCCCCACGCACGAGGGCCTGATCGTCGGCGATGAGCAGTCGGATCACCACGCCACCTTCACTTTGAATCCACCCAGGTCGCTGCGACCGATGGTCAACCGTGCTCCGGAGGTCTCGACGCGCTCGCGGAGTCCCGTGAGTCCTGAGCCGGTGGATGCCGTGGACGCCGGGCCGCATCCGTCGTCGGCGACCTCGATCGAGCGGTTGTCGAGTCGCACGCGGCAGGCGCTCGCGCCCGAGTGACGCACCACGTTGGTGACGGCCTCGCGCACGACCCATCCCGCGAGCTCGCGGCGGTCTGCGGGCACCTGGTCGGTGGAGCCGGGGAGGTCGGCCGAGACGCCGGCGCTCTCGAGCGCGGCGCGGGCCGCGGCGAGCTCGCCGCTGATGCTCACGCCGCGGTAGCCGTGCACGGTCGCGCGCACGTCGGCCAGGGCTCCGCGGGAGAGACCCTCGATCTGGGCGATCTCGTCGCGGGCGGCCGGGGAGCCGGCATCCATCAGTCGTCCCGCCAACTCGGCCTTCACGGTGATCACCGTGAGCGAGTGTCCGAGGATGTCGTGCACGTCGCGGGCAACGCGGCCGCGCTCGCGTTCGGCGGCGAGTTCGGCGATCTGCTCTTGTGCGGCACGCAGCCGCTCGAGGGTCGAGATGTTCTCGACGAAGCTGAACATCATGATCGAGATCGAGAGGATGATCGCCGAGTTCACGACGTTCGAGAACGCGTCGGCCCCCATCGCCTCGCCGACGACGAACGACAGGGCGCTGAGGGCGGGGACGAAGAGCCAGGTGGTCCTGCGGCCCATCGCCGAGACGGCGAACGCGACGCCGACGAAGGTCCACATCCAGCGGACGTCGGTGCCGAGCCACGGAAGCAGCGCGAGGCTCAGCGCGAAGAGCACCACCGTCGGCAGCAGCCGGCGAAGTCGCGACGTGGTGACGCGGGCGTAGGGAACCGTCGCCATGAACACGGCCGCGAACACGACGATGATCGCGGTGCCGACGAGGTGACCCGCGACGCTCGGACCCTCCCACAATTCGACGAGGACCGGGAAGGTCCAGATCAGCGAGATCGACGCCCCGATGAACCAGCCGCGGCGGAACGGACGGCGGCCCGGAACGCGGGTGCGCTCCGGGCCGGTCGTCGTGCTCACGTCGTTCACCCTAGGCGTGTCAGCCGCGACGCGTGTCGCGACGGAAGAAGTAGACGGTGCCGGCGACGAACACTGCGAGCCAGACCACCGCGTTGACGAGGGCGCCGAGGTCGAATCCGTCACCCGTGAGGGGCGAGCGGGCGAGCTCGCCGATGCCGTAGACCGGCGTCAGCTTGCCGATCACCTGCAAGAAGTCGGGCATCGACGACAGGGGGAAGAACAGGCCGCCGAGGAACGACAGCAGCACCACCGCGAGGCTCGTGATCTGCGCCGCGTTCTCGCCCGGCACCATGTAGCCGACCATCAGGCCGAGGGTGGTGAAGACGGCTCCGGCGAGCACCCAGGCCGAAAGACCCGTGACGATCCACTGCACCGGGGCGAGCTGCACGCCCGCGCCGGCGGCCACCGCGTAGGTCGCGATGACCGCGATCAGGCCGAACATCATGCCGGCGAGCATCTTGACGACGACGTTCGAGATCGGGTTGAGAGGGGTGAGCCGCAGTTGCCGCGACCAGCCCTGCGCGCGCTCGACCGCGACCGATGCCCCGGTCTGGGTCGCCGACATCATGGTTCCGTACATCGCCATCGAGACCATGATGTACGCGGCCACCGACACTCCCCCGGACGCCAGCGGCGTATCCGTCAGCGGGACGTCGAGGGTCTGGAACCCGACGATGAAGAACATCAGCACGGGGAACGCAACGGTGAAGAAGATGCTGCGCGGATTGCGCAGCTTGCGCACCAGTTCGATGCGCAGATAGGTCAGTGTGAAGCCGCCCATGGCGGGGAGCGGGCGGTCGAGGGCGATGGCGGTCATCGGAGTGCTCCCGTCGGGACGAGGTCGGATGCCGAGGGCTCGGCGGTGAGCGTCAGGAACACGCTCTCGAGGTTCTGGGCGGTGATCTCGAGATCCCGCGCCGAGGTGGAGGTGAGGAGGTGACGCGCCAGGGCGTCGGAATCCCGCGTGTGCACGGTGATGCGCTCGCCGGCGGCCTCGACCGAGTCGACGCCCGGAACGGCCGCGAGGGCCGTGAGGTCGGCATCCGGGAGAGTCACCTGAACGACCCGCCCCGAGACGAGGTTCTTGATCTCGGTGGTGCTGCCGTCGGCCACGATCTGCCCGCCGCGCATCAGGATGATGCGGTCGGCGTACTCGTCGGCCTCGTCGAGGTAGTGCGTGGCGAATATCACGGTGCGTCCGCGCGCGGCATCCGCCCGGATCGCGTTCCAGAACGACCGGCGTGCCTCGACGTCCATGCCGGTGGTGGGCTCGTCGAGGATCAACAGCGCCGGGTCGCTGACGAGTGCCATCGCGAAGCGCAGACGCTGCTGCTCGCCGCCCGAGCACAGGCCCACCTTGCGGCGGGCGAGACTCAGGATGCCGGCCCGCTCGAGGGCCTCGTCGACGGGGCGCTTCTCGGCGAACAGGCTCGCCGTCAGCTCCACCGTTTCGCGCACGGTCAGGTCTTTCAGCAGCCCGCCCGACTGGAGGACGGCAGAGACGAGGCCCCGGGCGACGGCTCCGCGAGCGCTGTGGCCGAACACCTCGATGCTGCCGTCGTCGGGGTTCGTGAGGCCCAGGATCATGTCGATCGTGGTGGTCTTGCCCGCGCCGTTCGGGCCGAGGAAGGCCACGATCTCGCCCGGTCGGACGGTGAGGTCGACGCCGCGGACGGCGTGGACGGAGCCGAAGCTCTTGACGACGCCCCGCGCGTCGATCGCGGCGGGGGTGGGGGTGGAGGAGGTCATGTGTTCATGCTCGCCTCGGGGCGCTCGCCGCACATCGGACGGCTGTCACCATTCAGAGGTGACGTTCGTCATGGGTGGATCCGCTACGCCACCTTCGTCGCCCTGATCGTGTAGCTGAGCGGCACGACAGACGGCTGCTCGGTCAACGCGTATTCGCCGTTGCCGCGAAGCGTCATGCGGCCGGGCAGCGCTTCCCACGGCACACTGTCGTGCTCGACCAGCGTGTCGAGGCGCAGGCCACGCTGGAGCAGGGCGGTGACGATCTCGCCCAGGCCGTGGTTCCACTCGTAGGTCTTCGTCGACGTGAGCGGCGCGGCCACCTCGACGTACGTGCTGTCGTCGTCCCACTCCAACGGGGCGGTCTGCTCGAAGTACGGGAACGTCAGGGACAAGCCCGGCAGGTCCTCGTTCATCGCCCACAGGACGGGGTGGCCCTCGCGGATGTGCAGCGTGCCTCCTGGTGCGAGCAGCTCGGCCACGACGCCGGCCCACTCCGAGATCGACGGCAGCCAGCACAGGGCGCCGATCCCGGTGTAGACGAGGTCGAAGCTTCCGCGGGGCAGGACGTCAGCGGCATCCCGGACATCCGCCTGGACGAACTCGACGTCGACGCCCGCGTCGGCAGCGAGGCGGCGGGCCTCGACGACGGCGTTCTCGGAGAAGTCCAGACCGGTCACCGTCGCGCCGAGACGGGCCAGAGACAGAGTGTCGGTGCCGATGTGGCACTGCAGGTGCGCGGTGCGCTTGCCTGAGATGTCGCCCAGCAGCGGCCGGTCGAAACGCACGACGTCCGAGAGCGCGTCGGCGTCGTCGATGTAGCGCGCGATTCCGTATCCCGATCCGTCCCGGGCGGCGTGCAGCGTCGCGCGCTCGTTCCAGTTGGCGCGGTTGGCGTCGATGTAGTCGGAGGTCATGGCATCCCTTTCCGGGAATCGAGCCTAGGGATGCCATGACCCGGTGTCGCCGCGTGACGCGGGGCGGGCGTGATGTCGGAGGTGCGGGTTAGCCTGGCGGCATGTCGGGCAAGGTCTATGTCATCCACGAGAACCCCCAGTGGATTCCGCCGTTCGCGGCGGCGTTCGAGGCGGAGGGCGTGCCGTTCGAGGAGTGGCTGCTCACGGACGGGTCGATCGACCTCGCGGTCGAGCCTCCTGAGGGAGTGTTCTGGTCGCGGTTGAGCGCATCGGCGCACACGCGTGATCACGCGCACAGCAAGGAGTTCGGTCGGGCCGTGTTGCGCTGGCTGGCGTCTTGGGGACGAACGGTCATCAACGGTGCCGACGTTCTCGAGCTCGAGGTCAGCAAGGTGGCGCAGCATGCCGCCCTGCGTCACGCGGGGATCGACGTCCCGCGCACCGTCGCCGTCTTCGGCACCGACGATCTCGTCGCCAAGGCGCGGGAGTTCGGGGCGCCCTTCATCAGCAAGCACAACCAGGGCGGAAAGGGCCTCGGCGTGCGCCGTTGGGACTCCGTCGACGAGTTCTCGGCGTGGGTGGCCGGCGCCGACTTCGAGCCCTCCCCCGACGGCATCACCCTCCTGCAAGAGTTGCTGGTCGCGCAGGCGCCCTTCATCACGCGCGCCGAGTTCGTCGCCGGTGAGTTCGTCTACGCGGTGCGCGTCGACACGAGCGCGGGCAGCTTCGAGCTCTGCCCGGCCGAGGCCTGCGCGATCCCGGGCGCCGACGGTGTCGAGCCCGAGCCGCTGTTCCGTCGTCGCGACGACGTCGATCCGGCGCTCATCGACCGCTACCTCGCCTTCCTCGCGGCAGAGGGTGTGGGCATCGCGGGCATCGAGTTCATCGAGACGCGCGACGGCCGGACCGTCACCTACGACGTCAACACCAACACGAACTACAACCCCGACGTCGAGGCGACCGCGCCGCGCTCCGGGCCGCGCGAGATCGCTCGCTGGCTCGGCTCGCTGCTGCCGAAAGAAGCGGTCGGTCTCCGTGGCTGAGGCCGCTCCCCCGCACTCCGACTGGCGCGGCTTCGGCTTCGCCACGCGCCAGGTGCATGCGGGCGAGGTCGAAGACCTGACGCACGGCTCGCGCATCACACCGGTGCACCTGTCGGCGGCCTACCGGTTCGACTCGTTCCAAGAGGCGACCGACCGGTTCGCGGGAGCCGATCTGGGCCACCTCTACTCGCGCAACGCCAACCCCACCAACCAGGTGGCCGAGGCGCGATTGGCGTCGCTCGAAGGCGGTTCGGGCGCGATCGTCGTCGGCTCGGGCCAGGCGGCGATCACCATCGCCCTGCTCGGTCTCGCCGGCAGCGGCGAGCACATCGTCTCGACCGCCAGCATCTACAGCGGAACGCGCGTGCTCTTCGACCGCACCTTCGCCCGCATGGGCGTGACCGTCGAGTACGTCTGGGACCCCGCGGACGACGCCGAATGGGACGCCCTGATCCGCCCCGAGACGAAGGCGATCTTCACCGAGACGCTGCCGAACCCCAAGAACGACGTCGTCGACATCGACGCCGTCGCTCGCGTCGCGCAGCGGCACGGCATCCCTCTCGTCGTCGACAACACCATCGCGACGCCGTTCCTCATCCGCCCGATCGAGCACGGAGCCGACATCGTCGTGCACTCGGCGACGAAGTTCCTTTCTGGGCACGGCGCGAACCTCGCGGGCGCCGTGGTCGACGGTGGGACGTTCGATTGGGTGGCATCCACTCGGTCCTATCCCTCGCTCACCGACACGGCCATCGCCGGGCACGCGTCATTCGTCGATGCGTTCGGGCCGCGCGCATTCGAGCTGTCGCTGCGGTTCGGCATCGCGAACGACACCGGGCCGGCGCTCTCGCCGCTCAACGGGTTCTTGCTGCAGCAGGGCATGGAGACCCTGTCGGTGCGCATGCGCCAACACCTCGCGACCGCCCGCACGGTCGCCGAGTGGCTGGAGGAGCACGCCGCCGTCGAGAGCGTCGACTACGCGGGCCTGCCCTCGCACCCGCAGCACGCGCTCGCGGTGCGCGATTACGGCGGTCTCTCGGGTTCGGTGTTCTCGTTCACCGTGCGCGGGGGCCGTCCCGCAGCCGAGCGGTTCTTCGACGCCCTGCGCTTGTTCAGCCGCATGACCAACATCGGCGACACCCGATCGATGGCCCTGCACCCCGCGACCACGACGCACCTCGGCTTCACGCAAGAGACGCGCGATCGCCTCGGCATCGGTGACGGCCTGATCCGCCTGTCGATCGGCCTCGAAGACGCCGAAGACCTCGTCGCCGATCTCGATCAGGCGCTTCGCGCGTCGAGCTGACGCTCCCGTCACGGGGGGGTCCGGCGCCGCCGGGCCCCGGTGTGCGCACGGTCGGACCTTCGCGCACGGCCGGGTTCCCGGCATCCAGCCCCGGAGTCCCGGCGCAGGCCCCACCTTCCGCGGGGCCCGACCTTCGACACGCGCTCGGGTTCCCGGCATCCGGCCCCGCCACCCCCACGAGTGTCCAAAACACGCGGACGGTCTTCGATGTCGTCCGGGTGTTTTGGACACTTCAACAAGAAGGGAACGGTACGGCACGAGCCCGCACGCCCATGCGCGCCTCACACCGGACGAGCCCGCCTTCGCGACGCCCCGTCAGGCGTCGCGCTGCGCCTCCAGGCGCCGCACGCGCGGGATCACCTCGGCGGCGAAGCGCTGCAGCTCGGGCAGGTGCGGCGAGAACTGCAACAGCAGGGTCGAGACGCCGACGTCCGCGAAGGCGACGATGCGTTCCGCCACCTGATCAGGGGTTCCGACGAGGTTCGGCCGCAGGCCGCGGTTCGAGACCGAGTACTCCTTGAGGTCGACCTGGGTGTCCAGCTTCGACTTGCTGACGAAGTCCTGGTACGAGCCGTAGGCCGCTCCCCCGCGCACATCCGTGATGCGGTCGATCTCGGCCTGCGCCTCGTCTTCGGTGTCGCGCACGACGGCGTACGCCGCCATTCCGAACGCCTCGAACGGCGTGGCCCCGGCCTCGGCCCGGCGCCGGCGCATGTCGGCGACCTTCGTCTCGAGCTCCTCGAGGGTGCCGCCGTGCGTCAGATACGCGTCGGCGAAGCGCGTGATCGCGTTGCGTCCCGCCTCGCTCTCGCCGCCCGCGTACAGGCGCGGCCGCACCTGCGGCTTCGGCTCGAGGTACGTCCCCTCGGTGCGGTAGTACTCTCCCTCGTACGCGAACGGCGTCTCGGACCACAGGCCGCGCAGCACCTCGACCCACTCGATCGTGCGGGCGTAGCGGTCGTCGTGGGCGCTGAAGAGGCCGTCGTACTGCGTGGCCTCTTCGGCCCACCACGCCGAGACGACGTTCAGGGTGAAGCGTCCCCCGCTGATCTCGTCGATGGTCGCCGCCTGCTTGGCGGTGTGGAAGGGATTGTGGAAGCCCGGGCGCACGGCCGCGAGCAGCTCGAGCTTCGAGGTCACGGCGGCGAGTCCCGCGGTCACCGCCCAGGCGTCGAGCGACGGCGCCTCGACGCCCTTGATGTCGTTGAGGTTCAGCTCGGGGATGAGCGTCAGATCGAATCCGCCCTCTTCGGCCGCCCGGGCGATCTCGGCGATGTGGGCGAACGACACGGGTGTCTGCTCGTCGTCGACGTTGCGCAGCCACCCGCCGAAGATGGGGGTCCAGTAGCCGAAACGCACGCGCTGGGGGGAGGTCATGGCTCCATCCTCACCCGGTCGGCGTCGCCCGGCGTCACGGGGCGAAACGGTCCGTCACATGTCGTTGACCGATGGCCGAAGCGGTGCGAAGTTTGCCGGGTTCCGATCCGCGAGGAGAACCCCATGACCGACTTTCCGCCCACCCACGAGCCGCTGAAGTTCGCCTACTGGGTGCCCAACGTCAGCGGCGGGCTCGTCATCAGCTCGATCGAACAGCGCACCGACTGGGACTACGACTACAACGTGAAGCTGGCTCGCACGGCCGAGCGGGTCGGGTTCGAGTACGCCCTGAGCCAGGTGCGGTACGCCTCCAGCTACGGCGCCGCGCAGCAGCACGAGTCCACCTCGATCAGCCTGGCCCTGCTGCTGGCCACCGAGAAGCTCAAGGTCATCGCCGCCATCCACCCCGGCATCTGGCATCCGGCTGTCCTGGCGAAGTTCATCAACACGGCGGATCAGTTCTCGCACGGTCGTGCGGCGGTCAACGTCGTCAGCGGGTGGTTCAAGGACGAGTACACCGACCTGGGGCTGGAGTGGCTCGAGCACGACGAGCGGTACGAGCGCGCGGCCGAGTTCATCCAGGTGCTGCGCGGTCTGTGGACGCAGGAGAAGTTCTCGTTCCACGGCACGTACTACGACATCACCGACTTCACACTGCGCCCGTTCCCGTTCGAGGTGCCGGGGCGGGCGCACCCCGACATCTTCCAGGGCGGCAACTCCACCGCCGCGCGCTTCAACGGCGGTGCGTTCTCGGACTGGTACTTCTCGAACGGCAAGGACTTCGACGGTTTCACCGAGCAGCACGACGACGTCACCCGCGTCGCGGCCGAGCACGGTCGACGCACGCGCTTCGGGCTGAACGGCTTCGTCATCCAGCGCGACAGCCGCGCCGAGGCCGAGGCGCAGTTGCGCGAGATCATCGCCCACGCCGACTCGGGCGCCGTCGAGGGCTTCCGCAAGAGCGTGCAGGAGGCGGGCAATTCCACGGCCGACAAGAAGGGCATGTGGGCGGACTCTTCGCTCGAGGACCTCGTGCAGTACAACGACGGGTTCCGCACCCAGCTGTTCGGAGATGCGCAGCAGATCGCCGAGCGCATCATCGAGTACAAGAAGCGCGGGGTCGATCTCTTCTTGCTCGGCTTCCTGCACTTCCAGGAGGAGCTGGAGCACTTCGGAGAGACGGTGATCCCTATCGTCCGCGAACTCGAGGCGGACCTGGCGCGGACGGGCGATCCGATCGGGGTAGCCGCGAGCTGACAGGTGATCCGACTGAGCTGAAGGTCGCGACGATGCATATGCCGATAACGGAATGACCGAGATCGGCTCCGATTCGTCATAACTCTGTAACAGGTAATCCATAGGTTGTTCCCAGGATCGAGATCGGTCCTATCCCCCTCGACCGCGCGGGAAGCTCCAGGCCGTGCGATCGCAACCTGATGGAGAACCCGTGCAGAGACGCATCCTCGCGGGCACGGTCGTCGGCGGCATCGCCGTGACGACCGTGTTCGCCGCCGCCCCGGTCTCGGCCGCGATCGCCCCACCGCCTCTGAGCGTGGTGCGACCGGCCTCGCCACTGATCGACATGCCGACGGCATACCCGGTGCAGCCCGACCTCAAGGTCTTCCCGGACAACCCCGACGACAAGTCCATCGCGCGCGGTGTCCGCCCGTACGACGAGATCGCCCCGTTCCTGAACACCCTGATGGATGCCAGCGACCGCGTGTCCGCGCAGGTCGTCGGCACGTCGGCTCAGGGTCGGGACATCTACCTGGTCACGCTGACCACGCCCGAGAGCGTCGAGCAAACCCGGCAGCAGGGTGTCTGGCGCGACCTCATCAAGGCCGACCCGGTTGCCGCGGCCGCCGACTCGACGCTGCAGTCCGGCTACAAGGTGCCGATGTGGTTCAACGGCAACATCCACGGCAACGAGTGGGAGGGGACCGACGCGACCCTCAACTACATCGAAGATCTCGCGACGAGCACCGACCCGGCCACGACCGAGATGCTCGAGGACCACCGCATCTACTTCACGGTCACCAACAATCCCGACGGGCGCGCGCTCGGCCAGCGCGGAACGGCCAACGGGTACGACCCGAACCGCGACTTCATCACAGGAGCCACGGCCGAGGCATCGATCGTCCGCGACCTGGCCAGTGTCATCCAGCCGACCTACTTCATCGACCTTCACGGTTACACCAACGTGCTCCAGGTCGAGCCGTGCGGACCGCCGCACGGCGAGAACTACGAGTACGACCTCTTCGTGCCCCACGCCTATGCGACCGCCCTCGAGATCGAGGAGGCCGTGACCGCCGCGAACATCCCGGGCAACACCTACTACGACCCGGCTTCGGGTGGGGTCACCTCCACGAATACCGGGTACATCAACATTCCGTTCCGCGACCAGCGCTCGGGCTGGGACGACTGGCCGCCGATCTTCGCCCCGCAGTACGTGGCGTACCAGGGTGCGATCACGAACACCGTCGAGCTCCCCCTCGGTCGCAGCGGCGACCAGCCCGCCCGCGCGAAGGTCAACATCGAGGTCGCGGAGCTCGTCATCGACACGGTTGTGGACTACGTCGACACCCACAGCGACGCCCTGCTCGACAATCAGATCGAGATCTTCCGTCGCGGTGCCGCCGGCGAGCCCAGCCGCGAGATCCCCGCCGACATCGAGCCCAGCGATCTCGCGCCGGGCGTGCCGACGCAGTGGACGGACATCTGGGACGAGACCGACGTGTACAACGCCGACTTCCCCCGTGCCTACGTCATCCCCGCCGGTGTCGGCCAGAGGTCCGAGTCCGACGCCCAGACCCTCGTCCAGCAGCTGCTCGTGAACGGTGTCCGGGTCGATCGGATGACCTCCGGTGCGCGCATCGATGGCACGGACTATCCAGCCGGCTCCTACTACGTCGACATGCACCAGCCTCTTCGAGGTCTCGCTAACGTGCTGCTCGCCGACGGGTCCGACATCTCGAACCGGGTGCCGGACATGTATGACATCTCGGCGTGGAGCCTCGCTCTGCTGTGGGGTGCCGATGTCGTCCGCGTCGGCGAGACCACCGACCCGGCCCCGGCCACGGCCCTGGAGCGCGTCACGTCGGCGCCGCTCACCGGCGCGGTTCCCGACGGCCCCGGTTACCTCACCTTCGAGCCGCGCGGTGTCTCCGACTGGCAGGCGGTCAACGCGCTCCTCGCGGAAGGCGTCGCCCTGTCGCAGGTGACCGACGGCACCATCGTGGTCGGCGCGGACGAGACCTCGCGCACCGCTGCCCGCGAGGCCGCCGCCGTCTTCGGCGTCGACTTCGTCCTGAGCGACGGACGCCCCCTCCGTGACGGCGAGAGCACAGCGCTGGCTCTGACGAAGGTCGGGTACGTCGGCGATGCCGGTGACCGCGATGCTTTGATCAAACTCGGTTTCCCGACACCCGTCGCGGTCTCTGCGGCGGCGGTCACCTCCGGCGACGTCGACCTCGGCGCGATCGACGTACTCTACATCGGCACCGGACTGAGCTTCACGCAAGCGCAGTCCGCGGGTGCCGAGAAGGTGCGCGCGTACATCGCCGCGGGCAAGCCTGTCGTCGGGCGAGGCACGGCGGCCGCCGCATTCGTCAACACGTACGTCACCCCGCTCGCCGCCGTCTCGGGAACGAGCGGATCGAACGGTATCGCGCGGGTCGACACTCCGAGCGAGGGCATCCTCGGCGATTACCCGCAGGACACCGCTTTCGGCTCCACCTTCGCGTGGTTCCCGAACCTCGCTTCCGGCGTCACCGTCGAGCAGCGTTATGCGGCGACCGACACCTTCGTCTCGGGCCACTGGCGCGCGACGCAGGGGCGATCGGTCCAGGATGCCGCCGGCCAAGCGTCGGCGGTCTCGCTCACGGGGGCGTCTGGTTCGCGGGCCTTCGTCTTCGGTACCTCGCCCACGTACCGCGCCCACCCCGTGGGGGCGTTCAGCGACATCGCCCGCGCGGTGTTCTGGGCGGCCGGGCAGGGAACCCCGGTGGTTCCGCCGCCCAGCGTCATCGAGGAGGACCTGACCGATGCCACGCGAGGCACGGTGACCGTCCCCGAGACGGCGGTCGCGGGACAGACGATCACGGTCGGACTCGGGGCGGACCTCACCGGCGACGACCCGTTCGCGCTGCTGTTCCCGGGCCCCGTGGCGGTCGAGTTCGACGAGGTCACCGCCACCTCGGCGACGCTCACGCTGCCGGCCGACCTGGCCCTCGGCGATCTGCGCGTCGCGGTCCTGCTGGGTGATCGACAGGCGCCCGATGCCGCCCGTGCGGCCGCGCTCGCCGCGCAGGGGACCCTCTTCGGATGGGACGACCTTGTCGTCGTCGCCGCCGCAGCGGAACCCATCCCCACCCCGAGCGCGGACCCGAGCGAGACGCCCGTCCCCGCTCCGGCGGGCGACGCCCCGCGTGATCTGGCCGCCACCGGCTCGCCCGACATGTCCTCCCTCGGCTGGTTGGCGCTCGCCGCGGGCATGATCGGTGCAGGCCTGGTCGTGATCGGTCGCGTGCGCGCGACGAGCAGCGCGCAGTGACACCGTCCGGGGAGGGGCGCCCGCCCCTCCCCGGACTCCCCCACCCCCTGGAGCTCCCCCCATGACCGACCCGAATGCACCCCTCGAGGCCGCCGCCGACGGCGGTACGGCGCCTCCGGCGACCCGCAACCGCCGTACCGCCCTCACCATCGCCGCCCTTCTCATCGCCGCGGGGGTCGCCCTGGCCATCTGGGCCATCTCGATCTCCTTCGTCGCCCCCGAGGGGCAGAACGTTCCGGTGACGGCCCCCTCCACGACCGCAGCCACGACCCCCGCGCCGACGACGACAGCTCCCTCTGCGGCGCCGGACGAGACCCCGGCGGCCGAGGCATCGGCATCCCCCGATCTTCCCGCTCCCGCTCCGCCCGTCGAGGGTGCCCCCGTCATCGCGGCGTTCGCCGTGCAGCCCGAGACGGCCGTGTGCCCCGACGAGCGCGACAGCGTCGTCCCGCTGACCTTCTCGTGGCGCTCCGAGGGTGCGGACCGCGCGTGGATCGGCGTGGCCACGAGCGACGCCTCCGTCCAACCCACCGCGGAGGTCCCCACCGCCACCGACGGGTTCACCTCGATCTCGTTCGCGTGCCGCGACGCCGACCAGGTGTTCACCCTCACCGTCCAGGGTGCGGGCGGCACCGTGAGCAGGACGATCGCCGTCACCCGGGACCTCGGCTGACCGGGGGAGAGGCCCGGGAGCGCCCGAAGGCCGCAGGGACTCAGTCGCACCGCCCTTGAGTTTCGGTCTCGTAAATATGCGCGCGAGGGCTTTGTGAGCGGCGGGAATCGGACTTAGATGTCCGAAGGACTGCGGCGTCTGTCGCAATCGACACTTCACAGCAGAGGTAATTCATGACACTGCACATCAGTGGGCGGGGCCGTCTCGGCCTCGTCATCGGCGCCTTCGGCGCCTCGGCCCTTGTTCTGGCAGGTTGCACGACCACCACCGGAGGCGGCGCCTCCGACGGCGGCTCGACCGACCCCCTCGTCATCGGCACCACCGACAAGATCACCTCGATCGACCCGGCCGGCTCGTACGACAACGGATCGTTCGCCGTCATGACGCAGATCTACCCCTTCCTCATGAACAGCCAGTACGGCACGTCCGAGGTCACCCCCGACATCGCCGAGTCGGCCGAGTTCACCTCGCCGACCGAATACACGGTCACGCTCAAGTCGGGCCTGAAGTTCGCGAACGGCCACGACCTCACGTCGTCCGACGTGAAGTTCTCGTTCGACCGCCAGGTCGCGATCAACGACCCGAACGGCCCCGCGTCGCTGCTGGGCAACCTCGAGAGCGTCGCCGCTCCCGACGACACGACGGTCGTGTTCACGCTGAAGAACGGCAACGACCAGGTCTGGCCCCAGATCCTCTCGAGCCCCGCCGCGCCGATCGTCGACGAAGAGGTCTTCTCGGCCACCGCCGTCACCTCGGACGACGCGATCGTCGAGGGCAAGGCCTTCGCCGGTCAGTACACGATCGACTCGTACAAGCCGAACGAGCTCATCTCGTACAAGCCCTACGCCGACTACATGGGGTCGCTCCCCAAGGCGGCCAACGGCGGCATCTCGACCAAGTACTACGCCGACTCGTCGAACCTCAAGCTCGACGTGCAGTCGGGTGCGATCGACGTCGCCTACCGCAGCCTGAGCGCGACCGACGTCGCCGACCTGCAGAAGGACGATGCGGTCAAGGTCGTCGACGGCCCCGGCGGCGAGATCCGCTACATCGTCTTCAACTTCGACACCATGCCGTACGGCACGAAGACCCCCGATGCCGACGCCGCCAAGTCGCTCGCGATCCGTCAGGCCGCGGCCGACCTCGTCGACCGCCAGGCCATCGCGACCGACGTCTACAAGGACACCTACTCGCCGCTGTACTCCTACGTGCCGCAGGGTCTCGCGGGTGCCAACGAGGCGCTGAAGGACATGTACGGCGACGGCAGCGGCAAGCCCGACGCCGCCAAGGCCAAGGCGACCCTCGAGGCGGCCGGTCTGTCGACCCCCGTCACGCTGAACCTGCAGTACAACGGCGACCACTACGGACCCTCGTCGGGTGACGAGTACGCCGCGGTCAAGGCGCAGCTCGAGAAGGACGGCCTGTTCACGGTCAACCTCGCGCAGACCGAGTGGGTGCAGTACACCAAGGACCGCAAGGCCGACGCGTACCCCGCCTACCAGCTCGGCTGGTTCCCCGACTACTCGGATGCCGACAACTACCTCACCCCGTTCTTCTCGAAGGACAACTTCCTGCTGAACCACTACGACAACGCCGAGGTCCAGAAGCTGCTCGTCGACCAGGCGACGCAGACCGACAAGACCACGCGTGAGCAGGAGATCGGCGAGATCCAGGACAAGGTGGCCGCCGACCTCTCGACGCTGCCGCTGCTCCAGGGCAAGCAGGTCGCGATCGTGGGCTCGAGCGTCGAGGGCGCCGTCCTCGACGGGTCGTTCAAGTTCCGCTACGCACCGCTGCACAAGTAAGACCGAATCGGCGCCTCGCGCGTTTCCGCTCACCCGACGACCGGGGGTCACGTACCCTCGGTCGTTGGGTGAGAGCGGAGCGATGAGGCGCCGTTCCCCCGTTGAGTGAGGTCTCTCCCGTATGGTCACCGCCGTCGACGCTGCCGACATCGCCAAACCCGTCTCTCCCAAGGGCGGAGGACTGTGGCGTTACATCCTGGTCCGTCTGCTCCTGATCATCCCGACGGTGTTCATCCTCGTCACCGTGGTGTTCGTGCTCATGCGCATCACGGGCGACCCGATCACCGCCGCCCTCGGCGGCCGTCTTCCCCCCGATCAGCTCGCGGAGCGCATCGCGCAGGCCGGTTACGACCGGCCGCTGATCGTGCAGTACTTCGAGTACATCGGCGGCATCCTCCGCGGTGACTTCGGCACGACGCTCACCGACAACCGTCCGGTGATCGAGATCCTGCTGCAGTACGGCTCCGCCACCCTCGAGCTCGCGATCTACGCGCTCTTCGTCGCGTTGCTCATCGGCATCCCCTTCGGTCTGATCGCCGCGTACAAGCGCGACCGCTGGCCCGACGCGACCCTGCGCATCGGGGCGATCCTCGGCTACGCGACGCCCATCTTCTTCGTCGGGCTGCTCCTCAAGCTCGTCTTCTCGGTGTGGCTGAGCGTCCTGCCGGTCGCCGGTCGTGCGAGCACCCGCACCGAGTTGAAGTTCGCCTCGATCGAGAACCCCACCGGCATCTACCTGCTCGATGCGATCCGCCTGGGCGACGGGGCGGCCGCGGGTGACGTCCTCGTCCACGCGATCCTGCCCGGTGTGGCTCTCGGCATCCTGACGGCGGGGATCTTCCTGCGTCTGGTGCGCACGAACGTCATCGGCACCCTCGGTGCCCAGTACGTCACCTCGGCGCGCTCGCGCGGCGTGGGGGAGTACCGCCTGGTCACCAAGCACGCCTATCGTCCCGCGCTGATCCCGATCATCACCGTGATCGGCCTGCAGATCGCCCTGCTGCTGTCGGGTGCGGTGCTGACCGAGACGACGTTCGAGTGGAAGGGCCTCGGATTCATGCTCAGCGAGTACCTCAAGGCCCGTGACTTCGTGGCGGTGCAGGGCATCGTCGTGATCATCGCCGTGCTGGTCGCCTTCACTAACTTCCTGGTCGACGTCATCGCGGCGATCATCGACCCGCGAGTGAGGTACTGACATGTCGGATGCCATGACCCCCGCCCTCTCCGACGACAGCGTGACGGTGCGCAAGGTGCCGCTTCGCGACCGCCTGCCGGTGATCTCGCACCTGCGCCGCAGCGTCGGCCTGCAGCGCACCATGCTCGTGCTCGGCCTCGTGATCACCACGGTGTTCCTGTTGACGGCTCTGTTCGCCCCTCTTCTCGCGCCCTACGGGTTCGCGCAGCAGGAGGCCGACGGTGTGAAGTTCGGCACCCAGCAGGCGCCCAGCGCGATGAACCTGCTCGGCACGACCGTCGGCGGGTACGACGTCCTCTCGCGCGTGATCTGGGGAGCGCAGACCGCGCTGCTCGTGATCCTCTGCGCGATCGCGTTCTCGATCTTCCTCGGCATCTTCCTGGGTCTCGTCGGCGGCTACTTCGGCGGCTGGCTGGACCGGATCCTCGTGGTGCTGTGCGACGCGATCTACGCGTTCCCCTCGCTGCTGCTCGCCATCGTCATGTCGATCGCGATCACCAAGGGGCAGTCGACCCTGTGGGGTGGCATCCTGGCCACCGCCATCTCGATCACCGTGGTGTTCGTGCCGCAGTACTTCCGCGTGATCCGCGCCGAGGTGGTGCGCGTGAAGGCCGAGCCCTTCGTCGAGTCGGCGCGCGTGATCGGGGTGCCCACGGCACGCATCCTGCTGCGTCACGTGCTGCGCAACTCGACGCGCTCGCTGCCGGTCGTGGTCACGCTGAACGCCTCCGAGGCGCTGCTGACCCTGGCGGGCCTCGGCTTCCTCGGCTTCGGCATCGAGGCCACCGCCGCCGCCGAGTGGGGCTACGACCTCAACCGCTCGGTGAGCGACGTGACCAGCGGAATCTGGTGGACGGCGATCCCGCCGGGAGTTGCGATCGTGCTCGCCGTGCTCGGCATCACCCTCGTCGGCGAGAGCCTCAACGACCTGAGCGACCCGCGTCTGCGCACGCGCCGCCGCGCGGGTCGCGCTCCCGCTCCCGTCACCGCGGTCGATCCGTCGACGTCTCCGGCCGAAGCCTCGGCCACCGCGTCCCCCGCCGGGTCCCCGGCATCCGCCCCCTCCGATGGGAGCCCCTCATGACCGGCACCACCGCCCCCGTCGCCCGGATCGACGACCTGCGCGTCGCCTTCGCCACCGATGGCGAGCCGGTCGCGGCGATCAACGGCATCTCGCTCGAGGCCCACGCGGGCGAGGTGCTCGCGATCGTCGGCGAGTCGGGCTCGGGCAAGACCGTCACCGCCAACACCCTGCTGGGGCTGCTGCCCGAGACGGCGACGCTGTCGGGCGCGGTCATCGTGCGAGGTCGCGACGGCGACCAGACCGACATCGTGCACGCCACCCGCGCCCAGTTGCGCGAGATGCGCGGGCGCGACGCGGCGATGGTGTTCCAGGAGCCGTCGACCGCCCTCAACCCGGTCTACACGGTCGGGTGGCAGATCGCCGAGGGCCTGCGCGCGCACGAGAAGCTGTCGAAGTCCGAGGCGAAGACCAAGGCCGTCGACATCCTGCGCCGCGTCGGCATCCCCGATCCCGAGAAGCGCGTCGACGACTACCCGCACCAGTTCTCGGGCGGGCAGAAGCAGCGCGTGGTCATCGCGATGGCCCTCGTGCTGAACGCCGGCCTGATCATCGCCGACGAGCCGACCACGGCGCTGGATGTGACGGTGCAGGCCGAGATCCTCGACCTGCTGCGCACGTGCCGCGACGAGTTCGGCGCGACGATCGTGCTCATCACGCACAACATGGGCGTCGTCGCCGACCTCGCCGACCGCGTGATCGTGATGTACCGCGGCGACATCGTCGAGCAGGCGCCCGTGCGCGAGCTGTTCGCCGCCCCGCGCGAGGAGTACACGCGCGAACTGCTCGCGGCCGTGCCGCACGTGGGTCGCGGCAAGAGCTCGCGGCAGTCGCTCGCCGATGCGGCACCCACCTCGCCGCCGGCGGGAAGCCTCGTCGTGGCCGACAAGGTCGAGATCGGGTACCCCGGTCGCTTCGGGTCGCCGGGGGTCGTCGCCGTGAAAGGCGTGGACTTCTGGATCGGCCCCGGCGAAGTGCTCGGTCTGGTCGGAGAGTCCGGCTCGGGAAAGACCACGATCGGTCGCGCGATGGTCGGTCTCACCTCGGTCGTCGGGGGATCGCTCAAGGTCCTCGGCACCGAGATGAACGGCGCGAAGCCCCGCACGCTCGCCAAGACGCGCCCCGACATCGGCTTCGTCTTCCAGGACCCGGCGACGAGCTTCAACCCGCTGCTCACGATCGCGGAGTGCATCGCCGAGCCGCTCGTGGTGCACCGTCGCGTCTCGGGAGCCCGCGCCGCCCGCCAGCGCGTGAACGAGCTGCTGGATGCCGTGCAGCTGCCGACCGCGTTCGGCGATCGCTACCCGCACGAGCTGTCGGGTGGTCAGCGCCAGCGCGCTTCGCTCGCTCGAGCCCTCGCCCTGGACCCGAAGCTGCTCATCGCCGATGAGCCGACCTCGGCGCTCGACGTGTCGGTGCAGGCGCGCGTGCTGCAGCTGTTCGCGCAGTTGCAGGCGGAGTTCGGGTTCGCGTGCCTGTTCATCAGCCACGACCTCGCCGTCGTCGACGAGGTGGCCGACCGCGTGGTCGTGCTGCAGCGGGGCGTGATCCGTGAGCAGGGCACGACCGTGCAGGTGCTCACCGAGCCGCGCGACGACTACACGAAGCGCCTGCTCGTGTCGCTGCCGGTGCCGGACCCGGTCGAGCAGGAGAACCGCCGCGAGCTGTGGCGGTCGACCCGCGGGGTCTGACGACTGACGAGAGCGGGGCCCTCACGTACGCAGCGTGGGGGCCCCGAGTCGTATCGGCTGACATTGCGCAGGGTCAGTGATTCAGCGCGATGGGCCGGACGCCGGCGGAGCGTGCCCCGCGTCAGCGCCCGAAGACCGTCGTGAGGATCCACCACGCGGCGAAACCGGCGATCACGACGAACGACCACACGGGGATTCCCCGCTTCAGTCGCCGCCCCTCACGGGCCACGCCCGCGGGCGGCGGGGTGAGCAGGGGAGCGCCCTGGACGGTGGCCCCCGGGATCCCGGATGCCACGGCCCCGGTCGTCGCTCGGGTCAGGCGGTCGTCGCGCCAGCGCGCCCACTGCGCGAGCTTGTCGTCGATCGCGGCGACCGTGGCGAACAGCCATTCCCAGGTCGCGGGGTCGAGGGTCGTCAGGTCGCGCTTGGCGTAGAGGAACAGCCAGTCGTCGACGATCTCGACGTCGAGGGCCGCGGCGTTGTCGACGAAGCGGGCCATGACGTCGGGGGTGAAGAGGTACAGCGCGTCGCGCTCGTAGCCCTCGGGGCAGTACAGCGCGAAGTGCTGGTCGAAGTCGCCCTCGAGGCTCAGGCGCTGGTCGCGTCCGAACGTGATCGGCAGGTTCGAGCCGCCGAACAGACCGTTGTTGCCCACGGCATCCAGCACGATGTGGGGCAGAGGGGTGTCGAGCCGCAACGCCACGTATCCCCAGCGGTGGGTCTGCTTGTTCTTGCCCGACCCGGTCTCGTACGTGTAGTTGGCCACCTCGAGGGTGCGCGGCTGCGTCCGCCGCATCACGTCGTGCAGCTCCTGGTTGCGGCCGAGGTCGAAGATCATGCCCGGGAGTCGGGGGTTCGAATATCCCGGATGCCACGTCATGCCGTTCGCGCTCGCGAACAGGCTCAGCCGGTAGCGGCGTGCCGCGGCGCCGCCGACCCCGCGGATGACCGCCCACGCGATGAGCCCCGCGATGACGAGCATGATCGCGAAGGGCAGGAGCCCGAAGACGCTGCCGCTGCTGCCCGTGAACGCGATCGCCATGAACGAGACGAAGGTCGGAACGACGATGAACAGGGCCGCGAGGCCCACGAACGCGAACACGATGATCGTGAACGCGCGGCTCTGCAACATTCCCTTCTCGCGCAGCGCCTTGCTGAAGGCGCGGACCTTCGCGCGGTCGATCGGCTGGGTCAGGGCGGTGGTGTCGAGAGTCATGTTCACTGTGCCAAGAAGAAGAGGAAGCCGGCCGCGAAGACGACGAGCGGGATGACGACGAGGGACCCGGCCACGACGAGCAGGGCGATGAGCCAGGCGTTGCTGCGTTTGAGCCTCTGACCGGGAGGGGCGACTCCGACCGGCGCGGGGGTGAACGTCATCGGCAGGGGCGCGGGTGTCGGCGCCGCGGCTGTCGGTGCAACGGCTCCCGGCGTCGCGGCGACCGGAACGGGTCGCGGTGCGAAAGCCCCCTCCTGCAGCCTGTCGTCGCGCCACCGCCCCCACTGCTCGAGCTTGTCGAGCAGCGCCGAGACGACCGCGAACGCCCACGCCCACCGGGCCGGGTCGAGGGTCGAGAGCTCGTCGGGCGAGTAGAGGAACATCCAGTCGTCGACGATCTCGACCTCGAGCGCCGAGGCGTTGTCGATGAAACGCGCCATGACGTCGGGGGTGAAGAGGTACAGCGCGTCGCGCTCGTAGCCCTGGGGGCACGACAGGTGGAAGTACCGGTCGAAGTCGCCCTCGAGGCTCAACCGCTGCCCGCGCTCCCACAGGCCGAGTTTCACCCCGTTGCCCACGGCATCCAGCACGATGTGGGGGAGGGGGACGTCGAGGCGGATCGCGATGTAGCCCCAGCGCGAGGTATGCGTGTTCTTGCCGTCGCTCGTCGTGTACGAGTAGTTGCCGATCTCGACGAACCGCGGCTCGCGCCCGCGCAGGATGTCGTAGCCCGTGCGGTCGCCGCCGACCCCGAACAGCACCCCCGGAAGCGGGGGGGGTCGGCACCGCGGGCACGTACTCCATGCCCACGTCGCGGCTGAATCCCGCGAGCCGCCAGCGGCGGTCCTCCTGGGTGCGCTGGGCCCTCTGGCCGAGGAACCACGCCAGCGCCAGCCCGCCGAGACCCAGCACGATCGGGAAGAGGAACAGGATGCCGAGGATGAACGACCCTTCGCGCAGCACCGGCGCCAGCAGCACCGCCGCGACGATGATGACGACGCCGATCCCGCCGATGAGCGCGAACGCGATGGCGAAGATGACGACGGCCGCACCCGTGCCCGGGAGCCGGCCCCTTTTGCGCAGGTCGGCGGTGAATGCCTTCGCGGCCCGGGGGTCGGGCGGCGTCAGCAACGCTCGTGCGTCGAATGGTCGGATCCCTGCCATGCGGCCCCCCGCCGTCGTCTGGTCACGTCCACGCTACCGATGTCCGATTCCCCGAGGCGAGCGGCATCCGTTAGACTACGAAGGTTGTCCGGCGACGCCCATGCGCGTGTGAGCCCGTGACGACGTGCAACACACCCTCCTGCTGCCGGGAAATGCCCGTCAGCCGTTCTAGTCCGAAGGAGGTGGGTTAGTGACGCACCAGTACGAACTCATGGTCATCTTCGATCCCGAGATCGACGAGCGCCAGGTCGCTCCGAAGCTCGACGGATTCCTCAAGGTCATCACGGCCGATGGAGGAACCATCGACAAGATCGACATCTGGGGCCGCCGTCGTCTCGCCTACGAGATCCGCAAGAAGAACGAGGGCATCTACGCCGTCGTCAACTTCGTCGCGACCAGCGAGGCCACGAACGAGCTCGACCGTCAGCTGAAGCTGAACGAGCAGATCATGCGCACCAAGGTCCTGCGCGCCGAAGAAGCGATCGCCCAGGTCGCCGCCGAGGCCAAGCGCTCCGAGGAGAAGGCCGCCCGCAAGGCCGCCGCTCCCCGCAAGGTCGAGTCCGCCGAGAAGGCTGCGAAGTAACGACGATGGCCGGCGAAACCGTCATCACCGTCGTGGGTAACCTCACGGCCGACCCCGAGCTGCGGTACACGCAGAACGGGCTCCCGGTCGCGAACTTCACCATCGCGTCGACCCCCCGCACGTTCGACCGTCAGGCGAACGAGTGGAAGGACGGCGAGGCGCTCTTCCTGCGTGCCTCGGTGTGGCGCGAATTCGCCGAGCACGTCGCCGGTTCGCTGACGAAGGGCAGCCGTGTCATCGCGACCGGTCGCCTCAAGCAGCGTTCGTACCAGGACCGCGAGGGAAACAACCGCACCTCCATCGAACTCGAAGTCGATGAGATCGGTCCCTCGCTCCGCTACGCGACCGCCCAGGTCACCCGTGCCGCCGGTGGCGGTAACGGTGGCGGCGGCGGTGGCGGTCAGCGCGCGCAGGTGCAGCAGTCGAACGACGAGCCGTGGTCGACGCCCGGTTCGAACAACGGCGGCGGCAACAACGGCGGCGCAGACGCGTGGAGCACTCCTGGTTCCTACGGAGACGACACCCCGTTCTGAACTTCGCCCCGCTCTCGAGCGAGACGACCCCTGAAATTCCGGATGCCGTGTCCCGGTCCGCGTGACCGACTCGGCGTCCGAACCACACGAAAGAAGGAAGCATGGCTGGAAAGGCCACTGGCGACCGCCGCAAGCCGCGGAAGGGCGCGAAGAACGCAGCCCCCGCGAAGGCGATCCGCGTCGGCGTCATCGACTACAAGGACGTCCCCACCCTCCGCAAGTTCATCTCGGAGCGCGGCAAGATCCGCGCCCGTCGTATCACCGGTGTCTCCGTGCAGGAGCAGCGTCTGATCGCCCGCGCCATCAAGAACGCGCGCGAGATGGCTCTTCTGCCCTACGCCGGCGCCGGCCGCTAAGGAGCACCCGATGGCAAAGCTGATTCTCACTAATGAGGTCACCGGGCTCGGTAGCGCCGGTGATGTTGTCGAGGTCAAGAACGGGTACGCCCGTAACTACCTCATCCCGCAGGGCTTCGCCGTGTCGTGGAGCCGTGGTGGCGAGAAGCAGGTCGCGTCGATCCGCGCTGCTCGCGAGACCCGCGCGATCCACGACCACGAAGAGGCCGTGTCGCTGAAGAACACGCTCGAGTCGAACACCGTCAAGCTGGCCGTCAAGGCCGGCAACGAGGGTCGCCTCTTCGGTTCGGTCAAGCCCGCCGATGTCGCCGACGCCGTCAAGGCTGCCGGTCTGGGCGAGCTCGACAAGCGCAAGATCCAGATCACCTCTTCGATCAAGTCGGTCGGCGAGCACGAGGCGACCGTTCGCCTGCGTGACGACGTCACCGCC
This sequence comes from Microbacterium sp. Leaf203, assembly GCF_001421275.1. Classification (NCBI taxonomy): domain Bacteria; kingdom Bacillati; phylum Actinomycetota; class Actinomycetes; order Micrococcales; family Microbacteriaceae; genus Microbacterium; species Microbacterium sp. Leaf203. The sequence goes on along the minus strand of NZ_LMKF01000022.1, from coordinate 480,836 downwards.
GTGATCACCCTCCAGGTGGTCGCCGCGAAGTAATTCGCGACGCACGATTCGGCCCCGCTCCTGCTTCGGCAGGGCGGGGCCTTTTCGCGTTCGCCCTCATCGGTTCGGGGCGGGTTTCTGTGGTTGGGGCGTGAATTTTCCGCCCCGACGTGCGGGATGCGCCCCAAACCCGCCCGCCGCGGGGGTCGTCGGGGGGACGGATGCCGTGACCCTAGGCTGAGTGCCGTGACCGACCATCGCGCACCTGAGCGCATCGTCCGCCGCTTCGCGCGCTCATCGAACCTCATGATCGCCGGACGCCCCTTCGCGGCGACCGGGGCCGGCGCCGACGCGCTGGCGGAGCTGTTGGTGGGGCTGGGCGGCATCCCGAGTCCCTCTCCGAGCGCGGGGCGCGTCGAGTTCGACCTGGATGCCGACCGGGTGCTGCTCGACGGCAAGCCCCTGCCCGAGCGGGGCGACGCGGCGGGGCGGATCGCTTTCGCGCGAGAGCACATGCCCGTGGCCGCGGCCCTCGCCCAGCGTCTCGACCTGACCGGCCTGCGGGTGGGCGTGGCGATGGTGCTCGAGCCCAAGACGGCCGTGCTGTCGCTGCTGCTGCGAGAGCGCGGCGCCGAGGTGTCGGTGTACGCGCACCCGGACGAGACCGACGTCGCGGTCGCCGACGAACTGCGCGAGCGGGGCTTCGCGGTGACGGCGGATCCGGCGCTCGCGGGTGCTGAGGAGCGCGCGGCGGCCCTGGGGTTCCTCCGCGCGGGGCTCGACGTGCTGCTCGACGACGGGGCGCATCTGATCCGTCTGGCGCACGAGGCGGATCCCGCGCTCGTTGACGGCTGGATCGGGGCCTGCGAAGAGACGACGAGCGGGCTGACCCCGCTCCGCCGCATGCAGGATGCCGGTCTGCTGCGCTGCGCCGTGATGGCGGTGAACGACGCGCGCACCAAGACCATGTTCGACAACCGCTACGGCACGGGGCAGTCGTGCGTCTTCGCGATCGCGGATCTGCTCGAGGAGCGGGGAATCGCGCTGACGGATCAGCCGGCCCTCGTCATCGGCTACGGGCCGGTCGGGCAGGGTGTGGCAGCGCACCTCCGCGCCCTTGGGGCAGAGGTGCGCGTCGCCGAGACCGACCCCGTGCGAGCGCTCGAAGCGCGGCACGACGGGTTCCGCACGGGCCGGGCGCTCGAACTGGCCGAGGGAGCCCTGGTGGTGTCGGCGACCGGCGCGCCCGCGACTGTGACGCCCGAGATCGCCGCCGGGGCCCGCGTGGTCGCGGTCGCCGGGGGCGTGCCGGGCGAGGTCGTCGAGGCGGGGTCCGCTCTGCTGCTGGGCGGCGGGGGAGCGGTGAACATCACGGCGGCCGAGGGCAACCCCATCGAGATCATGGACCTGTCGTTCTCGGTGCAGCTCGCGGCACTCGGGGAGTTGATCGAGCGACGGCCCGCGCCGGGTGTCCACGCCCTGGGACCCGAGGTCGACGACCTCGTCGCCCGCACGGCACTCGCGGTGCGGGGAGCGGCGGTGGATGTCGCGCGCGCCCTCGACCCCGAAGGCCTCGACGACTGGCGGTCGCCGCGATTCGCGGGCGGTGACGCATGAGCGTCGTGTTGTATTCGGCATCCCTCGTCGTGCCCGTGACGGCACCGCCCATCCCGGGTGGGGCGATCGCCGTGGCCGGGGGCCGCATCCGGCACGTCGGGGATCGCGAATGGGTGCGTCACGAACTGCGGGCGCGCGGGGTCGCCTTCGACGAGGTGCACTGGCCGGGCGTCCTCACCCCCGGACTCGTCAACGCCCACTCGCACCTGCAGTACACCGGCATGGCCGAGGTCGGCCGGGGGTCGTATTCGGGCTTCGACGACTGGGACGAGGCGTTCACCCCCGTCTATCGCGCCGGTCACGACTGGGCGGCGGATGCCAGGACCGGAGCGCTCGCGATGATCGCCGCGGGGACCACGGCGGTGGCCGACATCGTCACCGACGTCGAGGCGGCGTCGGCGTTGCACGACGCGCGGCTGCACGGCATCACCTACTGGGAGGTGATGAGCTGGACGAACGCGGCGTGGGCCGAGCGCGGCCGCGCCGAGGTGGAGGCGCGCCTCGACGCGCTGCCCGCTCCTCCCGGGACCGGCCTCTCTCCGCACGCGCCGTACTCGCTCGACGTGGAGCCGTTGCTCGAGATCCCCGACATCGTGCGCGAGCGCGGCAGCCGTCTGCACCTGCACCTGGGCGAGGCCGCCTTCGAACGCGAGCACGGTGAGGCCGTGCCGTGGCAGCTGCACCGGCCGACGAGCTTCCGCGCGCTCCGCGACGAGGGCTTCGGCACCGGGGCGACCGAGTTCGTCGACGAGCTCGGCGTGCTCGGCCCCGATTGCCACATCGCCCACGGGGTCTACATGACGGCGCGCGATCGGGCGATCCTGCGCGCGCGGGGGACGACCGTGGCGCTCTGCCCGCGCTCGAATGCGGTCATCGGTCTCGACGAGCCGCCGGTCGCCGCGTACCTGCTCGAGGGCAACGCGCTCGCCGTGGGCACCGACTCGTTGGCATCCAGTCCCTCGCTCGATCTGCTCGCCGACGTGTCGGCGCTTCACCGCCTGGCGCGTGCGCAGGGGTACGTGAACCGCGACCTGTCGGAGCTGCTGCTGCGCGCGGCGACCCTGGGCGGAGCGCACGCGATGGGGCTCGACACCGGGCCCGCTCGCACGGGGTATCTCGCGGTGGGGGCCGTGGCCGATCTCGCGTTCTTCGACGTGCCGGTGTCGGAGGTCGATGACACCATCGAGCACCTCGTCGTCGACGGCGAGGGGCGTGCCGCCGCGACGTTCATCGACGGCGAGGTGCGCTCGGCATCCGCCGCCTTCACCCGAGAGACCGGAGTATCCGCCGATGACCGCTGAGCGTCCCGTCACCGCCGTCCTGCTCGATCTCGAACCGCACGCCGAGGGCGGGTGGTTCCGCCGAATGTGGACCGGCAGCGTCGAGGTAGACACCCCCGCCGGCACGCGGCCCGCGGCCACGTGCATCCACTACCTGCTGACCCCGGGCGAAGAGAGCGCGTGGCACGTCGTGACCAGCGACGAGGTGTGGCTCTGGCACGGGCCGGGAGCCCTCGAGCTATCGCTCGGCGGCGGCGGAGAGCAGCCCGGGGCCGCGCGCACCGTGACGCTCGGGCCCGATCTCGCCGCGGGGCACGTGCTGCAGCACACCGTGCCCGCGGGGGTCTGGCAGGCGGCCCGACCGGCGGGTGACGCCGAGGTCGTGGTCAGTTGCGTGGTCTCTCCCGGCTTCAGCTTCGCCGACTGGCGCCTCGCCGAGTAGCCGCGTCCCGTGTCCCCAGGTTTCACCGGCGACATCCCCTGAAACATCCGCTCGGTACGCTGTGCACATCACAGCACTCCGGGGATGACCCCGATACGTCCACGAGGAGACATCGTGACCGCTTCCGCACGCCTGCGCCGCGCCGCCGCTCTGACCGCCGTGGCCGCCGCCACGCTCGTCACGCTGACGGCCTGCGCCTTCGCCCCCACCGGATCCGACGCCGGTTCCGCCCCCGCCACCGAGGGCGCCCTGCAGACCGTCGCCGCCGGCAAGCTCACGATCGCCACCGGGGAGCCCGCGTTCTCGCCCTGGGTCGAGAACGACGACCCCGCCTCGTGCCAGGGCTTCGAGGCGGCCGTCTCGTGCGCCGTTGCCGAGAAGCTCGGCTTCACGAAGGACGACATCGTCTGGGTGCGCTCCAACTTCGACAGCGCGATCGCCCCGGGCCCGAAGGACTGGGACATGAACGTCCAGCAGTTCTCGATCACCGACCAGCGCAAGCAGGCCGTCGACTTCTCGTCGCCGTACTACACGACCACCCAGGCGATCGTCACGACGGGCACCTCGCCCGCCGCCTCGGCCACGACCGTCGCCGAGCTGAAGAACATCCCCGTGGGCGTCATGAGCGCCACGACCAGCTACCAAGTCGCCAAGGACCAGCTGGGCACGGCCAACCTCAGCGTCTTCAACTCCAACGACGACGCCGTCGCCGCTCTCCAGTCGGGCCAGGTCGATGCGATTGTCGTCGACCTGCCGACCGCGTTCTACCTCGCCGGGGCCGTGCTCGACAACGGCAAGGTCGTAGGCCAGCTGCCCGACTCCTCCGCCGGTGGCGACGAGCTTGCCTACGTCCTGCCCAAGGGCTCGGCCCTGACCACCCCCGTCAGCGACGCGGTCGACGCCCTGAAGGCCGACGGCACCCTCGACCAGCTGCAGCAGGAGTGGCTCGGTGGCACGGCCGCCGCGCCCGTGCTGAAGTAACTCCGTGGCATCCACGTCTTCCGACACCGCGTGGCGCCCGAGCGAGCTCGAGCTCGGTCGGCGCGCCACGCGGCGTCAGCAGTCGACGAAGTCGGTGCTGATCGCGCTGGTCAGCTCGGTCGTCTTTGTCGTGGTCGTCGGCTGGGCGATCCTCTCGAGCCCCGGCTGGGAAGACGTGCGCCGCAGCTTCTTCGACCTCGACATCGCGGTCAAGAGCTTCCCCTCGATCCTCGCGGGGCTGTGGGTCAACATCCAGGTGCTCATCGTCGCCGCGCTCGCCGTGGCGGTGCTCGGCACGACCCTCGCGGTCATGCGCTCGCTGCGGGGGCCGGTGTTCTTTCCCCTGCGCGCCCTGGCCACGATCTACACCGACCTGTTCCGCGGCATCCCTCTGCTGATCGTGCTGTACCTGGTGGGCTTCGGCCTGCCGGCGCTCGGGATCTTCGGGCGCGTACCGGTCGTGCTGTGGGGGACCATCGCGATCGTGCTGACCTACTCGGCGTACATCGCCGAGGTGCTGCGCGCGGGCATGGAGGCCGTGCACCCCTCGCAGCGCGTCGCCGCCCGGTCGATGGGGCTGACGCACGGGCAGACGCTGCGGATCGTCGTGATTCCCCAGGGCGTGCGCAAGGTCGTGCCGGCGCTCATGAACGACTTCGTGTCGATGCAGAAAGACGTCGGGCTCATCTCGGTGCTCGGAGCGGTGGATGCCGTGCGCGCGGCGCAGATCTCCGCGGCCGAGTACTACAACTTCACGCCGTACATCGTGGCGGCGCTGCTGTTCGTCGCGATGGCGCTGCCGATGATCCGCCTGACCGACTACGTCTCGGCGCGGTTGGCCAAGCGCGAGCAGATGGGCGGGATCGTATGAGCGTGCTCGACGTCCGCGCGGTGCGGAAGGCGTTCGGCGATCACGTCGTGCTCGACGGCATCGACCTCGACATCGCGAAGCACGAGGTGGTCGTGCTGATCGGTGCCTCGGGTTCGGGCAAGTCGACCCTGCTGCGCACCATCAACCTCATCGAGCGCGTCGACGACGGCCAGATCCTGCTGAACGGCGACGATCTGACCGACCCGACCATCGACCAGGATTCCGCCCGGTCGCGCATCGGCGTGGTGTTCCAGCACTTCAACCTGTTTCCGCACCTGCGCGTGATCGACAACGTCACGCTGGCTGCGCGCAAAGTGCACGGGATGCCGAAGGCCGAGGCCTACGCCCGCGGCACCGAACTGCTCGAGCAGCTGGGTCTCGGTGCGAAGGCACGCGAGTTCCCCGACCGGCTGTCGGGCGGTCAGCAGCAGCGCGTCGCGATCGTGCGCGCCGTGATGACCGACCCCGAGCTGCTGCTGCTCGACGAGATCACCTCGGCCCTCGACCCCCAGCTGGTGGGCGAGGTGCTCGACCTGGTGCGGGTGCTGCGCGACCGCGGGTCGACCATGCTCATGGCCACGCACGAGATGTCGTTCGCGCGCGAGGTGGCCGACCGCATCGTGTTCATGAAGGGCGGCAAGATCGTCGAGCAGGGCACGCCCGCGCAGATCTTCGATGACCCGCAGAAGCCCGAGACGATCGCGTTCCTCGAGCGCGAGAGGCGCGGCGGGGCGCTGTAACCCGACGGGGTCGCGGCGCGCGGGTGCGGTGGCTCGGCGTGTGGGGCGGGTTTCGTATTTCGGGGCGCGAATTGCACGCCCCAAAGTGCAAAGTTCGCCCCAAACACCGGCGCAGGCCGGTGCGGTGGCCCTGCGCGCGGTGACGGAGCGCAAGTGCCGGGGTCGCCGCGCGGGGCGCGGTGGCTCGGCGTTTGGGGCGCGTGTTGCGCTTCGGGGCGAGATTCTCGCGCCCCGAACGGCGGGATCCGCCCCGAACCCCGCGTAGGGCGACGCTCGCATCGATTCGGGTCGGCTGCCGTCTGTGAGTCACGTCCGGGCACGCCGCGACACCGGATGCCGCCCCGAGGGCGTGGCATCCGGTGTCGCGTTCTGTGGGCGAACGCTCCGGGTCAGGCGACCGAGCGGCGGCGACGCAGCAGCAGACCGGCTCCGAGGAGCAGGGTCAGCAGACCGGCGATGCCGAGGCCGGCGGCCATCGAGCCGTCGGTGCCCGTCACGGCGAGGGCGCCGCGGGTGGTGCCCATGCCGGTGGCGGCCACGGAGCCGACCGACGCGACCTTACCGATCACGGCGGGGGCGCCGTTGGTGCCGTTCGTTCCGTTCGTGCCGTTCGTTCCCGGGGTACCGGGGGTGCCGGGCGTTCCGGGGGTGCCGGGCGTTCCGGGCGTTCCGGGGGTGCCAGGCGTTCCGGGGGTACCGGGGGTGCCGGGCGTTCCCGGGGTGCCGGGCGTTCCGGTGGTCGAGCCGGTGGTGGTGCTGTCACCGATCACCGAGACCGCGTTGCCCCCGATGGTGACGGGGATGTTGATCGGCAGACCGATGATGTTGCCGCCGCCGATGCTGCCCGTGCCGTCGGTGCTGGAACCGCCGGTCGAGCCGGTGGTGCCGCCGGTGGTGGTGGCGTTCTGGGACGTGCTGTCGCCGACACCCGAGACGGCGTTGCCGCCGATGGTGACGGGGGCGTTGATCGGC
>NZ_LMKF01000022.1:473841-473926 GCF_001421275.1 Microbacterium sp. Leaf203 | reverse complement strand
GGTTCCGTCGGTGACGGTGGTGCCGGTTCCGCCGGTGGAGCTGTTGCCGCCGGTGGTGGTGGCACCGTCGGTGACGCTGTCGCCT
>NZ_LMKF01000022.1:93947-473691 GCF_001421275.1 Microbacterium sp. Leaf203 | reverse complement strand
CGCCGGTGGTGGTGGCGCCGTCGGTGACGCTGTCGCCGATGCCCGAGACGGCGTTGCCGCCGACCGTGATGGGCACGCCCACCGGGAGGCCGATGACGTTGCCGCCGAGGATGCCGTCGGTTCCGTCGGTCACGGTGCCGCCGGTCGAGCCGGTGCCGCCCGTGGTGCCGCCGGTGGTGTCGGCGTCGTTCGAGACGCTGTCACCGATCACCGACACGGCGTTGCCGCCGATGGTGACGGGCAGGCCGACCGGGGCGTCGACGACGTTGCCGCCGCCGATGCCGTCGGTGCCGTCGGTGACGGTGCTGCCGCCGGTCGAGCCGGAGGTGCTGCCGCCGGTGGTTCCGGCGTTGTCGGTGCTGCTGTCGCCGATCACCGAGACCGCGTTGCCGCCGATGGTGACCGGAGCCTCGACCGAGATGACGCCCTGGTTGCCGCCGGCGACGCTGTCGCTGCCGTCGGTGCTGCTGTCAGCCGCGGGGGCCGCGGCCTCGGGTGCGGGCGCCGAGGAGTCGGCATCCGTGCTCTGGCTGTCTCCGATGACCGAGACGGCGTTGCCGCCGACCGTCACGGGGACGTTGACCGACACGAGGCCCTGGTTCCCCGAGCCCACGCCGTCGCTGCCGTCGGTGATGGTGACGGGTGCGGGTGCGGGGGCTGCGGGGGCCGACGTATCGGCGCCGTCGCTGGTGCTGTCTCCGAGCACCGAGACGGCGTTGCCGCCGACGGTGACCGGGAGGTTGACCGAGACACCGACCTGGTCGCCCGAGAGCAGACCGTCGACGCCTGAGGTGTCTGCGGCATTGGCGATGCCGGCTCCGAGGACGGCGAGGCCGCCTCCGACGAGCGTGCCCAGAAGGACACGCGAGTAGATCTTGCGCATGAGAGTTTCTCCTGTAGATGAATGAGGGTGCGCGAAAGCGCGGGGTCGTCTGCCGTGCGATGCACGGTGCGACCGTCCTCAGTCAGGAGAGACGTCGGTGCCGAAGACCGGGGTGCCGGGCAAGTCGTCGTCGACGACGTTCCGGCGGTCGAGAAGAAGCGAAGCGGTGAAGAGCTTGGCGCTGTCGGCGGTGGCGGCGCCCATGCCGCCCGAGCCGGAGTTTCCGGATGCCGACGAGCTGGTGCCCGTGCTGGCGCCGAAGGTCGTGAGGGGTTCGTCGGATCCCCGCGGCCCGGAGGGGGCGCTCTGCGCACCGGCGACGGCGGCAGAGACCTCGCCCGTCGAGGTGGCGCTGAAGACCGTCGCCGCCCCGCTCGAGGGGGCCGTGCGGGACGACGACGGAACGAGGGAGGGATCCGTCGAGAGGATGCCGGTGACGACCGCCGTGGCATCGCTCACGGCCGCTGCCGAGAAGATCTCGGCGGGCACGATGTCGATGATCGGGGTGGTGATGTCGCCACCGGGAACCGTCGGGACGCCCGGAATCGTGGGGATGACGGGGGAGATCGGGGGGAGGGTGCCGACGATGACGGGCAGGGCCGCGTCGACGGCGTCGGTGACGCCCGAAATGAGGTCTCCGAGGCCGATCGAGCTGACCACGTCGCCCACGACGGGGACCGTCTGAACGGTGTCGACCACGGGGGCGACGACCTCGCCCACGACCCCCGAGCCGGCGACGTCGGTGACGACGTCTCCGACCGTGTCGACCGTGCTGCCGACGGTGGAATCGGCGGTGTCGACGACCTCGGACACCGTGTTCGCAACGGTGTCGGTGGTGGTCGTCACGACATCGGCGACGGGGGCGGGTGCGACCTCGGTGACGACCTGCGTCACGGGAGCGACCGTCTCGGTGACGTGCTCGACCGTGGGCGAGACGACCGTTCCGACGACCTCGTCGACCGTGTCGGTGACCTGGTTCACGGTGGAGCCGATGGTGCCGAGCAGCCCGCCCGAGCCGTCGTCCGCAGAGGCGGGAGAGGCCGAGAGAGCGACGGAGAGAGCTGCTGCTCCGAGGGCGGTGGACACGCCGACGAGGAGCATCCGCAGCATGTGCGGTGCCCCCCGACCGGACGCGTTCTCCATGATTCGCCCCCCAAAGGTGAATCTCCGAAACCTGTGGGCGGCGACGTTACGCCCGGATTCACCCGGGCGGAAGAGGTCGGGTGAAATCTAAGTAGTTGGAGGGTGACGAGCGGGTGAAAGGCGACACGCCGGAGGGTGAAGAAAAATTTGACACGGAGGGCTCCGGGTCGGTAGGCGGACGACGAGTTATCCCCCGAGTTGTACACATGTGAATGCTCCTAGCAGGAACCTTCAACGTCCACTTCACACGGGATTTCCCCAGGAAAACTGTGGACAAATAAAGCCCAGATCAACGGCGCATACACGCCCGATATTCGCATCCATCCACGTAGTTCTCCACAGCACTTGTGCACAGCCCTGGCGGCGTTTCCCGCAGTCTCTCCACAGAGTTATCCACAGGTTCATTTGCGTGTGGAGGAAGCGGTATCTAGCGTGGGTGCAGCCCCTCGGGCAGCTGGATCACGTTGCCGCGCGCGTCGATGTCGGACGTCGGTGATTCCATGCTGCCGAGGCCGCCCCGAGCCCCGTTTCCGCGTCGTTCTGCACGCGCGCGAGGCCCGGCCAGGGGTGCCCGAGAACCGAAGGAGAGCCCGTGTCGATCGCCGATATCGCCGAAGAACGTCTCGGAAAGGCGCCGCGCCCCGAGCGCACGCCCCCGCACGACATGCTCGCCGAGCAGAGCGCTCTAGGCGGCATGCTGCTGTCGAAGGACGCCGTGGCCGATGTCATCGAGTCGCTCCGCGGACCCGACTTCTACGTGCCGAAGCATGAGCTGATCTTCGAGGCCATCCTCACCCTCTACTCGCACGGCGAGCCGACCGACGTCGTCGCCGTCACCGACGAGCTGATCAAGACGGGCGAGCTGCAGCGCGCCGGGGGAGCGGACTACCTCCACACGCTCACCTCGATCGTGCCGACCGCCGCCAACGCCGGCTACTACGCCTCGATCGTGGCCGAGCGCGCGATGCTGCGTCGCCTGGTCGAGGCCGGCACGCGCATCGTGCAGATGGGCTACGCGGGCGAGGGCGACCCGGTCGAGCTCGTCAACAGCGCCCAGGCCGAGATCTACAACGTCTCGGGCGATGACAGCGCCGAGGACTACATCCCCCTGACGACGGCCGTGGATGCCGCGGTCGAAGAGATCGAGGCCGCTCGCGGCCGCGACGGGTCGATGACGGGCATTCCCACCGGCTTCGCCGGTCTCGACCAGCTCACCAACGGTCTGCACCCCGGTCAGATGATCGTGCTCGCCGCGCGCCCCGCCATGGGTAAGTCGACGCTCGCGCTCGACTTCGCCCGCGCCGCCGCGATCCGCGCCAACGCGCCCTGCATCTTCTTCTCGCTCGAAATGGGTCGCAGCGAGATCGCCATGCGCCTGCTGAGCGCCGAGGGTCAGATCCCCCTGCAGAGCATGCGCAAGGGAACGCTCGACTCGCGCGACTGGACCACGGTGGCCTCCACCCGCGGTCGCATCAACGACGCGCCCCTCTACATCGACGACAGCCCCAACATGACGCTCGTCGAGATCCGCGCGAAGTGCCGTCGCCTCAAGCAGCGCGAGGGCCTGAAGATGGTCGTCATCGACTACCTGCAGCTGCTCACCAGCGGTAAGCGCGTCGAGTCGCGCCAGCAAGAGGTCAGTGAGTTCTCGCGTGCGCTCAAGCTGATGGCGAAGGAGCTGCAGGTTCCGGTCATCGCCCTCTCGCAGCTGAACCGTGGCGCCGAGCAGCGCGCCGACAAGAAGCCGGCCCTGAGCGACCTGCGTGAGTCGGGCTCGATCGAGCAGGACGCCGACATGGTGGTGCTGCTGCACCGCGAGGCCGCGTACGAGAAGGACTCCCCGCGCGCCGGCGAGGCCGACCTGATCGTGGCGAAGCACCGTAACGGCCCGACCGACACGATCACGGTCGCGTTCCAGGGGCACTACTCGCGGTTCACGGACATGGCGCCGGGGATGTAGTTCATCCGGCGGTAGGTGCGCCGTGCAGTTGGCGGCTTACGCGGCTATCCGACGTTCATCAGCATGCGGTGTTCACGTCGACGCCGCCGAGCACGCCGTGACGGCCGCAGCGTCGGTTCGGGATCGAGCCCTTCGAGGGGTGTGGGAACGTGTCCCCCGAATGGCGGGTGCCGGAGCGCGGTCGGCATCGATAGCCTCCGAATGAACTCGAGTGGGGGTCTTGAGTCAAGCGTGGCCCCCGACGAGATCCTTGGGGGACGGCGAAGGATGTCGTCACGAGTTGCCCAATGCCTATGGGGGCGAGGGAGGGAACGATGCAAGAAGAGCTTGTGCCCCCAGTGGCGATACAAGAGGGAGCCATCTTTCGCGTGCGCCTCTGGGCCCCTCCGTCCGCAGACGGCTTCGCGTGGCAAGTGGACGACTGGGAACTGACCAACGGTGATCTCGACCAAGCCCTGCGGTGGGCTGATGAGCATGCCCAGGGAAACCCGTACGAGCTCTTCGTACGGGCAGGATCACCCGACTTCTACCGCCTCCGCGGCAAGCCGGCTGACGGTGGCGGCACTCAAGAAACCATCATTCTTCGCACCGACTCGACCCGCGAATAAACGAGAAGTGCAGAGATGTCCGCGACTGATCGCCCCAACCGCCCGCGCCGCGTGACGCGCCGCCGCAGAATGGCGGCCGCACCCCAAGCAGAGCAGAACCAGGAATCGGCTTGGACATCAGAGAACCCGCTTCCGGAAGGCGTCACCATGACGTCCACCGGGGATGGCGCTGAGCTGACCTTCACGTTCGACAAGTAAGACGCGCGACCTGCGTCGGGCACCCATCGCGGTGTCCGACACAGGTCGCAGTCTCATACCGCTTCCCGTGCGAGACACCTCACCCCTCCGCCCTGACTCGGCACATCCCGCATGGCGACCCCCAGCCGACAGCTATCGAGCCGGCGTTCCGCATCGAGGCGACCCCCAGTCCTCCCACCCTGAGGAACCGACACGCTGAGACGATGACGTTGCTCGACGACTACGTCGTGAGGACGACCGCTGGTCGACCGCTGCTCATGGTGATGGATGCGGCGTTCGACGCGAGCACTCGTACGGGAACGCCGGTGCGGATCGCCTGATCATCATCGGTCTGGCCGGCACGATGATGAAGGGGTTGCCGCGAGTCGCGGTTCATCGACATGTCGTCGGGGACGTGACCAGGGTGCTCACGGCTTCCAAAACCCCAGCGTGCACAGCAGCACGGTCTCGTCGTCGGCGCCCGCCGGCGGGTCGATGGCCGGCGGGAAGACGCCCCACTGACGCCACTCGTCGGCGTGCGGGGTGACGTGTTCATTCATCCCCTCGATGAGCTCGGGGGAGAGGTGGAACGGGATGCCGAACTCCTTCGCGATCGACCACGCCTGGAAAGCGCGGTACGTCGCGAGGTGCGCGAAGCCCTCGTCGGCGGGGTAGTCCCCGTAGGTGAAGTGGAAGGTACCCGCGAACTCACCCGCGCGGACCGCGGCCGTGGCCTTGTCGTTGAGGGCGTCGTACGAGGCGATCGGATCGTCGCCCATCAGGTCGACATCGGCGAAGGGGTCGCCGTCGGCGGCCGCGCGTCCCGCGATCACGGCGGGAACCCAGGCTTCGTCGTAGGCGTGGCGCTCGAGGATGCCGAGCAGCGTCGGCGACTCGAGCTGACTCCACTCCTTCGGCACGGATGCCGAGAAGTCATCCGGATCGAGCTGATCGACGACCTCGCGGAGCGCGGCGTCGGCGTGGAGGAACAGAGTGGCGGGGCTCATGGTGGGGAGGGTACTCCGGGGTGACGACATGGGCTAGGCCAAGCCAGGACCGTCGCACGTTGGCGCCGGAGTCGACGACCTGCGCCAGTGCAGGCGTGAGTGGGCGCGAACGAGCAAGATAGAGAGGGTTGCGTCCCGAAGCGCGTGCTCCCGAGTCATTCAGGCTCCGAGACCGCGGCTGATTCACAACGGGCGCTGGGGGGAATGTCTTGACTATCGATACGCGTCAGATCATCGGCGGCTCCGTCGACGACCTGGCAGAAGGCCTGCGCCCGTTCATTGAGCGAGTATTCGCGGAACGTCTCCCCGGGGGACCTTCGTGGGTTCAGATCGTGGCTCACAAAGATGAGCTCGCGGGCAGACCCACCTCCCACCATCACGCAAATGACGTCGGACTGATGTTGCGAGTGATGACTGAGAAGCTGGGTAACCTCGGGTACCCCTTTGATGGTCACCTTTCTCGCCAAGCCACGAATTGGGCGAGCGAGATGCGCGAGGTGCGCAACAAGCATGCGCACCAGGTCGAGTTCAGTCTCGCCGAGACGTACCGCGCTCTCGACTCGGCTGAGTTGCTCCTCCGCGAAGTCGGCGCGATCGACGAAGCGCAGCGGATCGCGGCACGTAAGCCGGTAGTGCTCTCGGCTTTGGGTGGCGGGGCTGCCGGCCGCTCGCTCCCCGCGCCGCCTAGCGCGCCGACAAGCGCGAGGCTCCCCGCGCCACCGACAACCGTGCTCCCTTCATCGACCGACCCGGCCGCCTCCGCCGCACAATCCGTCGCGTCGGAAGCGGAGACGACATCGCCCCTCACCCGCCGTCAGCTGCGCGAGCAGCCCGAGACGGACGCATCGGTGCCCCCACCTGCGCCGACGCCGAGCGCGCGTCTCTCGCTCGACGCGGTCAGCGAGCTCAGCTATGCCATGGCGCACGCGCGCATCGTTCCCGTGCAGGAGGTGCGGGTCTCTTACGCCGGGCCCGAGCTTCGCGGAGCATCTCTCGAGATCGAGGCAGCCACGGCCGGCGGTTCCCTGGGGGCGCCCAAGGTCGTGATCCTCGACCTCGCGCCCGGTCTGAAGACACTCGCGGGGCTCGACCTGCTCTCGCTCGATCCCGCTCCGATGCTCCAGGTTGATACGGAGCAGCCTGGCTCCATCACTCTCACTCTGCGCGGACCGGACGGCGGATTGATCGCCGAGCATCGGCATCCGGTCACTGTTCTGGCCGCGAACCAGTGGATCGCCCGGGAGCTGCACCTCGGCCTCGAGCTTCTCGCATCATTCGCTCAGCCGCAGGCGGCCGCACTGACGCCTGTCCTTCAGCGAGCTTCGGACCTGCTGGGGCAGTCGAGCGGTCGCACGGAGCTTGACGGTTATCAGAGTGACAACCCGGCGAGGGTGGACGCCATGGTCGCGGCCATCTGGGATGCAGTGCGCGAATGCGACATCCGTTACGCGGAGCCTCCTGCGAGTTGGGGCCTGAGCGGTCAAAAGATTCGCACCCCGCAGGAGGTGCTCGAGGGACGGCTCGGAACGTGCCTCGACACGACGTTGACGCTCGCCGCGTTGCTCGAACAAGTTGGGATCAACTCGACGTTGTGGATGGTGGACGGGCATATCTTCCTCGGGTATTGGCGTGAGAACGGCAGCCTCGGTCTGCCCGCGACCACCGACATCGAGGAAGCGGTCAACCTCACAAAGCTGGGTCGGATCTCGTTGCTCGAGACGACGCAGGTGACCGGTGGTGCAGCATCCGCCACGTTCGACGTCGCCCGCGCTACGCCCCAGGCGTACCTCGAAGCCCGTCGCGATGAGATCCTCGGCATCACTGACGTGCGCGCGGCCCGGGAGAACGGCATCTTCCCGCTGCCCAGTCGTACCGTGGGTCCCGATGGTGAGGTGACCGTCGTCAAGTATCGACCGCTCGACCGCGTCCTGGCGCCGTTCGTCGCCGACCAGCGCGATGCGCAGGGCCGCGCACTGGCTCCACCGCGGGTGGCGCAGTGGAAGAACGCACTGCTCGACCTGAGTCTCCGCAATCGCCTCATCAACTTCACGAGTCGCGCCGGGTACCAGCTCGCGGTGCCCGGCGCGGCACTCGGCCGGCTCGAGGACATGATCAACGGAGGCGCAAGCGTCACGCTTCTCGCGTCCGACGACGTTCCCGAGATCGCGCGAGAGCGGGGCATCCGCTTCGGTCGCGACCGCGACGATGCCGAACGAGAGGCGCTTCTGGCCGATAAGCGGCAGGCGCACCTGACTGACGTCACGCAAGCGGCCTATACGGCGAGGCTGCGCGCTCTGGCCGCGAAAGCCAAGACGGTCACCGAAGAGACCGGCGCGAACAACCTGTACCTCGCGTTCGGCACCCTGCGTTGGGAGTTCAACGACCGGCAGCTGCAGTCGCCGCTCGTTCTCGTCCCGGTGACGTTGGAAAGTGTGTCGCGTGGCCAGTCCTTCCGCCTCGTCCTCGACGAAGCGGGTGCGTCCACGCCGAACTACTGCCTCCTCGAGAAGCTGAAGGTGAGCTTCGGCATCGAGGTGCCCGGGCTCGCGAATCCGGCGACGGATGCCGCGGGGATCGACCTGGGCGCAGCGTTCGATGCGGTACGCCAGGCGATGGTCGACGCCAAGCGGCCCTTCGTCGTCGAGGACACCGTGCACCTCGGCATCCTGCAGTTCGCGAAGTTCCGCCTGTGGAAGGATCTCGACGACAACTGGGAAGAGCTTGCGACGAACTCGCTCGTCACCCACCTCATCAGTTCGCCGAACGAGGCGTACGTCGACGCTGTACCGGCGCCGGTCGACGTCGATCTCGATGCGCTCTCGGCGCAGGTTCCCGTCTCCGCGGACTCTTCGCAGCTCGAGGCCGTGGTGGAAGCCGTCGAGGGTCGCACGTTCGTGCTCGAAGGTCCTCCGGGCACCGGTAAATCGCAGACCATCACGAACCTGCTGGCGCGGTCGTTGGCCTCCGGCAAGCGCGTGCTCTTCGTCGCAGAGAAGCGCGCGGCGCTGGAGGTCGTGAAAGATCGATTGGATGCCGTCGGACTCGGCGCCTTCTCGCTCGACCTGCACGACAAGGGTGCGCGGCCGAATGCCGTGCGCGAGCAGCTCCGGGCGGCGCTCGACGCCACTGCCCGGCCCGATCGGGCCGCGCTGTCCGCACAACGTGAGGCGGCGGAGTCCAGTCGCGGAGCGCTGTCGCGCTACGCGCAGCGGGTGCACGAACCGAACGCGGCGGGTCTGTCCCTGTACTCGGCTCGATCGCAGCTGCTGGCATCGGCGACGGACATTCCGCCACTGGATGTGCCCCACTCTCTGGTCGCCTCGGGAGATCACATCGACCAGCTGCGCGCGACACTGCGTGCGCTTCCCGCGGTCAGTGATCTCGCCCGTCCGGCAGCCACCCATCCGTGGGGGTTCGTCGACGATCCCGCTATCGATGCGGCCTCTCTGCACAGCGCGGCCCGCGCCTTCGACGAGGCTCTCGCAGCCGTCGGCCCGAGTGAGCTGGTGTCTCGCGCGCGTGAGCCCCAGCAGATGGAGGCGTGGGCGGGTGTCGCTCGGGCGCCGCGCCATGCGCTCGATGCCCTCGACCGCGTTCAGCCCGAGTCGATCGACGATCTCGCCCGGCGGCTCGCAACGGCGGCCGCGCAGCCGCCCGCATGGTTTGCGCAGGTCGATCCGCGGGTGTTCTCTCGGAACGTTCGCGAGATCCACGCCACCGCCCTGGCTGCGGATGCGTCCTCGTTCTTCGGCCGCAAGAAACGTCGGCGTGCAGTGCTGGCCCAGTTCGCGGCCGACCTGCGCGTCGAGCAGACCGCGATCGACCTGCGCGGTCTCTCTACGCTGACCGGCGCCATGGCCGAGACGGCTGCACAGGTCGACGAGCTGCGCGGTGAGCTGCAGCGACAGCCCGTCGCGGTTGCGCCCGCCGATTTCAATCCCTACATGCCCGGCGCGGCGGAGCAGGTGGGCGCAGCCCTCACGTGGGTGGGGTGGCTCTCGCGGACGCTCGCTTCCGATGTCTCGCCTGCCGGAGATCTCCGCTCCGACCTGCGCCGTGTCTACGAGACGACGGCCCCCGATGCGGCGTCGGCCGAGCGGTACGCGGCGCTCGCCGCGGCGTGGCGGGCGATGGCAGCTGCCGCAGGAGGCGGGGCGTCACGTGACCCCCTCGCCGCCTGGGCCGGCGATGAAGGAGTCGCATCGAGCTGGGAACGCACGCGTACGGCGCGGAACCCCGCGACGACCGAACCGGTCACTCTCGGCCGCTGGATCGACCTGCTCCGGCACGTGGAGCCCCTGCGGCGACATGGGATGAGCAAAGTGCGGGAGGCGATCCTGGCGGGGCGCGTCCGTGCTGACGACGCGGCGCTCGCCTTCGACAAGGGGGTCGCGTCGGCGTCCCTCGAAGAACGCGAGGACGCCACCGCACTGAACGACTTCGATCCCGCCGCGCACAACCGGACGATCGGGCGGTTCGCCGCGAGCTCGGCAGCCATCCGCGGCGAGCTTCCGCGGGCTCTGCCGGCTGACATCCTCTCCCAGCGGCGGTTCGACCCGACCTTCGACGGCGGCGAGATGGGCGCGCTCAAACGTCAGCTCTCGCGGCAGCGTGGTGGGGACAGCGTGCGGACGCTCATGGACAAGTACGGCGAACTGATCACCCAGATCACGCCGTGCATGCTGATGAGTCCGGAATCAGTCGCCCGGTTCTTCCCCGCCCGCGCCGGGATGTTCGACATCGTGGTGTTCGACGAGGCTTCGCAGATTCGCGTCGCGGATGCCGTGGGGGCAATGGGGCGAGCGCGTTCTGTCGTGGTCGTCGGAGACTCCAAGCAGATGCCTCCGTCGACCTTCGCCGAGGTGACGGCCGATGTCGACGAGGCTGAGGCTGATGCGGGTGTCGTCGCGGATGAGGAGTCCATCCTCACGGAGTGCACCCAAGCGCGGGTTCCGAGCAAGTGGCTCTCGTGGCACTACCGCAGCCAAGATGAAGCGCTCATCGCCTTCAGCAACCACCAGTATTACGAGAGCCGCCTGTCGTCGTTCCCGGCGCCACTGCGTGAGTTCACCGCGTCTGCACCCGGCGCGCTCGCCGCGACGAAGCCCGACTACGGTCTCTCGCTCGTGCGCGTCGACGGTCGGTTCGAGCGTTCGGGTGGGCGTGGAGTTCTTCGAACGAACCTCGTCGAAGCGCAGGCGATCGTCGACGAGGTGGTCCGTCGGTTCGCTGCCGCCGGCGACGCGGCGCCATCGATCGGCATCATCACGTTCAACGTTCAGCAGCGCGACCTCATCGACAACATGCTGCGTGACGCCGCGGACGAACGCATCGGTCGCGCGCTCGATGAGCGCGATGGATTGTTTGTGAAGAACCTCGAAAGCGTGCAGGGCGACGAGCGCGACACCATTCTGTTCTCGGTCGCCTTCAGCAAGAACGAGCGCGGAATGCTCCCGCTGAACTTCGGGCCGCTCTCGCGTGCGGGCGGAGAACGCCGGCTGAATGTCGCGGTGACTCGTGCGCGACGACAGGTCGTGCTGTATGCGAGCTTCGATCCCGCTGAGCTTCGTGCCGAGCAGACCTCGGCCCGTGGGCTCAAAGACCTGAAGTCCTACCTCGAGCTCGCCGCCCGCGGAGTCGCACCCACCGATGACTCCACGCTTCGGGTGCCCGTTATCGATCGGCACCGTGACGAGATCGCCGCGGTTCTGACCGAGCGTGGACTCGTCGTGAAGACGGACGTCGGACTCTCGGACTTCCGTATCGATCTCACGCTGGCATCCGTGTCCGACCCCGCCCAGCCGCTCATCGCCGTCCTGCTCGACGGCGAGGGGTGGCGCGCGCGCCGCACGGTGGCCGACCGCGATGGCCTACCTGTCGATGTCCTCGGCGGGTTGATGCGCTGGCCGGGGATCGAAAGGGTGTGGCTGCCGGAATGGCTGGATGATCCGGATGCCACGGCCGACCGCCTCGTCGCGGCGGTTCAGGCCGCCGAGGCCGGTGGTCGGTCTGTGTCAGACGCGCCGGTGGAGCGGGTCGAGGATCTCGATGAGCCCCCAATGGAGGAGCCGGTTGAGCTTCTGCGCGCGGCAATGCCGGCAGAACAGAAAGACGAGGATGCCGTCAGCGTGGCGCATCCGCACGTCCGCGCCTTCGTGCCCTGGCCGATCCCCGTGTCCGGGGGAGTCTCTGTGCTCGACGCTCTCCCGAGCCCGTCTGCTTCCGGGCGGGTTCGCTCCGCCATCGTGGAGGCCATCGCCGCCGAGGGGCCGATCTCTCGAGCACGCTTGGCGCGAGTGGTGGCGGAAGCATTCGGACTGTCACGTGTATCGGGCGCCCGGGCCGCAGCGATCCTCCGGCTTATCCCGGATGCTCACACTCGCCAGGGCGACGAGCAGTTCGTCTGGCCTGCGGACGCGGATGTGTCGACGTGGCGAGACGTTCGCACGAGTAGCCCGGGGGAGAGCCGACCGCTCGAGTCCGTCGCTCTGGAGGAGATCGCGAACGCGATGGCCGTTGTCGCTGAACTCGGCGGTGGGGTGCGCGAGGACGAGATCAAACGAGAAGCTCTGCGGCTGCTCGGTGGAAAGCGGATGACGACGCAGATCTCCGAGCGACTTGCCGAGGCGCTGACGGTGGCGGTGGCCACCCGACGGGTCGAGCTTGCGCCGTCGGGAGCGTATGTCGCGCGATTCTGATTCCCGACGGCGGATAGAGTGACGTCGATTTACCTTGGGGGCGCAACATGGTGCGAGGATTCGCAGTCATCGATCTCGAGACGACAGGTCTCTTTCCGCAGAAGCACGATCGCATCGTCGAGGTGGCGATCGTGCATGTCTCACCGACGGGCGTCGTCGAGGGAGTCTGGGAAACACTCGTCAATCCGATGCGCGACATGGGTGCGCAGCGCATCCACGGCATCAGCGCCGCTGCGGCCGCGCGAGCTCCGGAGTTCAGCGCGCTTGCCCCGTCCATCGCCTCGTTGCTACGCGGACGGGTGCCGGTCGCGCACAACGCCAGTTTCGACGCGCGATTCTTGTCTCACTCGATGCAGCAGGCCGGGCTGGCCTGTCCCGATCACGCGTACTGGATGTGCACGATGCAGCTCGCGGGCACGTTCCTGCCGGGCAATCGGAGTCTCGCCGACTGCAGCGCCGCCATCGGATATGCGATGGAGAACGCTCATCGCGCCTCGGCCGATGCCCTCGCTGCGGCAGCGCTCCTTCGCGCCTACATCGGCGCGGGTCACGATCCCGCATGGTGGGATGGGTGGCTCGCGACCCCGGGGGAGTGGCCGGATGAGCCGTGCGATACGACAGCGTGGCTGGCGCGCACGGACTCCGACACGGCGCCGCGGTCCGTTCTCGAGCGGCTGCACGTGGACGTAGCGGTCGATGCCGCCGTCGACGACGGCGCCCTGAGCCTCGACTACCTCGCTCTGCTCGACCGCGTCCTCCTCGATCGGTACATGTCCGCCACGGAGACCGAGGACCTCATCCGTTTCGCCGCCGACCTGAACCTTTCGAGCACGGCGGTCCGCCGAATCCACCGCGCCTACTTCGACGGGTTGGTTTCGGCGGCCTGGGCGGACGACCAGCTCACCGCTGACGAATGGGCCGATATCCAGAAGATCGGCGGCCTGCTCGAGATCGACGCGCAGACGATCGCCGGCGCCGCTTCGAAACCGGATGCCGCANCCCGCCGAGATCGAGCGGCGTGGTTCGACATCCTCACCGAGCGCGGTCTGATCCCGAAGGACAGCATGGTGAAGAAGGCCAAGGTGCTCGTGGCAGCCGATCCCGATTCGATGTCGGGGAAGGCGCGGCAGGCGCGGGCGTGGGGGATTCCGATCATCACGGAGGAGGGGCTGGAGAGGTTGATGGGGCTGGGGGCTGCTGACTAGCGGCGCCGCGGCGCCTCAGCGTGTAGGTGGCGCTCCGGATACGGCTTCGCGGTGATCGAGTCGTGTCACGAATTCGGGGGGCGCGAGGCGCACGCCGCGAATTGATCTGCGGTGTTTGACGTCGAGTACACCGCCGAGCTCGGTGAGGACGGGTTCGCCGAGCCGTGCACGGATGCGGAGCGTCCGCTGGTGATGATCCTGCGTGAGTATTTGGGGTACTGAGCGCCACCCCCGCGTTCTCTGTAACCGCTCCTATCGTGGTGCGACAAGCTGCATAAGTTGGTCGTAGTCAGACACGACGTCGTAGGTGACCTCTCGATCAGAATCTATGTTCAGCGTTGCGAAGAACCTACGCGCGCACTCGATCTTCGCGTTCTCGACGCCCTTGAGCTGAAGCGTGGACAGAGATCCTTTGGTCTCTGCGACGAAGTAGACGTGCTTGACACTGCCCTCGCGGAAGGCGATCGCCCAGTCGGGGTTGTAGTCGCCGACTGGCGTGGGGATGAAGAAGCCGCGCGGCAGCTTCGAGTACACGACGACCTCGTCGCTGGTGTCGAGCTCGGTGACGAACGATCGTTCCACCTTGGAGTCGGTGACCACGTATTCGTAGACGCTCTTCCTCAGCTTGTCCCCCGCCTTCGACAGGTCTTGGGCGGTTTGGCTCTCGGTAAAGATAGATGAGTCGTAATGGTCTTCGAGAGCGTCGTATGTGAGGTGCTCGACGATGACGGCCGCCTTCTGCTCGTTGATGAGCCGTGCCGTCTCGGTGATGAATTGCTCGGGGTTCTGCTTGAACTTCGCAAACGTCGCCGGGTTGATCCCAGTGAGGATCGCCGCGCAGGTCCGCCGGGTGAGCTGAGTCTTCTCAGCGATCTCGCCGAGCAAGTCGTACTTCACCGTCGAACCAGCTGAGAGTGCGGACTCTTCGATCTTGGTGGTCGCGACCTTGAATCCCTCACCTGCCTCGAGCTGTGTGGCTTCGAGGGAAGCGAGTTGGACGCCCCTCTGCACGACGTACTGCATGACGGTCACCGTAAGCGCCTTGTCGAGCGTGTGGATGCAGTTGCGGATCAGCTCGGTCGAGTCGAACTCCACCTGGTAAACCGCCTTGTGGTTGATCCGCCCCCACAGCTCCTGAAATTCGCGTCTGTGGAAGTTCGACTCGTTGAGAGGGACCTTCTTCGGCTTCCGCCCATCAGCCGGTGCAGGGATGTCAAGGTGGAGGGAGTCGATCAGCTCCGCGACCTGGTGGTGGTAATGCTCGAGCCCCGCCGGCATCGCCGGGATGTCGAGGTCAGCGCGGCCAATCCATTTGTCGGTGAGGTGCTGTTCGTAGTCGATGAAGCCATTCGTTGTGAGCCAGAACTGCAGTTGCTTCGCCTGGTCGTCTGTGATCGTGACCTTCTCGCCCGTCGTGGGATCCTCCACGACCTTGCCCGCAAAGAACTCTGGGCTTGCCTTGCGAGGTCGGGCGCTGAGCGACTCGACGATCTCCCTCTGCAGCGCGGCCACAAAATCTGAGTACGACTCGTCTGTGACGACGGTCAGCTCGTTGATGTCATGCACAGTGACGGGGTTGTCCATCCGCTCACCGTGTTGGTCGACCGCCAGGCGCAGGCCGCGCCCAATTTCTTGTCGTCGTGTGGTGGTGTTGTCGCTCTTCTTGAGCATTCCCATGACGAAGACGTTCGGGTTGTCCCAGCCCTCTCGCAGGGCCGAGTGTGACCATATGAACCGCACGGGCTCCTCGAATGACAGGAGTCGCTCCTTGTCCTTCAGGATGAGGTCGTAGGCCGCGACGTCGTCGGACTGGCCGGCGGTCTCACCCGTCTTTTTTACGGAGCCGTCCACCTGGTGCCCGGATTTCTTGTCAATCGAGAAGTAGCCCTGGTGGGTCTCGTTCACGGGGATCGACTCCAAGTGGGCGCGGTACCGCTCGGACGCTTCGTCGAGATCCATCTGGCTAAGAAAGTCGGTGACGAGCGCCTCGTACTCTTCCTCGAAGACGCGGGCGTACTCACCAAGCGTGTCTTCTCGGGCGTAATCGCGGTACTTACCGACCTCATCGATGAAAAATAGCGAAAGCGCCTTGATGCCCTGCGCGTACAACGTGCGCTCCTTGTCTAGGTGCGCCCGGATGACCTCTCGAATCTGGATCCGACGCTTCGCGTCGTCGGTCAAGTCATGGGTGACTTGCCCCGCGAAGATGCGTTCACCGTTCGAGAGCTCAATGAAGTCTTGGTTCGCGTCGACATCGATGACGACGAGATCCTTATACGCTTCGATGCCGTTCGAGATGTCGTGAAGCCTGGAGCCCTTCGACACGCGCACAGACTTCGGTCTCGGACTCGAGCTTCCCGCGGGCTGCATATAGAGTTCAACGCGCGCCTTCGGGAAGTCAGCTCCCTTGCCAACTTCGAGCCCGTCCACGTAGAGATAGGCGGTGCTGCCAGGCAGACCCTTCACCGTTATGCCGCGCACGGCGATTTTCTTCACCAGCTTCTTGTTGTAGGCATCCAGCGCGTCTAGACGGTGAACTTTCGTGCGTTCGATCTTGTGCGTCGCCGAGTACCGCAACGCGAACAGGGCGTTGAACAGACTCAACGCTGCCAGTGACTTGGATGCCTTTTTACCGTCGCCTTCGATCTTTTGAGGCTCATCGATGATCAGGATCGGCCGGTTCGCCGCAATCACGTCGATGGGCTTGCGTGACTGGAATTCATCGAGCGCCTCGTAGATGCGACGGGCATCTTTCCCTGTCGCGTTGAAGGCTTGCGTGTTGATGATCATCACCTGCACGCCGGCATCGGATGAGAATCGCTCGAGTTCGTGCAGGCGTGACGAGTTGTAGACGAACGTACGGGGCTTCGTTCCGTAGGTCTGCTGGAAGTGCTCGGCGGTGATGTCGAACGACTTCTTCACGCCCTCACGGATCGCGATGCTCGGAACGACGACGATGTACTTCGACCATCCATACCGCTTGTACAGCTCCATGATCGTCTTGATGTAGACGTACGTCTTGCCGGTGCCGGTCTCCATCTCGACGTCGAGGTTGATGGGCGCGGCAGGCGACGTCACCAGGCTCTTCGACAGAGGCAGACCACGCGCAGTCTGGATGCCGTGGACGTTCGCCAAGAGCTGCGGCATCGAGACGCTGATCGCGGAGTTGCGCAGACCCGCATCCTCAAGAAGCGTCGCGGCGGCGTCTCTGCCCGGGTCGATGCGGTACTTCACCCCGTCGGCGAACGGCTGACCCGCGAACACGTCGACGACGGCGTTGACGGCCTCGGTCTGGTACTGCTGGACCTTGAACTGAAGCTTCATACCGTGCCCACCTGCTGATCTTGTCTAGTCCGGTACCCGCGAATACAAGAACTCGCCCGATTTTCTGGGTGCCCACAGCCCGCCCCATGTATACCGCTTGTGTAGCTCATCGTTCCTAGACGCATAGCTAAACAAGCTCCCAACGCGGCTTCTGCTGGGTGCCGGCGTTGCGGATCCTTCCGTCCCGACGCATCTTGCTGAGCAGGTTCGTTACTTTGGATCTTTGCTGGGTGGCGTCTAGCACGTCAGGCAGATACTTGCCCAGCAGCCCGTCGATCTCCTTCCGGGACGCTCCACCGTACTGGCGGAGGTAGTCGATGATCAGCTGCGAGAAGTGCGCGTCGTCTTGCGCGCGCGTGCGGATATAGTCCGCTTTGCGTTCCGTGGCGGCGGCAACCGCCGCGCTCACATGCAGATGGGGGCGTCGTCCCTCGATGAGCTTGGCTTTGCGCAGCCGTGTGACTGCCTCGTCGGTGATCGGTAGACGCTTCTGCACCCGGTCAAGTGCGAGCACGTCGTCCAATGGCAGGTCGGTACGCACCATGAGCAGCTGCGAGTATGCCGCGTCGATGACAGCGCCGGGAATCGTCAGTCTGACCTCGTCCGACCGGGAGAGGTCGTAGTCCGGCAGCGGAAGGAACCGGCGCACTTGGTCCTGCACCATGCGATGGATGCCGTAGCCCATCTGGTCGATGAGGTTGAGTTCCGTCATCGCCTCGACGAGGAACGGGTTGCGGTACTTCCGTGGAATCCGCTCGTCGAGCGCATAATCGTCAGGGGTGCCGTCGTAGAACTCGCCGACGCTCTCGAAGACGAGCTTGTCGACATGCTCGGTGACGATGACCCGAGAGTCCTTTGTGTAGTCCTGATGCGCGATGCAGTTGTACAGCGCCTCGAGGATGCTTCGCTCGTCGTACTTGCTGATCTCGCGGTAGATGAGCTCATTGGGCGGCAGTAGCCGCAGTTGTACATTCCTAATCTGACTGGCCAGCTCAGTCGCGTTGAGAAGGAACGGGAGTCGGAAGTGTTGATAGGCCGATTCCTGTCCGACGAGCTTCCACGTCAACTGCGCGGGATGGGGACTCAATAGATGGGTCGAGGTGTCGGCGCCGAGTAGCAGGAGCGCTGCGCGCGTGATGTCTCCGTCGCGCGTCAGCCTGGCCTTGGCGAGGAACTTCGCGTCACTCCAGGAAGCGATGTCTGCAGCGGGAATGCGGGATGCGTTCCGCTCGGCAAATCCCTGGCGGGCGCGGGCTATCGCAGTGGGGTCGAGGTGCTCGATCGCGGCCGAGCGGACGGCAACCGCGGTCCAGTCGGCTGCCAATGTCTGAGCACGGATCTCGTCGAGCTTCGACAGATGCAGCGAATCCAGGCTCTCACCGCTGCGCGCGTAATAGTGCCCCTTCCACGCAATAGGGATTCCACGGGGTGCAGGAGGAACCTTCAGCAGGATTACGCGCCCATCGGGATGGGCGAGCTCAAGAATCTCGCCGAAGGTCGCACTCGGCTCAGCGCTCTCAGCGACCTGCATCTTCAGGCTCTGCAGCCGATCAAACTCTCGGCGGTAGGGAGTGCCGACGATCTTGCGGGTCGTGTTCCTGACACCGAACACGAGCCAGCCCGCGTCCGCACCGCGCAGGTTGGCTTCGTTCGACAGCGCCGAAAAGTACTTGCCGATATCGTTCGTCGAATACCCTTCGCCTGCTTCTTTGAACTCGACGACTTCGTTCTCCCAACCGGCGACAAGCTGATCGAGGAGTGCGGAGGTTTCGGCGGGAGTCATCTATACGGGCCTCAGATCGTTCGAACGTCAGTCTCGGGCGACACCTCGCGGAAGATCTGTTCGGCGTTAATTCGCGCAGCATCGGTCTTGAAGCCTGCGTCCAGAAACACGGCTCGTAGCGGATGCCGCGCGGCGATCCTCTTCAGGAGATCGTCGTTTAGCTCCTCGGCAAAGCACGCAATCAGAGCATCATCGTCGACAGAGAGGACACGCCGGGATGCAATCTCTTCGACGGCGATCGGAGCTGCGAGGTCCAGACCCCAGTCGAGCAGCACCTCGAAGAGCAGATCCTCGTCGGTGCGATCGGGCTTCACGCTATCAACAGATTCCGAGAGCACGGCCTGCACCAGATCGTCTGCGGTAGAGAGCGTGTCGGCCATGTTGCTCGTCTCGATGTGCAACGAGCGGAAGCCCACGTCGAGGCTCGCACTCTGCTGTCCCGCCCCTTGACTTATTTGGGCACCTGCGCGGCGTAAGCGGTCGCGGGCGACGTCGGCAATGGATACGTAATCAGGGTGGTCAACCGCCTCGTCAAGTTGCACAAGGATGAATCGCCTATGCCCGTGATCGGCTGCGTTGAGCTTCATTACGGCGTGGCCAGTCGAACCGGAGCCAGCGAAGAAGTCTATAACCAGGGCTCCTCGATCTCCCTGCGTCACCGAGCTGATCCACTTTGCCAGGACATCGACGTCCTTTGTGTAGGGGAACACGTCGCTATTAAGTAGTTTTTTCAATGCGTAGGCTGCGCTAGCGCGCTCTTGGCTGAAGACAGGCTTGATGGCCTGGGTATCCATCTCGTCAAGATATCGCTTCAGTCGAGGAGTGCTGGTGTGATCTGGGCCAAATATTACCCGGCCTTGGGAAATGCGCTCAGCCATCGTAGTGGGATTAAACCGCCATCCCTCCTTTGGCATCTTTACCGGGACCCCGGTCACCGGGTGAGCAAGGTCGTACCGCGACGTACCGGTAGCAGAGGGCTTCGCCAGATTGTCGGATTGGAACGGTCGACCAGTCGCGTCCAACTGGTCGTATCGGAAGACTGCTGGCTCGAGGTCACCTCGCATCTCACGGAGTCTCTTGCGGAAAACAGGAGTGGCTTCGTTTGGATCGTGCCCCGAGGCCTCCCAGACTTCCCTCGCCAACTCCAGCACCTGTGCGTGGCCTTTTTTGGGTTCCGTCCAACGCACATCTCGCTCGATCAGGCAGGCACTGTTCCTGGCATAGATGAGCATGTAGTCGATGCCTTGAGATGTGAAACGGGCGTCATTCTTGCTACCACCTTGCCAAACGACATTCGCAAGAAAGTTGTCACCTCCAAATACTTCATCAAGCAAAAGGCGAAGGTTCCCGTGCTCGTGATCTGCGATCGCGACGATGGCAACACCGTCGTCGGCCAGAAGGCTGCGCGCCAGTTTTAGTCGTGAGTACATCATGCTGAGCCAGTCGGAGTGAAACCGACCGTTTGCTTCGGTGTTTGCGACGAAGCGATCCCCGGTTTGTGACTTCTGACCAGACCGCTTCAGGTACTCGGTGGTCGACTCGGCGAAGTCATCGTCGTAGACGAAGTCATTACCGGTGTTATAGGGCGGGTCGATGTAAATGAGCTTGACCTTGCCAAGATAAGACTCCTGCAGCAGCTTCAGCGCCTCGAGGTTGTCACCTTCGATGAAGAGGTTCTTCGTCGTGTCGAAGTCCACCGATTCCTCGCGCACGGGTCGAAGCGTCTTGGCAATGGGTGCATTCGCTGCGAAGGCCGCAGCACGCTTGCCGGGCCAGTCGAGCTGATAACGCTCGTGGGGCCCCTCGACAATGTGGTCGGCGAGCTCCTGGCGGAGCAGGTCGAAGTCGACGGCGCGACGGGGGGCGCCATCGGCATCGTGTGACTCGGTGATGACCATCGGGAAGAGTTCCGCGAGCTTGTCGATATTCGCCTGTGTGAGGTCGGGGGATGTCATCCGGAGCTTCTCCATGGTCACTTCTGCTCTTCCAGTTCTGCTTGCTTCGACCGCAACATCCGGCGCAACTCGACCTTCCGATTGAGCTGCTGTTCTGAGCGGATCTTGCGCTCCAGCCCCGCGACCTCCCGCTGCAGTCGACGCACCGTCGCCAGCCTCACGCCAACATGCGGGAGGTCTTCGCCTGGTCGAACCTTGATAGGAGTCAGCGGCGCGAGCAGAGCGGAGTAGAGCGCGTCTAATGAGATCGCAGTCGGCAAGGGTACGCGTTGAATGTCCGCTGGCATCCATCGCGTCGAGTAGTACGCCGGTGCCTTCGACGTTCCCATGCCCCGCGGCTTGTGGGCAGCAACCATTCGAACCTCGCGGCGAGCCCCCGCTTCGCGCGTGATCTCAAAGAAGATCGGATTTGGGATCGCCTTGTCGATGACAGCCAGCACGGCGTCAGCAACATCGTTGCGCTTGCCATCTACCTGGAGTACTTCGATCTCGGGCACAGCGTCAGTGCTCGGCAGATTGATCGTTTCCTCTGCGATCTTATGCGTCCAGGTGATGCGCTGAACGTCGGCCACGAACTTTTCGCGCACTCCCGCAGTCACTAAGCCGTTCTCATAGAGCTTCTCTTTCGGGAGGCGGGCGCCGAGATAGCTGACGTTGGGCCACTGGTAGAGACCATCGGTCATTGCGTGCCCGCCGAATCCACGACAGCGATGAAGGCGATCAACTCGAAGTCATCGAGCCCCGCGATGTGCTGCGTGAGCGCCGTCGTGTGGCCGCCACGGAACAGGCTGTCGATATCGCGTCTTTCTGCGACGTCGGTCATCGATCGGATCGCATCCGTCAGGAGCGCCGAGTATTTGCCCATTTCCGAACCCTCTTTGGTGGCCTCATTGAAGATGTGGGTGACCTCGGCGACGGGCTCGTCATGGGGACGGGAGCCGGCGCGTACAAGGTCGAGTAAGCGCTTCGCTTCGGTGTGGTCAGCGATGACTCCCCCCGCGTCATCGACGTAGAAAAGGTAGTGCGGGTGGAGGCGGTTACCCCGGTTCGCGGCGGGGTCGGCGTTGACGTTCTTGAGGGCGAATATCACACCTGGCAGGAGGCCTATCGCAGGGTCTGCAGGTATAACTGCATGCAAGCCGCGCGGGGCGGTAGCGATGTCGCCGTACTGGTTCATGTATGCGAGCAGGTCCATACGGAAATCGTTGAGGCCGAGATCCGTGATCGATACACCTGCACGAACATCCTCGAGTTCGATGTTCTCGTTCTGCAGTTTGCGCAGCTGCTCCCTGCGGAAGGCGGCATCCGAATCCTCCGGGTTGAGCACGTTGTCGTCGGCTGAGCCGGCGAGGTCGGCGATTACCATCCGGTTCTCGACCCGCTCCTTGAGGTTGATGTACTCGTCGAGCGAGATATCGGGCCAGAAGTTGACGAGCTGGATGACCTCGTTCATTGAACCGATGCGGTCGATACGTCCGAACCGCTGAATGATCCGCACAGGGTTCCAGTGGATGTCGTAGTTGATGAGGTAATCGCAGTCCTGCAGGTTCTGACCCTCGCTGATGACGTCGGTGCCGATTAGCACATCGATGTCGCGGGTTTCCTTCGGCATCGTGAGGTGTCGCTGTTTGGACCGGGGCGAGAACATCGACATAATCTGCTGGAAGTCGAAGCCCGTGCCGATCGTCGACTTTACGCCGTGGCTACCGCCGGTGATCACCGCGCATTCCAGGCCCGCCGGCTGGAGATCCGACGCGAGCTCGCTGTAGAGATAACTCGCGGTGTCGGCGAAGGCAGAGAAGATGAGCACCTTGCGGTTCTCCGGGTTGAGGGGGTGCTCTGCCTTCTGCTGGACCATATGCCGCAGCTTGCGCAACTTAAGATCGTGCGCCGGGGTCACCTTGCGCATCTCGTCGAGGAGCTCGCGCAGTGTCTCGCGGTCATGCCAGAGGTCTCGCTGCCACGATTCGACGTCGATGTCGTTGATGTCGATGCGGATCTTCTCGCCAAACGACAACGCCTCGACGTTGGCGTCATCCTCATCGTCGAGGTCGAAGTCGAGATCATCTATGTCGCGGATCTCGGGGAGTGAGCCGGAGTGGCTGCTAAGCCGCGTCAGCGTGCTGTCGACGGCAGACTCGATCTTCGCCAACGTCAAGCGGAAGGCCT
This sequence comes from Microbacterium sp. Leaf203, assembly GCF_001421275.1. NCBI lineage: Bacteria > Bacillati > Actinomycetota > Actinomycetes > Micrococcales > Microbacteriaceae > Microbacterium > Microbacterium sp. Leaf203. Next base: position 450,779 of record NZ_LMKF01000022.1, on the reverse strand, counting down.
CGACCGAACTCTCGAGACGCTTGAGCAGGTTGACCGTCATGAGCTTCTTGAGACCCTCTTCGCGACCTTGCTGGCCGAGGTTCGAGCGAGCGCTGCCGGTCGTGACGTCGTAGAGGTCCTCGTACTTGCTGATGCGGCTCGGGAACACGTACGCGAGGGGCGTGTAGACGCCTAGCGTCAGCATCTGGAGTTGCTCGAAAATCTCGTTGAACGAGGGGACGTCCGCGAGGTCGGTGAGTGGCTCGCGGATCGATTCCGGCGGCAATCGTTTCGGGAAGGCACCGATCTCGCTCGTGTCGTAGAACGCCTGAATGTGCTTACGCGACCGTGCGATTGTGACCGCGTCGAGCAGCTCAAAGAAGTCGAAGTCGAGCATCTGCAGGATGCGGTCGGCCGTGCGCTCTTCCGCAGGCAGCTTGGACCACTCATTAAACACCGCCTGTGCGTCGCGGAATACTCGCTCAACTGATGTCGAGAGCGTGAGCTTCGCGGCGAGGGTGTCGCTCTCGCCCTCGTAGGCCAGCTGCAGCTGATTCTTGAGGTCGTTGAAGCGGTTGTTCACCGGTGTCGCAGACAGCATCAGCACTTTTGTCTTCACCCCTTCGCGGATGACCTGCCGCATGAGGCGCTGGTAGCGCGACTCTTTCTCTTCGGCGTAGTCGGCGTTGCGGAAGTTGTGAGACTCGTCGATGACAACGAGGTCGTAGTTGCCCCAGTTGATGCGGTCCAACCTTAGGCCCAGCGACTCACCTCGGGTGCGGGAGAGGTCGGTGTGCGCGAGAACGTTGTAGTTAAACCGGTCGCTCGCAAAGATGTTTGTCGTGAGATTGGCGTTGTAGTTCGTCCAGTTCTCCGCAAGTTTCTTCGGCGCGAGGACCAGGACGGACTTATTGCGGAGCTCGTAATACTTGATGACCGCCAGTGCGGTAAACGTCTTTCCCAGGCCGACGCTGTCGGCGAGGATGCAGCCGTTGTACGTCTCGAGCTTGTTGATAATGCCGGTCGCGGCGTCTCGCTGAAAGTTGTAAAGGCTTTGCCAGACCTTGGTGTCCTGATAGCCGGTGCGGTCGTTCGGGAGTACGTCTTCACTGATGTCGTCGAGGAACTCGGCGAAGAGGTTGTAGAGGATGAGGAAGTAGATGCGCGCCGGCGAGTTCTCGGCGTACACGCTCGCGATGTGGTCGTATACAGCCTGGGTGACATCGGTCAGCTGTGAGGGGCTCGCCCAGATCTGGTCGAACAGATTGAGGAAGTTGCTTGCCTCGGTAGCGCCTTCAAATTTCGTGACCATGTTGGAGACTGCGTTGCCGCGTTCGTACCCGAGGTCTGCAGTAGTGAACCCCTGCAACGGCATGTACGCGGCACCATTGTTGACGACAGCGAACTGTTGCATCTGATGGCCGCTGGCGTTCGATCGGAAGGTGACCTTCTCGCGTACCCAGGCGGCGCACTCGCGAGCGATCGCACGTTGCGTCAGCCTGTTGCGGAGACGGACCTCGAACTCCGAGCCATAGAGAGATGACTCGGAGTGCGGGATGAAGAACTCGCGACGATCCTTTCGCAGCTTGTCCGTAGCCTGACCATTGCTGAACGACGGGGACGTGAAGATGAACTCGAGTTCCTCGACACGCTCGAGTTCCTCGCGCAGTGCTTCGAACGCGAAGATCGAGAAGGTCGATGCAGCGATGCGCACCTTGGATCCGCGGGTGATCTCGGACTTGAGGTCATCACCGAGTAGGTCGGAGACGTTGTCTATGATTCGCACGGCTTCGCGTCCCCTCCTCGCCCTCACTGAACCTGTCCGCGGCCCGGACGGAATAACCCGCGGGAGCGCGGGTAAGGCCGATCCTAACCAGACCCTCGGAACCGGCGGCGCTCAACTCGCGCCCTCCACCTTTGCAGGAGCCGCACCCCTGCGTCTGGGCTCCTGGCGGCTGCGTCGGTGCGAAGTCCCGCCGCCGGCGGGCTGGGCGAGGAGGCTGCCAGCGGGCTCCCTCGGCCGAGGGGGCTCGTCTCGCGTCCAGCGCGGGGTCGGCGGCGGCGCCGTTTGCGAACAGATGTCGTTATCTTCTGGCTTGCGAAGCGCCGGTCTCTCGCGAAGATCAAACGCAGTGCGCAAGTATCGGCACGTGGAGACCTTCAAACGGACACCGTTGCAGCTGTTCAACCTTCCGCAGCACTTCTATATCCCGCTTTTCCAACGCCCGTACGTGTGGCGGGAGGAGGAGCAGTGGGCTCCACTCTGGAGCGACATCCGTCGGGTCGTAGAGCGCCGCGTCGGCGACCCGCGATTGACGGCTACTCATTTCCTCGGGGCTGTCGTGCTGCAGAGCCACCAGGCGCGCGTGGGTCGTCTTGCCACGTGGAACGTCATCGACGGGCAGCAGCGACTCACCACACTGCAACTCTTGGCCGACGCGACGTCGGCGATCTTGGCCGACGCGGGCGACTTACGGCTTGCTGCTCAGCTTGAGCGGCTCACGCACAACGACGACATCTTCGTCGAAGAGGGGGGCAGTCGCCTCAAGGTACGTCACTTGAACAAGGACAGAGCAGCGTTCGATGAGGTGATGACGGCGGAACCGCCGGTCGACCACCGCAGCCTCGTCCAACACGAATCGCAGATCGTTCTCGCGCACGCATATTTTTCACGCGTGGTCGAGCAGTGGCTCGGAGCCGCGGACTCCGAAGATTTCTCCACAAAAGCAAAGGAACTTGCGACGGTACTAGTCGACGGCCTGCAGTTGGTGTCGATCGAGCTCGAGGCGTCCGAAAATTCGCAGGAAATCTTCGAGACCCTCAATGCCCGCGGCACCCCGTTGACCGCGGCCGACCTGGTGCGCAACTTCGTCTTTCAGCTGCTGGCGGAGCAGGGCGACGACATGGCGAAGGCCTACGAGGAGGACTGGCCCTTCGAGACCAAGTTCTGGTCCAAGGAGGTGAGTGTCGGCCGCAACCTGCTAAGTCGTAGCTCCCTGTTCCTGAATCAGTGGCTCGTCGCACGTACTGGTGAGGACGTCAGCCCGCAGTCGACTTTCACCCGCTTCAAGTCCTATGTGGAGTTGGAGAGTGCGGTGTCGATGGCTGAACTCCTGCGGGCCATCAAGGTGCAGGCCTCCCAGTACGAGTCTTGGACCGAAGCCGCGGGCCGGCGAGGCGGAAGCCTGACTCGCACGGAGATGGCGGTTTACCGTATGCAGGCTGCAGGCGTAGAGGTCTTGAAGCCCCTGCTCATCTGGTTGCACGAGCCGAGCCGAGGGCGGTCAGAGAAGACGATTGACGCGATCATCAACGCCGCAGAGAGCTGGATGGTCCGCCGCCAACTCCTGCGCCTGACGGGAAGCGATCTGGGGCGCATCGTCACTGACGTCATCGCCGCCAACTCGGAGGCGTCCGAAGCCGAGCTCATTGATCGCGTCGTGAGCCAGCTCGCGCGACTCAATGTCACGAGTACTTACTGGCCAGGCGACGAGGAGATCCGTCAAACACTCGCTACAGAGTCCGCATACACGCGGTTCCAGCGCGGACGGCTGCGCATGATCCTCGAGGCGGCGGAAGACGAGTATCGCCGAGCGACAGGTCAGCCGCAGATCGAGCGGATGGGCTATCCGATCGAACATCTCTTGCCTCGCACCTGGACGGAAACCTGGCCGGTCGCGGACCGGGACCAGGCCGAAGAGCGCCAGGCCCGCGTGCACCGGCTCGGGAACCTCACGCTGTTGACTCGATCCCTCAATTCGAAGGTGTCGAACAGTGCTTGGCCAACGAAGCGGTCAGCTCTGCAGGACCACAACACCATCACGCTCACCGGCCGGGTCATCAAGCGGACCGAGACTGAGCCCTGGGACGAAGAGCTCATCGACGAGCGGACAAATGAACTGATCGAGACCCTCCTGCGGGTCTGGCCGGTTCCCGAGGGGCATCACGGGAAGGTGGTTGACCCGCAGACGAAAGCTGGCGACTGGGTCGAACTCAAGCACCTGGTCGAGAGTGGGATGATCGCTGCGGGCGACAGGATCGTCGCGACGCACCGCGACTTCAAGGGGCGCGAAGCGACGGTCACTGCTGACGGCGCGATTCTGCTCGACGGCAAGCGGCATACGTCACCGTCTGCAGCGGGATTTGCCCTGCGTCAGAAGGCCACAAACGGGTGGTACTTCTGGGCCGTGCGGGACGGGCGTCGGCTTCGGGATGTACGGGCGGAGTTTCAGAACTCGATGCCGGCGGATGTCGGGTGATTGCGCTCGGAGCGGCTGATGAGGTCGGGGTTGGTGCCCGGTCGTGATCTTCGATATATATCAGAAAGGGGGATGTCACAGATGAGCGGTGAGATTGAAGGCGTCAGCAAAGATGTCGATTGGAAGTCGTCGAGCGGTTCGATTCAATCCCCAGCGGTGAGTTCGCTGCCCGGTGACTTCCAGGACCGGGTCTTCCGAGCAATTGCGGTGCAAAGACCTGCAGCGACGGCATACATCAAGGAAGTCCGACGTAAGAGGCCCGACGCTACGCCGGCCGAGGTCATGAGGACTATCGAGTCCCAATACGTGGCGACGACGACCGCTGCAAGTGCCGCCATCGGCGCGTCGGCCTCCATCCCCGGGGTCGGTATTCCCGTGGCAATCGGTCTTGGCGTCGGCGACCTCATCTTCTTCTACGAGACCACGGCGTTGTTTGCCCTCTGCATGGCGGAACTCCGTGGGATTCCCGTTGATGACCCTGATCGCGCGAAGGCCATCGTCCTTGGCTCGCTGCTGGGCGAGAAGAAGCGCAACAAGGTCACGAGTCTCGTCCTGACGGCGCTTCCTGCGGGCGCAACTATCGCTGCAGGACGGACAGCAGCGACCGCCGTCGCGAGTGGCGCGTCATCGAAGTGGGGCGATCTTATTGCCGAGCAGATCCCGGAGTCCGCGCTCGTCCCTGTGACGATGGTCCTGGCACGCGAGGCGGTCGCCAAGGGCGCCGTGATGGGCACCGTAAAGATCAGTTCGAAGGCCATCCCTGTCATCGGTGCCGCGGCAGGAGCGGCGACCAGTTTTTACTTCGGCAGCAGCGTGGTGAAGTCGTGTCGCACCGGTTTCTCCGAACCGATGCAGTCCTGGCCCGAGTGGCTCGAGCTGACTGACGCAGATGGTGATGGCATCCCCGATCCTTCCAAAGCAGTCCTCGCGATGCGCGCCGCGTCAGAGTCCGCGAAGGACTTTGGAGAGAGCGTCTGGGGGAAGGTTGTCGACGCCACCGAAGTCTTCCGCAGCGTCGATATCGACGGCGACGGCATTCCGGATGAGGCTCGCGCGGTGACGGCGACAAAGAACGCGGCGAAGGCGGTGGGAGATGCCACCGGCTCGGCGGCACGAGTCTTAGGCGATGCCACCGGTACGGCGGCAAAGGCGGTCGGTGGCGCTGCTGTGGGAACGGCGAGCGCGGTGGCCGGCCTGTTTAAGCGAAACAAGCGAGCTAACGCGCCCGACGGCGCAGGGGAGATCTCGGAGGCCCCCGGCGAAGACGAGGCTGAGCAGCGAGGCCCCTCAACATAGTCGTGTGCACGGACCCCACCTACCTCACGGTCGGATTCTTGGGTGCCCCGGTAAGGTGCCGCTCCCATCGCGCGGGTCGCGCCCCGGCCACGACGTCCACGCCTTCGCGGGCGACGGGACCGTCTCGGTGGTAGACGACGACCGATGCGCTCTCGAGGCCGGATCGTGGTCGTGGGTGCGCTGGCGGCATCCTTCGGTCGGTTCGAGGTGGCGATGGAGGTCGTCGGGCCACCCGAGCTGGCGGAGGCGTTCGCGGCGCAAGCGGAGCGGTTCGCGCGTGCCGGAAGAGGATCCTCCGCCGGAGGAGGCAGGCGAGGAAGCTAGCGGCATGTGGTCATGCGCGGGAAGCCGGGGTTGACGATGAAGGTGCGGTGCGGTGCGGTGCCGCGACGAGGTCGGCGTCTGATGAGGCCGGTCGGCGGCCGCGACGCGCAGCGAGTGCGCGCCGCGACCGCACACGTCACTCGGCGGTGACCGACGCGCTCCACGTTACGCCGAAGCGGTCGGTCAGCATGCCGAAGCCGGCGCTCCACGCTGAGGCGGCGAGGGGTTCGACGATCGTGGCATCCGTCGACAGGGTGTCCCAGTAGCCCTGGAGCTCCTCGAGGGTGGGGGCGCTGATCGAGACGAACAGCGACTGGTCGGTGACCGTCGTGTTGTTCTCGCGGTGGGTGGAGCCGGGGGCGGCAATGCCTCCCTCGGTGCGGCCGGGGATGTCGTAGCCCATGATGCGGAAGCCGTTCTCACCGGCGACCAGGCCGAAGACGACCTTGTCGGCGCCGGGGATCTCGGCCGGCATGCCGAAGTCGGCGTAGGTGTTGACGACGAGGTGGCCGCCGAAGACGGACTGGTAGAACTCGAGCGCCTGGCGGGCATCGCCGCGGAAGTTCAGGTGAGTGGTGGTCTGCACGGGCATGGTTGCTCCTCGATGAATGGGCCGGGATCGGCTCGTGAGATCACGTTCCCACCCGTATAGGTCGGTTTCTGTCCTAGACCGCGACTACGGTCGGATGCATGGCCACGACGTCGCGATTGCTCACCCTGCTGTCGCTGCTGCAGGCGCGGCGGGACTGGCCGGGGTCGGTGTTGGCCTCGCGGCTGGACGTCAGCGACCGCACGGTGCGGCGCGACATCGATCGCCTGCGCGAGATGGGCTACCGGATCGAGACGACGATGGGCCCCGACGGGGGATACCGCCTCGACGCGGGAGCCGAGATGCCGCCGCTGCTGTTCGACGACGATCAAGCGCTCGCGGTCGCGATCGCTCTGCGCGCGGCTCCCGCGTTGGGTGCGGAGATCGGCGAGGCGGCGGTGCGTGCTCTCGCGACGATGCGGCAGGTGCTGCCGTCGCGGCTGCGGCATCGGCTTGACGCTGTGGAGGTGACGACGGTGGGCCGCCCGGGGGAAGCGCCAGTCGCTGCCGTCCCGCTGGAGGTGCTGCTGACGCTCGCTCAGGCGGTGCGCGATCGCGTCTCCATCCGCTTCGACTACCTGCCGCGGGAGGGGGACGGCGCCGAGCCCGGTCCACCGCGGCGGGTGGAGCCCCATCACCTCGTGGCATCCCACGGCCGGTGGTACCTGCTCGGGTGGGACCTCGAGCGCGAGGACTGGCGGCTTTTCTCGGCGGACCGCGTGCGACCTCGGGTGCCGCACGGTGCTCCCTTCGTGCCGCGGGTCGTGCCGGGCGGGGACGTCGACGCGTTCGTATCCGCGCGGTTCAAGGGGTCGGACACGAACGAGTGGCCCTGCCGCGGGACCGTGCTGTTGCACGCGCCGGCGCGAGACGTGCTGCCGTTCGCGGGTGACGGCATCGTCACCGCCGTCGACGACGAGCGCTGCACCCTCGAGGCGGGATCATGGTCGTGGGGTGCGCTCGCCGCATCGTTCGGGCGGTTCGAGGTGGCGATGGAGGTCGTCGGGCCGCCGGAGTTGGCGGAGGCGTTCGCGGTGCAGGCTGGGCGGTTTGCGGCGGCGGGCTCTTCCGCGGGGGAGCCGCGGCGAGGAAGCTAGCGGCATGACCCAGCCCCTCCGCTACGCCATCAACGTCTCCCTCGACGGCTGCGTCCATCACGAGGCGGGTCTGCCGCCGGATGCCGAGTCCATGGCGTTCTGGACCGACGAGCTGCGCCGCTCCGACACCCTCCTCTACGGCCGCGTCACCTACGAGCTGATGGAGGGCGCGTGGCGCCAACCGGAATCGGGGGAGTGGCCGGACTGGATGGATGCCAGTGAGGTCGCGTTCTCGGAAGTGATGGATCCGATGCGGAAGGTCGTGGCATCCGGGACTCTCAACTCTGCCGACTGGAACGCCGAATTGGTCCGGGATGACGTGGTCGAGGCTGTTCGGCGGCTCAAGGGGGAACCGGGGCGAGGGATCGCGCTCGGTGGGGTGACGCTTCCTGGTGCGCTCGCGGCGGAGGGGCTCATCGACGAGTTCACGTTCGTCGTGCATCCGGTGATTGCGGGGCGGGGGCCGCGGTTGCTTGAGGGCGTGCGGGATCAGATGAAGCTCGAGCTCGTGGAGCGGCGGGAGTTCCGCTCTGGCGCCAGCGTGCAGCGCTACCGGCCGGTGTAATGCGAAAGAGCCCCGCGCGAACGAGTCGCGCGAGGCCCTTCGAGCAGGACGGACTACGCCTGCAGGAACGGGTAGTCCGTGTAGCCGTGCTCGTCGCCGCCGTAGACGGAGGCCTGGTCGACCTCGTTCTCGTCGGCGCCCTTCTCCCAGCGGGTGACGAGGTCGGGGTTGGCGATGGCGGGGCGACCGACGGCGACCAGGTCGGCGAGGTCCTTCTCGACCACCGAGACGGCCTCGTCGCGCGTGGTGACGCTCGAGAAGCCCGAGTTGATGATGAAGGTGCCGCCGAAGGTGCGGCGGAGGTCCTGGATCAGGTCGCCGGCCGGGTCGGCGTGCAGCACGCTCAGGTACGCGAGGCCCAGGGGAGCGAGGCCCGATACGAGCGCCTCGTAGGTGGCGCGGGTCTCGGCGTCGTCGGTCTCCCAGACGTCCTGGATGTTGTGCGCGGGCGAGATGCGGATGCCGACGCGCGTTGCGCCGACCTCGGCCACGACGGCCTGCGCGACCTCGATGACGAAGCGGGCGCGGGCCGCGGGGGATCCGCCGTACTCGTCGGTGCGCTGGTTCGACGCGGGCGAGAGGAACTCGTGCAGCAGGTAGCCGTTGGCGCCGTGCAGCTCGACGCCGTCGAAGCCGGCATCCACGGCCTTGCGGGCAGCGGCGACGAACTCGTCGCGAACCGTGGCGAGCTCAGCGGTCTCGAGCGCGTGCGGCACGGCGTAGGCGACCTTCGTGCCGTCGGCGAGGCGCGTGTCACCCTCGATCGCGATCGCCGAGGGGGCGACGATGCGGTCGGTACCCGTGATCTCGGGGTGCGTGACGCGTCCGCCGTTCATGAGCTGCATGAAGACCGTGCCACCCTCGGCGTGCACCGCGTCGGCGACCTTGGCCCAGCCCGCGGCCTGAGCGTCGGTCACGATGCCGGGCTGACCCGGGTACGCGCGCGACTCGTCGCTCGGGAAGACACCCTCAGTGACCAGCAGGCCGATGCCGGCGCGCTGCGCGTAGTACTTCGCGACGATCGGTCCGGGGACTCCGTCGGCGCCGGCGCGCAGGCGGGTCATCGGGGCGAGCGAGACGCGGTTGCGGACGCCGATTTCTCCGACGGTGGTGGGGCTGAACAGGCTCATGGGTGTCCTTTCGTGGGGGAACAGGGCCGTGCCACCCAACCCGCGGTGCGCAGCGGGTATTCCGCATGCGCAGGTTGTCGGCGTGTCGTCAGGCGGGGTTGTGGCCGACGGGCGGGCTTCGCCAGGATCGGGGCATGAGCACTACCTCGAGGAAGCGATGATGGCGCGCGCTCCGTGGAACCGTCCGGGTGAGTCGGCGCAGACTCGTCGGCTCCGCATCGCGATGTTCTGGACGGCGGTCGTCCTCGTCGTGGCCGTCGTCGGCATCCTCGTCTACTTCGTCGTGCGGTCGGCGGGGATCGCCGGGCTCTGAGGGGCGCCCGCGTCAGCGCTGGTGGCTGAGGCGGCGGGAGGCCCGGGAACGGTTTGCCGTCACGTGCGACCGCCTCAACAGGCGTCGCGCAGACATACGCTGGGGTCCCAGCCACCCACCGGAGGACCCTGCGATGACCGAGAACCCCCTCGCCCACCGGCTCGACTACACGCTCGCCGAGCTGGATGACGACGCCCTCTCGGCCTCGCCTTTCGAGCTGCTGCAGCAGTGGCTGACGGATGCCGCAGACCAGCCCGAGCCGAACGCGATGGTCGTGTCGACGGTGGATGCCGAGGGCCGGCCCACGTCGCGGACGGTCCTGCTGCGCGGGATCGACGACGACGGCGCCCTGTGGTTCTTCACCAACCGCGACTCGCGGAAAGGGCAGGCGTTGGCCGGGAATCCGGCGGTGTCGATCCTGTTCCCCTGGTACGCGCTGCAGCGACAGGTCATTGTGCTCGGCACGGCCACGCCGCTGCCGCCGGAGCGCGACGACGCGTACTTCGCCTCGCGGCCGCGCGGCTCCCAACTGTCGGCGTGGGCGAGCCACCAGTCGGAGCCCGTGGCATCCCGAGCCGCTCTCGAAGAGCAGATGGCCGAGGTCACCGCCCGGTTCGCCGACGATGAGGTCGTGCCGCGGCCTCCGCACTGGGGCGGGTACCGGGTCGAGCCGCGCGAGATCGAGTTCTGGCAGGGCCGGCGGTCGCGGCTGCACGATCGGGTCGTTTTCACGCGGGATGACGACGAGTGGGTGGGGCAGCGGCGGCAACCGTGACCTGTACCGGGTCGTCGCGCAAGGGGCGCTCCCGAAAGTCCCTCGCGCCGCCCGGCCCCGTAGATTCGACCCATCCCGCACACGCGGGTCGCGACGCGAATCATCGGGGGTAGGGCCAGATCATGGCGAAGAAGAACACCGATGCGCGTCAGCTCGACGACAAGGCGTTCGTCCAGGCGACGTCCGAGGCGAAGTCGCGGTACGGCCGGTTCAACCTCGCGATCGTCGGTGCTTCGGGCGTGGGCAAGTCGTCGCTCGTCAACGCGGTGTTCGGGCGCGACTGGGCGAAGGTCGGGCGCGGCTTGCCGGTCACGCGCGGCGTGCACTTCTACAGCGACGACTCGCTCGGTATCTGGGACGTCGAGGGGTTCGAGATCGGCTCGCCCGTTCCGCCGGATCAGCAGCTGCGCACCCACCTCGACGCGATCGCCGCCCACCCCGGCGACCACCAGATCTCGGTCGTCTGGTACTGCGTGCGGGCCGCCGACGATCGGCTGACCCCAGCCGACATCGCGATGATCCGGGAGCTCGACGCGCGGGGGCTGCCGGTGATCCTCGTGTTGACGAAGGTCGACTGGATCAAGAACCCCCTCACCGGGCACCAGGGCATCGCGAAGGATCTGGAGGCGTTCGTCGAGTGGCTCAACGACCCCGTCGACCCGAACACCGGTGAACGACTGCGCATCCCGTACCGGCAGGTCGTCCTCACCTCGACCCGCGACAAGAACGGGAAGGGCAAGGGGCACGGCCTCGGTGACCTTGTCACGCAGACCCTCGAGCTCGCCCCCGAGCGCGACAAGGACGCGTTTCGCATCGCACAGCGGCTCAACCTCCCGTGGAAGAGGGAGATGGCGCGGCCGATCATCGCCGCGGCGGCCGCGGCCGCCGCGGGGGCTGCGACCGTTCCGCTTCCTGTCTCGGATGCTGTCACGCTGGCGCCGATCCAGCTGACGATGATGGGCCGCATCGCCGCGATCTACGACCTCGAGGTCAAGACGATGCTCTCGGCCGGCGCGCTCGCGCAGTTCGGCGTGCAGGTCGCGGGGCGGGCGCTCGCGACGAGCTTCCTCAAACTGATCCCGGGCGCCGGGATCGTCGTGAACGCGGCGGTCGCGGGTGCGCTGACGGCGGCGACGGGCGAGAGCTGGCTGAAGATCTGCGAACTGTTGCACACCGGCAAGATCGACGTGCGAAAGCTCGACCAGGAGTGGGCGAAGTACGCGCCCAGCTTCATGGACGTCGCACGCAAGCTCGTGGAGCGGCGCGTCACGAAGAGGGGCTGAGCCACACCTTCCGCACGCGCCAGTCCGCGTCCCACGCGACGAGGTCGGCGCGCATTCCCGACTCGAGGAGCCCCCGCGCGGGGTCGCCCAGCGCCGCCGCGGGAACGGACGTCGCCGCTCCCACGGCATCCGACGCGGCAAGACCCAGGTCGACGATGGCCGCGCGCACCGCGCGGTCCAGCGTCAGCGTCGACCCCGCGATCGTGACGCCGTCGTCGAGCAACGCGCGGCCGTCCGCGACGTGCACGTCGAGCTCGCCCAGGCGGTACGCGCCGTCGGCGTGGGCGGCGGCGGCCATGGCATCCGTGATCAGGGCCACCCGGCGCGGCGCCGAGGTCAGCAGCATGCGGGCGACCGCGGGGTGAACGTGCACGCCGTCGAGGATGAGCTCGAGGGTGACGCGGTCGTCCTCCAGAGCGGCCGGCACCGGACCCGGCAGCCGGTGGCCGATCGCGGGCATCGCATTGAGCGCGTGGGTGAGCAGGGTGGCGCCACGCGCGATCGCCTCGCGCGTGAGGGCGTAATCGGCCTCGGTGTGGCCGATCGCGACGCGGATGCCGAGGGCGGTGAGCTCCGTGATCGCGTCGAGAGCTCCGGGGAGTTCGGGCGCGAGGGTGACCTGCCGGACGAGGCCGGGCTCGGCATCCCGCACGAGGTCGAGGACGGGTCCGTCGGGGAGAGCGAGCGCGCCGGGGTCGTGCGCCCCGCGCCGGGCGGGTGAGAGGCAGGGGCCCTCGAGATGCACGCCCAGAATCGCGGGATCGGACCGTCGTGCGACGGCGACGTGAGTGAGCTGCCGACGCAGGACGTCGAGCGGAGACGAGACCAGGCTCACGAGGGTCGCCGTCGTACCGTGGCGGCGGTGCGCGGCGACCCCGGCGGTGATGGCATCCGTTCCGTCGTCGAAGGCGTGCCCGCCGCCCCCGTGCACGTGCAGGTCGATCAGGCCGGGGGTCAGGGTCGCCCCGCCCAGGTCGATGCGCTCGGACGCGCGCGGAGCGAGCCCCGTGCCCACCTCGGCGATCAGACCGTTGTGCACCCGCACCCACGCGTCGGGCAGGTCGCGCCGCGCGTCGACCACCCGGGCGCCCGTGAGCAGCAGGTCGGCGGTCATGCCGAGGCGATCTCGCGGTGGTCCCAGGCGAAGCGGTAATAGTCGCGGTGCTCGAGCTGAGCGGCGGCCGCCTCATCGACGATGACCACGGCCCGGCGGTGCAGCTGGATCGCGGATGCCGGGCACGACGAGGTCAGCGGCCCCTCGACGGCCGCGGCGACGGCGGGGGCCTTCGCCTCGCCGAAGGCGAGCAGCACGAGCACGCCCGCGTCGAGGATCGTGCCGATGCCCTGCGTGAGGCAGTGCGTGGGGACCTCGTCGATGCTGTCGAAGAACCGCGCGTTGTCGGCGCGGGTCGCGGGCGTCAGCGCCTTCAGGCGCGTGCGCGAGGCGAGCGACGAGCCCGGCTCGTTGAACCCGATGTGCCCGGTGCGGCCGATGCCCAGGATCTGCAGGTCGATGCCTCCGGCCGCGGCGATCGCGGCTTCGTACCGCTCGCCGGCCTCGGCGAGCGGACCCTCGTCGTCGCCCGGAACGCGCACGAGCGACGGGTCGAGTCCGAGGGGGCCGACGATGTCGCGATCGACCACGGCGCGGTAGCTCTCGGGGTGTCCGGCGGGCAGGCCCACGTACTCGTCGAGGGCGAAACCCCGCACGGCCGACAGGTCGAGCGAACGCTCCGCCAGGGCCGCCCACACCGGCAGGGGCGTCGAGCCGGTCGCGAGTCCCAGCGTCGGGTCGCTGCGGCGACTCAGCGCGGCGACGATGAGGTCGGCGGCGATGCGGCCGGCATCCGCCTGGTTCTGCACGATCGCGATCTCGGTCACGAGCGGGCCTCCGTTCGGGGGGTGGTCGGCTCAGCCAGGATGACAGGTGCGGTCCACGAGCGGGTGACCTCGGGTCGCTGCGCGGCCTCGAAGGCCAGCATCGCGGCCCCGATCCGGCCGGCGTGCGTGCCCAGGGCCGCGGTCGTCAACCGGGGGGCTTCTCGCCACGCGAGCGCCGCGGTCAGCCGTTCGCGCAGGGGCTCGAGGAACGCGTTCCCGGCCTGCGCGACGCCACCGCCGAGCACGATCACCTCGGGGTCGACGAGCAGGGTCAGGGTCGCGAGCCCCGTGGCCAGGGCGTCGAGCCCCTCCGACCAGACGCGGGCGGCGACGGGATCCGTGTCGACGCGGGCGATGACCGACGCGGCATCCGGAGTCTCTCCGTCGATCAGCGGGGCGCTCGCCGCGTACCGCCGGGCCAGGCCCGCGCCCGAGAAGTACACCTCGAGGCAGCCGCGCTGACCGCACGCGCAGAGCTCGCCGCCGGGCACCACCGGGATGTGACCGAGCTCGCCGGCCCCGGAGATGGCCCCCTCGACGGCCCGTCCGTCGGAGGTGAGGGATGCCGCGACCCCGGTGCCGATCGCCGCGAAGACGACGTTGCGCGAACCGGCGGCGGCGCCGTAGGCCCCCTCGGCCGCACCCGCGGCGCGCACGTCGTGGTCGACCGCGACGGGGAGTCCGGTGGCGTCGGAGAGGAGACGGGCGAGGGGGACGTCGGTCCACCCGAGCGTCGAGGCGTAACGGACGGTGCCGGTGGCGCTGTCGATCAGGCCGGGGCTGACGACACCCGCGCCGACGACCGAGCGGCCGAGGGCCCCGGCCGCCGCGACGAGGTCGGTGAGCAGGTCCGCGATGCGCGTGACCGTCTCGGCACCGGAACCGCCGGTCGCGATGCGCGAGCTGTTCAGCACGTGGCCGTCGATGTCGACGAGCGCGCCCTTCGCCGAAGTGCCGCCGATGTCGACGGCGATCACGGCCGGGTGCGACGCGCGGTCGCTCTCGCTCACCGCGAGCACCGTGTCGCGGATCACCGACTCGTCGGTGACGAGGTGTCCCCGACCGGAGGCGACCTGCGCGCGCAGGTGCACCTCACGGGCGCCGGTGCGCTCGAGCAGCGCTGTCACGTTGTGGGCCCGGACCGAGCCGCCGACGAGGACCGTCGGCATCCGGGTGCCCTCCGACCGCGCGCGCAGCGCGGCGAGCACGTCGGCCCCCTCGCCGGCCGTGGCCTTTCCCCCGGAGGTGAGCACGCGGGCGATGCCGTGGTGGGCGAGCGTGTCGTAGGCGTCGAAGAGGTCCACGGTGTCGTCGAAGGCCTTGTGGAAAGTGATCGGCACCCCTCCTGCGGCGGTCCGGATCGCCTCGAGTGCCTGTTCGTCGACGTGCCCGTCGACGGTGAGCGCGCCGAAGACGATGCCCACGGGCACCCGACTGGTGCGCGCCAGGGCGGCGATGGCGCGGACGTCGGCCCGCATGACGCGCAGCTCGTCGTCGGAGTAGACGAAGTCGCCGCCGCGCGAGCGGACCATGATCTGCACACCCACGCTCCGCACCGCGTCGAGGACGGACTCGATCATTCCGAGGCTGGGCGTCGTGCCCCCCTCGAGAAGGTCGGCGCACAGCTCGACGCGATCGGCGCCCGCCCGCTCGGCGGCGAGCACCCCCGCGAGGTCGTCGACGCAGATCTCCACGAGGGCGCGGGCGCGCGCGGGGGACTTCTGGGCGAGGGATGCCGGGTCTGCGGCGGTCGTCACGGTGCGGCGCTCGCTGCCGAGGCGTCGAGCCACGCCCGCACGTCGCGACCCACCTCGATCGAGCCGACCGGGACCCCGCCGCCGAGGATCGGCAGCTCGACGAGGTCGCCCGCGTCCGAGATGTCGGCGCCGAGGGCTTCGAGGACGGTGAGGGCCACGAGCGTCGTCGCGCGGGGGTTGCCGTCGAGGATCTTCATCGACACCGCGGCCCCGTCGGCCGTCGCCATGCCGATCACACCCTCGGCGCCGCCCTTCGACAGCAGCCCCGGTACGCGCAGCATGGCGTCGGTGTTGGCATGGTGGTCGCCGCCGACGAAGCGGGGGTACGACCGCATGGCATCCGCCACTCTCCGCTCCGACGTGCCGGGGTCGGCCGTCACGAGGGCGCGGAAGATGCGGGCGATGCCGAGGGGCGAGACGCTGAACAGGGGCGCTCCGCACCCGTCGACGGCGTCGTGCGCCACCGTCTCGCCCGACAGGCGTTCGAGCGTCGCGCGCACGAGCCGCTGCAGCGGGTGCGAGGGGTCGAGGTAGGTCGCCGTGTCCCACCCGTTGACCGCGCAGGCGAGCAGCATCGCGGCGTGCTTGCCCGAGCAGTTCATGCGCACGCGCGAGCGCTGCTCGCCGTCGCGGATGAGACGTTCGCGGGTGGGCTCGTCCTCGGGCCAGTCGACCGGACACCCGAGGGCGCTCTCGTCGAGGCCCGCACGGGTGAGCAGATCGCGCACGACGTCGACGTGCACGTCTTCGCCGGTGTGGCTGCCCGCGGCGATGGCGAGGTCGGCTCCGTCGATGTCGGCCCCGGCGAGCAGGCACGCGAGGGCCTGCACGGGCTTGACGGTGGAACGGGGCAGGATCTGTGCGCCGCTCCCGGTCTGCCAGGCCACCGATCCGTCGGCGGACAGGGCGGCGATCGAGCCGAGGTGGCGGCTCTCGACGACACCCGAGCGGATGACGACGGCGAGGTCGGCCAGGGGGGAGGGAACGGGGGGAAGGGTCGTCATGGGTGGTTCTTTCGATGCCGGGGCGAAGGCGGATCAGCGGTCGACGGGGGCGTTCGGGGTGGTGAGGCCGGCCGGGGCGACCTTGGCGGGGGTCGCGAGGCTGCGGCGGCCCGGTCGCTTCTGCAGGCGAGCGGCCAGGCCCGAGAGGCCGCCGTTGAGCGCGAGGAAGATCACGGTCACCACCACGAAGGTCTGGATGAGCAGGCCGTTGAAGCTCGACAGCACCTGCCCGCGGTACAGCAGCTCGGTGAACGCCACGATGTAGCCCAGCGACGTGTCCTTGAGCAGGCTCACCAGCTGGACCACGAGCGAGGGCGCGACGAAACGCAGCGCCTGGGGCAGGACCACCTTGCGGTCGACCTGCCAGCGGGTCATACCGAGGCTGAGACCGGCTTCGGTCTGCCCGCGGGGCAGGGCGAGGACACCCGCGCGGATGATCTCGGCGAAGGCGGCCGCGTTGGCGATCGTGAGCGGGATGACGAGCTTCCACAGCACCGGGAAGTTCAGGCCGAGCTGGGGGAGGCCGAAGAGCATCAGGTAGATGAGCAGCAGCACGGGGACCGTGCGGGCGACCTCGATGTAGGCGGTGCAGATCCAGCTGATCCAGCGGACGCGGCTGAGACGCCCGAGGGCGAGCAGCAGGCCGAGCACGAACCCGAACGCGGCGGTCAGGGCCGCGGCCTGCAGCGTGCCGAGCAGGCCGACGCCGAGGTACTCCCAGATCGCGATGTCGAGGAACGGCAACCACCGGTCGCTGTCGAGCTGGCCCTTCGACGCGAACTGCACGAGGGCGAGGGCGATGAGGCCCAGGATGACGACCGCGCTGACGAGCGACCAGATGAGGATGCGGCGGCGAGTACGGGGCCCGGGCTCGTCGTAGAGCGAAAGGGGGGAGGTCATCGGCGGATCCTCAACTTCTTCTCGAGGCGGCCGGCGGTGAGGCCGATCGCCAGCGCGAGCACCATGTAGATGAGCCCCGCCGCGGTGAAGATCAGGATGGGCTGAGCCTCGACGAGGTTGAGCTTGTTGGCGGCGCTCGTCAGCTCGACGACGCCCACCGCCGCGGCCAGGGCGGTGTTCATGGTGAGGGCGATCATGACGTTGCCGATGGGCTGGATCGCGGCCCGCAGCGACTGGGGGATGACGAGCACGCGCAGGGTCTGGCCGAGCGAGAACCCCAGCGCGCGGCTGGCCTCGATCTCGCCGCGGCTCACGGTGTTCACGCCGCTGCGGACGGCCTCGGCGACGTACGCCGCTTCGTAGAGCGTGAGCACGATGATCGCCGTCGGCGTCAGGGGCAGCAGGAATCCGGCATCCGGCAGGGCGAACACCGCCAGCACGAGGAGAACCAGAAGCGGGACGTTGACGAAGAACTGCACGTAGGCGAAGGCGGCCCAGCGCAGCACCGGCACCGGGCTGATGCGCGCGGCGGTGACGAGCGTGCCCAGCACGATCGATCCGATGCCCGCTGAGACGGCGAGCAGGATCGTCGTGCCGAGCGCTTGCGCGATCGGCCCGGCGCTCGAGGCGAAGAAGTCCATGGGGTCCTCAGAGGAGCGTGAGAGGGGAGGGGAGACCGGCGCCCGTCATGTGCGGAACGGACGCCGGTCGGTCAGGGGATCAGGAGCCGGGGACGCTGCCGATCGCGGGGGGAGTCGGAGCGCTCGACTCGACGGCCGAGCCCAGGGTGGCGTCCCAGATCTTGGCCCACGAGCCGTCGTCCTGGATCTTCTTCAGCCAGTCGTTGATGAACGACTTGAACTGCGCGTCGTCCTTCTTCAGACCGATGCCGTACGCCTCACTGGTGAAGGGCTGGCCGACGACCTTGATGCTCTTGTCGTCGATGGCGTGGCTCGCGAGCAAGGTGAAGTCCTGCACGTACGCGTCGCCGCGGCCCTGGGTCAGGGCCTGGAGGGCCTGCGGGTCGGTGGCGAAGCTGACGATGTTCGCGGTGGGCTGCTTCTCGGGCACGGCCGTGACAGCGGGGGTGTTCGCGCCGACGATGACCGTCTTGCCGCCCAGGTCGTCGATGCCGTTGATGTCGGTGTTGTCACTGCGGACGGCGACGGCCAGACCCGACTCGAGGTAGGGGCCGGCGAAGTCGACCTGCTCGGCGCGCTTCTCGGTGATCGTGTACGTGTTGAAGACGACGTCGACGGTGCCATTGGCGAGCAGGGCCTCGCGGGTCTCGGACGCCGGCGGGACGATCTCGACGTTGGGCTCGCCGAGGATGTAGATGGCGAGCATCTTGGCGAGGTCGGCGTCGAAGCCCTGCACGTCTTCGGGGTTCGTGGGGTCCTGCTGCGACAGCAGGGGGGCGTCGAGTGCCTCGGCGACGATGAGCTTGCCGCGTGCCTTGATCTTGGCCATCGTCGAGTCGGAGATGAGGGCCGCGGCGTCGGCGACGGGCGCGTTCGCGTAGACCTCTTCGAGGCTGCTGGCCTTGGCCGACGCGCTGGGGTCGGACCCCGGGACGGCCGCGGTGCCGGACGAGCACGCGGCGAGAGACGCGACCGTGGCCGCGGACGCCAAGAGGACGAGGCCTCGGCGAAGGATCGAGCGAGAGGAGATCACGGGTACTGCCTTTCGGTTGCGGGTGCGTGCGGAACGAGCCGCGTCGGGGGCGGGGAGGATGTCAGTGGGCGAGGATCTTCGACAGGAACGCCCGAGCGCGGTCGCTCTCGGCGTGGGTGAAGAAGCGCTCGGGGGTGGTGTCTTCGACGATGCGTCCGTCGTCCATGAAGATCACGCGGTCGGCGGCGCGGCGGGCGAAGCCCATCTCGTGCGTGACGACGACCATCGTCATGCCCTCTTCGGCGAGCGAGGTGATCACGTCGAGCACCTCGCTGACCATCTCGGGGTCGAGGGCCGAGGTCGGCTCGTCGAAGAGCATGAGCTTGGGCTTCATCGCCAGGGCGCGGGCGATGGCGGCGCGCTGCTGCTGACCGCCGCTGAGCTCGCCGGGGAAGCGGTCGGCCTTGTCGGCGATGCCGACGCGGTCGAGCAGAGCCAGTCCCTCTTCCCGCGCCTTCTTCAGCGGCACCTTCGACACGATGCGCGGGGCGAGGGCGACGTTGTCGAGAACCGTGCGGTGTGCGAAGAGGTTGAAGGACTGGAAGACCATGCCCACCTCGGCGCGCAGGTCGGCGAGCCCGCGTCCCTCGCTCGGCAGCGGGACGCCGTCGATGGTGATGGTGCCCGAGGTGATGGTCTCGAGACGGTTGAGGCAGCGGCACAGCGTCGACTTGCCCGAGCCCGAGGGGCCGACGATGACGACGACCTCGCCGCGAGCCACGTCGAGATCGATGTCCTTGAGCACGTGGTGGTCGCCGAAGTGCTTCTGCACCTCGCGGACCGCGACGAGGGGCGCGGAGGCGGGGGCTGCGGGGGAGGCGGGCGTCGACACGGGGGTGGATCCTTCCCGCGGACTCGCCGCGATATCGGGTACAGCCGACGCGGGAAGTGATTTCCGCGTCCTTGGTGAAATCAAACTAACGAGGCCATGTTACAGAGATAATTCGAGACAGAAACTCCAAGTTTGGAATAAGATACCGGTGTGAAGCCTCTCCACGCGGCCCTACCGACCTACAGCCCGCAGACGCTCGCCGTGCTGACCCCGCTGCGCACGGGCGCTGCGCGATCTCGAGCCGAGCTCGCCGCCCACACGGGCCTTTCGCCCTCGACCGTGACCGCGCGCGTCGATCCGCTGATCGCGGCGGGCGTGATCGTCGAGGACGGCACCGACGATTCACGCGGCGGTCGCCGACCCCGGCGCCTCGCGGTCCGCGGCGACCTCGGCACGGTGGCCAGCGTCGACCTCGGGGTCGAGCGCAGCACGATCGGGCTGGTCGACTACGCCGGCTCCTCCCTCGCCCACCGGCACCTCGTGCTGGATCTGGCGGAGGGCCCGGATGCCGTTCTCCGCCGCGTCGCAGAAGAACTCGCTGCGCTGGCGGCGGCGAACGGCGCGCCCACGGTGACGGGGGCGGCGATCGCGCTGCCCGGGCCGGTGTCGGCGGAGACGGGTCGGCTCGTCGCGCCGTCGCGCATGCCCGGCTGGCACGACGTCGACGTCGCGGCCCTTCTGTCCGACGTCCTCGGGGTGCCGGCCCTCGCCAGCAACGACGCCAACTGCATGGCGGTCGGCGAGCTCGTCGGGGGCGATCCCGAGGCCCTCAATCAGGTGTTCATCAAGGCCGGATCCGGGATCGGGTCGGGGGTCGTCGCGGGCGGACGGCTCTACACGGGCCGGAGCGGGGCCGCTGGTGACATCAGTCACGTCACCGTGCCCGGTGCGGCGCCGGTGCCCTGCTCGTGCGGGCGCGTCGGCTGCCTCGACGCCGTGGCGAGCGGGTCGGCCCTCACCCGCGCGGCCCAGGAGGCCGGACGCGACGTCTCCGACGTCGAGACGGTGATCGATCTCGCCCGAAACGGGGACGCGCTCGCCACCGGCCTGCTCCGTGAAGCGGGGAGCATGACCGGCGGTGTCCTCGCCACGATCGTCAACTTCTTCACCCCCGACCGTCTCGTCGTCGGCGGCTCACTGAGCGCCTCCGACGTCTTCATCGCCGCGATCAAGTCGAAGCTGTGGGCCGACTGCCTGCCCATGGCGACGGAGAAGCTCGAGGTCGCCGTGCCGCGCCACCCGCGCACGGGCGGCATCCTCGGGGCTGCGCGCCTGTTCCTCGACGCGGCCTTCGGGCCGGAGTCCGCTCGCTCGGCCCTGCGAGTCTCGGCTCGCGCCTAGCCTGCGGGGCCCGCTCGGGCGCGGCGGTGGGCCCGTCCCGCAGCGGGCCCACCGCCTCTGCTGATCCTCAGCGGGTCGAAACCACGTCCCAGTGCTCGCGGATCAGACCGCCGTCGACGCGGAACAGATCGGCCGCCAGCAGCGGGTCGTCGGGCTTGGCGCCCACCGCCTGCGAGAACGTCCAGACGATGTCGCCGTCCGACAGCGAGATGACCGACTGCTGCGCCGGGAACTGGACGCCGCTGCCGAAGAGCTGCCTAATCGCGGCCGTCCCGTTCGGGGCGATGGAGTTGTGCTGCAGGTACGCGGGGTCGAACGCCCGGTCGAGGATCGACACGTCCTTGTCGCGGAACAGCGTGTTGTAGGCCGAGACGGCGAAGACGCGGTTCTTCTCCTCCTGCTGCTCGGTCGGGGGCGGGGTGGGCTGCGACGGGCGGTAGAGGTCGCTGAACATCGTGTTCGTGTTCCCGCTGGCCGGGGTGCCGGTCGGTATCGCCTGGTCGAGCGACCAGTGTTCGACGATCTTGCCGTCCTGCAGGCGGAACAGATCGACGGCCGCGTCACCGCGGCGCTCATCGCTCGGGTCGGGGGCGATCTGCCAGTGCACCGCGACCAGGTCTCCGTCGGACGCGAGGTGTTTGATCACGGCCTGAGCGCCGGGGAGGCGTTCCCGGTCGGCCGCGAACTGTGCGAGGAGCCCCTGCGGGCCCGATGCCGTTCCGCTGCCGTGGGCGATGGCATCCGGAGCCACGAGCTGACCCGCGATCGCCTGCGCGAACGGGCTGTCGGGATTGGCGAACGTCGTGGCGAAGAGCGTGCGGATGAGGCAGGCGTTGAACTCCTCGGCGCCGACGTTCTGCCGGTCGTCGGAGGAGGCCGTGGACGCGGGCGATCCGGTCGTGGGTGCGGCGTTGGCGGGTGCGGCGACGACGAGTCCGGCGACGATGGCCGCCCCGGCGACCAGGGCGGCCGCGCGGGTGATTCGGGGGGTGAAGGGGGGCATGGTGTTCTCCTACGCAGTGCGGATCTTCGAGTCACCGTTCCGTCGACTCGTGGTCCTCTCGGCGACGGTGACCGGTGGAGACACGAGCACGCGATCGGCGGCTCGTGGAGTACAGGCAGGATCGCAAGATCCCGTCGCGCGCACACGTACGCACCTGATCGTTAGGTACTGACCTCGAGGTCGGATTCGTGGCGACGGCGGTCGACGCTGGGCGGATTCATAAGCCCGCCGGCCGCTCAGGCGTCGCGCAGATCGGGGTCCGACGCCACCCGGTCGGCCGCGCGACTGCCGACGATGCCGCCCGCGACGAGTCCGGCGATGATGACCACCGCGGTCAGGGCGGGATGGGCGTCTGACAGGGCCGGGACCGCCAGCGGCAGGACCGCGACACCGACCGCCACGAGAGCGAACACGCTATAGGGGAGCACCGCGGCGCGGTGCCCGGCCCGCCACGCCGCGTCGCTCTGCTGGATGGCGGGAAGCCGGATGCCGACTCCCCAGCCCCTCGGGATGACCCCGCGCCCGCACAGGGCGAGGATGGGGATGAAAGCGAGACCGACGACGGCGAGGATGATCGCCCCTGTGCTCATGGCGAGAGGATACGCCTGACATACGCTCGCCGTCGTACGCTCCACGTGATGTCCTCGTCAGATCGCGCCCCGCGGCTTCCGCGTGTGTTCCGGGAACGCCGGGGCCTGCTGTTGGCGATCGTGGTGCTCGTGATCGCGGTCGTCGCGGGGGCGAGTCTCACCAGCGCCAAAGATCACGCGGTGCGCGATTCCGTCGCTCCCGTCGAATGGCGCGGGGCCTTGGACGGAGCCGTGCCCGGGAGCGAGATGCGCATCCGGCTGCAGCGAGACGGTACGGCGGAGGTCGTCGACGCCCCGCGCGGAGACGTGACGCGTCAGGACCGCGACGAGGCCCGGCAGAACCGCAACGGCCGCCGGCACCTCTGCTTCGCGCCCGCGGGGACGGGCGTCTACACCGGGCCCGCCACCTGGGAGGTCGTCGGCGAGTGGGGGATCCGGGTGCAGTTCGACGATTCGTCGCTCATCCTGCGCGCGGGCAAGGGCGGCTCGGTGCTGCGCGACCCCGACTGGAACAGCCCGCGCATGCCCGAGTGCGGCGAGAACGGCAAGAGCTGGCGGTTCACGCGCGTCGACTGAGCACGGCCCACCCCGCCCCGGGCCGTGAAACGCTGGATCCGAAGGAGGGATCGACCATGACCGACCCCACACCCGCCGACCGGCTGCGCGCGGCCCTCGAGCACTCCGACGCCTCGGCCCGGCTGCAGGCCGCGCTCGCCGCGGGAACGCGACCCGATGATCGCTACGTCGACGTGCTCGTGGCGCGGTGCGCGGTCGAATCCGACTTCTTCGTGCGCGACATGCTCACGTGGGCGCTCACGCGCCACGACCCCGCGCGCACCGTGCCCGCCCTGCTCCCCTCGGTGGGGTCCGAGATCCCCCAGGCGCGGAGCCAGGCCCTGCACACCCTGTCGAAGATCGGCGACCCGGTCGCCTACACGGCGATCACGCCCGCGGTGCTGCGCGACAGACACCCCGAGGTGGCCCGGGCGGCCTGGCGGACGGCATCCGGACTCGTTCCCGACGATCAGCGCGAACGCCTCGCCGACGAGCTGTCGACGCAGTTCGGCCGGGGCGACCACGACACGCAGCGGAGCCTCAGTCGGGCGTTCGCCGCGATCGGCTGGCGCGCCGAGCCCACCGTCGAACGCGCGGCGGCCTCGCCGTACGACGTCGTCAGCGCGCACGCGCGGGCCACCGCGATCATCATGGACGACCCGGATGCCGACTTCGCCGCCGCCGCGGTCGAGGCGCGGCGCCTGGTCGCTCAGCGCGCGCTGCCCGCGGAGGACTGAACGCGGCTCAGTGGTAGTGCGTGACCCAGGCCCACAGCGGGGGCCGACGGCGTCGCGCCGACGTCTCCCGGGCCTGGTTCACGGCGCGGAGCGCGGTGACCGGCTCGGCATCGGTGGTGACGGCGGCCACGGCGGTGGAGTCCGCCGAGACCGCGGCGACGGCCGGTGAATCCTCCGGCACGGGCCCGCTCCGCAGCTCGTGCGCGAGATCGGCCACCTCGCCGGCGGTCGGACGCCCCGCGGGGTTCGGGTCGGTCATGGCCGTGAGCAGCACCTCCCAGCCGTAGCCGAAGCCCTGCGGCACTTCGGGGTCGTAGTCCAGGGGGCCGAGCACGAGTTCCTGCATCGCACCGCCGCTCAACGGACCCTCGGCCGTGAGCATCTCCTGCGCCAACAAGCCCAGGGCGTAGATGTCGGATGCCGGTGTCGCGGGCTCTCCGTGCAGTCGCTCGGGCGGGAGGTATTCGGCATCCGGATGCGTCTGCGCGGTGGCGGGCCGGGCGCCGAGCACCTGCGTCACGCCGAAGTCCGCGAGGACGGCGGTGAAGGGGCGGGGCGCGGCGCGCTCGGGGCGCAACAGCACGTTCGACGATTCGAGGTGCTGGTGGACGATGCCGACCTCGTGGATCGCGGCGAGGCCCTCGGCCACGTCTTGGAGCAGTCCCGCGGCGAAGTCGGGAGCCAGCGCGCCGTGGTCGTCGAGATGATGGCGCAGGGTCGGACCCGGGATGAGCTCCATGACCAGGTAGCCATGCCCCTCGCGCGTGAGGTGCGCGTCGTACAGCGTCACGAGCGACGGGTGATCGAGGGCGGTGAGGATGCGCGCGGCCGCGAGTCGCCGCCGGGGATGAGCGACCTCGTCGGGGTCGAGCGGAAAGACCTTCACCGCCACATCGCGCGCGAGCACGTCGTCGCGCGCACGGTAGACGGTGCCCTCGCGGTCGGAGCCGAGGGGCTCGATCAGCCGGTAGCGCCCCGCGAAGGCACCCCTGAGCGACGGGAGCGTCGCGTCGGGGGTGCTCATCGGATCTTCGTGGAGAGGCCGGTCGCCGTGCGGGTGGAGCTCGGACAGGGTCGTCACACGAGGGGGTCGCCGTTGTCGCTGGTGCGACGGGTGGTGACGCTCTGGCCGCTGGCCGGGTCGACGGTGGAGCGGGTCGTGGACTCGACCGAACGACGACGGAACATGAAGACCAGGCTGATCAAGAAGATGACGACGCCCGCGGCCATCAGGATGTACCCGATGGTCTGGAGATTCGCCACGCCACCGAGGTCGAGATTGACCGCGAAGGCCAGGATCGCGCCGATCACGAAAAGTGCGATGCCGCTGCCGATACCCATGGGAAACTCCCTCGTTGCTGTGCTTGTCTAGGGATCGCAACCGGTGATTTGGACCTTCGCCGGTCGCGATCGCTCAAACGTTACTGAGCGAAACGCTTTTGCTGCGACCGATGGCGCGGCGCATTCCCGGGGTGCATAATGGACGACCTTCAGCGCAGAGTCGACGCTTTCGCGGCGCTCGGAGACCGCGGTCGTCTGCAAATCGTCGACCTTCTGGCGGTCGGTGACATGTCGTCGAGCGAGATCGCCGCCGCCCTCGGGATGAAATCGAACCTCGTGGCCTTCCACACCAATGTGCTGCACGAGCGGGGAATCGTGCGGAGGGTGCGATCCGAATCCGACGGGCGCCGCACGTACCTGCAATTGATTCCCGAGGCGTTCTCGGCGCTCGGGGCCGTGCCCACCCCGGTCGCGGGGCGCGTCGTCTTCGTCTGCACGGCCAATTCCGCGCGGTCACAGCTAGCCCAGGCGATCTGGGCGGACCACAGCGACATTCCCGCCGCCTCCGCCGGAATGCATCCCGCCGATCGCGTGAATCCCGGAGCGATCGATGCGGCCACCCGACATCGCATTCCCCTCGACCCGGATGCCGTGCCCCGATCACTCGACCAGGTGGCGCGTCCCGGCGATTTCCTGATCAGCGTCTGCGACCAGGCGCACGAGCAGATGCGCGGTCGCGACGACGTGCACTGGTCCATCCGCGACCCCGCCAAAACCGGCAGCGTCGAGGCGTTCGACACGACCGTCTCCGAGCTGCGCTCGCGCATCGCGACGGTGGCCGCGCAGCTCGTCGGGGCGTGATCGAAACAGGAGCTGAGGGAATTCATAAGAATCTCTCGGGTTGTGATTCAATGCAGTAGCTCGCCTCGCCGATCGTCGGAGATCGGGACATTCCGGGCGCGGCCCATTCCATTGGCAATGCTCCCGATCGCCCGCGCGTGCGCTGCCTTTTCTCCTGAGAGGGACACCCGTATGTCTATCGACACTCCGCGCACCGCCACGGCATGGCGCCGCGCCGCAGCCATCGTTTCCGCCGGAATCCTCACCACCGCTCTCGCGGTCGGCGGGGCCAGCGCCGCGCAGGCCGTTCCCGTGCCGGTTCCCACGCTTGAGTCGAGCTCCGCCCTGGCGACGCCCACCGGTGCGCTCACGCTGACCGCGAAGGACTTCGCGCCGAACAGCGCTCTGGCCTTCACCCTCGACAACGAGCCGCTGACCGTCTCCTCGGTCAACGGCACGGCCGAGGTCGCGGACCAGAACGGCACGTACGAGGGCTTCACCCTCCTGCCCCAGAACACGACTCCGGGTGAACACACCATCACCGTGACGGGCGAGGTCGACCCCTCCGCCGTGCTCCTGCGCGCCCTGCCCGCCTCGGCGAGCGCCACGATCACCGTCGTCGCCCAGCCCGCCTCGTCGGTGATCCCGGCGACGCAGTCGTTGTCGTCGTACCTCAAGAACGGCGTCACCGCGACCTTCTCGGGCTTCGCCCCGGGCGCCACGGTCTCGTTCGGCATCTCCACCCCCGGAACGGGCGACCAGGCCGGCCCTGACGCCGTCGCCGACGCCACCGGCACCGTCACGCTGCGCTTCGTGCCCGAGGTCGGCACGAACTACGCCAACGAGGGCGAGTACTTCCTCAGCGCCTTCAGCGACGGCGGAGCCGTCCGCGCCGCGCCGCTCACCTTCGCCGTCACCGCGGACGCGGCTGCCGGCGCTCCCGTGGCTGGCCCCGCGACCCCGGTCAAGCGCGCCGCGACCTTCACCGGCTGATCGCCACGGTTCTTCGACGCCGGGCCGGGACTTTCGTTCCGGCCCGGCGTTCCCGTTTCTCGCCCCACCCCCAGGAGTCCCCCGTGTCCACCCGCACGACCGTCTGCGCCGGCGCCTCGGCGCTTCTGACGATCCTCTTGCTGGCGGGATGCACTCCCGCGGCCACCCCGGACGCAGTCCCCTCGGCGACCGTCGAGGCGCAACCGATCCCCACCGCGACCCCGACGGCTTCGGCACCCGCGGCGACCGCCACCTCGGCCACCGCCACCGGGCCGACGCTCGAGGTCTTCGCCGAGCCCGGCGGCAACGTGACGACCACCCTGACCAACCCGCAGGAATCCGGCGCCCCCCTCACCCTGCTCGTCGCCGCGACGCAGGGGGACTGGCTGCGGGTGCACCTCGCCCAGCGGCCCAACGGCAGCACGGGGTGGGTCAAGGCCGACACCGTCCAGCAGCACCGTCTCGAATACAGCCTCGAAGCCTCGACCGAAGCCAACACGCTCACCCTGCTCAAGAACGGGCAGGTGGTGAAGTCGTTCAGCGCGGCCACCGGCACCGGCGGTACGCCGACCCCGCACGGCGCGTTCTTCATCACCGAGCTGCTCGAGCCGACCAACGAGGGCTACGGCCCGTTCGCCTTCGGGCTCTCGGCGTTCTCGGACGTGCTCTCGAGCTTCGGCGGCGGGCCCGGCCAGATCGGCCTGCACGGTACCGACGACGTCGAGAGCATCGGCCAGTCGGCCAGCCACGGGTGCATCCGTCTGTCGAACGCCGACATCACCGAGCTGGCGAACCTGCTGCCGCTCGGCACCCCCATCACCATCAGCTGACGGCGGGGGCGGTCCTCACGACCCCGACCGCGCGGTCAGCGCCGGGATCAGCACCGGGGTGCGATCGCGGTAGGCGCGGTAGTCGGCCCGGTCGCCCCAGCGCTCGTCGGCGCGCTTCTCGAGCAGAGGGATGCCGCTGACCCGGGTCAGCAACAGCACCACGAACAGCGGCGACAGCACGGCGACCCACTGCCAGCCCTGCAGCACGGGGACGGCGACGACGAAGACACCGACCCACACGAGGATCTCGCCGAAGTAGTTGGGGTGGCGCGACCGCGACCACAGGCCCGTGCGGATGAACTCGCCCTTGTTCGCGGGGTCGGCGCGGAACGCCTGCTTCTGCAGGTCGGCGACGACCTCGAACACCATCCCGGCGAGCCACACGACGATTCCCGCGACCGCGAACCCGTCGAGGGGCGCCCGGTCGGCGGCATCCGCGCTCATGGCGATCCAGGCTGCCGAGGCGGTGAGGGCCACCCAGAGCCCCTGGATGCACCACACCTGAAAGAAGCGCAGCGGGTTCGTCTTGATCTCGTCGAAGCGTCCGTCGGTGCCCGCGCGGTGCACGCGCGCGAAGAGGAACGAGCCGAGACGCGCCGCCCACACGACGACCATCGCGGCGAGGATCCACCCGCGGGCGTCCTGCGCGGGGGCGAGCAGGGCGAGGGCGATCGAGACGGCGATGAAGGTGAGGCTGCCGGTCAGGTCGAAGAACCGCTCGGTGCGGCGCACGGCCGAGGGGATGAAGACGAGGAACTGGATGACGAAGGCCGCCGTCACGGCGATCGCGAAGACCGGGATGCCACCGACGAGCGCCCCGCGGAAGCTTCCGGCGACAGCGAGCCCCGCGCCGACGACGAGGGCCACCACGACCGCGACGAGCGCCGTCCGGTTCCGGGTCGCGGGCGACCGTTCCGAGGTGGAGGGAACGGGTGCGGTCATGATGCGGCTCCTCGGTACAGGGTGTCGATCGTCTCGGCGGCGCGGTGCAGGACCTCGCGGCGCTTGATCTTGAGAGTGGGGGTGACGAGCTCGCGGTCGTCGAGGTCGGCGAGCACGAGGGTGAAGCGACGCACCTGCTCGCTGCGCGACACGAGGGCGTTCGCCGCGTCGACGGCGGTCTGCAGGTGCGCGGTCAGGCGCGGATCGTCGACCGCGCGGAGGGCCCCGGGAGTGCCGGGCTCGAGCGCTGAACCGTTCGCGGCCAGCCACGCGGCCGACTGTTCGGGATCGAGGATCAACAGGGCCGAGAGGTAGGGCTTGCCCTCCCCGACCATGACGGCGTGCTGCACGAGCGGGCTCGCTTCGATCGCGCCCTCCCAGCGGGCGGGCACCACCGTCTTGCCGTTCGAGGTGACGATGACGTCTTTCAGACGCCCCTCGAGGATCAGGCGCCCCGCGTCGTCGATGCGCCCGAGGTCACCCGTGCGGAAGAACCCGTCCACGAACGCCTCGGCGTCGTGACGCGGATCGCGGTACCCCGAGAACACGCCCACACCCCGCGCAAGCACCTCCCCCTGCGGGCTGATGCGCACGGTCGAGCCGGGGAGCGGGAGCCCCACGGTGCCCGAGGCGATGCGCCCCGGGAGATTGCCGGTGAGCGGCGCGGTCGTCTCGGTCAGGCCGTAGCCCTCGATGACCGGAACACCGATCCCCCGGAAGAACAACGACAGATCGCGGTCGAGGGTGGCCCCGCCCGACAGGAAGTACCCCACGCGACCACCCATCACCGCGCGCAGGCGCGAGTAGAACAGGGCGTCGAAGACGACCTTTCGCACGCGGAAGCCGAACGGAACGCGGCGCGGGTGGCCGGCATCCTGGAGTTCGGCGAAGCGACCGCCGCGGATCGCGGTCGAGACCGCGCGGGCCCAGACCCGGTCGAGGTTCTTCTCGGCGGCCTTGTCGGCGGCGGCGGACTGGATCTTCTGCAGCACCCGCGGAACCGCCACGAGGAAGGTGGGGCGCAGCACGGCGAGAGCGGGGACGACCTGCGCCGGCTCGGAGAGGTGCGCGATGCGCATGCCGCTCGCGATGCAGATGAGCTGCAGGCCGCGGGCGAGCACGTGCGCGAGCGGCAGGAAGATGATCGTGTTGCCCTGCGGATTGACGACCTCACGGTAGGCGGCGGCGATGTTCAGCACCTGGCCGAGGAAGTTCGCGTGCGTGAGCACGGCCCCCTTGGGCTCACCCGTGGTGCCCGAGGTGTAGACGATCGTCGCCGGGTCGTCGTGGCCGGCGAGGGTGCGTCGGCCCTCGAGCTCGGCATCCGAGATGTCCGCGCCCCGAGCGCTGAGCTCGTCGAGCGAGGGGACGCCGTCGACGCCCGCCATCGCCCAGGTACCGAGCGTCTCGCTCTCGGCCTGCGCGAGCGCGTCGGCGAGCAGGTCGGCGTGGGCGCGCGTCCCGGCGACGGCGAGGCGCACGCGGGCGTCGCGCACGATCGCCTCGACCTGCGAGGCCGACGACGAGTCGTACACGGGAACGACCACACCCCCGGCGAACCACGTGGCGAGATCGGCGACGGCCCACTCGTAGCGCGTCGGCGCCATGATGGCCACGGTGTCGCCGGGTTGGAGCCCCGCACCCACCATCCCCTTCGCAAGGGCGCGGACCGCGTCGAGGAACGCGACGGTGGTGACGGGCTTCCACCCTCCGTCGGCCGGCACTTCGAAGGCGATGTGATCGGGCGCCTCCTCCGCGCGGCGGACGAGCAGATCGGTCACGTTGGTGAACGCGTCCAGGCTCGCCAAAGCGGGCGTGTACGTCTCGAACATCATTCCTCCGGGCGAGTGCACGGCCCTCGGGTGGGGGACCGCCACGCATTTTTCGGAGGAAGACGCCGATCGGATTGCCGCCGCGCGAGCGGGGTCAGGTGCTGTGCACCTCGACGGCGCGCGAGAGCATGTGGACGAGGAAGGCCTCGCCCGCCAGGATGGCGGCCAATCCGAAGAGGGATGCCACCCCCGAGCCGCCGTCGGTCGCCGACGACGTGAAGGCGATGGCGGACCCGCCCGCGACGGCGAGCACGGCCACGCCGATCGAGAGGGCCCGGATCGCGGCGGACGCGCGGGAGACGGCGAGGATCATGATCGCTGCCTGAACGATCGTGGCGCTCCCGCCCAGGAGGAAGAGGGGGGTGTCCCCCGAGAACGACAGGAAGAGGATCCCGAGCGCCGTGAAGACCACGGCCGCGGCGATGGCCAGGATCCGCGCTCGGCGGACCCTCGTCGTAGGCGGCAGATCGCCCCGATAGCCCGTGTTCATCGGCATCCCTCTCGCTCGTCCCGGCTCGCGGCCGGGAACCGCCAGCGTAGCCACGACGCCCCGCGGGGGCCAGGATCGCGGCCCTTTCCGTGCACGAGAAGGGATGCCGTCGCCGTCAAGCCCCGGCCCTTCCAGGCATTTCTTGACACTCGACCGGTAACTTCTCCCGGGTCGGTGTGGACTCGTGCGCCCCGCACGGGTCGCTCATCGCCGGCGCGAGAGACGACACGGAGGCGACGACCATCAGCACCATGACGGCACCCGTGGCTCGCGTGACGGCCGCGCCGACGGCATCCCGTCCCGCGAATCCCGCCCGTCACCTGCCCTCTCTGACGGGGCTCCGCTGGGCGACGGCGATGCTGATCTTCGGCCACCACCTCATGGCGGTCGAGTACTTCGGCGGCACCGCCGGGACCGTCTGGGCCTTCGTCTTCGAGGCCGGCAAGACCGGCGTCACCCTGTTCTTCATCCTGTCGGGCTTCGTGCTCGCCTGGGGTCACAAGCCGCACCAGAGCGCCGGGTCGTTCTACTGGCACCGCTTCGCCCGCATCTACCCCCTGCACCTCGTCGGGGTGGGGCTCGCCCTCGTCGCCGCGGCGACCCTCGTGCCGGAGATCCAGACCGCGGGACGAGCGCCCCTGGTCGCGAACGTCTTCCTCGTCAACGGCTGGGTGCCGGACTGGTGGCAGGCCGGCAACCCCGCCAGCTGGTCGCTCGTGTGCGAGGCGTTCTTCTACCTGAGCTTCCCGTTCCTCATCCGCCCCCTCGTGCGCCTGTCGGACCGCGCGCGCGGCGGCGTGGTCGTGGCCGCGCTCGTGCTCGTCGCTCTGGCCCCCCAGATCGCCGCGATCTCGCCCGTGCCGATGTCGGCGGCATCCACTCCGCTCCTGCGCCTGCCCGAGTTCGTGCTCGGCGTCACCCTCGCGCTGCTCATGAAGAGCGGAGGCTGGATGCCGTGGAAGCTGCGCTACACGCTTCCCCTCGCGGTCGCGGGCTACGCTCTGTCGGAGGCGCCCCCGATCCCCGGCACCGACATCCACCCGGGCCTCGCCGCCACCGTCGGGTCGTTCGCCCTGCTGGTCGCCTCGCTCGCCGCGGCCGACGCGCACGGTCGCTCGACCTTCCTCGCCCGCCCGCTCTGGCAGGAGCTCGGACGCATGTCGTTCGCCTTCTACCTCGTGCACCTGCTCGTGATCGCGTCGGTGTCGTCGTCGTGGCCCGAGGGGCATCCGCAGCTGCCGTGGCGGCGCGCTCTGCTGCTCGCGCTCGCCGCGTTCGCCATCGCCCTCGCGATCGCGTGGGTGCTGCACCGGGCCGTCGAGATCCCCGCGCAGAAGTGGCTGCTGCGCTACGACCGCTCGCGGCGCGTGTCCGAAGGCACCGGGGCTGCCGTCGGCGGGACGACGGGCGCGTCGACGGCCGCTCGCGCCGCCTCTCGCTAGGCTCGCGGAATGTTCGGAGCCCACTTCCTCTACCTCTTTCTCATGTGGGGCGTGGCCCTGGTCGCCGTCGGGGCCGTGCTGTACGTCGCGGTGCGCCTCGCCGTGCTGCACGCGCTGAAGTCGCACACGCGCTGGGTCGAGTCCGGCCAGCGCTGACGCGGACCGCGCCCGCCGCGAGAACAGGGGGCGCGACGAGAACAGGCCGATTCGCGGCGGATCGTCCTGTTGCGACGACTTCTCCTGTTCTCGTGGCGGGCGGGGCGCCGGGGTCGCCACACCCGACCCACCGATCGTCCAGAGTCGCCTCGGTACACTTCCCTGTGCCCGAAACACCCCTGAGCCCCGATCGAGACGCCGCGTCGGCGGCATCCATCGATCCGACCGAGCTCGAGATCGCGCTGCGCGTCATCGACGCCGCCTCCTCGCTCGACCCCGAAGACCCCGCGTACATCGCCCTGCGCCGCCAGACCGGCAAGCTCTACAAAGACGTCAAGCGTCAGTCGCGCAAAGAGAAGCGCCAGCGCATCGCCGACGCGGATCGCGCCGTCGTCGCCGCCACCGCGACCGGAGCCGCCGACCGCATCGACGACGAGACGCGCGGCATCCCGCTCGCCACGCGCACGACCACGCCGTTCGCGGGGGAGCTCATCAAGGCGCGCGCCTGCTACATCTGCAAGCAGGACTACACGCTCGTCGACGCGTTCTACCACCAGCTCTGCCCCGACTGCGCGGCCATGAGCCACGCCAAGCGGGACGCCCGCACCGACCTCACCGGCAAGCGCGCCCTGCTCACCGGCGGCCGCGCCAAGATCGGCATGTACATCGCGCTGCGGCTGCTGCGCGACGGCGCGCACACCACCATCACCACGCGCTTCCCGCGCGACGCGGTGCGCCGCTTCTCGTCGCTGCCCGACAGCGCCGACTGGATCCACCGGCTCAAGGTCGTCGGCATCGACCTGCGCGACCCCGCCCAGGTGATCGGGTTGGCGGAGTCCGTGGCATCCGACGGTCCTCTCGACATCCTCATCAACAACGCCGCGCAGACGGTCCGGCGCTCACCGGGGGCGTACAAACCCCTGGTGGATGCCGAACTCGCACCGCTTCCGGACGGCCCCCTGCCCGAGCTGGTCACCTTCGGCCACACGAACGACGCCCACCCGTTGGCGCTGGCGCAGTCCGTCTCGGCGCATCCGATCCTCGCCGCGGCCGCGCGCACCGCCGACGAACTGACCGCCGAGGCGATGGCCGCCGGATCGTCCTCGCTCGAGCGTCTCGCCGCGGGCACCGCCATCGACGCGGGCGGTCTCGTGCCCGACGAGGACCGCATCAACAGCTGGACGCAGCACGTCGACCAGGTCGAGCCCCTCGAAATGCTCGAGGTGCAGCTCGCCAACATGACCGCGCCGTTCCTGCTCGTGAGCCGCCTGCGCCCCGCGATGGCCGCATCGACCGCTCGTCGCAAGTACATCGTCAACGTGTCGGCGATGGAGGGCGTGTTCGGCCGCGGATACAAGGGCCCGGGCCACCCCCACACGAACATGGCCAAGGCCGCTTTGAACATGCTGACGCGCACGAGCGCGCGAGAGATGTTCGAGACCGACGGCATCCTCATGACCGCCGTCGACACCGGCTGGATCACCGACGAGCGCCCGCACTTCACCAAGGTGCGCCTGGCCGAAGAGGGCTTCCACGCCCCGCTCGACCTCGTCGACGGCGCGGCCCGCGTGTACGACCCGATCGTGCGCGGCGAGGCCGGCGAAGACCTGTTCGGCATCTTCCTGAAGGACTACAGCAAGGGCAGCTGGTGAGCTGACGCGCGAAGCGCGGCGGTCGCAGCGGGTCAGCCCGCGGGCAGGAAGTACTCGCGAGCGAGGGGCGCGATCTCGAGACCGGATGCCGTGGCCGCGGTGACCCAGCGGAGCTCGGCGATCTCGGCATCCGGGATCGGCTGCTGGTCGCCGATGTCGACGCGGAAGACCTCGGCCACGACCTCGAACCCCGGTTCGTTCGCGGCGCTCGCGGCGTACGACCCGAGGGGCTCGAGCTCGTCGGCGCGGACGCGCAGACCGACCTCTTCGGCCAGCTCCCGCGCGAGGGTCTCGGCGGGCGTCTCGCCGGCCTCGGGCTTGCCGCCGGGCTGCATGAACGCCGTCGTGCCGGCCTTGCGCACGAGCAGCAGACGCCCGTCGGCGTCGGTGATGACCGCGGCCGAGACGTGGATGCGGCGCGGGGGAGGGGCATCCGGGATCACTTGGGCACGGTAGCACTCGGGCGGGGGAGGGCCCGAGCGCGTCGAGCGTCCAGAACACCCGGACGTCTCTCGAGATCGTCCGGGTGTCGTGGACACTCACGCACGGGGGTGGCCCCGGGTCAGAGCGCGCCGCGCCGGATGCCGGTCACGATCGGCCGCGTCGACGCCAGGGCCGCGGCGACCAGCGCGAAGCCCGCGGTGAAGGTCAGCGCGATCGTCAGCACCGACAGGGGCGCCACGATCAGGCTGATCCCGACGATCGGGAACGCGAGCATCAGGCCGAGCGCGGCGCCGCCCACCGAGGCCCATCGCAGCGGCACCATCACGGTGATGCGGCGGGCGCGGCGGAGTTCGGCATCCGGGATGCCGAGCCGGTCGAGACCCACGATCAGCTCGCGCTCCTCGAGCACCGACGCCGCCTGCGTCACCCCCACCGCGCACGCGAGCAGCACGAAGGCGATGCCGAGGGTCACGAGGACCCCCGTGCGGATGTCGGACATCAGCGTCCCGGCGTCGCTCGCGACATCCGCGATCGAGAGACCGCATCCGGCCACGACGGCGATGAACGACACGAGCGCCATGCCCGACACCCGGCGCCACGCCGGTCCCGCGTGCGCGGCGAGCTCGCGACCGGCGACCAGCTGGGCGGCGGTGCGGGCATGACGGGCCATCGCCCGACCGCGGGCGGCGACGATCGGCGCGCCGATGAGGTTGAGCAGCGCGAGGGCCCCGGCGAACAGTCCGAAGAGCACGGCCATGGTCACGGCCGGCCCGAGCAGCTGACCGAGGGCTCCGAGATTCGACACGAGCATCACGACCCCGACGATCAAGACGCCGCCGACGACGAAGGCGGTCGTCCTCTTCGCGGGCGCCTCGCTGCGGGTGCGCACACCGAGCGGAGTCACGGCGACCTTGCGCAGGCTCGCGGCCGCACTGACCGCACCGATGAGCACCACGGATGCCACCACCCCGGCGCCCAGCAGCGGATCGACGACCAC
This sequence comes from Microbacterium sp. Leaf203, assembly GCF_001421275.1. NCBI lineage: Bacteria > Bacillati > Actinomycetota > Actinomycetes > Micrococcales > Microbacteriaceae > Microbacterium > Microbacterium sp. Leaf203. The sequence goes on along the minus strand of NZ_LMKF01000022.1, from coordinate 414,996 downwards.
GGCCCCGACGCCCACCGGGCCGCCGAAGAACGGCAGCAACCCCACGAGGGGGAGGAGCGCAGCATAGAGGGCGACCCCCGCGACGGCTCCGGCGGCGGCGATCGCGGTGGCCTCGAGCACGGTCAGCGACCACAGCTCGCGCGTGCTCGCACCGAGCAGGCGGAGGGTCGCGAGCCGGTCGTTGCGGCGACGACTCGTCAGACGGGCCGCCGCGGCGCCCAGGGTGATCAGGGGCACCGCGAGCAGCACCAGGGCGAGGACGGCCAGGATGCCGTAGAGCCCGCCCTCGGCTCCGGCCCGGGGATCCACGAGGAACATGCGCGCGCCGCCGGCGACGACCAGCAGCAGCGCGGTGGTGACGGCGAACGCGACGACGGGGAGGGCGATCGCGGCCCGGCCCTGGCGCGCGGGGCGCGAGAGCAGGCGGGCAAGGGGCAGGACGGTGCTCATCGGGCCGCCTCCGTCGAGGTGGAGGTGGGGGCCGAGGCAGGGGCCTGGGCCGAGGTCGCGGCGGGGGCCGGCCAGAGCGGAGCCGCCTCCGGCGTCGCGCTCGCCGGACGCGCCGGCTCCGCGGCATCCCGAGCCGAATCGCCCACGATCCGCCCGTCGCTCACCCGCACGATCCGCGAGCAGCGGCGGGCGACGTCGGCATCGTGCGTGACCATCACCAGGGTGCGGCCCTGGCCCGTGGTCGCGCGCAGCAGGGCGTCGAGCACCTCGGACGAGGTGGCCGAGTCGAGGGCCCCGGTCGGCTCGTCGGCGAACACGACGGGAGCGCCGGTCACCTGGGCGCGCGCGATCGCGACACGCTGCGCCTGACCACCCGACAGCTGCCCGATGCGCCGGCCCTCGAGGCCCGCGAGCCCCAGGGCGGCGAGCCAGACGGCCGCGTGCCGCTCGGCATCCGGCCGGCGCATGCCCTTCAACAGCAGGGGGAGTGCCGCGTTCTCGACCGCGGTGAGTTCGGGCAGCAGCAGGTGCTCCTGGAAGACGAATCCGAGCGACTCGCGGCGCACCCGAGCTCGCTCGCCCTCGATCAGTCCGACGAGCTCGCGCGGGGCCGTGCCGGGGGCGCTCAACACGATCGAGCCCGCGTCGGGGGCGATGACCGCCGCGAGGCAGTGCAGCAGGGTGGTCTTGCCCGAGCCCGAGGCGCCCATCACGGCGACGGACTCGCCGGCGCGGATCGTGAGCGAGACGTCGTCGAGGGCGCGCAGCTCGCCGTACTGCTTGACGAGGCCGGAGGCGGTGAGCACAGGTGAGGAGGTCATGGTTCCATCCCAGCGATCCCGGCCACCCGGGGCGTCCGTCCCGCGAGGTATCCGCGTCGTCCTCGGGATCGATCTGTCGTTCACCCTCCGAATTGGTCTTTTCGCCCCGCAGAGATCGCACGCATGAGGTCCGCTCGAGCGTGCTCGGCGCCGGGCAGCGGAGGACGGCCGCCCCTCTCCGGTCGGCTGGCTCAGATCCCTGGGTGTCAGCCCGTGCGGAGGGTGTGTTCCTCGAACCACTGCTGGACATTGCTGAGTGAGGGCGGATTCTCGCCAGCGACCGTCCGAACGAAGCGGTCGCCCTCGTCGGGGTCGGCCGTCAGGGTGTACCCGTTGAAGTCGTAGAACACTGCGGTGAGGTACCAGCTCAGCCGTTCGTTGCCGTCCAGGAGTGGATGGTTGTGGTTGATCCCGGTGAAGAGCACGGCGGCTTTGCGGTGGATGCCTTCGTGGACCTCTTCGCCGAAAACCGGCATGGGGGCGGCGAGGGCGGAGAGCAGGCCGCCCCGATCTCCGTAGTGGAAGCCTTTATCCGCGATGAGCTCGTCGACGTCCTCGGGATGGAGGTATTCGGTCACTGGGAGAGTCGGTCGAGGAGCTCGGCGTCTCGGTTGTCCACCTGGGCGATGGCGTCGCGGAACCGGCGGCGCCGTTCGGCGCGTTCGTCCAGGTGCAAGACTGCCTGCTCGATAACGGCGTTCTTGCTCATCTGCATCACGGCGGCGAGGTGTTCGAGGCGCGCTTCCGCCTCGTCTGACAGGCGAACCGTCATGACCATGGTGGCGTCCTCCCTCTCTGGTTGCATCGAGATACGGCGCAGGGTCGGGGAGGGGTGGCGCCAGCGGTTCGGTGCCCCGTCTGGGCGGCGATCGCAGAGAACCCTGACAGATATGGCAAGGGCTCGATACGCGGTCCGCCGTTCACTCTCCGGTCTCCTCGCGCTCACCCGCGGCCGCCACACTGGGCTCCGTGATCCCCTTCAAGGCGACGGCGGCGGTGCTCGTGGCATCCGCCGTCTGGCTCCCCCTGGCCGCGGACGGCGCCGCGCCGAGCGATGACTCGATGGTCATCCAGGTGCAGGTGCCCGCGCGCACGGGCGCCCCGACCACTCCCACGCCGACGCCCGCCTCGAGCGCGGTTCCGGATGCCACGACCCCCCGCCCCGGCGCGCTTCCCGCCACGGGGGCCGAGGTTGCGCTGTGGGGTGCGGCCCTGGCCGTCGCGGCCGTGGTGGCGGGCGTGGTCATCCGCTCGCGGCGGCGCCGCGCCTGAGGCCCTGCGACGCGCGGCATCCCCGCCCCCAGGCTCGGTGATTCGCGCAACCTCAGCCCGAATCAGGCCCCGGCGACGGAGGTTGTGCGAATCCCTGAGCCTGTGCTCACGGCCGCACCCGCAGCGCGGGGTTCGACCGGCGGCCGCGACGCACCCGATCTCAGCGATTCGCACAACCTCAGCCCTGGCACGGCGCCGGCGACAGAGGTTCGGAGGATTCCTGAGCGTGTGCCACGGGGCGCGAACGCCGGAGCGGGGCGCCCGCTCAGTCGATCCAGAGCACGATGCCGCGGAGACCCGTGAGCACGGCCGCGACTCCCGCGCGCACCGCCGCGCCCGCGCGCTCGGGTGTGAACGTCGACGGATCGTACGCGGCGGCGGTGCCCAGACCCTCGCCGCGGTAGGCGGCCCCGGTCCAGTCCGCCGCGGTGACGTTCTCGGTCGGCTCGGCGAGCTCGGCGCCGACGATGAGGAACTGGCGGTCGAGGTGATTCGCGGTCACCGTCGCGAGCGGGTCGACGAGGGCGTCTCCCGCGCTGATGATCAGGTCGGGATTGAGCTCCATCGCGCGCACGGCCCCGTCGATCATGTCGTCGTCGGCGTGCACGACGCGCAGGTCGGCGTGGGTCTCTTCCGCCCAGTCGCGCACCGCGGCGACGAGGGTCGCGGTGGGAGCGTCATCGCCCACGGTGAGCAGGGCGACCCGGTACCCCGCGGGGGCGGACACCCCGTTCCACGAGCCGGGGGCGGGAGTGTGCGTCGACTCGGGCGCCGGAGCCGTCGCGGGAGCGAAGCCCGGCGCGGGGGACCCCACGGCCGCGGGAGCGGGGCGCATCGCCGACCAGCCCTCGTCGCTCGCGCAGCCCGCCAGGACCGCCACCACCGCCGCCGCCGACACCGCGGCCAGGACCCGTCGCTTCACCCCCTCACCCTGAACCGTTCAGGTGGCGCGCAGGAGAACACCGCCCGCACGTTTCGTTTCCGTTCGCCCCACCGCGGGCAACCGTTCACGACGAGCGCGCACGATCTCCGACGGAAAGGTGCACATGTCTGACTCTGTTCGACGCGTCCTCGCGCGCGTCCTGCTCGTGGCCGCGGGGATCGCGGCGCTGCTGTCCCTGGCGGCGCCGGCCTCGGCCCACGGCATCCTGTCGGTCGTCTACGCGAACCTCGAGAGCGGCGGCACCGGCGTCGTGCGCGCCGAGCTGCAGCTCGAGTACGACCTGCTCGTCGTCTCGGCCGCCGACGCCGAGAAGGACGACCCGCTCTACCAGGAGGGGATGGCCGCGTTCCAGGACGGCGACGCGACAGCGCAGGCCGCCGTGCTCATCTCGCACCGCGACACGATCGCCCGCTACGTCAGCGAGCGGTTCCGGATCACCGCGTCCGGGGCGGCGTGCACCGCGCGCATGGACGACGACATCTCGATGACGCGGCAGGACGGAGTGCCCTACGCCGTCGTCACCCTCGAAGACGCCTGCCCGCCGTCCGAGAACGGGCACGAGATCGCGGCCTCGCTCTTCCCCGACGCCGAGGGCTACGTCACCGACACCAAGACGATCCTCACGTACAACCTCGACCTGCACGAGGGCAGCACGGTGCTGGATGCCGAGCACCCCTCGTTCACCACCGCGCAGTCGCCGCTGGAGCGGTTCTGGGAGTTCTTCCGCCTCGGCGCCGAGCACCTGCTGACCGGGATCGACCACATCCTCTTCCTGCTCGCGCTGATCGTCGGATCCCGGCGCCTGCGCGAGATCGTGATCGCCGCGACGACGTTCACCATCGCGCACTCGGTGACGTTCATCCTCGCCGCGACCGGGGTGATCGCCGCTCCCCCCGAGGTGGTGGAGCCGACCATCGCCCTCTCGATCGCGGTCGTCGCAGCGTGGTACCTCTGGCGTCTCGTCCGCCGCGATCAGGCCGACGAAGACCTGTCGAAGGCCCACGGCTTCCTGCGGCTCGACCGCGCGGGCTGGCTGCGCGTCGCGGTCGTGTTCGTCTTCGGTCTCGTGCACGGTCTCGGCTTCGCCTCGGCGCTCGGCATCGACGAGCCCTGGTCGTGGACGCTGCTGTGGTCGCTGCTGGTGTTCAACGTGGGCATCGAGGCCGTGCAGATCGGCATCATCGTGATCGTCTTCCCCCTGCTGGTGCTGCTGCGCCGTCGCGCCCCGCGCGTGGGGATGTGGGTCAGCGCCGCGATCGCGGTCGTGGTCACCGTCGCGGGACTCGTCTGGTTCGTGCAGCGCATCCTCGGCATCGAGTGACGGGTGTTGGCGCAGCCGATACGTGTGCTGAGTCAACAATTCACTCGGACGACACCCGGCGGGCGGAGCGTGGGATGCGCTCGCCATCGGTGAGTGTGCACCAGAGACCCCCTCGAAAGAAACGGACAGCCATGTTCCTCACCGCATCGACGTCGCACGGGACGCGCACGCGTCGCCGTGTCTCGTGGATCGCAACCGCCGCGGTCGGCGCCTCCCTCGTCCTCACGGGCGTGGCGAGCGTCCCGGCGGCGATGGCCGACACCACGGCCACCCTCACCGGCGTCATCCTCGGCGTCGGTGCCGACCAGTCGCAGCGCATCGTGACCTGGTACTCCTCGGCCGACACCGCCCAGACGGTGCAGCTCGCGCCCACCTCGGCGCTGACGGGCGGCCAGTTCCCGGCGTCGGCGACGACCTTCTCGGCATCCGGAACGGCGAACATCGCCGCGAGCGGCGGCTTCAACCGTCACGCCACGATCACCGGCCTCGCCGAGAACACGGCGTACTCGTACCGCGTCGGCTCCGAGGGCAACTGGTCGGACACCTACGCCTTCAAGACGCAGTCGTTCGAGGGCGACTACGACTTCCTCTTCTTCGGCGACCCCCAGATCGGGTCCTCGGGCGACATCGCGAAGGACCAGGCCGGCTGGCAGGACACGATGAACGTCGCCGTCTCGGCCAACCCGAACGCCGAGATGCTCGTCTCGGGCGGCGACCAGGTCGACTCCGCGAACCGCGAGGACCAGTGGAACGCCTTCCTCGCCCCCGACGCCCTGCGGCAGATCCCGTGGGCGGCCACCATCGGAAACCACGACGTGGGCGGCAAGGCCTACGAGCAGCACCTGTACACCCCCAACACCGACCGCTCCGGCGCCTACTACCGCAAGGGCTCGGGCAGCATCGGCACCGAGTCGGGCGGTGACTACTGGTTCATCTACAAGGACGTGCTGTACATCGACTTGAACAGCAACAGCTACGCCACCTCCCAGGGCGGCGGCGGCGACGACGCGCACATCTCGTACGTCACCGACGTCGTGAACACCCACGGGGCGGATGCCAAGTACACGGTGCTCGTGTACCACCACGCGATCTACTCGCCGGCCGATCACGCGAAGGACTCCGACAACAAGGTCCGTCGCACCGACTTCCCCACCGCGTTCTCGAAGCTCGGCGTCGACCTCGTTCTCCAGGGCCACGACCACAGCTACTCGCGCTCGTACGAGATCAAGAACGGCGCCAAGGCGAACGCCGACGAGAAGCCCGGTCAGGACGAGGTCTTCGAAGGCCCCGGCGGCGTCGTGTACGTCACCGCCAACACGGCATCCGGATCGAAGTACTACGACATCACCACGCCCGACAGCAGCGGAACGAGCGGTGCCGGCAACGGCGCCGACCCGCTCAACCCGGCGAACTACTGGTACAACTCCGTGCAGAACCAGGAGCACGTGCGCTCGTACGTCAAGGTCCAGGTGAAGAAGGACCAGCTGGTCGTGCAGAACATCCGCTCCGGAACCTGCGACGCGCCCAACGCGGCCGTCGAGCTGAAGAAGGTGCTCTGGTGCGGCCCCGAGAACGGCTCGAAGCCCGCCGAAGCCGTGGGCACGATCCAGGACGAGGTCACCATCCACCCCAACCACGGCGACGGTCAGGACATCCAGGTCGACGTCCCCACGGGCGCTCCCGGTGAGTTCGGGTGGACCATCAACGGCCACAACGGCCTGGTCGACATGGGCACCGCGCAGGAGAAGAACCTGCAGTACTTCGAGGCCACCGGTCAGATCAACCCGATCACCGTCACCGACACCCGCGCGAGCAAGTCGCCGTGGTCGGTCTCGGCGTCGGTGGGCGACTTCGTCGACGACGGCAAGACCTTCAAGGGCTCGTTCCTCGGATGGGCGCCGAAGGTCGTCACCCCGGGTGCCGGAGCCGTCGCGGGTGCCGCGGTGAACTCCGGGTACGACGGCGGCGACGGTCTGTCGGTCTCCCGCCTGCTCGGTTCGGCTCCCACCGGTCACGACCGCAGCGCCGGAGTCGTCGGCGCCGACCTCGACCTGAAGATCCCCAACACCATCGACAAGGGAAGCTACCGCGCGACCCTGACCCTCACCGCCCTGGCCGGCTGACCAGAGCGAACAGCGCCGGCGGGGAGCTCGTCTCCCCGCCGGCGACCCTCTCGAAGGATCCCCCATGACTCGACTGCCCTCCCTGTCGCGGGTCGCCGCCCTCGCCCTCGCCGCCGCTGTGATCGCCGGGGGCGCGTGGAGTGCCGCGCCCGCCCTGGCCGCGACCGACGACGTGACCTGGACCGTGCGGACCGCCTCGAACGCGCTCGGCGCCGATCGCACGAACTACAGCTACGCGCTGAACCCCGGCGCCCACCTCGACGACGCCCTCGTGGTCGCCAACCGCGGTGCCGAGGCCGTCGAGCTCGACGTGTACGCCGCTGACGGCTACACCACCTCGACCGGCGCTCTCGATCTGCGCATCGCCGGCGAGCAGTCGGTGGGCGTGGGCGCGTGGGTCACCGTGCCGCAGCGTCACGTGACCGTCCCGGCCGGTCAGACGGTCGAGGTGCCGTTCGCGGTCGACGTGCCCCAGAACGCCACTCCGGGCGACTACGCGGGCGGGGTCGTCACCTCGCTCACGGTCGCCGACGCCTCCGCGAACGTCAACGTCGATCGTCGCCTGGGCATCCGCACCGGCATCCGTGTCGGGGGAGACCTCGCCCCGGCGCTCGCCGTCGACGACCTGCGCGTCGGGTGGGACGGCGGTTTCGTGCCCTTCCTCTTCGGCGACGCCACCGTGCACTACCGCCTGCACAACACCGGGAACGTCTCGCTCGCGGCCGAAGAGGCCGACGCGGTCACGGGTCCGTTCGGGCTCGCGCGTCTCGATTCCGCGCCCGACGACGCGGCCCCCACCCTGCTGCCCGGCGAGAGCTGGGAGCGCGACGTGCGGGTTCCCGCGGTGGCCGCGATGGGTGTACTGATCGCGTCGGTGTCGGCGACCCCGATCGTGACGGATGCCGCGGGCTCCATCTCGACCCTCGATCCGATCGAGGTGTCGACGTTCGGGTGGGCGATTCCGTGGCCGCTGCTGCTCCTGGTCGTGCTGATCGTCGCGGGGGCGGTCTTCGGTCCGCGTCTGCTGCGCGAGCGCCGTCGCCGGGCCCAGCAGGCGGAGGACGAGCGCGTGGCCGCCGCCGTCGAGCGCACGCTGGCCGAGAAGGAGCGCCAGCTCGTCGAGTGACCGGCGGGTCATCGACATCGTCATGGGGATCGACGTCGGCGACCCGCCGGAGCTTCAGTTGTACCCGAGGATCACGCCCGATTCGAGGTCGACGTCTGAAGACGCGAAGGCGGGGTGATCGGAACCGTCTGCTTCACTCACCCGACGATTCTGCCGCCGCCCCGGGGTGGGGCGAGGGTTCCTCACGGAACGCACACGGGAACGATCCGCGACGTGAGGACGACGAACGGACCGGGCCTCTCGGCTCGGTCCCTCGGTCGTGTATCGGTCGGTCAGAAGTGGATCGACGGCCCGTGCGCGATCGGTGTCGCGGGCCGGTAGTGGATGACCTCCGCCTGGACGGTGGCGGGCACGATCGCGGCGGTGACGGCGGGGCCGACCGTCAGCAGCGCCCCGAGGACGACGGCGACGACGGCGAGACGGGATGATCGGGCGGGGCTCACGGACGGGGGGATCACGGCTTTTCCTTCGATCGGTTCGGCAAGACGATCGTATGGTGAAAAACCTACGCGAAGGTGAGCAATCGGCTGAGAACGCCGTCGGCTACCCCCTCGGTGCGGGCGTCCGACCGGCTTCCCGGCCCTCGAACGCCGACGCCACGACATCCGCCACGTCGTCGAGAGCCGCGTCGTCGCGACTGCTCAGCCACCACTCGACCAGCCCGTCCACGCTTGCGCGCAGGGCGGCGGCGACGATCGGGATCGGGGTCTCGAGCGTCCGCCCCGTCGCCGTCGACCAGCGCTCGATGCTGTCCGAGATGGCGCGGATGCTCGCTTCGATCTCGCTCTGCGCGGCGGCCCGCAGGTCGGGATGGGAGCGGGCGGATGCCGTCAGCTCGCTCACGACGCGGTACTCGCTCTCGTGTCGGCGCAGGTCGCGCGCGAGTCCGCGCAGTGCGAGACGCACGGCCGCGGCGAAGTCGTCGAGGGCGAGGTCGTCGGCCCACACGGCCTCGAGGGTGCGCTGGGATGCGCGGTGGAGCACGGCCTCGACGAGGGCGGTCTTGGATCCGAAGGCGTAGGTCACCACGCGATGTGCGACGCCGGCGCGCTCGGCGACCCGGCGCAGGCTCAGTGCCGACGCGCCCGCATCGGCCACGACGGCGAGGGCGGCGTCGAGCAGGCGTTCGCGGCGCTCTTCGAGGGGGAGGTAGTCACGGGTGGGGGCCTCGGCGTTCACGGCGTTCTCCAAGCGATCGGGGCGGTCGAGTCTCGCATACTGAATATATCCACACGGACCAATTGGAGACGCGATGACCGACCTGCACATCACCCCCGCTCGAGAGGCCGACCTCCCCGCCGCCGCGCGCGTGCTCGCCGAGGCCTTCCGCGATGATCCCGTGATGGCCGCGATCCTTCCGGGCGGTCGCCGCATCGAGCGGCTCACGACCCTGTTCACCGCGCTCCTGCGGGGCGCCGCCTTCGAGACCGGCAGCGTCGACCTCGCTCGTCGCTCCGACGGGGACGAGATCCTCGGGGTGGCCGCGTGGGAAGGCCCCGGCGCGGCATCCCTCCCCTGGCGCCAGCTCCCCGGCTACCTGTCGGCCCTCGGCGTCGCCGGCATCGTCCGGGCGGCGGCCCTGTCGTCGCGGCTGGCGCGTCACCGCCCGCGGTCGCCGCACTGGTACCTCGCCCAGATCGGCGTCTCGCCCGCCGCGCGCGGACTCGGCGTGGGCGGTGCTCTCCTGCGCTCCCGCCTCGAGACGCTCGACGTCACGCGCACGACCGCCTACCTCGAGTCGTCGACCCCCGACAACCGCCGCCTCTACGGCCGCCTCGGCTTCGAAGAGCTCGCGCCGATCCCGGGGATCCGCGGGGCCTCGCCGATGGCCATGCTCCGCCCGCCCGCGCCCGCGCGGCACGCGGTGCCCGCCCGAGCGGTCTGAGGGGGCGTCCCGGGCAGGCATCTCGACGTCGAGCGTCCACAAAGTCCGCTCAGGCGCCGAGGAATAGACTGGGCGACATCGACACCGTCTCTCCGGGACCCTCCGTGACCACTCCTTCTTCCGAGCGCGCCTTCGACGTTCGCCACGTGCAGCTCGCGCGCGCCCTTTTCGCGGCGCTGGCCGCCGTCATGGTCACCTTCTCGTCCGACCACTCCGCCCCCCTCGGCCTCGGGGTGTTCAGCGGCTTCGCGCTCGCGACCGGGCTCGTCTTCGCCCTGTCGGTGTGGCTCGTCCACCCGCGCGGCCAGCGCCTGATCCCGGCGCTGCTCGCGATCGTCTCGATCGTCGCGGGCATGGTCGCCAGCGTCGGCACCTGGCGCACGACCGGCGTCTTCTTCGGCGTCGTGATCGCGTGGGCTCTCGTCTCGGGCGCGATCGAGCTGATCGGCGCCCTGCGCCAGCGCAAGACGGTCGGGGCCGCGGGTGCGCGAGACGGCGTGCTCATCGGCATCCTGAGTCTCGTCCTCGGGGTCGTGCTGCTGCTCCCGATCCAGCAGTACGCGCTCGACTACAGCATCGCCGGGGCGGGTTCGTTCACGCTGACCGGCATCACCATCGCCGTGGGTCTCTTCGGCGGGTACGCGGCGGTCGTCGCCGTGTTCCTCGCGATCGCGGGGTTCTCTCCGCGCCGCACCGAGCCCGTTCCGGCCGTACCCTCCGAGGAGGCCGCGTCATGACCGACAAGCCCACCACCCGCCGCGACCTGATGAAGCCCGTTCAGCTTCTCGGTCTGGCTTTCATCGCCGCCCTGTTCGCCGGGTTCGTCACGCTCATGTCGATGGGCTTCTTCCAGACGCGGCCCGCCGACCAGATCCAGCGCGCGCTGATCGTGGGCCTGGTCGCCGCGGGAGCGACGTTCATCGTCACTCTCGTCTCGCTGGCGCTGCTGCTGCTGGCCGTCGACCCCTCCAAGGTCACCGCCACGGTCGACCGTCCGCTGCTTGTTCCGAAGAACGCTCCGGATGCCGACGCCCCCGAGGCCGCGGCCGCGCCCGAGTCTCCGCGTGCCGACGACGGCCCCACCGAGCCGCGCGCCTGACGCGCCGATCGCGACCCGCGACTACCGGCGCGGGTCGATCATCGTCATCCCCGCGGGTGACGCCGAGTCCATCGTCGGCAGCAGGTCGGCCGCCTCGGCGAGTCCCACCACGCGCTCGATGAGCTCCTGCGGTCGCAGGGCGCCGCTCTCGATGAGCGAGAGCATCTCGGGATAGTCCACCGCGGCCATGCCGTGGCTGCCCAGCAGGTCGAGTTCCCACGCGATCACGCGGGCCATGGGCATCGAGGTCATGCCGTCGGCGGTCGGGAGCAGCCCGATCTGCACGTGCCGCCCGCGTCGACGCAGGCTCAGGACGGCGTCGCGCGCCGTCTGGGCGCTGCCGACCGCGTCGACCGAGACGTGGCTGCCGCCGCCGGTGATCTCGTGCACGGCCGCGGCGATGTCGGACCCGTCGGCGACCAGCGTGTGCTCGGCCCCGAGCCGCTTCGCCGCGTCGAGAGCCGCCGGGGTGCGATCCACCGCGATGACGCGCGCGCCCAGGGCGGCGCCGATCATCACAGCGCTGAGGCCCACGCCGCCCGCGCCGACGACGGTGATCCACTCGCCCGCCTGCACGCGCGCCCGCCCCGTGAGCGCGCGGTAGGCGGTGGCGAAGCGGCAGCCGAGGGCGGCCGCGGCCTCGAACGAGACGTCGTCGGGAATGCGCACGACGTTCGTGTCGGCCGCGCGCAGCACGACGTGCTCGGCGAAGCTCCCCCACTGGGTGAAGCCCGGCTGCTGCTGGTCGGGGCAGACCTGTGCGTTGCCGCCGAGGCACCACTCGCAGGCCCCGCAGCCCATCACGAAGGGCACCGTCACGCGGTCGCCGACGCTCCAGCGCTGCACGCCCTCGCCGACCTCGACGATCACGCCCGCCAGCTCGTGCCCCGGAACGTGGGGGAGTGAGACGTCATCGTGCCCGACCCACGCGTGCCAGTCGCTCTTGCACAGGCCCGTCGCGTGCACCTCGACGACGACCCCGCCGGCGGGGGCGCTCGGGGCCTCGACCTCGCGCACCTCGAGGGGTTCGGCCAGGGCATCCATGATCATCGCGCGCATGGCATCCATTCTCCTGCTCCGCGTGCGCGGCCCGCGCGCGGGGGTTCACGCCCGCGGACAGCGCCTCGCGCGCCGCCCGCCCGTCGCGTGTCCAGAACACGCGGACGCTTCGGGATTTCGTCCGGGTGTTCTGGACGCTCACGTCGCGTGAGCGGCGACGTCAGGCGTGCCGGCGGCGGCGCAGAAGAAGCAGACCCGCGCCGAGACCCCCGAAGACCAGGGCCAGGATGCCGAGGGCCAGAGGCATCTCGGAGCCGGTGGCGGCCAGACCGCTGCCGGCCGCCGCGGTCCCGCCCGATCCGCCGACGGTGCCCGCCGGGGTGCCGGGGGTACCCGCGCCCGTTCCGGAGCCGTCGCCCGCTCCCGCGTCCTCCCCCGGTGCGGCCCCCGCCACGACCGTGACGGTCGCGGACCGCGCCTGCTCGAGGTTGCCGGCCACGTCGGTGGAGCGGAACTGCACGAGGTGGTCTCCGGCGCCGGTGAGCGTCACGCTCGAGCCCGCGGTCCACGTCGTCCCGCCGTCGAGCGAGTACTCGGTCAGGGCGACGCCCGAGGTGGCATCCGTCGCCTGGAACACCACCGTCGCCTCGGCGGGTGCCAGGGCCTGGAACACCGCGGCCGGCTGCATGAGGCGCAGCAGCGTCGAGGGCTTCTCGGTCGAGGCCTCGGTGGTCGGGGCGGCCGTGTCGATGCGGATGGGGAGCGATCCGGCGACCTCGGGCACCTCGGTGCCGTTCCACAGGGCGCGGTAGTCGACGGTGTGGTCGCCGTCGGTGGTGACGTCGAAGTCCGGCCCCGTCTGCCACGCCCCGCCGTCGATGCGGTGCTGCACCTCGACGTCGGTGTTGCCGTCGTGCGACAGGCTCACCGGTACGGGAGCGGCGGTGTACCAGCCGGCGGCGTTGGGCTGCGTCCGCAGGAACGGCTCGATGTGCGCGATCCCGCCGGCCTCGGCCACGAAGAACTCGGGGATCTTCAGGTACGACCCGGGGGTCGCGAAGGTGAAGCGCAGGCCCGTCGCCAGGACCTTCTGGAACGACAACGTCGTCTCGACGCCGTTCGTCACCGTGGGCGCGTCACCGGTGAGGGGCAGCGGCTTCCACTGGTTGTCGTGGTAGTCCCGGTACTCGAGCGAGACACCCGCGATCGATCCCTCGAGGTTCGTGAAGCGCACCTCGTTCAGACGGTGGATCTCCAACGTCTCCATCGTGAAGGTCGCGGAGTCCTTGTAGCCCGCGTCGGTCCAGGTCGACCACGCCGTGCCGAGTCGGCCGTCGCACGCGTTGGAGGCGGGCATCGTGGCCCACTTCGTCTGGTGGAAGGATGCCGACACCGTCGTGCCCATATCGCGGCACACGTTCACGGCCGAGGCGTTGCCCCACACGTCGACCTCCGAGATCGACTGCCACGTGTTCGCCTGGCTCGTCAGCCGGAGCCGCAGGGCGCTGGCCGCCGGAAGCGTGCGGGCGTCGATCACGGCCGTGGGGGCCGGGGCGCTGGCATCCTGAGCGAGGGTCGCCTCGACCGCGGTGTCCTTCCATGCGCCCGAGGCGTCGCGGTACTGCACCTGGATGCGCGAGGGCCAGGTCGCCGTCGCCCCGTCCTTGTAGGTGTGCACGACGATCGAGTCGAACGTGCGGTCGGTGCCCCAGTCGAACTGCAGCCAGCTGTCGCGCGGGTAGCCGTTTCCGGTCCAGTCGTCCCAGCCCTTGGCCGTGGGGTTGCCGTCGGTGAGGGTGGCGACGAGGTCGGAGCGGCTCGACGCGGTGACCGTCGCCTCGGGGGCGATGTCGGCGATGCCGGGCTCGGCGACCGTGATCGTGCGTTGGAACGAGCGACCGGCGGTGAAGTTCGCGTCGGCGGCGAGGGTGCCGGTGATCGTCTGCGGGCCGAGCGCGCTCGTGTCGACCGTCGACCAGGTGACGGCGACCGGGGCGGTGCCGGCGGAGGTGTCGACGGGGACGCTGGTGGGCAGCTGCGGGGTGGCGCCGCGGCGGACGGTCTCGGGCAGACCGGTGGTCACGGCGCGCCAGGTGCCGTGGCCGAAGCCCTTGTCATCCCAGTACGAGGCGTCCCATCCCTTGCCGTAGCGCGCGGGGTCCTCGGCGGCGGGGTTGTGCATCTCGAGGCGTCCGTTCTCGCCCACCGTGAGCGGGAGCCAGACGTAGGTCGAGTCGGACTTGCCCTCGTTCCAGCGGTCGCCCATGTAGACGAACTTGCCCGGCTCGAGTTCGAACACGTTCGTCGTCTGCGAGCCGAACGTCGAGCGGCGCACGTCGCCGATCGAGAGCAGGCCGTCACCCCCGTCGGGGATGGCGTTGTACGAGACGGTCTCGTTCACGTCGTTCGCGTCGACACCGCGGATCCACGTGCCCATCAGGTTCTTCGTCGTGTAGTACGTCTGCGGGTTGGGCGCCCAGCCGGTCGCGCCCGAGGTGACGACGCTGTAGGTGCCGTCGCGCTCGAAGATCGCGGGCGCCTCGAGGTGGCCGCACTCCTTGACGATCTGGAAGTCCTTCCCCCGTTCGGGCGCCGCGGGGGTCCCGTCGGCGAAGACGTAGGGGTAGCGGCCGTCTTCGGAGTACTGGTTGACGTCGAGGGTGTCGCGATCGGTGGTGTGGGTGACGTTCGTGTAGGCGTCGTCGAGGGCGGCGACGTAGAGGCTGTAGTTCTCCTCCGACGAGTACGAGATGTAGGCCTTGCCGTCGTCGTCCTGGAACACCGTCATGTCGCGCGCCTGACCGGGGACCGCGTACTGCGTGCAGGCCTGGTAGTCCGTGCGGTTGGGCATGCGGAAGGCGCCCGTCATGCGGAACGGGCCCGCGGGCGAGTCCGATACGGCGACGGCCGCCATCGACCGCGCGTAGGTGCTGCCGCCGGGCTCGGTGCGCCCGTCGGCGTGCCACCACATGACCCACTTGCCGGTCTTGGCGTTGTGCAGCACCTTGGGGCGCTCGAAGATCGCGGTGTAATCCGAGTTCTGCGTCGAGTTGAGGTGGTACGCGAGGGCGTCGATCTTCTCGGTGCGCGGCTGGCCGTTCTCGTCGACGGTGTCGTACAGATCCTCGAAGTAGGGCGTGAGCAGGTCGTCCCGCGTCGAGATGCTGCGGAGCGCGTCTCCAAGGTTCGTCCAGTTCTTGGCATCCGTCGATCGATACACCGCGACGCCGGGGCTGTTCCAGTAGCCGTTCGTGCGGTCTTCGCCGTACCAGTAGTAGACGGTCTGGCCGTTCTCTTCGGTCGTGACGACCTGCCCGCCGTGCGCCTGGATGTGCCGGCCGTCGGTGTCGTACCAGGCCGGTTGGAAGTAGTCGGCCGCGCCGAGGCCGGGGTCGGCGAGCGGCTGGAAGTTCGTGTAGGTGACGGGCGGGTCGATCCGGGGCACGCCGTCGTTCGGATCGGTCGGCACGCCGCCCGCGGCGCTCGCCGCGAGGGGGGATGCCAGGGCTCCGGCGACCACGGCAGCGGTCACGGCCGCGAGGAGCGTGCGCACGAAAGAGGAAGAGGGGCGTCGAGGCGTCATCGCGTCTGTTCCGATCTGCGCCGCGACGGTGCGGCGCACGACGGCCCGGGGGCCGCGGTGGGGGATGTTGACGTCAACACTATGGGGCACCGGTGCGCGACGTCCAGGGGCAGTTCGCGGTGGGGTGCTCGCCGACGCGAATGCCGCCGGCACGACGCGGGCGCGAGAACACGTCGAGTGTCCAGAACAGCCGGACGCTTCCGAAGATCGTCCGGGTGTTCTGGACACTCACGGAGGGGGCGGGGCGGCGGCGCGTACCGCGCCCGCAGCGCGTTACAGCGCGTCGACCACCTGCGACGCGAGGCCCGCGTACGCGGCGGGGGTCAGCGCGAGCAGGCGCTCTTTCGCGGCGTCGCCGATGTCGAGACCGCGCACGAACTCCGCGAGCTCGGGGCCGCCGACGCGGCGTCCGCGCGTGAGGTCCTTCAGCAGCGCGTAGGGGTCGGTGATCTGCGAGCGACCGGCGGCGATCTCGGCGCGCACGACGGTCTGGATCGCCTCGGCGAGCACTTCCCAGTTCACGTCGAGGTCGGCCAGCAGCACGTCTTCGGCGAGCGAGATCTCGGTCAGGCCCCGCTGCAGGTTGTCGAGCGCGAGCAGCGAGTGTCCGAAGGCGACGCCGATGTTGCGCTGCGTGGTCGAGTCGGTGAGGTCGCGCTGCATGCGGCTGGTGACGAGGGTGGATGCCAGAGTGCTGAACAACCCGCCGGCGATCTCGAGATTCGCCTCGGCGTTCTCGAAGCGGATCGGGTTGATCTTGTGCGGCATCGTCGACGAACCGGTGGCTCCCGCGACGGGGATCTGCGTGAAGTAGCCCAGCGAGATGTAGGTCCAGATGTCGGTGGCGAGGTTGTGCAGGATGCCGCCCGCGTGACGCGCGCGGTCGTACAGCTCGACCTGCCAGTCGTGCGACTCGATCTGCGTGGTGACCGGGTTGAAGCCCAGGCCGAGCGACTCGATGAACGCGCGCGTCAACTCGGGCCAGTCGACGTCGGGCTCGGCGGCGACGTGCGCCGACCAGGTGCCGGTGGCCCCCGAGAACTTGGCGAGGTACTCCCCGGCGTCGAGCTGACGGATGACGCGCTCGAGGCGCCACGCGAACACGCCGATCTCTTTGCCCATGGTCGTGGGCGTGGCCGGCTGCCCGTGCGTGCGCGAGAGCATCGCGGCGTCGCGGTGCTGCGTCGCGAGCTCGGCGAGGGCGGCGGTGACCGAGCGGAGCTTCGGCAGCCACACGCGCTCGACCGCGCGCTGCACGGTGAGGGCGTAGGCGGTGGAGTTGATGTCTTCGCTGGTGCACGCGAAGTGGGTCAGCTCGGCGAGGGCGGTGAGGCCCAGGGTGTCGAGGCGGTCGCGCACGAGGTACTCGACGGCCTTGACGTCGTGGCGGGTGACCGCTTCTTTCTCTTTCAGCCACGCGATCTCGTCGGCGCCGAACTCCTCGTAGAGGGCGCGCAGGCGCGTGCGGTCGGCGTCGGAGACGGGCGAGGTGCCGAACAGCGAGCGGTCGGTCAGGGCGAGCAGCCACTCGACCTCGACCTCGACGCGGGCGCGGTTGAGACCGGCCTCCGACAGGTAGTCGCCGAGGTCCGCGACGGTGGCGAAGTACCGTCCGTCGAGCGGGCTGAGGGGCTGCGGGGGCAGAGAGGACACGGGTCTCCCGGGGGTTGCGCGAACGGGTCAGCCCGCGGAACGGATGGCGGGCTCGAGCTGTCGGAACAGGGCCCTGCTGGCGCGTTCGATCATACCGAGCACCTCGTCGAACATCGGGGCCCCGGCGTAGTACGGGTCGGGGACGTCGAGGGTTTCGGCATCCGGAAGGAAGGACTGCAGCAGGGCGATCTTGTCGGCGTCGTCTTCGTCGCGCGCCCACCCGCGCAGCACGCGCTCGTGGCTGCGGTCGAGGGCGACGACGAGGTCGTTGCGCTCGAAGTCGGCGTACTGGAACTGCCGGGCGCGGTGCGAGGAGCCGTCGTAGCCCAGGCGGTCGAGAGCCGCGAGGGTGCGGTGGTCGGCGCGCTCGCCGACGTGCCAGTCGCCGGTGCCGGCCGAACTCGACGCGATGTGCGCCCCGAGGCCCGAGGTGTCGGCGATACGGCGGAACACGACGTCGGCCATCGGCGAGCGGCAGATGTTGCCACTGCATACGAACACGACGCGGAACGGCGCGTCGGGGTTCGCGGTCATCCCCCCATCATGGCGGTGATGGGCCTCGAACGCATCAGCGGCGTTCGCGCTCCTCGCGCCGCGGACGCAGGATGCCGCCCAGGACGGCGTTGATGATGCCGATGAGCAGCGCCGCCACGACCGTCAACCAGAACTCGCCGGTGCGCAGGCCCCAGTCCCAGTTCTCGGTGATGACGCCCGTGAGCCACAGCAGGAAACCGTTGATGATCAGCGAGATGAGCCCGAGCGTCAGGATGTAGAGCGGGATCGCGACGATCTTGACGACGGTGCCGATGATCGTGTTGACCAGCGCGAAGATGAGCCCGACCACGAGCAGCGTGAGCAGGACCTGGAACCACTCGCCCGGGGCGAAGGGGATGAGCCGCACCTGCAGGGCGGGCAGCAGCGTGACGATCCAGATGGCGAAGGCGTTGACGGCGACGCGGACGACGAAGCGCATGCCCCCATCGTGGCACGGCCCGCCGTCGCGCCGCGGGGTTGTGGAGAACGCCCCGCGCGCTCGAGGCCTAGGGAGGACTCGCGGGGGGAGATGCCCCCGAAAGTGGGACTGACGCGCACGGCGGGCCCCGGTTAGGCTCGCGGGGTGAGTGAAGACCCGGTCCTGCCCCGTATCCGCCCCGAGATCGCCGCGCTGCCCGCGTACCGGCAGGGACGACAGGCCAGCCCCGACGCCTTCAAGCTCTCGAGCAACGAGAACCCCTTCGAGCCGCTTCCCGGCGTCCTCGACGCGGTCGTCGCCGCGGGAGCCTTCAACAGATACCCGGATGCCACGGCCGCCCGCCTGCGCGAACGCCTGGCCGCACGGTACGGCGTCTCGCCCGACGAGGTGCACGTCGGAGCCGGCAGCGTCTCGGTGCTGGCGCAGCTCCTGCTGGCGACCTCGGGCCCCGGCGACGAGGTCGTCTACGCCTGGCGCTCGTTCGAGGCCTACCCTTCGCTCGTCGCGGTCGCGGGGGCGAAGAGCGTGCAGGTGCCGTTGACCGCCGACTCGCGTCACGACCTCCCCGCGATGGCCGCCGCCGTCACCGAGCGCACGCGCCTGGTGATCGTGTGCAGCCCCAACAACCCCACGGGGCCGACCGTCGGTTACGACGAGTTCGCCGCGTTCGTCGACGCCGTGCCGCGCGACGTGCTCATCGTCCTCGACGAGGCCTACGCCGAATTCGTGACCGACCCCGCGTCGGTCGAGGGCAGTCGGGTGCGCGCGGTGCTCGGTCGCCCGAACGTCGTCGTCCTGCGCACCTTCTCGAAGGCGTACGGGCTCGCGGGTCTGCGTATCGGCTACGCGATCGGTCACACCGGAGTGCTCGACGCCTCGCGCAGCACCGCCATCCCGCTGTCGGTCACGGCGGCCGGAGAGGCCGCGGCGATCGCGAGCCTCGATGCCGAGAGCGAGCTGCTGCACCGCGTGAAGGTCATCGCCGAGCGACGCGACCGCCTCGTCGGCCGCCTTCGCGAGGCCGGGTGGGATGTCCCCGACGCCCAGGGCAACTTCGTGTGGCTCGCCGCCGGCGATCGCACGGTCGAGGTCGCCACCGCTTTCGAAGAGGCCGGGCTCATCGTGCGTCCGTTCCCGGGCGACGGCATCCGCATCTCGATCGGCGAAGAGGAGTCGCTCGACCGCGTGGTCGAGGTCGCCGCGTCCACCGCCCCACACTGATCCGCGGCGGCGCCTTTGTCGACAACGAACGCCGAATCACGGCATCCGTTGTGCACCTCATGCGGTCTCGCGCATGGGTCGCGCGTTAGCGTGGGTTCATGACCCCGCTCGACGACCCCGCTCTCGTGCGCGTTCTGGCAGCCGACGGCACGCTGGCCCCCACGCCCGCCGCCGAGCGCTACCTGCCGCTCATCGACGCCCTGACCGACGCCGAACTCGAGACCTTCTACCGCGACATGGTCTCGATCCGCGCGTTCGACGTGCAGGCCACCAACCTGCAGCGCCAGGGGCAGCTCGCCCTGTGGCCGCCGTCCTTCGGGCAAGAGGCGGCGCAGGTCGGCTCCGCTCGCGCGGCCCGCGCGCAGGACCACGTCTTCCCCTCGTATCGCGAGCACGTGGTCACCCGCATCCGCGGCGTCGACCCGCTCGACATCATCCGCCTCATGCGCGGACTCACCCACGGCGGGTGGGACCCGACGGACCCCAAGAACGGCAACACGCACATCTACACGCTCGTGCTCGGTGCGCAGACGCTGCACGCCACGGGCCTGGCGATGGGCCTGGTGTTCGACGGCAAGAGCGGCAGCGGCGACCCCGAGCGCGACGAAGCCGTGATCGTCTACTACGGCGACGGCGCCTCGAGCCAGGGCGACGTTCACGAGGCGATGGTCTTCGCCGCGAGCTTCCAGACCCCCGAGGTGTTCTTCCTGCAGAACAACCAGTGGGCCATCTCGGTGCCGGTCGCGACGCAGTCGCGCTCGCCGCTGTACAAGCGCGGTGAGGGCTACGGCATCCCGAGCCTCCAGGTCGACGGAAACGACGTGCTCGCGAGCTACGCCGTGTCGAAGGTCGCCCTCGACGAGGCGCGCGCAGGCGGCGGCCCCCGCGCGATCGAGGCGATGACGTACCGCATGGGCGCGCACACGACCAGCGACGACCCCACCAAGTACCGCACCTCCGACGAAGAGAAGGCGTGGGCCGGGCGCGACCCGATCGCCCGCATGCGCGCCTACCTCGAGGGACGCGGCGCCTCGCAGCAGTTCTTCGACGACGCGGATGCCGAGGGAGCAGCCCTCGCCGACGACGTGCGCGTACGCACGAACGAGCTCGGCGGCATCCCGCGCGTGCACATGTTCGAGAGCGTCTATTCCGAAGCCCACGCGTTGATCGCCGAGGAGCAGCGCTGGCTCGACGACTACGAGAACTCGATGGAAGGGGGCGCGCAGTGACCGACAACATGCCGATCAGCCGCGCGCTGAACGCCGGACTCCGTCGCGCGCTCGAGACCGACGACCGCGTGCTGCTCATGGGTGAGGACATCGGCCCGCTCGGCGGCGTCTTCCGTGTGACCGAGGGCCTGCAGAAGGACTTCGGTCCGCGCCGGGTCATCGACTCCCCGCTCGCGGAGTCGGGGATCGTCGGCACCGCGATCGGTCTCGCGATGGGCGGCTTCACGCCCGTGCTCGAGATCCAGTTCGACGGCTTCGTCTTCCCCGCCTTCGACCAGATCACCTCGCAGCTCGCGAAGATCACGAACCGCCACGAGGGCGCGGTACGCATGCCCGTCGTCATCCGCATCCCCTACGGCGGACACATCGGCGCGGTCGAGCACCACCAGGAGAGCCCCGAGGCGTACTTCACGCACACGGCAGGGCTCCGGGTGGTCAGCCCCTCGAACGCGAATGACGCCTACTGGATGATCCAGCAGGCGATCGAATCGCCCGACCCCGTCGTCTTCCTCGAGCCGAAGGCCAAGTACTGGCAGAAGGGCGAGGTCGACCTCGAGGCCCCTGCGCTGCCGCTGCACGCGAGCCGCATCGTGCGCCGCGGCACCGACGTCACGCTCGTCGGACACGGCGCGATGGTGACGACCCTGCTGCAGGCCGCCGCTCTCGCCGAGAGCGAAGGCACGAGCTGCGAGGTCATCGACCTTCGTTCTCTCTCGCCCGTCGACTACGGCCCCCTGCTCGACTCGGTGCGCCGCACCGGCCGCATGGTCTACGCGCAGGAGGCGCCGGGCTTCACCTCCCTCGGCTCCGAGATCGCCGCGACCGTCATGGAGAAGGCCTTCTTCGCCCTCGAGGCACCCGTGCTGCGGGTGTCGGGGTTCGACGTGCCCTTCCCGCCCGCGAAGCTCGAGGGCACCTATCTGCCCGACGCCGATCGCATTCTCGAGGCCGTCGACCGGTCTCTCGCCTACTGACCCTTCCCGCTTCCCACCCGTGGACCGCGAGACTGCACCCCGCTGACGAGTCGGTGACATTCCGTCGCCGACTCGTCAGTGAGATGCTGTTTCGCGAGCAAAGGACACCATCGTGACCGAGCAGACCTTCGTTCTCCCCGACGTCGGAGAAGGCCTCACCGAGGCCGAGATCGTGCAGTGGCGCGTCGCGCCCGGTGACGCCGTCGCCGTCAACGACGTGATCGTCGAGATCGAGACGGCCAAGTCGCTCGTCGAGTTGCCGTCGCCCTACGCGGGCACGGTCGGAGAGCTGCTGGCATCCGAGGGCTCGACCGTCGAGGTCGGCGCGCCGATCATCACGATCGGATCGACGGATGCCGCCGCCCCGGCGCCCGCGGCCCCGGTCAGTGTTCCCGAGCCCAGCGACCCCGGCGGAGCGGTCCTCGTCGGGTATGGCACGGGTGGCGCGGTGTCGTCACGTCGCCGCAAGCCCGCCGAGCGCCCCGTGAAGGCCTCGGTCGGCGTGGTCGCCAAGCCCCCGATCCGCAAGCTCGCGCGCGACCTCGGCGTCGACCTCTCGGCGGTCACGCCCAGCGGCCCCGCCGGAGAGGTGACCCGCGACGACGTCGTCAAGCACGCCGAGCAGGCGAGCGTCTTCCGCAACATCGAGACGCCTGCGTGGGGCGCCGTGCGCGAGGAGACGATCCCGGTGGCTGCTCCCGCGGCGCCCGCGCCCACGGCATCCGCCCCCGCCTCCGACGCCCGCGAGGAGTCGATCCCCGTCCGCGGCGTGCGCAAGGCGACCGCCAACGCCATGACTTCGAGCGCGTATTCGGCACCGCACGTGTCGGTGTGGGTCGACGTCGACGCCTCGCGCACGATGGAGCTCGTCAAGCGCCTCAAGGCCTCGCCCGACTTCGCCGACGTGAAGATCTCGCCGCTGTTGATCATGGCGCGCGCCGTGATCTGGGCTCTGCGCCGCACGCCGATGATCAACGCCGCCTGGGTCGACAGCGAAGACGGTGCGCAGATCTCGGTGCGCCACTACGTGAACCTCGGCATCGCCGCGGCGACCCCGCGCGGCCTGCTCGTGCCGAACATCAAGGACGCGCAGTCGATGAACACGCGCGAACTGGCCAAGGCGCTCGAAACCCTCACCCTAACCGCGCGCGAGGGCAAGACGAGCCCGGCCGACCAGACCGGCGGCACGTTCACGATCACCAACATCGGTGTCTTCGGAGTGGATGCCGGGACCCCGATCATCAACCCCGGTGAGGCGGGCATCATCGCGCTCGGCGCGATCCGCCAGAAGCCGTGGGTCGTCGACGGCGAGGTGCGCCCCCGCTGGGTGACCACGGTGTCGGGCTCGTTCGATCACCGCGTGGTCGACGGCGACGGGATCTCGCGGTTCATCGCCGACGTGGCATCCGTGCTGGAGGAGCCGGCGCTGCTGCTGGACTGAGCGGCGCGCGCCACTGCCGGCGCGCAGGGGGCTCAGGGTAGCGAAGGGTGCTTTTCGACCGGCGTGGGCCGCGTGGGGATCAACAGCGCCAGCACCAGGGCGATCGCGGCCGCCCCGATGCCCATCAGGAACGACACCTGGAACGCCTGCGAGGTCGGGACGCGCGTCTCGCCCGAGCCGGTCGATAGGGTCGCGAGCACGACGCCGACGATCGCGGCGGCCGTGCTCGTCCCGAGCGAGCGCGCGAGGGCGTTCAGGCCGTTCGAGGCGCCGGTCTCGCTCGGCGGCACCGCGCGCATGATGAGCATGGGCATGGCGGCGTAGCCGAAGCCGATGCCGAAGCCGATCAGGATGTTCGCGACGACGAAGTGCCAGACCTCGGTCGAGAAGACCAGGCTGAAGCCGTACGCGAGGATCAGCGAGATCGAGCCGGCGACCAGAAGGACGCGCGGGCCGATCGTGCGCGCCAGGGTGCCCGAGATCGGCGAGAGCACCATCATCACCAGGCCCGAGGGCATGACCACGAGGCTCGCGGCCAGCAGCGACAGGCCGAGTCCGACGCCGGTCGCGACAGGAAGCTCGAGCATCTGCGGGTATGCGACGTTCGAGGTGAACAGAGCGAAGCCCATGGCGACGGATGCCAGGTTGGTGAGCAGCACGGGGCGGCGCGCGGCGACACGGAGGTCGAGCAGCGGGTTCTCGACGCGCAGCTCGTACCAGCCCCACACGAGCAGAACGAGGATGCCGCCGATGGCGAGGCCGAGCGTCAGCGGCGAGGTCCAGCCCCACGAGTTGCCACGCGAGACCGCGAGCAGCACGCCGATCAGGCCGATCGCGAGGCCGACGGCGCCGAGGTAGTCGAAGCGTCCCGCGGTGCGCAGCACGCTGACGGGGACGATCCACAGGATCAGCACGAAGACGATCGCGCCGAGGGCTCCGGCGATCCAGAACAGCCAGTGCCAGTCGGTGTTCTCGGCCACGAGGGCGCTAATCGGCAGCCCCAGGGCGCCGCCGACGCCGAGCGTCGCGCTCATGAGGGCGATCGCGCTGTCGACGCGGTTCTCGTGCAGCACGTCGCGCATGATCGAGATGCCCAGCGGCACGACGCCCACCACGGCGCCCTGCAGCGCGCGACCGATGATCATGCCGATGATCCCGGTCGACAGCGCCGCCACGACCGAGCCGAGCATCATCACGATCAGCAGCACGAGCACGATGCGGCGCTTCCCGTACATGTCGCCCAGGCGGCCCGCGATGGGGGTGATGACGGCGGCGGCGAGCAGCGTCGAGGTCACGACCCAGGCGGTGTCGTCGCGCGAGGCGTTCAGCAGTTGCGGCAACTGCGACTGGATGGGCACCACGAGGGTGAACATGAACGAAGAGCACAGGCCCGCCAGGGCCAGGATCGCAACGACCAGCCCCTGGGGGCTGTTCCGGGACAATCTCTTACGCGCGCTTTCATCCCGTGACATCGCTCTCCAGGCTACGCCTCCGCTGTGAGCCCGCGGGTCGATGAGGCGTGCGATCATCGCCGATGCCTCGGCATCCACCCAATCGATTACTCCGCGTGACAGCCCGTTACCGGTCGTAACGCCTCGAATTCCGATCCCGGATGCCACGTGCTGACGTGGTCTCATGACTACTCGCCGCACCGCACGCCTGGCCACGATCCTCAGTGCTTCCGCCGCTGCCCTGATGCTGACCCTCACCGGTTGCGCCGGGGGTGCGGCATCCGGAGACGACTCCTCGCGCATCGTCCTCGGCGCCGACGACGGCAACGAGGCGCACTGGACGGTGCTGAAGCAGAAGCTCGCCGAGGAGGGCATCGACCTCGAGGTGCGCACCATCAACGACGGCGTGCAGCTCAACCAGGGCGTGCAGGACGGCGAGCTCGACGTGAACCTCTTCCAGCACCTCATCTACCTGTCGCAGTTCAACGTCGAGAACAACGGCTCGCTCGTTCCGGTCGGTGCGACGGCGGTGTACCCGCTCGCGCTGTACTCCGAGAAGTACCAGGACGTGAAGGACCTGCCCGAGGGCGCGAAGGTCGCCATCCCCAACAATCCGACCAACCTCGCCCGCGGTCTGCTCAACCTGCAGACGGCGGGGCTGTTGACGCTCAAGGACGGCGGCACCGCCTTCTCGACGCCGGCCGACATCGTCTCGACCAAGGTCGAGCTGCTGCCCGTCGACACGAACCAGACCGTCACCGCGCTCAAGGACGGCAGCGCCCAGGCCGCGATCGTCAACAACACGCAGGCGCAGAAGGGCGGGCTCGGCGACGAGCTCATCATCTTCAAGGAAGACCTGAACAACCCGCAGCTCGCTCCGTACATCAACGCGTTCGTCACGCGCGACGACAAGAAGGACGACCCGCGCTGGGCCAAGCTCGTCGAGGCGTACCACTCGACCGAGGTCGAGGCGGCGGTCACCGAGCTGAACCAGGGCAACCTGCAATTCAAGACCGAGTGGACCGGCGCGCAGCTGCAGGACGAGCTGACGAGCCTCGAAGACGCCCTCAAGGCCCAGAAGGGATGACCGCGGTCATCGAGCTGCGGGGCGTCACGAAGAGCTTCCGCACCGATCGCCGCACCTCCACCACCGCCGTCGACGACGTGTCGCTCTCGGTCGAGGAGGGGTCGATCGTCGGGGTGATCGGATACTCCGGCGCCGGCAAGTCCACCCTCGTCCGGCTGCTCAACGGGCTCGAGCAGCCGACGTCCGGCACCGTCGAGGTGCTGGGAGTGAACGTGGGGGATGCCACGGAGGCGAAGCTCCGCGACCTGCGGCGCCGCGTGGGGATGATCTTCCAGCAGTTCAACCTCTTCACCTCGCGCACGGTGGCGGCCAACGTCGCGTACCCGCTGAAGGTGGCGGGGTGGAAGAAGGCCGACCGCGACAAGCGCGTTGCCGAGCTGCTCGACTTCGTCGGCATCGGCGATAAGGCGAAGCAGTACCCGCGGCGCCTGTCGGGCGGGCAGAAGCAGCGCGTCGGCATCGCCCGTGCGATCGCGACCGACCCGCGCATCCTGCTCGCCGACGAGGCCACCAGCGCCCTCGACCCGCAGACCACGGCCGAGGTGCTCGACCTGCTGCGAGAGATCAATCGCCGCCTGGGCATCACGATCGTCGTCATCACGCACCAGATCTCGATCGTGCACGAGCTGTGCGATCAGGTGATCGTGATGGACGGCGGACGGGTCGTGGACAGCGGGGACACGTACCGCGTGTTCGCCCACCCCCGCGCCGACCTCACGAAGCGCTTCGTGGCCGCCGTGACGCAGGGCGTGCCCTCGGGCGAGGCGCTGGCGGCGCTCGCCGCGGGCGGGGGAGAGCTCGTGAGCGTCGAGGTCAACGAGTTCTCGAGCGAGGACGTCTCGGCGGTGTTCCACCGCCACGGCGTCCGTCATTCCGTCGTCTACGGCGGGGTGACCGACGTCCTCGGCCGACAGCTCGGCACCCTGACCTACCGCGTGCACGCCGACGACCTCGATGCGGTGGTTGCGGAACTGCGCGCGCACACCGACGTCGTCCTTCCGGCGAGGGAGGTGCGCTCGTGAACAAGTGGGGCACCCTGACCCCGGTGCTGATCCAGTCGATCGGCGAGACCGTCTACATGGTGGCCGTCTCACTGCTGATCTCGGGCGTCGCGGGACTCGTCATCGGGGCGCTGCTGTACGCGACGCGCCCCGGGAATCTCTTCGCCAACCGAGCGGTCTTCGCGGTCGCGAACCTCGTGATCAACCTCATCCGGCCGATCCCGTTCATCATCTTCCTCACCGCCGTGGCCCCGGTCACGCGCGCGGTGACGGGGACGACCCTGGGAACGGATGCCGCGATCGTGCCCATCACGATCATGGCCACGGTCGTGATCGCCCGCGTCGTCGAACAGAACCTCGTGGCCGTCGATCCCGGAACCGTCGAGGCGGCCCGGGCCGTGGGCGCGCGCCGCATCGGCGTGCTCTTCGGCGTGGTCATTCCCGAGGCCCTCGCCCCGCTGATCCTCGGCTACACGTTCATGTTCATCGCGGTCGTCGACATGTCGGCGATGGCCGGGTACATCGGCGGCGGCGGACTCGGAAACTTCGCGATCATCTACGGCTATCAGCAGTTCAACCAGCAGGCGACGTGGGTGACGGTGGCGATCATCGTCGTCATCGTGCAGGCGGGCCAGCTGATCGGCAACGCGCTGGCGCACCGCATTCTGCGCCGCTGACGGGGCGGCGGGGGTGGCGCGTCCGCCCCCGCGCTCCGCGCATGCCGAACAGCCCGCCTACCCTCGGAGGATGAGCCTCCCCCGCACCCTCGCTCGCTGGCTGCTCGGTGCCGCACTCGTGTTCACCGGCACCGCGCATCTGACCTTCGCCCGCGACGCGTTCGTCGCTCAGGTGCCCGCATGGCTTCCGCTTCCGGTCGACGTGACGGTCGTGGCATCCGGGGTCGTCGAGATCGCCCTTGGACTCGCCCTCCTCGTCCTCGGCCGTTGGCGCGTTGCGGTCGGCTGGATCGTCGCGGCCTTCTTCGTCGCGATCTTCCCCGGCAACATCGAGCAGTTCGTCCGGGGCACCGACGCCTTCGGCCTCGACACCGACCTCGCCCGCGGCATCCGCCTGCTCTTCCAGCCCGTGTTGGTGATCTGGGCGCTGTGGTCGACCGGGGCGTGGAAGGCGTGGCGAACCCGAAGACGAGTTCGCTGAGCCGCATCTCGCATCCCGCGCCGCGCCGCGGCACCCCCTCTCGAGTGTCCAAAACACCCGGACGATTTTCGAATCCGTCCGGGTTTTTGGACACACAACGGAGTGAGGGCCCCGCTCCGTGGAGCGCGCGCGGTATCGATTTCGTCTCGGCATTTCCCGCCCGCGCATCTTGCATTCGTAATCCGTCCAGGTGCCTTTAGCGCGGTCGGGCGATCTGCATTCCCCTGAATAGACTCGCGAAGTCGTCCAAACGGGGGAAGGGGAATCCATGCGATTCCGGAATGCAGTGGTCCGAACGAAGGCGGCGGTGGCCGCGTGACGAATGCGACGCCGGGGTGGTACCCCGACACCGAGACTCCCGGACGCCTGCGCTGGTGGGACGGCCGCCAGTGGACGAACGACTTCACCCCGCTGCCGCCCGCGCCGACCGTGACCACCGCCCCTCCGCCGGCGGCGCCGGGCGAGGCGCGCCCCTGGTTCTCTCGCGTTCCGGTGTGGGGCCGGGTCGTGGCCGGCCTCGTCCTGCTCGTGGCGCTGTGGCTGCTCGCCCCGTTCGTCGCGATGGTCGCCCTCGTCGTGCTCGTCACCGGGATCGTCTCGCTCGCGCGCAACACCCCGACCTGGCTGCGGTTCCGCTCGCGATCGAGCGCCGCGATCTGGACGGTCGCCGCCGTCGTCGCCTTCGCGATCGCGGGAGGCATCACGGGGGCCACCTCGCCGAAGAACGCGTCTTCCGTCGCTCAGGCGGTGCCGGCGGCCACGGCTTCTCCGACGCCGTCGCCCACTCCCACGGCATCCGCCACCCCCTTCGCCGACGATCAGGCCGCGCTCGCCGCGTTCGCGGGACAGCCGGGTACCGTCGCCGACGCCTCGGCGACCACCGACAAGACAGCGCTTTCGGTGCTCGACACCCTCGCCGTGAAGGGACGCGCGCCGAAGACCGGGTACGACCGCGCCCAGTTCGGTCAGCGCTGGCTCGACGTCGACCGCAACGGATGCGACACCCGCAACGACATCCTCGGCCGCGACCTGAAGGATGCCGTGCGCTCCGGAACCTGCCGAGTGACCGGCGGCACGCTCGCCGACCCGTACACGGGGCGGAGCATCGCCTTCGTCCGCGGCCAGGGCACCTCGGAGCTCGTGCAGATCGACCACGTCGTCGCGCTGTCCGACGCGTGGCAGAAGGGCGCCCAGCAGCTCACCGCCGACCAGCGCGCGAGCTTCGCCAACGACCCCCTCAACCTGCTCGCCGTCGACGGCGCGGCCAACACGCAGAAGAGCGACGGCGATGCGGCCACCTGGCTCCCCGCGCAGAAGAGCTACCGCTGCACCTACGTCGCCGCGCAGATCGCGGTCAAGGCCACCTACGGGCTGTGGGTGACCGAGGCGGAGCGCGATGCGATGAAGCGGGTGCTCGAGGCGTGCCCCGATCAGCTCGTGCCGACCTCGGCCTTCGCCGCTCCGGCGCCGGCCCCGGTCGTGGAGCCCGAGCCGGTCGTCGCTCCGGTCGTCGCGCCCGAGCCGGCCCCGGCGCAGCCTCAGCCCGCCCCCGCCGAGCCCGCGCCGGCGCCGCCCGCAGAGGACGCGTACTACGCCAACTGCGACGCCGTTCGCGCGGCGGGCAAGGCGCCCCTGTATCGGGACCAGCCGGGTTACCGGTCGAAGCTGGACCGCGACAACGACGGCGTGGCCTGCGAGTGATGAGCGCGCCGCTCACCCGCTGAACGCCTGAGACGCGCCGCTCCCTCATCGGGGGCGGCGCGTCTCACATAGTCGGCAGAGGGCCGGATGCCCTGGCCCCGGGCCCGGGCCGGGCGAGACCGGCCATGGTCCCTTCGCTCAGGCGGAGGCGGCCCCGCGCGTCAGCCCGAGGATGCAGCCCTCGACCGCGGCGACCCGCACCCGCTGGGTGTCGGCGTGCAACACGCTCTGGCTCACCGCCCCGACGTGAGCGGCGACGACCGCGCGCGTGAAGAGGGCGGGGTCGATCACCGGATGCAGGCCGATGCGCGAGAGGCACTCGACGAGCAGCGGCTGCAGCGTGTCGTGGAAGTGATCGGTGTGCGCGGTGAGCAGCATCCGGACCTCCTCGTCGTGACGCGCCCGCGTGATGAGCACCGAGCGGATCGCGTACCACTTCTCCTCGGGAGGGAGCCCCTCGACGACGCCGCGCACGATGTCGTCGAGGGTCGGCTGCTCGCTGCTGCGGGCGTCGCCGAGCATGTCGCTCAGCAGCTCGAACACCAGCTCCGCCTGCTGCTCGTAGACCGCGAAGAACACCTCGTCGACCGAGCGGAAGTTCGAGTAGAACGCCCCGCGCGTGTACCCCGCGCGACGCGTGATGGCCTCGACGCTCACCGAGGTGCTGCCGGTCTCGTCGAAGATCGCCTCGGCGGCCGCGATCAGTGCGGTGCGGGTGCTGCTGCGGCGTCGCACGGGCTTCGGCGCCTCTGCGGGGGTGGTCGTCACGGGCTCCACGTTACGCAGCGGCGGCGCGGTTCACCCCGTCGAGGTAATCGACGACCGGGCGGACGGGGGCGAGGGTCAGGTCGGTGACGATGTGCGAGGCGCTGACGATCTCGCGCACGGGGAGGTCGGCCATCGGGGCGAGCGCGTGCTCGAAGAGTTGCAGGCGGGCGGGTCCGGTCCACGCCTCCTTCACCACGATGTCGGTGATCTCGGTGCGCACGAGGTGCGCCGCGCGCACGCCCTGCGTGAAGACGTCGGGCACGAGCTTGACCATGAAGGTCGGCACCGTGATCTGCGCCTTCGCCTCGTCGAGGTCGAGCGGCTCCCACTTGTAGCCCATGGTGGCCGTGGCCACGCGCTCGCCGCCGCGATCGAGGGTGCCGACGAGGGCACCCTGGTCGACGCGCAGGTCGGGGGTTCCGGTCACCTTCGGGTAGGCGCTGAGCTCTCGCCCCGACACGGTGGCGGCGAAGTTGTCGAGGTACATCGCGTGCAGGTACTCGCCGCGCTCGCCGTCGAGGGTGACGGGGATCGCCTGTCCCGACTCGACGTAGGGGCCGTAGCCGTCGACCTCGCCCATCTTCATGACCTCGAAGCGCACGAGCGGCTCGTCGATCTCGAGCGGCTCCGGAACCACGGCGCGCAACGCCTCGGCATCCGTTCGATAGACGACGTTGAAGTACTCGCGGTTCAGGAAGCGCGTGGCCCGCAGCGGGTAGACGGGGGCGGTCAGCGGCGTGGTGCCGCGGCGGAGGATCTCGAGGGGGTTCATCGGTCATCACCTGTTCAGTACGAAGTGTATTGAGTACAGTGTGTATCGAGAGATTCGCATCCGCAAGGCGACCCTCTGCTCCACGAGAGGAAACGACATGAGCGTCCAGCTGCCCCAGAACATCGCCACCCGACCCGTCACCGTGATCGGGGGTGGCACGCTCGGTCGTCGCATCGCGCTGATGTTCGCCAGCGGAGGGGCCGACGTGCGCATCTTCGATCTCGCGGATGCCGTGCGCTCCGCCGCCGTCGCCTACGTCGAACAGACGCTGCCCTCGGTGGTGGCAGCCCGTGAGGGGGCCGTCGCCGGAACCGTGCAGGGCGCCGACGAGTTGGCATCCGCCGTCTCGAACGCCTGGCTCGTCGTCGAGGCCGTGCCGGAGCGCATCGAGCTGAAGACGTCGGTGTTCGGCGACCTCGACCGCCTCGCGCCGGCGGACGCCATCCTCGCGAGCAACTCGTCGTCGTTCGCGTCGCGCCTGATGATCGACGAGGTCGCGACGCCCGAGCGCGTGCTCAACATGCACTTCTACATGCCGCCGCAGCAGAATGCGGTCGACCTCATGAGCGACGGAAAGACCGCGTCGGAGGTCATCGCCTTCCTGCAGGAGCAGCTCCCGAACTTCGGGGTCTTCCCGTTCGTCGCCCGCCAGGAGTCGACCGGCTTCATCTTCAACCGCATCTGGGCCGCCATCAAGCGCGAGGCCCTCGCGGTCGTCGCCGACGGCGTCTCGACCCCCGAAGACGTCGACGCGATGTGGCGGGTCAACTCCGGCGCCCCGGCGGGCCCGTTCCAGATGATGGACCAGGTCGGCCTCGACGTCGTGCTCGACATCGAGCAGCACTACGCCGACGAGAACCCGCACCTGCCCGAGGGTCCGCGCGAGCTGTTGAAGAGCTACGTGGATGCCGGCAACCTGGGCGTGAAGTCGGGCCGCGGCTTCTACGACTACAGCGAGAAGGCCGCCGCCGCCTGACCCGCGGGGCGTCAGGCGCGCGCGGCCTCGGCCTGCAGCACCTCGACCAGCACGTCGAGGCCGCGGTGGGCGTCGGCATCGCCGATCACGGCGGGCGGCACCACGTGCACGCGGTTGTCGGCGGTGAAGCCGAGCACGCCTTTCTCGAGCATCGCGGCCTTGATCGCGCCGATGCGTGCGGCGGCCAGAGGCTCGCGCGTGGCCTGGTCGGCGACGAGCTCGACGGCCCAGAACACGCCGCGACCGCGCACCTCGCCGACGAGCGGCGAGTCCTCGGCCAGCTGGCGCAGACGCGGGCCGATGACCTCCTCGCCGATGCGGCGAGCGTTCTCGATCACGCCCTCGTCGGCCATCGCCTGCTGAGCGGCGACGGTGGATGCCGCAGCGAGCGGATGACCCGAGTACGTCAAGCCACCGGGGAAGACGCGTTCGTCGAATACTGAGGCCACGGCATCCGAGATCGCCACGCCACCCACGGGGACGTATCCCGAGTTCACGCCCTTCGCGAAAGTGATGAGGTCGGGCCGCACGTCGAACGCATCGAACGCGAACCACTCACCCGTGCGGGCGAAGCCGGCCATGACCTCGTCGAGGATCAGCAGGATGCCGTAGCGGTCGGCGATCGCGCGGACGCCCTCGAGGTATCGGGGCGGGGGTACGAGCACGCCCGCGGTGCCGGGGATCGTCTCGAACAGGAACGCCGCGATCGTGTCGGGGCCCTCGGCCTGCACGGTGCGCTCGAGGTGGCGGAGGGCGCGCTCGCACTCCTGTTCGGGGGTCTCGGCCCAGAACTCCGACCGGTAGAGGTAGGGGCCGAACACGTGCACGTGTCCGCGCGAGTACTCGTTCGGCATGCGGCGCCAATCGCCGGTCGCCACGATCGCCGACCCGGTGTTGCCGTGGTACGAGCGGTAGTGCGACACGATCTTGTCGCGACCCGTGGTCAGGCGGGCCATGCGGATGGCGTTCTCGTTGGCATCCGCCCCGCCATTGGTGAAGAAGACCTTCGAGAACCCCTCGGGGGTCCGCTCGAGGATGAGCTCGGCCGCGTGCGCGCGCGTCTCGTTCGCGTGCGCGGGAGCGACCGTGGTCAGCTGCGCCGCCTGCTCCTGGATCGCGGCGACGACCCGCGGATGCTGGTGCCCGATGTTGACGTTGACGAGCATGCTCGAGAAGTCGAGGTAGCGTCGGCCGTCGGCATCCCAGACCTCCACTCCCGAGCCCCCGGCGAGGGGGAGCGGTGCGAGCGAGCCCTGCGCCGACCACGAGTGGAAGACGCTCGTGCGGTCGCGGTCGCTGATCTCGGCGTTGCGGGGAGTCGAGAGGGGTGTCGGCATGCCTCCAGTGTGAAAGCGTCGCGCCGTGCCGGGGAGCGCCGATCTGTCGGTAATCTCTACGGACGATCGACAGTTTGGCCCGCCATGCCCGCGACGCTCCGCACCCTCCTCGACGACCCGTCGTTCCCCCTGCGCGTGCTGACCCGACTCGACGACGACGCGCTCGATCGGCCCCTGTCGTGGGTGCACAGCTCCGACCTGGTCGATCCGACCCCGTACCTGGAGGGCGGCAACCTGCTTCTGACCAACGGGGCGCAGTTCTCTCCGGATCCGGATGCCGATGAGGCGCTGGCCTATTGCCGACGCCTCCGTGAGCTCGGGGTGGCGGGCCTCGGCTTCGCGACCGACATCATCCACGACCGCGTGCCCGAGACCGTGGTGCGCGCGGGCGAGGCGGCCGACCTGCCGATCGTCGAGATCGCCGATCGCGCGCCGTTCATCCGCATCATCCGCTTCGTCGCCGACATCATCGCCGCCGAAGGAGCCGCGCGCCTGTCGTGGCTGCTCGATGCCCAGCGCGCGGTGGCCCGTGCCGCGGTGCGCGAGGACGGCCTGCGTGAGATCCTCGCCACTCTGTCGCGCCTGCTCGACGCCTGGGTCGAGCTGTACGACGCGGTCGGCGGTCGCCTGTCGTCTCCGGGCCTGCGCGGGGCGCCGGCCGAGGTCGAGGCCGAGGTCGGCCGCGACGTGCGGCGCCTGCTCGAACGGCGGACCGCTGCGAGCCTCGTCGTGCCCTCGGCCGGCCACGCGCTGGTCCAGACGATCGGGCAGAGCGGGCGACTGCGCGGCGTGCTCGCGGTAGGCGGACCCGAGCCGCTCGACCCCGCGGGCCGGGATCTCGTGGCCTCGGTCGTGGCGCTGGCGAGCATCGCGCTCGAGCAGCAGCGCGGACTGCAGTCGGCCCTGCGCGGCGTGCGTGCGGGCGTCGTCGACCTGCTCGTCGACGGACACGGCGACACGGCGCGGCGCGTGGCCGCGTCGGCGCTCGGGGGTCTTCCCGCGGCGCCGTACCTCGTCGGGGTCGTGCGCGGGGCGGCAGCGCTTGCGGGACTGCACGACGAGCTCGACCTCGTCTCGAGCGACCCCGCCCGCATGTTCTCTGCCGAGCGCGACGACGACATCATCGTGCTCGTGGCGGACGACGCGGCCCCCGCGCTCGCGGCGCTCGCCGCGCGACGGGGTCTTCACGTCGGAACAGCGCGCCACGAGGCGGGTGACGATCTCGCCGAGAACCTGCGCCGTGCCGTGCACGCGGCTCGCGACGCCGAGGCGGGCACCCTCCGCGCCTACGACGACCTGGCCGGCCGCGGCCTGATGGGTGCGCTGCGCGAACGCGGCGGCGAGGTGCTCGCGCGCTCCCTTCTGCAGCCCCTCGAGGCACTGCCGGCCGCCGAGCAAGAACGCATGCGTGAGTCGGCGCGGGTCTGGCTCGACGCCAACGGCGCCTGGGATCCCGCGGCGCGGAGCCTCGGCATCCATCGCCACACCCTGAGGGCGCGCATGGCGCAGCTCGAGCAGGTGCTCGAGCTCGACCTGTCGAGCTTCGCCGCGCGCGCCGAGCTGTGGGCCGCACTGGAGCTGGCGGGTCCTCCCGCCCGCGCGTGAGGGGTCACCTTCTGTCGCTTCGGCGCGCGCCAGGCGACGCTTCTCGACCCCTCACGCGAAGCGCGGGACGGAACGACGGATGCCGCGACCCGAGGCTCGTGGGAGCCCGGGGGCACGGCATCCGGTGCCGACGACTCAGCTGTTCTGGGGGAAGCCGAGGTTGATGCCGCCGTGGGTGGCGGGGTCGAGCCAGCGGCTGGTGACGGCCTTCTCGCGGGTGAAGAAGTCGAAGCCGTGCACGCCGTAAGCCTTCGCGTCGCCAAACAGGCTCTTCTTCCACCCGCCGAACGAGTGGTAAGCCACCGGCACGGGGATCGGCACGTTGATGCCGATCATGCCGACCTGCACCTCGTGCTGGAAGCGGCGGGCGGCTCCGCCGTCGTTGGTGAAGATCGCCGTGCCGTTGCCGAACTCGCCGCCGTTGATGAGGGCGAGGCCCTCTTCGTACGTCTTCACGCGCACGACCGAGAGCACGGGGCCGAAGATCTCCTCGGTGTAGGCGCGCGAGGTGGTCGGCACCTCGTCGAGCAGGGTGGGGCCGAAGAAGAAGCCCTCCTCGTGCCCGTCGACCGAGAATCCGCGGCCGTCGACGACGATGGTCGCGCCGTCGGCTTCAGCGATGTCGACGTACGAGGCCACCTTCTCGCGGTGCGCGCCCGAGATGAGGGGGCCCATGTCGGGCTCGTCGGCATCCGCTCCGTTTCCGATGCGGAGCTTCGTGATCCGCTCGGTGACCTTGGCGATCAGCTCGTCGGCGACCGGCTCGACGGCCAGCACGACCGAGACGGCCATGCACCGCTCGCCCGCGGCGCCGAAGCCGGCGTTGATGGCGGAGTCAGCCACGAGGTCGAGGTCGGCGTCGGGCAGCACCAACATGTGGTTCTTCGCGCCGCCCAGGGCCTGCACGCGCTTGCCGTTCTTCGACGCGGTCTCGTAGATGTACTGCGCGATGGGGGTGGAGCCGACGAACGAGATCGACTGCACCTCGGGGGCCTCGAGCAGTCCGTCGACGGCGACCTTGTCGCCCTGCAGCACGGTGAAGGCGCCGGCGGGAAGGCCCGCCTCCTTCCACAGGCGCGCGAGCCAGAGCGAGGCGGAGGGATCCTTCTCGCTCGGCTTCAGCACGACGGCGTTGCCGGCGGCGAGGGCGATGGGGAAGAACCACATCGGCACCATGGCGGGGAAGTTGAAGGGGCTGATGATGCCGACGACGCCGAGCGGCTGCTTGAGCGAGTACACGTCGACGCCGCTGGAGGCGTTCTCGCTGTAGGCGCCCTTGATGAGGTGCGGGAAGCCGGTCGCGAGCTCAACGACCTCCTGGCCGCGGGCGATCTCGCCCATCGCGTCGGAGAGCACCTTGCCGTGCTCGGCGGTGAGGATCTCGGCCAGCTCGCCCTTGCGCGCGTTCAACAGCTCGCGGAACGCGAACAGCACGCTCTGGCGCTTCGCGATGGAGGAGCCGCTCCACTCGGCGAAGCCGCGACTGGCCGAGGCGATGGCGGCCTGGATGTCGGCCTCGCCGGCCAGGGCGACGTGCGCCTGCACCGCGCCGGTGGCGGGGTTGTAGACGGGGGCGGTGCGTCTGCCCGTCGGGGCGCTCTCGGCGCCGTCGATCCAGTGCGCGATGACGGGGAGGTCGTGGTCGGTCATGGATCCCAGTAAAGAGATCCCGACCCGGGTCCGCCGTCGACAATCGGGCGACCGCACCCGTGAGGGGAGGACAGATCGGCAGGATGCCGGATCCTGAGAACCTCGTATGCGGTACACCCTGAGTTTGAGAACGATTATCAACGGCGATACGGTTTCCTTATGACCCGCCGCATTCTCGCCCCCGTCGTCCTCGGGGCCGTCTCCGTTCTCGCGCTCGCCGGCTGCGCCGGAGGCACCGCCTCGCCCGCTTCGTCGGACTCGTCCGGAAAGGTCAAGGTCGTGGCATCCACCGACGTCTACGGCTCGATCGCCCAGGCGGTCGGCGGCGAGTACGTCGATGTGGCCTCGATCATCACCTCGCCCAGCCAGGACCCGCACGAGTACGAGGCGAGCGCGCAAGACCAGCTGACGCTGAAGAACGCCGGTCTCGTGATCGAGAACGGCGCCGGTTACGACGCGTTCATGGAGTCCCTCATCCAGGCCAGCGGCACGGCGGCTCCCGTGCTCACCGCCGTGGAGTACAACCACGACTACCCCGGGTCGAAGGATCACTCCGACGACGACGCGAGCCCCGCCCCGAGCGAGAGCGCCGACGATCACGCGCACGCCGAGGGCGACGGTCACGACCACATCGAGGGCTTCAACGAGCACGTCTGGTACGACCCCCACACCATCGAAGACCTCACCGAGGCCATCGCCGACGAACTGGGCAAGATCGCGCCCGACCACGTCGCCGACTTCAACGCCAACGCCGAGGCCTTCACCCAGCAGATCGCCGGTCTCGAGGACTCCCTCGACGCGATCAAGGCGAAGGATGCCGGCAAGAAGATCTTCGTGACAGAGCCGGTGCCGGTGTACCTGACCACCACCGCGGGCCTCGACAACGCGACCCCCAACGAGTTCAGCGAGGCGGTCGAAGAGGGCCAGGACGTCCCGCCCGCGACCCTGCTCGAGTCGCTCCAGCTGTTGGACTCGGGTCAGATCACCGTCATGATCGTCAACCCGCAGACCGGCGGCGCCGAGGTCACACAGGTGCAGAACGAAGCGAAGTCCAAGAACATCCCCGTGATCGAGTTCACGGAAACGCTCCCCGAGGGACAGACT
This sequence comes from Microbacterium sp. Leaf203, assembly GCF_001421275.1. Lineage (NCBI taxonomy): Bacteria > Bacillati > Actinomycetota > Actinomycetes > Micrococcales > Microbacteriaceae > Microbacterium > Microbacterium sp. Leaf203. Next base: position 377,273 of record NZ_LMKF01000022.1, on the reverse strand, counting down.
TACATCTCGTGGATGCAGAGCAACATCACGGCGCTGTCCGACGCGCTGGCGGCGTGAGCGCGACCGCACCGCTGCGCATCCGCGGAGCCGCCCTCGAAAGAGGGGGCCGGGAGCTCTGGGCCGGGCTCGACCTCGAGGTCGAGCCCGGCGAGCTCGTCGCCGTGCTCGGACCCAGCGGCTCGGGCAAGACCACGCTGCTGCGCGCGATCCTCGGGCTCGAACGCCTCAGCGGGGGATCGATCGAGGCGCTCGGAGCCCCGGTGCGCCGCGCCGGCAACCGCCGCATCGGCTACATCCCCCAGCAGCGCCCCCTGCCGCGCGAGACGCCCCTCCGCGGCCGCGACATCATCGGTCTCGGGGTCGACGGGCACCGACTCGGCCTGCCCCTGTCGCGCAAGAAGGATCGCGCGCGCATCGACGAACTGCTCGAGGCGGTGGGGGCCACCGCGTTCGGCGACCGCCCCGTGGGGCTCCTCTCCGGCGGAGAGCAGCAGCGACTGCGCGTGGGCCAAGCCCTCGCCGACGACCCCGCCCTCCTGCTCTGCGACGAGCCGCTGACGAGCCTCGACCTCGCCAACCAGCAAGCCGTCGTGCGACTCATCGACCGCTACCGTCGCGAGCGCGACGCCGCCGTGCTGCTGGTCACCCACGACATCAATCCCGTGCTGTCGCGCGTCGACCGCATCCTCTACATCGCCAACGGGCGCTTCACCCTCGGGACTCCCGACGAGGTGCTCACGACCGCGACCCTCTCGGCCCTGTACGGCGCCCCCGTGTTCGTCGTCCGCGCCGGCGACCAGCTCATCGTCGTCGGAGCCCCGGATGCCGAGGACGCCCACCACCATCACCACGACGAGGACGACGCATGAACTGGTCCGACGTCGGCACCGCCCTCTTCGGCGGGGTGAGCCAGTACGGCGCGATCCTCGAGCTGGTGCAGAACTCCGTCTACGCGGGTGCGGTCCTGGGCCTGGTGGGCGGCCTCATCGGTGTCTTCGTCATGCAGCGCGACATGGCCTTCGCCGTGCACGGGATCAGCGAGCTGTCGTTCGCCGGCGCCGCGGTGGCCCTGCTCATCGGCGTCGACGTCGTGTCGGGCTCGATCGTGGGCTCCCTCATCGCGGCCGCACTGATCGGGGTGCTGGGCGCCCGCGCGCGCGATCGCAACTCGATCATCGGCGTGCTCATGCCGTTCGGCCTGGGTGTCGGCATCCTGTGCCTTTCGCTCTACAACGGGCGCAGCGCGACGCGCTTCAGCCTGCTGACCGGGCAGATCGTGTCGGTGCAGAGCGAGCAGCTCGGGTGGCTCGTGGTGATCGGCGTCGCGGTGCTGGTCGCCCTGCTGCTCATCTGGCGCCCGCTGCGCTTCGACTCCCTCGACCCGCAGTCGGCGGCCGCACGCGGAGTGCCCACCACCGCCGTGTCGCTGGCATTCATGCTGCTGCTCGGCCTGATCGTCGCCGTGGCGGTGCACATCATCGGCGCACTGCTGGTGATGGCGCTGTTGGTCACGCCCGCCGCGGCGGCCATGCGCGTGGCATCCGGTCCCCTCTCGGTGCCGCTGCTGGCCGCGCTGTTCGGCTTCGTCTCGGCCGTGGGCGGAGTGCTGCTCGCGGTGGCCGGAACGCTGCCGGTGAGCCCGTACATCACGACCATCTCGTTCGCGATCTACCTCGTGTGCCGCCTGGTCGGCGCCCGCCGCGATCGCACGACCCGGGCGGTCTGAGGGCGCCGACCATCTCCGGGCCGTGTGTGCCCAGGCGACATCGCCCGCGCCCAGCCGATTCACCGATCGCCTCGCTAGACTCGCGGCCATGGTCCAGCGCAATACGTGGCAGCGCGAACGCGTGCGGGAGGCTCTGTCCGGAGCTCCCGGCTTCGTCAGCGCCCAGTCGCTGCACGCGACCCTGCGCGACGAGAACACCGGCATCGGCCTCGCGACCGTCTACCGCACCCTCGCGGGTCTCGCGGCCCGCGGCGATGCCGACTCCCTGCAGAGCCCCGACGGCGAGAACCTGTTCCGCGCCTGCGAGACGCGCGGTCACCACCACCACCTGATCTGCCGTTCGTGCGGCAAGGCGGTCGAGATCGCAGCGACCGACGTCGAAGAGTGGGCGCAGCGCACCGCCGCGCAGCACGGCTTCAGCGAGGCCGAGCACGTGGTCGACATCTTCGGCATCTGCACCGATTGCGCCCACGCCCGGGCTCGTGAGCGTGGCGACGAGTAGTCGCACCACGGCACCCCCGCCGCAACGCTCGGGCGCCTCCCGCACCCTCGTCGCGCTCGGCCTGGGTGTCGTCGTGGTCACGGGGTTGTTCCTCGTGGACGCCTTCGCCCCCACGTTCTTCGCGCAATCGCTCCCGACCCGCGCGCAGGACGGGCTCACGCTCGCGCTCAGCGTGCTGATCGAGTCGCTGCCGTTCGTGGTCCTCGGCGTCGTGCTGTCGATCATCGTGCAGGTCTGGGTGCCCCCGGGGGCGATCGAGAGATGGATGCCCCGCGCGCCGTGGGCGCGCCGGGCCGTCCTGTCGCTGCTGGGCATGTTCATCCCGGTCTGCGAGTGCGGAAACGTGCCTTTCGCCCGCGGCCTGCTGATGCGCGGCTTCGGGGTGAGCGACACGCTGACCTTCCTGGTCGCCGCTCCCATCGTCAACCCGATCGTCATCATCAGCACGCACGCCGCCTTCGGCTTCAGCGACGGCATCCTGGTGGCGCGTCTGATCGGCGGCTACCTCGTCGCCAACCTCATCGGCTGGCTGTACAGCCGGCATCCCGATCCCGACAAGCTGCTCACCGAGCGCTTCCTCGAGACGTGCGAGATCGTCGTCCAGGAGCGCGGTGACCGCGGCCGGCGCACCCTGGCCCAGTTCGTCGTCGAGCTGCGCTCGGTCATGCCGGCGCTCATCATCGGTTCGCTCCTCGCGGGGGCCGTGCAGGTGCTCGTGCCACGCAGCGCCCTGCTGGCGATCGGATCCGACCCCGCGCTGTCGATCGCCGCGATGATGGCGCTCGCGATCGTGGTCTCGCTCTGCTCGAACGTCGACGCGTTCTTCGCGTTGTCGTTCGCCTCGACCTTCACGCCCGGCTCGATCGTGGCCTTCCTCGTGGTGGGGCCGATCATCGACCTCAAGATGATGGCGCTGCTGCGCACGACCTTCTCGTCACGGGTCCTCGTGGGCATGACGGTGGTCGTCGTGCTCTTCGCCTTCACGCTCGGAACGGTGGTGAACCTCCTTGTCTAGAACGGGTGCTCTCGCCACGCGCTGGCTCGGGGTGGGCCTGACCGCGTGCCTGTCGATCACGACGATCACGCTGTGGGCGACCGGGCGGATGGCGCTGTACATCAACCCTGATTCGGCGTGGTTCGCCGTCGGCATGGCCTTCGTCGCGCTGATCGGCGCGATCGCCTCGTTCGCCCTGCCGCTCGGAGCCGAGGCCGATCACGGCCACGACCACGAGCACGGGCATTCCCCCGCCGCGGCCTCCGCCCGCCGCGAGGCGTTCGCTCACGCCGATCACGCGCACGCCGACCCGCTCGACGAGCACGATCACGTCGCGCACGACCACCTGGCGGCCCGCCCGCGCCTGACACCCGGCGGGATCGCCGCCTTCACCGGAGGCGTGTTGGCCTCGGGGGCGGTGATCGCCGTGCTGCTGACCCCCGCGGCGTCGCTATCGACCGAGCTGGCGGTGTCGCGCGACGTGGGTGCGCCTCCGTTGTTTGCCGGCTCCGACGCGGTGACCCTGGCCGCCTCGGGCGACACCTCCAAGTTCGGCATCGGCGACTGGTCGGCGGTGTTCGCGCACGCCACCAACCCCGAGACCTTCGACGGCAAGCCCGTCACCCTCACCGGGTTCATCACCCCGGCGAACGACGGCTCGAGCTTCGATCTCACCCGGCTCGTGATCACGCACTGCGTGATCGATGCGCAGACCGCGCGTCTGCCCATCACCGCGACGACCGGTGCCCCCTCGACCGGCCAGTGGGTGACCGTCACCGGGACGGTGCGCTCGAGCGGAGACGGCAAGCTCGCGGTGCACGCCGATCAGGTCGCCGCGATCGACGAGCCCTCGGACCCGTATGAGTACTGACTCCCGTCGCGGCGGCGACTCCCGCCGTTCGCGCGCCCGCCGCCGGCGCGGGCGTGGATTCGCGATCGCGTTCGCGGCCGTCCTCGTCGGTCTCGTGGTCGTCGGCGGCCTCGGCGGAGTGGTCGCGGTGGCGCAGGGACCACGCGTCACGGACGTGCAGGTCGATCCCGCCGCGGCCGTCGCGGCATCCGGGTCGCGCGTGATCCTCACCACGACGCAGTCGCTGCAGAAGGTCGACCCCTCGCAGGTCGAGGTCGACCCGGCGACACCGTTCACGGTCGACACCTCGGGGCGCAGCGTCGGCGTGCGTTTCACGCTGCCGTTGCGCGACGACACCGACTACCGCATCACCGTCAACGGGGTGAACGGCCTGGGCGCGGGTCCGGCCTCGACGCTCACCGAGACCTTCCGCACCCCTCCGCTGCAGGCCTACCTGATGCAGCGCGGCACTCCCGAGGGCGACACGATCTTCCGCACCGACCTGCAGGGTCAGGCGGGGCTCCCGGTGTTCGTGAACCCGCACATCGAGGACTTCCGCGCCACCGCCAACCACCTCGTCATCTCGGTGCGCGACGGCGACACCCCGCGCGTGATCGTGACCGACCCCGACGGCAAGAACCAGCGCGACATCGCCCTCCCCGGCCCCGGGTACGTGACCAACCTGCAGTCGGCAGACCGAGGGGAGCGCATCGGATTCACCTTCTCGGATGCCGACCTGGGCGCCGCCGGAGGTCGCGAGAGCCGCCTGTTCACGGCGTCGGCGGCCGACGACTCCCCGCCCGTCGAGGTGGGGCTGAACGGCGGCGACGTGCGCATCGCCGACTATCGCTTCGTGCCCGACACCGACAGCATGCTGGTGCTCACCTTCGACTCCCGCCTGCTCCTGACCGACGCCCAGGGCGGCAACGCCGCGCCCCTCGGCAGCGCCGTGTCGATCGACGGCATCGCCCGCGGTTCTTCGGTCGCGATCGTCGAGAGGCTCGAGGGCATCCGCGAGATCGATCTGACCGACGGCTCCGAGCAGGGGCTCGTCGAGCCCGTCGACCCGCCGGGGATGGCGGGACGGGCGACGCCGATGCCCGGCGCGGGGGCGGGGACGATCCGTTCGTTCGCCGACATCAGCTCCGACGGGGTGTCGCGATCGACGATCGTCTCGCACGTCGACACCGACGGCACCGTCCGCCAGCTGCTGAGCGTGCCGGGCTCCGACACCGTGCTGCAGACGTGCGTGTCGCCGAGCGGCCGCTATGCCGCGGTGCTGGTCGCGCCGCGCGCGGTCGACAATCCCTTCGACCGCTATCAGCTGCCCCTTCCGCAGCGCCTGCTCACCCACCTCGTCGAGGTCGACACCGGGCAGGAGATCGTCGCGCTGCAGGGCTTCGACCTGTCGTGGTGCCAGGTGCCCCCGCAGTGATGCGCCCCGCGACCCGCGCCGACCTCGTCGATCTGCCGGTCGAGGTCGCTCCCCGGCTGCTGGGCGCCCTGCTCGAGACCGAGGTCGGCGGAGAACGGGTCGTGGCCCGGCTCACCGAGGTCGAGGCGTACCACGGCCTCGGCACCGGAGAGCAGCCCGATCCGGGTTCGCACGCCCGCATGGGGCCGACGGCGCGCAACGCCACGATGTGGGGGGAGCCGGGGCACCTCTACGTCTACCTGAGTCACGGCATCCATTCGTGCGTGAACGTCGTGTGCGGCCCCGAGGGTGTCGCGGGCGGAGTCCTGCTGCGCGGCGGCGAGATCGTCGAGGGGGCAGACATCGCCGAGCGGCGGCGGCTCGAGCGCCGCGGGGCGGTGCGGGCGTCGCGGGATCTCGCTCGCGGTCCCGGACGATTCGGCGACGCGGTGGGTCTTCGGCATCCGATCCACGACGGCATCGACGCGGTCACCGGCGCGGAGCGGGCCGGGGCTCGAGCGCGGCTGCTCCTGCCCGAGGCGCCGCCGCCGGTCGTGGCGACGGGGCCGCGCGTGGGGGTCGCGGGTATCGCCGGCACCGACGCGTTCCCGTGGCGCTTCTGGATCGAGGGGGACGCCACGGTCTCGGCGTTCCGGTGGGGCCGGGGTGCGGCGGAGGCGGGTGGGGCGTGAGGGGGCTGAGCCCGTCGAAGCTCCCGCTCCCTCGACAGGCTCGGGGCCCTCGCGTTCGATGACCTGATCAGGTCAAGGCGACACGCCGTGCTAGACTGACCCCTTGTCTGCGCGCACTCCAGCACGCAGTTCGCATCCCTGCTCTCGATCCCGGCCTTCCGCCGTGCTCGAACGGGGTGCAGACAAGGGATCTTGGGTGACACCGTCCGGTGTCACGGTACAGAAGGAGACATCACCATGGCAGCAGTGTGCCAGGTGACTGGAGCGGTTCCCGGCTTCGGTCACAACATCTCGCACTCGCACCGCCGGACGAAGCGCCGCTTCGACCCGAACGTGCAGAAGAAGACCTACTTCGTTCCGTCGCTGGGTCGCAACATCAAGCTCAACGTTTCGGCGAAGGGCATCAAGGTCATCGACGCTCGCGGCATCGAGTCCGTCGTCCGTGACCTGCAGGCGAAGGGCGTGAAGCTGTAATGGCGAAGAAGGCTCAGGACGTTCGTCCGATCATCAAGCTGCGTTCGACCGCCGGCACGGGATACACCTACGTGACGCGCAAGAACCGCCGCAACAACCCCGACCGCATCGTGCTCAAGAAGTACGACCCCGTGGTCCGTAAGCACGTCGACTTCCGAGAGGAGCGCTAAGCACATGGCTAAGAAGAGCAAGATCGCGCGCAACGAGCAGCGCAAGGTCGTCGTCGAGCGCTACGCCGCGAAGCGCGCCGAGCTGAAGAAGACCCTGGTCGACCCCAACGCGACCGACGAGGCCCGCGAGGCCGCCCGCGTGGGTCTGCAGAAGCTCCCCCGCAACGCGTCGCCCGCGCGCGTGCGCAGCCGCGACGTCATCGACGGCCGCCCCCGTGGTGTCCTCACGAAGTTCGGCGTCTCGCGCGTCCGCTTCCGTGACATGGCCCACCGTGGCGAGCTGCCCGGTGTGACCAAGTCGTCCTGGTAAGCACCAGACACCGTACGAGAGGCGGGGGCCCCAGCGGGGCCCTCGCCTCTCGTCGTTGACGGCGTCGATCGGCGGCGGCTCCATCAGGGTCCGGAGCGCGGCGCTGCACGACGCTCATTTGTCGAGGGCGGCGAGCATCTCGACGGCGTCGGTCCGACCGCGCACGCCCAGTTTCTGGTAGATCGAGCGCACCTGGCTCTTGACCGTGTTGAGCGAGACGCCGCGCTCGCGAGCGATCTCGACGAGGCTCAGCGACTGCCGCAACAGGTCGGCCGTCGCCCTCTCGGTCGGGGTGAGACGAGCCGCCGCGACCGGCGAGTGGGCTTCGCAGCCGGACGTGGCGACGCGCGCGAGTGTCGCCTGCAGGTGCGGGAGGGCCGCGGCGAGCACGGTGTCATCGTCGGCCACGGCGTCCATCAGCGCCCGGGTCTCGTCGTGCGGCAGAGCGAGGAACGGCGTCGCCGAGGAGCCGGTGCGCACGATCAGATGCAGGGCCGCCTGCATGCTCTGGCGTGCCCGCCGGGTGTAACCCAGCCGGTTCTGTGCCAGCGCCCGTCTCACCAGGGCGGGGGTCAGGGTGCGCAGGCAATGATTCGATCCGGGTGCGACGCAGGCGTCGGTCTCGAGCAGCAGCTCGCGCTCGCGGCCGAGCCCGAGCAACGCGCCGGTCCGCTGCATCGCGAAACAGGAGCCGTGACCCTCGGGGGACTCGAAGGGATCCAGCGTGGTCAACGCCTCACGGTGTTCGCCCTGCGCGACGAGGATGTCGGCGAGCATGCAGACGAGGAGATGCCGGACCATTCGTTGGCTGCTGAGTCGGCGGCTGCCGTGCAGGAGTCGTTGACATTCGGCGCGGCCGGTGCCCAGGTCACGGTCCAGTACCATCGCCACCACCTCGACGACGCGTGCCGCGTACCCCGCGTAGGGGTCGTCCGGATGCGCGCATCGCATCGTCACCGCCACACCCCGCAGTCGCGAGACGTTCAGATCGGCGGCGGCGATGAGAGCCTCGGCGAGCTGAAGCAGGGGGGAGATGTCGGCGGCAGGCCATTCCCGAGCCGTGAACAGCTCGGCGGCCTCGGCTCGGGCGCTTTCGGCCGCCAGGTATTCGCCGTTCAGTGCGTGTCCCAGGGCGCTCACCGACAGCGCCCGGTACCTGGTCGCGTCGGTGTCGGCGAACAGGAGGGCCTCGACTCCGAAGCGTGCGCCCACCTGCGGCCAGCCGATGGCGGTGCCGTACTCGCCGGCGGAGGCGTACAACTGGGACCGCGCGCCGGACGACAGCGTGGCCGGTCGCCGCAGGCGGACCACGTCGAAGTAGCGGGAGAGGGCGGCGGTGCCCTCGGTGAGGGCGTCGCGGCGGGCACGGGCGGCCAGGAGGGCTGCCAGCGGCAGAGCCGTGGAGTCGGTCCAGACCGCGGGCGGCTCGGGAAGCTCCGCCTCCGAGAGCAGTGCGAGGTGGCGGGGTGCGGGGACTCCGTGACCGGGCAGCAATCGCAGGGCCGTCGTCGTGGCGGCCGCGCGGAGTATGGCGCGTGCCTCCATCGAGGTGGGTGAACCTGGCATCTCTCCCCCTTCGTCGCTGCCCAGCGGGTGGAGTGCGCGCGGAGCGCAATCCGGCCGAATGTACTTCGGGTGGGTCTCGCCGACCGCGTGAGCGGGGCATGCTGTCAACAACGCGTGACAGCGTGTCGCGGCGTCGCGGACGGCCGGCGACGGGGCACGCTCGGACGAGCGCGGACTCTCGACTCCGGGCCCGGAGCTGGGCGGTGACGCGGGCGGGCTCACCCGACCCATCCGCCTCACGCGTCCCATAGGTCGCACGACACGCCGGTCGAGAATGGGTCGAAATCCGTCAGAATCCCCGTAATTCCGCGGTTCGGTTGATACTGTCGAGGCGGTCTCCCGACCACCGAGGAGGATTCCCCCCTCGTCCGCGTAACGAGAGGCGACCTACGTCGTCGCCTGGAGGACAACCACATGGCTGACAAGTCCATCACCAAGACCGAGCTCGTCGCGAGCATCGCCAGCGCGACCGGGCAGAGCCAGTCCGCCGTGTCGGGCGTGCTCGACTCCCTCTTCTCCACCGTCTCCGAGGCGGTCGCCAAGGGCAGCAAGGTTTCGATCCCCGGTTGGATCGCCTTCGAGCAGGTCGCGACGTCGGCTCGCACGGGCCGCAACCCCCAGACGGGCGAGGAGATCTCGATCCCCGCCGGCAAGCGCGTCAAGGTGACCGCGGGCTCCAAGCTGAAGGCCGCCGTCAAGTAAGACGACGTCGAACGACAGAGGGGGGATGCCACACGGCATCCCCCCTCTGTGGTTCTCTCGCGACGTAGGCTGAGGGGGTGAATCCCCGCCTGCTCCGCGTCGCGGGACCCGTCATCCTGGTCGTGGTCTCGCTGATCGCCGTCGCGGTGGGGCTCGCGTACGGAGGCGGAGCGGCTCCCACGCAGCTCGCCGACCCCGGCCCGGTCGTCCGGTGGGGCTTGCCGATCGCCACCGTCGTCGTCAACCTCGCCGCCGCCACGATGGTCGGTTCGCTGGTCCTGGCGCTGTTCGCCCTGACGGCGGGGGAGCGACCCTTCGAGATCGCCCTGGACACGGCATCCATCGGCGCCGCCGTGTTCACCGTCTCGGCGGCCACCACGGGGTATCTGACCTTCCTCAATGTCCTGAATGCGAAGCCGACGCTCGACGCGGTGTTCGGGCAGCAGCTCGGACGCTTCCTCGTCGAGAGCTCGATCGGGCAGGCGTGGCTGATCACCACCATCGCCGGCGCCGTGCTGACCGTGCTCACCTTCGCCGTCCGCTCGTGGATCCCCACGCTCGTCGTCGCGATCCTCGCCCTCGCCTCGCTCATCCCCATGGGCACGCAGGGCCACGCGGGCGAAGAAGCCAGCCACAACGCGGCCGTGACCTCGCTCGTTCTGCACATCATGGCCGCGGCCGTGTGGCTCGGCGGGCTGATCCTGCTGGTGGTCGTCCGCCCCGCGATGTCGCGCGGGCAACTGCAGACCGCGCTCCTGCGCTACTCGTCGATCGCCCTCGTCGCCTTCATCGTCGTCGCGATCTCGGGAACCGTCCGCGCTTCGATCGGCCTCCTGGGCCTCCAGAACCTCTGGTCGGCCTACGGCGTCCTCGTGCTCGTCAAGGTGGGCGCGCTGATCGCCATGGGCGTCCTGGGCGCCTGGTACCGCCGTCGACTGATCTCGCGCATGGCCGACGAGCCCGGCTCCCGCCGCTTCTGGGGCGTCATCACCCTCGAGCTGGCGTTCATGGGCATCGCCAGCGGTGTCGCCGCAGCCCTCGCGCGGACACCCCCGCCGGTGCAGCCCCCGCTGGTGGGACAGACCCCGGCCGAGGTGCTGACCGGCGCGCCGCTGCCTCCCGATCTGACCATCGAGCGCTGGTTCACCGCGTGGGACGTGGATCTGCTCTGGACCCTCGTGGTCGCGTTCGGGATCTTCTTCTACCTCGCCGGCGTCTGGCGTCTGCTCCGCCGCGGCGACTCGTGGCCGATCTACCGTACGGTGCTGTGGGTCCTCGGCATGCTGAGCGTGTTCTGGGTCACGTCCGGTCCGATCAACGTGTACCAGGACTACCTGTTCAGCATGCACATGATCGGCCACATGCTGCTGTCGATGGCGATCCCGCTCATGCTCGTGGCGGGGGCCCCGGTCTCGCTCGCGGCGCGCGCCATCCGCAAGCGCACCGACGGGACGCGCGGCGGCCGCGAGTGGATCCTCTGGGCGGTGCACAACCCGGTCGCGAAGGTGCTGACCAACCCCTACGTGGCGGCGGGCCTGTTCATCGGCTCGCTCTGGGCGTTCTACTACACCGACCTGTTCCGCTGGTCGCTGTACGACCACGTCGGGCACATCTGGATGGTCGCGCACTTCCTGGTGACGGGCTACCTCTTCGTGCTGAGCCTCATCGGCATCGATCCCGTTCCCTACCGCCTGCCCTACCCCATGCGCCTGCTCGTGCTCATCGCGATCATGGCGATGCACGCCTTTTTCGGCATCGCGATCATGATGAACTCGGGTCTGATGGTCGCGGAGTGGTTCGGCGCGATGGGCAGGACCTGGGGGGCGACACCTCTTCAAGACCAGTACGTCGGCGGCGGTGTGGCCTGGTCGGTCGGCGAGATCCCCACCCTCATCCTGGCGATCGCGGTGGCCATCCAGTGGAGCCGGAGCGACGAGCGTCAGCAGCGCCGCCGCGACCGTCACGTCGACCGCGTCGGCGATCTCGAGCTCGACGCGTACAACGAGGAGCTCGCTCGCCTCGCCGAGCGCGACGCCCGGGTCGCATCCCGCGGCAACTAGGCGGGACTCAGTCGGACGATCCGCCGACGAGGATCGAGGCGGTGCCGTCCGGCAGGACCGTGATCTCGCCGTCGACGCGGAACGCGACGTCTTCTTCGACCGTGCGGACGCTGCCGTCGAAGATCGAGCGGATGTCGACGACGATGTGCGCGACGGCCTTCGCCGAGGGGATGCGCCACCCGGCGCCGTCGGGGACCACGGTCACCTCGGGTTGCTGCACGATCGACCAGGTGGGCGCGTCGTCGATGCGGTTGCGCACCGTGAAACCGAAGGGGCAGCCGGTGGGTTGCAGCACCTTCTGCTGGGCGCACGTGGTCAGGAAGTCCTCGACGCGCGACTGCACGACCGAGATGAACTCGTCGGTCGGCTGCGCCTGCACGTCGACCGGGATGCCGGCCAGCGGCGCGTCGGCGAGCACGGCGACACCGGGGGTCGCCGAGATCGCCGTGTCGACGTCGACCGAGTAGAGCCCCGGCGAGAACACCAGCAGCGGGACAGCGGCCGTGGGATCGACGTCGGCCCCGTCGACCGAGACCTGTCGCTTGTCGACCTCGAACCCGTTCACGGCGAACCGCATCGATCCCTCGACCGTGAGCTTCATCACCGACAGCGGGCTGCGGGCGAACCGCCACCGGGGGAGCAGGCCCTCGTTCGTGTCGTGCTGCACCGAGAAGGTCGTCTTTCCGGCGTACCCGCCCGCGGTGTACGAGACCGTGACCTGCGTCTCGTCGCCGTCGGCGCTCTCGCCGGTGATCTCGGCATCCGTCAAGGACGTCAGGGCATCGGGACGCAGCAACGCCTCGGATGCCGTGGCCGGCAGGCCCGCCGACTGCAGCTCGGCGGAGTCGACGGCCACGCCCGGAACCGCGAGAGCCTCCGCCGTGCGGCGCTCCTGCAGGAGCTCGAGGTAGTGCTGGACGAAGGCGCGGGGGCTGTAGAACTCGCGGTACAGCGAGGCGGCTCCCGCCCCGAGCGCGGCGATCAGCAGCACGCCGACCAGGACGATCCCGGTGATCGTGGCCGCGGGGCGTGCGCGCGCGCCGCGAACGCCTTCGGGCGTCGCGGGGCCCCCGCCTGCGGTGTCCACGCCTCCAGTGTAGGAAAAGCTCCTGTGGAGGCGCCGCGCGCGTCAGTCCATGACGAGCGACTGCACGATCGCGACAGCCGCCAGCTGACCGCCGGCGATGGCCGCGGCGAGCGAGAACAGGGGTCCCGGCAGGTGATCGGGGTGCGCCAGATCGCCCACCGCGTAGACGTTCTCGATGCTCGTGCGCCCGAAGGGATCGGTGCGCACGGCTCCCGACTCCTGCAGCTCCACGCCGAGTCCGTCGACGAAGCCGGCACGCGAGCTCCACGTCGGGGCGACGAACGCCCCGGCGACCTCGAGCACCGAGCCGTCGGCGCGCTCGAGCGCGAGCCCGTCGGTCGTCCCGGTGACGCGGACGACGTCGGCGGGATCGATGAGATGGACTTCGGATGCCACGGGCTCGAGCATGCGTCCGAGGACTGCGGCGTGGGCGCTGCCATTGACGATCGCCACCGGTCGACCGGCGAACTCGTGACCGTGGCAGAACGGGCAGTTGGCGACGCGGTCGCCCCACTGCTCGGCGAGGCCGGGGATGTCGGGCAGCCGGTCGGCGACCCCCGTGGCGAGGATGACGGCATGGGCGCGGAGGACCTCGTCGCCCACCGTGACGGTCAGGACGTCGGCCTCTCGTGCGACGGCCGAGACGGCGGCATCCCGGATCTCGACGTCGGGGTACGCGGCGATCTCCTCCCGGCCGAGGCGGCGGAGCTCGGCGGGGTCGCGCCCGTCGTTCGTCAGGAGGTTGTGCGCGTGGCGCACGGTGCCGTTGCGGTAGTCGCCCGAGTCGAGCAGCAGGGTCCGGCGGTGCATGCGCCCGAGGGTGAGGCCCGCCTGCAGGCCCGCGGGGCCGCCTCCGATGATGATCGCGTCGTACACGATGAGCTCCTTCCGTTTGCGTTCTCGTCCATCCTGTGACTTCATGTCGACATGAAGTCAAGCGCGGTGAAGGACGGCGAGTCGATCGGCGAGGCGGCGGCGCGGTTCGGTCTCGAGACGCATGTTCTGCGGCACTGGGAGGACGCGGGACTTCTGGATCCGACTCGGGATGCCGCGGGCCGACGCCGCTACACCGAGGGCGACAGCGTGCGGATCGCGGTGATCCTGCGGAACAAGGCCGCGGGGCTCTCGCTCGACCAGATCCGGGTGCTGCTCGACGACGGAGCCCCCGATCGGCATCGCGTGCTCGAGGAGCACGTCGCGGAGTTGGACCGACGTGCGGCCGACATCGCCCAGGCCCGCGCCATGACCGAGCACGCCCTGCGCTGCCGCTCGCACGACATCACCGAGTGCCCGCGCTTCCGCAGCCACGTCGCCGACGTGCTGTCGGGGGAGGCGCGGTGGCTGCTCGTCCACACCGAGCCGACGGGCGGGCCCGTCCCCAGCTCGCCGTCTGAGGCGACCTGCGCGAACTAGCATGGGCCGGTGACCACGCCGCCCCTTTCCGCCGAGCAGCAGGCGCTGTTCCGGCTGATCGAGGACACCCGCGAGCACGTCTTCGTCACCGGGCGCGCGGGCACCGGCAAATCGACCCTCCTGCAGCACCTGGCGTGGAACACCAAGAAGCAGATCGCGGTCTGCGCGCCCACGGGGGTGGCTGCGCTCAACGTCGAGGGGCAGACGATCCACTCGCTGTTCCGCCTGCCGATCGGGCTCATCGCGAACGGCGACATCGACCAGAACGACGCCACGCGCAAGATCCTGAACGCCATCGACACCCTCGTGATCGACGAGATCTCGATGGTCAATGCCGACCTGATGGATGCCATCGACCGCTCGCTCCGCCAGGCCCGCGGTCGACGGTCGGAGCCGTTCGGCGGCACTCAGATCGTCATGTTCGGCGACCCGTACCAGCTGGCGCCCGTGCCGCCGCGAGGGGACGAGGCGCGCTACATCCGCGACCACTACCGCTCGTTCTGGTTCTTCGACGCGAAGGTGTGGTCGGGCGAGGCCGCCAGCGACGGTCTCATCGACATCGGCCGCCACGGTGCCGACCTGCACGTGAACGAGCTCGTCGAGATCCACCGGCAGTCCGACCCCGGGTTCAAACAGCTGCTGAACGCCGTGCGGTACGGCCGGGTCACCGCCGAGATGGCCGGGGTGCTCAACACCGCGGGTGCGCGCACACCCCCGCATCCGGCCGACGGCGAGCACCCGATCATCACGCTCGCGACCCGCAACGACCGCGTCAACACGATCAACCGCAAGCACCTCGACGAGCTCATCGGCCGCACGCAGACTGCGAATGCCGAGATCTCGGGCGACTTCGGGCGCGGCGAGGCGAACTATCCGGCCGAGATGGAGCTCACGCTCAAGGTCGGCGCGCAGGTGATGTTCCTGCGCAACGACGGCGCGCAGTTCGGCGAGGCCCCGCGCTGGGTCAACGGCACGATCGGCACCGTGACCCGCATCGCCGGCGACAGCGTGCGCGTCGAGGTCGACGGCATCCAGCACGATGTCGAGCCGGCCGTGTGGGAGAGGTACCGCTACGCGTACGACCCGGGGACGAAGAACCTCTCGCGCGAGATCGTCGCGGAGTTCACGCAGTTCCCGCTGCGCCTGGCGTGGGCCGTGACGATCCACAAGTCGCAGGGCAAGACCTACGACCGGGCGGTCGTCGACCTCGGAGCGGGGGCCTTCGCCCCGGGGCAGACCTACGTCGCCCTCAGCCGCCTGACCTCGCTCGACGGCCTCTACCTCACGCGGCCGCTCAAGCCGAGCGACATCCGGGTCGACGAGGACGTCCGACGCTTCATGAAACAGGCGTGGCTCTCGCGGCAGGACGCCGCGAAGGCGTGAGCCTCACGCGACCTGGTGGGCCTTCGCGCGGGTGAGGTCGGCGAACAGCTCCGTGGTGAAGCGGTACGCGACGAGCACCTCGGCGATCACCCGCTCCTTCTCGCGGTCGTCCCACGGCGCGGCGTCGAGCTGCTCGCGATAGACGGTCTTGAACGCCTTGGGATCGGCGATGTCGCCGAACAGCAGGAAGCCGATGCCGTTGGTCTCGAAACCGAACCGGCGCCGCATGAGGCGGCCGATCGACGGACCGCCCGACAGATCGCCGAGCAGGCGGGTGTAGTGGTGGGCGACGAAACCGCCGGGCCAGGTGGCGGCCACGCGGCGGATGCGCGACACGTAGGCCTGCGTCGTGGGAAGAGGGGCGATGCGCTCGCGCCAGTCGGCACCGATCAAGAAGGCCAGGTCGGCCTCGAGAGCGGGAAGGCGCGAGAGTCGGCCCTGGAGGAACACGGATGCCACGGGATCGGTCCGCATGCGGGTCGCCGCCTCTTCGAGGGCCGCGTAGATGAACCAGTGCTGGGCGATGAGGGCGATGTAGTCGTCGCGCGTGCCGGCCCCCGTGAGCAGGTCGGTCATGAAACCGTCGCACTCGCTGGGCGAGTGCGCGTCGCTGGAACGCTCGCGCAGAGCTGTCGAGAACAGGACGACGGCGTTCATGCGGCCATCTTACGCACAGAGTTAGGTTCCCCTAACCCCTATTTCCCTCCGAGCTCGCTCGGCGTCGGCAGCGTCGTGATGCAGACGTGACGGTAACGGGAGCGCAAGCGGCCCTTTCGTTCAGGTGCCGTGTGTTTGAATCTTCGGAGCGGGCGCTTCGTCGCGCGCGGAAGTGCTGGGGGTTTCACATGCGGGCATGGCGTCGTTCCGCGGCCATCGCGATCGCGGGCGCGAGCGTGCTCGCCGTCATCCTGAGCGGCTGCACGCCGGAAGGCTCGGTGTCGGTCAACGTCCCCGCGCAAGTCGACGCGCCGCTGCCCGAGGCGACGGTGACCGAACTGCAGAACGCCGTGACCGCCGCCATGACCGCGACGGGCTCCACCGGCGCGATCGTGGGCGTCTGGGCGCCGTGGAGCGGCACGTGGGTGTCGGGCATGGGAACCCAGGGACCCGGCGGCGCAGAGGTCACCGCGGACCTCGCATTCCGCGCGGGCGATGTCACCGGCGCGATGACGTGCGACGTGCTCTACCGCCTGGCCGCGGACGGCAAGGCGTCGATGAGCGATCCCGTCACCAACTGGGTCAGCAACCTCCCCGGGTACGAGGACATCACGCTCCGTCAGCTCTGCGACGGCACCTCGGGCCTCGCGTCCTACACCTCGGTGCTCGACGGCCAGGTGGCGAAGAACCCCGAGCGCGTGTGGAACCCGCGCGAGCTCATGACCTACGGCATCGCGAGCCCCCGGACCAACGCCCCCGGTGTGGCCTTCTCCGACTCGGCGACCGACTACGTGCTCGCGGGTCTCGCCGCCGAGCGCATCGCCAACGAGCCGCTCTCCCAGCTCATCGCCGAGCGCGTCACCGAGCCCCTGGGCCTCGGCGCGACCGGACTCCCCGACCCCGCCCCGGCCGATCCCGCAGCGGCCTCGCTCTCGGGCTACTGGTCGCAGCAGAACGCCGAGGGCGCCTGGAACTGCACCGACCCGGGCGACTACACCGACATGTCCTCGAGCTACGGCGGCGCCGCGGCCGGGGCCGTGACGAACATCACCGATCTGGGGCGGTACGCGCAGGCGCTCGCCACGGGTGCGCTCCTGCCGGCCGGGAACGACCGATTCGCCGCCCCCGTCCCCGTCGGCGGCGATCAGCCCACGTGGTTCACCGCCGCGGGCGGCGCCTTCCAGGCGGGGTCGCTCGTCGGCCAGTACGGATCGGCCCCGGGGTACCTGGTCGGCGCCTTCGCCGACCCGACGACGGGGATGTCCATCGCGGTCGTGCTGAACAACTCCGGCGGCAACAAGACCACCGGCGCGTGGTTGGCCTGGGAGCTCGCGGCGATCGCGTCGAAGGCTCCGGCCGCCCAGGGGCAGACGGCTCCGCAGGCGGGGCTGCCGTGGACCGCCGAGCAGATGCGCGACAACATCGCCGGCAACGCCATCTGCGCTCCTCCCGCCGGATGACCTCGCGATGACCGCGCGCGGCGGGCAGGGGTCGGCCGCCTCGCTCGTGCTCGTCGGACTGGCGTGCCAGGAGGTCGGCGCGTCGTTCGCCGTGATGCTGTTCCCCGAGACCGGGCCGCTCGGCATCGTCATGCTGCGGCTGCTCTTCTCGGCCGTCCTGCTGTTGCTCATCGCCCGGCCGCATCTGCGCGGGCACACGGGCTCCGCGTGGCGCTCCGTGGTCGGGTTCGGCGTGGTGCTGGCATCCATGAACGGACTGTTCTACCTCGCACTGGAGCGGCTGCCGCTGGGCGTGACCGTGACCATCGAGGTGCTCGGGCCCCTCACCCTGTCGATCCTCACCGCGACGGGTGTCGCCCGCTGGGTGTGGGCCGGACTCGCGCTCTGCGGCGTCGTCGCCCTCGGAGCCGGAGGGTGGGACCGCCTCGACGCCCTCGGCGTGCTCTTCGCGTTGGGCGCGGCGGTGAGCTGGGCCCTGTACATCCTCGCCTCGGCGCGGGTGGGTCGGGAGTTCCCGCGACTCGACGGCCTCGCGCTCGCGATGGCCGTGGGGGCCGTCATCGCCCTGCCGTTCGGCATCGCCCAGGCCGGATCGGCCCTCTTCCGCCCCGACATCCTCGCCCTCGGCGCCGCGGTCGCCCTGCTGTCATCCACCATCCCTTACGCCCTGGAGCTCGTCGCCCTCCGCCGTCTGGCGGCGTCGGCCTTCGCGATCCTGATGAGCCTCGGCCCGGCCACCGCCTCGATCGCCGGGTTCCTGCTGCTCGGTCAGCACCTGTCGTGGCTCGAGCTCGTCGGAATCGCCCTGGTGATCACGGCCAGCATCGGCGCCGTGCTCGCCGCCGCCCGCCGCAGCGCCGGGGCACGGCATCCGGGACCGGACACCGAAGAACCCCTCAGCGAGCCGATCGGCTGAGCGGATGCCATGACCCCGGCGACTCCGCAAGGGGTCTCTCGCGCACCCGGGCGGTGGCGAGGATGACCGGATGAGCGACGACGATCAGACCAAGAAGGACTTCGATGAGGCGGTCAACATGACCGCGAGCGAGCTGAAGAAGTGGCTCGAGACCGACGAGTCGAAGTCCGTCGGCCAGAAGAAGGACGGCGGGGAGTCGACCGGGCACGAGAGCGGGCGGCACATCGTGCGCATCCTCGAGAAGAAGAAGGCCGACCTCACCGACGACGACTACGCGCACATGCGCAAGGTCGTCGGCTACGTCAAACGGCACAGCGCACAGAAGCCCAAGGGCGACATCACCGACACCGACTGGCGGTACTCGCTCATGAACTGGGGCAACGACCCGAAGAAGTGACCCCGTAAGGACTTCGTGAGGGTCGGCGCGACGGGGCCCGGGCGCATAGGCATCCGGGGTACAACGGACACATGCCCATCATCGACAGCGCCGTGTACGTCGACGGTCACCGCATCGAGAACCCGGCCAGCCTCGACCAGACCTTCGAGTACATGGAGGCCCACGGCGGAATGGCGTGGATCGGCCTGTTGCGGCCCTCGCCCGAGGAGCTCGAGCGCGTCGCCGCCGAGTTCTCGCTGCACCCGCTCGCCGTCGAGGACGCGCTCGCCGGCCACCAGCGCGCGAAGCTCGAGCGCTACGGTGGCAACCTCTTCGCGGTGCTCCGACCCGCGCGCTACATCGACGAGACCGAGACGGTGGAGTTCGGCGAGCTCCACGTCTTCATCGGCCCCGACTACGTCGTGACCGTGCGTCACGCCGAGGTGCCCGACCTCTCGCAAGTGCGGCGGAGACTCGAGAAGAACCCCGACCTGCTCGCGCGCGGCCCCGAGGCGGTGCTCTACGCGATCCTCGACGAGGTCGTCGACCAGTACGACCCCGTGGCCCGCGGCCTGCAGAACGACGTCGACGAGATCGAGGACCAGCTGTTCGGCGAGGGCGGCGCGGATCTCACGCAGCGCATCTACGAGCTCGCGCGCGAGGTCATCCACTTCCAGCGGGCGACCGAACCCCTGCGCGACATGCTCGAAGCCCTGCTGCGCGGGGCCGACAAGTACGGCGTCGACCTCGAGTTGCAGCGCTCGCTGCGCGACGTGCTCGATCACGTCCTGCGACAGTGCGAGAAGCTCACGGCGCTCCGGGCGATCCTCGACAACGCCCTCACCGTCAACGCGACGCTGGTGACCCAGCGACAGACCGAGACCTCGCTGAAGCAGAACGAAGAGGTCAAGAAGATCTCGGGGTGGGCGGCCATCCTGTTCGCGCCGTCCCTCGTGGGGGGCATCTACGGCATGAACTTCAAGAACATGCCCGAGCTCGATTGGACCTTCGGGTACCCCATGGCCCTCGCCCTGATGGCCGCCACCTCGATCGGACTGTGGTTCGCGTTCAAGCGCAAGCACTGGCTCTGAGCGCTCGCGTGGGGGCACGGCATCCGGTTCGGGATGCCGACACTGCGGCGCGCTTGCTGGACAGACGCTGCGCAATTCGCACGATGGGTACGTGACCGACTCCTCCCCCCGCTCGAGCGATGCCGCAGAGCCGCCCCGCACCACCTCGACCGTGCAGCTCGAGGACGACGGGTACCACAAGCGCCTGACGTCGCGTCAGGTGCAGATGATCGCGATCGGCGGTGCGATCGGAACGGGCCTGTTCCTCGGCGCCGGCGGCCGCCTCGCGCAGGCCGGCCCCGCGATCGTGCTCTCCTACGCCGTCTGCGGGCTGTTCGCGTTCTTCATCCTCCGCGCGCTCGGCGAGCTCGTCCTGCACCGCCCCACGTCGGGGTCGTTCGTGTCGTACGCGCGCGAGTTCTTCGGTGAGAAGGCCGCGTTCGTCTCGGGCTGGTTCTACTGGATCAACTGGGCCACGACCACCATGGTCGACATCACCGCCGCCGCGCTCTACATGAACTTCTTCGGCAAGTACGTGCCGTGGATCGGCGCCGTCCCGCAGTGGGTGTGGGCGCTCGCCGCCCTCGTGACGGTCCTCGCCGTCAACCTCGTCTCGGTGAAGGTGTTCGGCGAGCTGGAGTTCTGGTTCGCGCTCATCAAGGTCGCCGCCCTCGTGGCGTTCCTGCTCGTCGGCATCTACTTCGTCGTGTTCGGCACCCCCACGGGTGCGCCCACCGGGTTCTCGCTGATCGCCGACAACGGCGGTTTCTTCCCCAACGGCATCCTGCCCGCCATCATCCTCATGCAGGGCGTGGTGTTCGCGTACGCCTCGATCGAACTGGTCGGCACCGCCGCCGGCGAGACCAAGAACCCCGAGAAGGTCATGCCCCGCGCGATCAACTCGGTGATCTTCCGCGTCGCGGTCTTCTACGTCGGCTCGGTGCTGTTGCTGTCGCTCCTGCTGCCCTTCACCGCGTACTCGAAGGACGAGAGCCCCTTCGTGACCTTCTTCGCCTCGATCGGCGTTCCCGGCGTCGACGTGATCATGAACCTCGTCGTGCTGACCGCCGCGCTGTCGTCGCTGAACGCGGGGCTGTACTCCACCGGCCGCATCCTGCGCTCGATGGCGGTCGCGGGCTCGGCGCCGAAGTTCGCCGCGCGCATGAACAAGGCGGGCGTGCCGTACGGCGGCATCGCGATCACCGCGTTCGTGGCCCTCTTCGGTGTCGTGATCAACTTCGTGGCACCGAGCGACGCGTTCGAGACCGTGCTGAACGTCGCCGCCGTCGGCATCCTGGTCACGTGGGCGACCATCATGCTCTGCCAGATGAAGTTCAAGCGCCTCACCGACCGCGGCGAGCTGGTGCGCCCGGCCTTCCGACTGTTCTGGGCGCCGTACACCGGCTACGCGACGCTGCTGTTCCTCGCCATCGTGCTCGTGCTGGTGTTCATCGACTCGCCCGCGACCCTGCTCGTGGCCGTCATCGCGAGCATCGCCATCACGATCGGGTGGTTCGCGTGCCGCAAGCGCATCGCGGAGCTGGCGGCCGAGCGCGAGGGGTACACGGGCACGGTGCCGGTGGTGCCGAGCCCCTTCCCGAAGCCGCGCGACAAGAAGGACTGAGCCGGCGGGTCAGTCGGTGAAGGGCCAGCCGCAGTAGGCCTCGGCGAGGAAGGCGCGGGCGTGCTCCGATTCCACGACGGTACGCAGTTCGCCGACCTGGCGTCGGCGGTCGAAGTCGGTGGCATCCGGAGCCACGTGCAGCAGGCTCGTCATCCACCACGAGAAGTGCTGCGCCTTCCAGATGCGCCGCAGGGCCTTCTCGGGGTAGGCGTCGAGGCCGCGCTCGTCGCCCTCGAGCAGCAGGCGCCGCAGGGCGTCGGCGAGCAGGCGCACGTCGGCGATCGCGAGGTTCATGCCCTTCGCGCCGGTCGGGGGCACGGTGTGCGCTGCGTCTCCCACGAGGGCGACGCGGCCGCGACGCAGCTCATGTGCCACGAAACTGCGGAAGCGCAGCACGTCGCGCTGAAAGATCGGTCCCTGCTTCAGCGTCGTTCCGGGCACGCGTTTCTGCAGCTCGTCCCACAGTTGCGCCTCGCTGAAGGCCGCGGTGTCGGTGTCGGGGTCGCACTGGAAGTACATGCGCTGCACGGTGTCGGAGCGCTGGCTGACCAGGGCGAAGCCGTCGCGGGAGTTGCTGTAGATGAGCTCGTCGGCGCTCGGCGGGGCCTCGCACAGGATGCCGAACCACGCGAACGGGTACTCGCGGAAGTAGCCGCCCTGGCGCGATCCCGACACGGCGGCCCGAGCGACGCTGCGCGACCCGTCGGAGCCGACGACGAATTCCGCCTCGATCTCGAACGGCCGCCCGTCGGCGTCGCGCGCGATCACGCGAGGGGTCGAGGTCTCGGCATCCGCGATGCCCTCGGCGGTGACGCCGAAACGCAGGTCCTGCCCCGCCGCGAGGCGCGCGGCGATCAGGTCTTTCAGCACCTCGTGCTGCGGATACAGCCACACGGCACGGCCGACGGATGCCGCGAAGTCGATGCGGTGGCCCTCTCCCTCGAAGCGCAGCTCGATGCCGTCGTGACGGTGGCCCATGGTGCGCGCGCGCGAGTGCTCGCCGAGGGTGTCGAGCAGTTCGACGGTGCCCTGCTCGAGGATTCCGGCGCGGATGGTGCTCTCGATCTCGTCGCGCGAGCGCCGGTCGATGACGACCGAGGCGATGCCGGCCTCGTCGAGCAGATGCGAGAGCAGGAGCCCCGCGGGGCCGGCGCCGATGATGGCGACGCGGGTGCGGACGGTGGTGGTCATGGCGTCTCCTTCGACGGTGGCTGTGTCGATGGTGCGCGCCGCCCGCGCTCCTCGTCGCCGCATTCCCGTTGATCAGGAACCCGCGCGGTGCGCGTGAGGGGTCGGTTCCTGTCGCCTGGACGCGCCCCAGGCGACACTTGTTGACCCCTCACGCGAGGGAGGCACGGAAGTGGGCGGGTCAGCGGCGGAAGCCGAGAGCGCGCTCGGTGTCGCGGG
Organism: Microbacterium sp. Leaf203; assembly: GCF_001421275.1. NCBI lineage: Bacteria > Bacillati > Actinomycetota > Actinomycetes > Micrococcales > Microbacteriaceae > Microbacterium > Microbacterium sp. Leaf203. The sequence goes on along the minus strand of NZ_LMKF01000022.1, from coordinate 354,420 downwards.
CGGCGCGGTGCAGCTCGACGAGGGCGAACTGTGTCTCGGCGTCGCGCGGGAGCACGGCCGACAGTGCGGCGATGACCGCTCCGGTCTCGTCGCGCACGGGCACCGCGACGCCGGTGGAGACCTCGTCGACGTAGCCGGGGGCCACGACCCGACCGAGCGTGCGGATCTCGGCGAGGGTGCGGCGCAGTGCTGCGGGGTCGACGATCGTATCGGCCGTGACCCGCGCCAGGGGGCCGGCGAGCACGCGCTCCTGCAGGTCGCGCGGGGCGAAGGCGAGCAGCACGAGTCCCGACGACGAGGCGTGCAGGGGAAGGCGCCCGGCGACGCGGGTGATGTTCGCGCCGGAGTCGGGGGCGCTGAGCCGCTCGAGGAACAGCGCCTCATCCTGCTCGAGGATTGCGAGCTGGGTGTGCTCGCGCACGCGCTGTTGCACGCGTTCCATGTAGGGCAGGGCCGCCTGGCGCAGGCGCAGCGCGTGCGAGGACCGGGTGGCCAGTTCCCACAGGCGCATCCCGACGCGGACGCGGCGCTCGTCGTCGCGCTCGAGCAAGCCGGCATCCACCAGCTCGTTCACGATCCGGTGCGCCGACGAGCTCGGCAGACCCGCCCGGCGGCCGATGTCGGCCGTGGTCTGCGCGGTGCGCGTGGGGGTGAAGGTCTCGAGGATGCGCACGAGGCGGTCGGTCACCGAATCGCCGGAGGGGGAGTTCGCCACGCGTCCAGAATGGCACGACTCCCGTTCAGCGGGAACGTCTCGCCGCGAGGCGAGAGGATGACGGAGCATGGAGGGGTCGAAGGAGACCCCATGACGAACGCCCCCGCCGCGGCCCCCGAATCGCTGCTGGCCGCTCCCGACCAGGCGACGCAGGACGAGATCGTCCGCGAGATCCACGCCCGCCACGCCGAGCTCGACGCCCTCGACGCCGCGGGCGAGCGCGTCGCCGCCACCGCCCACGACTTTCCGGCCTATCGGTCGAGCGTGCTGCGGCATCCGACCAAGAATCCGAAGCTCGTCGACCCCGAGACCATCGAGCTGTTCTCGCCCGCGTTCGGGCAGCGCGACGTCGCGGCGATCGAGTCGGACCTCACCCTGCAGCACGCGGGGGAACCGCTGGGCGAGCGCATGACGGTGCAGGGCCGGCTGCTCGACTCGTGGGGGCGCCCGGTGGTGAACCAGCTCATCGAGATCTGGCAGGCGAACTCGGCCGGCCGTTACATCCACCAGCGCGACCAGCACCCCGCGCCCCTCGACCCGAACTTCACCGGAGCCGGCCGCGCGATCACGAACGAGAACGGCGAGTACCGCTTCACGACCATCAAGCCCGGCCCGTACCCGTGGAAGAACCACCGCAACGCGTGGCGTCCGGCACACATCCACTTCTCGGTGTTCGGGTCGTCGTTCACGCAGCGGCTGGTGACGCAGATGTACTTCCCGGGCGACCCGCTGTTCGCGCTCGACCCGATCTACAACTCCATCCACCGCCAGAAGGACCGCGACGCCCTCGTGGGCGTCTACGACCACGACCTCACCTCGCCCGAGTGGGCGACGGGGTACCGCTTCGACATCGTGGTCGACGGGCCGGATGCGACCTCCTTCGAGCAGGAGGGCGACGAGTGATTCCCGCCAAGACGCACCGCGCCACCCCCGGTCAGACGGTCGGACCGTTCTTCGCGTACGGGCTGGAGTACCCGAAGCAGCACGAGGTGGTGTTCCCGCACTCGCCGGGTGCGATCGTGCTCTCGGGCACCGTGTACGACGGTGCGGGAGCGCCGATCCCCGACGCCCTCGTGGAGATCTTCGGGGCGGATGCCGACGGCTCGGTGCCCCGCGCGCGGGGCGCGTTCCGCCGTGACGACCACACCTTCACCGGGTTCGGACGCGCCTTCACCGACGACGAGGGGCGCTACTCGTTCTGGACGCGCGAGCCGGGCGGCATCCGGGGCCGGGCGGGGTTCTTCGCCGCGATCGTGTTCGCCCGCGGCCTGCCCGACAAGCTGCACACTCGCATCTATTCGCCGGCCGACGACGACGCTCTCGCCGCCGATCCGCTGCTCTCCACCCTGACGTCGGAGGAGCGCGCTAGCCTCGTCGCGACCCGGACGCCCGACGGGTACCTGTCGCACGACATCCGGTTGCAGGGCGAGAACGAGACGGTGTTCCTTGCCTTTTGAACCCCTTCCGCGCATCGACCTCGGGCTGCTCTCGCCGGTGAGCGTCGGGCACGACGCCCTGCTGTCGGACGAGTTCGTGCTGGCGACGATGATCCGCGTCGAGTGCGCCCTGGTCGCGGCGTACGTCGCCGTCGGGGTCGCCCCCCGCGAGGCGCGAGCCGACATCGACCACGTCTTCGGCATCGACGAGAAGGGCGGCGCGTCCGCGCGCGTGCTCGACGTCGACGCCCTCGTGCGTGACGCCGTCGCCGGGGGCAACCCGGCGATCCCCCTCGTGGGCGCGCTCAAGGCCCAGGTGCCGGCGGAGCACCGCGGGTGGATCCACCGCGGGGCGACGAGTCAAGACGTGCTCGACACCGCGCTCATGGTGGTCGCGCAGCGCGCGGTCGAGCAGACGCGACGCGCGGTCGCGAATGCGGCGGTCTGGGCGCGACAGCTCGCCACCGCGCACGCCGACGAGGTGGCCGCCGCCCGCACGCTCGCCCAGCACGCCGTGCCCACCACGATCGGGGCGCGCGCCGCGACCTGGGCGCGCGGACTCGAGCGGGCCGTCGTGCGACTCGACGCCCTGGTCTTCCCCGCGCAGCTCGCGGGAGCGGGCGGGACGCTCGCCTCGTTCGTCGAGATCACGGGATCGACGGATGCCGCTGACGCCTTGCCCGCGGCCTTCGCCCGGGTGCTCGAGCTCGACGCCCCCGACGCTCCCTGGCACGTGACGCGCTGGCCCGTGACCGAGATCGGCGACGCCCTCGTGCAGGCGATCGACGCGCTCGGCAAGATGGCCGCCGACGTCACGACCCTCAGCCGCACCGAGATCGGCGAGGTGGCAGAGGGCGTGGGCGGCGGATCGTCGGCCATGCCCCAGAAGCAGAACCCCGCCGAGGCGGTGCTCATCCGCTCGGCCGCTCTGCGCGCGCCCCAGCTGGGCGCGACCCTGCACCTGGCCTCGGCCCTCGCGGTCGACGAGCGCCCCGACGGCGCCTGGCACGCCGAGTGGCCGACGCTGCGTGAGCTGCTGCGCCTCGCGGTCGGCGCCGCCGCGCACGGGTCGTCGTTGCTCGCTCACCTGCGCGTCGATGCCGGGGCCGCGGCAGCCAACGCCGCTCTGACCGGAGGGCGCCTCGTCAGTGAGCGTCTGCGGGGCGTGCTCGTGCCCCTCATCGGCGCCGAGCGCTTCGCGGCCCTGCTCGACGGCGACGACGACCTCGCCCCGCGCCTGCGGGCGCTGCCCGAGGCGGCCGACCTCGACGTCGACGCGCTGCTCGATCCGGCCGCCTACGTCGGCCTCGCCCCCCGCCTCGCCCGCGGCACCCGCCACGCCGGCGGAGGCACCGCGCACGACGAAGGAGCCGACGCATGAGCCTCATCTCGCTGACCGCACCCGTGGGTCCCGCCGACGCGCCCCTCGTCGTGCTCGGGCCCTCGCTCGGCACCTCGACCATCCTGTGGGGCGACGTCGTGCCCCTGCTTGCCGACGATTACCGCGTCGCCGCGTGGGACCTCCCCGGGCACGGGGCCGGGCCGATCGCACGCGAGGCGTTCACCGTCGCCGATCTCGCGGATGCCGTGGCCGCCGCCGTCCCCGATGACACGTTCCTGTACGCCGGGGTGTCCCTCGGCGGGGCGACGGGCCTCGAGCTCGCGCGGCGTCACGGCACCCGCCTGCGGGGCGCCGCCATCGTGGCATCCGGAGCCGTCCTCGGCGAGCCCGCGTCGTGGCACGAGCGGGCCGCCCAGGCGCGGTCGCAGAGCACCTCGAGCCTCATCGTCGGCTCGGCCCAGCGCTGGTTCGCGCCGGAGTCGATGGCGCGCCGCCCCGAGCTGAGCGGCCGCCTGCTGCACGCACTGCAGGACGCCGACGACGACAGCTACGCCCGCTGCTGCGAGGCGCTCGCCGCGTACGACGTGCGCGCGACGTTGGGCGAGATCACGGTGCCGTTGCTGGCCGCGTGGGGAGCCTTCGACCAGGTCGCCCCCGAGCCCAAGGCGGTCGAGATCGCCGAGGGCGTACAGCGCGGCAGCGTCGCGCGCGTCGACGACGCCGGCCATCTTCCCCCGGCCGAACAACCCGAGGCCGTGGCGGCTCTGCTGCGGTCGTTCTTCGCCTCCGTCTCGACGACCTCGCCTTCCCGAAAGGACGCCTGATGCCCACCGATCAGGAACGCCACGATCAGGGCATGACCGTGCGCCGCGCCGTGCTGGGCGACGCGCACGTCGACCGCTCGATCGCCGCGACCACCGACCTCACCGCCGACTGGCAGGACTTCATCACGCGGGTGGCGTGGGGAGACGTGTGGTCGCGCCCCGGCCTCGATCGCCGCTCGCGTTCGATCGCGGTGCTGAGCTCGCTCATCGCGCACGGCCACCACGAGGAGCTCGCGATGCACCTGCGCGCGGCGCTGCGCAACGGCCTGAGCGTCGAGGAGATCCGCGAGGTCATCCTGCAGTCGGCGATCTACTCCGGCGTGCCGGCCGCCAACTCGGCCTTCCGCATCGCCTCCGAGGTGCTCTCGGCGACCGATGCGGAAAGCGCAGGCCCCCGCGAGGAGTGATCCGGAGGCGACCGACGGGCTGTCGGCGCTTCCTGGCCCGTGTCATCGGAACCGGGCATGCACCGAAACAGGACGATCCGGCTCGGATGGCCCTGTTCCCGTGGCATCCGCCTGTCGCGGTGACGTCGCGGGGCGGTGAGGGGCGGCGTCAGCACCCCCGGCCACCGCGTCAGCGCGCGGAACGACCGAAGTGGAACGGGCACGACGACGGCGCGTCCGCGCGGCGCACGCGTCCACCCGAGCGCGGCTTGGTCGGCATCCGCCGCCTGTTCACGTCGAGCCCGCGACCGCTGATGCGGATGCGCGGGTCGCTGAGGACGGCGATGGATGCCGCGAGCCCGGCGATCGCGAGCTTCTCTCCGGGGCAGCGGTGGCCGGTGCGGACGTCGGCGCCGCCCTGGGGGACGAACGCGCGGATGGCCTCGTAGTCGTCGACGCCGACGAAGCGCTCGGGGGCGAAATCGGAGGGACGCTCCCACTCGCGGGTGTCGGTGTCGGTGCCGAGGATGTCGAGCACGACCCGGCCGCCCGCCGGCACTCGCTGACCGTCGAGCTCGATGTCGGTCTCGGCCCACGCGGGCAGCATCGGCACGAAGGGGGCGGTGCGGCGGATCTCCTGCGCGAAAGCCGTGGAGAGCTCTCCGCCGACGAGGGTCCCGCGTTCGGTCGTCTCGGCGGCGATGCGCTCGCGCCACTCGGGGCGGTCGTGCAGTTCTTTCGCGGCGAAGGCGACGAAACGCGAGACGGCGATCATGGGCCGGAAGCTGTTCTGGAGCTCGATCCCCGCGGTCTTCGCGGGGAGGAGTTCGCCGTCCTGGTCGCGGTGGTGCGCCCACGCGTGCAGGGCCGTGTTCTCGGCGGGGCGCAGGGTGCCGGCGCGAACCGCGTCGATGAGCTCGGCAGCGTGACGGTCGGACCACCGGCGGTTGATGAGCGCGAGCGCGAACTCGGGGGAGTAGGGGACACCGAAGCCGTCGACGATCTGCGCCTGGCGCTTCGCCCAGCGGGTCTGCGCCGACGCGGTGCCGGGGATGCCGGCCCAGCGCATGATCGACCGGCCGAGGGCGCCCACCGCCGCGTCGTACGCCGAACGTTCGCCGCCGGTGACCCAGGCGTCGAGTTCGCCCTGCCACTGCCGGTCGAGCTCGGGGAGCAGGCGCTGCACCTCGGCGTCGTCGTACAGCACGTCGACGAAGGTCGCCTTGCGGTGGCGGTGCTCGGCGCCGTCGAGGCTGTGCACCGAGCCGTGGCCGAAGAGCGACTCCTGGATGAAGGCGGGCATGGCGCCGTGGCGACGGATGCGCGACTCGTCATAGAAGAGGTCCACACCTTCCTCGCCGCGCACGAACAGCGCCTCGCGCCCGAGCAGGCGGAACGGCACGGCCCGGGCACCGCGGTCGGCCCGACGCCACAGGTGCGAGCCGAAGCCGTAACCACGGATCAGAAGAGCGAGCGAGTCATCTCGGAGCAGGGCGAGGGGGGATGCCATGCCCTCACGGTTCCACGCGGAGCGGCGGTCGCCGAGGGGGCGGCGCGACCGCGGGTCGGTGTGATAACTCTCAGCGCCACTGCTCCGTCGGCGTCAGTGGGACGAGCGGTGGAATGGCGGGCGTCGTGCGCAGGTCGATCCGTCGGCCCTCACGCGCCGACAGCGGGAGCGCCGTCACGATCTCGGTGACGTGCAGGGCGATCTCGCCGCTCGCCCGCCCGTGGCCCCGCACCATGTCGACGAGGCCGACCCCTCGTCCCGCCCCCACGTACCCCGCGCTCACCGGCAGGGCGACCCACCCGTCCGAGCCGACGGCGTGATGACGCACCTCGCCGTCGAAGTCGTTCGGGTCGGGGACGGCCAGCGACCCGGCTTCGCCGTGCACCTCGATCGGCGCGGCCGTGGTCCCGCCCGCGTCGAAGCTGAACGTCACACTCGACAGGGCACCGCTGGCGTGCCGGAGGGTGCCGGTGACGTGGGTGTCGACCTCGACGGGAATGCGCTCGCCTGCGCGCGGCCCCGACCCGATCTCGCGTTCAGTGCGGCCACGGGACACTTCTCCGCTGACCGACACGACCGGGCCGAGCAGGTGCACGAGAGAGGTCAGGTAGTACGGCCCCATGTCGAAGTGCGGCCCTCCGCCCTCGCGGTAGTAGAAGTCGGGGGTCGGATGCCAGTGCTCATGGCCCGGCGAGACCCAGGTCGCGGTGGCCGCCGTCGGCCGACCGATGAGGCCGCTCTCGATGGCCGCCCGGGCCGTCTGCACCCCCGTGCCGAGCACCGTGTCGGGGGCGCTCCCGACGGCGACGCCGGCGGCCGTGGCATCCGCCATCACGCGCTCCGCGTCGGCGAACGTCGTGGCCAGCGGCTTCTCGCCGAACACGCCCTTGCCCGCGGCGATCGCGGCGCGAGCGATCTCGGCGTGCGCGGCGGGGACGGTGAGGTTGACGACCACGTCGACGTCGTCCGCGGCGAGCAGCTCGTCGACGCCGAGCGCGCGGGCCGAGGGGAGCGCCTCGGCGACCTCGGCCGCGCGATCGGCGCGCAGGTCGGCGACGGCGACGATCCGGACGGCGGGATGATCCCTCAGGGTGCGGAGGTATTGGTCGCTGATGACCCCGAGGCCGATCAGCCCGATGCGCGTCGGCTCGTCCACAGCAGTCCCCTCTCGATGAGGGTTCGCACGTGCGGGTCGTTCAGAACGCCGGGGTCGTGACCGGGTGTCGCGACGAAGACGCGCCCCCGCCCCCATTCGCGCGTCCAGACCGCGGGCGAGACGACCGGGCGGTGCCACGGCTCGTCGTCGCGCACCGGGTGCGTGGTCGTGGCCAGTACGTCGTTCAGGTCGTCGTGCAGCACCCAGTACTGCTCGGTGACGAGGGGGAAGGCGTCGATCCCGCTCGTGATCTCGTGCGTGCGCCCGAGGTCGGTGATCTCGATACGGTGCTCGACGAAGGCGTCGGTCGCCGGATCGGCGCGGTCCCCCGGGTCTTTCCGGGGGTGCGCGGCGAACTGCCCTCCCACCAGCTGCAGGTACGCGGCGTCGTGGCGGTAGGAGTCGACGATGCCGCCGTGCCACCCGGCCAGACCCGTGCCCGCGGCCACCGCCGCGCGGAGACCTTCGATGCTCTCGGCGTCGGCCTCGCTCATCGTCACGGCCTGGACGACGAGGTCGACACCGCTCATGACGTCGGCGTCGGCGTAGATGCGGGGGGACTCCTCGATCCGCACCTCGAAGCCGTTGCTCCGCAGGAACGGCAGGAACATCTCAGTCGTCTCGACGGGGTGGTGGCCGTCCCACCCGCCGCGCACGATCAGCGCCGTTCGTGACGTCATCGTCCCTCCTCCGCTCCGGACGCCGGCCCCGGCTTCCGCATCGACGCCTCACGCTACCGTCGGGCGCCGACATCGCCCAGGGCTCTGCGCGAACGGGCCGGGACCGTGGCATCCCGTCCGATAATGGGGGAGTGGAGGTCTGGGAGACGCGCGAGTGGTTCGCCGACTACCTCGAGGCGCTCAACCGCCACGACCTCGAAGCGGTCCGCGGGCTGCTGCACCCGGCCGTGCGTCGTGCGCACCTTCCCGCGGGGGCGGAGGCCTGGATCGCCGACCTCGCCGAACTGTGGCACGGCTTCCCGGATTGGCAGTGGAAGCGCATCCAGCTGGTCGTCGAGGACGACCGTCTGGCGGTGCACCTGCGGGGCGGGGGAGCGCACACGGGTTCGTTCGGCCACGTGAGCCCGACCCGTCGGCGGGTGAACATCGCGTCTTTCGCCATGTACCGCCTCGAGCGCGGCCGGATCGTCGAGGCGAGCGGCACCGACGACCCCGCGCAGATCCTTCTCGCTCTCGGCTGAGTCGGAGCGCGTGCGGTCGGGTCTATCGCGGCGAGCGATCTGTCAAGGGCGGCCGCATGTCGGGGGGTCCGGGTACGGTCGCTCTCGCCCGTTTCCATCCCGGGTAGAGAGAGGGGCGACCATGGTGTCTCACGACCGCCCCGGCGCCGGAGTCGTGTGGGCTCGCGTCGAAGACGGCTTCCATGTCGGCAGCAGGAACGGTGTGTTCCTGGGGTACATCGACCGCCAGGCCGGCGGCGCATTCCTCGCGTACGACGGTCGTTCGCGCCTCGTCGGCCGCTTCGACGCGCTCACCGCCGCCATGGCCGCCGTGACCAACGACCAGCCCCCGCAGGACGCCGAGATCACCCTTCGCGAGGTGCGGGTCCCCGCGCCGCGATCGATCGACGGCGGGAAGGCCTCATGAGCTCCGACCTCGTCTCCACCTCGTACGTCAGCGCGGCCGCCGAGCCGTTCGACGACGACCGGTTGCACGACCTGCTCGCGCAGAGCCGCCGCTCGAATCACGAGCACGACCTCACCGGCATGCTGCTGTACCGTCGCGGGCGCTTCTTCCAGGTACTCGAAGGGCCGCAGGATGCCGTGGACGAGCTCATGACGAAGATCCGTCGCGACCCGCGCCATACCGATGTCCGCGTGCTGTTCACGGAGCACATCGACGACCGTCGATTCACTGAGTGGACGATGGGGTACGAGCCGATCGGCATCCCCGCCACCCCCGCTCCCGAGGGCTTCCGCGACACCTTCGACGACCTCGAGGCCGACGACGAGGACGCGAGCATCCGCGCCGTGCGCGAACTCACCGTGTGGTTCCGCGCGCGCACGGCGAGCGACGACTGACGCAGGGGCCTCCACGGGTCGGGCGCGGTAGCGTCGCGGGGTGACCTCCCACCCCGCGGGCTCTCGCCGACGCGTCCGCTCCGTCGCCCGCATCGTCGCTGGCGTGGGCGTTCTCGGGGTCGTGCTCTTCGCCTACGGGCTGCGCATCGCGGCGGACGACCCCGGCTTCTTCGACTTCTTCGGATACTTCACCAATCAGACGAGCAGCCTGACGGCGCTCGTGCTGATCGCCGTGGGTGCCCGGGGCGCGGCGGATCGAACCGTGCCCGTCGGGCTCGCTCTCGCGTGGGCGATCGGGGCGGCCTGCCTCATCGTGGTCGCCGTCGTCTACAACGGTCTCGTCCCGGGGACGGGATCGGCCCCACCGTGGGTGAGCGCGGTGCTGCACCTCGTCTTCCCGCTGCTCGTCGTCGTCGACATCGCCACGGCTCCCGATCGTCCCCGACTCGCGTGGCGCGACCTCTGGTGGGTGCTGCCGTACCCCCTGGCGTGGGTCGCGGTCGTCCTCGCGCGCGGCGCGACCGACGGATGGGTGCCCTACGGCTTCCTCCTGCCCGAGCGGGGTCTCGCCTCTCTCGTTCTGCACGTGGTCGGCATCCTGGCCCTGCTCCTGCTCGCGGCCACGGCGGTCTGGGCGCTCGGTCGTCGACCCCGACGCGCCCCGTCGTCATAGCGGGGGGTCGAGGGCGCGGAGCGCGGCATCCATCCGCTCCGCCATGTACGCATACCCGGTGTCGTTCGGGTGCAAGCCGTCGGCGGCCATCCAGCTGTCGGTCGAATCGGCGTAGTGACCGTCGAGCCAGTGGCTGGCCCCCGCGATGTGGTCGGCGCCGATCCGCGCGGCGGCGTCTTCGACCCACCCCGCGATGACGTCGACCGACGCCGGGCGGTCCGCGGTGTACCAGAAGGGCTCGACGACGACGATGCGCGCGTCGGGCACGCCCTCGCGCAAACGCTCGAGGTCGCTGTCGATCGTCTCGCGGATGCGGTCGGCCGCGCGGTCGTAGCTGAAGTTGTCGTTCAGGCCCATCGTGACGAAGACGAGGTCGGGATCGTCGGCGATGACCTGGGCGGGGATGTCGTCGAGGCCCGGCCCCATCGAGGCGCGGCGATTGACGAACCCCAGGCCGTTCTCGCTGCGGTTGATCTCCTGCCACCCGCGCTCGGCCGAGATGATCGTCGACCAGCGCTTGTCGTTGGCGCTCGCACCCGTGCCCCGCGTGTACGAATCGCCGTAGAACGACACGACCGGGCCGGTCGCGGCGGGGGCCGGTGCCGCGGTCGGGGCCGCGCACCCCGAGAAGACGAGGAGGAGGGATGCCGCGGCGACCAGGCCGAGGAGTCGTCGCGCACGCATGACCCCATTCTCGGCGGCGATCACTGCTCGGGGGTCAGGGGAACCGATTCTGCGGAGAGGCGTTCGACGTGGCGTGCGATGCGCGCCGCACGGGTGGCCGGCGTCGCCGCCGTGACCACGGGGTGCAGGACGGAGTAGCGCTCCGCCTTCGTGAGGGCGTCGAAAGCGCGCGCCGCGTCGGGGACGGCGTCGAGCGCCGCGCGCAGATCGGCCGGCACCTCGATCGCCGCGGAGCCCTCGTACGCGCGCTCCCAGCGGCCGTCGGCATGGGCGCGGGCGATCTCTTCGGCTCCGCGCGGGCGCATGCGGCCCTCGTCGGTGAGGCGTGCCACGTGATCGACGTTGCGTTTCGACCACATCGAGCGGGTGCGGCGCGGGGTGAAGTGCTGCCGGAAGGTGGCGGCATCCCGAGACTGCTTCCGCCCGTCGATCCACCCGCTGCAGAGGGCCTCGTCGAGGGCCTGGGCGTAGGTGAGGGACGTGGGCGAGGTCGTGCCCTTCTTGGCGAGCACCAGCCATACGCCGTCGCTGGTGTCTTCGTGGGTGTCGAGCCACGACCGCCACCGTGCGGCGTCGTCGACGATCAGTTCGGGGGCTTCAGGCATGATCGCGGTCCTTTCCGACGGCTCACCGGACCTTAGCGCGGACCCCCGACACGCGCGCCCTATCGGAGCGGGCGCCCCACGGCAACCGGCCCCCGCCGACGCGCTCGAGAGGAGATCATCGCTGAATGCGCAGTGTGACCTATGCCGGTGAGACCGTGACCACGACCGACGACGTGGCGGAGGCTCTGGTTCAACTGACGGCGTCGATCGCCGCCGAAGGGCAGGCGGAGGCCGTGAGCATCCCGATCGTCACCGACGGCGGCGCGGAAGAGGCCGAGCTCGTCATCGGCGTCGGCAACGACGTCCTCAGCGCTCCGGCCGACTGGACGGGTGAGGAGCCCGACTTCTCGTGGGCGGCGGAAGAACTCCGTCAGCACAAGCGCTTCCCCCAGGCGCCGGCCATCGCCGTCGAGCAGCCGAGCGATGACGCCAACCCCGACGCGTTCTGGGACCCCGACCTCGACGGGTTCACCCGCGCCTGAGCGGCTCGCCCCTCGCCGGGCCGCGTCCTCGCGACCATCGCCCCCGCACCCCGCGGGGGAGCTCGTCAAGCCCACCCTCGCTCCCGCGCTCGGACGTAGCGTGGGTCCTCCGCACCGGACGCGACCGGTTCATCGACCCGGTGCGTGAGCCCCGGACAGTTCGGGCGGCCCGCCGTTTCGCGGTGCCGCCCGGACGCTGGTACCGGGAGGATGGGGGCATGCTGCACTCCCTCGTCACCGGCGCCTCGCGCGGGATCGGCCGAGCCATCGCCGTCGCCCTCGCCGCGCGCGGCGACCGCGTCGTCGTCCACTACGGCCACGACCGCGCCGCTGCCGAAGAGACACTCGCCCTGCTCCCCGGAGACGGGCACACGCTTGTCGGCGGCGACCTATCCGACCCGGCGACGGCGGAGCGCGTGGTCGGCGACGTCCTCACGGCGTTCGGACGCATCGACGTCCTGGTGAACAACGCCGCGATCGCCCCGAGCCCCGAGACCTCGCACCCGATCGCGACCGTCGACTACGCCACCTGGCATCGCACGTGGGAGCGGATGGTCGACGTCGACCTGCACGCCCCCGCGAACATGGCCTTCCTCGTCGCGCGATCGCTGATCGAGCGGGGCCTGCCGGGGTCGATCGTGAACGTCGGCTCGCGCGGCGCCTTCCGCGGCGAGCCGGAGTTCCCCGCCTACGGCGCGGCGAAGGCCGGCCTGCACGCGATGGGCCAATCCCTCGCCGTCGCGCTCGCGCCTCACGGCATCGCGGTCACGAGCGTCGCCCCCGGCTTCGTCGGCACCGACCGGCAGCAGCAGAAGCTGACCGGGGCGGAGGGCGACGGCATCCGGGATCAAAGTCCCTTCGGTCGCGTGGCCACGCCCGAAGAGGTGGCGGATGCCGTGGTCTACCTCAGCGCGCCCGGCTCGCAGTGGGCGTCGGGAACGATCCTCGATCTGAACGGCGCCTCGCACCTGCGCACGTGACGGCCGGCACGAGTCAGGATCCCGCCGGACGCCCTGCGGTCATGTGCTCCACGAGAGTGGCGGGAGTGCGCCTTGGCGTGGGCGACAGGGCCGTGTAGACGTCGCCCCACGTGAGCATCAGGTGCGCGCGGCTCCGCGTGACGGCAGTCCATCGCCCGGCCTCGTCCAGTCGTTCCGCGTGATCGCGCAGCGGTGAGGCGTCGGTCATCCATGCTCCCGCGCCGCTGATCTGCCAGGACTCGCGCACGCGACGCGCGAACGGTCGGCTCCTCCACGCCAGCCACGCCCACGGTCCGAGCCACACGGCCGCGCCGAACGCCACGCTCCCCGAGACGGAGGCGGCGTGGTGCGCGACGACGGCTGCGGCGATCCCGCAGAAGAAGCCGATGGTGGGCCAGATGACGGCGGCGTTCCAGGCGAGGCGCTCCTCGGGGGTGCCGTTCGGGGGGAGGACCCGCAGATGCTCGACGACGAGCCCGTGTCCGCTCAGCCGACGTTCGTACGAGCCCCAGGTGCCGCTGACGTGAGAGGGGGAGCCGGTGTTCGATCGCACGGAACGATGGTGCGCCCGCCGGATCCGCTCCGCGAGGATCCTCACGATTCCCATGCGGCAGGCGCGGCGCATCCGAGTCGTGCACACCGGCGAACAGTCGTCTCCACAGCTGTGGATAACTTTGTGGAAAGTGTGTGTGGAAACCGGCACCGCCTGTGCAAATACGTGTGGATAAGCCCGTCATTCGTTAACGTGTTCGAAACTACACGCGCGTAATTCCGCGGAGCGGCGGGTCGTTTTCGGCGCTTCGCCCTGTGGAGAATCCCCGACCGGATGCCACGGCCTCGGGCCTCAGCCCATCAGGCTGCCGAAGATCCTGGCGGCGCCCACAACGCACATCGCGACCCAGAACAGCGTCCACGCCAGCAGCGCGTAACCCCAGATCGCCTCGCCCACGCTCATCCGACCGCGGCGGAAGCGGACACCGAATGCCGCTCCGATGACGAGCACGATCGCGACCACGGCCGCGAGGACGGGCTGCTGCCACACGACCAGCAGAGGAAGGGCGAAGATGATCGCCAGCGCCGCAGCGGTGTAATTCACACCGGTGGACTGCGCCTGCACGACCTGCAGGGCGATGAATGCCACCACGATGAGCGCGATCGCGACGACCTGCAGCCACCCGAGCGCCTTCACCCAGAACGGCAGTCCCGGCCTCTCGATCCCCGCGGCATCCGTTCGATCTTCCGAGATCTCTGTCATGACGTCCCCCTTCGTCGGTCCCCACCCTGGCGGGTCGCGGCGACGTGGCCCGGAGGGGTTGACGCGCGGCGGCGCGGCCGCCTCGTCTCTGTCGACGCGGGCCCACCCAAGGGTTCGCTTCACGGCAACTCAAAAGCCCTCCCGGGCGGCCGATGGCCACCCGTGAGGGCTTTTGAGGGGCTGACGGGAATCGAACCCGCGCTATCTGCTTGGGAAGCAGAAGTTCTGCCATTGAACTACAGCCCCGTGCGCCTCGCGGCGACCCGGCCAGCATAACAGCGTCCGCGCGGCATCCCTCGGCATCCGCCCCGAGACCGCATCCACCGGCGAAACCGCACCCGTTCGTCGAGTGCGCGTTCCTTTGCGTGCGAGGGCGTGCGTTCTCGGCGAACGGATACGTCCTCGCGCACCACACGCGAGACGAACCCCGGTCACCTCGACGCGGCCCACCCGGGCGAACGGGGTGAAACAGGCACCACCGGCGCGGGCCCCGCCCCTAGGCTGGGGCCGTGCTGCTCTCCGATCGCGATATCCGGGCCGAACTCGACGCGAAGCGCCTCGGCCTCGAGCCCTTCGACCCGGCCATGGTCCAGCCCTCGAGCGTCGACGTGCGCCTCGACCGGTACTTCCGGTTGTTCGACAACCACAAGTACCCCTTCATCGACCCGGCCGAGGATCAGCCCGAGCTCACCCGCCTCATCGAGGTCGAGCCCGACGAGCCGTTCATCCTTCACCCGGGGGAGTTCGCGCTCGGATCGACGTTCGAGCGCGTGAGCCTGCCCGACGACGTCGCCGCGCGCCTCGAGGGCAAGTCGTCGCTCGGGCGCCTGGGGCTGCTCACGCACTCCACCGCGGGATTCATCGACCCGGGTTTCTCGGGCCACGTCACCCTGGAGCTGTCGAACGTCGCGACGCTGCCGATCAAGCTGTGGCCCGGCATGAAGATCGGGCAGGTCTGCTACTTCCGGCTCACCTCGCCGGCCGAGAACCCCTACGGCTCCGGCCCCTACGGCAACCGCTACCAGGGGCAGCGCGGACCGACGGCCTCGCGGTCGGCGCTGAACTTCCACCGCACCGACGTCGGTTCGACCGACGCGGGTTCCGCGGGACGCTGACGAAACGACGACGCGGCGGGCTCCCGAGGGAGGTCCCGCCGCGTCGTGTTCTCGATGATCACTCGGATGCCGCGGACTCGCGTCCACGGATGAATCCGGCGTCGAAACCGCGCTCGTAGGCGCGCTCCGCCGCGCGGTGTCCGCGCTCGTGCCGGTGGCCGGGGTGGCCGTGGCGGTGCTCGCCCTGCGCGCCGGAGCCGTCCGCGGCTGCGTGGTCGCCGTCGGGCCGGTGCCCGTCGGTGTGTCCGCCGTGGCGGGGTCCGAAGCCGTGGTGGGCGTTGCCGCCGTCACCGCGTCGGTGGTCGCGCTCGCCGCCGCCGAAGCGGGGGCCGCCGCGCATGCCGGGCCCGAATCCGCGGCCCGAGCCGGGGCCGAACGGGCCGGGACCGAAGCCGAACCCGCGGGGTCCCCGCGGGCCTGCCGTCTCGGCGTCCTCGTCGAGCCCGAGGGTGGCGGAGATCGCGTCGAGAGCGGCGTTGAGGCGCTCGATCTCGTCGGCCGGGACCTGGGAGAGAAGCGCCTGGCGGTCGGCATCCACTCGATCGAGGACCTGACGACCCTCGTCGGTGAGCGTCCAGCCGTCGCCGGCGGGGGCGATCCATCCCTGGTCGGCGAGGGCGCTGATGCGCTTTCCGCCGCGGGCGATGCGGTCGCTGATCCACGGGGCGTCGAGGCGCCCGTCGATCACGGAGAGGACCATCACGGTCTTCGGGTGCAGGTCGCTGTCGCGCAGCTGTGCGAACAGGCGGTGGTGCAGCGCGTGGCCGACCGTCGTGAGGCGGTGGGCGAGGCTGTGGGGATCTGAGGGGGTGGGGGTGTTCATGGAGGGGTCCTTTCGTCGGCGGTCGATCCGCCATTGCATGTCATGTGACAACGAATGTACTGTGACATGTATTCCGGATGCTTGTCAAGCGACATGTAAAATCTCCTCATGTCCACCGACCCCGCCGACGAGATCGCCGCCGCCCTCGGGCGCCTGCGTGGACGACGACCGCGGCCGCCCTTCGCGGCTGACGGCCACCACCACCCGCACGGTGAACACGGCGGCGGGCACGGGGGGCCGTGGGGGCGGGGCGCTCCGCCCTGGGTCGCCGATCCCGCGCACGGGCGCTTCGGCGGCCCCGCGCGGCTGCGCATGCTCGACGCGTTGATCGCGGCATCCGGGTCGCTGTCCGTCAGCGAGATCGGCGAAGCCGTGGGCGTCGATCAACCCCGCGCATCGCGACTCGTGCAGCAGGCGGCGCAGATGGGACTGGTCGTGCGCGAGCCCGACCCCGACGACGCCCGCCGCACGCGTGTGCGCCTCACCCCCGAGGGGGAGGGGCTCGTATCCGGTTTCCGCGGACGTCGACGGGATGCCGTGCGCTCCGCGCTCGAATCCTTCACCGACGCCGAGCGGGTGGAGTTCGCGCGTCTGCTGGCGAAATTCGCCGACTCCTGGCCGCGCGACTGACGTCGTTCTCCCGGCGGGTCAGACGATGACGGCCGGCTTCGCCTTCACCGGGATGAGCAGCAGCAATCCCGCGCCGAGGATCAGCACGATGCCCAGGATGCCGAGACGCGTGTCGCCCGTGATGCCCACGAACAGGGCGAACAGCCCGGGAGCGAGGAACGACACGGCGCGACCCGTCGTGGCGTAGAGACCGAAGATCTCACCCTCGCGCCCCTCAGGAGCGACGCGGGCGAGGAAGGACCGGCTCGCCGACTGGACGGGGCCGACGAAGGCGCACAGGCCGAGGCCGGTGATCCAGAAGGCGCCCTGCGACGTCCCGATGAAGAGGACGGCCCCGCCGAGCACGATGAGTCCGATCAGTGAGATGACGATGACGCGCTTCGGGCCGAACCGATCGTCGAAGCGGCCCGCGACGAACGTGCTCACCCCCGCCACCACGTTCGCCGCCACCGCGAAGTACAAGACCTGCGTCGAGCTGAAGCCGAACACCTGCGCGGCGATGATCGCGCCGAAGGTGAAGACGCCGGCGAGCCCGTCGCGGAAGACGGCACTCGCCACGAGGAAGAGCAGTACCTCCCGGCTGTCGCGCCAGAGCGAACGCAGCGTGCCCCACAACACCACGTAGGAGCGGAAGAAACCGACCCGCACCTGGCGGCTGCGGGCGGGGATCTCCGGAACGCGCAGCAGCACCGGGATCGCGAACGCACCGAACCAGAGCGCGGATGCCAAGACGGCGAGGCGGATGTTCCATCCACCCTCCTTGGTCACGGCGAGGAGCCCACCGGCATCCGGATCTCCGAAGCTCTGGATGAAGAGCACCAGCAGCAGAAGGAGCAGCACGATGCCGCCGACGTAGCCCATCCCCCAGCCGAAGCCCGAGACGCGGCCGATGTTCTCGCGGGTGGAGACCTGCGTCAGCATCGCGTAGTAGTTGACGCTCGCGAACTCGAAGAAGACGTTGCCGACCGCGATCAGGGTCGCGCCCAGCACGAGGAACCCGGGGGTGCCCTCGACGAACACCATCGCCGCCATGGCCAGCACGACGAGGCCGGTGTTGATGCCGAGCCAGAGCTTGCGGCGGCCGGTTCCATCGGAGCGCTGACCGAGCACCGGGGCGACCAGGGCCACCACGATCCCCGCGATCATCAGCGCGACACCCACCAGGCTCGCGTTGTCGGCGAGGGCGCGCACGAGGGCCGGGTCCTTGTCGTTCCCGTTCGCGGCGGCCACGATCGTCGGGTCGACGAAGAGCTGGCTGGCCAGATAAGTGCTGAAGACGAAGGTCGTCACGACCGCGTTGAACGCCGCCGACCCCCAGTCCCAGAGGGCCCAGGCGATCACCGGTCGACGGTCGGTGGCGGGGGCTGCGGTGGTTCCGGGGGAGGACATGTCGGTCACGCTAGGGTCCTTCGGTGAACGCCCGGTACGGCCGGGGAGGCAGCCGCGCCGTCGTCGGCGCGCGGGTTCAGGTTAGACCCCGGCCCGCGCGAGAGCGCGGAGGAGACTACCGTGGAGGCATGGCATCCGAAACCCCCATCGACTCCGCTGAAGCCGAGACCACTCCCGAGAAGCTCACCTTCGCCGATCTGGGACTGGATGCCGCTGTGCTCAAGGCCCTGAAAGACGTGGGCTACGAGACCCCGTCCGCGATCCAGGCGGCCACGATCCCCGTGCTGCTGCAGGGCCGCGACGTCGTCGGCCTCGCCCAGACCGGAACCGGCAAGACCGCCGCCTTCGCGCTGCCCGTGCTGTCGCAGATGGAGACCGGGCATAAGAATCCGCAGGCCCTCGTGCTCGCGCCCACCCGCGAGCTCGCGCTGCAGGTGTGCGAGGCGTTCGAGAAGTACGCCGCGCACATCAAGGGCGTCTCGGTGCTGCCCGTCTACGGCGGCCAGGGCTACGGCCAGCAGCTGTCGGCCCTGCGCCGCGGCGTCGACATCGTCGTGGGCACCCCCGGCCGCATCATGGACCACCTCGACAAGGGCACCCTCGACCTGAGCGAGCTGAAGTACCTCGTGCTCGACGAGGCCGACGAGATGCTCAAGATGGGCTTCGCCGAAGACGTCGAGACGATCCTCGCCGACACCCCCTCGACCAAGCAGGTCGCGCTGTTCTCGGCGACCATGCCCGCGCAGATCCGTCGCATCTCGGCGCAGTACCTCAACGATCCCGAAGAGATCACGGTCAAGACCAAGACCGCGACCTCGACCAACATCACCCAGCGCTACCTGATCGTGTCGTACCAGCAGAAGATCGACGCCCTCACGCGCATCCTCGAGGTCGAGAACTTCGAGGGCATGATCGTCTTCACCCGCACCAAGAACGAGACCGAGACGGTCGCCGAGAAGCTGCGCGCCCGCGGTTACACCGCCGCCGCGATCAACGGCGATGTGGCCCAAGTGCAGCGCGAGCGCACGGTCAACCAGCTCAAGAGCGGCAAGCTCGACATCCTCGTCGCCACCGACGTGGCCGCGCGCGGTCTCGACGTCGACCGCATCAGTCATGTCGTCAACTACGACCTGCCCATCGACACCGAGTCGTACGTGCACCGCATCGGCCGCACGGGCCGTGCCGGACGCACGGGAGATGCGATCAGCTTCGTCACGCCGCGCGAGCGCCGCATGCTCACCGCGATCGAGAAGGCCACGCGCCAGCCGCTGACCGAGATGTCGCTGCCGAGCGTCGACGACGTCAACGCCACGCGCCTCACGCGCTTCGACGACGCCATCACCACGGCCCTCGAGGACACCGCCGCGATCGCGACGTTCCGCGACGTGGTGGCCCACTACGTGTCGCACCACGACGTGCCCGAGGCCGACGTGGCCGCGGCCCTCGCCGTGGTCGCCCAGGGCGACACCCCGCTGCTGCTCGAGGCCGAGGCCTTCCGCCAGCAGCGGTTCGACAACGACCGCCCCGCGCGCGACTCCGGTTCTCGCGAGGGAGGATCCCGCGACGGCGGTCCGCGTCGCGACTCCTCGGGTCGCTTCGCGACGTACCGCATCGCGGTGGGTCGTCGTCAGCGCGTCGAGCCCCGTCAGATCGTCGGCGCCCTCGCGAACGAGGGTGGTCTGCGCCGCAACGACTTCGGTGCGATTCAGATCCGTCAGGACTTCTCGCTCGTCGAGCTGCCCGTCGACCTGTCGAACGACACGATCGACCGCCTCGCCGACACCCGCATCTCGGGCCAGCTCATCGACCTGCGCCTCGACCAGGGCGGCCGTTCGGCCAAGCGCAGCGACCGGCCGCAGCGCCGCGATCGCGACCGCGACTGAGTCCACGGCATCCGTTCGACGCCCCCGTACCCCGGTGAGGGTGCGGGGGCGTCGGCGTGGTGGGATGGCGGGCGCCTTCAGGCGGAACATGTCCCACTTTTGGCTGCCTGGGGTGCGCGTGGGCCGCCCATTTCGGGACATGGTCTGCGCAGATGGGGACATGGGTGGAGGGATGCCGTGACACGGCGCTGCGCAGAAGAGCCCGGGGCCGCGCGCGGGTGGGCGCGCGGGGCGACCGAGCTAGGTGGCATCCGGAAGTTGAGCCAATTCATATCAAGTCGCCTTGACCTCGCGAACGGGCTCCGATAGCCTTGAGTCATCGCGGCTCAACCCGCGAAGAGACTTTCACCAGAACCCCGAGTGCGGCAACGGCCGCGCTCACAAGCAAGGAGACACATATGCCCCGTGCAGTGGGAATCGACCTCGGTACGACCAACTCCGTCGTGAGCGTGCTCGAGGGTGGCGAGCCCAAGGTCATCGCCAACGCCGAGGGTTTCCGCACGACCCCCTCGGTCGTCGCCTTCACGAAGGACGGCGAGGTGCTCGTCGGCGAGACCGCCAAGCGCCAGGCCGTCACCAACGTCGACCGCACCATCTCCAGCGTGAAGCGCCACATGGGCACCACCTGGAGCTTCGACGTCGACGGCAAGAAGTGGACGCCGCAGGAGATCTCGGCCCGCATCCTGCAGAAGCTCAAGCGCGACGCCGAGGAGTACCTCGGTGACAGCGTGACCGATGCGGTCATCACCGTCCCCGCGTACTTCAACGACGCCGAGCGTCAGGCCACCAAGGAGGCCGGTGAGATCGCGGGCCTCAACGTGCTGCGCATCATCAACGAGCCCACCGCTGCGGCCCTCGCCTACGGCCTCGACAAGGGCAAGGAAGACGAGCTCATCCTCGTCTTCGACCTCGGTGGCGGAACGTTCGACGTCTCGCTGCTCGAGGTGGGCAAGGACGACGACTTCTCCACCATCCAGGTGCGCGCCACCTCGGGTGACAACCGCCTCGGTGGAGACGACTGGGACCAGCGCGTCGTCGACTACCTCATCAAGCAGTTCAAGGACACGACCGGTGTCGACGTCTCGGGCGACAAGATCGCCCTCCAGCGTCTGAAGGAAGCGGCCGAGCAGGCCAAGAAGGAACTGTCTAGCTCCACCTCGACCAGCATCAACCTGCCCTACCTGTCGCTCACCGACTCGGGCCCCGTCTCGCTCAGCGAGACCCTCACGCGCGCCAAGTTCGAGGACCTCACCAAGGACCTTCTCGACCGCACCCGCAAGCCCTTCTCCGACGTCATCCGCGAGGCCGGCGTCAAGGTCGACGACATCGCCCACGTGGTGCTCGTCGGCGGCTCGACCCGCATGCCGGCGGTCGCCGAGCTGGTCAAGAAGGAGACCGGTAAGGACGCCAACAAGGGCGTGAACCCCGACGAGGTCGTGGCCGTGGGTGCAGCCCTCCAGGCCGGTGTCCTCAAGGGCGAGCGCAAGGACGTCCTGCTCATCGACGTCACCCCCCTGAGCCTCGGTATCGAGACCAAGGGCGGCATCATGACCAAGCTCATCGAGCGCAACACGGCCATCCCGACCAAGCGCAGCGAGACCTTCACCACCGCCGACGACAACCAGCCGTCGGTCGCGATCCAGGTCTTCCAGGGCGAGCGCGAGTTCACCCGCGACAACAAGCCGCTCGGTACCTTCGAGCTCACCGGCATCGCGCCGGCTCCCCGCGGCATCCCGCAGGTGGAGGTCACCTTCGACATCGACGCGAACGGCATCGTGCACGTCTCGGCGAAGGACAAGGGCACCGGCAAGGAGCAGTCGATGACCATCACGGGCGGCTCCTCGCTGCCCAAGGAGGACATCGAGCGCATGGTGCGCGAGGCCGAAGAGAACGCGGCCGACGACAAGAAGCGCCGCGAGTCCGCCGAGACCCGCAACCAGGCCGAGACCCTGTCGTACTCGATCGAGAAGCTGATCAAGGAGAACGACGACAAGCTCCCCGCCGAGGTCAAGACCGAGGTGCAGGGCGATGTCGACGCTCTCAAGACGGCTCTCGCCGGTGACGACGACGACGCGGTCAAGACCGCGTTCGACAAGCTGAACGCCAGCCAGGGCAAGCTCGGCGAGGCCATCTACGCCTCGTCGCAGGCCGCGGGCGAGCAGGCCGACCCCAACGTGGGCCAGCCCGGCAACGGCGAGACGCCGAACCCCGAGGAAGACGTCATCGACGCCGAGGTCGTCGACGACGAGAACCCCGACGAGAACAAGAAGTAAGCAGAGAACATGGCACACAAGGACGACGAACAGCCCACGGGCTCGGGCGCCGGTCCTGACGAGACGGGGCCGGAGGAGAACACCTCCGGCCCCGCGCCGTCGGGCGACCAGCCTCAGACCGCAGGGACGGATGCCGATGGCCTGACCATCGACGACATCCTCGGCGCCGAGCAGACGCCCGAGGCCGCCGCAGAGGGGGCATCCTCCGACAAGGAGGCCTCGCTGCTGATCGACCTCAAGCGCCTGCAGGCCGAGTACGCCAACTACCGTCGGCGCACCGAGGAGCAGCGCGAGCGCGAGATCGAGCGCGCCAAGGGCGAGGCCGTGAAGGGCCTGCTGCCCGTCATGGACGACCTCGACCGCGCCGCCAAGCACGGTGACCTCGTCGAGGGCAGCCCGCTCTCGGCGATCGGCGACAAGGTGCGCGCCGTGGCCGAGCGCCTCGGTGTGGTGTCGTACGGCGCCGTGGGCGACGTGTTCGACCCGCAGCAGCACGAGGCGATCTTCCAGGCCCCCACCCCCGGCGTGACCGAGACCACGATCCTCGAGGTCGTCGAGGTCGGCTACCGCCTCGGTTCGGTCGAACTGCGGCCGGCCAAGGTCGTCGTCGCCGTGCCGGCCGAATAGGAGGACCCATGGCGAGTCAGGACTGGTTCGACAAGGACTTCTACAAAGTCCTCGGTGTCGACAAGAGCGTCAGCGCTGCCGATCTGAAGAAGACGTACCGCAAGCTCGCGCGCCAGTACCACCCCGACTCGAACCCGGGAGACGCGAAGGCCGAAGCGAAGTTCAAGGAGATCAGCGAGGCCTACTCGGTGCTCAACGACCCCGAGCAGCGCGAGGAGTACGACCAGATCCGGGCCATGGGCTCGGGGGCGCGCTTCTCGGCTCCCGGGGCCGGAGCGGGCGGTGGCTTCGACGACGTCTTCAGCCGGTTCGGTCAGGGGCGGCAGGCGCCATCGGGCGGCTTCGACGACTTCTTCACGATGTTCGATCAGCAGGGCGGCGGCTTCGGCTCCGGCCGGTTCGGTCAGACGACGGGAGGGTTCCGCGGCTTCGGCGGCCCGCAGAAGGGCGCTGACGTCTCGGCCCGCACGACGCTCGACTTCGTCACCGCGGCCAAGGGTGAGACCATCACCCTCGCGGGCGAGGACAACGTGCCGTTCAAGGTGAAGATCCCCGCCGGCGTGTCCGACGGGCAGAAGATCCGGCTGCGCGGGCGTGGACGCAAGTCCCCCGACGGCGGCGAGAGCGGCGACATCGTCGTGACCGTCGCCGTGCGCCCCCACCCGGTCTTCACGCGCGACGGACTCAACCTGCGCATCACCGTGCCGGTCACCTTCACCGAGGCCGCTCTCGGTGCGACGATAGAGGTTCCGACGCTCGGCGGCGACCCCGTGCGCTTGCGCGTGGCCCCCGGCACCCCCTCGGGACGCGTGTTGCGCGTCAAGGGTCGCGGGATCTCGACCACCAAGGGCACCGGCGACCTGCTCGCCGAGGTCCAGGTCGCGGTGCCCACGCATCTCGACGATGCCGCGCGCGAGGCCCTCGAGCGGTTCCACGAACTGGAGCCGAAAGAGAATCCCCGCGCCGACCTCATGGCCAAGGCGCGATAGACACACGCGCGTCGCCGAGGTTCTCGGCATCCGATACGACAGGATGCCGAGAACCCGGCACCCGCATCCGGCACGACGAAAGAGGTGAAGACGTGTCCGAAAGAGAGATCGACGAAGACGCCCCGATCTTCGCCATCGCCGCAGCCGCCGAGCTGTCGAACATGCACCCGCAGACCCTGCGGCAGTACGACCGGCTCGGCCTCGTCGTGCCCGCGCGGACCCAGGGCGGTTCGCGGCGGTACTCGAGCCGTCACGTCCAGCAGTTGCGCGAGGTCGCGCGCCTGTCGGGCGAGGGGATGAGCCTGCCGGCCATCGCGCGCCTCCTCGCGCTCGAGGAGCGCGTCCACGAGCTCGCGCGTCGCGTGAACGACCTCGAGCGTCAGCTCACGATCGAGCGGCAGTCGCGCCCCGGTGCCCGCGTCTTCGCGGCCGGGGCCACCGGTTCGGTCGTCACGCTGCGCCACGGAGCGCGCGTGCGCCGAGCCACCGACATCGTGCTGTGGCGTCCGCGCGACATGCACGGCGACTGACGCCGCCCCGCGCTGCGCGAGGTCTGTGCGCCGTGCGAGGTTCCTGGGCGTGGCGAAACGGGCCGGGATGCCGCGGGCGCGCCGGGCTTCGACGGGCTCAGCCGCCCCTCCCGGCTCAGGCCGGGTCGATCCGCAACACGGTCGGCGCCTCGCCGACCTGCAGGTCGTCGACCACTCGGATCGTGCGCGCCACGGCATCCACCTCGTCGATCACCGTGCCGAAACGCTGGCGGTCCGAGCACACCGCCGTGACGGTCACGAAGTGCGAGCCGGTGTCCCACGTGTACGTGGCGAACGGAGGAGTCGTGGGATCGTTCGGCAGCGGCATCGCGAGCTTCTCGCCGACGCCGAGGTGCGGATTGCGGAACGACTCGGTGTCGTCGTACTCCATGGGCATCATCGCCCGCGCCGTACGCAGCTGCGGTGTGGCCTCCTGCAGCTGCGCCATGACGACGAGCAGTTCGGGGTCGCTCTTCCAGACCCACACGAGCACGCGCCCGCCCGCGCGGCGCATGAGCAGGGGCGCCGCCTGGCTGAGGATCCACGCGAAGGCTCCACCGCCCGGGCGGGGAGCAGCGCCCGCGGCCTGATTGGCCTGGCTCAGCAGCATGCCGATCGCCGCCTTGCGGTGGCGTCGGCCGCGGAATCCGAGGGAGCCGGTCACGGGCACCCAGAGGTCGGCGGGAGCGTCGGCCTGCAGTCGAGACATGGGCTCAGCCTACGATCCGGCTCCTGAGAGGGGGATGCCGATGAGCCGCGTTCGCGACGAGAGAACGCTCCCACACGGGGAGGGGTCGCCGATGTCGGAGGTCGGTGCCAGGCTGGACTCCGCGGTCATCGCGACCGCGTCGATCTCTCGGAGGGCCTCGTGCTCGGCAAACTCCTCATCCGCTATCTCTCGCGCTATCGTTGGCTGCTGGTCGCCATCCTCGTCTTCCAGGCCGCGTCCGCGGTGGCGACGCTGTACCTGCCGCGACTGAACGCCGACATCATCAACCTCGGCGTCGCCCGGGGCGACACCGGGTTCATCTGGTCGCGCGGCGGGCTCATGCTCGTCATCTCGCTCGGCCAGATCGTGGCCTCGATCATCGCCACCTACTTCGCCGCCCGGGCCGCGATGGCCGCGGGCCGCGACATCCGCCTCGACGTGTTCGAGCGCGTGAGCGGCTTCTCCGAGCGCGAGCTGTCGCAGTTCGGCGCGGGGTCGCTGATCACCCGCAACACCAACGACGTGCAGCAGGTGCAGATGCTCGCGATGATGGGCGCCACCATGCTGGTCAGCGCCCCTCTGCTGGCCATCGGCGGCATCGTCATGGCCCTGCAGCAAGACGTCGGGCTCAGCTGGCTCATCGCGGTGGCCGTGCCCGTCCTGGTGATCGTGGCCGGGCTCATCATCGCGCGGATGGTCCCGCTGTTCCGCAGCTACCAGACCAAGCTCGACGGCGTGAACCGCGTCATGCGCGAGCAGCTCACCGGCGTGCGCGTCGTGCGCGCCTTCGTCCGCGAGCGCATCGAAGAAGAGCGCTTCCGCGAGGCGAACACCGACATCCTCGTCGTCGGCCGCAAGGTCGGTTCGCTCTTCGTGCTGCTGTTCCCCCTCGCGATGCTCGTCCTGAACGTCACGGTGGTGGGCGTCATCTGGTTCGGTGGCATCCAGGTCGACGCCGGAGGGGTCGAGATCGGCACCCTGTTCGCCTTCATCCAGTACGTGGCGCAGATCCTGGGCGGCGTGCTCATGGCCAGCTTCATGACGGTGATGATCCCGCGCGCCGCCGTCTCGGCCGAGCGCATCGGCGAGGTCCTCGACAGCCGGTCGACGCTCGAACGCCCGGCGAACCCGGTCGAGCGCCTGCCCGAGCCCGGCGCGGTGCAGTTCGACGACGTCTCGTTCGCCTACCCGGGCGCCGAGTCGCCCGTCGTCTCCGGAATCAGCTTCGCCGCACGTCCCGGTGAGACCGTCGCGATCGTGGGGTCGACGGGAGCGGGCAAGACGACGCTCGTCTCGCTGCTGCCGCGGCTCTTCGACGTGACCTCGGGAGCCGTGCGCGTCGGCGGGGTCGACGTTCGCGAGGCCGACCTCGATGTGCTGTGGAAGAGCATCGGTCTCGTGCCGCAGCGGCCGTTCCTGTTCAGCGGCACGGTGGCGTCCAACCTGCGGTTCGGCCGCGAAGACGCCACCGACGATGAGCTGTGGCATGCCCTCGAGATCGCGCAGGGTCGCGACTTCGTCGAAGCGATGGACGGAAAGCTCGAGGGGCGCATCGCCCAGGGCGGAACGAACGTCTCGGGCGGCCAGCGCCAACGCCTCGCCATCGCGCGGGCGATCGTCCACCGGCCGGCCGTGCTGGTCTTCGACGACTCGTTCTCGGCGCTCGACCTGAGTACCGACGCTCGATTGCGACAAGCTCTGTGGCGCGAGCTCCCCGAGGTGACCAAGATCGTCGTGGCCCAGCGCGTGTCGACCATCACGGGCGCCGACCGCATCGTGGTGCTCGAAGACGGCCGAATGGCGGGTCTGGGTACGCACGATGAGCTCCTGGCCACCAGCGCCACCTATCGCGAGATCGTCGAGTCGCAGCTGGGGGTCGAGGCATGAGCACCGTGGACGCCCTCACCGAAGAAGAACGCGCAGAGCTCGAGCTCGCCGAGCAGGCGCGGGTGAACTCCGGCAGCTGGGACAGCGTCGCGCCCGGCAAGGCGTCGAACTTCGGCCCGAGCTTCCGTCGCCTGCTCGGCCTCCTCC
This sequence comes from Microbacterium sp. Leaf203, assembly GCF_001421275.1. Classification (NCBI taxonomy): domain Bacteria; kingdom Bacillati; phylum Actinomycetota; class Actinomycetes; order Micrococcales; family Microbacteriaceae; genus Microbacterium; species Microbacterium sp. Leaf203. Next base: position 327,329 of record NZ_LMKF01000022.1, on the reverse strand, counting down.
GGCCATACGCTGCCGCTTTCGTGTTCGTGTCGATCCTCGGCGCCATCGGCGTCGTCCTCGCCGTGCTCGCCCCGCGCGTGCTCGGAGACGCGACGAACATCATCTTCGAGGGCGTCGTGTCGAAGGGACTCGCGCAGCAGTTCCCCGCCGGCACCTCGCAGACCGAGGTGGTCGACGCCCTGCGGGCCGCCGGGCAGAACGACATCGCCAACATCGTCGGAGCGATGAGCAACTTCTCCGTCGGTGCCGGGGTCGACTTCGACGCCCTGCGCGTCGTCATCGTGACGGTGCTCGCGATCTACGTCGGCTCGTCGCTGCTGTCGTGGATCCAGGGGTACGTCATCAACGTCATCATGGTTCGCACGATGTGGCGCCTGCGCGAAGACGTCGAGGCCAAGATCAACCGCCTGCCGCTGTCGTACTTCGACCGCGTGCAGCGTGGAGAGCTGATCTCGCGCGTCACCAACGACATCGACAACATCACGCAGACGATGCAGCAGTCCCTCTCGAGTGCGCTGACGTCGGTGCTCACCGTGGTGGGCGTGCTCATCATGATGTTCACCATCTCGTGGCAGCTCGCTCTCGTGGCCCTCGTCTCGCTGCCGCTCATGGCCGTGATCTTCGGCGTCATCGGTCCGAAGTCGCAGAAGGCCTTCGGCGAGCAGTGGAAGAAGGTCGGCCGCCTCAACGCCCGCGTCGAGGAGTCGTTCTCGGGCCACGCGCTGGTCAAGGTCTACGGCCGCGAGAAGGACGCCCGCGAGAAGTTCGAGGCCGAGAACGAAGAGCTGTACCAGGCCAGCTTCAAGGCGCAGTTCCTCTCCGGCATGATCATGCCGGGCATGATGTTCGTCGGAAACCTCACCTACGTCGGCATCGCCGTTCTCGGCGGTCTCATGGTGGCCGGCGGGCAGATCCGCCTCGGCGACGTGCAGGCCTTCATCCAGTACTCGCAGCAGTTCACCCAGCCGCTGTCGCAGCTGGGTGGCATGGCCGCGGTCGTGCAGTCGGGCACCGCCTCGGCCGAGCGCGTGTTCGCCCTCCTCGACGCCGACGAGCAGGAGCCGGACTCGGCCGATGCCCCGGCGCACGTCGACGGCCGGGGAGTGATCGAGTTCGAGAACGTGCGGTTCTCGTATACGCCCGATCGCCCCCTGATCACCGACCTGTCGTTCCGCGTCGAACCCGGTCAGACGGTCGCCATCGTGGGTCCGACCGGTGCGGGCAAGACCACGCTGGTCAACCTGATCATGCGGTTCTACGAACTCGACGGCGGGCGCATCCTGCTCGACGGGCAGGACATCGCCGAACTCCGTCGTGACGACGTGCGCTCCCGCACCGGCATGGTCCTGCAGGACCCGTGGCTGTTCGCCGGATCCATCCGCGACAACATCCGCTACGGGCGCGAGAGCGCCACCGACGAAGAGATCGTCGAGGCCGCCGTCGCCACGCGCGTCGACCAGTTCGTGCACTCCCTCCCCGAGGGGTACGACACCGTGCTCGACGAAGACGCCGCCAACGTCTCGGCGGGAGAGAAGCAGCTCATCACGATCGCGCGGGCGTTCGTCGCCCGCCCCTCGGTGCTGATCCTCGACGAAGCCACGTCGTCGGTCGACACGCGCACCGAGCTGCTGCTCCAGCAGGCCATGGCGGCGTTGCGCGAGGGGCGCACCTCGTTCGTGATCGCGCACCGCCTCTCGACCATCCGCGACGCCGACCTCATCCTCGTGATGGAGCACGGCGACATCGTCGAGAAGGGCTCGCACGACGAGCTCATCGCAACCGAGGGCGCGTACTACCGCCTCTACCGCTCGCAGTTCGAGCAGGCGACCGCCGACCTCGACGCCACCGGGGCCGAGGCGTCGTCGGCCGACGACCCGCAGCGCACCCCGACCACCGACGACGCCGTGGTGGTGTCGGCGCTGGCGGCCGCGGCATCCGAGGTCCCCGCTGCGGCCGGCACCGACGGGCCGCCGCGCCCCGCGCAGGGCGTGCCCGCGCCCGACGCGCGCCTCGACGGACAGCCGTAACGCCGCCCGCCCGCCCGCCGCGAAGCCCGCTCGGTCTCCCGCCGAGCGGGCTTCGTCGTGTCGGGGTCCACGGGGGCAGTGCGACACCTGTGGAGCGCCCCAGAGCCCCGAAACCCGCTCGGGTACAGTGGACGGGCGCATGCACCTGCCTCTGCGAACCGACCGCCGCATAGATAGGCCTCACCCCTCGTGACCACTCCTGCGACGCCCGCCGATCCGTCCGAGCCCGCCGCGTCGACCGACCCTTCGGCTGCCCTCGAAGCGGTGCCGGCCCCCGATCGCCCCCTGCGGATCCTCATCGGCGCCGACACCTTCCTCCCCCACGTGAACGGCGCCGCGCGTTTCGCCGAGCGCCTCGCCGCCGGCCTCGTCGCTCGCGGCCACGACGTGCACGTCGCCGCCCCGAGCGTGGGCCACGGCAACGCCGGCACGGCGACCGAGGTCATCGAAGATCAGCCGATGACCATGCACCGGCTCCCGGCGTACCGCTTCCTCCCGCACGACTGGCTCACCTTCGTGCTGCCGTGGCGTTCGAAGCACTACGCCCGGATCCTGCTCGACGAGATCAAGCCCGACGTCGTGCACATCCAGTCGCACATCGTCATCGGCCGAGGCCTCGCCCGCGAGGCGCGCAAGCGCGGCATCCCCGTCATCGCGACCAACCACGTGATGGCCGAGAACATCCTCGACTTCACCACGCTCCCCGACTTCCTCGACCGCATCTTCGTGAAGCTCGCGTGGGCCGACGCCGAACGCACGTTCAAGATGACGCGCGCGGTCACGACGCCCACGCGCAAGGCCGCGGACTTCCTCGAGTCGACGATCGACATCTCGGGGGTCATCCCGATCTCGTGCGGCATCGACCGGTCGAACTACCGCCCCGACCTCACCCCGCGCGACGCCAACCGCATCCTGTTCGTGGGGCGTCTGACGACCGAGAAGCACATCGACGTCGTGCTGAAGGCCCTCTCGCAGCTCGACCCCGCCCTCGACGTCACGTTCGACGTCGTCGGCGGTGGCGACCAGCGCGCCAAACTCGAGACCCTCGCGCAGCAGCTCGGTGTCGCCTCGCGCGTGACGTTCCACGGCCATGCGTCGGAAGAAGACCTGCGCACGCTCTACTCGCGGGCCAGCGTCTTCGCCATCGCCTCGATCGCGGAGCTGCAGTCGATCGCGACGATGGAGGCCATGGCATCCGGTCTGCCGATCGTGGCGGCGAACGCGGTGGCGCTCCCGCACCTCGTCCACGAGGGCGAGAACGGCTACCTCTTCGAGCCGGGCAACGCCGACGAGCTCGCCGCGCGCCTGACCGATGTGCTCACGGCCGCACCCGAGGAGCGCACGCGCATGCAGCAGGCGTCGCTCGACGCGGTCGCCGTGCACGACATCAACCGGACGCTCGACACCTTCGAGGCGCTGTACCGCGGTCGGCCGCTGCCGGAGTAACCCGTGCACGTCGTGATGTTCGCCGACCAGCACCTCGAGTCGCTCGGCGGCGCGCAGGTGTCGATGCGCTTGCAGAAACGCTTCCTCGAGCGCGCGGGACACGTGGTCACGGTCGTCGCGCCGCGCCCGCACCGCGAGAGCGCCGGCGACGCGGCCTACCTCGACCTTCCGTCGATCGCGATCACCCCCGACCGCGAGTACGCCCTCACCTGGCCGGGCGTCCGGACGGATCGATTCCTGGATGCCGAGATGGGTGCGCGTCTTCCCGTCGACGTCGTGCACGTGCAGGCGGACTTCTGGGGGGCGTTCATCGGCCACCGGTACGCCGCGCGCCACGGATTGCCCGTCGTGCACACGATGCACAACCGCGTCGACGTGGGGATCGAGGCGACCGCGCCCTTCCCGCGGCTCGTGTTGCGGGCGCTCAACGCCTGGGCGGGACGGGTGCTGCCCGGGGGTGCCGCCGCCCGCGCCGGAGTTCGCGGGCGAGCAGTCGATTCAGGCACGTCGCCCCGGGGTGCCCGCGAAGGCACGGGTCCGTCGCGCGGACCGGCCGACGGGTGGGCGTTCCTGCGTCAGCTGGCCCGACTCTCGCGGGCGGTCACGGCGCCCTCGAGCCACTTCGCCCGCCGCCTCGAGGCGCACGGCGTCGCCGAGGTCGTCGACGTGATTTGGAACGGCATCGACGACGACGTGCTCGACGCCGCCCTGAGCGCCGAGGCGTCGGAACGCCGACCGGGCCGACCGCGTTTCATCTGGCTCGGGCGCATGAGTCCCGAGAAGCGTCTGCTGCCGTTCCTCGAAGCGGTCATCGCCTCGGGCATCGAGGCCGAAGTCGAGATCGTCGGCGGTGGGGCGCAGCTTCGTGCCGCGCGTCGCCTCGTCGAGCGGTCGTCGCCCGCGGCGTCCATCATCTTCGCGGGACGGCTGCCGTACACCGAGACGCTCCGCCGACTCGCCGACGCCGACGCGGTGGTGCAGACCTCGATCGGCTTCGAGACGCAGGGCATGACCGTGTTCGAAGCGGCCTCGCTCGGAACCCCGGCCGTGGTGAGCGACCCCGACATCGCGGCGGAACTGGGCTCGGGGGTGTGGGCGGTGGCGGATGCCACGGTCCCCGCCCTCGCCGAGGCGCTGCGCAGCGCGGCGGCCGACATCGTCGTGGGCACTCCGGCCGTGCCCGACCCGTCGATCGCGGAACGTTTCCGTCAGTCCTCGCGGACGGCGGCGATGGTCGACGTGTACGCGCGCGCGGTCGCCGCGGGGCGCTGACTCGGCTTCGCCGACGCCGCGAGAACGACGGCGGGGGCTTCGGCGACGCGCCGGGGTGTCGGCATCTCGGAACGGCGTGTCTCTCGCGCCGGCCGCCGTCGTGGTCGCGGAGCGGCCGGCCGGCGGGGGCGGACGCGGCGCGGGTCGGTGGGGATCCGGCCGTACCCGTCGGTGCGGACGAGCCACACCGTTCCGACGATGCCGGCGACGGCCAGGATGCCGAGAGCAATGAAGTAAGCCATGACCGAAAAGCTACGACTGGAGCAATCCGGCCACGAGTGGCATGATGGACGGCATCCGTCCGATTCCTGCCACACCGGAGGTTCCCATGCGATCGGTCGCCGTCGTCACCCAGCCGGGGTTCGCTCCGTTCGAGTTCGGTCTCGCGTGCGAGGCGTTCGGTCTCGACCGCAGCGATGACGGCATCCCCAACTTCGACTTCCGCATCGTGGCCCCCGACCCCGGTGTGGTCCCCTCGAACATCGGGTTCTCGATCAACGTCGAGCACGGTCTCGAGGCGGCTGCCGATGTCGACATCCTCGTGCTCGCGCCCATTCCCCGGGAGCAGTGGGATGCCGTCGACCCTCGCGTGATCGAGGTCGTCCGCGCGGCGCACGAGCGCGGCGCCTGGCTGTTGAGCGTCTGCAGCGGGTCGTTCGTGCTCGCGGCATCCGGTGTTCTGGACGGAAGACGCGCGACGACCCACTGGCGCTACGCCGACACCATGGCGCGCATGTATCCCCGCATCGAGGTCGACCCCGACGTGCTCTACGTGCAGGCGGGCAGCATCATCACCAGTGCCGGGACGGCGGCCGGGCTCGACGCCTGCCTGCACCTGCTGCGCCAAGAGCTCGGCTCCGAGCTCGCCAACCGCATCGCCCGCCGCATGGTCGTCGCGCCCCAACGTGACGGGGGGCAGGCTCAGTTCATCGCGTCGCCCATCCCGATCGACACCTCGCTCTCGCTCGCTCCGGTGACGGAGTGGATGCTGCAGAACCTGGATGCCGAGCTCTCGGTCGACCGGCTCGCCGCACGCGCCCACATGTCGCCGCGCACCTTCGCTCGGCGGTTCAAGGCCGACCTGGGGGCCACGCCGGCGGCGTGGCTCGCGCGTCAGCGTCTGCTGCACGCCCAGCGACTGCTCGAAGAGACCGACCTCGGCCTGGACCGCATCGCGGCGGAGTGCGGGTTCGGGTCCGCGGCGGTGCTGCGACAGAACTTCGCCCGCACGATGGGACTGACCCCGACGGCCTACCGGGCGCGGTTCTCGTGCGCGGGGGAGGCGGCATCCGGCTCCGTCGAGGCGGCGACCGCCGAGCCCGTCCCGGCCTGAGCCGCGCCGCGCGCGGAGCCGCGCCCCGCCCGGCCGCGGGGAGTCCGAGGTCCCGGCATCCATTGCTCTCCGCGCGACCCGATGCTAAACTTGAGTCAACGCAACTCAAGTTTGCGAAAAGACTTTCAGGAGACCATATGAACGCCACACAACAGCCGGGGCAGGAGGACGCGCGCAGCGCCCTCGAGCAGTTCGGCATCAACCTCACCGACCGGGCCCGTCAGGGCAAGCTCGACCCCGTCATCGGGCGCGACGGCGAGATCCGCCGCGTCAGCCAGGTGCTCACCCGGCGCACCAAGAACAACCCCGTGCTCATCGGCGAACCCGGCGTCGGCAAGACCGCCGTCGTCGAGGGCCTCGCCCAGCGCATCGTCGCGGGCGACGTCGCCGAGAGCCTCAAGGACAAAGAGCTCGTCTCGCTCGACATCTCGGCCCTGGTGGCCGGTGCGATGTACCGCGGGCAGTTCGAGGAGCGCCTCAAGAGCGTCCTCAAAGAGATCACCGAGTCCGACGGACGCATCATCACGTTCATCGACGAGCTGCACGTGCTCATGGGCGCGGGTGGCGGCGAGGGTTCGGTCGCGGCCTCGAACATGCTCAAGCCCATGCTCGCGCGCGGCGAGCTGCGCCTGATCGGTGCGACCACGCTCGACGAGTACCGCGAGTTCATCGAGAAGGACGCCGCTCTCGAGCGCCGCTTCCAGCAGGTGTACGTCGGCGAGCCCACGGTGGAGGACACCGTGGCGATCCTCCGCGGCCTCAAGGAGCGCTACGAAGCGCACCACAAGGTCGCGATCGCCGACGCGGCGCTGGTAGCCGCGGCATCCCTGTCCAACCGCTACATCCCCGCGCGTCAGCTGCCCGACAAGGCGATCGACCTGATCGACGAAGCCGCCTCGCGCCTGCGCATGGAGATCGACTCGGCTCCGCTCGAGATCGACGAGCTGCGTCGCCACGTCGACCGCCTCAAGCTCGAAGAGCTCGCGCTGAAGAAAGAGAAGGACGACGCGTCGAAGGAGCGCCTCGCCACGCTCCGCGAGACCCTCGCCGCCGAGCAGGCCAAGCTCGACGACCTGCAGGCGCGGTGGGAGCGCGAGCGCGCCTCGCTCAACCGCGTCGGCGACCTGAAGACCCGGCTGGATGCCGCTCGCGTCGACGCCGAGCGCGCGCAGCGCGAGGGCAACCTCGAGCGGGCGTCGCGACTGCTGTACGCCGAGATCCCGGCGCTGGAGCGCGAGCTCATGGTCGCCGAACGCGAAGAGCCCGCGGGCGATCGCATGGTCAACGATCAGGTCACCGACGAAGACATCGCGGCCGTCATCGCGGCGTGGACGGGCATTCCGGTGGGACGCCTGCTGCAGGGCGAGACCGAGAAGCTGCTCAACCTCGAGCGCGAGCTCGGCCGGCGCCTGATCGGACAGCGGGATGCCGTGAAGGCGGTGTCCGACGCCGTTCGTCGCTCGCGCGCGGGCATCAGCGACCCGCACCGACCGGTCGGATCGTTCCTGTTCCTCGGCCCGACCGGTGTCGGCAAGACCGAGCTCGCGAAGTCGCTCGCCGACTTCCTCTTCGACGACGAGCACGCCATGGTGCGCATCGACATGTCGGAGTACGGCGAGAAGCACTCCGTCTCGCGCCTGGTCGGTGCCCCTCCGGGCTACATCGGCTACGAGCAGGGCGGCCAGCTGACCGAGGCCGTGCGCCGTCGGCCCTACTCGGTGGTGCTGCTCGACGAGGTCGAGAAGGCGCACCCCGAGGTCTTCGACGTGCTGCTGCAGGTCATGGACGATGGTCGACTGACCGACGGCCAGGGCCGCACCGTGGACTTCACCAACGTCATCCTGGTGCTCACCTCGAACCTCGGATCGCCCATCCTCATCGACCCGACCCTGTCGATGGACACCAAGCGCGAGCAGGTGCAGGCGCTCGTACGCCAGGCGTTCAAGCCCGAGTTCGTGAACCGTCTCGACGACATCGTGATCTTCCAGGCCCTGAGCCAGGACGACCTCGCGCAGATCGTCGAGCTCGCCGTCGACGCGCTGCACAAGCGTCTTCGCGAGCGCCGGCTGAGCCTGGCGGTCACCCCCGACGCCCGGTCGTGGCTGTCCGAGCGCGGATACGACCCGGTGTACGGCGCCCGTCCGCTGCGGCGTCTCATCCAGACCGAGATCCAGAACCGCCTCGCGATGGCGATCTTGGCCGGCTCGGTGCGCGACGGAGACGTCGTGCGGGTCGACGTGGCCAGCGACGGTGACTCGCTCATGCTCGTGAGCACCGGTCCCGCCACCAAAGAACCCGGAGACGACGACGTGATCGAGGCCGAGATCGTCGAGTAGAACCCCGTCAGAAGAGGGGATGCCACCACGGCATCCCCTCTTCCGGCGTACCGGCCCCGTTAGCCTGGCGCCATGACGATCGCAACGGCCGACCTGTACGACGAGCGCGGCGACGAACTCGACTCGCTCCCTCTCCCCATGATCGACCTCGGCGGGCACGTCGCCTTCGACGGGCCGATCCGCACGGTCCGCTGCCACCGCGACAATGCGCTGGTCAAGAGAGTGCTCGCGACCCCCGGCGACGGAGCCGTGCTCGTGGTCGACGGCGGTGGTTCGCTCGAGTCGGCGCTCGTGGGCGACCTGATCGCCGCGTCCGCGGTCGACAACGGGTGGGCGGGGGTCATCGTGAACGGGGCGATCCGCGACCGCGCGGCGATGGCCGAGCTGCCCCTGGGGGTCAAGGCGCTCGGCTCGAACCCCCGCAAGAGCGCGAAGGACGGCGTGGGTGAGATCGACGTGACGGTGACCATCGCGGGAATCGTCTTCGCGCCGGGACGCCACGTGTGGGCGGACGCCGACGGGGTGCTCGTGGAGCGCTGAGCGCGCCTTCCGAGGCTCGGCCTGTCCTACGCGAGGGTGACGCCGTGTCGGCGCGAGCTGCTTCGGCGCGACTCGGGCACCTCCTCCGCCCGTCGGGCCGGGCGCCCATGAAGAACGCCGCCCCGAGCGAGACACGACGCGATGGCGCGTGCTCCCTCGAGACGGCGTTCTTCGAGCGGGATGCCGGGGCTCAGTCGTCGACGAGCAGCGACTCCTCGACCGTGCGGCGCTGGCGCGGAGCGAGCTCACGCTGACGCAGGCCCTCTTCGGCCGCGTCGACGTCGCCGAGCGCGCCGACGGCGATCACGGTGACCGGGGTGAAACGCGCGTCAATGTCGAAGGCGGCGCGCAGGTCGTCGGCCACGAAGCCGCCCATCTGGTGGGTCGAGAGGCCCTCGGCGTGCGCCTGCACGGTGAAGTGCGCGGCGGCCTGCCCGCTGTCGTAGAGCGCCCAGGTGCGCGCTTCGCCGTCTTCGGTCTCGGTTTCGGCGAGGACCACGAGCAGGGCGCCGGCGTCGGGTGCCCAGGCCTGGTTGAAGCCCATGAGAGCCGAGACGACCTTTTCGTGGGCGGGGGTGCCGCGGCGCGCGACGATGAAGCGCCACGGCTGGAAGTTCATGCCCGAGGGGGCCCAGCGGGCGGCCTCGAGGGCGGAGCGCAGAGCGGCTTCGTCGATCGGCGTCTCGGGGTCGAAGACGCGCGTGCTCCAGCGCTCGGCGAGCACGTCGAGGATGGGAGCGTCGGTGGGGGCGGTGCGGTCGAGCGTGAGAGACATGGGTTCTCCTGAGAACGGGGACTGATGCGGGACGCCGTTGACCCGCACCATTGAACGCCGTCGGCGGGCGACGTGTTCCCGTGTGAACTTATGCGTCTCTGATGGGGAGCGGACTCTCAGCCCGCGACGCCGGGTGATGGCGGCGTGCCGCGGGATCGGTCAGTCGTTCCAGGACGACGGTCCCGCGGTGCCCGCCGGGTACTCGTCGAGAGGCACCTCGTTCTTGCGCCACGCGTCGATGACGGGCTGCACGATGCGCCAGCACTGCTCGGCCGCGTCGCCGCGGACGGCGAGCATGGCGTCTCCGTCGAGGATGCCCGAGAGCACCTCGCCGTAGGCCTTGAGGGCGCCCTCGCCGAGGTGGGTCGACAGGTTCACCCGCTCCAGGTCGAGCGGATCGTCGGCGCCGTTGATGTTCAGGCCGAGGCTGATCGTGTCGGGGCCGAGCGAGAACACCATCTCGGAGGGCTCGCTCTCGCCGACGAAGCCGACGGGGAGGTGCCGCACGGGCTTGAACGCGACCGTGACGGCCGGGTCTCCCGCGCCGAGAGCCTTGCCCGATCGCAGCAGGATCGGAACCCCCTGCCAGCGGGCCGTGCGCACCTCGACGGTCATCTCGGCCAGGGTCTCGGTGCCCCGCGACGCGTCGACGCCCGGCTCGTCGACGTACGAGGGGAAGTGGCGGTCGCCCACATCGCCCGCGGTGTAGCGTGCGCGGCGGGAGTTCGTGACGGGGTCGTCGTCTTTGACGTGCGTCGCCCGCAGGACCGCGGAGGTCGCGTCGCGCAGGTCGAGTTGATCGAGGGATGCCGGGGGCTCCATCGTGACGAACGCCATGACCTGCAGCAGGTGGCTCTGGATCATGTCGACAAGGGCGCCGGCGGCGTCGTAGTACCCCGCCCGGCCCTCGAGGCCGAGGGCCTCGGGGAAGTCGATGCGGATCGACGCGATGTCGTCGGCCGACCAGACGCTCTCGATGATGCGGTTCGCGAAGCGCGTTCCGAGCAGGTTCAGCACGGTCGAGCGGCCGAGGAAGTGGTCGATGCGGAAGACCTGGTCTTCGGGCACGAGGGTCGCCAGCTGCGTGTTGAGCGTGTGCGCGCTCGCCTCGTCGGTGCCGAACGGCTTCTCGAGGGCCAGGACCGTGCCCTCGGGGATGGTCACGTCGCTCAGCGCGAGGCAGGCCTTCTCGGTGACGGCCGGGGGCACCGCGAAGTACAGCGCGGGGCGGCCCTCGGCGTCGTCGAGAAGCTTCTGCAGATCGTCGGCCTTCGTGATGTCGGCCTGCGAGTACGTCGTGTCGGAAACCGCGGCGAATGCGGAGTCGGCATCCATCGTCTGGAAGGCCTTGCGCACGACCTCGCGCCAATGCTCGTCGGTCCAGTCCTCCATGCCCGCCCCGTGCAGGCGCACCGATCGCTTCGGTTCGCGCGAGAGCAGCTGGCCGAGGGCCGGGAGGAGCAGTCGAGAGGTGAGGTCGCCCGAAGCGCCCAGGATGATCAGGGTGGTGTCCGCCGCCATGGGGCCACCGTAGCGTTCGGTTGCGACATCGCCGTGCCGCTTGCAGCGGGCGCATGGATGCCACTAGCGCGATGTTCGGCCATGATGTCGGCGGCACCTGCCACAATCCGAGGGTGACGACTCCGATCGAGGACTACGCGGTCCTCAGCAACTGCCGATCCGCCGCCCTCGTCTCCTCCGCCGGGAGCGTCGACTGGTTGTGCCTGCCGCGGTACGACAGCGGATCGATGTTCGGTGCCCTGCTCGGCGACGAGTCCCACGGGGCGTGGTCGCTGCGGCCGGCCGATCCCGAGGCCACGGCGACCCGGCGCTACGACGGGGACACCTTCGTCCTCGTCACGCGATGGGAGACCGCGACGGGGGTCGCCGACGTCTACGACGCGATGCCGGTCGACGAGGGCGTCGAGGCGCTCATCCGCCGCGTGGTCGGGGTGTCGGGAGAGGTCGACTTCGTCAGCGAGGTGCGGCTCCGCTTCGATTACGCCCGCGCCGTGCCGTGGGTGCGCCAGATGGGCCGCGGCGACGAGCACGCCATCCTGGCCGTCGCCGGACCCGACGCCGTCACCCTCCGGGGCCCCCGCCTCATCGCCGTCGACACCGCTCACCGCGGCCGATGGACGACAGTCGCGGGCGCGAGCGTCGACTCGGTGCTGGCGTGGGGGCCGTCGTGGCAGGATCCGCCGGCGCCGTTCAACGTCGAGGCGGCGCTCGAGCGGACCCGCGAATGGTGGGCCGCGTGGGCCGACCGGGTGCAGTCGGCCGGTACGCACGCGGCACTCGTCACCCGCTCGCTCATGGTTCTCCGCGCCCTGACCCACTCCGAGACGGGCGGCATCGTCGCGGCGGCGACCACCTCGCTCCCCGAAGCGTTCGGCGGCTCGCGCAACTGGGACTACCGCTACGTCTGGCTGCGCGACGCCGCCCTCACCCTGAGCGCGTACATCGATCACGGGTACCTCGACGCGGCCCACCGCTGGCGCAACTGGCTCCTGCGGGCGATCGCGGGCGATCCGGCGGACGTGCAGATCATGTACGGCGTCGCGGGCGAGCGCGATCTGCCCGAGCGCGAGATCTCCGGTCTTCCCGGCTACGGGGGCGCGGCCCCCGTGCGCATCGGCAACGGCGCGGTCGATCAGTACCAGGCCGACGTCATCGGCGAGGTCATGGTGGCCCTCGAGGCGGCTCGTGACGCCGGCGTCGAAGAGACGACGTTCTCGTGGTCCCTGCAGCGTGCGCTCCTCGATCAACTGGCCGGCGAGGTCGATCGCCCCGATCTCGGCATCTGGGAGATGCGCGGCGACCCGCACTTCTTCACGCACTCGCGGGCGATGGTGTGGGCCGCGTTCGACCGCGGCATCCGGGCCGTCGAAGAGGGCGGGCGCGATGGCGACGTCGAGACCTGGCGCACCCTGCGCGACCGGGTTCGGGCCGACATCGACGCGCGCGGCGTGCACGCCGGCGGGTGGTTCACCCAGCACTTCGACACCGACGAGGTCGACGCCTCGCTGCTCGTGCTGCCGCAGGTGGGTTTCTGCGCTTACGACGACCCGCGCATGCTCGCCACCGTGGCGCGCATGGAAGAGACGCTCATGCCCGACGGCTGGCTGCTGCGGTACCGGACGACGGGTGTCGACGGTCTCACCGGCGACGAGCACCCCTTCCTCGCCTGCTCGTTCTGGCTGGTCGGCCAGTACGCCCACAGCGGGCGCCGTGACGAGGCCCTTGCTCTCATGCAGCGCCTGACCGCCGTCGCCAACGATCTCGGCCTGCTGTCCGAGGAGTACGACCCGACGACCGGCCGACAGGCCGGCAACACCCCGCAGGCGCTCTCGCACCTCGCTCTGGTGGGTGCCGCCGATGCCCTCGACGCCACGGCGCCCACCCGCGGGGACTGAGTCCGGCCCGGTCGCGCCGGCCCGGGCCTAGAGTCAACGCATGGACGACGACGTCGAGCTGCGCCGCCTGCGCGAGCGCGTGTACGGGGCCGAGGGGGCCACGGCGGCGCCCGACATGATCGAGCGCCTCGCCGAGCTCGAGGAACGCGCGCGTCGCTCTGCCGTCCCCGTCACGGCCGCGGCACCCGCCCCCCTCGGAGCGCTCGATCCCACGCGGCCCTCGTCCCCCGTCGGCCCACGGGCCGACCCCTCGACGGCCTCTGACGCCTACGCCCTCTCCGAGCCCGGCACGTCGGAGCCGGACGGCGACGTGGACCGCACCCCCGCCACGATCCCGGATGCCACGGCCTCGCCGCCGCGCCGACTCCTCCGCATCATCGCGACCGTCGTCGGCGCCCTCGTCGTGCTCGGGATCGGCATCGCGATCGGGGCGAGCACGGCACCGACCGTGGCGGCGACCCCCGACCCCGCAGCGGCGGCCCTTCCCGAACTGACGTTCCCGCAGACGGTCGAGGACGTCATCTCGGCCGAGATCCTGCGCGACAGCGGGATCGACGCCGGGAGCACGCGCTACATCGCCACGGTCAGCGACTTCCGCATCTACCTCGCCCAACCCGACGACGGGGACGGGCGCTGCATCGTGACGTTCACGTCCACCGACAACCGTCCGTGGTCGGCCGGGTGCGCGAGCGGAGCGCAGGAGGGAGCCGCGATCTTCGGTGTCGACGAGAGTCTGACCGTCGCGATCGGCGACCCCGACGGTTCCGACGTCACCGGCATCCCGATCCGTCTGTCACCGAGCGTCACGGCCTACGTGGCGCAATAGCGAAGGAGGACATCATGTTCCGTGCCGATGGCGCGTTTTCGGGGTTCGCGGTCGACGACCTCGAGGCCGCTCACCGCTTCTACGCGGACACCCTCGGACTCCGGGTGGAGGTGCTCGAGGGGTCGGGGTTCCTCAGGCTCCATCTGGGGTCCGGAGGGCGCGTCCTCGTCTACGGCAAGCCGCGCCACGAGCCCGCGTCGTTCACCGTGCTCAACTTCCCGGTGGCCGACGTCGAGGCGGCCGTCGACGATCTGCGCTCGCGCGGCGTCGACACGAAGATCTACGACGACGCCGACTTCCCGACGGACTCGCGCGGGATCATGCGCGAGGGCGGTCCGCTGATCGCGTGGTTCCGCGACCCGGCGGGCAACGTGCTCGCCGTCCTCGACGAGTGACCGGGTTCACCCGATCGGTGTGAGCCGGCTTCCGTCGGCCGAGAGGGTGAAGGACGCTCTGCGGTAGTCGTCGCTGAGTCCGAACGAGACGTCCGGAACCCCCACGCTCTCGGTGAACGTGGGGCTTTCGATATCGCTGTCGCTGGTGCGCCTGATGGACACCGGCGCGCCTTCGATCGGAAGGCCGCTCTGGTCCGAGGCCTCCTGAAGGGCGGGCCACACCCGGTCGAGCGCGAGGTCGCTCCACGGGAACTGCTCCTCGGCGACGCGGGGCTGGCTCAGCGCGGCTCCCTCGTGGGTGACACGCCCCGCGCGGAAGTTCCACTCGTCGGTCGCCTGTTCCCCGGCGCGGATCGGGGCGTCCACGATCACGGCATCCGGGGTCACGACGATCGAGACCACCTGATCGTGGCCGATCTCGGCCTGCAAGGCGCGCTTCGCCGCCTGCAGGGAGTCGGGGGTGCGCATGTCGGCGCTCCAGCGGCCGTCCTGCCACGCGGCGATCGTGAGGGCGATGCCGTCACGATAGGGCAGCAGGACCACGGTCGCGGCCACGATCGTGGCCATCGCGAACAGGGCCAGGCGCCACGGCCGCCCGCGACGACCCACGCCGAGCAGGGGGCCGCTCCGGCGTCCGTTGCGGACGCGGGTTCCCGCTTCGATCGGCCGCAGCGCGACCGAGGATCGGGCCGGCACGACGAGTCGCTCCCGCTCGGTGGGGGAGAGCTCGCCGTCGGCGAAGACGACCTCGGGGCCGCCGTCGAGCAGGATCACGACATCGCGCTCGTGGCCCGGCTGGTAGGCCGCGAGTTCGATCAGGGGAACGATCCGACGGAGGGTGGTCGCCCACGCCCCGCCGTCGAGGGCGATCACGGTGACGTCGATCTCGCACACCGGCTGGTCGTTGACGAGGGTGCCGGTCTGGCGGACCCCGTCGATGCGCGCGCGCCCGAGACGGCGAGCGTCGCGGGCCGCGGTGACCGCCGCCGGCGAGGGGAGCGCGGGAGACAGGGACTTCGCGACGCTGACGAGCACGGTCGAGATGACGAAGACCGCGAGAGCGATTCCGAAGATCCCGAAACCCGTTTCCTGATCCCCGAGGGCGGCTACCGCGAGACCGCCGAGGACGGCTCCGAGCGCGAGGAAAGCGAGCAGGCGCAGCATGTCATCGAGCCTAACGATGCCTCTTCACGACGACGAAAAGGGCGGGTGGATGCCGACGCCGCAGCATCCACCCGCCCGCCGACCGGACCCGAACCGGTCAGCCCCGCAGAGCCTCGCCGAGCTTGACGCGCGCCCCCATGCGCAGCAGCGAGTTGCGGTAGATGCGCGCGGCGACACCGATCGCGAGCACGCACGAGGCCAGCAGCACGAGGAGCGAGAGCACGGGCTCCCACCACTGCGCGTCGCCGAGGTACATGCGCAGCGGCATCCCCACCGGAGCCGAGAACGGCACGTACGACATGATCGTCAGCACGACGGGGTTGTCGTTGAAGAAGATCACGAGGAAGTACGGCGCCATGATCAGCATGGTGATCGGTGTGGTCGTCGCCCCGATGTCCTCCTGGCGCGAGACCATCGCCGCGGCCGCGGCGAACAGCGCCGCGAGAAGGACGAAGCCGAACAGGAAGAAGATCGCGAACCACGCGATCGGGGCGCCGAGAGCGTCGAGCACCCCGGCCTGACCGGTGACGGCCAGTCCCACGACCGCGACGGCGGCGAGCAGAACGATCTGGGCCATCGCGAGGATCGAGTTGCCGAGCACTTTGCCCGCGAGCAGGGCCCGCACGGGGATCGCCGAGATGAGGATCTCGACCACGCGCGTCTGCTTCTCTTCCACCACGCTCTGCGCGATCGTCCCGCCGAAGGTCGTCGCCGCGATGAGGAAGACGATGCCGAAGGCCAGCGCGATGAAGTACCGCAGCACGTCGGCGGCGTTCGACCCGGGCTCGAGGCGGTCCACCGCCGGGGTGTCGCTCAGCATCTGCAGGAGCATCGAGGGGACGCTGTCCTTCACCACGACGGTGAAGTCGAACGCCGACTCCGACGATCCCGAGACCAGGGCGGCATCCACCGTCCCGTCCGCCACGAGGGCGCGCGCGGCGTCGTCGCTGTCGGCGACCGTCACTTCGAGGCCGTCGAGACCCGACACATCGCTCTGCGTCTGCGAGGTGACGGCGACCGGGATGCCGCTGGCGCTGGCGTTCGAGGCGGTGAAACCGCCCCAGAGCACCGACGCGAGGGCGGCGACGATGAGGATCGCGGTCGAGATGACGAAGGCCTTGCTGCGCAGCTTCGAGCCGATCTCGCGCTCGGCGACCAGCCAGATGCTGTGCAGTTCTCCCGGCGCGCGGTGGGGTGCCGCCGTGGTCGACGAGGGGGGAGGGGTGATGGTCGGAGTGCTCACTGGATGACCTCCTTGAAGATCTCGGCCAGGGTGGGGCGCTGAGGAGAGAAGCTGGCGACGTCGGCGCGGCCGACCGCGTGGCGCAGCACGCGCTGGGCGGCGAGGTCGTCGTCGGCGTCGAAGAGGGCGTATCCGCCGTCGAAGTCGATCACGTGCACCCCGGGCTCGTCGCGCAGCCACCCGGTGTCGCCGCGCGAGACCAGCTCGTAGCGGTGGGTCGCGTGCTCGGCGCGGAGACCTTCGCGGCTTCCCTTCGCGCGGATCGTGCCGTCGGCGATGATGACGAGGTCGTCGCAGAGGCGCTCGACGACGTCGAGCTGGTGCGACGAGAACAGCACGGCCGCGCCGTCGGCGGCCTTCTCCTGCAGCACGCCGGCCACCACGTCGACCGCGAGCGGGTCGAGACCCGAGAAGGGCTCGTCGAGGATCAGCACCTCGGGCTCGTGCACGAGCGAGGCGGCGATCTGCGCGCGCTGCTGGTTGCCGAGCGAGAGCGTCTCGATGAGATCGCCGAGGCGCTCGCCGAGGCCCAGGCGCTCGAGGAGCGTCGTCGCCTTGCGGGTCGCCTCGGCCTTGCCGAAGCCGTGCAACCGAGCGAGGTAGGCGATGTGCTCGGCCACCTTCATCTTCGGGTACAGCCCGCGCTCCTCGGGCATGTAGCCGAAGCGGCGCCGGTCGGCGGTGGTGACCGCCGCGCCGTTCAGTTCGACGGTGCCCGCGTCCTTGCCGAGCACGCCCAGCGCGATGCGCATCGTCGTGGTCTTTCCCGCGCCGTTGCCGCCGACGAAGCCCGTGAGGCGCCCGGGGGCGACGTCGAAGCCCACGCCGTCGAGCACGCGGCGTCCGCCGTAGCTCTTGGTGATGCCGTCCAGATGGAGCACGATCCATCCCTTCTTCTCGATGTCTCCCACGCTAGGGAGGGGGATGCCGCGCCACCTCCGCCGTGGGGCGGTTCGTGACTCCACCGTGAGGGGGAGGGGTGCCGCCCGCCACGGCGCCGCCGAGGTCACCCGCGTCCGTCGAGACGACCCGGAATGACACCGGACGGTCGGTGAGCTCGCTGATCGCGGGTCGTCTCGGTGCGGGAGTGCCGCTCGACAGCGCCGCCGGTCAGGCCAGGCCGTGCCGGTGTGCCAGCACCACGGCCTGCACGCGGTCGCGCGCGCCGAGCTTCTGCAGCACGTTCGACACGTGCGTCTTCACCGTCGCCTCGCCGATGAACAGGCGCGCCGCGATCTCGGCGTTGCTGAGCGCCTCGGCGACGAGGGAGAGCACCTCGCTCTCGCGCTCGGTCAGCGGCTCGCTCATCTTCAGCGGTTCGACGGTGGCGGAGGGAGGGGATGCCGGCACCTCGGCGTCACGCGTCGCGAAACGCTCGATGACCCGGCGGGTGACCTCGGGGGCGAGCAGAGCATCGCCGGATCCGACGATCCGGACGGCCGACACCAGCTCCTCCGGCCCCGCGTTCTTGAGCAGGAACCCGCTGGCCCCGGCGGCCAGCGCCGCGAAGAGGTAGTCGTCGCGGTCGAAGGTCGTGACGATGAGGACGGCCGCCTCCGACGCGGGGTCGGCGGTCAGCTGCCGGGTCGCTTCGAGGCCGTCCATGTCGGGCATCTGCACGTCCATGCAGATGACATCGGGTCGCAGACGGGCCGCGGCGGCGAGGGCCTCGACACCGGATGCCGCCTCACCCACCACGTCGATGTCGGGCTCGAGCGACAGGATCGTCCGGAACCCCGCCCGCATCATGGCATGGTCGTCGACCAGCAGAACGCGCAGCTCAGACATTCGCCACCTCCGCCGCAGCGAGGGGCACACGCGCCCGCACGAGGTATCCGCCGCGTGAGCGGGGCCCGATCTCGATCGTCCCGCCCGAGACGGCGGCGCGCTCGCGCATGCCGAGCTGACCGAGGCCCGGGGTTGCGGAACCGCTGCGCCCGGTGTTCGAGATCTCGAGCTCGACGGCATCCGATTCGAACCGGAGGCGCACGTCGGCGGTGGCGTCGGGACCCGCGTGGCGGCGGGCGTTCGTCAACGCCTCTTGGGCGATGCGGTAGAGGTTGACCTGCACGAGGGGTGGCGGGTCGCACGCGGGTTGGCCGACGAGGGTGAAGGTCGTCGGAAGCCCTGCGGCCGTGGCGTCATCGACCAGCGAGGGGATCGACGTCAGGCCATGGGTGGTGGGGGCGGTGTCGGGGGCGCTGTCCGACCCCGGGGCGCGCAGCGTCTCGAGCAGCTGGCGCAGCTCGTGAAGAGAGGTGCGCGCCGAGCTCTCGACGCTCGAGAGCGTCTCTCGAGCGGCGTCGGGGTCGCGGGTCAGGAGCGAGCGGGCGACGCCCGCCTGAACGCCCATCAGTGACACGTGATGGGCGACCACGTCGTGCAGCTCGCGCGCGATGCGCACGCGGTCGAGGGCCACGGCCTGCGCCGCGGTCACTTCGCGCTCGGACTCGAGCTCCGCCGTGCGCTCCTCGAGGGCCGCGCGCTCGCGCATCTGCTGGTAGGAGCGGTCGCCGAAGTAGTAGGCGCCCCCGAAGAACAGAGCGTTCACCCCGATGGTGAGCAGTTGGTACGCGACGAAGGGCGAGAACGACCCCGCCCGAGAGAAGGCCCCCTCGACCTCTTCGCCGACGGGGAGCGTGGCCTGCTGGAACATGACGACGAACAACCACGCGAACATGCCCACGATGAGGGCGATGCGCACGATCGTCGCGCGCCGGCGGTTCGTCTCCCACGCGCCGACCGTGTACAGCGCGATGAACATGGCGATGTTGCCGGCATAGAGCTCGGGGATGCGGAAGGTCACGGCGAGGAAGTACGCGAAGGTCACGATGACCGCCGCCACCGACGGCCACCGTCGGCGGAACGCCAGCGGGATCGCGAGTACGGCGACGTAGCCGAGCGCCACGGCGAGAGAGCCCTGCTGGTCGCCGTAGATGCCCGAGATCGACGACAGCACCGCACTCAGCACGCCCCCGAGGAACAGCACGACCGCGAGCACGATGTCGTTGCGCTGTTGCGCGCGCGTGAGTCGTGGCATCCCTCCACGCTAGAGCCGACCGCCGACACCTGCATCCCCCGCGAGGCGGAGTCAAGAGCAGGAGGAATACAGGTTCGATCGTGATGCTTGCACGTGAATGAGTTCGGGCGCCCGGCGCCCCCGTCGTCCAGAAAGAGGATCATCGTGACCGACTACACGATCGGCTACATCGTCGGCAGCATCTCCAGCACCTCGATCAACCGCCGTCTGGCGAAGGCACTCGAGAAGGTCGCTCCCGAGGGAGTGACGCTGAAGGAGGTCCCGATCAAGGAACTGCCCTTCTACTCGCCCGACTACGACGGCGACTTTCCCCAGGTCGCGCGCGACTTCAAGAAGGCCATCGAAGACACCGACGCCATGTTCGTCGTGACCCCCGAGTACAGCCGCTCGATCCCGGGCGTGCTCAAGAACGCCCTCGACTGGTCGGCCCGCCCCTACGGCGAGGCCTCGTTCACCGACAAGCCCACCGCCGTCATCGGCACCTCGCAGGGCGGCATCGCCACCGCCGCCGGCCAGCAGCACCTGCGCGCCGTGCTCCTGCACTACAACGCGCTCGTCCTCGGTCAGCCCGAGGGCTACATCCAGTCGACCCCCGGCCTGTTCGAAGAGGACGGCACCGTCACCGACGAGGGCACGGCCGCGTTCCTGCGCTCGATCATCGAGGCGCTCGTGACCCTTGCGAAGCGCACCGCTCCCGCCGAGGTCCCCGCCGTCTGAGGCACCTCTCGCGACGGGGTCGGGGGTTCGCCCTCGGCCCCGTCCTCGCGCGCGCCGGGTTCCCGCTCGAAGGACCGGCCCTACCCCTCCGACTCTCCGTCGGAATCGAGAGCCAGCGCCTCGGCCTTGCGTCGGAGCAGCGCCGCCTCGCGCTCGTTGCGCGTGAGCCCGGCGGCGGCGAGCAGCTCCGCGCGCGCCTCGGCCGATCGCCCCAGGCGCG
Source organism: Microbacterium sp. Leaf203 (assembly GCF_001421275.1). Classification (NCBI taxonomy): domain Bacteria; kingdom Bacillati; phylum Actinomycetota; class Actinomycetes; order Micrococcales; family Microbacteriaceae; genus Microbacterium; species Microbacterium sp. Leaf203. Next base: position 306,579 of record NZ_LMKF01000022.1, on the reverse strand, counting down.
ACAGCAGCTCACCGCGCACCGACGGGATGAGGTGCGACCCCTTCAGCTTCCCGGTCGCCGAGAGCGCGTCGACGGCCGCGAGGCCGTCGAGGGCACCGGATGCCATGGCCACCGCGACCGCGCGATTGAGCGCCACGACCGGATTGGCTCCGAGCCGACCGAGCGCGTCGTAGAGCTGCACGATGCGCGGCCAATCCGTGGTGTCGACACTCGGGGCCTCGGCGTGACAGAGCGCGATCGACGCCTGCAGCTGGTACGGCCCGGCGCTTCGCCCGAGGGCTTCGGCGCGTTCGAGCAGCGCCCTGCCGCGCGCGATCGCCGACCGGTCCCAGCGCCGACGGTCCTGGTCGGCCAACAGCACGGCATCGCCGTTCGCATCGACGCGGGCGGCGAAGCGCGACGCCTGCAGCTCCATGAGCGCCGACAGCCCGAGCACTTCCGGCTCGCGGGGGAGCAGACGACCGAGCACGCGCCCCAGCCGCACGGCCTCGTGCGCGAGCTCGGTGCGCAGCACCGCGTCACCGGTGCTCGCGGCGTAGCCCTCGGTGAAGATCAGGTAGATCACCGCCAGCACGGCGGTCCGTCGAGCGGGCCACTCCGAGGGCTCGGGCACCTCGAACGGCGCCCCGGCCGCGCTCAACGCCTTCTTGGCGCGCACGATCCGCTGCTGCATCGCGGGGACCGGTACGAGGAAGAGCCGTGCGATCGCCTCCGTGTCGAGACCACCGACGACCTTGAGGGTCAGCGCGACCTGCGCGTCGCGCGCGAGGACCGGATGACACGCCGTGAACACCAGGCGCAGCACGTCGTCGTCGATGGGCTGCCACACGGCATCCGCCACCTCGTCGAGATCGGCGCCGATGAGCTCGTACTTCTCGCCGCGCACCCGCTCGCGACGCCACCCGTCGATCGCGCGGCGCTTCGCGACAGCGGTGAGCCAGGCCCCGGGGTTGTGCGGCACGCCCTCGCGGGGCCACTGCGCCAGGGCCTCGAGCAGAGCGTCGTGCGCAAGGTCTTCGGCGGTGGGCAGATCACCGACCACGCGCGCTAGCGTCGCGACGATGCGGGCGCCTTCGATGCGCCAGATCGCCGCGACGCGTCGCGAGAGGTCGTCGGTCACGTCGGGTCAGCGCGCGGCCTGCTCCTCGCGCCAGCCCTCTTCCTTCTGGATGTACTCGTTGTCGGCGAAGGCCGCGAAGTCGGTCTCGTCGGTCACGCGGCGCACCTCGAGCGTGTTGCCCGCGATGAGAGGCGCGCGTCGCGCCCATTCGACGGCCTCGTCCTTGCTGGAGACCTCGATGATCCAGAAGCCGTTGAACAGCTCATGGGTCTCGCCGTAGGGGCCGTCGGTGACGACCGGCTCCTCACCGCCGAACTCGACGACGAAGTTCTTGCTCATGTCTTCGGCGAGGCCGTCGCCGGCGACGAGCACCCCCGCGTTGACCATGGACTCGTTGTACGCGCCCATCTCGTTGATGACCTGCTCGAACGGGATCTTCTTGTACTCCGCGTACGCCTCGTCGGTGCCGCGCATGATCAGCATGTACTTCATCGTCGTCTTCTCTCGTCGGTGCTCCGGGGAACCGTTCCCCTACTATCGCGTCGAACGGGCACCGAAGGAATCGACAGGGTGCGGAAAAGAGTTTCCGGATGCCGCTGCGGCGGCGCTCAGCCGAAGATCATCGGCAGGTCGTCCTCGTCGTCGGCGCCCGAGAGGTCGAGGTCGGCGACCACGGGCACGTGGTCGCTGGGGACTTCGCCCTTGCGCTCGTTGCGGTGGATCTCGGCGCCGTGCACCGCGTCGGCGAACGCCCGCGAGCCGAGGATGAAGTCGATGCGCAGGCCCTCGTTGCGGGGGAAGCGCAGCTGCTTGTAGTCCCAGTAGGTGTAGCCGGTGGGGATCAGCGGACGCACGACGTCGGTGAGGCCGGCGGCCTCGAAGGCGCGGAACGCCTCGCGCTCGGGCGGGGAGACGTGGGTGGTCGCGCCCTCGACGACCGTGGGGTCGCCGTTGTCGTCGTCGGTCGGGGCGATGTTGAAGTCGCCGGTCAGCGCGAGCGGCAGATCGGGGCTCTTCTCGAGGGTGTCGGCCGTGTACTGGCGCAGCTTGTCGAGCCAGTCGAGCTTGTAGACGTAGTGCGGGTCGTCGAGCCCGCGCCCGTTGGGCACGTAGAGGCTCCACACGCGCACGCCGTTGACGGTCGCGCCGATCGCGCGCGCCTCTTGCGGCAGGTCGGGGCCCTCTTTGCCCTTCTCGAACCCGGGCATGCCGGGGAAGCCGATCTCGACGTCTTCGAGGGGCTCACGGCTCGCGATGGCGACACCGTTCCACTGGTTCAGGCCGTGCGCGGCGACGTGGTACCCGGCCTCTTCGAACGCCGCGTACGGGAACTGCTCCGTCTTGCACTTGATCTCCTGCATCGCCAGCACGTCGATGTGCTCGCGCACGCAGAACTCGACGGTGCGGGTGACGCGGGCACGGATGGAGTTGACGTTCCAGGTGGCCAGGCGCATGGCATCCAGCCTACTTTCGGCCGCCGACATCGGCGGCCAGGGTGACCCCGGCGTTATCCGTATGGAGCACTAAACTCGGGGCCGTGACCACCGCCTCCACGCCCGAGCTCGAAGCCGACCGTCAGGCCCTCATCGGCCTCATCAAGGACGAGGCGGTGTTCCACGGCGACTTCACCCTCTCGAGCGGCAAGAAGGCGACGTACTACGTCGACATGCGCAAGCTCACCCTCGACCACCGCGCCGCTCCCGCGATCGGCCGGTTGGTGCTCGACCTGGTGAAAGACCTCGACGGCGTCGTCGCCGTCGGCGGACTCACGCTCGGCGCCGACCCCATCGCCAACTCCGTCATGCACGAGTCGGTGCACGCCGGTCGCCCGCTCGACGCGTTCGTCGTGCGCAAGGAGCCCAAGGACCACGGCCGCGGCCGCCAGATCGAGGGTGCCGATGTGAAGGGCAAGCGCGTCGTCGTCGTCGAAGACACCTCGACCACCGGTCAGTCGGCGCTCAAGGCCGTCGAGGCCCTGCGCCGCGAGGGTGCCGAGGTCGTCGCCGTCGCCGTGATCGTCGACCGCAAGACCGGCGCTCAGGCCGCGATCGAGGCCGAGGGCCTGCAGTGGCTCGGGTCGATCGACCTCGACGACCTGGGCCTCGCCCCGCAGTAAGCCCGCCGCGTCGCCAGAACAGGCAGGTGCCCTGAGAACAGGCCGATTCCGCGCGAATCGTCCTGTCGCGGTGACACGCCCTGTTCTCGTGACGATCAGGGGGTGGATGCCGACCCCGCGCCGCCCCGAACGGCGCGACAGCCGTGCTCAGGGCGCGTCGTCTCCCGGCCCATCGAACGGGTCGTGACGACCGCTGCCGCCGCGACGCGAACGGCGCCACTGCACGATGAAGGCGACGAGTGTTCCCGCTGTGATGACGAAGGCGACGATCAGCCAGAGAGTGCGGTCGTCCATGATGTGGTCTCCTCGGGCTCAGAGTCCCGCTTCGAGGCCCTCTTCGCCGTCGGCGAGATCGGTCTCGACGGGTTCGGCGCGCACGAGTTCGGCGACCGAGCCCAGGATCTCGTCGGGGCGGAACGGGTAGCGCTCGATCTCGCGCTGGTCGCTGATGCCGGTCATCACGAGCACCGTGTGCAGGCCCGCCTCGATGCCGGCGACGATGTCGGTGTCCATGCGGTCGCCGATCATGCCGGTGTTCTCGCTGTGGGCGCCGATGCGGTTGAGGGCGGAGCGGAACATCATCGGGTTGGGCTTGCCGACGATGTAGGGCTCCTTGCCCGTGGCCTTGGTGATGAGGGCCGCGATGGCTCCGGTGGCGGGCAGCACTCCCTCGGTCGAGGGGCCCGTGGCGTCCGGATTCGTCGCGATGAACCGCGCGCCCCCGCGGATGAAGCGGATCGCCTTCGTGATCGCTTCGAACGAGTAGTTGCGGGTCTCGCCCACGACGACGTAGTCGGGGGTGGTCTCGGTCATGATGAAGCCCGCCTCGTGCAGGGCGGTGGTGAGCCCCGCCTCGCCGATGACGAAGGCGGAGCCGCCGGGCATCTGCGACTTCAGGAAGTCGGCCGTGGCGAGCGCCGACGTCCAGATCGACGACTCGGGGACGACGAGCCCCGACGCCCGCAGACGGGCGCTGAGATCGCGCGGGGTGTAGATCGAGTTGTTCGTCAGTACGAGGAACGGCGTGCCCTCGGAGCGCCACTGCGCGAGCAACTCTGATGCTCCGGCGATGGGCGTGTTCTCATGGACGAGAACGCCGTCCATATCGGTCAGCCAGCACTCGATGTCGCCTCGGGTCCGCATGGGGCCCAGCCTAGACCCGGCCACCGACACGCTCCCAGGGGGTGATTTCCCCGTGAACGAGCGCGGGCGGGCCCGACCGGAGTCGTGGCCCGCCCGTCCGCGGAAGCCGACTTACTTGAAGGTGTCCTTCACGTTCTCGCCGGCCTTCTTGGCGTCGGCCTTGACCTGGTCGGCCTTGCCTTCGGCGGCGAGCTTGTCGTTGTCGGTCGCGTTGCCGATCGCTTCCTTCGCCTTGCCCACGATGTCCTGAGCGGCGTTCTTGATCTTGTCGTCGAGACCCATGATCTGACTCCTTCTTGTCGTGTCGGCGTCGGCGGCGGGAGTATCTCGTCGCGACGGAGCGGGTTGCTCACAGAGGAGACGCACCCCGAGCGGGATTCGTCACGCGAGGTCGCAAAAAACTTTTCGTCGGGCGGTATTCCGTCTGCGGAATGCACCCGTGACGGACGGGCTCGATCTCGTTAGGGTCGAAGGGTGACGCGAACCGAATGGGACCCCGAGAACCTCCCGAACCTCTCCGGGCGGTCCTATCTGGTCACGGGCGCCACGCGCGGGCTCGGCTTCTTCGCCTGCGAGCAGCTCGCCGGCGCCGGAGCCCATGTGCTGCTGACGGGGCGCAATCCCAACAAGATGTCCGCGGCCAAGGCCGCGATCAAGCGATCGACTCCGGATGCCAGCATCGAGACGCTGCTGCTCGACACCAGCAACATGGGCTCGGTGCGTGCCGCCGCTGCCACGGCCCGCGCGCGCGGGCGCCTCGACGGTCTGCTGCTGAACGCGGGCATCGTCCACCCGCCCAAGGAGCGCGAGACCGCCGGCGGCCACGAGTTGGTGTTCGCGACCAACGTGCTCGGGCACTTCGCGCTCGCCGGCGAGCTGCTCAAGCCCCTGGCCGCTGCGCGCGGTCGCATGGTGTGGGTCGGCAGCATGTCGACCTCGCTGTGGCGCCACGTCCCCACCGACCCCGAACTGCGTGAGGGTTATTCGCCCTGGCGCGCGTACGTGCAGTCGAAGGCGGCGACGACCGCTCTGGCGCTCGAGGCGCAGAAGCGCCTGATGGCTCACGGCGTCCCGGTCGAGAGCCTCGTCGCGCACCCCGGGTACTCCACGAGCGGCCGGACCCGCGGAGTGCGCGGGGTCAACGAGCCGAGTCGTCTCACCCGCTTCCTCGACAACCTGCAGGCCCCGATCACGCAGTCCAAAGAGCAGGGGGCCTGGGCGCTCGTCCGCGCGCTCGTCGACCCTCTCGCCGAGGGCGGCTCGATGTACGGACCGGCGCTGGTCGCGCGGGGCGCACCGCGAGTGGCGACCCCCGCTCGTCGGACGCGCGGCGGAGAGCTCGGCGCCGACCTGTGGCGCGCGTGCGAGACGGCGACGCACGTGCGGTGGCCGTTCGATCGGGCCCGACGCGCGGCATCCTGAATCCGGGGCTTCACTCGATCTCGGTGAGAGGGCTCAGCTCGCCCCGGTGACGCGTGTCAGCGCGTCAGCCAGACCGAGCTCCCCGCCCCCGCGGGCAACGACACCTCGACGCCGTCGGCGCGCACGACGTCGTCGCTGAGCACCTCGAGTTCATGCCCCACGTCGATGCCGTTCTCCACGAGGGCCCGCAGCAGCTCCGGATCGCGGTCGCTCACGCGCAGGACCCGACCCGAGTGCCCGGCCGGCGCCTCGGCGAGGAGCACGAAGGGTTCGCGGTGCACCGAGCCGTCGGCATCCGGGATCGCATCTCCGTGGGGATCGAAACGCGGGCGGCCGAGCCGCTCGTCGATGCCCTCGAGCAGACGGTCGCTGAGGGAGTGCTCGAGGACTTCGGCTTCGTCGTGCACCTCGTCCCACGAGTAGCCGAATTCGCGCACGAGCCAGGTCTCGATGAGACGGTGGCGACGGATGACGCCCGCCGCACGTCGCCCGCCCGCGGTCGTCAGCGACACCGGTCCGTACGGCCGGTGTGTGACGAGCCCCTGCGCGGCGAGCTTCTTGACCATCTCGGTCACGCTCGACGGTGCGAGGCTCAGCACCGCGGCGAGCTGCGAGGGCGTGATCGGATTGTCCTGCCACTCGGTGTGGTGGTAGATCGCCTTGAGATAGTCGTCGGCCACGGGCGATTCCACTCCGTCAGCCTATCCGCCGGTGAACACCAGCCACAGGAGCAGGGCGTTGAGGGCGATGAGGAAGACGGATGCCAGCACTCCGGCCGCCGTGGTCAGCCCCCGGTTGCGGTACTCGCCGAGCACGTCGGGTCGACGGGTGAGGGCCACGAGCGGGACGAGCGCGAAGGGGATGCCGAACGACAGGACGACCTGGCTGAGGACGAGCGCGAGGGTGGGGTCGACGCCGAGGCCGAGGATGACGAGCGCCGGCACGAGGGTCACGAGGCGGCGGGCGAGCAGGGGGATGCGCGCGTGCAGCAGCCCCTGCATGATCTCGGCGCCCGCGTAGGCGCCCACGGACGTCGAGGCGAGACCGCTCGCGAGCAGTCCCACCGCGAACAGGGTGGCGACGAGCGGGCCCAGTCCGTCGCGCAGGGCCGCGTAGGCGCCCTCCAGGCTGTCGGTGCCGTCGACGCCGGCGAGGTTCGCCGCGGCGAGCAGCAGGATCGCCAGGTTCACGGTGCCGGCGACGGCGAGGGCGATCGTGACGTCCCAGCGCGTCGCGCGCAGAAGACGGGGGGTCGAGATGCCCCGGGCGTGCGCGAGGGTGTCGGCGCGGCTCTGGGCGATCGCCGACTCCGGTGCGTGGGCGTGCGCCGCGGCGATGCCGCCCGAGGGGTCGGCGGGGTCGCCGGTGGGCGCGAAACGGTCGCGGGCGAGAGCGGAGTGCGCGTAGATCGCGTGCGGCATGATCGTCGCCCCGAGGATCGAGGCCGCCAACAGCACCGAGGTGCTGCCCTCGAATCTCGGCACGAGACCGGCGATCACTCCGGTGGGCTCGGGCGGCGCGAGGAACAGGCCGAACGTGAAGCCGACGGCGATCACGAATAGCAGGCCGATCAGCACCGTCTCGAAGGCCCGCGCCCCGCGCCGCGTCTGCACGAGCAGCAGGCCCATCGAGATGACCCCCGTGATCGCCCCGCCCCACACGAGGGGGATGCCGAACAGCAGATGCAGCGCGACGGCACCGCCGATGACCTCGGCCACGTCGGTGGCCATCGCGACGAGCTCCGCCTGCAGCCAGTAGGCGCGTCGCGTCCATGGGTGACGGATCCGACGGCCGAGCACCTGGGGGAGGCTCTCTCCCGTGACGATGCCGAGCTTCGCCGAGAGGTACTGGATCAGCCACGCCATGACGTTGCCGAGCACCACGACCCACACGAGCAGATAGCCGAACGTCGCCCCCGCGGTCATGTTGCTCGCGACGTTCCCCGGGTCGAGGTACGCGACGCCGGCGACCATCGCGGGTCCGAGCAGCCAGAGAGCGCGCTGCGGCGCGCGGCGGCGGGGCACGGCATCCGATGTTTTCGGCACCCCGAAACCGTAGCAATTTTTCGGGTGGCCGAAAAGTGTGCGATGTCGCGGAAAGCGCGGCGCGCGCCCCGACCGTCCAGTGCCGTCGAGACGAGGTCGCCACCGCACCGCGAGTAGCCTGAAACGGTGACGGATGCCGAGAACCCCCCGCCGTCGCAGGGCGACGCCGCCGAGCCCCGATCGACGGATGCCGACGGCCCGGCGTCGCCGCAGGAAGCGCCCCCCACGCACGGCGTGGGCAAGTGGCCCGGGGGCGCGGACGCGTGGCCCGACGACCCGCGCTACGACCGCGACCTGCTCGAGAACGGCGACACCCGCAACGTGGTCGACGAGTACCGCTACTGGAGCATGGACGCGATCGTCGCCGACCTCGACGCGAAGCGGCACCCGTTCCACGTCGCAATCGAGAACTGGCAGCACGACCTCAACATCGGGTCCATCGTTCGCAGCGCCAACGCCTTCCTCGCGGCCGAGGTGCACATCGTCGGCAAGCGCCGCTGGAACCGTCGCGGCGCCATGGTCACCGACCGGTACCAGCACGTGCGCCACCACGAAGACGTCGCCGCCTTCGCCGCCTGGGCGCGCGAGGCGGGGCTGCCGGTGATTGCGGTGGACAACGTCGAGGGGTCGGTGCCCGTCGATCGCGCCGACCTTCCCGAGGCCTGCGTCCTGCTCTTCGGTCAGGAGGGGCCGGGACTGTCCCCCGAGGCGATCGAGGCGGCCACGGGGGTCGTCGAGATCACGCAGTACGGATCGACCCGTTCGATCAACGCAGCGTCCGCCGCCGCCGTGATCATGTACGAGTGGTGCCGCCGCTGGGCGTGACCCGCGCCCGAACGCGTCGGGCGGATGTCCGCGCGGTGCGCGCCCACCCGTGAGGCCGCCTCAGGCGGCGTCGCCCGCGCTCATCCACGACCGGCCGCGCACCCGAAGCCCGAGGGTGAGCGCCCGCGCCACCATGTAGACCCCGAAGAACGCCGCCGAAAGCCACGCCAGGCCGACGGCGCCGCCGCCCGCGAACAGCGCCACGAGGACCAACGCCGGAACGTACGGCACGAGGTTCAGCAGCCCGGCGAGAGCGAGGTAGCGCGCGTCGCCGGCCCCGATCAGAACGCCGTCGAGCACGAAAACGAACCCCGCCAGCGGTTGGGCGAGCGCGAGCACGAGCAACGCGGGCTGAATGAGCGCGGCGATCTCGGCATCGCCCGTGAAGACCACGCCGATGACGCCCGAGGTGGCCGCCAGCACCGCCCCCACCGCCACGCCGAACCAGATGCCCCACGCGCTCGTGCGGGTGAGCACCCGCCCCACCGTCACGGTGTCGGCGGCACCCAGAGAACGGCCGATCAGTGCTTGAGCGGCGATCGCGAGGGCGTCGAGCGCGAACGCGGCGGTCGAGAAGATCGTGAACGCGATCTGCCAGCCGGCCAGCTCCGCCGAGCCGAGGCCCGTGGCGACGGCGACCGTGGCCAGGAACGCGGCGCGCAGGCTGACCGTGCGCAGGAACAGCCACCCGCCGGAGCGCACCGTGCCGCCGAGGCTTTCGCGTTGGAAGCCGAGGGATGCCGTGTGCACCCGCGCCAGTCGGCGTGCGACGAGCACGTAGGCGCCGACCATCCCCCACTGCGCGACGACCGTGCCGATCGCGGACCCGGCGATTCCCCAGCCGAAGCCGTAGATGAAGAGGGCGTTGAGGAGGGCGTTCGCGCCGAAGCCCAGGCCGGCGATCCAGAGCGGGGTGACCGTGTTCTGCATGCCGCGCAGGAGCCCGGTCGCGGCGAAGACCACGAGCATGGCCGGCAGACCCCACATCGAGATCGCCAGGTAGGTGCGCGCGTTCTCGGCGACATCGGGGGCGGCGCCGAACAGATCGACGACCGCGGGCGTGACGAGCGAACCGGCCGCGGCCAACAACGCGCCCAGGCACAGGGCCAGCCACATGCCGTCGATCCCGACGCGCACGGCGCGGCCGTACTCGCCGGCGCCGTAGCGTCGGGCCACCGCGGGTGTGGTCGAGTAGGCGAGGAACACCATCAGCCCGACGATCGTCTGCAGGACGGCGCCCGCGATGCCCAGTCCGGCGAGGGGAGCGACACCGAGGTGGCCCACCATCGCCGCGTCGACGATGAGGAACAGCGGTTCCGCGATGAGCGCGCCCAGGGCCGGCAGCGCGAGCCGCAGGATCGAGCGGTTCAGCGTCTCGGGCGGGTGGGTCGTCACGGTCCGAGCCTAGGGCGGGGTCGCGACACCGCCGCGGCGGCGCACCCGCGGCGCGGAGGGCCGTTCCGAGCCCCCGTGGATGTGTGGCACTTATCCTGTCTCCATGACCGACATCCCCCGCTCCGGTCTCGCGCTCGACGAGCTCAGCGACGAGATCCGCCCGCAGGACGACCTGTTCCGCCACGTGAACGGCAGCTGGCTCGAGCGCACCGAGATCCCCGACGACAAGGCCCGCTGGGGCTCGTTCCACCTCATCGCCGAGCAGGCCGAGGCGGACGTGCGCACCATCGTCCAGGAGTCGCAGGACGCCGAGCCGGGCAGCGAAGCACGCAAGATCGGCGACCTGTTCGCGAGCTTCATGGACACCGACCGCATCGAAGCCGCCGGTCGCGAGCCGCTCGCCCCGCAGCTCGAGCGCGTCGATGGCGTCTCCGACATCCCCTCGCTCCTCCGGCTCATCGGTGAGCTCGAGCGCGACGGGATCAGCGGCCTGCTGACCCTCTTCGTCGAGCCCGACCCGGGCGATCCGACCCGTTACGTGCCCGTCGTCTACCAGGGCGGCATCTCGCTGCCCGACGAGAGCTACTACCGTCTCGACAACTTCGCCGACACCCGCGCGGCCTACCGCGCGCACATCGAGCGCATCCTCGAACTCGCCGGGGTCGCCGAGGCCGCGGCATCCGCCGATCGCACCTTCGCCCTCGAGACCGACATCGCCGCGCATCACTGGACGCGCGAAGACAGCCGCGACTCGGTCAAGACCTACAACCTGAAGTCGTGGGACGACACCGTCGCCCTGGCAGGCGTCGACCTCGAGCCGTGGCGCGCGGGGGTCGCCCCCGGACACGAGGACGCGCTCGCCGAGGTCGTCGTCTACCAGCCGAGCTTCGTCGAGTCGCTCGGCGCCCTGCTCGTCGAGGAGCGACTCGACGACTGGAAGGCGTGGCTGCGCTTCAAGATCGTGCACGCCGCCGCGGCGTTCCTCTCCGAGGCCTTCGTCGCCGAGAACTTCGCCTTCTACGGCACCCAGCTCACCGGCGTGCCGGTGAACCGCGAGCGCTGGAAGCGCGGCGTCAGCCTCGTCGAGGCGGCCCTGGGCGAAGCGATCGGCAAGGTGTACGTCGAGCGCCACTTCCAGCCCGCGGCGAAGGATGCCATGGACGGTCTCGTCGCGAACCTGATCGAGGCGTACCGCCGCTCGATCCGGGGCCTGTCGTGGATGACCGACGAGACCCGCGAGCGCGCCCTCGCCAAGCTCGACACCTTCGTGCCGAAGATCGGCTACCCGGTCCGCTGGAAGGACTACTCGGAGCTCGAGATCACCGCGGACGACCTCGTCGGCAACGTCCGTCGGGCGCACGTCTGGGAGCACGACCGCCAGCTCGCCAAGGTCGGCCAGCCGATCGACCGCGACGAGTGGTACATGACCCCGCAGACGGTCAACGCGTACTACAACCCGCTCATGAACGAGATCGTGTTCCCCGCGGCGATCCTGCAGTACCCCTTCTTCGACGCCGATCGCGACGCGGCCGCCAACTACGGCGGCATCGGAGCGGTCATCGGTCACGAGATCGGCCACGGCTTCGACGATCAGGGCAGCCGCTTCGACGCCGACGGGTCGCTTCGCGACTGGTGGACGGATGCCGACCGCTCGGCGTTCGAGGAGCGCACCAAGGCCCTGATCGCCCAGTACGAGGCCCTCGTCCCCCAGGGGCTGAGCGAGGAGCACCACGTCAACGGCGCGCTCACCATCGGCGAGAACATCGGCGACCTCGGCGGGCTGGGCATCGCGATCGCCGCATACCGCCTGTTCCTCGAGAGCCAGGGCGAGACCGACCTCGACGGCCCGGTCGTCGACGGGTACACCGGCATCCAGCGGCTCCTGCTCAGCTGGGCGCAGATCTGGCAGCAGAAGGGCCGCGACGCCGAGACCATCCGCTTGCTCACGATCGACCCTCACTCGCCGAACGAGTTCCGTTGCAATCAGATCGTGCGTAACATCGACGCGTTCTACGAAGCGTTCGAGGTGACCGAGGGCGACGCCCTCTGGCTCGACGCAGACCAGCGCGTCACCATCTGGTGAGGTCGCGTTTGTTGCTCTCCTGACGCGGAAGGAGCCACGCTCGTGGGCATGCCCCCGGTTCCCGAGCCCGCCCTGCCCGATCCCGTCGGCGGGCCGGTGGAGTCGTCTCGACGCGACGCCCCGGCCCTCCGGGGGGCCGGACGCAAGGGGCCCAAGCGACTGCCTCGCCGCGCGGCGGCGGGTCGCCGGTCGTTCACGGCGACCCTGCGCTCTCTCGACGAGCTCGCCGCGTCGGGCGCGAAGGTGTCGGTGCGCATCGACGACCTCGACGGGGGCTCCACCGAGGTGCTCGCCGGCGACGACTTCGTCACGCTGCCGGTCGGAGGTCTCGGCGTCGTCCCCCTGCTCATCGAAGCGGCGGCCGCGTTCGAATCGGGGCGCCTCGACCCGCTCGAGATCATCGATCGCGCATCGGTGCACGGCGCCGCACACGGCGGCGTCTGGCAGCACCTGAAAGCCCCGGCGCTGCCCCTGACCGATGTGGCCATGCTCGCCGCGTCGTCCGGCGACGCCCTCGCCGTCAACGCCCTGCTGCACCGGGTGGGTCTGCAGTCCGTGCGCGCGCGGGTCGAGCAGCTCGGGCTGCGTCGCACGGCCCTGCTCGACCGCTTCCGTGACGACCGCGGTCCCGACGACGCCCCGCATCTCGCCCTGTCGACGGCCCGCGAGATGGCCCAGGTCTTCGCGGGGCTCGTGAACTCCACCGTCGTCTCGCCGGGAGTGAGTGCCCAGGTCGCCGAATGGCTGAGCCTGAACCACGACCTCTCGCTCGTGGCATCCGCCACCGGCCTCGATCCTTTCGCGCACGAGAACGACCAGCACGGGCTGCTGTTCATCAACAAGACGGGGCGTGCCCCGGGCGTCCGCGCCGAGGCGGGCGTGCTCGGCGGGCCCCGCGCGGGGATCTCGTACGCGCTGATCGTGAACTTCGACGACCTCTCGATCGCCCACCGACTGCGCGCGCACGACGCCTTCCGCGTGCTGGGCGTCGAGCTGATGGAGTACGTGTACTGAGGCTGTCAGGTGGTGCGCACGCGCCACACGCTCCGTGAGCAGACCGCGAACACCGTCGCCACCACGATGACGGCCGCGCAGCCGAGAAGTACCGGGGGTGCTCCGAGTTCGTGCGCCAGGGGTCCCACCAGGATCTCCCCAAGGGGGACGGCCACGAACGAACCGACCATGTCGTACGAGTACACCCGCGAAAGCGCCTCGCGCGGGACCTGGGTCTGCAACGACTGGTCCCAGGCGATCGCGAAGAGCTCGATGGCCACCCCTCCGACGCCGAACGCGACCACGAGCAGCGCGAGCGTCGGCTGCACCGCGAGCACCGCGACGGGGAGAGCGACGGATGCCATGCCGGCGACGCCCAGCCCGAGCGCACGTCGCGGGTGCCAACGCAGGGCGATCACCGCACCCAGCGCGAGGCCCGCGGTCTGCGTGGCGACGACGAGTCCCCACCCACCGCGGCCGAAGGTCTCGTCCGCGACGAGGGGGCCGAGAACCGTGGTGGCTCCGACGAACGCGGCGTTGAGGACGGCGAACTGCAGCACGACGATCCAGATCCATCGACGACTCGCGAACTCCCGCCACCCCTCGCGCAGTTCGGTCCAGACCGATGCCGTCGCGCGGGGGTCCGCGGCATCCGACCTCTGCGGGAGGCGCAGGCGGGTGAAGAGGATCGCCGCCACGGCGAAAGCGGCAGCGTCGATCGCGAGACCCCATCCGGGCCCGACCGCGGCGACCACGACGGCTCCGACGGAAGCGCCGGCGATGCTGCCGCCGTTCAGGCCGAGGCGCAGCAGCGCATTCGCCGGGCGCAGGAGGGATGCCGGCACCGTGTCGGGAACGAGGGCGGCGGCGGCCGGGAGGCTCACCGCCGATACCGCGCCGTTCACGACGCTGAGCGCGATGAGGATCGGGATGCCGGCCGTTCCGGTCAGCACGAGGGCGGCGATCGTGCCCTGCGTGGCGGCCGCCGCCAGGGATGAGCCCACCAACACGGCCCCGCGGGGCAGGCGATCGGCGAGGACCCCGCCGAACAGCAGCATCGCCACGTTCGCGATCGAGCGCGCAGCGACCACGAGTCCCAGGTCGGCTGCCGAGCCGGTGAGATCGAGCACGGCGAAGGCGAGCGCGATCGGGGCGACGGAATTGCCCACGATCGCGGTGGTCCGGGCGGCGAGCAGCCAGCGGAACGGCGCGTGGGAGAGGGGCCCCGTCACCGCGGGCGTCGGATCGGGAAGAGCGCCGCTGTCATCGACACCGGTCGTGTGCCGGGGGTTCGCGGGGGTTGGGCTGCGGCGTGCAGAAGGGCCGACGCTTCGCCGACGTGCTGCACGATGCGGCTCCAGATCTGCGGGTCGACCCAGAGTTCGGCATCCGTGGTCAGGGCCGGCCCGTCCGTGCGTGCGCGTGCGCGGCGGCGGAGTTCGTCGACGAGCGCGGCGACGTACTCCTCTTCGCCCGCGGGCGCGCGCTCACCCAGGTGTGCATCCGGGTCGTACCGCCGCGAAGAGCTCTCGTGGCGGTAGCGCCGTGCGTCCCCGCCGCGCAGCCGCACGACCTCGACGACGCGGATCAGTCCGGCCCGTTCGAGCACTCGCAGGTGGTAGCTCGCCGACGCCTGGGAGATGCCGAGCTCGCGACCGGCATCCGCCGCGCTCATCGCCGCTCCGGTGAGCAGCGACAGCAACCGCAGGCGCAGGGGGTGCGCGGTCGCGCGCAGTTCGTCGATCTGGGACATCCCGCCATCGTGGCGCGCCCGCGAGCAACCGTCAAACAGCTCTTTGGGGGTCGGGCAGATGGTCCCGCACCCGACGCCCGAGCGCAATCCCTCCTTTCGAGCCCCGACCCGCTGGGACGCTGGTGGCCTCGAAACGAAAGAAGGGACCGAAGCCATGTCGGACACCACTCCCACCAACGACCCGTTCGCCGCCTCGAGCGGACCCGAGGGCCACTCCATCACCGACTGGACCGACCTCGGCCGCGAGATGTGGTCGTACCTGACCGGCCGCGGCGCCGCGGTCAACTACTCGTTCGTCGATATGACCGTCGAGGTGCCGCGCGACATCGGCCCCGACGCGCCCCGCGCGACCTGGAAGCTCAACGGCACCCTCCGCGTCACCACGAGCGACGACACCGCGGCCGGGTCCGACCCGTACCGCGGCAACTGAGGGGAGGCGCCATCATGGTGCGCCTCGACATCGACCTCGCCTTCTCGGAACACGAGCAGGACCAGGATGCCGACACCCCGCCGTTCGAGGGCACGGTCACGGCCGCGGGCACCGAGGTGCGCATCGTCGTGAGCGACCCCTCGCGGTTGCCCGGCAACGGCCGGCGGACGCTCGCCGAGCTGTCCACGGTTGCCGACGCCCTGGCATCCCGAGGTATCTCGGTGAAGCTCGAGGGACCGGAGGGTCCGATCCTGCATCTCGGCGACGTGAAAAGCAGCGTGCTGCAGCGCGCGATCACGGGGTCGAAGCACATCCGCCTCGGGTCTGTCTCGGCGGTGGCACCGTTGCTGACGCGGCGGAACAAGGGGCAGGCGCTCACCTTCCCGATTCCGCCCGAGACGCCGCTACCCCTCGTGCCGACGGTCAATCGCACGGTGCGACGGCGCATCACGACGACCCACTACACGCCCGGTTCCGGTCGGCCGCGCCTGATCTTCGCGGTCGGTGACTCGTCGTGGGACGGCTCGCGTCCGCGGGAGTTCGACCTGCTGCCGACCAAGACGGTCATCGGTTCGGGCGAGGGGGTCGACCTGCGGCTTCCCGGCCTCGCGTCGGTCCACGCCGAGATCCGCCACGAGGGCGACGACGAGTACGTCCTCTACGGTTTCGACCAGGTCGGCGGTGGCGGGGCACGCGAGCAGGGCCCCGGACGCGACCGCGGCGGACGCATCCTGCGCACCGGCGCGCGCATCGAGCTGGGCGGCTGGCGTCTGGCGTACTTCCGCGCGGAGTTCGCCGACCACGGACGCCCCTATGGCGGCCGCCAGGGCGGCGAGCTCTCGGACCAGCGCAAGCAGCCGCCGCGCGGCGGTTCGGGCCCGCTCAGCCGGGCGACCGACCCGGAGTGACCACTCTCGCGTGAGGGGTCGTCTTCTGTCGCTTTGCATCACCGTAGGCGACAGGAAACGACCCCTCACGCCTGCGTGCGGGCGTCGAGCCACGCGCGGCGGCCGGGGGCCGGCATCCGGAATTCAGAAGACGATCGTGTGGTTTCCGTGGCGGATCACGCGGTCTTCGGCGTGCCAGAGCACGGCGCGCGAGAGCACCTGGCGCTCGACGTCGGCTCCGCGGCGGGCGAGCTCGGCCGAGGAGTCGGCGTGGGTCACGCGCACCGTGTCCTGCTCGATGATCGGACCCTCGTCGAGGTCGCTCGTGACGTAGTGCGAGGTCGCCCCGATGAGCTTGACGCCGCGCTGCTTCGCCTTCTTGTACGGCTCCGCGCCGATGAAGGCCGGCAGGAACGAGTGGTGGATGTTGATCACCGGCACGCCGATCTTCTCGAGGAACTCCGGCGAGAGGATCTGCATGTAGCGCGCGAGCACGATGAAGTCGACGTTGCCGACCAGCAGTTCGAGGATGCGGGCCTCGGATGCCGACTTGTCGGGCCCCGGCGTCGACGGGACGTGGAAGAAGGGCACCCCGAACGACCGCACGTCCTCGGCGGCCGCCGTGTGGTTCGACACGACCATGGGGATGCTGACGGGGAGGTCGCCGCGGCGGTGACGCCACAGCAGGTCGAGCAGGCAGTGGTCCTGCTTCGAGGCGAGGATCGCCATGCGCTTGGGCGTCGAGAGGTCGGTGAGCGTCCACTCGAGCTCGAAGCCGTCGCCGAGGGTCTTCGCGAGGTCGGCCTCGATCTCGGGGAACGCGGCCGAGAGGTCGGGGCGGTGGAAGACCACGCGCTGGAAGTACGCCCCGCCACGGGGATCGTCGGAGTACTGGTCGAAGGCGACGATGTTGCCGCCCTGGCGCGCGATCAGCGCCGAGACCGCGGCGATGATGCCGGGGGTGTCACTGCCGTGCACGATGAGACAGGCGTGATCGGGCTGCAGGTGGGGGCTCGCGGAGACCATCGGACCATTATTCCGCGCGCGGGTGGCGTCGCCGACCACGCGCGGTGTCGCTTCGGGGCGTGGTTCGTGGCCCCGGGGCCTCTTGTGCCGCCCCGGGGCCATTTACGCCGGCCCGCCGGGGCCCGACCCCGGCCCGGATCACAGGCGCACGACGATCTTCTGCGCCGAGACGCCCGCGCGCTGGCGGTCGAGGGCGCCCTGCACGGCGTCGAGGCCGTCGCCGACGACGAGCGGGGCGGGCGCGGGGCGGAGCGCACCCTCGGCCAGCAGGCGCGGGACGACCTCGCCCCAGAGGCGCGGGCCCATCTCGTCGTCGCGGAGGCTGCTGCCCCAGACGAAGTTCGCGCGGATGCCGCGGCGGCGGGCGCGCAGCGTCGAACGCAGCGTGCCGAGCCCGATGCGCGTGAAGACCGGCAGCATCGCGGGAAATAGACGGCGCCGACCGACCAGTGAATCGAGCGCGATCGGCGTGCTCGCCATGGCCAGCCGGTTCCCGCCGGTGCGGGCGAGGACGTCGATGCACGCGTCGGTCGAACCGGCCCCGAGCGCCACCGCCCCGACCACGGGGCGTCCGCCGACGGCCGCGACCAGCTCGGCCACGGCGGAGGGCGAGCGGTGGTCGACGACGGCGTCCGCTCCGAGGTCGCGCACGGTCGCCGCGTTGCGGGCGGATGCCGTGGTCACGACGTCGTAGCCGGCGGCGCGGGCCAGTTGGATGGCGTTCATGCCCACGCTCGTGGAGCCGCCCCAGATCACGACGACGCCTCGGGCGGTGTCGTGATCTGGGTCACCCGGCATCCGGAGTCCGAGGTGCTGGGGTTGGAACAGGGCACACGCCGCCGTGGACAGGCCCAGCGGGAAGACGGCGGCCTCCTCGTCGGAGAGGCTGTCCGGTGCGGGGGCGGTGAGTCGCTCGAGCAGGGTCGTGTACTCCTGGAACGCGCCTTCGCGCAGCGGATCCCGGCCGCGGTCGGTGCCGGTCGCGAGCCCGAAGACGTGCTGACCCACGCGGAAGCGCGTGACGCCCGACCCGATCGCGACGACCTCGCCCGCGACGTCGGAGCCGAGCACGGCGGGGGTCTGCAGCCATCGGTAGGTGATGCGGCTGGTGCCCTGGATCACCCAGTCGACCGGGTTGACCGCCACGGCGCGAACGCGCACGAGCACCTCGTCGGCGGCGGGTGCCGGGGTGTCGACCGTGCCGCGGGTGAGAGCGGCTCGAGGCGCGGAGAGCAGGGCGGCGGCGTGCGAGGACATGGGGGACCTTTCGCGTGATGACACGGAGTGCCTTCACTATAGACGTGATGACACGCAGTGTCGTCACATAGGATCTCCGCATGGCCAGATGGGCACCCGACACCAGAGAGCGCTTGCGCGAAGCCGCGATGCAGCTTTTCGCGGAGCGCGGATTCGACGCGACGACGGTGCCCGACATCGTCGAGCGGGCCGGGGTGACGCGGCGCACCTTCTTCCGTCATTTCGGCGACAAGCGCGAGGTGTTCTTCGGCGACGACGAGATCCCGAGGCTGGCCGCCGAGATGCTCGCCGCCGCCCCGGCTGACAGCTCGCCCTTCGAGATCGCGTGGGCGGGATTCCAGTCCCTCGCCGCCGACCGCTTCGAACCCCGCCGCGAGGAGATCGCGGCGGCGCGGCGCCTCGTCGAGGCCGAGCCCGCCCTGCGCGAGCGCGACCTGCAGAAACAGGCCGACCTGCGGGCGGTGTTGGTCGAGGGGTATCGCGCACGCGGCGTCGAGCCCCTGCACGCGCGCGTCGTGGCCGGTGTCGCGGTGGAGCTGCTGCAGACGGCCCTCGAGCAGTGGGCGGCCGACGCGATGCGCGCGCCCCTGCGTGATCACCTCGAGCGGGTCCGCCGCGAGATGGCGGCCGTCCTGGGCTGACGCGCCACCCGCTGCTCGCCGGCACCGGGGCGCGTCTCGTGCACCGGGACGGTCGGCGGACGCCCCGCTGCACGGAAGGCACCCCGCTGCGCGCGCCCTGCGCACACCGCCACCCCGCCGCCGATGTCGGTGGCCGGGGCTAGCCTGGAAGACGTGACCAGCACCCTCCGCCTCGACCGGCCGGGGTGGCGTACCTGGACGCTGTGGATCGTCGGCGTTCTCGCGTACGTCGTGTCGATCATCAACCGCACCTCGCTCTCGGCGGTGGGGGTGGATGCCGCTGTGCGCTTCGGAGCCGACGCCTCGGCCCTGTCGATGTTCGCCGTCATCCAGCTCTTCGTCTACGGCGCGATGCAGATCCCGGTCGGACTCCTGCTCGACAAGTACGGCGCGCGACCGATGATCGCGATCGGCATGGTGCTGATGGCCGCGGGTCAGCTCGTCATGGCCTCCGCGGATGCCGTGGGGATCGGCATCCTGGCCCGTGTCCTCATCGGTGCGGGCGATGCGGCGATCTTCCCGAGCGTGCTGCGCGTGATCGCGACGTGGTTCCCCGCGCAGCGGGCGCCGGTGCTCGTGCAGCTGACCGGGATCATCGGTCAGCTCGGCCAGATCGTCGCCGTGGTCCCGCTCGCCGCCCTCCTGCACGCCACGACATGGAGCGTCGCCTTCGGCAGCGTCGCGGGTCTCGGCCTGCTGTTCGCGGTCCTGACGTTCCTGATCATCCGCAACCGCCCGCCCGAACGCCGGTCCGACCCGGTCGACACCTCGGTCGACACGCAGACCGGCGCGATCCGCGTGGTGCGGTCATCGCCCGACCTGCGGCAGGGTTTCCGCGAGTCGTGGGCGCACCCCGGCACGCGTCTCGGGTTCTGGTCGCACTTCGCCACTCCCTTCGCGGGCACGGCGTTCATGCTGCTGTGGGGCTTCCCCTTCCTCACCGCGGGCGAGGGCCTCGCCCCCGCCACCGCGTCTCTCGTGATGACCTCGCTCGTGCTCTTCAGCATCCTCAGCGGTCCCGTGATCGGGGCGCTGTCGAGTCGGCATCCCACCCGCCGTTCGCGGTGGCTCGTGCTGCCGACCGTGGTGTTCCAGGCCGTGATGTGGATCGTCGTGATCGTCTGGCCCGGGCCCGCGCCCGTGTGGCTGCTCGTCGTGCTCATGTTCGCGCTGTCGACCGGGGGGCCGGCGTCGATGATCGCATTCGATCACGCGCGCACGTTCACCCCGAGTCACCGCCTCAGCACGGCGACAGGCATCGTCAACGGCGGCGGATTCCTCGCTGCCCTCCTGGCCATCCTGTTCATCGGCATCGCGATGGACGTGCAGGGAGCGGGAAGCCCCGAGACGTACTCGCTCGACGCATTCCGTCTCGCCTTCCTGACGCAGGTGCCGCTGTGGCTCGTGGGCGGGATCGCGATCGTCATCGAGCGCGGGCGGACCATCCGCCACGTCGGCGGGGTTCTGCCGCGCTGACGCGCCCGCGCCGCGGTGCGAGACTCGAGAGCATGAGCGAGATCGACATCCGGACCCTCGACACCGTCGAAGCCATCCACGAGGCCGCGGGTGTGCTCGACCGGGTCTGGGGTGAGCACGGGACCATGCCGGCGAACATCCTGCGGGCTCTCGAGCACGCCGGAAACTACGTCGTCGGCCTCTACGACGGCGACCGGATGATCGGCGCCTCGGCGGCGTTCTTCGGCCCGCCCGCCGAGAGGTCGATGCACTCGCACATCACCGGCATCGTCCCCGGATATCAGGGGCGCGGACTGGGCCGACAGCTGAAGAACCACCAGCGCGAGTGGGCGCTCGAGCGCGGCGTCGGCCGCATCACCTGGACGTTCGACCCGCTCGTCGGTCGCAACGCCCACTTCAACCTCGCGGTGCTGGGCGCGCGCGTCACCGACTACCTCGTGAA
The DNA here is from genome assembly GCF_001421275.1 of Microbacterium sp. Leaf203. Taxonomy (NCBI): domain Bacteria; kingdom Bacillati; phylum Actinomycetota; class Actinomycetes; order Micrococcales; family Microbacteriaceae; genus Microbacterium; species Microbacterium sp. Leaf203. The sequence goes on along the minus strand of NZ_LMKF01000022.1, from coordinate 285,585 downwards.
CCAGTACGGCGAGATGGCCGACGCGGTGAACCGCGGCGACGAGTCCGACCGCCTGATGGTGTCGTGGGCGCTCGCCGAACCTCCCGCGCCCACCCCGACGGATGCCGGGATCTCGGCCGTCGTGCCCGTGCCCGACGACATCGAGGCCCTGCGCTCGAGCGACCCGGCGGCAGCCGCCGAGTGGCGCCGGCGCATGCGTGCCGAGCTGCGGGGGCACCTGGCATCCGGTCGACGGATCGGCGGTTTCGATCGCCGCGGGTACCTCATCGTCGGCTGAGACGGCCCCGCATCCTCGCGCCGGGACGCGGGGGCGTCACTGCTCGGTGATCGGGGTGTCCTTCTCGGCCGCCGGGTCGCCCTGGCCCGGACCCGGTCGCACGGCCGCGTCGTCGCGGACGTCGATCCGCGTGATCCCGTCGTGCTCGCTGACGTCGAAGCGCGGCGCGGCGTCTTCCTCCGTCGCCTTCGGCGCGCTCGTCAGCTGGTCGTGACGGTTCTCTTCGAAGCTCTTCTCGTCGCTCACGGTGGTCACTCCTTCTCGCCGGCCGAGCGCCAGGCGTCCGACTCCATGTGCGAGCCCGCCTGCGGGCCCATGTGCAGCATGCCGCCGTCGACGACCCAGCTGGCTCCGGTGACGTAGGCGCTCTCGCGCGAGGCGAGGAAGCGGATGACGTCGGCGACCTCGTCGGGCTTTCCGGGGCGACCCAGGGGGATGCCGGGGCGGTGGGTGCGCTCGGCGTCTTCGGCCGACATGTCGTTGATGGGGGTGGCGATCTCGCCGGGCGCGACCGCGTTGGCGGTGATGCCGTACTGGCCGAGCTCGAGGGCCATCGTCTTGATGAGTCCGCCGACGCCGTGCTTGGCGGCGACGTAGGGGGCCGAGCCGACGCGCGGCTGGTGCTCGTGCACGCTCGACACGACGATCAAGCGTCCGCCGTTGCCGGCCTTCGCCATGCGGCGGGCGGCGGTGTGCAGGGCGAGGAACGCCCCGTCGAGGTTGAGTGAGATGTCGGTGCGCCAGGTGTCGAAGTCGAGGTCGAGGAAGCTGCCCCCGATGCCGCCTCCGGCGTTGTTGACGAACACGTCGAGGCCGCCGAGCTCGTCGGCCATGGCGTTCACGGCATCCGGAACCGCGTCGAAGTCGGTCGCGTCGAACTGCGCGACGATCGCCTTCACACCGCGCTCGCGCACGGCTGCGGCGGTCTCTTCGGCGCCGTCCTTGTCGGAGTGGTAGGTGACGGCGACGTCCATCCCGGCGGAGGCGAGGGCGAGGGCCGTGGCCGCGCCGATGCCCGAGTCGGAGCCGGTGACGATCGCGTGGCGGGGGGTGAAGTCAGCGCTCATGCGGCCGACGCTACGCGCGGGCCCTGCGCGGGCGCGGTCCCTTGCCAGGTGCACGCGCGGGCGTTACGGTCGCCCGGCCGCGCACAACTCCTGCAGATCGGGAGGTTCAGCTCGGCGTGGACCCGCAGACGTGCCGATCTGCAGGGGTTGTGCAGCCCCCGCCCGGCTGTCGTCCCGCCCGGCCGCCGCCCCCGCTAGCCTGCCGTCATGCCGCTGATCCGCCCCGCCGCGCCCGTGACCCTCGATGCCGTCGACCTGCGCGTGCTGCACATGCCGCTCGTGTCGCCGTTCACCACCTCGTTCGGCACCGAGACGGTGCGCGAGGTGATCATCGTGACCGCCGAGACGCCCGACGGCCGCGGCTGGGGAGAAGTGGTGACGCAGTCCGAGCCGTCGTACTCCAGCGAGTACACGCAGGGCGCGTGGGACGTGCTGACCCGCTTCCTCGCCCCGGCCCTGCTCGCGCGTCGGACCGTGGCACCCGAGGAGGTCGCCGGGGCGCTGCACCACGTGGTCGGTCACCGCATGGCGAAGGCCGGTCTCGAGCTCGCGGTGATCGACGCGGCCCTGCGCGCCGAGAACCGCAGCTTCGGCGAGTACCTCGGCGCCGAGAAGGACAGGGTGCCCTCGGGCGTCTCGGTCGGCATCCAGAGCGACCCGCGGGCTCTCGTCGCGGCCGTCGGCGGCTACCTCGACGAGGGGTACGTGCGCATCAAGATCAAGATCAAGCCCGGTCGCGACATCGACGACACGGCCGCCGTCCGCGCGGCCTTCGGCGGTATTCCGCTGCAGGTCGACGCCAACTCCGCGTATACGCTTCAGGATGCCGACACCCTCGCCGAACTGGACCGCTTCGACCTGCTGCTCATCGAGCAACCCCTGCAGGAGGACGACCTGGTCGATCACGCGACCCTGGCGAAGCGCCTGTCGACGCCCGTCTGCCTAGACGAGTCGATCGTGAGCGACAAGGCCGCGGCCGACGCCCTCGCCCTCGGCTCCGCCGCGATCATCAACATCAAGGCGGGCCGCGTGGGCGGCTACCTCGAGGCCGTCGCGATCCACGACCGCGCGCTCGCCGCGGGCGTTCCCGTGTGGTGCGGGGGCATGCTCGAGACCGGCATCGGCCGCGCGGCCAACGCCGCCCTCGCGGCCCTGCCCGGCTTCACGCTGCCGGGCGACATCTCGGCATCCGCTCGCTTCTACGCGCGCGATATCGTGACCGAGCCGGCCGTGATCGAGGACGGGCACGTGCGCGTACCGACCGGCGCCGGGCTCGGTGTCGAGATCGACGAAGCCGCGCTCGAGGAGTTCACCGTGCGTCGCGAGCGCCTCACGCGGTGACGCCCGGAGGGCCACCAGGCGGGCACGGGCCTCTTCGATAAACTGGATGCCGCGCACTCGCGCTCGAACCCCACAGCTTTCCCGACCATTGGAGCCACCGTGGCCGAACAGTCCCGCCTCGACAAGGTCATCGCCCTCGCCCGCCACCGCGGGTTCGTCTTCCAGGCCGGTGAGATCTACGGCGGTTCGCGCTCCGCATGGGACTACGGCCCCCTCGGCACCGAGCTCAAAGAGAACATCCGCCGGCAGTGGTGGCAGACCTTCGTTCGCGGTCGCGGCGACATGGTGGGGCTCGACTCGAGCATCATCCTGCCCAAGCGCGTGTGGGAGGCCTCGGGTCACGTCGCGACCTTCACCGACCCGCTCGTGGAGTGCCTGAGCTGCCACAAGCGCTTCCGCGCCGACACCCTCATCGAGGACTTCGAGGCGCGCAAGAACCGCAAGGCCGAGAACGGCCTCGCCGACGTGCCCTGCCCCAACTGCGGCACCAAGGGGCAGTACACCGAGCCCAAGTCGTTCTCGGGCCTGGTCAAGACCTACCTCGGCGTCGTCGACGACGAGTCGGGCCTGTACTTCCTGCGCCCCGAGACGGCGCAGGGCATCTTCGTGAACTTCTCGAACGTGCTCACGGCATCGCGCCGCAAGCCCCCGTTCGGCGTCGGCCAGGTCGGTAAGGCCTTCCGCAACGAGATCACCCCCGGGAACTTCATCTTCCGCACGCGCGAGTTCGAGCAGATGGAGATCGAGTACTTCACCCCGCCGGCCGAGGCGAACGAGTGGTTCGAGCACTGGGTCGAGGCGTGCTGGAACTGGTTCATCGAGCTCGGCATCGACCCCGAGAACATGAAGCGCTTCGACGTGCCCGAAGACGACCGCGCGCACTACTCCGCCGGCACGATCGACGTCGAGTACCGCTTCGGCTTCCCGGGCAAGGAGTGGGGCGAGCTCATGGGCGTCGCCAACCGCACCGACTACGACCTGAAGAGCCACTCCGAGGCGTCGGGCCAGTCGCTCACGTTCTTCGACCAGGCCTCGGGCGAGAAGTACACGCCCTACGTCATCGAGCCCTCGTTCGGTCTGACGCGCGCCATGATGGCCTTCCTCGTCGACGCGTACCGCGAAGAAGAGGTGCCCAACGCCAAGGGCGGCACCGACACCCGCACGGTGCTCAAGCTCGACCCGCGCCTCGCGCCGGTCAAGGTCGCCGTGCTCCCGCTCTCGCGCAACGAGCGCCTGTCGCCGCTGGCCCGCGAGGTCGCCGACACGCTGCGCGCGGCCGGCTGGAACATCGACTTCGACGACGCGGGCGCGATCGGCCGCCGCTACCGCCGCCAGGACGAGATCGGCACCCCGTTCTGCGTCACGGTCGACTTCGACTCCCTCGACGACAACGCCGTGACCGTGCGCGACCGCGACACCATGGGCCAGGAGCGCATCGGCCTCGACGCGCTGCACGGCTACCTGGCGGAGCGCCTGCGGGGAGCCTGACCCGATTCAGCGAAGACCGGATGCCGTGGCCCGAGGCCGTGGCATCCGGTCTTCCGCCGTTTCGGGGCGCCGTGGGCGGCTCACGCGCGGGGGAGGGGACCCGCGGTGCTCGCGCGGACGACGAGTCGCGGTTCGGCGAGGCGCACGGTCTCGAGGGTCTCGTCGGCGTCCCACACCTCGACGAGCAGTTCCAGACAGGCCGACCCGAGCTCGCGCGCGGCGAGGTCGATCGAGGTGACGGGCGGCGACAGCAGGGCGTGCGCGGGTTCGTCGACGCACGCCGCGACGAGGAGGTCGTCGCCGACGCGGCGGCCGGCGCGAACGGCGGCCTCGAGGGTCGCCGCGGCGGAACCGCTCGGGGCGATCACGAGGGCGTCCACCTCGGGGAGCGCCAGGAGCTCGGCAACGGCCTGGCCGATCTCGTCGGCGGTCGGCACGAACGAGACCCGGCGCGACAGGTCTTCGCGACCGTGCGCGCGGGTCCATTCGGCGTAGGTCTCGGCCAGCTCACGGCTCCACGACGTGCCGTCGGGCGGCAGGATGGCGGCGATGCGCGCGGCGCCCCGGTCGGCGAGATGGGCGAGCAGTCGGGTGAGCGCCGCGCGGTGGTCGGTCGCGACACTGCCCTCGGTGCGCCCCGCGCCGCCCAGGACGTGCTCGCCGCTGACGACGGGGCGGTCCGAGTCGAGCAGGGCCCGGATGCCGGGATCCTCGACGGACGCGTCGACGATCACGTAGCCGTCGACGAACGCCGACGGCGCGGAGGTGTCCGCGGCATCGCGGTGGGGGAGGAGGATCACCGACAGCCCCCGGCGGTCGGCGGCGTCGACGACGCCGAAGGCGAAGTCCGTGTAATAGGGCAGGTGGGTCGTGCCCGCCGGCAGGGACAGGCCGACGGCGCCCGACCGCGCCGTCCGCAGGCTGCGCGCGGGGATGTTGACCGAGTAGCCGAGGTCGCGCGCGACGCCCAGGACGCGGTCGCGGGTGTCGGGGGAGACCCCGGTCTTGCCGCGCAGGGCGAACGAGGCGGCGGCGACCGACACGCCCGCGCCGGCGGCCACGTCGTGGAGCGTCGGCTTGCGCGGGGTCACGAGCAGTGACGTTACCCGACGCGGGGTGGCGGTCGATCCGCGGAGGGGTCTTGCGGCGCGGTGAACTTAAACGTTTAATGTCAGGGAAACAGAACGGGCACGGAGACCGAAACACACGGTCCCTAGCCTCGGGTCCACCGGACGCTCTCGACGAGGAGGCGTCCCGGCCCGTCCCGTGTCCGCCGCACGCCGGCTCCCCGAGAGGTACCCGTGTCCGCTTCCGTCCAGACCGCCCCGACGTCCGTCGGCGCCGCCCGACTCCCCATCCGCTTCTCCACCGCCTCCTCGACGTTCCTCGTCGGCATCGCGGGGTACCTCGGCGTCAACCTGTCGCCGTACATGATCGCCGCCGTCCAGACGGGCGTCGGCGCCGACGTGCTCACGGCGAGCTGGATCGTCACGGCGACCCTGCTGCTCACCGCCCTCGTCGGCCTCGCCGTCGCCCCCGCGTGCGCGGGACCGCGCCGTCGCCTGGTCGCGCGCGTCGGTCTGATCCTCGCGGTCGTCGGCTTCGGCGCCGCGGCGCTCGTTCCCGCGCTCGTCGTGACGGGCCTGCTCCTCGGCGGGGTCGGAGCCGGTGGGGCGGTCGCGGCCGCGGGCGCCGCCCTCGCCGCGTTCCGCAACCCCGACCGCGTCGCCGGACTCAACGGTCTGGCCAACCGCGGGCTCATCACGGTCATCCTCGCCGTCGTCCCGCTGATCGGCCTCGCCCCGATCGACGTGTTCGGCTCGATGGCGGTGTTCAGCGTCCTCGCCCTGCTCACGGTGTCGTGGATGCCCACGGCCCCGGCCGCGACGGTGCACGCGGCGGCGGCGATCGGCGAGGCCGTCCCCATCGAGGTCCCTCCCACCGGCACGCTCCGCTCCGCCGCGCCGCCCTCGCGCACGGTCACGGTCGCGGGCTTCGTGCTCCTCGTCGTGTTCGCCCTGTGGGCCGCGAGCGAGGATTCGCTGTGGGCCATGGCCGGGGTCATGGGCGCCGACAACGCCGGTCTGACGCCCGAGGGGCTCAGCCTCGCCCTCAGCGGCGCCACCGCGGGAGGCCTGCTCGGCACCATCGCGCTCGTGGCCGTCGGAGATCGCCTGGGTCGCGGCATCCCCCTGATCGTCCTGCTGGTGGCCGGCGGCATCCTGAAGATCGTCGAAGGCTCCGTGACCGATCCGACGCTCTTCGTCGTGGTCTTCATCGCGTGGAACACGATCTACGCCGTCGCCTTCATGTACTTCGTCGCCACGGCCGCGGCTCTCGACGCCGACGGACGCTGGTCCGGGCCCCTGCTCGCGACCTACCTCGTCGGTTCGGCGCTCACGCCCGTGATCGGCGCATCCCTGGTGGGGCTCCTGGGATACCAGGGCTTCGCCCTCACGCTCGCCCTCGCGAGCTTCGTCCTGGCCGTTCCGGCCGGCATCATCGGCGTGCTCTCGCGACGGCTCGAGCGCGCCGCGAAGGAGGCAGCATGACGCGCACGCTCTACCGCGGGGGACGGATCTTCACCGCCCACACCGATCCGCGACGGCAGTGGACGGATGCCATCGCCGTCGACGGCGAGACGATCGCGGCCGTCGGGGCCGAGGCGCTGGCGTCCACGGCCGACGAGGTGGTCGACCTGGGGGGAGCCGTCGTGCTCCCGGGCTTCACCGACGCGCACACGCACCTGCTGATGATGGGCGCGTCCCTCGCGCAGGTGCCGTTGACCGAGGCGCGGTCGCTCGAGGCGATCCAGGTCCTCCTGCGCGAGGCGCGCGAGGCGGCTCCCGAGGCGCCCGCGATCTGGGGGCGCGGGTGGCTGTTCGACTCGATTCCGGGCGGGGCGCCGACCGCGAGCATGATCGACGCGGTCGTCTCCGACGTCCCCGTCTACCTGGACGCCAACGACTACCACTCCTGCTGGGTGAACTCGGCGGCGTTGGCCGAGCTCGGCATCACCCGCGACACCCCCGACCCGCTCGGCGGCGAGATCGGCCGCGACGCCGACGGCGAGCCGAACGGGATGCTCTTCGAGACGGCCGCGATCCGCTACGCGTGGGCCCGTCGCGACTCCTCCACGACCGACGACGAGCGCGACGCCGCCGTCGATCGCGTGATCGACGCGTACGTGCGCGCCGGAGTCGTCGGAGTCGTCGACATGGCTTTCAACGAGCACGGCCTCGCCGCCTTCGAGAGAGCCGTGACGCGCCACGGCGGGCGGCTCCCGATCCGCGTCGCCGCACACTGGCTGGTGGAGAACACCGGTGATCGCGAGAAGAACCTCGCCCAGTTGGACCGCGTGATCGACCTCGTCGAGCGCACCCGCTCGTCGTGGGTGCGGGTGATCGGCATCAAGCTGATCCTCGACGGCACGATCGACGCGTGCACGGCGGCGATGGGCGCCCCGTACGCCGACGGTTCGAACGCCGCCCCCATCTGGCCGCTCGCCGATCTCGCGCCGGTGGTGGGCGCTGCCGACGCCGCGGGGCTTCAGATCGCGATGCACGCGATCGGCGACGCCGCGAGCGACGCGGCGCTCGTCGCCCTCGAGCGCGCCTACCGCGCCAACGGCGATCTGCCTCGTCGCCACCGCATCGAGCACCTCGAGTACGCCGCCCCGGGGACGGCGGAGCGCATGGCGCGGCTCGGAGTCACGGCATCCATGCAGCCGGTCCACGCCGACCCGGCGATCTACCCGAACTGGGCCGCGATGCTTGGTGACGAGCGGGCCGACCGTGCGTTCGCGTGGCCCGAGTACGAGCGCGCGGGAACTCTTCTGGCGTTCTCGACCGACGCGCCGACCGCCCCCTACGACGCCCTCGCCAACATGTACGTCGCGGCGACCCGCGCCTCGGCTCTCGACACGAGCGTGGCGGCGGTGCACCCGCTGTTCGCTCTGCCCCTGACCGACAGCATCGCCCACGCCACGCGCGATGCGGCCGCGTCGACGGGGGACGGCGACTGGCGCGGGCGTCTCGCTCCCGGGTTTGCGGCCGACTTCGCGGTCCTCGACACGGACCCCTTCGCCGACGGGGCCTCGACGCTCTTGACTGCCCGCGTCGTGCGGACCGTGCGGGCCGGGGAGACGGTCTTCGCCGAGGAGGCGGTCGCCGCGCTGCCGCGCGACTGACGGCGGTGCCCCCGGGCTGGGGAGGAACCGCCGCTGTGCAGGACCCCGGTGGGGCGGCCGGACTTCGCTAGCCTGGGGCGACGACCGACGCCGAGGGGGCACGATGACGGAAGTCGATGACGGGGGAGCACTGTCGGGCATCGCCTGGCCCGAGCAGCCGGGGGCGCTCGTCGACACGTCGCGCTGCCCGTCGTGCTTCGCACCCATCACCGTGTCGCCGTGCGCCTCGTGCGGACTCGACCTGACCGATGCGCGCACGGCGCGGGTGCTCGACCTGTCGCAGCGGATCATCGCCCTCGTCGACGAGCGCGCCGACGTCCTCATGCGGGTGCACAGCGATGCGGAGACCGCGGCTGCCCGGGCAGAAGAGGAACGGATGCCGGCTCCCCCGTCGTCCGAGCTTCACCCGGTGCTGCCGTCCCCGGTGTTTCCGTCCCCCGCGCCTCCGTCCCCGGTGGCGATGCCCCCGGGTGACTCCGCGACGGCCGAGCCCGCATCGCTCTCGACGACGGTGTCGGCGCCCGCCGCAGCCGCCGACGTGGCGTTCGCACCGCCGTCGGGGCCGACGATTCCCCCGGGGCCGCTCGTCGAGCCGAGCGCAGGCTTCCCGGCTGTGCCGCCGTTCGACGGTGGTCCTCCGGTGGAGCCGGCCGTACCCGTCCCCGCGGGGCCGGCCGCGCCCCGCCGTTCGAGCGTCCAGGTCTTCCTCCTGTCGGTCGGCGTGGTGCTTCTCGCCGTGGCTGCGGCCTTCTTCCTCACCGTCGCGTGGATCAGTGGCGGGCTCGTCCTGCGCTCCGTCATCATCGGACTCGTCACGGCGGCGATCATCGCCACCGCCTCGCTCCTGCGCCGTCGGGGCCTCGGTGCCACCTCCGAGGGCATCGCGCTGCTCGGGATCGCTTTCGTGGCCCTCGACGTCTGGGCCGTCCGAGCCAACGACCTGGGCGGGGCGGCGAGCCTCGAACCGAGCGTGTACTGGGGCGCGACGACGGTGGCCGCGGGTGTCGCGTTCGTGGGCTGGTCGCGTCTGTCGCGCCTGCGCGCCCCGCTCTCGGTCGCTGTCGCGGCCCTCGCGCTCGGGCCCGCGATGCTGGTCGCCGGTCTCTTCACGCGGGATGCGGCCCTCGGGTGGTACGCGTGGGGGCTCGTCCTGCTGCTCCTGGCCCTCGCGGCACCCTTCGCACCGCTCCTCGCCCGGGCTCCGCGCCCGGCGTTGACGATCGAGATCGCGGTCGTCCGGGCTCTCGCCGCCGTCGGTGCGGTCGTCGCGATGACCTCCGCCCTGATCGTCGACCCGCGCAGCACGGCGACGCCCGCGGTCCTCGGCGCGGCGCTTTCCCTCGGTCTCGCTCTCCACGCCCGGTTGCTCGCGCGCCGAGGTGCCGCGCGCCTGGCGCCGACGGCCGCGGTGGCAGCGGTCGTCGTCCTCGGGCTGGGGATCGCGGGCACGGTCATCCGTGCGGCCGACGCGACCCTGTCCGTCACCGTCCCGGTGCTCGTCGCCTCGGCCGTCGCGTTGGGGCTCGACGTCGCCGCGCGTCGCGCGACTCCGGGCCTCGGGCGGACGACCGTCGTCGTCGCTTCGCTGGCTGCGGCGATCGCCGCCGCTGTCGCCGCGATCCTGCCCCTGGTCGGCGCGATGGATGCCGTCGGCACCGTCCTGGGCCGGTCGATCGTCGTCTTCGGGCGCTCCGCCCTCGATCTCTATGCCCCGGATGCCGTCAGCACGGCGGCCGTGATCGCCCTCGCGGCCATCGTCGTGCTCGCCGCCGTGGTCTGGCGTCTGTCGGGATCGTGGGCGCAGCGCCGGACGCCCGCGCTGATCGCCGGGGCGGCCGTCGCCCTGCTCGCGGGACCCCAGCTGCGCGTCCTGATCCTCGTGGTCTCCTGGTACCTGGCGCTCGCCGTGGTCGCCGTCGTCGTCCTCCGCCGCCGTCGCGGCGACATCGCCCTCGCCGCGGTCGGGGGTTGCCTCGCCCTCGGCGCAGGGTGGGTGTCGTCGTTCTCCTCTCCGCTCGCCTGGGGGCTGTGCAGCGTCGTGGTCGCGGCCGTGCTCGCCGCGGTGGCCGGAGCGCATCCGAGTATCCGGGTGCCGTCCGCGACTGCGGTCGTCCTGTTCCTGACGGGGAGCGCCGTCCTCGTTCCCGGGGCGTTGCGCGCCGGAGCCGACCTCGTCGTCGACGGGGCCACCCCGACGACGGTTCCTTTCGCGATGGCATCCCTCTGTCTCGTCGCTCTCGTCGCCCCGCTCTTCCACCGGTGGGGTCTCGACGTCGCGCAACGAAGCGCCGGCGTGGTCACCGCTCTGGCGGCGATCGTGGTGGTCGCCGCCCCCGCGCTGTGGTTCCGCGCGGGCACCGCGACCGACGTGTGGATGCTCGCGTCGGCGCTGGTCGCCGCGGTCGCGTCGGCGGCCGTCCTCACGACGCCCTACCTGCCATGGCGCGTCGCGCGGCCCTTCGCGGCGGTCATGACGCCCCTGCTCGTCGCGGGCGCGGCCGGTTCCGCGCTCCGGCTGATCGACCCGCTGCCGCTGGTGCCGGCGATCGTCTACGCGGCGATCGCCGTCGTCAGCGCCGCGGCGGGCCTGCGCCTGCTCCGCACCGACCCGTCCACCCGCGCCTGCCTTGACGTGGGGGCCGCGCTCGTGGGCGCTCTGTCGATCGTCGTCGTTCCCTCGCAGGGAGTCCGGTGGCTTCCGCTGCTGCTCGCGGCGGTGGCCGCTGTGCTGTGGGCGACCGACGGCGACGGTCTTTTCCGCTCTCGCGGGCCCCGCCGACACCTCATCTGGCTCGCGCTCGTCCTGGGCACCCTCGCGCTGTGGACGCGGCTGCTCTGGCAGCAGACCGAGACGGTCGAGCTCTTCACCGTGCCGGTCGGTATCGCGATGCTCGGCATCGCGGCCGGCCACGAGCGCGCGCGACGAGTGGGAGAGAACCGTTCCGCGGTCGTCCCAGCGGTGATCGCCGCCGCGGGGACCACCGTCGCGCTCGCTCCCAGCGCCCTCTCGGCCTCGGGAGACCTCGTCCACGTGCTGGCGGTCGCGCTCCTCTCGGCCGCGGTTCTGGTGGTCGGGGCCTGGGTGCGTCCTCCACGGACCCCCGACGAACTCCCCGTCGCGGTGGGAGCTGCGGGAGCGCTCTCGCTCGTGCTGGTCACGGTCGCGCAGCTCCTCCCCTCCGTCGAGCGGGGTGGCATCGGCATCGCGGATCTCGTCGTCGTGGTGTCGGTCGTGGCGATCGGCGCTGCCGCCGTGGGCGTCGCGCGACGCCCGGCCCCGTGGGCGGCGTCGTCCGCGCGCAACGCTCTGGTCGGCGCCGCCGTACTGCTCGCGCTCGGGTCGGCCGTGCTGGTCGCCGTCGACGGCGGGCCGATCGGGCGCATGGTGACCGCCGTCGCGGTGCTCGGTGCCGTCGGCGTCGCCGCCCTGCGCGTGCGTCACCGGCTCGGGGGGATGCCGCTCGCGATCACCGCGCACTCCGGAGCGGGGCTCGTCGCCCTCATCGGCGTGGGGGCGGACATCCGCCCGATCGAGTGGGCCACCGTGCCTCTCGCGCTCGTGTGGATCGCCGCCGCCCTCCTCGATCGCCGCCGCCCGGTCGCCCCGGCCTCGGTGCTGTTCGCCGTCGGCGGTGCGGCGGTCGGGCTCCTGCCCTCCGCGGCGCTCGCCGACGCGTCGCCGGTGCGCGCGATCGGCGTGACGCTCGCGGCGGTCGCCGTGCTGGTGATCGCAGCCGTTCTTTTCCGCGGCGCGCTCGCCCCGCTGGCGACCCCGGTGATCGGCGTCGCCTCGCTCGGCCTGATCGTGGCCGCGTCGCTGCGCGCCCTGCACGAGCTCGTGACCGCCCTGTTCGACGTGTGGCTCGTCGCCGCGACCGTTCCTCTGGTGGTCGTCGGCGTTCTCCTCCACCGTCGGCGCGCGGACGTCCTGCCCGGGGTGTCGCAGGCGCTCGCGATCGCCGCTCCCGCGGTCGCGGTCGTCCTCACCGCTGCCCGGCTCTCGGCCACGGGCGAGGGCCCGCTGCGTCTGATCGTGACGCTCGTCGCCGTCCTCGCCCTCGGGCTGTGGTGGCAGGGTGCGGCGGTGCGGTGGACCGCGATCGGTCTGTCGGCCGTCCTCGGCCTCGTGGCGATCGTTCTCGGCAGTGCCGATCCCGTCGAGGCGGCCACGACTCCCCTCGCCGTGGCGCTCTTGATCCACGGCATCCGGACCCTCCGTCAGCGTCCCGCGGTGCGGACGTGGCCGGCGCTCGGGATCGGCCTGGCGCTCCTGCTCATCCCCTCGCTGCTGTTCGACTTCTCGAGCGGCAACGCGCTGTGGCGCGTCCTCGCGCTCGGCGTCGTCGCTCTGCTGACGCTGCTGGTCGGTGCGCGGTTCCGTTGGCAGGCCCCGGTTCTGCTCGGCGGGATCGTGCTGATCGTCCACGCCGTCGCCCAGCTCTGGCCGTGGATCGCGTCGCTCTACGAGAGCGCGTCCGGCCTCTGGTGGCTGTGGCTCGGCATCGCCGGCGTGCTCCTCATCGTGATCGCGGCGACGTACGAGCGCCGCATCCGCGAGGTGCGGGCGGTGGCCCTCGCGATCAGATCTCTGCGGTGAGGGAGCGAGTTCCTACTTCGCCTTCGCTTCTTTCGCCGCGGTCTTCGCGGCGCGCTTGTGCTCGCGCACCTTGGTGAGCGACTCCGGGCTCACGATGTCGGCCACGGAGCGGAACGAGCCCTCTTCGCCGTAGGGGGCCGAGGCCTCCCGCCAGCCGGCGCCGTCGAAGCCGCGTTGCTTGCCGAGCAGCGCGAGGAAGATCTTCGCCTTCTGCTCGCCGACGCCCGGCAGCGCCTTCAGGCGCCTGAGCACGGTCTTGCCGTCGGGGTCGTCGCGCGTCCAGAGGTTCTCGGCCTTGCCGTCCCAGTCCTCCTCGATCGCCGCGCAGAGCGCCTGCACGCGCCCCGCCATCGATCCCGGCTAGCGGTGGACGGCGGGCGACTGCGAGAACGCGGCGGCGAACGCGTCGGGGTCCTGGTGCGCGATCGCGCCAGCATCCATCGATCCGGAGCGCGAGGTCATTGCCGCGCGAACCAGCGCCGCCATGCAAGCCGCTAATCGGGCGGGGCGGCACATGGGGCGCGTATCGGTGCTGCCAGGAGCCACAGCGGACCGTCTTGAGGCTCTCAGGCGGACCCGCACGCTGGCAGCCACCGCCGCACAGCTGAACGCCGAGGGGCTACCCACGGCCACCGGCACGACCTGGACTGCGGGCAGTGTGGCCAACGTTCACAAGCGGCTCATCGCATCGCCACCCGCCTGAGTCCATACTGTGAATCTGCTGAGCGCAGATGTCGTACATCGCGACTTCCGGGTCTTGATGTTCTACTTTCGCACCATGACCGACAAGGCAACGACGCTCACCATCAAAGGCAAGGTGGGGTACGAGGACGAGATCACCCCCGCCCAGGCCGCGCAAATTATCGCCTTCCTCGAGGCTGGTGAGGGTGCAGCGCCAACGCTTGGCAACCCACCCGCCGAACATCGAGACAGCGGACGCGGTCGAGCCAAGAAAGTCGAGAGCGCCCGCGATGCACTCGACATCTCTGGCGCATCCAAGAACCCAGAGAAGATCGTCGCGCTCGCCGCCTACGTCATGCAAGACGGGGGCGACACATTCAAAGTCGAGGACGTGAAGTCCGCTTTCCGTCGTGCGCGCGAGACGGCACCCGCAAATTTCCCACGCGATCTCGACAAGGCCATCAGCTCTGGTTGGGTAGGTGACGAGGGAGGCGGGGAGTACTTCCTCACGGCGAAGGTCGACGGAGTACTCGACGGTGAGTTCAAGTTCGGCCGGGCTGGGGGAAGCACGAGCACGCGAACCGCGCCCCGTAGGTCGGGGACGGCCGCAAAAAGCACTAAGGCCAAGAGCGCGAAGCCGGAGGTCTTCGCATCTATTGATGTGTTCCCTTCGACCATGGACGGATTCCCCGCCTACTCGAAGATGAAGCAGAACAGGGACAAACTTCTGTGGGCGGTCAAGTTTGCAAAGGACAGTGGAATCGCTGGCCTGGCGAACAAGGACATCGAATGGATCACCGATCACCTCGGCGCCGGGGTGCCGAACAGGCAGATCACAAACGCCTACCTCTCGGCTCAGAAGGCGGGGTATGCCAACAAGTCAACGCAAGACGGCACGACCCGTATCACGCCCGACGGTGAGGCATACCTCGCGACGGTAGGGGCGGCGACGTCTTAGAGCTTGCCAATGCGCAGATCGTCCTTGAGCCACGTGCGCACCCCAGCCGCGACCGTGTCCTCCTGCTCCAGATTGACGGACTTGTAGATCATCCCTACGAAATCGGTGGGCATCTTTTCGAGCGATCCGTCTTTGAGTAGCGCGCAGCGGCGGCCTGTCATGATCATCGCGCCGACTTCGATCAGCAGATTATGGTTGAGACCGCGGTCAACTCGGTCCTCGAAGAACGCCACACCGTAGCGACATGCCCACATATGAGCCGTCACGTTCGACCAGAGGTCGTCGGTTATCGCCCTGTCGGACGCCAGATGAAACTCCAGCCCCAGCTCCGCGCAAACCTCCTTGGTGACAGCAAGCGCCCGGCCGACCGGATCGAGTGTTCCCGCCCTCTGGTCGGGAAAGCGCGTCATGCCGAAGACGTTGGTGTCGAATGGGTGGTCAGCGAGAAATCCACGAAGCGGCTGAACGAGTGCGGGCGGAGCGAGGGAGACGGGGATGAGCGCATTCTGCGTGCTCCCAAATGCCGGGGCGTTCTGGCTAGCCGCCTCCGCCACTAAGGCTGCGAGGTCCAGCCCCGAAACAACCTCGGCGACTCTGGACTGGCCCAGTGGAGTCAACCTATATGCCCCGCGATCCGGCAGTTTGGTGAGGAGCTTCTTTGTGGCTAATGCACTGAACACATTGCCGATCTTGGCGGGTGCAGGTAGTGCAAACTCGTGGAACAGCTCGTTCACGGCTGTGGGCCGGGCTTTGTTGTCCTCCACCCGGCCTGCCGCCAGATGCGAAAGTACTAACGCCTGAGTCTGCAGATCAAGATTCTGCAGTCTGAGGGCTACGGGATCATGCATGGCCATGAGACGACGTTAGCGGGCTCGGGGTCTGGAACGCTTGACCCTCGCAGCCTCCGCTCTCGCCAGTCGCTAGCCGCCAGCCGTCAGTCAAGTGTCTAGGTTGTCCCACTCGTCTCCGAGGACCCAGCGCAATGCCGAGTGCTTGCCAGCCCACAGACCGGCTTCCCAGTCGGAGCTAACCTTGAGGGTATCGGCTCCAAGCTCGTCCTCAATTTGCTTACGGGCGGTGAGCACAGCTTCCCTTACGTCATCTGGAAGCGGTTCGACCTGACCTTTCTCAACAAAATGATCTCGCGTGAGCGATTTGTCGTACCAACGACGGTTGTACATCGCAGTCTCTGCGGCCTGTATTTCGGCCAGTGGGCGCATGGCGTCTTGCTCGTAGATTTCATGGCGATACGTCAGCTCGGGAAACTTCGCCAAAAAGTCGCTGATCTGCGGTCTCTCCCAGTAGCGGATTCTGAACGGGGGAGCGGAACTGCGTCGATACTGCTCGACCCAGTCTTTCGCGGGGTTCGACAGGAAACCGGAAGCTGCCACGAGCGCGACGTCTGGACGCTCCGCTTGAGCCCAAGCGAAGAGTCCCTGTAACGCTTCTGGGGGGACGCCTTTGTCGTAGTGCTTAGCGTCGATGAACCATCGTTCAAACCTCTGATGCCCATCCACGTCAGTCAGCAGATAGTGGGCCTCGATGTCTCGGCCGCGGTCAGATGGGCTGGCGTCCTTCGGGGTGCCCTTGCGCCAGTCGACATTTACAAAGCCGATCGTCTGAAGCAGGTCGAATACAAAGTCCTCGAAGTCGGTGGGGGTTGAGGTTGCCGAAGTCGAACTTCTTGGTCGAGGGCCGAGCAGGGACAGCTGCCTCTATGGGGTCGGGCTCCCGGGCGGTCTCGTTCTCGTCGCTCATGGATTCGAGATTAGGCGCTGGCCTCGACTTCAGAATTCGTACCCACCAGGTTCAGTCGAGAGGATGCAGCCGTGGATTTGAGTCCGGCGGCAGTTCCCAGCCATTGCGTTTGTGGATCTCGTTGGCGAGTTCGCTAGCGTGTGTCCTCAGCTTCGATAGGGCCTGCCTGTCATACCCCTTCTTTCGCAGGAATCGCACGTTCTGACTGAACCCCTGGGTCCACGTCATCATCAGCTGCAGGTTCTCTACTCGCTGGTCGACACTGTCAGTTGGCTGCGCAGTTTCCATGACCTCGAGCGCGATGCTCGCTCCAAGTGCGCGTTCGGCGTCGAGCCAGGTGTCAAGGCCCTCCCAGTCGGCGTGCTCATCCGCGAGGGCGATTGCGGCGATGCGCAGGTTAGCCAGACGCTCGCCAACAGGTTCCAGTGTTGGGTCGAACCCGACGAGCCGTTGAATGGCGTCTTGCAGTGCCGACCACAGTGTCGCGGTCACAGCTTTACGCGACTCCCGCAAAGCCTCTTTTGAACGCCGGTTCGCCAGAACGGTACCAACGCCCGCGATGAGGGCGGCGACGACGGAAACGACGAGCGCAGATACATCAGCAATGTCCACGCGTCGATCCTGTCACTGCGCAGCCGTGCTCAGGTGGCTGCTGTTCCGCCGCGCCACACCCACTCGATCCGTGATGCGTCGAATCGGTTGCCCTTGCGCGTGGCGGGGCGAACGAGTACCGCGTCGAACAACGTTTCTACAAGCCCACGGCGTGCGCTCATACTCATGCGGTCCCATGCGGCCTGGTTCACACCCCGGTAGTCCGGGCCTACCCCCGCCGCCTCAATGCGCCGTTTCTGGCTGCGTACCTCGTCGCGCTGCTGTTCCAGCTGGGCTACGGCAGGGAACACGACCTCTGCCGACAGCTCCCGCGCGGTGAACGAGCCTATGAGCCGTGCAAGGTCGCGTTCTACTTCCGCCAGGCGGGCAGCGCCGTCGAACTCGGGGGCCGGTTCGTCGACCGTGAAGTCAGACAGCTTCCTCAACAACAGGCCGGTTACGAGTTCATCGACGGGCCCGACGCTCGCGGCCACCGTGTGGACATTGTCCGAGCAGCGATACGTGGGGTACTTCGCCGCGTTGCCGTACATCACCGAACCGCACACTCCGCATCGGAGGGTGCCCGTCATCGGGTAGTGCCGTGCGTTCTTCCTCGGCACGCGTGACCGAGTTTCTTCCGGGTTGAGGGCAGCCACCACGGCATCAAACGTGGCCTGGTCCAGCACCGGCTCCCACTGCCCCCGCACCGGCTGACCATCGCGGCCAATTGCGATGCTGCCTTGGTGGATGCGCCAGCCCGCTAGGCGCGGGGATTGCATCATGCGTCCCAGGACACGGCCCTGCCACGGCCTCCCCGTCGAGGTCGTCACACCCTCCGCGTTCCACTGGCGGGCGATCGTGTAGCTACCAATGCCGGCGATGATGTCGGCAGCCGCCTGGCGGATCAGCGCCGCCTCCTTGGCGTCGAGCTCACGCCCTCCCGGCTGCCAGCCGAAGGGGCGGGTGCCTGCCACCGGCTTACCCTCACGCGCGCTTTCCAGGTGTTTACGTGCCACGCGCTCAGCCGTGCGCTCAACCTCGGTAGCGTCCACAGACGCCTTGATGCGCGCCACCATGCGCCCGTCGGCTGTGGACAAGTCGTCGTTGCCTGACACCACCGTGGCAAACCGCACCCCGTAGCGCTCGTACAGCGCGATGATCTCTTCAAGTTCAAGTGGGCGACGAGTGAGGCGGCTGTTGGAGTAGGCCACGATGACGCCGAACTCACCCGCTCGGGCGCGGTCCAGCATGGCGGCGTACTGAGGGCGCGCCTTCTTCCTGGACCGGGTGCTGGCCCCGGTGTCATTGTCAGTGAACACCGCCACCACGTCGAAGCCACTACGGGCGGCAAGGTCGCGGCACTCCTGCTCTTGTCGCGCTACGCCAAGGGCCTCGCCCTCCGTGTCGAGTGATACGCGCGTGTAGATCGCTGCCTGGGTAACGCCAACGTAGTAACCGTGGTTATCGCACCTGCTGGTCGAGCAGCATGCCGATCAGCAGGGCGAGCGGGTTGCTCGACAGCAGCTCGTCCGCGACGGGGTCGTCGGTGATGCGCAGGCTCATACCCTCATTCTCGCGCGAACACCCGCAGGCGCAGCCCTCAAGCCGAGTCGGCGATCCACTTCCGCGCGAACGGCACGGCATCCATCTCGAGCAGATCCTCCGTCGCGTCGCTGATCTGCACCTCGAAGTGCGCGACGCTTCCGGGCCTCAGCCGCTTCACGAGCGATCCGTCGACGCGACGGATGACGGTCTCGCTCACCGAGGGAGCGTCGTCCTCGATGTGCAGCAGGCCCAGGGCGAACGTCGCCACCCAGCGCAGTGCATTGCCCCGGCGGGCTTCTCCCGCGACGACATAGACCTCGGATGCCGGTGTGCTCACGGCATCCATCCTGCCCGAGGACCCGGGATCAGGCGGGGAGTCAGCCCGCGTCGGCGATGTCGCGACGCGCCGGGGCGGAGGCCGCGGGATCGGCGACTTCGATGCCGAAGAGAGCCGACAGGGCGTCGATGTACTCGTCGGCGCGGCCGGTCTCGGCGAGCTCGTGGGCGCGGGTGGTCGGGGTGTGCAGCAGCACGCCGACGAGGTGGCGGAGTGCCTGCTCGGTCTGACCGCCCTCGTCGCCGCGGGCGCGAACGCGGGCGACCTCGGCGTCGAGCACGCCGAAGACGTGCGCGCGCAGGGCAACGACGGCGGGGGTGATGTTCTTGCGCTCGCCGACCGAGGCGAAGCGGCGGGCGGCGTCGCGCACGAGGTCGCGCGCGGCGTCGGTGGCCTGCAGCTCTTCGAGCGGGGCGTGCAGGCGGATGGTCTCGAGGTCGAGCAGGTCGACGCCCGGAACCGTGGCGACGTCGGGGTCGACGTTGCGGGGCAGGCCCAGGTCGATCACGAGGCGACGCGCGGTGTGCTCGACGGGGCAGACGCCCGCGGCCTCGTCGACGGCGGCCTCGAACGCCCCGCGACCCGCGGCGAAGGTCGCTGCGCTGAGGACGTGGTTCTCGCTGGTGGTGCAGGTGATCACGAGGTCGGAGTGGGCGACGACGCTCGGGAAGGTCTCGGCCGAGATCGCGCGCAGACCGTGCTTGGCCGAGAACTTCGCGGCCCGACCCGAGGGCGAGTACACCGAGATGTCTTCGGCGCCCTGGTCGCGGAGGGCCGCGACCGTGGCGGCGGCGTAGGCGCCCGTGCCGACGAGCAGCACCCGCTGGGTCGACCAGTCGGCGATGCGGCTGTCGGCGAGCTCGAGGCCGAGGCGCACGAGGGAGCGCCCGGCGCGGCCGATCGCGGTGGAGTTCTTGACGCCTCGCTGCGCTTCGGAGGCCCGCTGGAACAGGCGCTCGAGTTCGGCGGAGGTGGTGCCGAGCTGGCGGGACTCGTTGAGCGCGCGGCGCACCTGACCGGCGATCTCGCCCTCGCCGACGACGACGGATTCGAGACCGGATGCCACCGAGAACAGGTGCTCGGCCACGTCGCTGCCGCCGAGGACGGTGTACGAGCCCTCGAGCTCGCTGGCCGGGACGCCTGTCGCGGATTCGATGGCCGCGAGGGTGGCCTCGATGCCGAGGGCGACGGCCGCGGTGACGGGCTCGTCCATGTCGACGTAGGCCTCGAAGCGGTTGCAGGTCGCCACCACGACGGCGCCCTGGACGCACTCGTCGTGCTCGGCGATCAGAGGAGCGACGGGTGTCGCGGGTACGCTGAGCCGCTCGAGGAGATCGAAGGACGCGGTCTTGTGACTCGCGCTGACGCACAGCAGCACGTCCATATTCTACGCCCGGCTTCCTCGGGGGATTCCGGGTGGCCTCTCGACGTCAAGGCATCCCCCGTGCTCCCGCGGGACGGGTGGGAGGATGGATGCCATGGCCTCCCTCGACGCGCCCCTGCTCCGTGCCCTCCGTGGCGATCGTCCTGAGCGGCAGCCGGTGTGGTTCATGCGGCAGGCCGGGCGCTCCCTGCCCGAGTACCGGGAGTTGCGCGTGGGCACGCGCATGCTCGACGCGTGCCTGACCCCCGACCTCGCGGCGGAGATCACCCTCCAGCCGATCCGCCGTCACAAGGTGGACGCCGCGATCTTCTTCAGCGACATCGTCGTGCCGCTGCGTCTGGCCGGCGTCGACGTCGTGATCGAGCCCGGCCGTGGCCCGGTCTTCGCCGACCCCGTCCGCACCGCCGACGACGTGGCGCGGATCACCGCGATCAATCCCGACGACGTCGCTGCGGCGGCGGAGCCCGTGCGCGAGGCCGCCCGCCGCGTGACCGCCGAGCTCGACGAGGCCGTTCCCCTCATCGGCTTCGCCGGGGCGCCCTTCACTCTCGCCGCCTACCTGGTCGAGGGCGGGCCGAGCAAGGAGCACCTGCGCGCGCGCGGCATGATGCACGCCGACCCGGAGTCCTGGCACCGTCTGGCCGGGTGGCTGTCGAAGGTCTCGCGCGCGTTCCTCGACGCGCAGATCGACGGCGGTGCCCAGGCCGTGCAGCTCTTCGACTCGTGGGCGGGGTCGCTCTCGCCCGCCACGTTCCGCGAGTTCATCGCCCCGCATTCTCACGCCGCACTCGAGGGGATCGAGGTCCCCCGCATCCACTTCGGCGTGGGCACGGGAGCTTTCCTCGACGACATGCGCCTGGGCGGTCTCGCCGACGCGGTGGGGGTCGACTGGCGCATGCCGCTCGACGAGGCCGCGGCAATCGTGGGCCCCGACGTGACGCTGCAGGGAAACCTCGACCCGGCGCTGCTGGGCGCTCCGTGGCCGGTCCTCGCCGCGCACGTCGACGACGTCCTCGCCCGCGGTCGCGCGGCCCGCGCACACATCCTCAACCTCGGGCACGGCGTGCCGCCCGACACCGACCCCGATGTGCTGACCCGCATCGTCGCCCGCGCTCACGGGGAGGACGCGTGAGCGAGCCCCTCGATCGTCTCGTGCGTCACGCGCACGAGACGCGGGTGATCGTCGTCGGCGGCGGGATCTCGGGTCTGGTCGCGGCGCGCGAATGCGCGAAGGTCGGCCTGAAGGTCACGGTCCTCGAGGCCTCCGGGGTGTTCGGCGGGGTCCTGCGGACCGCCGAGGTCGGCGGGATGACCCTCGACGTCGGCGCCGAGAGCTTCGCGACGCGCGGCGGAATCGTGCGCAGACTCCTCGACGAGCTCGGTCTCGCCGACGACATCGTCTCCCCGAATCCCGCCGGGGCGTGGGTCGCGGGTGTCCCGGGAGTCGGGGCGGCGCCGCTGCCGAAGGGCGGGGTGCTCGGCATCCCGGACAATCCCTTCGCCCCCGACGTGCGACGCGTCATCGGCTGGTCGGGGGCGTGGCGCGCGTACCTGGACCGCCTCCGGCCGCCGCTCACGATCGGTCACGCGCACAGCCTCGGAAAGCTCGTACGGTCGCGGCTGGGCGCGCGTGTGCTCGACCGGCTGGTCGCACCGGTCACGAGCGGGGTCTACTCGGCCCGTCCCGACGACATCGACATCGACCTCGCGGCTCCCGGTCTGAACGCGGCTCTGACGCGGACGGGCTCGCTCACGGGCGCGGTCGCCGACCTGCGTGCGAGCCGGGCGGCTGCGCGCCCCGCAGACGCTCCCGCGTCGGACGCTCCCGTCGTGTCCGGCGGGGCCTCGAAGACTCCCGCCCCCGGGGGCGCGGTCGAGGGCATCGCCGGCGGGATGTCTCGCCTCGTCGACGCTCTCGTCGCCGCCCTGGTCGAGAGCGGCGTGGAGTTGCGCACGGGCGTCGCCGCGCGGGCTCTCGAGAAGACCGACGACGGCTGGACGGTGACCACCTCGGTCGACGACGAACCGCTCCCGGCTCGCGCCGTCATCGTCGCCCTGCCCGAGGGGCCCGCCCGCGAACTGCTCGCGCCCGTGGTCCCCGGCCTCGAGGTGGGCGATCCGGTCGCCCCGGTCGTCGAGGTCGTGACCCTCGCGGTGCACGCCCCCGCTCTCGACCGGGCTCCGCGCGGCACCGGCGTCCTCACCGTCCCCGGCAGCCACGTCGCGAAGGCCCTCACGCACTCCACCGCGAAATGGGACTGGGTTCGGGATGCCGCCGAGCCCGGCGTCCACGTGGTGCGCGTGTCTTTCGGTGCTCAGGGCGAAGAGCCCGCGACCGCCGCTCTCGACGACGATGCGGCGGCAGCCCTGGCCCTCTCGGAGGCCTCCGCGATGCTCGGCGTCGAGCTATCGGCATCCGTCCTCCGGGACGCGCATCGCGTGCGATACGTGCAGTCGCAGCCCGCGGCGACCATCGGGCGGGCGGCCGAGACCGCCGCCGCGCGCGGTGCCGTACGCGCGGTTCCGGGCCTCGGGGCGACCGGCGCGTGGATCTCGGGCACGGGCCTCGCCCAGGTCATCCCCGACGCCCGCGATGAGGCCGATCGCGTGCGCAGCGACGCCCTCTGGACGAGCTGACCTCGCGCTCTCTCGACCAAGTCCGCCCGGCTGTCAAGGGTGGATGCCGAGCGCGGCATACATGACTACTGTGAGACTCGACCAGCACTCGTTCGAGCGTGAGGAGACCCCATGAGGGGCAAAGCAGCACTCGTCGTCGGACTCGTGGCGGGCTACGTGCTCGGCGCACGGGCAGGCCGCGACCGGTACGAGCAGATCAAGACTCAGGCCGCGAAGGTCTGGGACCAGCCCGTCGTCCAGGGACAGGTCGAGAAGGTCAAGGCCTTCGGCGTCTCGGCCCTGAAGTCCGTTCCCGGCGTGGTGTGGAAGGGCGCGAAGTCGGTCACCGGTGCCGCGAGCGGCTCGGGCACCGTGCAGGAGCGCGCCGAGCGCGCCGGACGCGCCGCCAAGCAGTCGGCCCACGAGGTCGCCGACGTCGTCGAGGACTCCGTCGACGACGCCAAGCAGGCGGAGAAGTCGGCCACCACGCGGGCGCGTGCGGCCAAGAGCGGCTCCACCTCGTCCGGGAGCTGACGCATGACCACTCCGCGCGGATTCCGCGATCGTTCCGACGACAGCCTGTTCACCCTGATCGGCGACATCCCCGAGCTGGTGCGCAACCTCGTCGTCGCCGAGATCAACGGCGCGAAGGCGTGGGCGCAGCGCACCGCCAAGGACGCCGGGATCGGCGCCGGGTGGTTCGTCGGTGCCTTGATCGTCGTTTTC
Source organism: Microbacterium sp. Leaf203 (assembly GCF_001421275.1). Taxonomy (NCBI): domain Bacteria; kingdom Bacillati; phylum Actinomycetota; class Actinomycetes; order Micrococcales; family Microbacteriaceae; genus Microbacterium; species Microbacterium sp. Leaf203. The sequence goes on along the minus strand of NZ_LMKF01000022.1, from coordinate 262,030 downwards.
TGGGCCATCCCCGTCTTCTTCGCTTTCGTCATCGCGGGGCTCTCGTCGTGGTGGCCGGTGTGGCTGTCCGCGCTCGTCGTGTTCGGCGTGATGATCGTCATCACCGCGATCCTGGCCCTGCTGGGGTACTTGCGTTTCAAGAAGCTCTCGAACCGCGAGAACCCGGGCACGGCCATCTCCGAAGACGTCCGCATCGTGAAGGAGGCCCGCGATGAGTATTGATCGCCCCGTCCCCGTCCCCCGCACCGCGGTTCCCCTGGGGATCACCGACCCGGTGCAGTCGGCGCGCGCCGAGCTCAAGGCGGCGCTGGCCGCCATCGAGGTGAAGGCCAACGCCCCGCGTCGCGTCAGCGAGGCCATCGACCGGACCGTCGGCGAGGTGCGCGAGAAGGCGCAGCAGAACCCCGGCGCTGCCGCGGCTGCGGTCGCCGGCGTCGCCGCGCTCGTCGGCCTCGCCGTCTGGGGCATCGTCCGCGCCTACACGCGCGGAGACTCCGCGAAGCGGCCCGCCTCCTTCGGGAGTCGGGCCGCTTCGTCGTCCGCGGGCCGGCCCCGGCGACCTCGGATCCGCTCGGGACCGGTCGGCGCGCGGCCTAGGGTTCGTTCGCGAACAGCCCGCGCAGCAGGTCCTCGAAGTACTCCGGCGTGACGGCGATCGGCCCGGCGTACGCATGGTCGAAGCCGGCGATGGCGTACAGCAGCAGAGCGACGAACAACGCGAGTATGCTCGACATCAGCAGGTGAACGCGGAGGTTCCGCACCTCGATCAGTCCGATGAGGATGGCATTGAGCACGGCACCCACGCCCAGCACGATCCAGAGCACGCTCGGCAGGGCGAGGTGGGTCAGGGCGATGCGGTCGCGGCGGTTCTCCACCAGCAGCTGGAACTGGTCGAGCGATTGCTGCACGTAGAGCGTCTCGGCGGCCGTCGTCGGCTGGACGGCGCCGATCGCGCGTTGCATGGCGGAGATATTGGCATCCGTCTCCGCGGGGATCTCGAGACGACGCTGCTCGGGCCAGTCCAGGTCGATGACGTTGCGGGCGTACTGCGTGATCTGCGCCTGCAGTTCGTCCCCCTGCGGGTCCGGAAGGAGTGCCGCCGTTCGGTACAGCGAGGCGAGCGACGACGACTCCTCGAGCACGACGCCGTCGACTTCGGTGAAGTTGCCGTAGGCCGCTGCCGCAATGAGGGCAAGGGTCACGCCGTAGAAGACCCCGTACACACCGACCGCGTAGCTGAGGACGCGGTCCCACTCCTCACCGCGCGGCGCCGCTCTGCGCACCCATTTCCGCAGCGCCAGGAGGATCGCGCACGAGCCCCCCACGACCAGGACGATGAACAGCGGCAGCCCCAGGTACATGGGGAGGTCGTACAGCCACATCGGTGCGCCTTCCGGGCGGCGTGCCCCGACGCCGTCGACGCACAGTACCAATGGGTGCGCCGCCGGCGCACCTGTCGGTGGTTCGGCGGCGAGTCAACCGGTTTGGACCGCCGCCCCGACCGGACGAGACTGGAAGCATGTCCGACGACAGCTCCTCCTCCGTGTACACGCTGTGGGCGGTTTTCCGCCGCGATCCCGAGAACCCGGTCACCGCCGCCGACGCGACCGAACTCGCCGACCTCGTCTCGCTCGTCGAGGCCGACGGTGTCACCGTCCGCGGCTTCTACGACGTCAGTGGTCTGCGCGCCGACGCCGACCTCATGGTCTGGCTCCACGGCGAAGACCCCCAAGCCCTTCAGCGCGACCTGCGACGCCTGCGTCGCACCTACCTGCTGAAGAACCTCCTGCCCACGTGGAACGCCATGGGCGTGCACCGCGACGCGGAGTTCAACCGCTCGCACGTGCCCGGCTTCCTCCGCGGCATCGAGGCCCAGCAGTGGTTGTGCCTGTACCCCTTCGTCCGCAGCTACGAGTGGTACCTCCTGCCCGAGGCCGAGCGTCGCGAGATGCTCATCGAGCACGGCAAGAAGGGCTCGGCCTACAAGGGCGTCATCGCCAACACGGTCGCGTCATTCGCCCTCGGCGACTACGAGTGGCTCCTGCCCATGGAGGCCGACGTCCTGACCGACCTCGTCGACATGATGCGCGACCTCCGCTACACCGAGGCCCGCCGCCACGTGCGCGAAGAGGTGCCGTTCTACACCGGCCGTCTGGTCACGCTCGACGAGATCCCCGAGATCCTTCAGTGAGTGCGCCTCTGCGCCTCGGCACTCGCCGCAGCACCCTGGCGATGACGCAGTCGCAGATGGTCGCCGACGCCGTGTCCGCGGCATCCGGTCGTTCCGTCGAGCTGGTGCCGATCGTCTCGGAGGGCGACGTCAACCGCGCCTCGCTGTCGCAGCTGGGCGGGCGCGGAGTCTTCGCGAACGGGCTGCGCGAGGCCCTCGTGGCGGACCGCTGCGACTTCCTCGTGCACTCGCTCAAAGACCTGCCGACGCAGCAGCCCGATGGGTTGGTGATCGCTGCGACGCCCTCTCGTGAAGATGCGCGCGACGTCGTCGTGACGCGCGAGGGTGTCGCCCTGGGGTCCCTCGCCCCGGGGTCGCGGGTCGGCACCGGTTCCCCGCGTCGCATCGCTCAGGCCCTGCGGCACAACCCGCGCCTCGACATCCGCGACATCCGCGGCAACGTCGACTCGCGTCTCGCCCGTGTGCGCGAGGGAGAATTGGATGCCGTGATCCTCGCGGCCGCGGGAATCTCGCGGCTGGGAGGAGATCTGGGCGGACTCCTCGCCGAAGAGCTCGGTCTCGCGGAGTGGCCGACCGCTCCGGGGCAGGGGGCGCTGGCGGTGGAGACGCGCGACGACATCGACCCGGACATCTACGCGGCCCTCGCCGAGCTCGACGACGAACGCACCCGGGTGGCCATCACCGCGGAGCGCACCGTGCTCTCCGCCCTCGACGCCGGGTGCAGCGCGCCCGTCGGCACGCACGCCTCGCTCGCGGAGGGCGACCTGCGCCTGCGGGCGGTGGTCTACGCGCTCGATGGAACGCAACGGATCGGCATCGACCGGACGGTGCGTCTCGACCCGGGGTATGGTGGGGACACTACGGGCAGTGGCAATGGAGCAGATGCTGCCGACGACGGGGGACCGATCGCGCGAGCGACGCGAGCGGGCCAAGAAGCCGCGCGTCGGTTGCTCGAACGCGGGGCGGCCGACCTGGTACCACGAGAGTCGACCACATGAACGAAGGCCACCAGCACACGCCGAACCCCTCCACGGGCAGCGTGCCGAAACCGCTTGCCGGTCGACGCGTCCTCGTTCCCCGAGGCGGTCCCTGGGGCGACGGCGTCGCGGCGAGCCTTCGACAGCTCGGAGCGGTGCCCGTCATCGCGCCGCTGATCAACTTCGCGCCGACGAACGACCAGGCGACGCTCGACCAGGCTCTCGCCGATCTGGCCGCGGGCGCCTTCGATTGGCTGACGCTCACGAGCGCCACGACGGTCGACGTGCTGTACGCCTATAAGGCGGTCATCCCCGCCGAGACGAAGGTCGCCGTCGTCGGCGAGACGACCGCGGCCGCGATGCAGGCCGTCGGTTATCACGTCGACCTCGTGCCCGAGCGGGACAACTCCGCTCAGGGTATGGCCGAGCAGATGATCGCGATCGAGACCGAGCCGCGCAAGGTGCTGACCCTGCGCAGCGAGATCGCCAAGCCGGTGCTGACGCGACTGCTCATCGAGGCCGGCCACGACGTGCGCAGCGTCGTCGCGTACCGCACGGTGGGCGTGCCGGTGACCGAGAAGATCGCCGCCGACGTGACCTCGGGCCGCATCAACGCCATCCTCGTCACCAGTGGCTCGGTCGCGGAGCAGGTCGTCGATCAGTTCCCCGAGATCCCGGCATCCACCGTCATCGCCGCCATCGGCCCCCGCACCGCCAAAGACGCCAAGCGCGCCGGTCTGAGCGTCGACGTGGTGGCCGAGACCCAGACCGTCGACTCCCTCATCGAAGCCGTCGCCCGCTTCCCCCTGCACTCCGACGAATCGACCTCATGAGCTTCCCCGAGCACCGCCCGCGGCGCCTGCGCCGCACCCCCGCCGTCCGTCGTCTCGCCCGCGAGACGCACCTCGTGCCCTCGCAGCTCGTGCTGCCGATGTTCGTGCGCGAGGGGATCACCGAGCCGAGCCCGATCGGTTCGATGCCGGGCATCGTGCAGCACTCGATGGACTCCCTCCGCCGCGCGGTGGCCGAGGCCGCCGAGCAGCGCATCGGCGGAGTCATGCTCTTCGGCGTGCCCGAGGTGCGCGACGCCGTGGGCTCCGGGGCCGACGACCCGAACGGCATCCTGAACCGCGCCACCGAGGCCGTGGTGGCCGAGGTCGGCGATGCGGTGGTCGTGCAGACCGACCTGTGCCTCGACGAGTTCACCGACCACGGGCACTGCGGCGTGCTGCGCGACGACGGGGCCGTCGACAACGACGCGACCCTCGAGCGCTACACCGCCATGGGGCTCGCGCAGGCGCGTGCGGGCTCGGCGATGCTGGGGCTGTCGGGGATGATGGACGGCCAGGTCGGCGCGGTGCGTGAGGCGCTGGATGCCGAGGGCTTCACCGACACGCTGATCCTCGCCTACTCGGCGAAGTACGCCGGGGCCTTCTACGGTCCGTTCCGCGAGGCCGTCGACTCGCAGCTCACGGGCGATCGCCGCTCGTACCAGCTCGACCCCGGCAACGGCCGCGAGGGCGTGCGCGAAGCGCTGCTCGACGTCGAAGAGGGCGCCGACGTCGTCATGGTCAAGCCGGCGCTGCCCTACCTCGACGTGCTCGCCGACGTGAAGGCCTCGGTCGACGTGCCCGTGTGGGCCTACCAGGTGTCGGGCGAGTACGCGATGGTCGAGGCCGCTGCGGCCCACGGCTGGATCGACCGCCGCGGCGCGATCATGGAGAGCCTGCTCGGCATCCGTCGCGCGGGCGCCGACGCGATCCTGACGTACTGGGCGGTCGAGGCCGCCCGCTGGCTCCGCGCCGAGCTCTGAGCCGTCTCCTCTCACGCGTGAGGGGTCATTTACGGTCGCCTGGACGGCGCCGAAGCGACACTTTTCGACCCCTCACACAGGGGGCCTCTAGGAGGATGGATTCATGACCGATCTCAACGACCAGTGGTTCGCTCGCGCCAAGGACGTCATCCCGGGTGGCGTGAACTCGCCCGTACGCGCGTACGGCTCCGTGGGTGGCACGCCGCGGTTCGTGCAGTCGGCCTCCGGCCCGCGGATCACGGATGCCGCGGGTCGCGAATACGTCGACCTCGTCGCCTCGTGGGGTCCGGCTCTGCTCGGCCATGCGCACCCCGAGGTGGTCGGGGCGGTGCAGTCCGCGGCATCCCGTGGTCTGTCCTTCGGTGCTCCGACGGGGGCCGAGGTCGAGCTCGCCGATCTCGTCGCGCAGCGCGTGCAGGTGGGCGATCTGAAGCCGATCGAGAAGGTGCGGCTGGTCTCGACCGGCACCGAGGCGACCATGACGGCGATCCGTCTCGCGCGCGGCGTGACCGGTCGCGACCTGCTGATCAAGTTCGCCGGGCATTACCACGGTCACTCCGACGGCCTGCTGGCCGCGGCGGGTTCGGGGGTCGCGACCCTCGCCCTGCCCGGGTCGGCCGGTGTTCCCGCGCCGATCGCCGCGCAGACGCTCGTGCTGCCCTACAACGACCTCGACGCGGTGCGCGAGGTGTTCGAGGTGCACGGCGAGAACATTGCCGCGATCATCGTCGAGGCGGCCTCGGCCAATATGGGCGTCGTTCCGCCGCTCCCCGGCTTCAACGCGGCGCTGGCCGACATCGCGCACAGCCACGGCGCACTGCTGATCATGGACGAGGTGCTGACCGGATTCCGCGTGCACCCCGCCGGCTTCTGGGGCCTGCAGGCGTCGCAGGGCGAGCGGTACCTGCCCGACATCCTCACTTACGGCAAGGTCATCGGCGGCGGCATGCCGCTGGCGGCCCTCGCCGGTCGCGCCGAGATCATGGACCACCTCGCGCCCCTTGGTCCGGTGTACCAGGCGGGGACGCTGTCGGGGAACCCGCTGTCGGTGGCCGCGGGTCTCGCCACGCTGCGGCTCGCGACTCCCGAGGTCTATGCGGCGGTCGACGCCGCGGCCGCGCAGGTGTCGGAGGCGCTGGACGCTGCGCTGACGGCCGAGGGCGTCGTGCACGCCGTGCCGCGCGCGGGCTCGCTGTTCGGTGTCGCGTTCCTGCCCGAGGTGCCTCTCGACTACGCCACGGCGCTCACGCAGCAGTCGTATCGGTACGCCCCGTTCTTCCACGCGATGCTGGATGCCGGTGTCTCGCTGCCCCCGAGTGTGTTCGAGGCCTGGTTCCTCACCGCCGCGCACGACGACGTCGCCCTCGACCGCGTGCTCGAGGCGCTGCCGGTCGCGGCGAAGGCGGCCGCGGAGGCGCTGGATCCGACGTTGCTGGCTCAGTAGCGGGGATCATCCTCGCGGAGGATACGTTTCGTCCTTTGCGATGATGCGCGGGGCAGGTGCGGCCGGAAGGCTGGAGTCATGCTTCCCGCACGCCCCGCGCCGTCCGCCATCTGGCAGCTGTTCTCGAGACTCGTGGCGTGGTGGCCGACGTCGATGGCACCTCGGCGCCGTCGCGCGACGTGGCAGCCGTGCCCGCGTGGTCAGGTCTGAGATCAGCGCCACGTCCAGCTGAGGAGAGCGGAGAGTGCCCGGATGCCGGCTTCGCCCACGTCGTCGCGCTCTGCAACGAGCGCGCGGGCGGTGCGGCCAGCCCACGCGGCCAGGTCTGTCGCGTCGTCGCCCGGGGTGATGGCATCGATTCGTTCGAGAAGGTCCTCGACGCGGGTGCGCAGGGCTCGGTCGGGGACGGCCTCGGGATGCCGGCCGGGGATGGCGGAGTCGTCGGCCCAGATGTATGCGGTGAGGGCGGTGTCGAGAATCATGGGTCCTCGCGAGAGGTCTAGAACGGGGAGGTTTGCGGCACCACGAAGGGCCAGCGCCATGTGAGGGCGTCCAGCGCGTCATCGGAGAGGCGGGGCATGATCAGCCCCAGACACGCTCGAACGCGACCGAGAAGCCCATCGTCGGCGGGCGCGACCTCGTGGAACACGAGCGACGCGGACCCGCGAACGAAAGCGGCCAGTACCGGCTCGAGGACTGGAAACTCTTTCGGGAACCGAGCCTCCGCACGGGTGACGTCGTCGATCGGTTCCGGCGTCACGCCCCACCCGGTGAAGAGCACGATCGCCTCGCTCAGCTGTGCGTCGTCGACCGCCGGGGAGGACGTGATCTGCTGCTCGGGGAAACGGGCCTGCGCCTCGAAGGCCGTAGCGGGGTTGTTGAACCTGCTGTTGCCTGTCCACCAGCTCTGACAATAGTCGCAGCGGTAAAGGAAATCATCGGGTGATGTTGCGACGAGGAAGGTGGGCTGAGCCTCGCGCATCGCCAGGTCGAGGCACGCGGGGCACCCGAGGGGTCTCGACTCCACGGGGTCACGTCCGTGGGAGAAGAACGGGCGCATCATGACTGCCTCGCCATGCGTGTGGGCACCTCAACTCGCCGTCCCTTGGCCGGCGGACTTCCCCTCGCGAAGTCGCCGCTCCATCCGCGCACGCTGTCGGTCGCCGCTCGCCAGCGCTTCCTGTTCGTCCGCGGCGGAGGAGGCGGGCGTTTCGCCCAGTCCCGGCTCCAGGTCCGACCACGCCCAGGCGCACGCCTCTTGCTCATCCGCGAATCGCATCTCCTGGCCGGCCGCATCCAGGACGGGGCGTGCGATGGTTCGGAGGTCACCACGTGTGACAGTCACCGTGCCATCGGGGTGCTGCACGAGGCAGAGGACCGTGGGAATGGGGCGTCCGTCGCGCGCCATCGAGACGATGTAGCGGACGGTCTCGGGTCCGACTCTCTCCCGGATGCGTGACTGCAGATGCTCGTAATTCAAAACCCTCGCTCTGGCGGGTTCGGCGGGACCGGGCGCCTGCCGCGTGACGACGACGCCCGGAAGCATGCTGTCGGTTTTTTCTGGAATGCTCGGCCGACTCCTGTAATCACCTTCCGCCTGGCGGCGGCGCAGGTTGTCCATGGCGGCTTGAGATTTCGCTCGATCCTCAGCGGACAGCCCGGGAGCTATCTCGTCGAAATCCTCCGTCGTCACCGTCCCAGAACGCTCGGCAGTTCCGCGTCGACGTGCGCGGTCCCCACCGCTCGAGGGCTCGACGACGTCGGAGAATCCATCCGGGAAGGGTACGGGATCCCCCTCAGCGCTCTTCACCCGAGAAACTCCGGGGAGCATAGACTCCGCCTTCCCAGGGATCGCGGGGCGATCGCGGTATTGCCCGGAGGCCTGCCGGCGCATCATCTGCTTGAGATTCTGCATCGTCTTCTCCTGCTCTTCAGGTTTCAGACCCGGTGCCATTCCATCTCGTTCGTTCACAGCACGAGTTCGGTTCGGGACTTCGCTCTCCCCGCCGGCTCGATGTCGAACCCGAGGTTCGAACCGGGGTTGACGACGAGGCCCTGCGTGGCCGGGGACTGCAGCAGCAGCTGACTCCCCGACATGGCGACGACGAACGGCGCAAGGTGGGCGACGCGCTCAGCCTCGTGAGGGGATGAGAAGACGGCCATCATCGAATGGTCGTGTTTCGGGAACAGCACGGGCTGAAGTCCGTGGACGTCTCTCCCGGATCCGCTCCGCTCGGAACGGAGAGCGTGCTCGCCGCGAACGTCCAGAGCCCCGACTGCATGGTGAGCTGGCCCGATCGCGCTGGGGCGGTTGCTGTCTCGAGCACTGAGGCCATCAGGAGTTTCCTCGATCCGCTGGGTGGCTTAGCCGACACGAGAGGGAGTCGATACGAGAGAACGCCTCTCGCGTCGATTCCAGCGCCTCCGTCAGAGTCCCAGAGTGCGCCGCAACTCTTCGTCGAAGTCGCGAGTGATGCGTTCGGATTCTGCCTTCTCTGCAGAAGTCAGGTGAACCCCTGGACGGTGATTCTTTCGCACCTGATCGAGGATGAAAGCGCACGCCTCGGATTCGGAGGGGAATCGCGCGAGTTCCGACCACTGTCCTCGATCTTGCACACCCACGACGAACATGGACGGCCCGTCCTCGCGAAGGATGAGGTCGCCCGTCACGGGATCGCCGTCGCCCACCCGTGGGTGCTGGGGACTCGAGACGCGGGCGGAGCCGAACTCCTCACGGAGCACACCACACAGCTGCTCGAAGGTCAGGTCTTGCATGCTCAGTTCTCGACTTTCGTGAGGTACCCGTGTTCCTCAAGCCATTGAACAGGCTTGGGAAGGTGGTACTGGACGCCCCCACCGGGTTGTTCAAACCAGGGCGCGATTTGGCCGGCGCGCGGCATCCCGGATTCTTCGTCGAAGGGTTTGGTCACCCGGTATTGGAAGTAGGGCTGCCCCACTGAGTCGGGCGGAATCGCACGCTCTGGGAACGGTGTACCGGCGGGCGAGGTGTACCGACCGTAGGGCTCGCCGTAGCGATCCATGACGTACCCCTCGGGGAGGTTCACTTCTTTCGGAGTCTTCCCCGCCGATAGGTCGAAGCCATCGTCCGGTGGATAGCGCCATCCGCCGGTCGATTTGTCGTAGTTGACGCTGTCGGGGTTCCAGTATTTGTCAACGAATTCTGATTCGGAAAGATCGCCGAATCGCCGGTAGGAGTCGGGGATGTTCGAATGCCCTGGGGTGGCATCTGTCACCTCCGAGGGCCCGAGGTGATCCGACGGGTTCCGAGCGACCGGAGGTGGATCTGGAAGCGGGGTGGTCGGCTCATGCGGGTGCGCGGAAGGGGCGTCGGCGCGAGGGGTGCCGCGGGGTGCGCGCCGCGGCACGCTTCCGAGCAGTCCGGCGCCCTTGCTCATCAGCGCCCGCAGCTCATTGAGAAGGTCCCCGAGCTTGCCGCACGAGCGCAGCAGGCCGGTGAGCTTGCCGCTGATCTTCGCGGTCCAGCTGGCGACGCGGGAGGAGACCTGGGAGATGATCCAGGGGGTGGCGATGCCGACGGTGACGACGGCTTCGGTGGCCCACGAGATGGCGGATCCGACGAGCTGGGAGAGGATGTCGCGGACGAGGTCGTGGACGACTTGGACGATGGTCGAGGCGATCTGCAGGCCGGTGGCCATGGCGCCGGCCCATTGGCCTGAGGCGCGGATGTGGGCGGCCGCGTCGGTTTGGAAGCGGCGGTAGGCGTCGATGGCTTCGCCGGCCATGTCGTCGAGGTCGCTGACGACACGGTCGAGGTAGTCGGCGGAGCTGTTGAGCTGGTTTTGGACGTTGGTCCAGGTCTGGGAGAACCCGGCGACGGCGCCGGCGTCTCCGGTCAGGTCGTTGAACCAGCCTTTGATGGGCTCGAAGTGATCGATCAGCCACCCGAGGCCGGCGGCGATGAGAGATCCGAGGGGGTCGATGGCGGTGGCGACGGTGTCGACGACCGTGCTGAAGGCCGCGAGGCCGCCTTCGACCCAGTTGCCGGACTCGATCGCGGATGCCAACTGCGTCCCCGAGTCCAGAAGCCCCGCCCCGCTGAACGGGGTCGCCGTGTCGACGGGACCGGCGACGAGCGCGTTGCTCACAGACCCGTCTCCAACGCACGGATCGATTCGAGGACCTTCTGCTCGTACGCGTCCATATCGCTTCCGACACCGACGATCTCGGTCGCGGAGCGGCGCACCATGTCTTCGGCGGCACCGATCAACGACCGAGCGGCGTCGGCCACCATCGTCGCGGGCGGCACGAGGAACGAACACAACACCCCGAACGCCTCGGCATTCAACCCGCCCGATGACCCGGCATCACGGGCGACGGAGATGTCGGATGCCACGGCGCTCAGCCGCGAGGCGTGCGAGCCGATCAGTTCGGAATCGACGGCGATACGGTCGGCCACGCGCGTCAGACCCGGAAACCCATGGGCTGCGACGGCGGCTCACGATCGAGCTCACCCGCGAGGTGATCGACGATCGGTGAATCAGCACCGAACGCGACCCGCGTGATCTCCAACGCCTGCTCACCCGCCAGCACCTGAGCGCGCCCCGCGGTCTCGGCGATCAGCTGCTCCAACGCGTCAGGACGCAGTTCGTACGCGGCGTCGGCGAGGCGGATACCGGCCAGACGTCCCGCCGCATCGACGGTCACCGTGACCTCGCGGCGCGGAGAGGTCGCCGACGCGCGAACAGCGTCGATGTCCGCCTGCACCTGCTGCGCTTGAGCTGCCCGAACCTGGGCTTCGGCCACTTGCTGCTCGATCCGGGCGATGGCCGCCTCGGCTTCACGAGAGGAGAAGAGGTCAGTCACTCGGGTGATGGTAGTCCCCGAGTCCATGACCTGGGTCAAAGATGTGAGAACTTTCATTTTCGCGCCGTTCGTGCTCACGCCGCCGGGGTGAGGCGGCTCACCGACGGCGCGCACTCCGCATCGGGTGGAAGACTGAACCAATGCTTCTCTCGCAGCCCCGTGTCGTCGTGCTCGCCGGTGGAGTCGGGGGGTCGAAGTTCACCCTCGGGGTCCGTGCCGCCCTTCGCCGGCTGAACGCTCCCGAGGCCACCGTCGTCGTCAACACGGGCGACGACCTGTGGCTCTCGGGCGTGCGGCTGCAGCCCGACGTCGACTCGATCACGTACGCCCTCGCGGGGGTGAACGACACCGAGCGCGGCTGGGGTCGGGCCGGCGACACCGAGCGCGTCAACGAAGAACTCCAGGCGTGGGGCGCGGGCTGGCCGTGGTTCACGCTCGGCGACCTCGACCTCGGCACTCACCTCGCCCGCACGGGGTGGCTGCGCGACGGCCTCACGCCGACCCAGGTGCTCACACGCATGGCGCAGCGGTGGCCGCTCGGCATCCGGATGCTCCCCATGACCGACAGCGAGGTCGACACCCATGTGCTGCTCGAGGACGGCGGACGCCTGCACTTCCAGGAGTGGTGGACGCGCCACCGCGCGAAGCTCACGCCCCGCGCCTTCGAGAACCCCGGGATCACGGATGCCGTGCCCGCACCGGGCGTCGCCGAGGCCATCGCGGGGGCCGATGTCGTCCTGATCGCGCCATCGAACCCCGTCGTGTCGATCGGTCCGATCCTGGCGGTTCTCGGGATTCGGGATGCCGTGCGGGAGACGTCGGCGAAGGTCGTCGGTGTCTCGCCGATCATCGGCGGGCGGGTCGTGCGCGGCATGGCCGACGTGTGCCTGAACGCGATCGGGGTCGAGACCTCGGCCGCGGCCGTCGCTCGGCACTACGGCGCACGATCGGCGGACGGTGTGCTCGACGCGTGGTTGCTCGCCGAAGAGGATGCGGCGTCGGCATCCGACGTCGAGGCCGCGGGTCTGCGCGCCGTCGTCGCGCCGCTGTGGATGCGCGACGAGGCGACGTCCGCCGCGATCGCGAAGGCGGCGCTGGGGGCCTGAGGCTCCGGCCCGGTCAGGCCGCAGCCGCGGCCAGCACCGCGGACGTCCGCGGACCCACGCCCAGCGCCACGGCCTCGGACAGCTGAGCCGCGGTGTCGACGTCGCGGTGCAGCGTCGAGTCGCGCTCGACGGCGAGGTCGGTACAGCCGAGCAGACGGTGGCGTGCGGCGGAGTCGGGGCCGAAGGCTGAGACCCACACCGCCCCGGCGCGGGCAGTGATCAGCGTGGAGCCGGTGCCCTCGGCATCCGGGACCAGACCTCGTTCGACGGATGCCGCGAGCTCGAGCGCGGCGTCGAGATCGGCGGGGCGCAGGGCCGGGACGTCGCCCAGCAGCGCGGCGCGCGGGGCGCCCACACCGGCCGCCTCGGCGCCGAGGGCGATGGCGGCGTCGAGGCCGCGGGTGTCGCCCTCGGTGACGACCTCGACGGTGCGCGAGCGGCGGAACTCGGAGCGGACACCCTCGTCGTCGGTCACGACGATCACGCGCGACACCAGATCGGCTGCGGCCGCCGCGGCGATCGTGTCGAGCGCGATCGCGCGCGCCAGGGCCTCGCGGTCGGTGCCCACGTCGGTGAGCCGGGTTTTGCCGACCGCGGCGGGCTTGACCGGCACGACGATCGTCCAGCCGGAGGTGTCAGGAATGCTCATCGCCTCCATTGTGTGCCGGGCATCCGACATTCCCGTGTGGGGGTGGCGGGGAGCCGCGAAACGTGCAGGCCCTGCCACCCCCACCGCCTCAGGCGAACCGCTTGCGCAGGCGCGGGAGGATCTCGTCGCCGTACATGCGCAGGAACTCCTCCTGGTCGTGCCCGGGGTCGTGGAAGACGAGGTGGCGGAAGCCGAGGTCGATGTACTGCGCGATGCGCTCCACGTGCTCGTCGGGGTCGGTCGAGACGATGAAGCGCGAGGCCGCGCGCTCGATCGGCAGCTCGTTCGCGAGGCGCTGCATCTCGATCGGGTCGTGCACGCTCATCTTCTCTTCGGCGGTGAGCGCCAGGGGAGCCCAGAAGCGAGTCTTCTCCAACGCGGTGTCGTGGTCGGGGTGGTACGACACCTTCACCTCCATGAGCGTGTCGACGTCGTCGCGCGAACGCCCGGCCTTCGACAGGCCGTCGTCGAGGGCGGGCAGCAGCTTCTCGGTGTAGAGCTCGGGATCCTTGCCGCTCGTCGTGATGTAGCCCTCGGCGATGCGGCCGGCCAGGCGCGTGGCCGCGGGACCCGAGGCGCCGATGTAGATCGGCACCTTCTGCTCGGGGCGGTCGTAGATCGTGGCGTCCTTGACCGAGTAGTAGGTGCCCTCGTAGGTGACGCGCTCGCCGGCCCACAGCTCGTTGATGATCGTGATGGCCTCTTTGAGGCGCTGGAAGCGCTCGGGCGGCTCGGGCCACTCGAGGCCCAGTGTCACCTCGTTGAGCGCCTCGCCGGTGCCGACGCCCAGCACGACGCGGCCCGGGTACATCACGCCGAGGGTCGCGAACACCTGCGCGATGACGCCCGGGTGGTAGCGGAACGTCGGGGTGAGCACGCTCGTGCCGATGATGACGCGCTCGGTGCGCGCACCCAGCGCGCCGAGCCAGGGGAGGGCATTGGGGGCGTGGCCGCCGTCGTGCATCCACGGCTGCAGGTGGTCGGAGAGGAAGACGGAGTCGAAGCCGACCTCCTCGGCCAGCACGCCGAAATCGAGCAGCTCGTTGGGCCCGAACTGCTCGCTCGAGGCCTTGTAGCCGAATCTCAGGGGAACGCTCATCTGTGACTCCTCCAGTGTCAGCTGCGCACGGGGCTGTGCGCGGGTTCGAACTCCGACCCGTCGGCGCCGGTGAGGCGCTCGCGGAACGCTTGCACGGTGCCCGGCCACAGCAGGGTGAGCCGGCCCGAGCGGGAATCGACGTACCAGTTGCGGCAGCCGCCGGTCATCCAGGGGGTGGATGCCGCGGCGGCGTCGATCTCGTCGGTATAGGCGGCCTCGGCCTCGGGGCGCACGCGCAGCACCCGCTCGGGGCGGCGGTCGCGTTCGGCGAGGGCGCGCACCACGTAGGCGGACTGCTCTTCGGCCATGAGCACGGCGGAGTTGTGGCCGAGGCTCGCGTTGGGGCCGTTGAGCACGAAGAGGTTGGGGAAGCCGGCGACGACCGTCGACCCGAACGAGGTCATGCCCTCGGACCAGTGCTCGGCGAGGGTCTCGTCGTCACCGCGCACGAGGTCGGCGTACGGCTGCTTGGCCGCGGCGAAGCCGGTCGCGAGCACGAGCACGTCGGCCTCGTACCGCTCGCCGCTCGCGGCGGTCAGGGTCGAGCCGTCGACCGCGGCGAGCTCCGTGGGTTCGAGGGTCACGGCATCCGACGCCACCGCCGGGTAGAACGCGTCGGAGAGCAGCACGCGCTTGCAGCCGAAGGCGTAGTCGGGGGTGAGCGCGGCGCGCAGAGCGGGATCCGTGACCTGCGCGTGCAGGTGGGCGAGGGCGGCATCGCGGGCGGCGGCGGATGCCGCGGCGTCGCCCGAACGCGAGGCGAAACGCTGCTCGCCCTCGGCGTAGAGCTCCGCCCGCAGGCGCGCGAGGGCACCGGGGCTGTCGGCGAGACGTTCGCGCTCGGGGACGGGGATGTCACCGCCACCGCGGGGGACGATCCACGCCGGGGTGCGCTGGAAGAGCGTCACGTGGGCGGCGAGACGCGCGAGCTCGGGCACGAGCTGCACGGCGCTCGCCCCGGTGCCCACGACGGCCACCCTCTTACCGGTGAGGTCGATGTCGTGGTTCCACCGCGCGGAGTGGAACAGCGGCCCCGCGAACGACTCCAGCCCGGGGATCGAGGGGACGAACGGCTCGGTCAGGCGACCGCACGCGAGCACGAGCGAGCGGGCGACGAGCTCTTCCGCGCCGGTGTCGATGTGCCACACCGACGTCTCGACGTCCCACGCGGCGCCCAGCATCGGGGTGCGCAACCGCAGCTTGTCGCCGAGCTCTTCGCGGTCGGCGACGTCGCGCAGGTAGTCCTGGATCTCGCCGCCCGGGGCGAAGGTGCGCGACCAGCCCGCGTTGGGGTGTGCGGCGAGGCTGTAGAGGTGCGCGGGCACGTCGCACGCGACTCCGGGGTAGGTGTTGTCGCGCCACGTTCCGCCGACGTCGGCCGCGCGTTCGAGCACGATCACGTCGTCGCGGCCGGCTCGCCGCAAGGCTCCGACCATTGCGAGGCCCGCGAAGCCCGCCCCGACCACGACGGTGTCGATGATCCTCATGCGGGGTGCCCGTCGCCGGGTCGGGGTGCGACCCGGTAGTCGGTGGTCCGCAGTCGGAACGGCCGCATGAGGCTCCGTGCGATGCGCTCGGCGGCCGCGACCGGCAGTTCGAGGCCCTGCTCGATGCCGGTGTCGGGCAGCACCCGACCGTCGTAGAGCGTGCCGCCGAGGTCATCGCCGCCCGAGCGCAGCAGCACGGCCGCGGCCTCGCGTCCGACCCGGGTCCACGGGATCTGCACGTGCGAGATGCTCCCCGACAGCGCGAGGCGCGACACGGCGACCATCGCGCGATGCTCGTCGATCGGGCTGCGACCCTCGACCAGGGCCACGTCTCCGCCGGGAAGGGGGATCGGCACGAACTCCGCGAAGCCGCGGGTCTCGGCCTGGATCTCGCGCAGGCGTCGCAGGTGCGCGATGCGCTCCGCGGCGGTCTCGACGTGCCCGTAGAACAGCACGGAGGTCGAACGGAAGCCCGCGCGGTGCGCCGCGGTGATGCCCTCGATCCAGCGATCGATCTCGAGGTCGCCGGGGGCGACGAGGGCGCGCACGCGCTCACTGAGGAGCTTCACGCCCGTGCCGGGCACGCTGTCGACACCCGCATCGCGCATCGCCGCGAGTGCGCCGTCGAGTCCGAATCCGCCGCGGTCGGCGAGGTCGCGCACGTCGAGCGGTCGGTACGCGTGCACGTGGATGCCGGGAGCCCCGCGCTTCACCGCCCGCACGAGGTCGAGGTAGCCCGAGGGGTCTTCGTCGGGCCGCAGCGCCCCCT
Organism: Microbacterium sp. Leaf203; assembly: GCF_001421275.1. Classification (NCBI taxonomy): domain Bacteria; kingdom Bacillati; phylum Actinomycetota; class Actinomycetes; order Micrococcales; family Microbacteriaceae; genus Microbacterium; species Microbacterium sp. Leaf203. The sequence continues at coordinate 245,650 of NZ_LMKF01000022.1, read as the reverse complement.
GGATGCAGATCTCGGTCGCGCCGAGCGCGGCGGCATCCGCGGCGATCTCGGTGGCGTCGTCGAGGTCGAACTCTCCCGCGCTCCCCCGACCCGTGCGACGGAACCCGGTCGAGGTGAGGTTGCGGTTCTGCACGAGGGTGACGGGCTCGCCGACCGTGTAGCGGCGTGCGTCGTCGGCGGCGGCGGTGAGCTCGTCGAGCTCGGCGCCGGTGGCGCGAAGCAGTCGGACCCAATCGTCGTCGCCGAGGTCGAGAGGGGCGGATGCCGCCCGCTCGGCCAGACGCTTCACGCCGGGGTCGACGGCACGTGCGCCGGGCGTCATCACCGAGGCCGGTGCCGCCGCGGGCTTCACGTCGGCCGCGAGTCCCGTGGCATCCGCCAATGCCCGAACAGGAGCGTGCAGAGCGGAGTCGATCCAGCGCTCGGCGCCGCCCACGTACTCGGGGTGCGCGGTCAGGCGTTCGCGCAGGACGTATCCCTGCGCCGCGGTCTGCGCGGCCAGGTCGTCGATCTGCGGCCACGGGCGCTCGGGGTTGACGTGGTCGGCTGTCAGGGGCGAGACGCCGCCCCAGTCGTCGATACCCGCGTCAATCAGCAGGCTCAGCTCGCGCGGGTCGGAGAGGTTCGGCGGCACCTGGATGCGCATGTCGGCGCCGAACACGAGTCGCGCGACGGCGACCGCGGCGAGGTAGTCGTGCATGTCGGCATCCGGAGCGCCCTGCATCGCCGTGCGGGGCTTCGCGCGGAAGTTCTGCACGATGACCTCTTGCACGTGGCCGTGGCGATCGTCGATCTCGCGCAGGGCCACCAGTGATTCGGCGCGGTCGCGCACGGTCTCGCCGATACCGACGAGGATGCCGGTCGTGAACGGGATGCCGGCAGCCCCGGCGTCGTCGATGACCTTCAGTCGCAGTGCGGGGTCTTTGTCGGGCGAGCCGAAGTGCACCTGGCCGGGCTCCTCGTAGAGGCGACGCGAGGTGGTCTCGAGCATCATGCCCATCGACGGGGAGACGGGGCGCAGGGCGGCGAGCTCGTCGGGGTGCATGACGCCGGGGTTGGCGTGCACGAGCATGCCGGTCTCGGCGGTGATGAGCCGGGCGATGCGCGCGACGTAGTCGATGGTCGAGGCGAAGCCGTGCTCGTCGAGCCACGCGCGGGCCTCGGGCCAGCGCTCTTCGGGGCGGTCGCCGAGGGTCAGCAGCGCCTCTTTGCAGCCCATCGCCTGCCCCTGGCGCACGACGGTGAGCACCTGCTCCGGGCTCATGTACGCGGGCTTCCGCAGCAGGGCGAGCTGGCCGGGGGTGTCGACGAACACGCAGTAATGGCAGCGATCGCGGCAGAGGGTCGTGAGCGGCACGAAGACCTTGCGCGAGTACGTGATGACACGGGGCCGGCCGGCGTGCTCGAGCCCTTCGTCGCGCAGCGCCGACGCCACGCGGAAGAGCGCGGGGAGCGGAGCGTGCAGGAGCGCCTCGGTCTCGTCGACGTCGGGGCGGTGCCCCGCCGCGATCGCGGTCAGGAGATCGTCGATCGACGCGCCTCGGGCCGGTGCGACTCGCGGCGCAACGCTGCCCGTGCTCATTGGTCAAGGCTATCCCGCGGCTCCGACATCCGGGCCGTGACGGTGGACGGCTACTGATCGTTGCGGTCCTGTGAGGTGAGAGGCCCGTTCGCCCCGCCCGACGCTGGCAGGATGGAACACATGGTGACCCTGCTGCTCGATTCGACGCAGCTCGAGGTCGTGCTCTCGCCGACCGAGCGTGCGCTGTCCTTCCGCAAGAGCAACATCGTCGTTCCCCGTGAGCACATCGAACGGGTGCAGCTCACCGACGACGCGTGGACGTGGATCCGAGGCGTGCCGAATCCCGGTATCAATCTCCCCGTCGCCCTCGGAGCGGGCACCTGGAAGTCCGCCGGAGGCAACGACTTCGTCATCATCCGCGGTCGCAAGCCGAGCGTCGTGATCGACCTCTCCGGTCACGAGGAGTTCGAGCGCCTGGTGCTGACGACGAAGCACGGGGTCGCCCTGCTCAAGGCGCTGCGCCTCGACGTGGCATCCGAGCCCGAGAACGTCGCCGACATCGTGAGCTGACCAGCGCCGTCTACGACGTGAACTGCACCACGGTGTCCCACGCGAGCTTCACGATCAGGATCGACAGCGTCACGAGGAACACGATCCGCACGAACCCGCTGCCGCGTCGCGTCGCCATGTGAGCGCCGATGAAGCCGCCGGTGATGTTCATGACGGCCATCGCGAGCCCCAGCACGAGAAGGATCTCGCCGTGCACCCCGTACACCGCGAGAGCGGCGAGGTTGGTGGTGAGGTTGGCGATCTTGGCGTTGACGCTCGCCTGCAAGAAGCCGTACCCCAGCACGCTCACGATGAGGATGACGAAGAACGAGCCGGTACCCGGACCCAGGATGCCGTCGTAGAACCCGACCGCGAGACCGATCGCCGCCGCACGCCAGGCGATGGCCGTCGCCTTGTCGTGCCGGGGCTCGTGGTGCAGGCCCATCTGCGGCTTGAACAGCGTGTAGAGCGCGACGGCGATCACCGCGACGAGGACGATCGGGGTCAGCACCTCACGAGGGACGAATCGCGAGAGCGCCGCGCCGACCGTGGAGCCCGCGTACGCCCCCGCCACCAGGGGGATCAGCAGAACGAGCTGCACGCGGATCTTGCGCAGGTACACCCAGCTGGCCGACAGCGTCCCGAAGAACGACGACAACTTGTTGGTGCCGAGGATGAACGGGGTCGCGACGTCCTTCGGGACGGCGATGACCAGCGCGGGGAGCTGGATGAGACCGCCCCCGCCGACGACCGCGTCGACCCAGCCGGCGACCCCCGCGGCGATCAGCAGCAGCAGGAGGGCCGCCACCGAGACGGGGAGCCACTCGGCGATCACCGGTCCATCGAGCACGGTTGATTCTCACCGACCCGGGCGGGGCGACCAAATGCACGGACGCCGCGCGCAGCGGACGCGCTCAGTCGATGTCGCGACGCCAGGTGGTGAAGAGGCCGATGACGAGGAAGACGACGGCGTAGCCGAGCAGCACGAGTCCGCCCGCCCACCACTCGAGCGCACTGTTGTTCCCGGTGCCCATGGTGCCGAAGATCGTCTGCCCCACCAGCGCGTCGCTCGCGGCGCTCGGGAACCACTTGACCACGTCGCCGAACCCCTCGACGAGGCCGCCGATGGTGCGGACGATCGGTTCGATGAACAGCGTGACGGCGAGCACGATGACGATCGCAGCGACCTGGTTGCGGACGACCGTTCCGACGCCGATGCCGACGAGGGCCCACAGGGCGAAGGCGAGCAGCATGCGTCCGATGAGCACCCAGGTGTCGGATTGCCCGAGTTCCGAGTCGATGCCGAAGATGCTCAGCACGCCCGCCCCGGCGGCGACCGCGGCGATCGAGCCCAGGATGCCGTAGAGCAGGCCGACCACGATGCCGACGATGAACTTGCCCACGAGGACGACACCGCGACGGGGAGTCGAGAGAAAGGTCGGCGTCAGCGTCTTATGACGGAACTCGGTGGTGACCATGAGGGTGCCGATGAGCAACGGGAAGACGTAGCCGACCGCCGTGGCGGAGCTGTAGACGAGGGCCGGAACACCCTCGCTCGACATCGCGGGGCCGTTCGCTCCGGTCAGCTCGCCGGAGGCGACGCCGCCGAACACGAACGCGAGGGCGGCGGCGGTGAAGCCGACGTAGGCGACCAGGACGATCGCGAGCACCCACCAGCCGACGGTGGTGAACTGCTTGGTGTACTCCGAGCGCGTGGCGGCGACGAGACTCATCGCGGCACCTCCTGGTCGAGGGGCTGGTCGAAGGGTCGGTCCGCGGCCCGGTCGTCGTGGCCGGCGGGCGAGACGATGTCGATCACCCCGGTCGACGCGACGGCGTACGACTGCCGCGGACCCGCCTCGGGGGCCTCCGGCGCGCTGCGCACCGTGCGCGGCGGAGTCATGACCGCGACGAGGGCGGTCGAGGGCCGCGCTTCGTCGGGACCGGGTGCGTCGGAGGAGAGCGCGTCGTGACTCACCGCGGGGGCCGGTGCGCCGGTGGGAGCAGGGAAGGCGTCGAGGTTCGTGGTGGACGGCGGGGTCTCGGCATCCGGGGCGGGCTCGGACGGGGCGGCCGCACCCGCGCTCTCGTGCACGCGCACCCCGCTGACCAGTTCGAGGAAGATGTCCTCGAGGCTCGCGCCCTTGCTCTGCAGGTTCGACAGGGCGATCCCCGCACCCGCGGCGAGGCCGCCGATCTCGACGGGATCGTGGTGACGGATCGTGAAGCCGTTACGGAGCAGCTGGTACTCGATGCCGCGCTCGTCGAGCACGCGCGACAGACCCGCGCGATCGGGCGAGTCGACCACGGTGGCGTATTCGTCGGGGTCGGCGAGGTCTTCGATGCCGCCCTGGAACACCAGGCGGCCGCGCGAGATGATCAGCAGCGCGTCGACCGTCTGCTGCACCTCGGCGAGGAGGTGCGACGAGATGAGGACCGTGCGACCCTCTTCGGCGAGGTGCCGCAGGAGCGAGCGCATCCACCGGATGCCCTCGGGATCGAGGCCGTTCGAGGGCTCGTCGAGCACGACGACACCCGGGTCGCCGAGGAGCGCCGTGGCGAGTCCGAGACGCTGGCGCATGCCGAGCGAGAAGCCGCCGACCCGTCGACCGGCGACATCGGCGAGCCCGACCAGGCCGAGTACTTCGTCGACGCGGGAGGTCCGCAGGCCCGCCGCGCGCGCGTAGACCTTGAGGTGGTTCGCGGCCGAGCGTCCGGGGTGGAAGCTCGAGGCCTCGAGGGCCGCGCCCACCGTCTGCAGCGGAGAGGTGAGCTCGCTGAAGTGCTTGCCGCCGATCGTCGCCGTGCCCGACGTGGGGCGGACGAGGCCCAGCAGCATGCGCAGCGAGGTGGTCTTGCCGGCGCCGTTGGGACCGAGGAAGCCCGTGACCTGTCCGGGTTCGATCCGGGCCGAGAGATCGTCGACGGCGGAGATCGAGCCGAAACGTTTGGTGAGCCCGGCGAGCTCCAGCACCTGTCCGTCGGGCATACGGCACCTTTCGTTCTGCGTGCGTTCTTCCCATCTTCCCCGATCCGGGGGCGAAAACACAGTCATCCACAGCCGAGGGCGCGGCGAACCGCCTGTGTAACGTGGCACCGTGCACGCACAGCGAACCGAAGACCTCAGCGCCGGCGACACCGCCGCAGACAGCGTCCTGGTCGGAGGCCGTGGCGGCCTCGGTCATCTGACGCTGAATCGCCCGCGGGCCATCAACGCCCTCGACCTCGAGATGATCCGCGCCCTCCACGTGACGCTCGATCGCTGGGAGCGCGACACCGACGTCGACGTGGTGCTCCTCGACGGGGCGGGGGAGCGCGGTTTCTGCGCCGGTGGCGACGTGCGCGCGCTGCACGAGATGGTCACGGCGGGTCGGGTCGACGAGGTGCACGCCTTCTTCCGCGAGGAGTACGCGCTCGATCACCGCATCGCGATCTCGCGCAAGCCCGTCATCGCGATCGCCGACGGCGTCTGCATGGGCGGAGGGATCGGCTTGGCCGGTCACGCGGCCATCCGCATCGTGACGGAGCGCTCGAAGCTCGCCATGCCCGAGACCCGCATCGGCTTCACCCCCGACGTGGGCGGATCGTGGCTGTTGGGGCGGGCCCCCGGCCGTCTCGGCGAATACCTCGCCCTCACGGGAGGGACGATGGATGCCGCGGACGCGGTGTACGCCGGCTTCGCCGACCACATGGTGCCGACCGCGCACCTCGAGGCGCTGTACGAGGCGCTCGAGAACCGCGCCGACCCGTCGAGTCCCACCGAGCTGGTGCTGCTGTTCGACGAGACCCCGGAGCGGTCGCGACTCGAGGACGCGCGGGAGTGGGTCGATGACGCTTTCGCCGCCGAGGACGTGCCCGGCATCGTGGATCGCCTGCGCGCGCGACCCGAGCCCGAAGCGCGCGAGACCGCCGAGGTGCTGGCGTCGTCGGCGCCGACCGCGCTCGCCGTGACGCTCGAGGCCGTGCGTCGCGCTCGCGAGCTGCCCTCGCTGCGCGCCGCTCTCGCCCAGGAATACGGCCTGGTCATGTGGTTCGCGTTCACGCAACCCGACCTGGTCGAGGGGATCCGCGCCCAGGTGGTCGACAAGGACCGGTCGCCGTCGTGGTCGCCTGCGCGCCTCGAGGACCTCCCTGCCGAGCGCGTCGCCGAAGCCTTCGCGTATGCGCCGGAGCCCGCGCTCTGGTGACAGCGCCGTCGCGTCCGCGAGATGTGACCGTGCTCCGGCGACCGCGACCTGACCTCGCCGTCCGGGCCGCACTCAGCCGCAGCGGGTTAGCCTGAGAGGCGCCGCGTCCTCGCGGCAGAACGGATGAACGCACGTGTTCGACAGTCCCATGTCGTCCTCGGCATACGAGGTGCTCCGGGTCGCGGCCGACATCGATGACGAGGGTCTGCGCCGCGCCTATCGCGTGCGTCTGCGCGAGACCCATCCCGACACCGGAGGCGACGCCGCCCTGTTCGTCCAGGTCCAGCGTGCTTGGGAACTCGTGGGCACACCCGAGGCGCGCAGCGCCTACGACCGGGGTCGCGGGACGGCTCCCGGCGAATGGGGCGGTGGGGTGCCGGCATCCGCTCCCTCCCGTCCGGCCGACACGCGACCGCGCGCACGATCGCACGGCCAGCCCGGCGGGTGGCGTCGCGAGCGGTATCTCGGACTCATCCGCGAGTGGGTCGGGCGCGGCGTCGACATCGCCGACCCCTACGACCCCGCTCTCGTGCGGTCGGCCCCGCCCGAGATCCGCCACATCCTCGCCGACGCGCTCGCCGAGGAAGAGACCGCCCGGCTCGTCGCGGAGTTGGGCATGGGCTACACCGTCTGGCACGACGTGTTCGCCGATCGCGACGGACGCGACCCGGAGCAGAAGCTCGACCACCTCGTCCTCGGTCCGAGCGGCCTCTACGCCCTGCTGAGCGAGGACTTCGGCGGCCCCGTGGGGGTGCGCCGTGGCGAGATCACCGGCCCCAACGTGATCGGATCCCCCGTGACCGAGCTCGTGTCGCGCGCTCGCGTGATCGCGCGCGCGGCCGGTGTCCGCTTCAGCGGGGCGATGGTCGTGCTGCCCGACGACGCGGTGCTCGACGCGATCACCGAGCTCGGCAAAGTGCGGGGAACGCCCGTGGCGCTGGTCACGCGCAGTGCGCTCACGACCCTGTTGCGCAGAGGGATCACCGGGGGGCGCGAGGTCGGCGGCACCGAGCTGTTCGACATCCGCACGCGTCTGCAGCAGCGCGTGCGGCACGTCTGACTCGCGACACCCGCCGCGGACATGCCTAGGGTGGAGGCATGAGTACCGACGAGACCGCGGGTGCCTCGGCATCCGACGACATGAAGCGCAAGTTCAAGGAAGCGCTCGAGAAGAAGAACGGTCAGCACCGTTCGGGTCAGGCGCACCTCGACGGCCACTCCGCCGTGCAGGGAACGCACGGAGCGGTCACCAAGCGGGAGTTCCGTCGCAAGAGCGGCTGAGCCTCTCGGCCGACGTCACCTGAGGTGCCGGGGATCACGTCTCGTGCGCGAGACCCCCGGCACCTCACGCGCGTTTCAGGGGCGCGTCGAAGAACGCCAGCTCCAGCGCCATGGATCGGTCGTACGCGGTCGCCATCTCACGGCGGGTGGCGGGGGATGCCGTTCGCGCGGCGGCATCCGCGATCCTCTCGGCCGCGGCCGACGACGCGGCGAACGTCTCGTCGCCATAGGCCGTGAGCCAGTCGGCGTAGGGGTGGGTGGGGCCGAAGGTGCCTCTCCAGCGGGCCCCGATGTCGGTGTAGAGCACGTAGCACGGCAGGATCGCCGCGACCAGGACCGCGTACGACCCGCCGGCTGCGGCGGCGTGCAGGTGGTCGGTGTACGCCCAGGTCGTCGGGGCGGGTTCGAGCCCCGCCGGGTCGACGTGCGACTGATGCAACGTCGCCTCCTCGGCGAGGCAGGCCACCGAGCCCGCGGCCCAGAACCGCTGTTCCTCGGCGGTGGGGGCCAGGGCGGCGGCGCGTGCGAGCACGCGGGCGTACTCGCGCAGGTAGAGCAGGTCCTGGCCGAGATACCAGGCGAAGGCGTCACGGTCGAGATCTCCGGATGCCAGACCCCCGACGAACCCGCACGCGTCGACCTCTGCGCGGATGGAGGCGGTGGCATCCCACCGCTCGCCGCTCCACGATCGGCCGAGGTCGATGTGCGGGCGCAGTTCGTGCAGGTGGTCGATCGGGCCGTTGCCTCGACCGACGTGCAGGGCGTCGGCGTGCTCCAGGGCTCCGGTGAGCCAGCGCTTCGCGCGGGTGAGGGCGTCGGGCCAGGGCAGACCGTGCGCGGCGAGGGTCGCCATGGCCGACGACAGCGAGCAGCCGGTGCCGTGGGTGTGCGGGGTATCGACACGGCGGCCAGGAACCTCGTGCACACCGGTGGCGTCGACGATGGCATCCGGGCACTGTCGGCCGTCCAGGTGTCCGCCCTTGAGGAGGACCGCGGTGTCGGCCGTTGCGGCGAGCTGTTCGGCCTGGGCGACCGCGGCCTCCCATGTCGTCGCGACGGGTTCGCGCACCAGTACCGCGAGTTCGGGGAGGTTGGGGGTGACGAGGTCGGCGCGGCGGCAGAGTGCGCGCACGGCGTCTTCAGCGTCCGCCTTGAGAAGGCGGTCACCGCTGGTGGCGACCATGACGGGGTCGAGCACGACGATCGGCGGTCGCGTGGCGGTGAGCCACTGGTCGACGGTGGCGATGACGTCGGTCGAGCCGAGCATGCCGATCTTCACCGCGTCGATGTCGACGTCGTCGCCGACCGCGCGCAGCTGCTCCTCGAGGAAGGCCGTCGGCGGTACGTGGACGCTGCGGACCCCGCGGGTGTTCTGGGCGACCAGGGCCGTGACGGCGGCCATTCCGTAGCCGCCGAACGCGGCGATCGACTTCAGGTCGGCCTGGATGCCCGCCCCGCCGGTCGGATCGGTGCCGGCGATGCTGAGGACGCGGGGGATCACGCTACGCCCTCCCACGCCGCGCGCAGGTGTCGGACGACCTGGCCCGGGTCGTCGGCCCCGCTCACCAGAGAGACGACGGCGACTCCCGCGGCACCGGCGCGGCGGAGGGCGGTGACGTCGTCGAGGCCGATCCCCCCGATCGCGACGCACGGGAGGGGAGCGGATGCCGCGAGCTCGCCGAACCCGTCGATGCCGAGCGGTCGCGGGTGGTCGGGTTTCGTCGAGGTGGCGCGGATGACGCCGACGCCGAGGTAGTCGACCGTGCCCGCGGGCAGCGCCTCCGCCGCGGTGAGGTGCGCCGCGGTGTTCGCCGTCCATCCGATGAGGGCGTCGGGTCCGAGCAGTGCGCGCGCCGCGTCGACGGGCAGGTCGCTCTGGCCGAGATGGACGCCGTCGACGCGAGCGCGGTCTCCGGTGGGACCGACCGTTGTGCCCACGCGTTCGCGCGCGGCGAGGACGATGTCGAGGCGATCGTCGACGACGAACGTGCAGCGTCCCGCGATGACGTCGGCGAGGTCGAGGGTGCGGGCGAACAGTTCTGCGCCGCTCGCGACCTTGTCGCGCAGTTGCACCACGCTCACGCCCGCGGTGACGGCCTCGTCGACGAGGTCGCGCAGGCGCGCGAACGGCACGCGGTGATCGGTGACGAGGTGCAGGGACAGGTCGGCGGTCATCGTGCGACCTCGGTGTCGACGCGGACGCGTCCGTCGAGGTCGGCGGGCTGGATCGCGGCCAGTTCGTCGAGGAACGCCACCGCGAACGACCCCGGCCCTCCTGTTCGGGATGCCGCCCGCTCCGCCGCCACGGCCCAGATCGCGCTGGCGGCGCTCGCCGCATCGAACGCGGGGGCGACGGCGAGGAGGCTCGCCATCGCGGCCCCGAGCGCGCAGCCGCCGCCGGTGACCTTGGTCAGCAGGGCGCTGCCGCCGGTCACGCGCGCCGTGCGGGTGGCATCCACGATGAGGTCGGTCTCTCCCGAGACGGCGACGGTGCCGCCGGTGCGGATCGCGAGGGAGCGTGCGGCGTCGAGGGCGTCTTCGGCGGAGTCGGTGGCGTCGACCCCGCGGCCGCCGGCGCCGGCTCCCGCGAGGGCGAGGATCTCGGACGCGTTCCCGCGGATGATCGCGGGTCGGTGTTCGAGGAGCTCGTGTGCGAGGGCGGTGCGCACGGGCAGGGCGCCGACGGCGACGGGGTCGAGGACCCAGGGGGTTCCCGCGGTGACGGCCTCGCGGGCGGCATCCCTCTGCTCGCTCGTGGGGGTGCCGAGGTTGACGAGCACCCCGCCCGAGATTTCGGCGAACATCCCGGCCTCGCCGGGGATGTCGCACATCGCGGGTGCCGCGCCGAGGGCGAGCAGCGCGTTGGCGGTGAAGTTCGTCACCACCGCGTTCGTGATGCACTGCGTCAGCGGGGCGGCCTCGCGCAGAGCGTCGAGGGCTGCTACGGCGGTGCTGGGTGTGAGGGTGGACGGAGACGACGACGTGCGAACGACCATTCGCGACATCCCTTCGCTAGTACGAACTAGATCAGGTTCGACGGGTGTGTTCTCAGCCCTTGCGGGCACCCCGTGTCACTGTCTGGCACGCTAGCAGGTCGTCGGCCTCCGGATGCCGTGCCTCAGTCGTCGCGCGAGCCCGCGGCGGCGTTCTCGGAACGGGGACCGGTCTCTTCGTCGTCTTCGAGGCGAGGGGCGATGGGGCCGCCGAGGCCGCGTCGCTCGTCGCGGCGATCGGAGCGTGAGCCCGAGCCCATACCCCCGGCGCCCCGGCTGCCGGCGGCGCCGGCCGTGCCGCCGCCCGCCGTGCCGCCCCCGGCTCCACCGGTGGTGGCCGACGTCCCGGCTCCACGGCTTCCGGCCGCGGCGGCGTTCGCGCCGGTTCCGGATGCGCCCGTGCCGCCTGCGCCGCCGCCCAAGGAGCCGGTGCCCGAGCGTCCGCCGAGCCCGGTGCCGGTGGCCGAGGCTCCGCTCTTGCCGAGGAGTCCTCCGCTCCCGCTGATGGGTCGTCCGGCGGCCGCGGTGCTCGAACCCGCCCCCGAGCTCAACCGGCTGAGGGCCGCTGCGCCACCGCCCCCTGCGATCAGTCCGGCCGAGAGGCCCGAGCCGAGGCCCGCCCCGCCCCCGGAGATCCCGCCGGGGAAGGGGCCCCCGATCAAGCCGGGGCCGGAGACATGTCCGGGGAGGGTGCCGATACCCGAGATCGAGCCGTCCGGCGTCGGCGGGGTGTAGTGCGGGGGAACCTGTCCGAGGTCGATGCCGGGATCGTCACTGTGCGAAGTGCCGGGGTCGGGAATGAGATGCGGGGGGATGGGCGCAGGCAGTGGGGAGCCGTCTATCGAGTCGGGATTGCGTGGAACGGGGACGGGGGAGGCGTCGCCGCTGCCGAGGCCGCCAACGCGACCGGGGCTGCTCGTCCCCGTTGAGGACGGGGGTGTCTCGGCTTCTCGTTGCCCTTCCGAGAACTCTTTTCCCCCCTCGGAGAAGGTGGCAGCAGGGGGCGCCGGCGGTGCCATCCCGTTCATCGTCTGACTGATCGTTGTGAAATCGGCTTGTGCCTGCGCTTCGCGTCGTTGCGCCAGGATGCCATTAAAGGCCTGGACCGCGCCTTCACCAGCGAGCAGCGAGATGGGGCCGAGGAAGAGCGTCGTGCCGACTGCGGCGCCGCGGACGGCGAGTTCTTGACCGGATGAGAGCGCCCCGTCCGGGAGGGCTGCGAGCTTCTCACGCGCAGCTTGTCGGAGGCCGTTGGCCTCCTTGAGAGCGTTCGTGAGCGTTGCTTCAAGATAGGCAATCTGCCGACCGATGGTCTCCGCGCCTGCCCGAAACATCTTCTCTGCAGCGTCAGCCGCATCACCTTCAATCCCTGGAAGGTCAGCGGCGCCAGCTACGACGTCTCGCAGCGTGGCTAGCTTTTCCACCAGGTTTGCAGACTCCGGAACGCCGAACGGCTCGCCGGCATCGGCCAGGTTTGCTAGAGCCCGCTCATACTGACCGGTCATCGGTTCCCTTTCGACGGACTTTACGAGATACGAGGACGATGACGATCGTGACGACCACCCCAACCGTCACTACGATGCCGACCACGATGCCGATGACGGTCGGGAGAAGGTCCGACGACGGCGCCACCTGCGGTGCATCGTCTTCCCCGTCACGAGGTCGAGGGGGATCCGTCGAGCTAGCTGTCGGCGGTTCCGTCGTGGGGAAGCTTGACCCACGCGCTGCAGCGGCCTGAATCTGCTCGTCGGTCGGCTTCGTCCGGCCGTCGCTAAGCAGAAGGTTTTCGTCTGGATAGCTGGTGGGGTCCGTGGCGAGAAGTCGCGCGGGCCAAGCGAGCCCGTAGCCGAAACCACTCGCCGCATCGTTCACCAGATCGTGCGCCTTGTTGCCCGTGTTGCGGACAAGCCCTTGAACCAGTTGTGACGGCGTGGCCGTCGGGTACCGCTGTTTCGCCAGCGCCAGCATTCCCGCGACGATTGGGGCAGCGAAGGAGGAACCGGAGGCCACTCCACCCGTTCCCCACCCATCCTCCTCACTGCCGACCGTCCCGAGGCGTTCTCCGGGCGCGACCACCGTGGTCTCCGGAAAGACGAAAGGTGCCCCATCCGCAGACGGGAGCTGACCTTTGTCGTCAACCGCCGAGGCGACGACAACGCCTCGATACTCGCGCAACCCTGTCGCGGACTTCGTCTCGGGATTCGGTCCCGAGCCGACCAGGATCACGCCTTTCGCGACTGCGTTGGCGATGACGTCCGAGTCGAATGACGATGTCCCGCCCGCGATGGAGCTGACGACGACGTCGGCGCCGTCATCGATGGCGCGTTGCACCCCCAACCCCAGTGGGGTGAGCCCGCCCTCGTATTCGGCTGGGGTGCACTGATCGGAAGCGGTCTTCGTGCCGAAGCTGTAGAACTTGACTTCGGCATCAGGTGCCATCCCGCGAATCCCGTCAGGGCCCTCTCCGCTCCCGATGATCTGAGCAACGACTGTCGTGCCGTGTATGGCGTCCCCAGTGGGCTCAGTCGTCGTCGGTGAGGACGATTCTGCGCACAGCGGCCGCGAGTCGACGACTAGGCGGCGACCTTCGAAGACCGGCAGCTCGGGATTTATGTTGGCATCGATGACAGCGACTTTCACCCCCGCGCCGGTCCAGCCTTCGCTGTGGATGGTCGTCATTCCATAGGCGTCGTACCACCAGTTGTCGTCGGGGGCGGCATCCGCAGCGAGTGCGGGGGTCAGGACCAGAGCTGTCGACATCGCAGCGGCGGTGACGCAGCGGACCCACCGGTTTCGCAACGGTGTCTCTCGAATCATGCGCCGAACCCCGAACGAGAATCCGACTCGGAGGCGCCGGGTGTCGGAGAAGTCGAGGAGGGAGCGGTTCGTGGAGAGTTCGCAGATCCGGTGGACGGCTGGCCGGCGATGTCGTCAATCAGTGCCGTCATCTTCCGGGCTTTGCTGTCGCTGATCTGGTCCTGATCTTGAAGCATCGCTACGGCCTGTGCGAGCGCATCTGCATTGCGCAGAGCGAAATCGCGGACTTCCTGTACTCGTGCTGCAATCTCCGCCGCAACCCTCTCGAGTTTCTTCGTGTACGCCTCGGGAGCGTCTTCCTCGCGGTTGCCGTGGACGACCGTGATGGCCGCATCACTGGGAAGGTCGTCGCTCGCTCGGCGGATGCGCGAGACGTGGTAGTCGCCCACTCCGTCTTCGACGCGGATCATTCCGACCATGTCCAGGTTCCTTTCGCGCGGCACGAACGGGGATCCTGACCGTCGCTGTGAGCGTCGCCCCCCGGTTTCGCTTGCGAGTCAATGATGGCGCATCTGCCGAGTTGAGCAAACCAGTTATCCACAGCAGTCGGCCCTCCTCTCGGGCGCGATCAGTACCGCGCGGAGAACCCACCGTCGGCGTGCAGCAGCTGACCGCTGATCCAGCGGCCCTCGTCGGACAGCAGGAAAGCGGTGATGGCCGCGATGTCGCGGGGTGTCCCGAGCCGAGCCAGGGGATGGTGTGGGGCTAACCCGTCGCGGGTGGTGTCATCCATCCAGCCGGTGTCTATCGGACCCGGATTCACGACGTTGGCGGAGATGCGGCGCGGACCGAGCTCGCGTGCGGCCGAGATGACGATTCGATCGAGAGCCCCCTTCGAGGCGCCGTACGGAAGATTGCCAGTGGTGTGATCGCTTGTGAAGGCGACGATCGCGCCACCCGTGTCAGAGACCTGCCGGGCGAACGCGGCGATCATCAGGAGGGACGCGCGGGCGTTCACGGCGATATGGCGATCGAAGCTTTCCGCGGTGGTGTCGATGATGCCGGACTTGATGTCGTGTGCGTGGCTCAGGACGAGAGCCTGGATCGGCCCGCGATTGATCGAGACGCGCTCGACGAGCTTGGTGGGGCCCGAGACGTCTGCGAGGTCGCAGGGATAGTCACCATCGGAGAGGTCGCTCGTCACGACCTCCCAGCCGTCACTTCTGAGCCGGGGCACGATGCCCGCCGCGATGCTGTTCGGTCGTGCTGCTCCGGTTACCAAGGCGAGAGGCATGGAGCTGAGCGTAGAGGGCACGGCCGACGCTCTCGTAGACGCCGGTCGGCCGCCCTGTACGCGATCGGATGTTCCCCCTGCCTCGTGCGGGTCGACAAGCGGAGCGGCTCGAGCGCGTGGGCGCCCAGTGACGAGCCTCGCCACACCTGCAGTCCTGCCACGAGAACCCCGCCGAACGAGCCCAGCGTGAAGCGCCCGGGCGCGCACAAAGGCATCCCGGGTAACACGCCACGCGCGTCAGAACGGCGGGGGTGTGCCGTCGTCGTCGGGGTCGGGCGGGGGTGGGTCGTCGGGAAGGAAGCGGACGGCGGGGGAGTAGGGGAGGGGTTCGTCGGTGTAGGTGCGGCCGGTGGGGCTGGTCCATTGGAGGACTCCGCCGGGAAGTTGTTCCACGCTCCAGCGGGTGAACTGCTTCTGGGTGTGGTGGCGTTGGCAGAGGTGGGCGAGGTTCGCGACGTGGGTGGGGCCGCCGAGGGCGTGTTCGCGGGTGTGGTCGACTTCACAGCGGATGGCGGGGACGGTGCACCCGGGCCAACGGCAGCGGCGGTCGCGGGCGCGGAGATAGCGGTCGATGGCGGTGGTGCGGTGGTAGGTGTCGGTGTGGAGGACGGCACCGGTGATGGGGTGGGTGATGACGCGGTCCCAGGGGAGGGTGGTGGCTTCGGCGAGGCCGCGGGCGGTGGCGGCGTCGAGGGGGCCGTGCCCGATGAGTTCGGCGGGGTCGTCATTCTCGGCGGTGGGGTCGAGGATCGTGAGGGCCGGGACGACGACCTGAACGCGGGCGCGGATGGCTCCGAGGGCGCCGGGACCGTCGTCGGTGCGGGTGGGGTCGGCTTCGGGGGCTGCGGTGAGGAGCAGGTCGGTGAGGATGTCGGCGCGGAGCTGCGCGGTGGTGCGTTCGTCGCTCACCGCCTGGGGGTCGTCGAGGCGGGCGTCGATGAGGGCTCTGGCTTGCAGGGTAAGACGGTCGTGGATTCCGACCGCGAGGACGGTGGGGAGGGTGGCGACGAGGTCCGACATTCCGTCGGGGCCGGTCACGATCCTCACGCATCGGGTGTCGCGGCCGCGGCGGTGGCGCTCGGTGAGGGTGATGGGGTGCAGGCGTTCGGCGAGGGCGGCGAGGCGTGAGCGGAGGCGCCCGGGGCTGAGGCCTTCTGCGGTGCTCACTGCGAGGGCGTCGAACTGTTCCCGCACCTCGACGGGGAGGGGTGAGCCGACATCGAGGATGGTGTTCACGTGGGTGCGGGTCAGGGTCCCGGACTCCCACGCCGACAACGTGTCGGGGTAGTCGTCGACGAGGGTCATCGCCCGGGTCATCTGGGTGTGCACGGTGCGGTCGGAGAGGTTTTCGGCCGCGGCGATCTCGGATGCCACCTCGCGCAGAGCGAGCTCGGCGGCGCGGGAGGACGCGCACTGTCCCGCCATGACGTCGAGGGCGAGGTGGCCGGCCTCGGCGAGGGCGCGGGTGCGCGCAGCCTCGACTGCAGCGAGAGCGATGCTGGCGCGGCGGACCTCGTCGACGAGCACCGACAGAACGCGGGGTCCGTCGGTGGGGTTCGTCGGGGAGGAGCCATCGCGCATGTGTGCATGCTAGCGGTGACCTCCGACATTGCAGCGGAAAGAAAACCCCAGGTGGGGATAACTAATCGCGGAGCGGGCCTGTGGAGGAACGGGCTTCCGGAGGGACAGGTGCGAGAGGGACGGATGCCGGGTGGGGAGCGGCCGCGACCGACGGGCTCAGCCACCTCGCACGAAAGCCGGCGGCGACTCCGCCCCCCACTCACCGGCGAAACGCGGGCGAGCCTCAGCGCTCACCGATCGCGCAGCGCCGCCCGCACGAATTCGACCGCATCGTCCGCGGAGACCCCGAGGCGGCGCACAGCCTCGACGTACGTGCGCGCCGCACCCGCGGCGCGAGCGGAGGCCGCGTCGGCCCCCTTCACGAACGTGCCGGCACGGCCGCGCGTCTCGACGTAGCCCGCCTCCTCGAGTTCCTTGTAGGCGCGTGCCACGGTGTTCGCGGCGAGACCGAGCTCCGTCGCCAGAGTCCGAACGGGCGGCAGACGCGTCCCCGCGACGAGTTCCCCGGTGTCGATCTGCGCGATGACCTGCGTCCGCACCTGCTCGAACGGCGGCACCGACGAGGTGGCATCCACGGAGAGATCCATCGCTCAGTCGTTCAGGCCGAAGAGGTCGAGAGGGTGGGTGAGGCGCCACCACGGGCTCGGCGGGTCGATCTCGCCGGTGAGCTTCACATCCACCGTGTCGGCGTCGACGGGACCGGTCGCGGTCAGCGTCCCGACGGTCGAGCCCGCCGCGGTGGTGTCGCCGAGGCTGAAGGACGTCGAGGTCTGCGCCGCGCCGCCGTTCCACAGCACGACCGTGGCGTCGGACGCGGTCACGAGATCGATGTCGGGACCCCACAGCGTCTCTGCCTTGCCGACCAGCGTCCCGGCGGGCACCGAGGGCTTCGGCTGCAGTTCCTGCTCGATGCGGGCGAAGAGGTCGCGCGCGGCCTGGTTGCGGCTGTCGGGCCCGGGCTGACCGAGCACGGCGGCGTAGGCGCGCACGATGGCGGTGCCGACGGTGATGTCTTTCGCGGTGAGCAGGTTCCAGGCGTCGAGCGTGCCCGTCTTCACCCCGACCACTCCGGGGTCGGCCAGCAGAGCGTTGCCGTTCTTGAACGTGCCGGCCCCGGGCAGGGTCAGCTCGGGGGTACGCACGATCTCGGCGATCACGGGATTGGCGAGCGCCCGCTCGGCGAGGGCGATGAGGGCGGAGGGAGTCGCGGTGTTGCCGGCTTCGATCCCGGTGGGGTTGACGATCGTGATGCCCTCGATGCCCCGTTCGGCGAGGTACTGGGTCGCGGCGGCCGAGAATTCGGCATCCGTTCCGAAGAGATCCGTCGACAGACGCTGCGCGTAGTTGTTGGCGGAGGCGATGAGCATGCCCTGCAGCATCTGCAGTTGGGTGAGGCTGCCGCCGGCGGGAACGTCGAGCGAGGATTCGCCCCGGGCCCGGTACTGCCAGTAATCGGCGCTGTCGGCCTGCGTGAAGCTGTAGCTCTCGCCCTGTTCTCCCGGGGCGAGGGGCAGCCGGTCGAGAACGACGAGCGCCGTAACGATCTTGGTGATGCTCGCGATCGACTCGGGAGCGCTGGCCGACGACGACAGGGTGTCGGGGACGCCGTCGATCGCGATCGCCGCTTCGCCCTCGGCGGGCCACGCCGGAACGGCCGCCGCGGCGGCGATCGGCTGCACGGCCACGGGGCGGGTCGTCGGCATGACGGCGTTCAACGGCCACAGCAGCGTCGTCGCGGCGTACGCGGCGATGATCAGCACGAAGAGAAGCGTGGGGATGACCGTGCCGGGGCGAAGGATCGGCCGACGGGCGCCGGCGAGCAGGTCCGCGGAGCGGGACGTGGCACCCGAGACGACGAAAGCGGGGGCCGGGCGCGGAGCGCTCGCATCGTCGGGATCGATCCACAGCAGCGCGCCGAGCGCGACCGGAAGAGGAGTGGCGGGAACAGATGGCTCGCCCGTCACGGCGGGGGCGTCTCGGGAGGGGGAGTCGGATGCCGCGGGCTCGGTCGCCGCGGCAGGTGCCCCGCCCGTGAGAGAGCCGTTCGCCGCGAGGTCATTCGCCGCGGGAGTGGATGCGCCATGCGCCGCCGGCTCGGAGCGGACAGCCGGGGACGTGGCATCCGGAACCGAGAGGGCCGGGCCCAGGGCGTCCGTCGTCGACAGGGCGGGTCCGAAGTCGCCGGAGGTCGCCACGCGGGGGGAGGAGTCCTGTGTACGCAGCGCACGCCGTGAGGCCGGGGTCTGCTCGTGCACCCGCCCACGCTACCCCGCCCTATACTCTTCACGACAACCACGGGAGTCCGGTGAGCCGGGCTGAGAGGAAGCGAATCCACGCTTCGACCGTCGAACCTGATCCGGATCATGCCGGCGCAGGGAGGAGAGAAATGCACACGTCCACGTCTGCCCTCGCGAACCGCTCTTCGGTCGCCACCACGGACCGTTTCCGGTGGCGCGTCGTCGACATCGTCGTCGCCGCCGTCCTCGGCGTCGCGATCGGCCTGCTCTTCTGGGGCTGGAACACCGTCGGCGGCCTCTGGTTCACCGCGATGGACGGCCTCACCCCGGGCCTCGGTGGGATGGCCGTCGGCATCTGGCTGATCGGCGGCGTCATCGGCGGCCTCGTCATCCGCAAGCCCGGCGCAGCACTGCTCGTCGAGCTGATCGCGGCGATCGTGTCGGCGCTGATCGGCAACGTGTGGGGCGTCACCACGATCTTCTCGGGGCTGGCCCAGGGCCTCGGCGCCGAGCTGATCTTCCTCGCCTTCCTCTACCTGCGGTTCACCCTGCCCGTCGCGATGCTCGCGGGTGTCGGTGCGGGCGTCGGCGCGTGGGTGCTCGAGCTGTTCCTCACCCCCAACCTCGCCAAGTCCCTCGAGTTCAACCTCATCTACCTCGGCACCCTCGCCGTCTCGGGTGCACTGCTGGCCGGTCTCGTCGGCTGGCTGCTCGTGCGCGCCCTCGCCGCCACCGGAGCGCTCAGCCGCTTCGCCGCGGGCCGGGAAGCGCGTCGCGACGTCTGATGACGGGCCCCGCACGCGTCGACGTCGAGGGTTGGGGCTGGCGATACGCCGGTCGTAAGCTCCCCGCCACGCGCGAGGTCGACCTCGTCATCGAGCCCGGGGAGCGCGTCCTGCTGCTCGGCGCGTCGGGAGCCGGCAAGTCGACCCTGCTCGCGGGCCTGGCGGGACTGCTCGGCGGGAGCGACGAGGGGGAGACCACCGGCCGCATCCTCGTCGACGGCGCCCCACCCGAGTCGCAGCGGGGCCGTATCGGCCTGGTGCTGCAGGATCCCGAGGCGGGCATCGTGCTGTCGAAGGTCGGCGACGACATCGCCTTCGGGTGCGAGAACCTCGGCGTCCTCGCGGCGCAGATCCCCGCGCGGGTGGCCGAGGCCGTGGCATCCGTGGGTCTCGCCGTTCCCCTCGACCGCCCCACCAAGGCGCTGTCGGGCGGGCAGAAGCAACGGCTCGCCCTCGCCGGGGTGCTGGCGATGCGACCGGGACTCCTGCTGCTCGACGAACCCACGGCCAACCTCGACCCCGAGGGAGTGGCCGAGGTGCGCGTCGCCGTGGAGGGGGTCGTGGCGCGCGAGGGCACGACCCTCGTGCTCATCGAGCACCGCACGGCGGTGTGGGCCGACCTCATGACCCGGGTCGTCGTACTCGCCCCCGGTGGCGGAGTGCTGGCCGACGGACCGCCCGAGCGCGTGTTCGCCGAGTACGGGGAGGCCCTGGCCGCCGCGGGCGTGTGGGTGCCGGGTCGCCCGGTCGACCTTCCCGTGCTCGCTCCGGTCTCGGCGCTTGATGCCGTGCTGCGCGCGTCCGCCCTGTCGATCGGGCGAGAGAAGGGCGCCGTCGTGGCCTCGGGGCTCGACATCTCCCTGCCGCGCGCGGCAGGAACGGTGATCACGGGACCGAACGGCGCGGGGAAGTCGACCCTCGCGCTCACGCTCGCGGGACTGCTCCCCGAACTCGCCGGCGAGGTCGTCGCCGCGGAAGAACTCGCCGCGCGCGGGATCCGTCGCCCGGTGCGCTGGCGATCGACCGAGCTGCTCACCCGCATCGGGACGGTCTTCCAAGAGCCCGAGCACCAGTTCCTCGCCGCGACCCTGCGCGACGAACTCGCGGTCGGCCCCCGTGCTCTGCGCATGGCGCCGGCCGAGGTCGACCGCATCGTCGACGAGCTGCTGGAGCGTCTCGATCTGGCATCCCTCGCTCTCGCCAATCCCTTCACGCTGTCGGGGGGACAGAAGAGGCGCCTGTCGGTCGCGACGGTGCTCGCGGCCTCTCCCGAGGTGATCGTGCTCGACGAGCCGACCTTCGGTCAGGACCGCCGCGGGTGGATGGAGCTCGTCGCCCTGCTCCAGCGCGAGATCGCGCGCGGGCGCACGGTGGTCGCCGTCACGCACGACGCCGACGTGGTGCGTCACCTCGGTCAGCACCGCATCCGGATGGGGGATGCCGCGTGAGCGCCGTCACCACCGAGCGTTCGCGCACCGCCTGGCTCGACGGGGTGAACCCCGTCACGAAGGTCGCGATGGTGATCGTGCTGGCGGCCCCCCTGCTCGTCTCGATCGACGCCGTGAGCGCCGCGACGGCGCTGCTGCTCGAACTGCTGTGCGTGCCGCTCACGGGACTGACCTTCGCCGCGGTCCTCACGCGCCTCGTGCCCGTGATCGTCTTCGCCCCCGTCGCCGCGGTGAGCATGCTGCTCTATGCCCGGCCGGGGGGGACCGTGTACGGCACGTTCTTGTTCGCGACGGTGAGCGACGACTCGATCGCCCTCTCGCTCGCCGTGCTGGTGCGCGTGGTCGCCCTGGCCCTGCCGATCATCTTGATCTTCGCCCGC
Organism: Microbacterium sp. Leaf203; assembly: GCF_001421275.1. Taxonomy (NCBI): domain Bacteria; kingdom Bacillati; phylum Actinomycetota; class Actinomycetes; order Micrococcales; family Microbacteriaceae; genus Microbacterium; species Microbacterium sp. Leaf203. Next base: position 224,636 of record NZ_LMKF01000022.1, on the reverse strand, counting down.
ACCGACCCCACCGAGCTCGCCGACGCCCTCGCACAGGTGGCGAAGCTGCCCAGCCGCTTCGTACTGGGCGTTCTGGCCGGAGCCCGGACGGTCGGCCTGTTCGTCGACGACTGGCGCACGATGAGCCTGGCCCGTCGCGCCCGTGGACTGGGCGACCGCGGGGCCCTCCGCCGCTTCTTCTCGATGGCGTTCGTGCTGCTCGTGTTCGCCGTGCGGCGCGGCACGAAGCTCGCCACGGCGATGGAGGCGCGGGGGTTCGGCTCCGACATCGAGCGCACGTGGGCGCGCCCCTCGACTCTCTCGGGTCGGGATGCCGTAGCCCTGGCCGCCGCTCTCGCGCTCATCGCTGTCGCCCTCGGGGCCGCGGTGGTGTCGGGGGCGTTCCGGGTGGTGGGGACGTAGACCTCCGTGGAGGGTCCGCAACGCTCGGCGCGGGTGGGCCCCCGGGCGGCGTGGACCGGAGGCGAGAGCTCGCGCTCGCCTCAGAACACGTACTCGAAGCAGAGCGATCGCGGCATCGTCTCGACGTAGGGCTCGTAGACGGGGATCGGCGTGAATCCCGCGGCGGCGTAGACCCGCAGCGACTCGGGCTGCATGCGACCGCTCTGCAAGATGACCCGGTGCGCACCTCCGGCCCTCGCGAGGTCGACCACGGTCGCGGTGAGCGCCGTGCCGATCCCCCGTCGACGGCCCGCGGGGACGACGATCAACCGCTTCAGCTCCCACTCTTCGCCGAGGCGGCGCAGGATCACGTGTCCGAGCGGCGTGTCGTCCGCATCGAGAGACAGCAGCGTCGCGACGACCTGCTCGGGGTGCACGGCGAGGGCCTCTCCGCGTTTCGCCGCGACCTCGGGGGTGTCGTCGGCGTCGGCGTCGCGGTACCGCTCGTCGAGATCGGCGTCCAGCGCGGCGCGCAGGGCGACCGCGCGGGGATCGTCGACGTCGACCTTCTCTATGCGGAAGTCCGGGAGATGCACCCATCGAGCCTAGGCGCACCGCGCGGCGACCACGGTGCGGGGCGAGGCCGACGCGTGCGGACACGTCCGTAGGGAATGATCGCGGGGGTCGATCGGTTCGGACAGCGGCAGAATGAGCTCGGGGGATGCCATGGGATTGTCGTTCGGAATACTCGCGGTGAGTGTGGCCGTCGCGGGCGCCGTGATGTTCGTCGCCATGCCGCGGATCGGCACTCCCGGAGCCATGACCCTGTTCCTGCGCTTCGCCGCCGTGGCCGGGGTGACGGCCGCGGGCTCCAGTGCGATGTACTTCATCTACGGCGCGGGGGGCGGCATCCTGACCCTCGTCCTGGGCGACGTGGCCATGGTGCTCGCACCGGCCCTGCTCATCGTCGCGTTGAGCGCCCTCGAAGGGCGGCCCGCGCGGAGGACATCGATCGGGATCCTCGTCCTCGCGCTGGCGGTCGCCGTCGTGACCGCCACGGTTCCGCTCCCGGGATCCCTCGCCGTGAAGGCCGTCGCCGTCGCCGCGACCTGCGGCGCGTGCGCGTGGGTCGCGAGCCATTCGCGCGTCGAACCGTTCGGTCCGCTGCGCGTGATCGCGCTGACGAACGCCGTGTTCGCCGTCTATTCGCTGTCGCGGGCGATCGTCGGCGTCGTCGTCGGCTGGGATTCGACGCTGTTCCGCTTCGTCTTCTCGTTCGCCCCGGCGACGGTGCTCGGGGCGGCCGCGGTTCTCGCGATCGGCGCGGCGGTCGTCCGCGTGCGTTTCGGGCCGCGCGTCGCGGCGGAGGTCGCGCAGTGTCCCGCGGGTGCGGCGGTCGTCGTGGGGGACTGGGACCTGGCATCCGCGGCCTACGGCCCCGATCGCATGCGAGGCCTCGTCGCCGACCTGCGCTCCGCGGCACGCGACCTCGACCCCGGCGCCGCTGACGTGCCGCGCGGAACCGAGACCACGGTCCCCGACGCGGTCTCGGCCCTGGGCGCCCATCTGCAGACCGCGTACGGGTGGGAGCCCGAGCAGACGATCCTGCTCGTGGACGGCGCGACGACCGCCGCCGTCCGCACGCAGCCGGGGCGTCGGGCGAAGAAGAGGTGGGGCTCGGCGCGGTCCTGAGTCTCGACTACTGTGGTACTCGGTTTCAGCTTCGAAGGAGAACGCATGGATATCGCAGGAGCATCCGCCCTCGTCACCGGCGGTGCCTCGGGCCTCGGACTCGCCACCGCGCGCCGTCTGACCGAGGCGGGAGCGCGCGTCACGATCGTCGACCTGCCGACATCGAACGGGGCCGCGATCGCCGAAGAACTCGGCGGATCGTTCGCCGCCGCCGACGTGACGGATGCCGAGCAGATCGCCGCGGCCGCCGCCCTCGCCGCCGCCGCGGGACCGCTTCGCGTCGTCGTCAACTGCGCGGGGATCGCGCCGCCCGCCAAGGTGCTCGACCGCGACGGGAACCCCTCGGCGCTCGCCGACTTCGAACGCGTCGTCCGCGTCAACCTCATCGGCACCTACAACGTCATCGCGCAGACCTCCGCCGTCATCGCGAAGACCGACCCCACCGAGGGCGGTGACCGCGGCGTCATCGTGAACACCGCGAGCGTCGCGGCCTTCGACGGACAGATCGGCCAACCCGCGTACTCCGCGAGCAAGGGTGGCGTGCACGCCATGACGCTCCCCATCGCCCGGGAGCTCGCCCGCCACGGCATCCGCGTCGTCACCATCGCCCCCGGGATCATGGAGACGCCGATGCTCAAAGGACTCCCGCAGGCGGCACAGGACTCGCTGGGCCAGCAGGTGCCCTACCCCTCGCGCCTCGGCTCTCCCGACGAATACGCGCGCCTCGTGCTCGCGATCGCCGACAACGGCTACCTCAACGGCGAGACCATCCGCCTCGACGGCGCGATCAGAATGGCACCGAAATGACCGACGGCATCCTGCTCCACATCGAGGACGGGCTCGCGCGCGTCACCTTCGACCGGCCCGCCTCGCTGAACGCAATGGACTTTCCGATGGCCCGCCGCTGGCGCGAGGTCGCCCACGAGGTCACCTCCGACTCCGCAGTGGGAGCGGTGATCCTGGATGCCAACGGCCCCGCGTTCTGCGCGGGCGGCGACGTCGTGGCGATGTCCACTACGGGCGCCGCGGGGAGCGACGTGACCGAAACGGCGCACGCGATCCACGACGGCATCCGCACCTTCGCTGAGGCCCCCCTGCCGATGGTCGCCGCCGTGCAGGGCGCCGTCGCCGGCGGAGGGCTCGGGCTCATGCTCACGGCCGACTACATCGTCGCGAGCGAGAACGCGCGCTTCGTCAGCCGCTACGCCAACATCGGACTCACCCCCGACCTGGGCGTCTCGACACTGCTGCCCGCCGCGATCGGCCAGCGCCGCGCGCTGCAGCTGCTTCTGCAGGACCGCATGCTCACCGCCGCGGAGGCCCTGGACTGGGGTCTGGTGGCCGAGGTCGTGGCATCCGCAGATCTGGTGACGCGCGTCGACGAGATCGCGCGCTTCTGGCTCGAGGGGGCGACCGCCGCGTTCGGGCAGGCCACGCGCCTCGTCCGCGTGGGCGCCGCGCGCACGCTCGCCGAGAACCTCGACGACGAGGCCGCCACGATCGGCGCGGCCTTCGAGACCCCCGAAGCGCGAGCGCGGGTCGCCGCGTTCGCCGCCGCTTCCGCGAAAGGACAACGCTCGTGACGCTTGCCGGGAAGACCATCCTCATGTCGGGCGGAAGTCGCGGCATCGGCCTCGCGATCGCGTTGCGCGCGGCCCGCGACGGCGCGAACATCGCGATGCTCGCGAAGACCGACACCCCGCACCCGAAGCTCCCCGGCACGGTGCACACGGCGGCGGACGAGATCCGCGCGGCCGGCGGGCAGGCGCTGCCGATCGTGGGCGACGTGCGCGACGAGGCCTCGATCACCGAGGCCGTGATGCGCACGGTCGGCGAGTTCGGCGGTATCGACATCGTCGTCAACAACGCCAGCGTCATCGACCTCTCGGGCTCGCTCGAGCTCGCGACCAAGAAGTACGACCTCATGCAGGACGTCAACGTGCGCGGGACGTTCCTGCTCTCGCGCGCTGCGATGCCCCAGCTGAAGGACGCCGAGAACCCGCACATCCTGTCGCTCTCGCCGCCGCTGAACGTCACGCCGAAGTGGCTCGGGGCTCACACGGGGTACAGCCTCGCGAAGTTCGGCATGACGATGGCCACCCTCGGGCTCGCGGCCGAGTTCGCCGACGCCGGCATCGCGGCCAATACGCTCTGGCCGCGCACGACGATCGCGACCGCTGCCGTGCAGAACGTCATCGGCGGCGACCGGCTCATGGCCGTCTCACGCACGCCCGAGATCTACGCCGACGCGGCCTACGAGGTGCTGATCGCGCCCGCGCGCGAGCGCACCGGGCAGACGCTCATCGTCGAAGACGTGCTGCAGGCCGCCGGGGTCACCGACTTCTCGGGATACGCCGCCGTGCCGGGCACCCCCGACGAGGCGATGTACCCCGATATCTTCCTGGACTGACGCGCGGCGCGGGGGCAGCGGCGACGCCCCTCGCGCCTCGATAAACGCCGATCCTTTCGAGACACGCCGTGCCGCCGCGTGTCTCGGGAGGATCAGCGTTTATCGGACTGAGGCGGGGCTGAGGGGCGGGGCCCGACCTCAGATCAGCCCCAGCTCCGCGAACGCGTTGTGCACGCCGTCGTCCAGAACCGCGGTGGTCACCCGGCCGGCGAGACGCTGCAGCTCCGGCGCGGCGTTGCCCATCGCGACGGGCGTGCCGACGACCTCGAACATCTCGACGTCGTTCCAGCTGTCGCCGATGCCGATGGCATCCGTCGCCGACAGGCCCAACTGATCGAGCACCGCCGTGATCGCGGAGCCCTTGGTGACGCCGGCCTGACCGATCTCGCCGTTCGACCCGCCGGGCAGCGGGATCGAGCCCGGGATGACGTGGAAGCCCTCGCCGAGAGCGGCCGCCGCGTGCGCGACGGTGTCGGTCGACGGGCTGACGAACACGGCCTTCGCGACGGCGTCGCGGTCGACCTCCGAGACCGGCCGCGGCTCGCGCCAGAGCGGTTGCTCGGGCGGCAGGCCCTCGGCTTCGAGCTCGGCGGCGCGCTTCTCGTGCCGTTCGCGGCGGTACTCGGTCATCACGGGACCCATGCCGGCGCTCGCGTACACGCCCCCGTGGGTCTGGAGGAAGTAGTGGATGCCGTGAGCCTCGAAGTAGCGCTCGAGGGCTTCGACGTCGGCGCGGGGCATCGGCTGCTCGACGATGAGGGCGTCCTCGTCGGGATCGCCGCCGCGGGTCGCGTACGCGCCCCCGTTGGTGATCGCCCCGTCGAAGCCGATCGCCAACACCTCGGGGTGGATGTCGCCCGCCGATCGCCCGGTGGAGAGCCACACGAGGTGGCCGTTCTCGCGCGCCTTCCGCACGGCGGTCACCGTCGAGGGGGCGATCACCGAACCGTGCTCGAGGATCGTGCCGTCGACGTCGAGGAAGGCGATGCGGGTCATGTGCACTCCACAGCGATCGGCGCCGAGGCGCGGATCAGGTCGGGGGATCGACGGCGGATGCCGCGTCGAGGGCCATCGATCCCGGTCTCGGGAGAACCGACGACACCGCCACGCTACTCGACCGGCCCGCGCGTTCGACGTCGCGATTCGGCATCCGGGAATCGTCGTGTAGAGTCGCCGACGGACATGTGACTGGTCATGCAGGCAGGATCCGAACGCAGTGCGAGAGCACCGCCTTCGGGTCCTTTTTTGTTGCCCGGGCGACTTCGGAGTCGACGTCGCGACGCGTGTCCTTCGATCCAAGGAAGGACTTCGATGACCACTCAGGACAGCGCCCGCGCGATCCTCGAGCACGTCGGCGGAGCGGCCAATGTGGCCTCGCTCCACCACTGCTCGACCCGCCTCCGCTTCACGCTCGCCGACGACTCGCAGGCCGATGAGGCCGCCCTCAAGGCCACGCCCGGCGTCATCGGCGTAGTGCTGGGCACCCAGACCCAGGTGATCGTGGGCTCGGGCGTCAACGACTACTTCCGCGAGATCGAGAAGATCCGCACCGGGAGCGGCACGCGCGCCGCGGCGCGCGTCGACTCCGCCACGCCGAAGCTGACCCTCAAGCGCGCCGGGTCGGTGTTCATGGACTTCGTCGTCGGCGTCTTCACCCCGATCATCCCCGCCGTCGCCGGCGCGGGAATCTTCAAGTCGTTCCTCATCCTCGCCGTCGCGCTCGGCTGGCTGCAGACGACCGATCAGACCTATCAGGTGCTCACCGCGATCCCCGACGCGGTCTTCTTCTTCCTCCCGCTGCTGGTGACCTACACCGCCGCGAAGAAGCTCGACGTGAACATCCCGCTCGCGCTCGGCATCGTCGGCCTGCTGGTGTTCCCGACCTTCGCGGGTCTTCTCACCCAGGAGGGCGGCGTCGCGCTGTTCGGCCTGACGGTGCCCGCGATCGCGTACAACGCACAGGTGTTCCCCCCGATCCTCGCCGTGCTGCTGCTCGCCGTCGTCGAGCGCTTCGCCCGCCGCATCAGCCCCAGCGTCATCAGCACGTTCCTCGTGCCGTTGATCTGCTTCGTCATCGTGGCGCCCGCCACGATCTTCCTGCTCGGTCCGCTCGGCTTCTTCCTGGGCACCCTGCTGACCGGGGCGATGCTGTGGCTGTACGGCACCCTTGGTTGGATCGCCGTCGCGCTGATGGCCGCCGCCCTGCCGTTCATCGTCTCGGTCGGCATGCACAAGGCGTTCATCCCGCCCACGGTGGCCACGATGGCCTCCGCGGGCAAGGAGAGCTTCTACCTCGTCGCCTCGCTCGCCCACAACCTCGCCGAGGCGGGCTCGAGCCTCGCGATCGCCGTGCGCACGAAGAACAAGACGCTGCGCGGCACCGCGATCTCGTCGGGCATCTCCGCGTTCTTCGGCATCACCGAGCCGGCGCTCTACGGTGTGACGCTGCAGAACCGCCGCGCGATCATCTCGGTCGTCATCGGAGCGTTCGTGGGTGGTTCGTACCTCGGCATCGCGGCGATCTCGGCCTTCGCTCTCGTCAGCCCGGGAGCGGCGTCCATCTCGATGTTCATCGACATGGCCAACCCGTGGAACCTGCTGCACGCGGTCATCGGCGCCCTCGTCGCCATGATCACCTCGTTCATCGTGTCGCTGGTGATCTGGAAGGACTCCGACTCGGCCACCGTGCGTCTGCTCGAGAAGCAGGCGGGCACGTCGACCCCGGTTGCGGCACGCGCCGCAGGCGAGATCGTCGCCCCCATGACGGGTGAGGTCATCGCCCTCGAGAAGGTCGACGACCCGGTGTTCTCGGGAGGCATCCTCGGACCCGGCGTCGCCATCCGCCCCACCGACGGCGAGGTGCGGGCCCCCATCACCGGCACCGTGTCGAGCCTGCTGCCCTCGCGCCACGCGCTCGGCATCCTGGGCGACGACGGCCTCGAGGTGCTCGTGCACGTGGGCCTCGACACCGTGCGCCTCGAGGGCGCGCCCTTCACCGCCCACGTCGCCCAGGGCGACCGCGTCGAGGCGGGTCAGCACGTGCTGACCGCAGACCTCGCGGCGATCGAGGCCGCCGGACTCGACATCACGACGCCCGTCGTCGTGCTCAACGGCGACGCCTACGACGTCGCCCCCCTCGTCACCGGACGCGTCGCCGGGGGCGCCGCTCTGCTGTCGACCGATGCGAAGGAGACCGCGAATGGGATTGCCTGACGGATTCCTCTGGGGCGGCGCACTCGCCGCCAATCAGGCCGAGGGTGCCTGGAACGAAGGGGGCCGCGGTCCCGCGGTCTCGGACGTGTCGAAGTACCGGCCGAACGTCGACCCGCGCGAGTACGCGGTGCACCACCAGCACACGCTGGAGTCCATCGCCGCCGCGATGGCCGATGACGACATCGCCTTCTTCCCCAAGCGCCGCGGCATCGACTTCTACCACCGCTACCGCGAAGACCTGGCATTGTTCGCCGAGATGGGCTTCTCGGTGCTGCGCGTGTCGATCGCCTGGTCGCGGCTGTACCCGACCGGCGAAGAGTTCGAGCCGAACGAGGAAGGCATCGCGTTCTACCTCGACCTCTTCTCAGAGATGCGCCGTCTCGGCATCCGCCCCCTGGTGACCCTGTCGCACTACGACCCGCCGCTCGCGCTCGCCCTGAAGAACAACGCGTGGGTCGACCGCAGCACGATCGCCCTCTTCGAGCGCTTCTCGCGCACGTGCTTCGAGCGCTTCGGCCACCTCGTCGACCTCTGGCTGTCGTTCAACGAGATCGACGGCATCATCCGTCACCCGTTCACCTCGGGCGGCATCATCGACGAGACCGTCGAGGGGTCGCTGGAACAGGCCTGTTACACGGCGCTGCACCACCAGTTCGTGGCATCCGCGTCGGTGACGAAGATGCTGCACGAGATGCGGCCGGAGTCGGAGATGGGGTGCATGCTCACGATGCTCACCACCTACCCGAACACCTGCCACCCCGACGACGTCGCGGCGACCCAGGCCAAGGAACGACTGCTCTATCTGTGCACCGACGTCCAGGCCGGAGGGGCGTACCCGCGGCTGGCGCTGAAGGCGCTCGAGGCCAAGGGCATCACGATCCCCTTCGCCGAGGGCGACGTCGAGCTGCTGCGCGAGCACCCGGTCGACTACATCTCGTTCTCGTACTACATGACCCTCACCGAATCGGTGCGCCCGGATGCCGAGCGGACCCCCGGCAACACGGTGCTCGGCGTGAAGAACCCGTTCCTGCCGTCCAGCGAGTGGGGGTGGCAGATCGACCCGGTGGGCCTGCGCATCTCTCTCGTCGACCTCTACGACCGCTACGGCAAGCCGCTGTTCATCGTGGAGAACGGCCTGGGCATGCGCGACGAGCTCACGGACGACGGCCGTATCCACGACCCGTACCGCATCGACTACTTCCGTTCTCACTTCGCGGAGATGATCCGCGCGGTCGACGAGGGCGTGGAACTGCGCGGCTACACGAGCTGGGCGCCGATCGACATCATCAGCGCCTCGTCGTCGCAGATCTCGAAGAGGTACGGTTTCATCCACGTCGATCAGGACGACCTCGGAAACGGCACCGGCGAACGGCGTCGCAAGGACTCGTTCTTCTGGTACCAGAAGGTCATCGCCTCGAACGGGGCCGACCTGGCGTGACGACCGCACTCGCTGCGCGTCCGCCGGGGTCGACGGAGACACCCATGCAGATCATCAAGAAGGTGCTGAACTCCAGCGTCGTGCTCGTCGAGGACGAGCGCGGCGTGGAGCGCGTGCTGTTGGGTAAGGGCATCGGTTTCGCCGCGCGCCCGGGCGACACCGTCGCGCGGGGATCGACGGACCGGGTGTTCGTCGCGCTCGACGATGCCGATCAACGGAACCTCGTCGAGTTGCTCGCACAGATCCCCGGAGGCTTCGTCGAGCTCACGAGGGCGATCGTGATGGATGCCGAGAAGGCGGGCATCGAACTCGACGCGCACATCTACCTCACGCTCACCGACCACCTGCATTTCGCGGTGGAGCGCCAGCGGCGGGGCCTGCAGGTCACCAACCGCCTGGCGTGGGAGGTGCGAACCGTCTACCCGCGCGAATACGAGGTGGGCCTTCGCGCCCTCGGACTGCTCCGCGACCGCACAGGGGTGTCACTTCCCGACGAGGAGGCCGCCAACATCGCCTTCCACCTCGTCAACTCCGAGGTGGGACGACCGGCCGTCGACTCGATGCGGGTGGTCGGGCTCGTGTCGGACATCACGACGATCGTCACGCACTCCGGGGGAGTGACCCTGGATGCCGACGACCTCCACACCCGTCGGTTCCTCACCCACCTGCAGTTCTTCGCGGAGCGGTTGTTCAGCGACCGCCTCGCCGGTCAGGACGAAGACCTGCTCTTCGCGACCATGACGGCCAAGCACCCGCGCGCCGTCGCGACGGCCGAACGCATCCGCGCGTTCGTCCTCAAGGAGCACGAGGTGGCCATCTCCGACGAAGAGGTGGGCTACCTCGCCCTGCACATCGCTCGCGCCCAGTCGAGCTGAACACCCCGAAAGGTCCCCATGGCACAGCGCACCGCCGTCTTCGGCTCGTCCTCCGGCCTGCACTCCCGCCCCGCGGCGACTCTCGCCCGCGCGGCCGCGGCGTCGAAGCACACCGTCACCCTCGCCGCCGGTGACACCTCCGTCGACGCCCGCAGCATCCTCGCTCTGCTGCAGCTCGGCGTGAAGACGGGCGACGAGGTGGCCCTCGAGGTCGACGGTCCCGAGGCCGACCGCGTCGCCGACGAACTTCAGGCGCTGCTCGAGCAGGATCTCGACGCCGCCTGACCCGATCGCGTGAGGGGCCGCGCCGGGTGTACCCCCCGACGCCCGGCATCCCGGCCCCTCACGTGCCCTCTGGGGTCCGGCCCTTCTCCGTGGCTCGCGTGAGGGGTCGGAATCTGTCGCCTGCCGCCTCACGAGGCGACACTTCGTGACCCCTCACGCGAGCCGGTACCGCGCCCAGCCACGGTGCAGATGCGCCCGGTACCCTGGAAACCATGACCGAACAGCCCCCCGTGCGCACGACGACGCCCCGCTCGGTGCGCCCCGAGGGGGCCCCGGCCGACACCGGCATCCGCCAGGTGCGCCCCAAGACCGAAGGTTGGCAGCAGGCGAAGGACGAGACCGGTCGTCCGCTGCTGCAGTTCGCCAGCCCCAAGCGCGGCAAGCCGCCCGTGCACCTCGCCGACCTCACGCACGACGAGCGCATCGCCAAGCTCAAGGAGCTCGGCCTCCCGGGCTTCCGCGCGAAGCAGCTCGAGAAGCACTACTTCACGCACTACACGTCGGATGCCGCCGACATGACCGACCTCCCGGCATCCGGTCGCGAAGAGCTCGTCGCGGGAATGCTGCCGCCGTTGCTCACCGAGGTGCGCCGGCTCGAGACCGACCGCGGCGACACGATCAAGTTCCTCTGGAAGCTGCACGACGGCGCCCTCGTCGAGTCGGTGCTCATGCGCTACCCCGGCCGCATCACGCTGTGCGTGTCTTCGCAAGCGGGGTGCGGCATGAACTGCCCGTTCTGCGCCACCGGGCAGGCGGGGCTGACCCGCAACATGTCGGCCGCCGAGATCATCGAGCAGATCGTGCGCGCCAACGCCCTCATCGCCGCCGGCGGTCTGGGCGGCAAGAAGCGTGACGACCACTCGCTCGACCGCGTGTCGAACATCGTGTTCATGGGCATGGGCGAGCCGCTCGCCAACTACGCGCGCGTCATGCAGGCGGTGCGCGTGATGGTCGACAAGGAGCACGGCCTGGGCATGAGCGCCCGCGGCATCACGGTGTCGACCGTCGGACTCGTCCCCGCGATCAAGAAGCTCGCCGACGAGGACATCCCGGTGACCTTCGCCCTCTCGCTCCACGCCCCCGACGACCACCTGCGCGACGAGCTCATCCCGGTGAACTCCCGCTGGAAGGTCGACGAGGCCCTCGATGCCGCGCGCGCCTACTTCGACAAGACCGGGCGCCGCGTCTCGATCGAATACGCCCTGATCAAGGACATGAACGACCACGCTTGGCGCGCCGACCTGCTGGCCGAGAAGCTCAACGCCCGCGGTCGCGGCTGGGTGCACGTGAACCCGATCCCGCTGAACCCGACGCCCGGCTCGATCTGGACGGCATCCGAGGTGCCCGTGCAGAACGAGTTCGTACGCCGCCTCAACGACGCCGGCATCCCCACGACCCTCCGCGACACCCGCGGCAAAGAGATCGACGGGGCGTGCGGCCAGCTCGTCGCGACCGAAGAAGACGAGGCGGCGGCGGCGGTCACGCCGGTCGGCTGAGGAGTTTTTGCGCGTCCCCCGATCGGTGGATGCCGCGTCCACCGGCCCGTCGTTCCCGTCGCCGCCCCGCCCCGTCAGACTGAGGTCATGAGCGAGAACGTCGTCGAGGTTGAGAACCTCCGCAAGACTTACAAGGGCGGTCTCGAAGCGTTGCGCGGGGTGTCGTTCGACATCCGCCGGGGTGAGACGTTCGCGCTGCTCGGGCCCAACGGCGCGGGCAAGAGCACGGTCATCGAGATCCTCGAGGGCTATCGCGATCGCACGAGTGGAGACGTACGCGTCCTCGGCGTCGACCCGCACCGCGGCGGCCTCGACTGGAAGGCGCGGCTCGGCATCGTGCTGCAGAACACCGGCGAAGCGCCCACGGCGAGCGTGCGGGAGCTGCTGGCGCACTTCGCCTCGTTCTACCCGCGCCCGCGCGACGTCGACGAGGTCATCGCCTCGGTCGGGCTGAGCGAGAAGGCCAAGGTCTCGGTGCGCAAGCTGTCGGGCGGGCAGCGGCGTCGCGTCGACGTCGCTCTCGGCATCGTCGGCCGACCCGAACTGCTGTTCCTCGATGAGCCGACGACCGGCTTCGACCCCGAGGTCAGACGGCAGTTCTGGGGCCTCATCCGCGACCTGCAACGCGAGGGCACGACGATCCTGCTGACCACCCACTACCTCGACGAGGCAGCCGAACTCGCGGAACGCGCGGCGATCATCGTCGGCGGAGAAATGGCATCCGTCGGTCGTATCGACGAACTCGGCGGACCGGATGCCCGTGTGCCTCTCGTGCGGTGGCGCGAGGGCGGTGAGACCCGCGAGCAGCGCACGCAGGATCCCGGAGCGGTGGTCGCGCAGCTCTACGCCCGTCTCGGCGAACCCGAGCGGCTCGAGGTCGTGCGCCCGAGCCTCGAAGACGTGTACCTCTCGTTCCTCGGCGACGAAGCGCGCCGCACGACCGCGGCGGGAGGCCCCGCGTGAGCCGCGTGCTGCGGCTGGGTGCCGCCCGTGTCGCGTTCGAGGTGCGCTCGTACTTCCGCCAGGGCGACTCGGTGTTCTTCACGTTCCTGTTCCCCGTGATGATCCTGCTGATCTTCGCCGTCGCCTTCGACGCGCAGACCTTCGGCCCGCCCGGAGACGAGGTGGATGCCGCGCAGTTCTACCTCCCCGCGATGCTCGCCGCGGGCGTGCTGCTGTCAGGTCTGCAGAACATGTCGATCGACATCGCGATGGAGCGCAGCGACGGCACGCTCAAACGCCTCGGCGGAACCCCGCTGAGTCCGGTGTCGTACTTCATCGGCAAGCTCGGGCAGGTGCTGGTGACCGGATTCCTGCAGTCGGCGCTGCTCATCGTGGTGGCCGCGGTCTTCTTCGGCGTGCCGCTGCCGACCGACCCGGAGCGTTGGCTGACCTTCGCGTGGGTGTTCCTCCTGGGCGTCACCACCTGCGCGATCCTCGGGATCGGCCTGTCGGCGCTGCCCCGCACCGGCCGCAGCGCCACGGGCGTCGTCATTCCGATCGTGCTGCTGCTGCAGTTCATCTCGGGCGTCTACATCAACTTCGCCGCCCTCCCCGAGTGGCTGCAGAACGTCGCGAGCGTCTTTCCGCTGAAGTGGCTCGCGCAGGGCTTCCGCTCGGTGTTCCTGCCCGAGAGCTTCGCGGCCGGCGAGCCGTCGGGCTCGTGGGACCACCCGCTGATCCTGCTGGTGACGGGGCTGTGGCTGGTGCTGGGACTCGCGCTCGTGCGGCTGACGTTCCGGTGGATCCGGAAGGACGCGTGACGCGCGAGGGGTCAAGATGTGTCGCTTCCGACGATTCGTGGCGACACCTTCCGACCCCTCACGCGGATATCCGGATGCCGCGGCCCCGGTGTCGGTGGCCGGGTCTAGCGTGGAGGAATGGTCGCTTATCGCTATCTCGGTAACAGTGGATTCAAGATCTCGGAGATCACCCTCGGCAACTGGGTGACCCACGGCTCGCAGGTCGGTGACGACGCGGCGATCGCCACGGTGCACGCCGCCCTCGACGCCGGCATCACGACATTCGACACCGCCGACGCCTACGCCAACACGGCCGCCGAGACGGTTCTCGGCAAGGCCCTCGAGGGGCAGCGGCGCGAGTCGCTCGAGATCTTCACCAAGGTCTACTTCCCCACCGGCCCCGCGGGCCCCAACGACACCGGCCTCAGCCGCAAGCACATCATGGACTCCATCAACGGGTCGCTCAATCGCCTGGGCACCGACTACGTCGACCTCTACCAGGCGCACCGCTTCGACTACGAGACGCCGCTCGAAGAGACGTTCCAGGCCTTCGCAGACATCGTGCGCCAGGGCAAGGCGCTCTATATCGGTGTCTCGGAGTGGACGGCAGAGCAGCTGCGCGACGGGCACGCGCTCGCGAAGCAGCTCGGCATCCAGCTCATCTCGAACCAGCCGCAGTACTCCATGCTGTGGCGCGTGATCGAGGGCAAGGTCGTGCCCACCAGCGAAGAGCTCGGCATCTCGCAGATCGTCTGGTCGCCGATGGCCCAGGGCGTGCTGAGCGGCAAGTACCTGCCGGGTCAGCCCGTGCCCGAGGGCTCGCGCGCGACCGACGAGAAGAGCGGTGCCACGTTCATCAAGCGCTTCTTGAACGACGACACCCTCGAAGCCGTTCAGCGCCTCAAGCCCATCGCCGACGAAGCCGGACTCTCGATGCCGCAGCTCGCGATCGCGTGGGTGCTGCAGAACCCGAACATCGCGGCAGCCCTGGTGGGTGCATCGCGACCCGAACAGCTCGCGGACACCGTGAAGGCGTCGGGAGTCACCCTGGATGCCGACACCCTCGCCGCGATCGACTCGGCCCTCGGCGACGCGGTGTACTCCGACCCCGAGAACACCTACGAGGTATCGCCGAAGCAGCGCGTGGCCTGACCCGCGGACGACGGTGGGGCGGGGCTTCGGCTCCGCTCCGCCGCGCTGCGGGGCGCGCTCCGCCGCGTTGCGACGCGAAGAGGGGCGCTCGGCTGCGCCTCAGGCGCCGCTCAGGAGAGGGCAGGGTGGGCGTCGTACTCTGTGCGAATGTCCTTTTCCGCTCACCGGCCGGGCCGCTTCGGCTCCGATGGCCGCATCGAGTTCACGACGGACGAGGAACGCGAGCAGTACCTCGACGACATCCTCGCCGCGCAGAACGCGGCCCACCGCCCCGCCGAGGCCCAGGACCACACGTCCGAGCCGTGGGGCGCGCCGCCCGCAGACGACGAGCCCGTCGACCCGTTCGTCGTCGACGCGCGCGACGCCGAGCCGGTCGAGACGCCCCGCGACGCCGAGCCGGTCGAGACCCCCCGCGACGCCGAGCCGGTCGAGACCGCCCGCGACGACGCCCCCGCCGACGACCACGACACCGTGGTGATCGACCGCTCCGAGCGCTCCCGCCCCGACGACGAGACCGCGGTGATCCCCGACGAGGCGCCCGAGCCCGTGGCATCCGAGCCCGCGGCATCCGAGCCGCGCCAGCCCCGCCTGCGCCGTCACGATCCTCGACGACCGCGTCTGTCGCTGATCCGCCGGATGGCGGTGCTCGGCGGTGCCGACAACGACGTCCTCGACGAGGTGCCCGAAGAGGTGCCGCGCTTCGTGCAGATGTTCCTCGTGCTCGCCGGAACCGCGTTGGTCTCGTCGCTGTCGATGATGTTCGCGCTGCTGACGGGAGTGCGCGTGAGCCTGTGGCTCGCCGTGCCCCTCGCGATCGTGTGGGGCCTCATCATCTTCAACCTCGACCGCTTCCTCACCTCGACGATGCGTTCGACGAAGAACATCTTCCGCCTGCTCGGCCTGGCCATGCCCCGCGTGATCATGGCGGCACTGATCGGCATCGTCGTCGCCGAGCCGCTCGTGCTGCAGGTGTTCCAGAACGACATCGTGCGCGAAGTGAACTCCACCAACGTCACACAGGCCCTCACCGACCAGGATGCCGTGACCAGCGGCCCCGAGAAGCAGGCGCTCGACGCCGCGAGCGCGCAGGTGTCGGCGCTCGAGAACCAGGCGGCGACCGGCATCGTGACCGGAACTTCGTCGACCTCGGCCGAATCCGCCGCGGCTCAGCAGAGCGTCGATCAGCTGACGCAGCAGCTCGCCGCGCAGCAGACCGTCATCGACCAGGCGCGCGCGGTGTACCAGTGCGAGCTCACGGGCCAGGGCGCCGGGACGGTTCCGGGCTGTACGGGCGTCGCCGGCAACGGCGCGAGTTCCGACGCGGCGCAGGCGCAGCTCGCTCAGGCGCAGTCGGCCTACGACTCGCTGTCGACCCAGCTCGCGCAGGCGCAGTCGACCCTCGCCGCCGCGAACTCCGCCGGGGCCGAGGCCGCCGCCTCGTCGGCCGACCAGAACAAGCAGCAGGCCGAGGACCAGCTGCCCGCCGCGCGGGCGCAGTACGAGTCTGCTCTCGCCGCGTACAACGCGCGGGCGTCGTCCGTCGCCGACGGCAACGCAGGAGCGGTGGGTCTGCTCAGTCAGATCACGGCCCTCGAACGCCTGTCGGACCGCGAACCGACGCTGCGCTGGGCGCACTACCTGATCGCCGCGCTCTTCTTCATGATCGAGCTGCTGCCCGTGCTCGTGAAGGTGCTCACCGGGTTCGGTGGTCCCTCCCTGTACGAGAAGGCGGAGAAGATGCGCGGTCAGATCGCCCTCGACCGCGTCTCGGCGCGGACGTTCCGCAAGCGCGCCGACATCATCGCCGACGAGGCGAACCGCGTGCCGGCCACCGTCACCTGATGGTCGTGTGGAGCGCGGGACTGCTGCTGTACCGGCTGACGCCGGAGCCGCAGGTGTTCATCGCGCACATGGGCGGACCGTTCTGGGCGAAGAAGGACGCCGGCGCCTGGTCGATCCCGAAGGGCGAGTTCGACCCCGAGTCCGAGGGGGCTCTGGATGCCGCGCGCCGCGAGTTCCGCGAAGAGCTCGGCGTCGAGCCGCCCCAGGTCGAGTGGGCGGAGCTCGGCACCTTCGCGTCCTCGAGCGGCAAGAAGGTGGTCGTCTTCGTGGGCGACGGCGCCGGGTTCACGGCATCCGACTTCACGTTCGGCACATTCGAGATGGCGTGGCCGCCCCGCTCCGGGAAGACGGCGTCGTTCCCCGAGGTCGACCGCGCGGAGTGGATGGCTCCGGATGCCGCGCGCGAAGCGCTCGTGAAGGGCCAACGCCCCGCGATCGACGCGCTCGAAGCCGCGCTGTCGGAGCTGCCCGCGTCCTGACGCGCCCCGGGCAGAACGCAGGAGAAACGGCGACGGCCCCGACGCCGACCCGCGTGATTGCGGGGGCGCCGGGGCCGTCGGCGTGCGGATCTCCGGAGTTCTGCACGCGAAGCGCGGCGGACACCGGCCCGCGGCGCCGCGCAAGAGCGGCACCGCGGGCCCGGGACGTCACGGACGCAGCAGGATCTTGCCGACGCGGGGCGCGTCGCTCGCGGTGACGGCCTCGACGATGTCGTCGAGACCGAAGGTGGCCGCGACCGGGAGCGTCAGGGTGCCGTCGGCGAGGTAGCGCGACAGCTCGCCGAACAGGGCGCCGCGGGTCTCGGCATCCATCGTCTTGCTGACGACACTGCCCCAGAAGCCCTTCACGGTGGCCTGGCGGAAGATGAGGTCTCCGGCGCCGAGTTCGAGCTTGCCGGCGCCCATCGATCCGAAGATCACGAGCGTGCCGTTCTCGCTCAGCAGCGACAGCACCTGGCCGGCCGCGGGGCCGCCGACCGAGTCGACGCCCGCGACGACCGTGCCGTCGCCGACGAGGGCGAGAGCCTGCTCGCGCCAGTCGTCGGCGTCGGTCGACACGACGTTGTCGATGCCCTGGGCGGCGAGCTCCTCGACGGCGCTCTGGCGGCGCACGAGACCGACGACGTTGACGCCGCGGGCCTTGGCGATCTGCGCGACCATGCGGCCGACGGCACCGTTGGCGGTGTTCTGCACGATCCAGTCGCCGGCCTTCAGGTCGAGCGAGTGCAGCAGGCTGATGGCACTGAACGGCATCGAGACGAGCTGCGAGGCGACCTCGTCGCTCAGGCCCTCGGCGACGGGGATGAGGCCCGCGGCCTTGGTGACGACCTGCTCGGCCCAGACGCCGAAGGTGCCGCCGGTGGCGACGCGCTGGCCGACGGCCAGGTTCTCGACGCCCTCGCCGAGCTCTTCGATGACGCCGACGGCTTCCGTGCCGGCGCGGGCGGGCAGCTCGGGCTTGAAGCCGTAGGTGCCGCGGATGGTCCACAGGTCGTGGTTGTGGATGGGCGACAGCAGCACGCGCAGGCGCACCTCGCCGGGGCCGGGGGTCGGGGTCTCGACCTCTTCGACGCCGAGGACGTCGGCGGGCTCGCCGAACTCGTGGTGGATGACTGCGCGCATGGAATGCCTCCTGTGGTTATTTTGTAACGACTGGTCTAATATAGACCTCGGGCCTGCGAATGCAACCCGGACGACGCTGGTCAGCCGAAGGCGGAGGAAGAACATGGGCCGGATGCCGAGCTTCGATCGCTCCGCCGTCGTCGACGCCGCGCGCGACGTGTTCTGGCGGCGCGGGTACGCCGAGACGGGCATCGCCGAGCTCGAGGACGCCACGGGGCTGACCCGCTCGAGCCTGTACAACGCCTTCGGTAGCAAGCGCGGACTCTTCGACGCTGTCCTCTCGGCCTACCTCGACGATGTGGTCCGCACACGCCTGCGCCCACTGGGCGGGGGAGACCCCGGTGCCCTCGAGGCCTATGTCGACGACATGCGTTCGGCCATCGAGGCCGACGCCCCGCGCGCTCGCCTGGGGTGCCTGCTGCTCAACGCCGGCTCCTCGCCCCTCGCGAGCGAGGACGCCGAGGTGCGCACGCTCGTCTCGGACTACGCGGCCGAGATGCGCGCCGCGATCCGCTCGGCGGTCGCCGACCGTCGCCCCGACCTGACCCCGGATGCCGTGGACGCGCTCGCCGCGGTCTGCGCCTCGCTCGTGGTGGCCGGCCTCACCCTCGCCCGCGCGGATCGCGACGCGGCGCTGGGGACGTTGGCATCCATCCCCTCGACCCTGGAGTCGTGGGGGCGGAGCTGATCCCGCCGCGGCGTCCACTCGAAGGTCGGGTCAGCCCAGCTTGACGGCCGTGCCGTAGGCGACGACCTCTTGGAAGTTCTGCGCCACCTCGCTCGTGTCGAAGCGCATCGCGATCACCGCGTCGGCGCCGACGGCCTGGGCCGCCTCGACGAGACGCTGCTTCGCCTCGTCGCGGCTCTCCTGCAGCTGCTGGGTGAGACCCTGCAGCTCGCCGCCGAAGATCGATTTGAGGCCGGCGCCGAACTGCACCCCGATGTTGCGGGCGCGCACGGTGAGGCCGGTCACTTCGCCGTACACTTCGACGATCTGACGGCCGGGGACATCGTTCATGGTCGTGACGAGCATGCGCTCAGTGTGTCAGGTGATCTAGCGGTGCGCGAGGGGGTGCGCGGAACCACTTTGTGTATACCTAAGACGCGTCCATGGTAGCGTTTTCGCCTTTCGGGGCGCGGAATGCATACACTGGAGGGATGACGGCGAGGGGGCAGCATGCGAGCGAGTGAACGCGCATACGCGACGCTCCTCGACGAGATCCAGACGGGGGTGCTTTCGCCGGGCACCGTGTTGGGCGAGGTCGACCAGTCCACCCGGCTCGGCGTCAGTCGCACCCCGCTTCGCGAGGCGCTGCGCCGGTTGGCATCCGATGGTCTCGTCGCTCAAGCATCGGCCCGCGTGACCGTCGTCGCCGGCATCGACGTCGACGACATCCGCTCCCTCTTCGATCTGCGGCGCGCGCTCGAGACCGAGGCGGCACGCCTGGCGGCCCGGCGCGGTGACCGCGCCGCCTTCCTCGAACTCGCGACCGAGTTCGCCGGCGTCGACACCGCGGACGCCGACGCGTACTACGCCCTCATCGCCCGCTTCGACTCCGCGATCGACGACGCCGTCGACAACGCCTATCTCTCCGCCGCGCTGCGGAGCGTCCGTACTCATCTCGTACGGGTGCGACGCATGGCGCGAGACAACCCCCTTCGCCTCTCGGCATCGACCGGGGAGCATGAACTGATCGCGAGAGCGATCGGCGCCGGCGACCCCGAACTCGCCGCCCACGCCACCCACGTGCACCTGCACAATGCCCTCACCACCATCCTCGAAGCCCTCACGGAGGACCCCTCATGACGATCACCCACCACGTGCGCGTGCACCGCAGCGACGAGAACCTCGCCCGCGAGGGCCAGCTCGCCTGGGCGCTCGCGCGCGTCGCGGTCGACCCGGTGGCCGTCGACGACGACGTGACCGAGATGGTCGTCAACCGCCTCATCGACAACGCCGCGGTCGCCGCAGCCTCGCTCACGCGTCAGCCCGTGAGCGCGGCGCGCCAGCAGGCGCTGGATCACGCCGTGTCGATCGGCGGAGCGGGCGCGACGGTGTTCGGCTGCGCGCTCGAGCGGCACTCCAGCCCCGAGTGGGCGGCCTGGGCCAACGGCGTGGCCGTGCGCGAGCTCGACTATCACGACACCTTCCTCGCCGCGGACTACTCGCACCCCGGCGACAACATCCCGCCCGTGCTGGCCGTCGCCCAGCACACCGGTCGCGACGGCGCCGCCCTCGTGCGCGCCCTCGCCACGGCCTACGAGATCCAGATCGACCTCGTGCGCGCGATCTCGTTGCACAGGCACAAGATCGACCACGTCGCCCACCTCGGACCCGCCGCCGCAGCCGGCATCGGCACCCTGCTCGACCTGGACCAGGAGACGATCTACCAGGCGATCGGCCAGGCCCTTCACGTCACCACCGCCACGCGCCAGTCGCGCAAGGGCGAGATCTCGACGTGGAAGGCACATGCCCCCGCCTTCGCCGGCAAGATGGCGATCGAGGCCGTCGACCGCGCGATGCGCGGCGAGACGAGCCCCTCGCCCATCTACGAAGGCGAAGACGGCGTGATCGCCTGGATGCTCGACGGCCCCGACGCCTCGTACGACGTGCCCCTGCCCGCCGAGGGCGAGAGCAAGCGCGGCATCCTCGACTCGTACACGAAGGAGCACTCCGCCGAGTACCAGGCGCAGGCGTGGATCGACCTCGCCCGACGCCTCGGCACCGAGCGCCCGGAACTGCGGGACCCCGCCAACGTGGCATCCGTTGTCCTGCACACGAGCCACCACACGCACTACGTGATCGGTTCGGGGGCGAACGACCCGCAGAAGTACGATCCGACCGCCTCGCGCGAGACGCTCGACCATTCGATCCCGTACATCTTCGCCGTCGCCCTGCAGGACGGCGCGTGGCACCACGTCGACTCGTACACCCCTGAGCGCGCGGGCCGTGCCGACACCGTCGAGCTGTGGCACAAGGTCACCACGGCCGAGGACGCCGAGTGGACGCGCCGCTACCACTCCGAAGACCCCCACGAGAAGGCCTTCGGCGGCCGCGTCGTCATCACGCTGACCGACGGGTCGATCGTGGAGGACGAGATCGCCGTCGCCGACGCCCACCCGCTCGGCGCGCGGCCGTTCGCCCGCGAGGACTACGTGCGCAAGTTCCGCCTGCTCGCCGAGCCCGTGCTGCTGCCCGACGAGATCGAGCGCTTCCTCGAGCTCGTGCAGCGCCTGCCCGAGCTGACCCCGGCGGAGGTTATGCAGCTCACGATCGTCGCCAAGCCCGGCGTTCTGGCCCTGGCGCCCGCGCCGAAGGGGCTGTTCTGATGCGCGTCGGCGGGTGCGCGCCAGAGAAGCCTGAGCCGCCGGTGGAGGCGCGTTCCGCGTCGTGCGAAACTCCTGATTCTCGTGTAGTCAACGGGCCCCGACGCGCACGGTTCCGCGGAAGCCCGCCCGTTGCGGCACGGTTTTTCAGGAGTTTCGCACGGAGTACGGGAGAGAACTGATGCTGTACGCCCAGACCACCGCTCAGCAGAAGCGTCGCGCGCTGCGCGAGAAGCTGGCATCCGGAGAACTCGTCCGGATGCCGGGAGCCTTCAACCCGCTGTCGGCCCGACTCATCGAGCGCAAGGGCTTCGAGGGCGTCTACATCTCGGGCGCTGTCATCTCGGCCGACCTGGGCCTGCCCGACATCGGACTGACCACGCTCACCGAGGTCGCCGGTCGCGGACAGCAGATCGCCCGCATGACGGAGCTGCCCGCGATCATCGACGCCGACACCGGGTTCGGCGAGCCGATGAACGTCGCACGCACGATCCAGACCCTCGAAGACGCGGGACTCGCCGGCACCCACATCGAAGACCAGGTCAACCCGAAGCGCTGCGGTCACCTCGACGGCAAGAGCGTGGTCGACGCCGACACGGCGATCAAGCGCATCCGCGCGGCGGTCGATGCCCGGCGCGACCCCGACTTCCTCATCATGGCCCGCACCGACGTGCGCGCCGTCGAGGGGCTCGATGCCGCGATCGACCGCGCGAAGGCCCTGGTCGACGCCGGCGCCGACGCGATCTTCCCCGAGGCGATGCGCGACCTCGGCGAGTTCGAGGCGATGCGCTCGGCGCTCGAGGTGCCGATCCTCGCGAACATGACCGAGTTCGGCAAGAGCGAGCTGTTCTCGACGCAGCAGCTGCGCGACGCCGGCGTGAACCTCGTCATCTGGCCGGTCTCGCTGTTGCGCCTCGCGATGGGCGAAGCGGGTCGGGGCCTCGACGCCCTGGCATCCGAGGGTCATCTGCGGGAGCAGCTCGGACAGATGCAGCACCGCGCCGACCTCTACGACCTCATCGACTACGAGGGCTACACCCGCTTCGACGCCGACGTGTTCGACTTCACCGTCGAGCGCTGAGGCCCCGCAGGGCCAGTGAGGCGACAATGTCCCGAAATGCGCAAACCATGTCCCAAAAGTGGTCGTCTGGGCAGGGCTCAGACAACCGAAATCGGGACATGAGCCCCCGTACGAACACCGCACACGACTCAAGGGAGAGACGATGACCGACATCAAGAAGGGCCTCGCCGGGGTCACGGTCGACGAGACCGCCGTCAGCAAGGTGAACCCCGAAACGAACAGCCTGCTGTACCGGGGCTACCCCGTGCAGGAGCTCGCGGCCACGCAGTCGTTCGAGGCGGTGGCGTTTCTACTGTGGAACGGAGAGCTTCCGGATGCCGCGCAGCTCGCCGACCTGCGAAAGACCGAGCGAGCGCACCGGGCGTTGACCGACGACGTCCGCGCCGCGATCGACCTGCTGCCCACGAGCGCCCACCCGATGGACGAGGTGCGCACCGCCGTCAGCGTCATCGGTGCTCGCGAGACGGCCGGGATCTCGAACGTGATGGATGCCGTGGGCACCCCCGAAGAGAACCTCGAGCGCAGCATCCGCCTGTGGGCGCAGCTGCCGGCCGTGGTCGCGTACGGCCAGCGCCGCCGCCGCGGCGAAGAGCTCATCGAACCGCGGGGCGACCTGGACTACGCGGCGAACTTCCTCTGGATGACGTTCGGCGAGGAGGCCGACGAGGTCGTCGTCGACGCGTTCAACCGCTCGATGATCCTGTACGCCGAGCACTCCTTCAACGCCTCGACCTTCACGGCGCGCGTGATCGCGTCGACCCTCAGCGACCTCTACTCCGCCGTCGTCGGCGCGATCGGCGCCCTCAAGGGCTCGCTGCACGGCGGTGCGAACGAGGCCGTGCTGCACGTGTTCACCGAGATCGGCTCGGCCGAGAACGTCGGGCCGTGGCTCGACACCGCCCTCGCCGAGAAGCGCAAGATCATGGGCTTCGGCCACCGCGTCTACAAGCGGGGAGACTCGCGCGTCCCCACGATGAAGGCCGCGCTCGACACCCTGGTGGAGCACTACGACCGCCCCGACGTCGCCGCCCTCTACGACGCCCTCGAGTCGCAGTTCGTCGAGCGCAAGGGCATCTACCCGAACCTCGACTACCCCTCGGGGCCCGCCTACGACCTGATGGGCTTCGACACCCTGACCTTCACCCCGCTGTTCGTCGCGGCGCGCGTGACGGGCTGGACCGCGCACATCCGCGAGCAGCAGGCCTCGAACGCGCTGATCCGCCCGCTGTCGGAGTACGTCGGCGCCGACGAGCGGCACATCGAGGGCTACGTTCCGGATGCCGATGACCTTGAGGCCCAGGCACGCCCCGAGGAAGCCGCGGGCTGATGTCGGCGCCGAAGATCGTCCTCGTCTCGGGAGCGCGCACGCCCATCGGGTCGTTCGGCGGCGCCCTGTCGGGCGTCGACGCGTACGAGCTCGGTGCGGTCGCGGTCTCGGAGGCCCTGCGTCGCGCCGGCGTCGCGAAAGACGACGTCGACGAGGTCGTCATGGGTTGCATCGCCCAGAACGGCCCCGACGCCTACAACGCGCGTCGCGTCGCGCTCGCCGCGGGACTGCCCACGCGCGTGCCCGCTTTCACGGTGAACCGCCTCTGCGGCTCGGGCCTGCAAGCCATCTGGTCGGCGGCTCAAGAACTGCGGTGGGGCGGCATCGACGTCGCCGTGGCCGGGGGCGACGAGAGCATGTCGCGCACGCCCTTCCTCGAGTACGGCGCGCGGGGCAACTCCCGCCTCGGCGACCGGACGCTGCTCGACGGCACGCTCGCGATCCTCACCGACCCGTTCAGCGGTCGGCACATGGGAACGACGGCCGAGGTCGTGGCATCCCGATTCTCCGTCTCCCGAGAAGAACAGGACGCTTTCGCCGTCGAGAGTCAGCGGAGAGCTGCGACGGATGCCGCGCGCGCGGCCTTCTCGGAAGAGATCGTGCCCGTGACCACCGGTGGCCGGAAATCGGTCGAGGTCTCGGTCGACGAGCACCCGCGGCCGGGGACGACTCTCGAGGCGCTGGCCGGGCTGCGACCGGCGTTCGAGAAGGACGGCTCGGTCACCGCCGGCAACTCCTCGGGCATCAACGACGGTGCGGCAGCGACGGTGCTGATGCGCGAGGACGACGTGCGCGAGCGCGGATTGACCGGACTGGCGACCCTCGAGGCCGTGACCACCGCGGGCGTCGACCCCGAGATCATGGGCTACGCCCCGGTCATCGCCCTGCAGCGGCTGTGGGAGCAGACGGGGCTCACCCCCGCCGACGTCGACGTGATCGAACTGAACGAGGCCTTCGCTGCCCAGGCGGTCGCGGTCATCCGCGACGGCGGCCTCGACCCCGAGAAGGTGAACCCCTACGGCGGGGCGATCGCCCTCGGCCACCCGGTCGGAGCGACGGGCGCGATCCTCACCGTGCGCGCGGCCCTCGACCTGCAGCGCCGCGACCTCGAGTACGCGGTCGTGACGATGTGCATCGGCGGCGGTCAGGCCCTCGCGGCGCTGTTGCGGCGGTACTGACCCGGGGCGGGCGCTCGCGCGCTCGCGCGAGGGGTCAGAAAGTGTCGCCTGGCCGCGCTCCAGGCGACAGGAAACGACCCCTCACGCGGGGTGCGGGTTCGGTCCGTCCCCTCACGCGGGAGGCGTGAGGGACAGGAACACGTCGACCTCGTCTTCGGAGTCGAGGGTGAAGCCGGCGCGCTCGTAGAGGCGGCGGGCGGGGCTGCCCTGCAGCACGTTCAGGCGCGTCGGGCCGTCGTGCGGTTCGGCCAGCACCTGTGCCAGCACGGCGCCGCCGACGCCGCGACCCTGCAGCGCGGATGCCAGGTAGAAGTGCTCGATCCAGCGGCTCGCTCCGTCGGGCCGGACCGTGATGGAGCCGGCATCCGCCCCGTCGACGACGATGATGCGCGTCCGCTCCGGGTGGAAGCCGTCGCGCAGGCGCTGGCGCACGCGATGTTCGTCGAAGCGGCCGAGGCGTTCGAGGTCGGCGCGCAGCACCTCGGCGCGCAGCTCGACGAGCCACTCGATGTCACCGGCGACGGCCGGGCGCAGGCGAAACTCCACCCCTGAAGCCTAGAACCGCGTGAGTCGCCAGATTCTGTCGCCGGCGGGCCGGTTGAAGCGACACATTCTGGCGACTCACGCGCGGCGCGGCCCCGGGATACTGGTCGTATGAGCGTGTTCCTTCTGGGCGGCGGGCGCGATGTCGCGCGCTGCGGCGAGCTTCTGCGTCCTTTCGTCGCCGAGGCGCGACAGCGAGCCGCGGATCGCGCGCCCGAGATCGCGCTG
Organism: Microbacterium sp. Leaf203; assembly: GCF_001421275.1. NCBI lineage: Bacteria > Bacillati > Actinomycetota > Actinomycetes > Micrococcales > Microbacteriaceae > Microbacterium > Microbacterium sp. Leaf203. Next base: position 198,804 of record NZ_LMKF01000022.1, on the reverse strand, counting down.
CTGCTCGTGCTCGAAGCCGACGACGATTCGTCGGTCGCGCGCTTCACGGCGATGCTCGAGAGCGCGGGCGCGGCAGCGGCGGAGATCCGCGTCGAGTCGATCGTCGAGGGTGAGGTCTTCGCGGCCGCGGCGCTCGAGGCCGATGCTCTGATCGTGGGCGGCGGCCTGACTCCGGCGTACCTGGACGCATTCGAAAAGATCCGGGATGCCGTGACCGACCGCGTCCGCGAGGGAGTCCCGTACGCGGGGTTCTCGGCCGGATCGGCGATCGCCGCCGGGCCCGCGCTCGTCGGCGGATACCGCGTGCGCGGAGTCGAGGTCGGCTCGGAGGACGCGGCCGAAGAGCTCGAGGAGGTCGAGGTGCGCCCGGGCCTGGGGCTTCTGGACTTCGCCGTCGACGTGCACGCCGCCCAGTGGGGGACCGTGTCGCGCCTCGTGGCCGCGATCGACGCGGGGCTCGTCGCCGAGGGCGTGGCGATCGACGAGCACACGGCCCTGGTGATGTCGGCGCAGGCGGCCCCGGCCGTCCGGGGCAGTGGGCAGGTCTGGCGCGTCGAGTCCGCGGCATCCGGAGTGCACGTCCAGGTGCTCCGCACAGACGTCTCACCCGCGTGAGGGGTCGATAAGCGTCGCCTCCCGCGCGTCCGGGCGACACTATCTGACCCCTCACGCGAAGGGGAACGGCCCCCACCCCATCGGGTGAGGGCCGTTCCGCTGTCCAGCGTCAGACCGTGCGACGTCGGCGTAGTGCGAAGGCGAGACCGCCCGCGACCACGAGCATGCCGCCCGCGAGGGCGATGCCCCAGGGGCCCTGTGCCCCGGTCGCGGCGAGAGTGCCCGCGCGGGCGACCTGGATCGTGAGCGCGGGGAGCACGGTGCCGTCGGCGCGCGCGATGACGACCGTGTGCGCGCCGGGCTCGAGAGCCGCGGGTACGCCCACCCGGAAGGTCACCGTGCCCGAGGCATCGGCGGCCGGGATGCCGGTGATGACGATCGGCGTGCTGTTCAGCGTGGCCGTCAGCTGCTCGCCCGCGTTCAGCCCCGAGACGGTGACCGTGAACGATCCGCCCTGCTCGACGCGGGTCGCGCTCGCACTCACCGTGACCGAGGTCGACGGCGACGACGTCGGGGTGCCGCCGGGCTGACCCGTGGGGCTCGTCGTCGGGGTCGGGGTCGGGGTCGGCGTCGGCGTGGCAGTTCCCTCGTCGACGGGCTTCGTGCCGGTCAGGTAGGCCCGACCCAGCGGCGACGGGGCGATGCTCTTCTTCGCGGTGAAGAAGTCGACGGTGGCCTGCAGGTCGATCTGACCGGAGTCGGCCTTGCTCGTGCCCTGTGCGAAGGCGGTGAAGTTGTCGCCGCCGGCCGCCAGGAACGAGTTGGTCACGACGCGGTAGGACGCCTTTTCGTCGATCGCCTTTCCGTTCAGCTGGACCGACGTGATGTGTGAGCCGGCGGCGGCGTTCGGGTCGTATTCGAAGGTGAAGCCCTTCGAGACGCCGAGCGCGAGAACCGGTCGCGCGGCACCCGAGGGCTGCCACTGCTGCTCGAGCACCTGCTTCAGCTGGGCCCCCGTGAGCGAGAGCGTCACGAGGGTGTTGCCGAAGGGCTGCACGTTCGCCGCCTCGCGGTACGAGACCGAACCGTTGTCGGAACCGTAAAGCAGGTCGGCGCGCAGGCCGCCGGGGTTCATGAACGCGATCTGTGCGTCCTGTCCGTTGAATGAGGGGTTCTCGCTCGTGGCCCAGAGGTAGACGTCGGCCACGGTGTTGCCGAGGGTGGAGTACGCGCCGCGGTCTTCACCTCCGGAGCCGTTCTTCGCGCGGGTGATGTCGGCGGTGATGGTGCCGACCTCGACCTTGCCCTTCGTCTCGGCGGTGGCCTTGGCCTCGGCCACGATCTTCGCCGTCGCCGCCTGCGGATAGGCGATGTACTGCGTCACCGCGGGGTCGAGCAGCGAGCGCACACCGGGCGTGATCGAGGCGAGCGTGCCGTCGGCATTCAGATCGATGTCGAGCGTGCCGAGGTTCGTGCCGTACGAGCCGGTCTGGATGACCGAGCGACCGCCGATGGTGCACGAGTACTTCTGGTGCGTGTGCGCCGAGACGATCGCGTTCACATCGGCCGAGGCGCCGCGGACGACGGCGCCGAAGTCGGTCGTCTCGGTGGCGATCGTGGTGCAGTCCGTGCTCTCGGAGCCGTCGTGAACCAGGACGATGACGATGTCGGCACCCGCCGCGCGGGCGTTCTTCGCCTCGCGGTTGATGGCCTCGGTCTCGTCACCGAACTCGATCGTGGTGATCTTCGACGGGTCGACCATGCCCGCGGTCTGGGGCGTCACGGTGCCGACGAACGCGACCTTCGTGTTGCCGACCTGCTTGATCGTGTACGGCTTCAGAGCGGGGGTCTTCGTGCCCTTGTTGTAGACGTTGGCCCCGAGGGCGAAGTCGCTGAAGGCATCTGCGTTCGGATCGGCCTCGTACTTCTGGATGACTCGTCCGGTGAGGTCGGCGAAGCCGCGGTCGAACTCGTGGTTGCCCACCGCGCTGACATCGAGCGTCGCGGCCCGGAGGGCTTCGATCGTCGGGGTGTCCTGGTCGATGAACGACTCGAAGGCGCTCGCGCCGATGTTGTCACCCGCCGACACGAACAGCGTGTTCGGGTTCTGCTGGCGGTACTTCTCGACCGCCCCCGCGAGCACGCCTGCGCCCGCGACGCCCCCGGTCTCCTGGAGCAGGCGCCCGTGGAAGTCATTGATCGTGAGGATCTGCAGGTCGGGCGTCTTCGGCTGCGTCGGGCGGACCTCGAACACGGTGGTGGTGCCCGAGACCTCGTTGCCGGTGACCAGCAGCGGCACGCCGGTCGGCGAACGCAGGGCCGACACGAAGGCGATGCCCTCGGGGCCGAGGTCTCCGGCGGCGGCCGTCTTGACGTCGGCTGCGGCGTTGCGGTTGTTGACGTAGGTGACGTACGTCGCCGTGGTCGGGTCGGTGATGTCGTAGACCATCACGCCGCCCGCGCGCTCGAGGCCGATGAAGGCGTAGGTGCGACCGTCGACCACGCCGATCGTGACGTTCTCGGGCTCGGGGCCCTTGTCGTCGCTGCGGTCGTCGACGGTGTTGTTGTCGTTCGAGACGTTGAACAGCTGCGGGGCGACCTCTTTGAGCTTCTGCTCGAACTGGTCGCCCGAGTCGAAGACGAGCGCACCCTTGGTGTCCCAGATCGAGAACGAGCGGCCGCCGTAGGCGTAGAGCTCGCTGTAGCAGCCGTCGGCGGTCTTGCCGAGGTCGGTCACGACCTTCAGCCGACCGAGGTCGGTGTCGGCCGAGCGGCCGGCCAGCGGTGAGGTGGCGCAGACCGCGCCGAGGCCGTTCTTGCCGAGGTCCTTGATGCGGGCCTCGTCGGTGAACGTGCCCCACTCGCGGCCGTCGCCCTCGTTCGCGGTGACGAGGTACGTCGCCGCCTTGCCGTTGGTGGTCGCCGAGTACGACGCGATCCCGTCCGGCATGTACAGGCCCTTCAGGCCCGCGACGGTGCGAATGTTCGCGCCGTCCTTGTCGCTCGGGTCGAGTCCGACGGTGCCCCAGTCCTTGTAGCCGAGGGGCAGGATGCCGGTCACCTCGGCCTTCGTGAGATCCACCGTCGCGACGGCGTTGTTCTCCTGCAGGGTGACGTAGGCCACGGTGCCGTCGGTCGTGATGTACTCCGGCTCGAGGTTGCGCGAGACGCGGTTGGTCGACAGGGGCTCGGCACCCTGGTTCGGGGCGGCGACGTCGGGGCCGAACACGCGAACCTTGGAGTCGAGCGTCTTGCTCCCGCCGGGCTCGAAGGCGCGGAAGCCCGCCGTCTTGACGGCGCTCTGCGCGGGGGCAGAGAGCGCGGACGACAGCGCGATGACGCTGACCGAGCCCTCGGGGTCGACCGAGAAGTTCGCCGCCGGCTCGCCCTCGTTGGCGACGACGGCGTAGGAGCCGTCCTTCGAGAAGGTCACCATGTCGGGAAGAGCGCCGACGGTGACCTCGCCGAGCTTCGCGCTCGCGGCATCCGTCTTGTTGGCGTCGAAGAAGACGAGGTGACCGGGGTCGGTCTTCGTGGTCGCTTCGAAGGCGATGACGCCGAGGCCGTCGTCGCGGACCGCGACCGAGTTGGCGACACCGTTCGAGGAGATGTCGAACAGCTTGACCGGCTTCTTGGGGTCGCTGTTGTCGAGCACCGTCACGGTACCGGCTTGCGCGTTGACGACGAAGAGGCGGTCGCGGTAGGCCTGGACGATCTCGGCCGCGGATTCCTTGTAGACGCCGGTGTCGTAGGAGCCGACCGGAGTGACCGACAGGGCGGCACCGGCGGCGCTGTTCGAGACGGGCTGGGGGACGATCGCGGCGGAGGCCGCGGTGGCGCTCGACAGGGCGAGCGCGCACACCGCCGCGGTCGTCGCGGTGAACGCGGCGGCGCGGCGGAGGAAGGTCGAAGGCATGGCTGTGTCCTCGGGTTCGGGTGGGGGAACGACCCGCGCGGGCGGCGCGATCTTGTGGATTTTGCCTGCAGTTCGTGACGACCCGCTGAACGGGGGGGGAACGCGCCGGCGTGGGTCCCCGATGCCTCCGGGCGGTCTTACCCTCGTCGCATGAGTGAGAACGTCTCGGCGGCCGCCCCCGGCGCGCACCCCGATGAGCCCCACCGCCAGGGACTCTCCCAACGACTCAACTGGCTGCGCGCCGGCGTGCTCGGCGCCAACGACGGCATCGTCTCGACCGCCGCGGTCGTTGTCGGTGTCGCGGGCGCCACGAGCGACACCGGTCCGGTGCTCGTCGCGGGTCTCGCCGCCCTCGTCGGTGGCGCCATCTCGATGGCGCTCGGTGAGTACGTCTCCGTGTCGAGCCAGCGCGACAGCGAGCACGCCCTCATTCAGAAAGAGAAGCGCGAGCTCGCCGAAGATCCCGAGGCCGAGCTCGCCGAGCTCGTGGGCATGTACGAGGCGCAGGGTCTGTCTCGCGACACCGCGACGCGCGTGGCGAACGAGCTCACGGCATCCGACGCCCTCAAGGCCCACCTCTCGGTCGAGCTGAACATCGACGCCGAAGACGTCGTGAGCCCGTGGGCCGCGGCCTTCGCGTCGGCGGTCGCCTTCACCATCGGCGCCCTCTTGCCGCTCGCGACGATCCTGCTCGCGCCGGTCGAGATCCGCGTTCCGCTCACCTTCGTCGCCGTGCTCATCGCGCTCGCGATCACGGGCTACGTCGCCGCCGTGCTCGGTGGGGCGCGGCGCGGGCGGGCGGTGCTGCGCACGGTGATCGGCGGGGCGCTCGCGCTCGCCGCGACCTACGCGGTCGGTGCGTTGTTCGGGGTCTCCGCCTCGTAGTCGGTACCTCTATCAATTAGTAGGACGTCCAGCTAATCTGAGGGGAGCGACGACGCCGTCGCCTTCCGAAGGAGAGCCGCATGGACACCACCCCTGCTCCCGCGCTCGACGCCCCGTCGACCGGCACCCTGAGTTCCGACGAGCGCGACGCCATCCTCGACGCCGTGCGCGACTTCGCCGCGACCGAGTTCGCCCCGCACACCCTCGAATGGGATGCCGAGAAGCACTTCCCCCGCGACGTGCTGCGCCGCGCGGGGGAGCTGGGTCTCGGCGGCGTCTACGTCAACGACGACGTGGGCGGCGCCGGGCTGTCGCGTGCCGACGCGGTGGCGATCTTCGAGGAGCTCGCCTACGGCGACCCGACGGTCACGGCCTACATCACGATCCACAACATGGTGGCGTGGATGATCGACACGTACGGCACCGCCGAGCAGCGCGAGCGGTGGCTGCCGTCGCTGGTGGCCATGGAAGACCTCGGCGCCTACTGCCTCACCGAACCGGGTGCCGGGTCGGATGCCGCGGCCATCGCCACCTCGGCCATCCGGCACGGCGAGACCTACGTGCTGACGGGGGTCAAGCAGTTCATCTCGGGCGCCGGCGAGGCGTCGGTCTACGTCGTCATGGCGCGGACCGGGGAGCCCGGAGCACGCGGGATCAGCGCCTTCATCGTTCCCGCCGACGCCAAGGGGCTGTCGTTCGGACCGAACGAGAAGAAGATGGGGTGGAACGCTCAGCCCACCCGCCCCGTGATCCTCGACGAGGTGCGCGTTTCCGCCGAGAATCTGCTCGGCGGTGAGGGGCGCGGCTTCTCGATCGCGATGAACGCCCTCAACGGCGGCCGCCTCAACATCGCCACGTGCTCGATCGGCGGGGCGCGCTGGGCGCTCGACCGTGCGATCTCCTACGTGCACGAGCGCTTCACGTTCGGCGAAGCCCTCGCCGAGAAGCAATCGGTCGTGTTCGCGGTGGCCGACATGGCGACCGAGCTCGAAGCCGCGCGACTGCTCGTGCGCGATGCGGCGACCGCGCTCGATGCGAAGGCTCCGGATGCCGCGACCCGGTGCGCCATGGCGAAGAGGTTCGCGACCGACGTCGGCTTCCGCGTCGCCAACGAATCGCTGCAGCTGCACGGCGGCTACGGCTACCTGCAGGACTACGGCATCGAGAAGGTCGTGCGCGATCTGCGCGTGCACCAGATCCTCGAGGGGACCAACGAGATCATGCGGCTCATCGTCGGCCGCAGCGTCCTCGCCGCGTGAGGTGCGCCGTGTTCGGTTCGGGGCGGATTCCGTCACTCGGGGCGTGAATTCCCTGCCCCGAACGGCAGGATCCGCCCCGAACCCGGCCGACGCCACCGCGGACAGCGCCGACGCCGACGCGCCGCGGCAAGACCCTCGATCGATGTCGGTGGGGCGTGCGAGCATTCGAGGGCGGGCGAAACCGCTGCGACCATCACTCGAGACGACGGGAGTCACCATGACCGAGCCGGATGCCGGATACGAGACGATCCGCGTCGAGCAGCGGGGGCGCGTGGGGTGGATCTTCCTCGACCGGCCCGAGGCGCTGAACGCCCTCAACACGCAGTCGATGCGCGACGTGGTCGCCGCCGCCGAAGCCTTCGACGCCGATGACGGTGTCGGGGCGATCGTGGTGACCGGCAGCGAGAAGGCCTTCGCCGCGGGCGCCGACATCAAGGAGATGGAGCAGAAGTCGGGTCTCGACATGATGCTCACCGACCACTTCGGCGCGTGGTCACGGTTCGCCGCCGTGCGCACTCCGGTGATCGCCGCGGTGTCGGGGTATGCCCTCGGCGGCGGATGCGAGCTCGCCCTCATGTGCGACGTAATCCTGGCCTCGGATCGGGCGAGGTTCGGCCAGCCCGAGGTGCAGTTGGGCGTGATCCCGGGCATGGGCGGCACGCAACGACTCGTGCGCGCCCTGGGGTACTACAAGGCCGCCGAGCTCGTGCTGACCGGCCGCATGATCGACGCCGCCGAGGCCGAACGGGCGGGTCTCGTCTCGCGCATCGTGCCGTCCGCCGACCTGCTCGATGAGGCCGAGAAGGTTGCGCAGACGATCGCCGAGAAGCCGCTGCCCGCGCTGTACGCGGCGAAGGCGGCGCTCGACGTCGCCCTGGAGTCGACCCTCGCCGAGGGCGTGCGGTTCGAGCGCCAGGCCTTCGCGGCCCTGTTCGACACCGCCGATCAGAAAGAGGGGATGGCGGCGTTCCGCGAGAAGCGCGCGCCGTCGTTCACGCACCGATGAGCGGGCGCGGGTGGCGGGAGCGAGTCACGGGTGAGAACGCCCGCGGCGGTGCGCTGTCGTCCGCCCGCCCGCGCGCATCGCGGAGCGCGGCGCCAGGGATCGCGCCGGCTCAGAGCGGATCGGGCACGGGAGCCGGGTCGGCGAAGTCGCCCGCACCCTTGCGGAAGCGCGCGATGATCCGCACGAGCGCCGTCGCGTCGTCGTCGTCGAGGCCGAGGTCGGCGAACACGATGTTGAGCGCGTCCGTGGCCTCATCGACTCGCTTCCGCCCCTCGTCGGTCAGCGCGAGCAGCGCCGCGCGGCCGTCGGTCGGATGCGGCTCGCGCGTCACGTACCCGTCGCGAGCGAGCCGCTCGACCGTGTTCGTGACGCTCGTCGGATGCACCTGCAGGCGCGCGATGGCGCTGGCCATCGGCATCCGCCCCTCTCGCGTGAAGGCGAGCAGCCGCAGCATCTCGAAGCGCGAGAACGACAGGTCGAAGGGCTTGAGCGCGCGGTCGATCGCCGCCATCAACAGCTGGTGCGCGCGGATCACCGAGGTCACCACGGTCATGCCGTCGGCGGCGTCGTGCCAGCCGTGCGCGAGCCACTGGCGCTTCGCCTCGGCGATCGGGTCGACAGGCAGTCGTCGCGTCATCGGTCCTCCTCGCGATTCACGGTACCGCTCGCGCGGCTCGGGTACGCGGCATCCGGTCGCTTCGACGGGCTCGGGGACCTGGCGTTCGCGGCTGGAGCCACCGACCACCACGCGCCCTGAACTCTCCCGTTGCCGCGGGGTCGCGGCATCCGCCCCCTCACCGAAGGAGCCCCGTCGATGAAGATCGTGGTCCTGATCAAAGAAGTGCCCGACACCTGGGGTGAGCGCCGGCTCGACCTCGAGACCGGGCTGACCGACCGCGCGGGCGCTGCCGCCGTGCTTGACGAGATCGACGAGCGGGCCGTCGAGGCCGCCCTGGCCTACGCCGACGGACACACGGGCACCGAGGTCGTGGTGGTCACCATGGCGCCGGCCACCGCGACCGCGACCGTACGCAAGGCCCTCGCGATGGGGGCGACCTCGGCCGTGCACGTGGTCGACGACACTCTGCGCGGGGCGGACCTCATGCTCACCGCCGAGGTGCTCGCCGCGGCCATCCGGCGCACCGGCTTCGATCTGGTCATCGCGGGGAACCTGTCGACCGACGGCGGAGGGGGCGTGCTGCCGGCGATGGTCGCCGAGCTGCTGGGCGTTCCGCAGCTCACGGCCCTGTCGAGCCTCGACGTGTCCGACGACGCCGTCTCGGGCGACCGTGTCAGTGACGCGGGGACCATGCGGGTGTCCGCCGAGCTTCCGGCCGTCGTGTCGATCACCGAGGCGATGCCCGAGGGGCGGTTCACGACGTTCAAGGGAATCATGGCGGCCAAGAAGAAGCCGTACGAGACCCTGGATGCCGCCGAACTCGGCGTCGAGGTCGAGGATCCCGCGGTCGCGCGGTACATCATGCTCTCCGTCGCCGAGAGGCCGCCGCGCGCGTCCGGCACGAAGATCGTGGACGAGGGAGATGCGGGCGAGAGACTCGCGGCCTTCCTCGTGGCCGAGGGGGTGGCGTGATGGCCACCGCTCTCGTGCTGCTCGAGGTGCTGCCCGGCGGGGCGCTGGCCGCCTCCGCTCCGGGCCTGCTCGCCGCCGCCGCGACCGTCGGAGACCCCGTCGCTCTGGTCGCCTCGACCGCCGATTCCCTCGAGAAGGCGTCGTCCGAGGCGGCCGCGCTCGGCGCGACGCGCGTGCTCACCGCCGTCACCGACGCCGACGCCCTGACCGGTCCGGTCGTCGACGCGCTCGCCGCGGCGGTGGCGAGAGAGAATCCCGATCTGGTGCTCGCCTCGCACGCCGTCGAGTCGCGCGACGCGCTCGCGCGCCTGGTCGCGCGCCTGCGCATGCCCCTCGCCACCGACGTCGTCGGCGTCGGCCGCGATGACCTCGGTGTCGTCGCCCATCACGCGGCCTTCGGTGGGGCCTTCACCGTGGACGGGGCTCCCACCTTCGGCCCCCTCGTCGCCACGCTCCGCCCCGGCTCCGTCGAGGCACGTCTCGACGCGCGACCGCTCGTGGTCGAGAGCCTCGAGGTCGCGGCATCCGGAACTCCCCACGCCCGCATCGAAGGGTTCGCCGAGACCGCCGTCGCCTCGTCGCGTCCCGAACTGCGCGGGGCCGCGGCGGTCGTCGCCGGCGGTCGAGGCGTGGGTTCGCGCGAGGACTTCGCGCTCGTCGAGCAGCTCGCCGATGTTCTCGGTGCTGCGGTCGGCGCCTCGCGGGCCGCGGTCGACGCGGGCTACGTGCCCGCCGCCGCCCAGGTCGGGCAGACCGGGGTCACGGTGTCGCCGCGGCTGTACGTCGCGCTCGGCATCTCGGGGGCCATCCAGCACCGCGCGGGCATGCAGACAGCGCGCACGATCGTCGCGATCGACAAGAACCCGGAAGCCCCCATCTTCGAGATCGCCGACTTCGGTATCGTCGGAGATCTGTTCACCGTCGTCCCGCAGCTCATCAGCGCGCTCGACGCCCAGAAGAAGTCCTCCCGAGAGTAGATGGCGTCCACACCCCGCACCCCGCGACGCGGGCTGCCGCGCACCCCCGGCGGGGAGCCCTGGCCGCCCGCGGCCTCGGACGCGCCCGCAGTCGGCGACGGGGCGGAGGGCACGGATGCGGTCGCGAGCGCGACGGATGCGGGTCCGCGCGACGGATCCGCCCCCGAGGCGCCCGTGGGTGCACATCCGGTGCAGCCGTCCGAAGCCCCTGCCTCTGCGTCGGCCGCTCCTGCCTCGCCCGAGGTCGAGGCGTCGCCCGCTCCCGGGTCGCCGGCGGCCGGGGCGCCAACCGCGCCTGCGCCGGCCGCGGCGGATTCTCCGGCGGGGAGTGTGCGGCGCGGGCTGCCGCGCGAGCCCGGCGGGGAGCCGTGGCCCCCGGCATCCACCGTTCCGCCCATCGCGGAGCGTCCCGGTGCCGCATCAGCATCGGGGAATCGCGCCGGGACAGGATCGACCGACCCCGCGCGCCCGATCCCGGTGCGTGGATCGGATTCGAGAGCGGATGCCGGCACCCCGGCGCCCGTGAGGGCGAGCGGATCCGGCCCCGAGGCCCGGAATGCCCACGCGTCCGCTCCTGGATCGGATTCCGCGACCCCGGTGGGCGAGGAGTCGACCGGCGTGCGTCGGGGACTCCCGCGCGAGCCCGGCGGAGCGCCCTGGCCGCCGGCATCCGCCATTCCGCCCTCTGCCGCGCAGCCCGCCGCTGCCGAAGAGGAGAATCGCGCCGGAATCGGAGACGTCGAGCCCGCTCGTGCGATGTCGGTGAGCGCACCCGAGTCCGGAGCGGATGCCGAGACGCCGGCGCCCGCGACGGTGAGCGGAACCGACTCCGGCGCGGAAGCGGGGACGGCGGCGCGTTCCGGCGAGACGGTGGCGGCGTCCACCGCTTCGATCGACGACCACGAGGTGAGCCCCGCCGCGTCGGCGAACGACGCCGTGGCATCCCCGCGCCCGCCCCTCACCGTTCCGCGAACGGTCTGGCCGGGAGCCGCGGCCCGCAACCGCGTGACGCCGCCCGCCCTCGCGCAGAAGCGTCCGACCGCCCCGCCGCGTGCCGGGGCGAAGACACGGCTCGCCGACTTCTCACCCGTGCAGCTGCTCGGCTCGACCGCGGTGCTCGGTGTCTTCGCGCTGGCTCTCGTCGGCATCGCCGTGCTGATCGCGCGCTTCGTTCTCGCGATCGGGCCCGGGCGGGAGTTCCTCGCGGCGTTCCCCGGCGAGTACCACCTGCCCGCGTCGGCGCCCGTGAGTCTTCCGGCCTGGCTGAACTGGTCGCACTTCCTCAACAGCTTCTTCCTGCTGCTGATCATCCGCACCGGGTGGCAGGTGCGGCGCGAGAAGCGACCGGCGGCGTTCTGGTCGCCGCGGAACAACAAGAAGCGGCGGATCAGCCTGGCGCTATGGTTCCACCAGGCGCTCGACATCCTATGGATCGCCAACGGCGTGGTCTTCGTCGTGCTGCTGTTCGTGACGGGGCAGTGGATGCGGATCGTGCCGACGTCGTGGGAGGTCTTCCCCCACGCGCTGTCGGCCGCCCTGCAGTACGCCTCTCTCGACTGGCCGACCGAGAACGGGTGGGTGAACTACAACAGCCTGCAGCAGTTGTCGTACTTCGCGATCACCTTCGTCGCCGCGCCCCTCGCGATCATCAGCGGCGTGCGCCTGTCGGGGGTGTGGCCCAAGGACGCCGAGCGGCTCAACAAGCTGTACCCAGCCGAGTGGGCCCGCAAGGTGCACTTCCCCACGATGCTTTTCTTCGTCGCGTTCATCGTCGTGCACGTCGCGCTCGTGCTGGCCACCGGGGCGCTGCGCAACCTCAACCACATGTACGCCGCGCGCGGATCGGAAGACCCCGCCGCCTACACGAGCGACCCGACCGGATTGCTGATCTTCGCCGCCTCGCTCGTCGTGATGGCCGCGGCCTGGGTGGCGGCGCGGCCGGCGGTGCTCGTGCCGATCGCGCGCCTGTTCGGCGAGGTCAAGCAGCGCTGAGGCCGTCGCGGGTCGAGACCGCCCCGCCGGCGCGTCAGACGCGTCCGCGCGCCCGCAACCCCGCGGCGATGAGGTCCACCCCCGAGGCGAAATCGTCGTCGGCGAGTCCGCCCGCCGCGCCCGCGCGAGCCCCCGCGCTGTCGTACTGCAGGCGCTGCTGCTCGTGCCACACGAAGCCGAGCACGTAGTGCAGCACCGTGGTCGCGACGCGGCGGGCGGTCTCGTCGTCGAATCCCTCAGCGGTCACGGTCGCCGCGAGTCGATCGTGCGGCAGCGACGACCCCAGTCCCATGGCCAACGTGCTCGAGACCACTTCTGCGCCGTCGCGGTAGGCCAAGAGGGCCTCGCGCAGGGCGCGGGCCTCTGCCGCGAGGTCGACGGAGGGGCCGGATGCCATGCGCCCGACGATCCGGTCGGACAGTTCCGCGAGCAGGGACTGCTTGTTCGGAAAGTGCCAGTAGAGGGCGCTCGCCTGCACGTCGAGGGCGGTCGCGAGACGTCTCATCGTGAGGTCGGGCAGGCCGTGGTCGTCGAGGATCTGCAGAGCGGTGCGCGCGACGTCGTCAGCCGTATGCCCTCGGGGTGCCATGCGGATGAGTATAGTGAACGCCGTTCAGTGAACATCGTTCAGGAAGGCCCCCTCATGACTCGCACCCTCGACGCCACCGACCTCGCCCGCGTCGCCGTCTTCGCCGCGCTCATCGCCGTGCTGGGGCTCCCGGGCAGCTTCCCGGTGTTCGGCGGCGTGCCGATCACGGCTCAGACGCTGGGCGTGATGCTCGCGGGGGCCGTGCTCGGGCCGTGGCTCGGCGCGCTCTCGGTCACCGTGCTGCTCGCGCTCGTCGCGGTCGGGCTCCCGCTGCTCGCCGGCGGTCGTGGCGGCATCGCGGTGTTCCTCGGGCCGAGCGCGGGGTACGCACTCGGGTGGATCCTGGGCGCGGCGGTCATCGGCATGCTGGTGCACGCGGGCGGTCGGCGGCCCGTGCTGTGGCGGACGGCTCTCGCGATGGTCGCGGGCGGCGTTGTGGCGATCTACGCGGTCGGAATCCCGGTGCAGAGCCTCGTGACGCGGCTTCCCCTCGGCGAGACCGCCCTGACGAGCCTCGTATTCCTGCCCGGCGACCTGCTGAAGGCTGCGGTGGCGACCGCGATCGTCGTCGCGCTGGTCCGGGCCTATCCGCGGGGCTTCCGCCGCACGTGGAGGCTCGGCGCGCACGCACCGGAGGCCGTCTCCGCGTGATCACCGTCGTCGACGGTGACGCACCCGGGCTTCTCGATCGCATCGCCGAGGTCCGTGCGGCCGGGCGGGCCGTGCTGGTCGCCGATCCCCGATGGAGTGCCGCGCAGCGCCACGACGTCGAGGCGCTGATCCGAGAGGACGAGGTGCCCGCCGACGCGGCCTGGGCGACGCTCACCTCGGGAAGCCGCGGCGCCCCGCGCGTGGTGCTGCGCACGGCCGCATCGTGGAGCTCGTCGTTCGCGACCGTTGCGGCGCTTCTCGACGCGGGGTCGGACGATTCGATCGCGCTGCCCGCTCCGCCGGCGGCATCCCTGACGCTCTTCTCCCTCGCGCACGCGCTCGCCGGCGGTCCCCGCCCCGTTCTGGGGGCCGACGTCGACGCGACGTGCGTTCACGCGACCCCTCAGGGCCTGCGCGCGCTCCTGGATGCCGGTGGGGCTCCGCGACGCGCGCTGGTAGGCGGGTCGCACCTCGACCCGGCTCTGCGCGCGCGAGCCGCGGTCGCGGGTGTGGAGGTCGTGTCGTACTACGGTGCCGCGGAGCTGTCCTTCGTCGCGATCGACTCGGGCGAGGGGCTCCGGGCCTTTCCCGGCGTCGAGCTCGATGTGCGAGGCGGCGAGGTGTGGGTGCGTTCGCCTTTCGTGGCCCTCGGGTATCTGGGCGCGGGCGGCCCTCTCGAGCGCGCGGGCGGGTGGGCCACCGTGGGCGACCGCGCCGAGGTGAGGGACGGCGGCCTGCACCTGCGCGGGAGGCGAGACGGGGCGATCCTCAGCGCGTCGGCGACGGTCGTCCCCGACGAGGTCGAGGCGACGCTGCGCGGCATCCCCGGAGTACGGGATGCCGTCGTGTTCGGAATGCCGCGCCCCGGCGTCGGTGCGCTCATCGCCGCGTTCGTCGAGGTGGAGGGGGCCGGCCCCGACGATCTGCGGCGGGAGGCGGCCGCCCGGCTCGTCCCCGCCCACCGGCCGCGGCGGTGGTTCTTCGGCACGATCCCCCGCACGCTCTCGGGCAAGCCCGCGCGCGCCGACGTGGAGCGGATCGCGGCCGGGACGGGACGGGATCGTGGGTGACCCGGTGATCGTCGCTGCACGCCGCACGCCTCTCGCCCTGCGGGGACGTGGGCTCCGCCACCAAGACGTCACCGCACTGAGTGCCGCAGTGGTGTCGGCGGTCGCGGGCGATGCTCGGGACTTTCCGATCGCCGACGTGGTGATGGGCAATTGCGCCGGGCCAGGCGGGAACGTCGGGCGTCTCGCCGCTCTGGCGGCCGGGTTGGGTCCGCACGTGCCCGGCGGCACCGTCGACCGGCAGTGCGGTAGCGGGCTGGCGGCGATCGTGGATGCCGCGAACGCGGTGCGGGTGGACGGGATCGCGCGCCTCGCGGGTGGGGTGGAGAGCGCGTCGACCGCGCCGTTGCGCGCGCTCGCAGGCGTGCCGTACACGCGTGCTCCCTTCGCTCCGGCGGGCTTCGCCGACCCCGACATGGTGCGGGCCGCCGACGACCTGGCGCGGCACGACGGGCTCACTCGCGAGCGTCAGGACGTCTTCGCGGGCCGCAGCCACGCGCGCGCCGCGAACGCCGACAGGGAGGGGAGGTTCCGGGCCGAGATCGTCCCGGTGGGCGGACTGACCCGCGATGAGGGGGCCGGGGTGTCCCCTCGGGTGTTGCGAAGACTCGTCCCTCTCGTGGACGGAGGCACGGTGACGGCCGGATCCTCGACCCGGATCGGAGATGGGGCGGCGGCTGTGATGGTCGCCCCGGCGGGTGCCGGCCCCGGCCTCGCCCTTCGCGCTGCCGTGATGACGGGGAGCGATCCGGCTCTGCCGGGTCTCGGGGCGGCTCCCGCCATCGCCGCCGTGCTCACACGGACGGGCCACGCCGCGGGGGACCTCGCCGCGATCGAGCTCGTCGAGGCGTTCGCCGCGCAGAGCATCGCCGTGCTGTCGCGCGTCGGGCTCCGTGACGACGACCCGCGCGTCTGCGCTGACGGCGGAGCGCTTGCTCTCGGGCACCCGTGGGGCGCGAGCGGGGCCGTCGCGGTGGTGCGACTGTTCGCCCGGCTGGTGCGTGCGGGGGCCGCGGACGGGACGATCGGACTGGCCGCGGCGTCGGTCGGCGGGGGGCTCGGTGTCGCGGCGGTCTTCGAGGTCGTGCGATGACCCTTCGTTGCTCGAACCTGACCGTCAGCCTCGACGGCCGGGCCGTCCTGAACGATGTCACCCTCGATCTCGATGCGCGCACCATCGCCGTGGTGGGCGACAACGGCTCGGGAAAGTCGACCTTCGCCCGGGTCGTCGCGGGTCTCGTGCCGCGTGCCCGGGGCTCGCTCGAGGTGCTCGGCCAGGATCCGACTCGGGATGCCGCGGCCCACCGTCGTCGTGTGGCCCTCGTGCTGAGCAATCCCGACGCCCAGATCGTCATGCCGGTCGTCGCCGACGACGTCGCCTTCTCGCTCCGCCCCGAACGACTCGCGCGGGGCGAGCGAGCGGCGCGCGTGAGCGCCGCTCTGGAACGGTTCGGTCTGGCCGAGCTCGCCGACCGTCCGGCATTCGACCTGTCGGGCGGGCAGAAGCAGCTCCTCGCTCTCTGCGGTGCCTTCGTGCGAAACCCCGCACTGGTCGTCGCCGACGAGCCCACCGCCTTCCTCGACGACCGGAACGCCCGCCGGATCGCCGACCATCTGCTCGGTGACGGTTCGCACCGCGCCCTCGTGGTCACGCACGATCTCGTCCTCGCTCGACGGTGCGACGCGGCCGTGCTGTTCGCCGACGGTCGCGTGGTCGCCGCGGGCGCGGCATCCGGGGTCGTCGACCGGTACGAGGAGTCGCTGGCATGCTGAGCGGCTCCCGACCCGCGACGGGAATCGTGCATCGCCTGCCCGCGGGTCCGAAGATGCTCGCGGTGGCCGCGATCGCTCTCGCCATCGCGATGCTGCCGACCACCCTGTGGGCCGCGGGGGTCGCGGTGGCGGTCGCGCTGGCGTGCGTCGTGGCCTCGGGCGTCGGGGCGCGGGAGTTCTGGCGGCAGGCGTGGGCCCTGCGCTGGGTCGTCGTCGTCACGGCCGCGGGGCAGCTGATCTTCCTCGGCGTCGAACCCGCCGTCGCGAACACGGCGCGTGTGGCGGCGGCTCTCCTCGTTGCGGCATTGCTGCCGCTGACAACGCGGGCGGAGGCGATGCTCGACGCCCTCGAGCGTGGACTCGCTCCGCTGGGGAGGATCGGAGTGGATGCCGAGCGCACGGCGCTGCTGCTCGCGGTGACGATGACGACGATCCCCGTGCTGGCGCGACTGGCCGCAGAGGTGCGCGAGGCGCAGCGGGCGCGGGGTGTGCGACCGTCGCTCCGTGTCGCGGTCCTGCCGTTCCTCGTGCTCGCACTGCGGCATGCCGATCAGCTCGGTGAAGCCCTCGCGGCCCGCGGGGTACGCTGACGGCCCGCTCCGTCTCGCCGGGGCCGCAGGCGCCGCTCGACCGGTCGGTGCGGTGCACCCGAACCGGGGTGATCTCGCTGACGCGACCGCCCCGCGACCGCTGCCCGGCCCGCGCTCAGCCCGCGGCGGCCCGCCCCGCGGCGAAGCCCTCGGCGTACGCCTCGTCGGCGCCCTGGCGGAACATGTCGCGCGCGGGATCGCGCACGATCGAGCGGGCGCCGGGCAGGTCGAGGTCGCCCACGAGGTCGGCGCGTCCGCGCACGATCGCGACCGGTCGGCGCGCGGCCTTGCCTTTGACGAGGTCGGTGGCGGCGGCGATCTCGTCGGCGACGCAGGGCAGGGTCACCACGAGGGGGCGGCCCTCGGCATCCGTCGTCCCGCGGAGGTCTTCGAACACGTGGATGCCGCCGGCTCCGATCGCGTGATCGGTCTGGCCTTCGCGCCACGCGCGCCCGAGGGTGTCGGTGACGATCACGCCCACGTGCGCTCCGGTCGCGGCCCGTAGCCCCGTCGCGAGGGCGCGGGCCGAGGCGTCGGGGTCGACCGGCAGCAGCAGCACGGTGCCCTCGGGGGTGTTGCTCGCGTCGACCCCGGCGGCGGCCGAGACGATGCCGAGCGGGTTTTCGACGATCCGCGTGACGTGCCCGGTGGGGGAGGTGCGGGATGCCACGAGACGCACGGTCTCGCGCGTGATGGCGTCTTCGCGGTCGTCGGCGCGGATGACGCGTCCCTCGGCCTTCGAGACGACCTTGCTGGTGACCACGACGATGTCGCCGTCGCGCAGGGCGCCGTCGTCGTCCGCGCGCGCAGAGACGGCATCCACGATCACCTGGACGAGGTCATCGCCCGGAGTGATCTCGCGGATGCCGTCGAGGGCCCAGATCTGCAGCACGTCAGCGGACGAAGCGCACCTCGGTGAGCTCCTCACCGAGGAAGGGCTCGGTGTGCGAGTCACCATCGAGGGCGAAACCGTTGCGCTGGTAGAACCGGTGGGCGCGCGGGTTGTCGTCGGCGACCCACAGGTACGCGCCCTCGCCGCCGTCGATCGCGGCATCGAACAGCTGCTGGCCGATGCCGGTGCCGTGGTACGCATCGAGCAGGTAGATGAAGTACAGCTCGCGCTCGCGGGGAGCGTCGTCGTCGCGGGCCGGACCCGAGCCGACGAAGCCGACGATCTCGCCGTCGACGAGGGCCGCGTGCATGCGGTAGTCCTCGCCCTGGGCGGCCCAGTGGGTCCAGAGCTCGGCCATGCGGCGCGGCGAGACGGCCTCGAGGGCGGCCTTGCTGATCAGGTGGTCGTAGGTCTCGTGCCAGCAGGTGGCGTGCACGCGACCGAGGGCCTCGGCATCCACATCTCTTACCGGACGGACGACGATGTCGGTTCGGGCTTCCGCAGTCATGGCGCGACTCTACGCGGGGCGTCGGCGCGGGTGAAATCGGGGCGGATCGGCCATCGGATGCGCTATGCGCCGCCGCGCCGGAGTTGTCGATGACGCACAACGACATCGCCGTTCCGTGGTCGAATCGCTACGCTCGCCCCTCGTGAACGTCCTCTGGCGCACCCTGCTGGTGCTCGCTCGTGCCCGCCGTCGCCTTCGTCGTGAAGGCCCCCTCGACCCCAACACCGTCGCGCGGATGTCCATCCGGGTGCTGCCCACCGACATCGACCTGCTGCGGCACATGAACAATGGCCGCTACCTGTCGCTCTTCGACCTCGGGCGTTGGGACCTGCTGACCCGCACGGGACTCCTCGCGGCGATGACGAAGCAGGGCTGGTACGCGGTGGTCGCCGCCGAGACGATCACGTTCCGCCGCTCCCTCGAGCTGGGGCAGCGCTTCGAGCTCGAGACGCGACTGATCGGCCACGACGATCGGGCGGTGTACCTCGAGCACCGCGCGCTGGTGAAGGGCGAGATCTACGCCCGCGCGATGATCCGCGCGCGCATCCTCCGTCGCACGGGCGGCACGGTCCCGCACGACGAGCTGTTCGCCGCGGTCGGGCGTCCCGAGGGCCTGCCCGACATCGAGCCGTGGGTGCACGACTGGGCGGCGGGCTCGGCCCTCCCGTCGACGAAGCGCCCGGCGCCCAGCGTCTGGGAGTGACGCGGACTCGCCATCACATGCCGAAGCGGGCGTCGAGCCAGGCCACCTGCTTCATCCAGTGGCGGTGCCCGCCGCCCTCGTGGCCGTTGTAGGGATACTCCTCGATGGCCGCATCGTCCGACGCGAGGGCGTGGAACGCGGCGAAGACGCCCGACGGCAGCACGACGTCGTCCATGAACGCCACCGAGAAGAACGCGGGCTGGGTGATGCGTCGGGCGAGGATCGCGCCGTCGACGTACGACAGGGTGCGGAGCACGCTCGCCGTGTTGTCGCGATGCACCGCGAGATAGCGCGTGATCTCGGTGAACGGCGCCGAGGGCGTGCGCGTGATGGCGTTGGGGAAGTCGCACAGGAAGGGCACGTCGGGCAGGACCGCCGCGACCGCGTCGCCCGCGAGGGCCGCCGCGGCGATCGAGAGCCCGCCGCCCTGGCTGCCGCCGGTGACGGCGACCCGCGAGGGATCGACCCCGGGGAGCTCGCGCACCACGTCCACCAGGCGCACGGCGTCGGTGAACAGGCGGCGGTAGTAGTAGTCGTGCGGATCCCGGATGCCGCGCGTCATGACGCCGGGGAAAGCGGCCGCCGAGCCGTGGGGGTCGGGGGTGTCGCCGACGCTCCACGTCGACC
Source organism: Microbacterium sp. Leaf203 (assembly GCF_001421275.1). NCBI lineage: Bacteria > Bacillati > Actinomycetota > Actinomycetes > Micrococcales > Microbacteriaceae > Microbacterium > Microbacterium sp. Leaf203. The sequence continues at coordinate 179,223 of NZ_LMKF01000022.1, read as the reverse complement.
CCTGGCCGCGGGTGTCCATGATGACGTGCACGTAGCCGGCGGTCGCCCAGTTCAGACGCTCTCCCGGCAGGCCGCGGCCGCCGCCGTAACCGATGTACTCGATGACGGCGGGCAGGAGCGCGTCGCCATGCGGGCGCACGACCCAGCCGCGGATCTCGTCGCCGTCGAAGCCGGTGAAGGTGAGGTCCGAGACGCTCAGGGCGCGCACGGGGGCGTCGATCGGGGTCAGGGTGGCGGGCCGAGCCGCAGCGCGCGCCTCGGCGATCGTGGTCTCCCAGAACGCCTCGAGATCGGCCGGTGCCTCGAGGGCGGGGCGATAGGCCCGCAGAAGCTCGATCGGCATGTCGGTGAAGGTGACGGCCATGGTTCCTCCTGGTGTCCGGGGCGAACCGACAGTAGCAACGGGTGGCGTCACCGGGGGCGGCGGCCCCCGCTCAGCGCGCGTGGATTCCGCGTCGTCGGCAACAAATGTGAGGCTTCACATTCTCGCCGCTTCTGCGGTCCAACGTTGCACGTCATTCTTGACAGCATTCCCAGCCGCCTCCAATATTGCGAATAGTGAGCGCTCACATTGAGATGCTCACGTCGCGCCGGCCCCCGCCGGACACCCATCGTCGAGGAGGACGAGCATGGTGCTGTCACGACCTGTTTCCGAGGACCGGAGTCGGAGGGGCATCGTGCGACGCGCGGGCTCGCTTGTCGCGGCTGCCGCCGTCGTCCTGAGCGGCCTGGTCCCCGCCGTCGCCGCCTCGGCGGCGCCGCTGCCCACGCCGCTGGCGTCGTACGACTTCGCCGCGACGACCGGAACCACGGTCCCCGACTCCTCGGGGCACGGACGCGACGCGGTCATCCGCGGCACCGGCTCGAGCGTCGACGGAGACGCCCTCTCGCTGCCGGGCGGAGCCTCGGGCTCCTCGGCCGCCTACGTCGAACTGCCCACGGGACTCTTCGACGGCAAGAGCACCGTCACCGTCTCGGCCTGGCTGCAGGACCGCACCGGAGCGGGCAACCAGGCGGCGATGTTCTTCGGCACCACCGAGAACCTCCCCCAGCAGTACTGGTTGCTGAACCCCGCCAACCCGGCCGGCCAGGTCAAGTCGGTGCTGACGGACGGACCACGGATCGCTCAGCCCTGGACCCTCGAGCGGGGGATCGCGCCGACGGACGGAGCCCGCGGCATCCCGGGTCCCTCCGCCACCTCCGAGTGGGCGCTGTACACCACCGTGATCACCCCCACCTCGATCACCGCCTACCTCGGCGGCACCAAGATCGGCACGGTCGCCACCTCGCGCTCGGTCGCCGAGTTCGGCTCGGGCCTGGTCGCCTACATCGGGCGCTCCTCGTACCCCGACCGCGTGTGGAAGGGCGGCGTCCGCGACGTCGCCGTCTTCGACAGCGCGCTCAGCGACGACGACGTCAAGGCGCTCGTCGCACAGGGCACCCCCACGAACCAGCAGGACGTGGACACCGCCGCGCAGGCCCTCTCGATCCGGGATGCCGATGACGTGCGCGGCAACGTGACGCTGCCCGCGACCGGGACCAACGGGACGACGGTGTCCTGGTCGTCGTCGAACGCGCAGGTCGTGACCGCCACGGGCGAGGTCACCCGGCCCGCCACGGGATCCGCCGCCGTGACCGTGAAACTGACCGCCACGATCGCGAAGGGCTCCAGCCAGACCACTCGCGAGATCGAGCTCATCGTGCAGCCGAAGCCGGCGGCCCAGAAGCTCGAGGGCTACTTCTTCCCCTTCTTCACGGGGGAGAGCACCACCACCGACGAGGAGATCTCGTTCGCCACGAGCCGCGGGGACGACCCGAAGAACTGGCTCACCCTCAACGACGGCACGCCCGTCCTGACCTCGGACCAGGGGGAGAAGGGCATCCGCGACCCGTTCGTCATGCGCTCGCCCGACGGGGACCGCTTCTACATGCTCTCCACCGACCTGAACATGTTCGACCTCTACAACGGCGACTTCGGCCGCGCGCAAGAGGTCGGCAGCCGCAAGCTCAACGTCTGGCAGTCCGACGACCTCACGACGTGGAGCCCCCTGCGCCAGATCACCGTCTCGAGCGAGTTCGCGGGCAACACCTGGGCGCCGGAGGCCACGTGGGACGCCGACCGCGGGGAGTACGTCGTCTACTGGGCCTCGAACCTCTACCCGAGCGCGTCCACCACGGGTCGCAAGGCGGCCGACACCTACAACCGCATGATGATGGTCACCACTCGCGACTTCGTCACCTTCAGCGAGCCGCAGCCCTGGGTCGACGTCAAGCGCGGCGCGGGCAAGGGCACTATCGACGCCACCGTCGTGCGCGACGGCGACACCTACTACCGCTTCATCAAGGACGAGGCGTCGATGACCGTGCGCCAGGAGCGCTCGACCTCGCTCACCGCCACGGTCACCGGATCGCTTCCGACCACGACGTCGAGCCCCGGCTGGCAGCTCGTGAAGGAGCAGATCGGCGTCGGACAGCCCAACCCCTGGGGCGGCACGTTCACCAATGGCGAGGGTCCCACGGTGTTCGCCGACAACGCCGAGCCCGGTCACTGGTACATGCTGATCGACCAGCCGAGCTACCACGGCGGTCAGGGCTACATGATGTTCGAGACCCGCGACATCGCGTCAGGCAACTGGACCTCTGTTCTGGATGCCACCCTCCCGGCGCGCCCGCGCCACGGAACCGTCCTGCCGATCAGCGCCGCCGAGCAGCAGCGACTGCTCGCGGCGTATCCGACCGATGAGACCTCGGACTTCTCGATCACGGCTGACCCGAGCGCGAAGGGCGCCGAGATCGACGACGCGATGTACGGCGTCTTCTTCGAGGACATCAACAACGCGGCCGACGGCGGCCTGTACGCCGAGCTCGTCCGCAACCGTTCGTTCGAATTCCTGCCCGTCGATAACCGGGGCTTCACGGGGATGACCGCGTGGACACCGGTGGCCCTCGGCGGCGGCGCGGGCTCGGCGCAGCCGGTCAACGACGACAAGCGCATGAACGAGCGCAACCGCACGTACCTGCAGCTCGACCTCCGCAACGGGGCCGGGACCTACGGCGTCGAGAACGCCGGCTTCGACACGGGTGTGGCCCTTACGAAAGACGAGACCTACGACGTGTCGTTCTGGGCGCGGACCACGGCGACCGGCGGAACCCCCGTCTCGCTCGTGCTGCGTTCGGCCGACGGCACCGCGCTGTCGAACCCGTTCACGGCGACCGTGGGCGGCGACGGCTGGGTGAAGTACCGCGGCTCCGTGACGGCGACGGCCACGACCGACGCCGCCCGCGTACTCGTCCAGGCCGCCGGCACCGGGACCCTGCGCCTCGACGAGGTCTCGGTCTTCCCGCGCGACACGTTCATGGGGCGGACCAACGGTCTGCGCAAGGACGTCGCTCAGAAGATCGCCGACCTGCACCCGAAGTTCGTCCGCTTCCCGGGCGGGTGCATCGTCAACGTCAACAGCCACGCCGACTACTCGGCCGGCTCCAACTACGAGCGTGCGCGCTCGTACCAGTGGAAGGACAGCGTCGGCCCGGTCGAGACCCGTGCCACCAACGCCAACTTCTGGGGGTACAACCAGTCCCTCGGCCTCGGGTACTACGAGTACTTCCAGTTCGCCGAGGACATCGGCGCCAAACCCGTCCCCGACGTCCCCGCGCTCCTGAACGGGTGCGGGCAGGCGCTGCAGGCGACCGATCCGGCGCAGCTGCAGCGACACATCCAGGACACGCTCGACCTCATCGAGTTCGCCAAGGGCGACGTGACCACGACCTGGGGGAAGCTTCGTGCCGACATGGGGCACCCCGCTCCCTTCGCCCTCGATCGCATCGAGATCGGCAACGAAGAGAACTACCCCGAGGCCTTCATGGCGAACTTCGTGACCTTCCGGGATGCCATCGCCGCCACGTACCCGGACATGATCCTGATCAGCAACTCGGGCCCGGACGACACCGGGGCGGTGTTCGATCAGCACTGGGCGCAGAACCGGGCCCAGAAGGTCGACATGGTCGACGAGCACTACTACAACGACCCGTCGTGGTTCCTCTCGAACAATCACCGCTACGACTCCTACGACCGTCAGGGTCCGAAGGTCTGGATCGGTGAGTACGCCTCGCTCGACAACCGCTTCGCCAACGCGCTGTCGGAGGCGGCGTACATGACCGGCCTGGAGCGCAACGCCGACGTCGTCAAGATGGCCTCGTACGCGCCACTGCTCGCCGACACCAGCAGCACGCAGTGGCGGCCCGACCTGATCTGGTTCGATCGCGACCAGGTGTGGGGCTCGGCGAACTACGAGGTGCAGAAGCTCTTCATGAGCAACGTCGGCGACCGGGTCGTTCCGACCACGGCGGGCGGGGATCTGGCATCCACCGATCTCGCCGGCGCCGTCGGCCTGTCGACGTGGAGCACTTCGGCCCGGTACGACGACGTGAAGGTGACGACGCCCGACGGGAAGACGCTCTTCTCCGACGACTTCGCCGACAAGAACGACGACGGGTGGTCGAAGCTCGCGGGCGCCGGATCGTGGTCGGCCGCCGACGGCAGCTACGTGCAGTCCTCGACGACGGCGAACAACACGCTCGTCGCCGGTCCCGCACTGACCGCCACCGACTACGACGTCTCGCTCAAGGCCACGAAGCTCGCCGGTGCCGAGGGCTTCCTCGTCGGCTTCGGCGTGAAGGGGTCGGCCGACTACCTGTGGTGGAACCTCGGCGGGTGGGGCAACACCCGCAGCGTCGTCGAGAAGGCCGTGGGTGGGGCGAAGTCGATCGTGGCGGACACGGGCACCCCCCGCGTCGAGACCGGTCGGACCTACGACCTGCGCATCCAGGTGCGCGGCGCCCGGGTGACCCTCTTCGCCGACGGCGTGCAGCAGGGGCAGTTCACCAACACGGCGGTCGAACCGTTCGCGCAGGTCATGACGACGGACGACACGAACGGAGACGTGATCCTCAAGGTCGTCAACGCCCAGGCCAAGGCCGCGGTGACCAAGGTGGATCTCGGTGGGCTCACCGTGCTCCCGACCGCGGACGTGACGACCCTGCAGGCGGCCCCGACGGCGCTGAACACGGCGACCTCGACGCCCGTGGCTCCGAAGACCTCGCAGATGCCGGTCTCGAGCACCTTCACGCACTCGTTCGAGCCGTACTCGGTGACGTTCGTGCGGATGCACACCCGTCCGGCCGACAAGACGGCGCCGACGGTGGCTGTGAAAACGGATCCGGTCTCGCCCGATGGCGCCGAGGGGTGGTACGTGTCGCAGCCGTCGATCACGGCCACGGCGACCGACGACATCGACCAGGCACCGCGCCTCGAGGTCAGCGCCGACGGGGGGAACACCTGGGCGACGTACACCGGCGCGGTGACCCCGGCGGAGGGGACGTCGAACGTGACCTTCAAGGCCACCGACGCCGCGGGGAACGTCTCGCCCTTCGTCACGGCGACGGTGAAGGTCGACCGCACGGCCCCGACGACGACCACGACGGTGGATGCCGCAGCCCGCACGGTCACGCTCGCCGCGAGCGACAGCGGGTCGGGAGTGGCGCGCCTGGAGTACCGCGTCGGCGACGCGGCGACCTGGACGACCGCGTCCGGAGCGCAGGCGGTCGTGAGCGTCGGTGCGGGGGCGACCACCGTGTCGTACCGAGCGGTCGACGTGGCCGGCAACATCAGCGGGACGGGATCGACCGCGGTCGGCGCGAACGCCGGAGACCCGACCCTGTCGGTCTCGGGCGACCTCGTCGCCGGGGGCGTCGTGACGGTGTCGGGAACGGGCTGGCCCGCGAACGCCGACGGGGAGCTCGAACTGCGCTCCACTCCGGTGCAGCTGGGCGCGGTCCGCACCGATGCCGGTGGGGCGTTCCTCGTGAACGTCACCCTCCCCGCGGACACCCCTGCGGGCGCGCACCGGGTGATCGCGCGTATCGGCGGGGTCGAGGCAGCGGTGGGAATCGAGGTCCGGGCCGCCGCGGGTGGCACCACCCCCGTCGTTCCCGCGGCTCCGAGCGGATCGGCCGGTTCGGCCCCGTCGCCGCTGGCGGTGACCGGTGGGGTGGTCTCGGGTGCGGCCCTCGCCCTCGGACTGCTCGCGGTGCTGATCGGGGCGGCTCTGAAGCGCCGCCGCCGGGCGATCGGCTGAGGCCGGGCCGCCCGCAAGAAGGAACGAACGACGCCCCGGTCGCCGAGAGGTGGCCGGGGCGTCGGCGTTCCTCCGACGAGAAGAACGTTGCCCGGCCGCCGCAAGGCGACCGGGCAACCTCGGTCTGGAACAAGCAAGAACGTTGCCCTGCCGCCGTGAGGCGACCGGGCAACCCTGCTCGGAAACAAAAAGAACGTTGCCCGGCCGCCGTGAGGCGACCGGGCAACGGGGTACACCCGGAGGGGGATCAGCTCGTGAGCAGGCGCAGGCCGTAGGTCTGCAGGATCTCGTTCACGGGCTGGAAGTACGTCGTTCCGCCGGTCGAGCAGTTGCCCGAGCCTCCGGAGGTGACGCCCTGGGCCTGGTTGCCCGCGAGGAGCGAGCCGCCCGAGTCGCCCGGCTCCGCGCAGACGTTCGTGCGGATCAGGCCTGAGACCGACCCCTCGGCGTAGCGCACCGTGGAGTTGAAGCCCTGGATCTGGCCGCAGTGCCAGCCGGTCGTGGAGCCCGAGCGGCAGACGGTCGCGCCGACCGCGGCTGCGGTCGAGCCCTTCACGGCGACGCTGCCGCCGGCGTAATTGGTCACCGATCCGACCGGGGTGTGGGTCGGCGTGCTCACCCAGGCGTAGTCGTTGCCGGGGAACGACGAGCCCTGGAAGGTGCCGTAGGTGGTGCTGTCGCCCGCGACGCCGCAGTGGCCGGCGGTGACGAACCCGCCCTGGACCGCGAAGCCCACGGAGCAGCGGCTCTGGTTGTTGATGTTGTAGGCGACACCGCCCTGGATCGTCGCGAACGTTTCAGGGGCCTCGGCCCCGGTCTCGAGTCGCACGGCACCGGCGGGGGCGTCGAGGGTGGCGACGAAGTCGGTCGCGGCCTGGTCGCCGCCGGCCACCACGTCGACGACGAGGTCGTTCTGTTCGACGTCGATCCACCACGACGGGATGACATCGGGCACGGTGCTCGATTCGATCTTCGCGGCGATCGCTTCGAGATCGTCGAGCGAATGCTCGGCGGCGACGGGCACGGCGCCCGCGTCGGCTGCGGCTTCGCGGGCCGCGTCGGTGGTGGCGGCGGCGTACACGGTGCGGGTCGACTCGTCGAGCCAGGTGCCCGCGAACGCCTCGCCCGCGACGGCGGCGACGTCGTCGGCGGTGTCGGCCGCGTCGGCCTGGAAACGCAGGACGTCCTGCGCGCCGGCGACGTCGGTGCCGAGGTCGGCGGCCATCGCCTCGAGCAGCTGCGCGTCGACTCCGTCGACGGCCGCGTCGGGCGACGACGTGGGGGTCTGCGCCAGCGCGGGGGCAGTGGCGGCGGTGGTCAGGAACAGGCCGAGGGCGGCTGCGCCCACGACGGTTTTCGATATGCGGTTCACGTTGGAGTGACCTTCCATCCAGGGGGATAAATGGCGGGGTACCCACCGCCATACAAACACGAGCCAGACGAAAAGCGAAGGATTTCCTGTGAATATCTGATCGGAGTCCAACAAGATCGCTGGCAGTCGCGGGCGGCCGATCCTCGGGTTGCGCGGCGGGCCGCCGAGGTGCCACGCGCGCGGTGTTTAGGCTGACGGGCATGAGCACGAACGACTCCGGCACCCCCGTTTCCGCGCTCTCCTCGGACCTCCCCGGCCGTGCCGCTCGTATCGCCGGGACTCTCTCGCGCCGGACGCCACCGACCGCCTCGCCCCGTCGTGGCGCGCTGCCCACGGACCCCGCCGCGGCGGACTTCCTGGCCGCCGCGATCGACGGGATCTCGCGCCCGGAGTCCCTCACCTCGGCGGCCTCCGCCCTGCACCGCCTCGTCGACGATCTGCCGACGTCGCTCAACTGGTTCGTCCGCGGCGCTCTGCAGGTGGGCGGCGCCGTCGCCCCCGTCCTGCCCAGTCCCGCCGTGCCGATCGCGCGTCGGGCTCTGCGCGATCTCGTCTCGGTCCTCGTCCTCGACGCGCGGCCCGAGCGTCTCAGGCCGTCGCTCGAGGCTCTCGAATCCCCGGTCGAGGTGCGCCTGGTCGGCCCCGCGGTGGTCGGCGATGCCGGGGCGCGACGCCGGCTCGACGGCATCCGATCGCTGCTCGTTCGAGAGGACGTGGAGCGGATTTCGCTCGCGATCTCCGACGTCGTGGTCGCGCCGTCGCCGTGGGCCTTCGACGCCGAGGTCGAGCACGCGGCCGAGCGCCTGCTGCCGGTGTTCCTCGACGCGGTCGCCGCGCGCACGCACGTGACCCTCGTCGCCGAGGGGCGCGATGACGTCGATCTCACCGTCGCCGTGCTCACCCGCGTGCTCGAGGAGCCCCGTCTGACCGGGCTGCGGGCCGGCATCCAGGTGCCGATCGCCGTCGCCGAGACGGCCGCCGCGGTCCGCGAACTGTCGGCGTGGGCGCGCGTTCGCACCTCCGCGGGCGGTGCCCGCCTGACGGTGCGGCTGAGCGACGCCGTCATCGAGACCCCGGATGCCGTTTCGGCGGCGCGCCACGGGTGGCCCGCCCCCTCGGTCACGGCGCGCGACGACGTGGACGCCGCGCTCGTGCGCGGCCTGCGCGAGGCGCTGAGCGCGCGCGGGCAGGAGGGGTTCGCGGTCGAGGTCGCCACCGCCGACCCCGAGCGCGCCGCCCTCGCGCTCGCCCTCGCGGCGGAGGTCGGGACCGAGATCGTGCTGGCGCTGCCGCACACCACCGCCTGGCTGCCGGGGGACGGGTACGTGCAGACGGCCCCCGCCGCGCATCCCGATGACCTCGACACCGTCGTCGCCCGCCTCGCCGCCGGATACGCGCGAGCCGTGTCCGGAGCGCCCGACCTTCCCCTCGCTGTGCCCGATCCGCCCGCCGGCGCAGACGAAGTGGACGCCGACCCCCCGGGTGCCGTCGAGGCACCCGAAACCGCGTCGATCGCGGCCCGGGTGCGTCGCGCTCTCGCCGCCGCCGAGCTCCCCGGGCCCGCCGCGCGCGTCGCACGGCGCGGAGTCGAGGGCGATCCGGCGATCCTGCGGGAACGCGTGGGCGACGACGCCGCCGAGCCCGGGCTCACGCAGGCGGTGCTGGGCATCGCGCGAGAGGCCGCGGCATCCGCAGACACCTCCGCCCTGGGACCGGACGTGCAGCAGATGCTCTTCGGCGGCCAGTCGTTCGTCGACACGGCCGTGTTCTCGGCCCGCGAGAGCGCCGAGCTCGCCGGAGGAGCTCCCGGGTTCCGCAACGTCGCCGACACCGATCCGACCGTGCCCGCCGACCGTGCCTGGGCGGTCGCCGTCCTGGGCCGGGTGTCCGACTCGACCGCCGGTGACGCCACCGCCGCCGCCGGGCGCGTCGACGACGAGGCGGGACTCGACGCGGTGATCGACCGCGTGCGCACCTCCGCCGAGTCGTGGGGTGCGCTCGCCGCCGCGGACCGCGCCGCCGTCCTGCAGTCGGCCGCGCGCAGACTCGAGCAGCGCCGCGCCGAGGTGATCGAAGTGCTCGCCTCGGAGGGAGGGGCGCTGCTCTCCGAAGCCGACGCCGAAGTGAGCCAGGCGGTGGATGCCGCCGCCTACTACGCGGCGACGGCGAAAGAACTCGACCGCGTCCCCGGGGCCGTGTTCGTGCCCGATCGGGTGAGCGTGGTCGCCCCCCGATGGAACGCCCCCGTCGGCCTCTGCGCCGCCGAGACCTTGGCCGCTCTCGTCGCGGGGTCCGGAGTGGTGCTCACACCCTCGCCGCGCGCTCGTCGTGCCGGAGCCGTCGTGGCCGAGGCGCTGTGGGCCGCGGGAGTACCGCGCGACCTGCTCGCCTATGTCGACCTCAACGAAGACGCGTCCGGGCGGGCCCTGATCGCGCACCCCGGCGTCGACCGTGTGCTGCTCGCCGGCGCGCGCACCACCGCCGAACGCTTCGCCGCGTGGCGCCCCGCGCTGCCCGTGCAGGCGTTCACGGCCGGACGGAACGTCGCGATCGTCGCCCCCTCGGCCGACCTCGACGCCGCCGTGACCGACATCGTGAGCGGCGCCTTCGCGCGCGCCGGTCAGGCCGCCACGGCCGTGTCGCTCGTGATCCTCGTGGGCGCCGTCGGGCGGTCCACGCGCTTCACTGAGCAGCTGAAGGATGCCGTCTCGTCGCTGCGAGTGGGACCTTCCGACGACCCGCTGTCCGACATCGGCCCGCTCGTCGAAGAACCCGCGGGAGAGGTGCGGCGCGCCCTGACCGTCCTCGGCGACGGCGAGCGGTGGCTCGTGGAGCCGCGAGAGCTCGACCTCGGGCCCGAGACGGCCGGCCGGTTCTGGTCGCCCGGCGTCCGCACGGGCGTCACCGCCGGCTCCCACCTGACCCGGGCCGCGGTCGCGGCGCCGGTGCTCGGCATCCTGCACGCTCCCACCGTCACCCGCGCGATCGAGTTGCAGAACGCGATCGGATCGGGGTTCGTGGCGGGCCTCCACACGCGCGATGAGGCAGACCTCGACCTCTGGCTCGACAGCGTCGAGGCGGCCGTCCTGCGGGTGAACCGCCCCTCGACCGGAGCGGTGATCCAACGCGAGCCGCTCGGCGGCTGGGGTGAGGCGTCCGCCGGTGACGGCGCCATGTCGGGCGGGCCGAACCGCCTCGTGACCCTCGGCTCGTGGCGCCCCTCGACGGGCGGGGCGTCGTCGTCGACCCTGCACCTGCGCGGCCTCGACTCGCGGATCACGGCGCTCATCGAGGCGGCCCAGCCCACCCTGTCGTACGAGGCGTTCGACTGGCTCCGTCGCGGAGCGCTCGCCGACGCCGTCGCGTGGGACCGCGAGTTCGGTCGCGTGCGAGACGTCTCGCGCCTGGGCGTCGAGCGCAACCTCCGTCGCTACCGGCCGGTCGACGTGGCCGTGCGTGCGACCGCCGACGCCGCGTGGCAGGCGGTCCTGCGCGTCCTCGTCGCCGCCGTCCGGTCGGGGTCGGCCTTCAGCCTCAGCACGCCGGTGGGGCTGCCCGCGGCGGTCCGGCACCTGCTGGGCGAGAGCGGTGTCGCCGTGTCGGTCGAGAGCGATGCCGAGTGGCTGCAGCGCCTGGCGGGTGGCATCCCGGATGCCGCCGCCGACGACGCCGACACACTCGTCGCGGCCCCGCGACCGGGTCGCCTGCGCCTGGTGGGACCGGCCGACACCGTCGCCGCGCTGCGCGCGGCCGTCGCCGAGACGGTCGGCGGGGACGTCTCGCTCACCGTGTACGCGAACGAGGTCACCACCGCGGGTCGCCTCGAGCTGCTGCCGTTCCTGCGGGAGCAGGCGGTGTCGATCGGGGCGTTCCGCTTCGGTGCGGTCGACGCGTGGAGTGCCGCGGTCATCTGAGCGGTGTCCCGTCCTCGGCGCCGGCTGAGCCCCGCCCGGGCGCCGAGGACGCCCTCGTTCGCCGAGGACGCACGTGATCGGCGCCCGTTTCGTGCGGCTTCGCCGAAGGGACGCGTCCTCGGCCGCCCGCACGGGGTTTCGAAAACGTTTAGCGTGACGCCCGGGCCGGGGTAGCGTTCGTCGAAACCTCGAGGAGCACCGATGACCGCTGCCCACCTGACCGTCGACCCCCGCTTCGCGATCGGCCCCGTGCGCCGACGCCTGTTCGGCGGATTCGTCGAGCACCTCGGTCGCCACGTCTACGACGGCATCTACGAGCCGGGCCACCCGGCGGCGGACGAGCAGGGGTTCCGCACCGATGTGCTCGAGCTCGTATGCGAGCTGGGCGTGTCGATGATCCGCTACCCCGGGGGCAACTTCGTGTCGGGGTTCCGCTGGGAAGACAGCGTCGGCCCGCGTGAGCAGCGCCCCCGCCGTCTCGACCTCGCGTGGCACTCGACCGAGACGAACGAGGTCGGCCTGCACGAGTTCGCCGACTGGCTCGACAAGGCCGGCTGCGAGCTCATGCTGGCCGTCAACCTCGGCACGCGCGGTGTTCTCGAGGCGCTCGACCTGCTCGAGTACAGCAACGTGCCCGGCGGCACCGCCCTGTCGCAGCGGAGGATCGACAACGGCCGCGCCGAGCCGTTCGACGTGCGCGTGTGGTGCCTCGGCAACGAGATGGACGGACCGTGGCAGCTCGGTCACCGCTCGGCCGACGACTACGGCACGCTCGCGGCGCAGACCGCCCGGGGCATGCGGCAGATGGACCCCTCGATCGAACTGGTCGTGTGCGGGTCGTCGGGGGCCGCGATGCCCACGTTCGGGGAGTGGGAGCGCGAGGTGCTCACCCACACTTACGACGACGTCGACATGGTCTCGTGCCACGCGTATTACCAGGAGCACGACGGCGACGCGGCCTCGTTCCTCGCCTCGGCCGTCGACATGGACCGCTTCATCGAGGCGGTCGTCGCCACCGCCGACCACGTCGGCGCCGCCCGCGGCAGCAGCAAGAAGATCGACATCTCGTTCGACGAGTGGAATGTCTGGTACATCGACCGCGTCGACGCCGTGAAGCCCACCGCGATCGACGACTGGCCCATCGCGCCGCGCCTGCTCGAAGACGTGTATTCGGTCCTGGATGCCGTCGTCTTCGGCAGTCTCCTGATCTCGCTGGTGAAACACGCCGATCGCGTCGCCTCGGCCTCGCTCGCACAGCTCGTGAACGTGATCGCCCCGATCATGACCGAGCCCGGCGGCCCCGCGTGGCGCCAGACGACGTTCTTCCCCTTCGCCCTCACCTCGCGCATCGCGCGGGGCGAGGCGGTGCGTCTGCGGGTCGAGGCGCCCACGATCGACACGGCGCGGTACGGCACGGTTTCCGCGGTGGATGCCGTGGCCACCGTCGACGACGCAGCGGAAGCCGTCGCGGTGTTCCTCGTCCACCGCGGCCTCGAACGACCGGTGGACCTCGAGATCGACGTGAGCGCCTTCGGCGAGGTCGAGGTGGTCGAGACGCACCTGCTGCACGACGACGACCCCGGGGCGTCCAACACTCTCGACGACCCCGAACGCGTACGGCCGCGAACGGTGCAGACGCGCCTGGGGAACGGCATCCTTTCCCTGACTCTGCCGCCGGTCGCGTGGGCTGCGGTGTCGCTGCGCCGGGTCGGCTGAGTCGCGCGTCAGCGGTCGTCGCCCTTCGCGGGCGTCTCCGTGAAGGGCGACCCTCTTCGCGGCGGGCCGCCGCGCCGCGCCACTCGCTCTCGCGTGCGGGCGCGTGCGAGAATGACACCGGCGTGCCCGGACCGACCTTTCCCCGCACGGCGCCACATCGATCCGATGAGCGCCGCACGGGTTCGAAGGGCCACCGGGCCCCAGGACAGCGTCCGCCGCACCTTTCCTCCGAGGAGCAGAGATGTCCGCTACCCCCACCGCCACCGCCGCCGAGTCCTCGACCGGCGCGCGCGTGCAGCAGCACCGCCGGTACCTCATGTGCCGCCCCGAGCACTTCACGGTGAGCTACAGCATCAACCCGTGGATGGAGCCCTCGCGGCCCACCGACACGAACCTCGCCGTGCAGCAGTGGCAGGCGCTCTATGACACCTACGTCTCGCTCGGGCATGAGATCGAGCTCATCGACCCGCTCGAGGGTCTGCCCGACATGGTCTACACGGCCAACGGCGGCTTCGTGATCGACGGCATCGCGTACGGCCCGAAGTTCCGCTTCCGCGAGCGTGCCGCCGAGGCCCCCGCGTTCATCGACTGGTTCGCGGCGAACGGCTTCGAGGTCGCCGAGCCCGTCGAGGTCAACGAGGGCGAGGGTGACTTCCTCCTCGTGGGAGACACGATCCTCGCCGGCACCGGCTTCCGCTCGACCGGTGACAGCCACCGCGAGGTCGGCGAGGTCTTCTCGCGCGAGGTCGTGTCGCTGACGCTCACCGACCCGCGCTTCTACCACCTCGACACCGCGATCTCGGTGCTCGACCCCGTCGAAGGCCCGGGCGGCGTCGAGAAGGCCAACATCGCCTACCTCCCCACCGCGTTCGACGAGAAGAGCCAGGCGATCCTCCGCGAGCGCTACCCCGACGCCATCCGGGTGGCGGATGCCGATGGCGCGGTCTTCGGCCTCAACTCGGCCAGCGACGGCAAGAACGTGATCATCTCGCCGCGTGCCGTCGGCTTCGAGGCGCAGCTGCGCGAGCGCGGCTACACCCCCGTCATGGTCGACCTCTCCGAGCTGCTGCTCGGCGGCGGCGGCATCAAGTGCTGCACCCTCGAACTGCGAGGCGGATCCCGATGAGCACCACCGTCGACGACCTCGGCGCCCGTCTCATCGCCGAAGAGGGCGCCCACCTCGCCCACAACTACCACCCGCTGCCGGTCGTCGTCTCGCGCGCCGAGGGCGTGTGGGTCACCGACGTCGAGGGCAAGCGCTACCTCGACCTGCTCTCGGCCTACTCCGCGCTGAACTTCGGCCACGGCCACCCGGCGATCCTCGCGGCCGCGCGCGAGCAGCTCGACCGCTTGACGCTCACGAGCCGCGCGTACCACAACGACCGTCTCGGGCCCTTCGCCACGGCGCTCGCGCAGCTCTGCGGCAAGGACACCGTGCTGCCGATGAACACCGGCGCCGAGGCCGTCGAGACCGGCATCAAGGTCGCGCGCGCCTGGGGTTACCGCACCAAGGGCATCGCCCCTGATGCCGCGACCATCATCGTCGCGAACGGCAACTTCCACGGCCGCACGACCACGATCGTCGGCTTCAGCGACGACCCCACGGCGCACGACGACTTCGGTCCGTACGCTCCGGGCTTCGTCCACGTGCCGTACGGAGACGCGGATGCCATCGCCGCGGCGATCGACGAGAACACCGCCGCGGTGCTGCTCGAGCCCATCCAGGGCGAGGCCGGCGTCGTCATCCCGCCCGAGGGGTTCCTGCAGCGCGTGCGCGAGATCTGCACGGCGAACAACGTGCTGTTCATCGCCGACGAGATCCAGTCGGGCCTCGGACGCGTCGGTGAGACCTTCGCGTGCGACCGCGAGGGCGTCGTGCCCGACGTGTACCTGCTCGGCAAGGCGCTGGGCGGCGGCATCCTGCCCGTGTCGGCCGTCGTCGCGGACGACGACGTGCTCGGCGTCATCCACGCCGGTGAGCACGGGTCGACCTTCGGGGGAAACCCGCTGGCTGCGGCCGTGGGTCTGCGGGTCGTCGAGATGCTGGCATCCGGAGAATTCCAGACCCGCGCGAAGGCGCTGGGGGCGCACCTCGAGGCGTCTCTGCAGACCCTCGTCGGCCAGGGCGTCACCGCCGTGCGCATCGCGGGTCTGTGGGCCGGCGTCGACATCGACCCGTCGTACGGCACGGGTCGCGAGGTCGCCGAGAAGCTGCTGACTCGCGGCGTGCTCGTGAAGGACACGCACGGCCAGACGATCCGCATCGCCCCGCCGCTGACGATCCGCGCGACCGAGCTCGACTGGGCCGTCGAGCAGATCCGGCACGTGCTCGCGGGCTGAGCGCGCTTTCCCCGCGCGAGGGGTCAATTCCTGTCGCCTCCGGACACCCCAGGCGACCGAAGATGACCCCTCACGCGAGGGGGCTCAGACCACCGACACCGTGCGCTGATCCCAGCCCGTCGCGCCGTCGGGCGCGGGAGCGGCCGTGTCGGAGGTCTGGGTCTCGCCGGTGGCCGACACCGCGCGGCAGCGGATGACGTGCGAGCCGCTCTCGGCGTTCCACGGCAGGCTCCACTGCACCCACGTGTCGGCCGAGATCGCCGTCGCGAGCGACGCCTTCTGCCAGGGCCCGTCGTCGACCTGCACCTCGACACCTGAGACGCCGACGTGGGTCTGCCACGCGACCCCGGCGATGACCGTGTCGCCCGCGGCGACCTGCGCGCCCGAGCGGGGCACGTCGATGCGCGACTGCAGCTTCACGGGTCCGCGCTCCGACCAGCCGCGCGAGGTCCAGTAGCCCTCGGCGCGGTCGAAACGGGTGACCTCGAGCTCGCTGACCCACTTGGTCGCCGAGACGTAGCCGTACAGACCGGGCACCACCATGCGCACGGGGAAGCCGTGCTCGATCGGCAGCGGTTCGCCGTTCATTCCGATCGCGAAGAGCGCGTCGCGGTCGTCGGTGAGGGCCTCGAGGGGGCTGGATGCCGTGAACCCGTCGACCGAGCGCGAGAGCACCATGTCGGCCTCGGCGGTCGGCTTCGCGGGGGCGAGGATGTCGCGGATGGGCACGCCGAGCCAGCGCGCGGTGCCGATGAGGGAGCCGCCCACCTCGTTCGAGACGCACACGAGGGTCGCGACGGTCTCCTGCTGAGGGAGGGCGACCAGGTCGTCCCACCGCAGCACGACCTCCTGCTCGACGAGACCGTGCACGCGCAGGGTCCAGGTCGAGGGGTCCACCTGGGGCACGACGAGCGCGGTGTCGATGCGGTAGAAGTCCGAGGCGGGCGTGATCACCGACGCGAGCCCGTCGATGCCGAGGTCGGCGGCGGCGGGAACCGTCGTCGTGGTGGCAGGGGTGGGCAGCCGCAGCGCCGCTCGGATCGCGCTCACCGCTCGCGCACCCCCGCTCAGCGCGAAGGACCCGGCGGTGGCCAGCACCCCGGCCAGCACGGCCACGCCCGAAAGGGCGAGCACGCTGCGGCGCGAGACGCCGTCGTCGGCGGGGGTCTGCACGGAACGCCGGCGGAGCCGGGCGACCAACAGCCCGGTCACCAGAGCGGCAGCCGCCCCCGCCACGAGCGAGGGCAGGGGCGACAACGTCCCGGCATCCGCCCGCGTCATCGAGACGATCGCGCCGATCACGCCCAGTGCGACGAGGACGACGCGTCCCCACGGGGCTTTCCGGCGCTCGAGCACGCCGGCGACCCCGGCGACGATCAGCAGCAGCACCGCGATGCCGACGAGCAGGGCGGCCTTGTCACCCGTACCGAACAGGTCGATCGCCAGGTTCTTCGCCCAGGCCGGAGCGAGGTCGATCATGCCGCCGCCGATGACTGCGAAGGGGCTCGCGGTGGGCGACACGATCGCCGCGGCGAGCTCGCCGAGGCCGGCGCCGAACACGGTGGCGGCGATGGACGCGACGATCGCTGCGAGGTCGCGGCGGCGGGAAGATGCGGGGGTCACGAAGGGAGCCTAGAGAGCGCCGGGCGCTCGGGCGCCGGGCGCGCGGTATTCACAGCCAACCGGCATCCGTCGCTCCGGCCTGTACGGGACGGACCCCCGTGTCAAGGTTCTGTCGGTTTCTTCCCGTCGTCCGCATGCTGTCGCGGTGAACCACCGCGGCCACTCGGCATTCCCCCTGCTCCTCCCCGACGACACCCCCGATCTCGATGAGGTCCGTGCGGCTGTGGGGCGGATGGATGCCGACGGTGCCTCCGCCACCGACGTCGCTGCCACACTCGCCTGGGCGACGAGCCTCGTCCCGCCGCGTTCGCTCGGTGCGACCTGGGAGCTGCTCGCGTCGGTCGCCGCGCGCGAGGTCGCGGTCGCCCGCATGCTGGAGCCGCACCTCGACGCCCTGTCGATCCTCGCCGAAGCCACCCGCGAGGGGATCGACGTCGACCTCGAACCGGGTGGGTCGTGGGGTGTCTTCGCCGCAGAGGGATCGGGCATGCGCCTCGAGGCACGGCACCACGACGGCGTCTGGACGCTGCACGGCTCCAAGCCCTGGTGCTCCCTCGCCGCCGACCTGGACCGCGCTCTCGTGACGGCGTGGGTCGATGACGAACGCCGGCAGCTCTTCGCCCTCGATCTGCGAGACCCGGCCGTGAGGGTGCGGACCGGTCCCTGGCACGCGCGCGGGCTCGAGCGGGTCGTCAGTGCCCCGATCGACGTCGATGGAGCGGTCGCCGTCCCCGTGGGCGAGCCCGGCTGGTATCTCCGTCGACCCGGCTTCGCGCACGGTGGGGTCGGGGTGGCCGCGTGCTGGTGGGGCGGTGCCCTGCCGCTCCGCGACGCGCTGCGCGAGGCCGCCGCGTCCGACCGAGCGGACCAGCTTTCGCGCGTGCACCTCGCTCGCGCCGACACCGCGCTCTGGGTCGCCCGCACCGTGCTGCGCGAGACGGCGGCGGTCTTCGGTGCGGGCGGTTCGGCATCCGAGGGTCTGCGCGCCACCCGCGCCCGCACCGTCGTCGCGGAGGCCGTCGAGACGACCCTCGCCGAAGCCGCGCACGCCCTGGGGCCGCTGCCCCTCGTCGCGGATGAGGCGCACGCGCGACGCGTCGCCGATCTGCAGATCTACCTGCGCCAGCACCACGGCGAGCGCGATGCCGCGAGAATCGGCGGCGACATCGCGACGGGAGCGGGCACGTGGTGAGCTTCGACCATCGCGAACCCGGGACCGACGAGCGCGTCTGGGCGGACGCCCTCCGCCGTGACTCGCCATCTCTCGATCTGGACGTCGACCACCTGATCGTTGTCGCCGCGCACCCCGACGACGAGAGCCTGGGAGCGGCGGGGCTGCTCGCGACCGCGGCCGCACGTGGCATCCGGATCGATCTCCTCGTCGTCACCGACGGCGAAGGCTCTCACCCCGAGTCGCCGACGCACAGCCCCGCGACTCTCGCCCTGCTTCGCCGCCGAGAACTCGTCGACGCCGCACGCATCGTGGGGCTGGTCGCCGACCCGGTCTTCCTCGGTCTGCCCGACGGCGGGACGGACGAGCATCGGGATGCCATCACCGAGGCGCTGCGCGAAGCGATCGACGCCGCGGCGGGCCGGCGCGTGCTGGTGGTGTCGCCCTGGCGAGGGGACGGGCACCGCGACCACCGGGTCGTCGGAGAGATCGTCGAGCAGGTCTGCGCCGCGCGCGGCGTGCGATCGCGCGCCTTCCCGATCTGGCTGTGGCACTGGGGCGGCCCCGACGACGTGCCGTGGGATCGCGTCGAGCACCTCGCCCTCGAGCCTCGTGCGCGCGACCTCAAGACCCGCGCTCTCGACGCGCATCGCAGTCAGCTCGAGCCGCTGTCGGCCGCTCCGGGGGACGAGCCGATGATCCACGCGCGCATGCACGCCCACTTCGTCCGCGATGCAGAGGTCTTCCTCGTTCCAGAGGCGCCCTCGACCCCGGCGGGCAGCGTCGGCCGCGAGTACTTCGACGACATGTACGCCCGGCACGAGGACCCCTGGGGCTTCGACTCGCGCTGGTACGAGGAGCGCAAGCGCGCCGTCCTCCTCGCCGCTCTCCCCAGGCGCACGTATCGCTCGACGCTCGAGGCCGGGTGCTCCACGGGTGCTCTGACCGCGCAGCTGGCCGACCGCAGCGACCGGGTGCTCGCCGTTGACCTCGCGCCCACCGCCCTCGATCGCGCGCGGGCGCGGCTCGCGGGGCGCGAGAACGTCGAGTTCCGCCTCGCGACGCTGCCCGCGGCGTGGCCCGAGGGCGAGTTCGAGCTGGTGGTGGTGTCGGAGGTGGCGTACTACTGGGCGGGGGCAGACCTGGATCGCGGGCTCACGGCGGCCGTCGCCTCGCTGAGCACCGACGGTCACCTGGTCGCGTGCCATTGGCGGCATCCCGTCGCCGAGTACCCGCACACCGGCGACGAGGTGCACGACGCGCTCGCGGCGCGACCCGACCTGGTGCGCCTCGCGCGGCACGAGGAGCAGGACTTCGTGCTCGAGGTGTACGCGCATCCGGGCGCTCTTTCGGTGGCGGCCGAATCGGGGCTCGTCGCATGAGGGCCCTGGCCGTGGTCATCCCGGCGCACGACGAGGAGGCCCTGATCGGTCGATGCCTGGCATCGGTCACCCGGGCGGTGTCGCTCGCGCGCGAGAGCCAGCCCGACCTCGACATCGCGGTCGTCGTCGTGCTCGACGCGTGCAACGACACCACCGCCACCCAGGTGCGGCGCTGGCCCGTCGAGGCGGTCGAGATCGCGGCACGTCGCGTGGGCACCGCCCGTCGGATCGGCGTCGCGCACGCTGTGACGCGGCTCACCGCCGGCGCCGACGACACGTGGATCGCGATGACGGATGCCGACACCGTCGTGCCCCCGAACTGGATCACGCACCAACTCGACCTCGCCGACGCCGGGGTCGACCTCGTCCTGGGAACGGTCCGCCCCGACTTCGCCGACCTCAGCGCCCGACACGTCGCGTACTGGCGTGCCACCCATCACCGGGGCAGACCTCCCGGAAACGTCCACGGAGCCAATCTGGGCGTGCGGGCGAGCACGTACGCCCGGGCAGGTGGCATCCCGGATCTGGCCGAGCACGAGGACGTGGCCCTCGTCCGCGCGGCACGCACCCTCGGTGCGCGGGAGCGGGCGAGCGATGTGCACGAGGTCGAGACCTCGGGCCGTTTCACCGGCCGCACGCCCGCGGGATACGCCGCGTTCCTCGCGCGCGTGCACGCCTGGGTCGACGCTCCACCGCTGGCGGCTCCCGGCGCCTGACCCACCGGGTGGGGGTTCGTCAACCACCTCCGCCGCTCCGCACCTTCGCCGCAGACTGGCCATCCCCGGAATGAGAGGCATCACCATGAAGGCACTGACCTGGCAGGGCAAGCGCAACGTGAGCGTCGAGGAGGTTCCCGACCCCGAGATCCTCGAGCCCACCGACGCGATCGTGAAGATCACCTCGACGGCGATCTGCGGCTCCGACCTGCACCTCTACGAACTGTTCGGACCGTTCATCGACAAGGGCGACGTGCTCGGCCACGAGCCGATGGGCGTGGTCGTCGAGGTCGGCTCGGCCGTGACGAACCTCGCCGTCGGCGACCGGATCGTCGTGCCCTTCAACATCTCGTGCGGCCACTGCTTCATGTGCCGCCGCGGACTGCAGTCGCAGTGCGAGACGACGCAGGTGCGCGAGTACGGCAGCGGTGCCGCGCTGTTCGGTTACACCAAGCTCTACGGCCAGGTGCCGGGCGGCCAGGCGGAGTATCTGCGCGTGCCGCTCGCCGACTACAACCACATCCGCGTCGGCGACGACCTGCCCGACGACCGTTACCTCTTCCTCAGCGACATCGTGCCGACCGCCTGGCAGGGCGTGCAATACGCGAACGTGCCCGAGGGCGGGACGCTCGCCGTCATGGGCCTCGGCCCCGTCGGCCAGTTCGCGGCCCGCATCGGCGTGCACCTCGGCTACCGGGTCCTCGCGATCGAGCCCGAGCCCGAGCGCCGCGCGATGGCCGAGCGCCACGGCGTGCTCACCTACGACCTGACCGACACGGTGGTCGACGAACTCGTCGATCTCACCGAGGGGCGCGGGGCGGATGGAGTGGTGGATGCCGTGGGCATGGAGGCCCACGGGAACGGCGGCATCAAGCTGGCCCAGAACGCCGTCGGGCTGCTCCCCGACGCCCTCGCGCAGAAGCTCATGGACAAGGCCGGACTCGACCGCCTCGCCGCGGTCTACGCCTCGATCGACCTCGTGCGCCGAGGCGGAACCGTCTCACTGAGCGGTGTCTACGCGGGTGAGGCCGACGTGCTGCCCATGAAGACGATGTTCGACAAGCAGCTGAACCTGCGCATGGGCCAGTGCAACGTCAAGCGCTGGATCGACGACCTGCTGCCGCTCGTCGAAGACTCCGCCGACCCGCTCGGCGTGATGGACCTGGTCACGCACCACGCCCCCCTCGAAGACGCCCCCGGCCTGTACGAGACCTTCCAGAAGAAAGAAGACGGCTGCATCAAGGTCGTGCTGCGCCCCGGCGCCTGAGCCGCGCCGCACCCGCGTGAGGGGTCGATTCCTGTCGCCTGGAGCAGCGCCAGGCGACAGTTTTCGACCCCTCGCGCGCGCTCGCTGCGCAAGAGCGCGGGTGGGAAACGTGTCCGCAACACGGTGCTGGGTAAAGTCGTCGCATGGGTGACCTGTTCGACGGTTACGGCTCCACGCTGGCGCCGCGCAAGACCGCATCCGGCATCCCGGCGTTCGACGAGATGTTCGGCGTTCCGGCGAGTCCCGGAGAAGCCGCCCCCTCGCGCGAGGCGTACCGGGAGCTGTACCAAACGCTCGCGCAGATGACGCAGGAAGAACTGCGCGGGCGCACCGAGTCGCTCGCGAGTTCGTACCTCGCGCAGGGCGTGACCTTCGACTTCGCGGGGGAGGAACGTCCCTTCCCCCTGGATGCCGTGCCCCGGGTCATCGCGTACGACGAGTGGTCGCGCATCGAGGCCGGCGTGAAGCAGCGGGTCAAGGCGCTCGAGGCGTTCCTCGACGACGCCTACGGCAATCAGCACTGCGTGCGCGACGGCATCCTGCCCGCGGGTCTCATCTCGTCGTCGCAGTACTTCTACCGCCAGGCGGCCGGCATCCGCAGTGCGAACGGCGTGCGCATCCAGGTGTCGGGCATCGACCTGATCCGCGACGAGCACGGCGAGATGCGCGTGCTCGAAGACAACGTGCGCGTGCCCTCGGGCGTCTCGTACGTCATCTCGAACCGCCGCGTCATGGCGCAGACGCTGCCCGAACTGTTCGTGTCGATGCGCGTGCGCCCCGTCGGGGACTACCCGAACAAGCTGCTCGCCGCGCTCAAGGCGTCGGCCCCGCCCGGGATCGACGAGCCCAACATCGTCGTGCTCACCCCCGGCGTCTACAACTCCGCGTACTTCGAGCACACGCTGCTCGCGCGTCTGATGGGCGTCGAGCTCGTCGAGGGGCGCGACCTGTTGTGCATCGGCGGCAAGGTGTTCATGCGCACGACCCGCGGCCCGCAGCGCGTCGACGTGATCTACCGCCGCGTCGACGACGACTTCCTCGACCCGCTGCAGTTCCGCGCCGACTCGATGCTCGGGGCGCCCGGGCTCATGCTCGCCGCACGCCTGGGCAACGTGACCATCGCCAACGCGGTGGGCAACGGCGTCGCCGACGACAAGCTGCTGTACACGTACGTGCCGGACCTCATCCGGTACTACCTCGCCGAAGAGCCGATCCTCAAGAACGTCGACACCTGGCGTCTCGAGGATCCCGGCGCCCTCGAAGAAGTGCTCGACCGCCTGCCCGAGCTCGTGGTGAAGCCGGTCGACGGCTCGGGCGGCAAGGGGCTCGTCGTGGGTCCCGATGCTTCGCCCGCCGAGCTCGACGCGCTGCGCAAGCGGCTCACGGCCGACCCGCGCGGCTGGATCGCCCAGCCCGTGGTCATGCTCTCGACCATCCCGACGCTCGTCGAAGACGGCATGCGTCCCCGTCACGCCGACCTCCGCCCCTTCGCGGTCAACGACGGCGACGACATCTGGGTGCTGCCCGGTGGCCTGACCCGCGTGGCGCTGCCGGAGGGCCAGCTCGTGGTCAACTCCAGTCAGGGCGGCGGCTCGAAGGACACGTGGATCGTCGGCGGCTCGGCCCCCTCGCACGTCGAGTACGGCCAGGGCAACGGCGTCTCGGGACTCGTCGCCGACCAGGCCGCGGTCACCGAGTCGATCCCGATCATCTACGACGGACAGCCCGCTCCCTCGACCTCGCCGCGCGATCCGCGCCCGGGCGGAGGGCCCTCGGGCAAGGAGCAGCAGGAGCAACAGCAGCAGGATGCCGCCGTGCAGCACGGTCCGCAGGCCGAGCAGCAGCAGCAGGCGCGGGAGGCGGGGTCATGCTGAGCCGCATCGCAGAATCGCTGTTCTGGATCGGCCGCTACATCGAGCGCAGCGACGGCACCGCCCGCATCCTCGACGTGCACCTCCAGCTGCTGCTGGAGGACCCGTGGATCGACGAGGACACCGCGTGCCGCTCCCTGCTCAGCGTCATGGGGTCGGCGTGGCCCGAGAACGTGGACACCGTCCGCCGCGACGACGTGCTCGCTCGCCTCGCGGTCGATCGGATGAACCCGTCGAGCATCGCGTACTCGATCACCGCGGCTCGCGAGAACGCCCGGCGTGCTCGCGAGATCGTGTCGACGGAACTGTGGGAGATCCTCAACACCACGAACGCGCGGATGCCGCGGCGCCTGCAGACCGACAAGGTCCACGAGTTCTTCCAGTGGACGCGCGAGCGGGCGGCGCTGGCCATCGGCATCGTCGATTCGTCGACCAACCGCGACGAGGCCTGGCAGTTCTTCACCCTCGGCCGGAGCATCGAGCGCACGGACATGACCGCGCGACTGCTGGCAACCCGCTCGCTCACCGAGGTGTCGGGCCCGTCGTGGACGACGATCCTGCGTTCGTGCGGCGCGTACGAGGCCTACCTGCGCACCTATCGCGGCATGCCGAGCGCCCGTAACGCGGCGGAGTTCCTGTTGCTCGACCGCCTCTTTCCGCGCTCGATCATCTACTCGATCCAGCGCGCCGAGGACTGCATGAGCGCGATCGACCCCCGCGCCGATCGCGTCGGGCACTCGAACACGGTGCTGCGTGCTCTCGGTCAGATCCGCAACGATCTGGAGTACCGCCCGGTCAGCGACATCCTGGCCGAGTTGCCCGAGCACATGCAGCGGGTGCAGACGGTCACGCGCGAGGCGTCGGAAGCGATCCGCTCGCGCTTCTTCCCCACTCAGGCCGAACCGTCGTGGATCGGAGAGATCTCATGACGGATGCCGCGACCGCCGTCCGTGCGAAGACCTCGGGAGGTCGGCGATGAAACGCCTGCGCATCGAGCACCAGACCGGGTTCGTCTACCCCGGCGACGTCGTCGCCTCGTACAACGAAGCCCGCATGCTGCCGCATTCGACCGACAGCCAGTTCGTGCTGAGCTCGTCGCTCGACATCGAGCCGTCGACCTCGGTCAATCAGTACGTCGACTACTTCGGCACGCGCGTGGCGGCCTTCGACGTGTTGTCGCCGCACGGCGCGCTGACCATCACCGCGCGTTCGCTGGTCGAGGTGCGCCCGCGGCCCATCGAGCACGCCGACATCACCTGGGAGCAGCTCGCGGCGGAGGCGGCGCGGTCGATCTCGACGGTCGAGCAGCTGACTCAGACGCGGCGCACGACCCCGCACGCCGAGGTCGCCGAGCTCGCGCGCTCGATCGCCGCCCAGCACGACCGGCCCGGGCCCGCGGCGCACGCGATCGCCGAGGCCATCGGGAACGCGATCGACTACATGCAGGGGGTGACCGGCGTGCACTCCACGGCGGTCGACGCCTGGGAAGCGCGAAAGGGCGTGTGTCAGGACATCGCGCACATCGCGATCGGGGCCCTGCGCGAGGTCGGCATCCCGGCCCGCTACGTGTCGGGGTACCTGCACCCGAAGCCTTCCGCCGAGGTCGGCGAAGCGGTGACCGGAGAGTCGCACGCCTGGGTGGAGTGGTTCGCCGGTGACTGGCAGGGCTTCGACCCGACGAACAACATCGAGATCGGCGACCGCCACGTGCTGGTCGGTCGCGGCCGCGACTACAACGACGTCCCGCCGCTGCGCGGCGTGTACGCCGGTCCCGGCAAGAGCAACCTCAAGGTGAAGGTCACGATCACGCGCGAGACCTGACCCCGGTCAGCCGGATGCCGCGGCGCCCAGGAGCTTCTGGACGTCGCGGTGCAGGCGCGGAAGGTGAGCGTCTTCGCTGCGGTCGGCGCGGCGTGCCCACTCGTCGAGGGCAGTGCGCATCTCGAGGGCGGCGAGGCCGATCGCGGAGCGCACGTCGAGTTCACTGAGGCCGATGCGCGTCGCGATCTCGGGGACGAACAGGTCGGATGAGGTCGTCTCACGTCGGATGGCGGCACCGAGCAGCGTGGGCTCGTGACCGATCAGCCGTCGGACGCGGAGGAATCTCGCTCTCGCCTGCGCGTCGGCGTGCAGTCGATCGAGTTCGCGGGCGAACACCGTGCGCAGGGCTCGGGTGAGAGCGGCGATGTCGTCGCCCGCCTCGCCGACCTCGGCCAACGCCGCGACGAAGCGCTCGTCGTCGATGAACACGGCGTCTTCTTTGGTGCCCGCGAGGCGGAAGAACGTCCGGGCCGAGACGCCCGCTCGCGCGGCGATCTCGTCGACCGTGGTCCGGGCGACGCCCTTCTCTTCGAACAGGTCGAGGGCGGCCGCGCAGATCTCGAGGGTCGTCTCGCGGCGTCGCCGATCGCGCAATCCCTCCCCGGAGGGGGCCGGTGCGATCTCCATGTCGGCTACAGTAGTCCATGTCTTATTGGCAGTCACTGCCAGAATGTCATTTACTGCTCATTCACCATCCAGAGAGGTTGACCATGGTCGCCACCGGAACCGTCCCCACCGCCGCACCGCCCGGAAAGGCCGCCGTTCGCCCCGGTGCCGTCATCGCGCTCCTCGTCGTCGCCGCGTTCGTCGTCATCCTGAACGAGACGATCATGGGCGTCGCCCTGCCCGAACTCATGCGCGAGCTCGACATCACCGCCGCGACCGCGCAGTGGTTGACCACCGCGTTCCTGCTCACGATGGCGGTCGTCATCCCGACCACCGGCTTCCTCATTCAGCGCTTCCCGCTGCGGGCCCTCTTCTTCACCGCGATGGGTCTGTTCACCCTGGGTACCGTCGTCGCCGCGGCCGCCCCCGGGTTCGGCGTGCTGCTCCTCGGCCGCATCGTGCAGGCCTCGGGTACCGCGATCATGATCCCGTTGCTGTTCACCACGGTGCTGAACGTCGTGCCCGCGAACCGCCGCGGACGCATGATGGGGCTCATCTCGATCGTCATCTCGGTGGCGCCCGCGGTCGGCCCCACCGTCTCGGGGCTGATCCTGTCGACGTTCCCGTGGCGCGCCATGTTCATCGTGATGATCCCGATCGCCCTCATCGCGGTCGCCCTCGGCGCGCGCTGGGTGCGGAACCTCACCGAGACCCGTCGCGTGAGCCTCGACGTCGTGTCGGTGGTGCTCTCGGCCCTCGCGTTCGGGGGCATCATCTTCGGCCTGTCCAGCATCGGCGAGGCGGCGGGCGGCCACGCGATCGTGCCGGTGTGGATCCCCCTCGTCGTGGGCGCCCTCGCCCTCGCGGCCTTCATCGTGCGGCAGGTGCGCCTCGGTTCGACCGACCGCGTGCTGCTCAATCTGGCGGTGTTCCGTCATTCGACCTTCACGCTCGCGGTCATCCTCGTGGTCATCGCCATGACCACTCTCTTCGGCGTGCTCATCCTGCTGCCGCTGTACCTGCAGAACGTCCTCGGTCTCGGAACCCTCCCGACCGGTCTCATGCTGCTGCCCGGAGGTCTGCTCATGGGCCTCATGGCGCCCATCGTCGGCAACCTCTTCGACCGTTTCGGCGCGCGCCCTCTCGTGCTGCCGGGGGCGATCGTCGCGAGCATCGCGTTGTGGGGCTTCGCGACCCTGTCGGCGAGCACTCCCATCGGTCTCGTCATCGCGGTGCACTGCGTGCTGAGCCTCGGTCTGGCCTTCATGTTCACCCCGCTGATGACCGCAGCCCTCGGGTCGCTGCCGCGCGAGCTCTACCCGCACGGCTCCGCGATCGTCTCGACGGTGCAGCAGCTCGCGGGCGCCGCCGGGACGGCCGTCTTCGTGACGCTCATGACAGTCGGCGCGGCCGCCGCGATGACGAACGGGGGAGCGTCGATGGTGGATGCCACGGCATCCGGCATCCACACGGCGTTCTTCGTGGCGGCGTGCCTGTCGTTGGCGGTCATCGTGCTCGCTGCATTCGTTCGCACGCCGAAGCAGGTCGACGGGGTCGAGGGGACGCCGGCGCACTGACGCTGGTCGTGGGGCCCTCTCGCGCGTACGATGTGGTCCGACCACATTGACGAGAGGGTCCCCATGGTTCAGCGTCAGCTGCCGAAGGTCGGCGAGCTCCTCGAGCTCATGCAGTTCAAGAAGCCCGAGCTCGACGCGCGCAAGCGCCGCCTCGACGCCGCGCTCACGATCGCGGACCTGCGCACGATCGCCAAGCGCCGCACGCCCAAGGCCGCGTTCGATTACACCGACGGCGCCGCCGAGGGCGAACTGTCGCTCGACCGCGCCCGCCGCGCGTTCGAAGACGTCGAGTTCCACCCCGACATCCTGCGCCCCGCCGCCGACGTCGACACCTCGTGCCAGATCCTCGGCGGTCCCTCGGCCCTGCCCTTCGGCATCGCGCCCACGGGCTTCACGCGTCTCATGCAGACCGAGGGTGAAACGGCCGGTGCCTCCGCGGCCGCGGCCGCCGGCATCCCGTTCACGCTCTCGACCCTCGGCACCACCTCGATCGAGGGCGTGAAGGCCGCGAACCCGGTCGGTCGCAATTGGTTCCAGCTCTACGTCATGAAGGACCGCTCGATCTCGTACGGTCTCGTCGAGCGCGCGGCGAAGGCGGGCTTCGACACCCTGCAGTTCACCGTGGACACCCCCATCGCCGGCGCGCGCCTGCGCGACAAGCGCAACGGCTTCTCGATCCCGCCGCAGCTGACGGTCGGCACGATCGTCAACGCGATCCCGCGCCCCTGGTGGTGGATCGACTTCCTCACCACCCCCAAGCTCGAGTTCGCCTCGCTCAGCACCACCGGCGGCACCGTCGGCGAGCTGCTGAACGCCGCGATGGACCCCACGATCAGCTACGACGACCTCGACGTGATCCGCGGCATGTGGCCCGGCAAGATCGTCGTCAAGGGCGTGCAGAACGTGACGGATGCCGCACGCTTGGTCGACCAGGGTGTCGACGGCATCGTGCTCTCCAACCACGGCGGGCGCCAGCTCGACCGCGCGCCCA
This sequence comes from Microbacterium sp. Leaf203, assembly GCF_001421275.1. Classification (NCBI taxonomy): domain Bacteria; kingdom Bacillati; phylum Actinomycetota; class Actinomycetes; order Micrococcales; family Microbacteriaceae; genus Microbacterium; species Microbacterium sp. Leaf203. Next base: position 150,719 of record NZ_LMKF01000022.1, on the reverse strand, counting down.
TCCCCTTCCACCTGCTGCCGAAGGTCGTGCGCGAGGTCGGCGAGGACGCCACGGTCATGGTCGACACCGGCATCATGAACGGCGCCGACATCGTGGCATCCATCGCCCTCGGCGCGAAGTTCACCCTCATCGGCCGTGCCTACCTCTACGGCCTCATGGCCGGCGGGCGGCAGGGCGTCGACCGCACGATCGCGATCCTGCGCAGCGAGATCGAGCGCACGATGACCCTGCTGGGCGTCTCGTCGCTCGACGAGCTCGAGCCCCGCCACGTCACACAGCTCACGCGGCTCGTGCCGGTGGCCGATCAGGCGGTCGACGCGCGGGTGTGACGCCCGCTGCGCACCCTCGGTGATTCGCGCATCCTCAGCCGAAGAGGGCGGGATGCCGCTGAGGTCGTGCGGATCGCTGAAGATCTGCGAGGGCGAGACCCCCCGTCACCGACAGAACGGCCGTCCGAATCCGAACAGCACGCCGCCGACGGCGACGCCCTCGTCCGACCCCGTCGACCACTGTTCGCCCACGTTCGTGCGTACGGTCACCCGATCTGTGCGGAACAGCGAATACGACCCGTCGTCGGGCACCCGCGCGGCCCGGAACCACGGGGGGATGTCGGCGATCGCGACGCGTCCGTCGACCAGCAGGTCGAAGCTGCGGGGCTCCCACCCCTCGTACGCCCAGGTCACCACCGCTCCGCCGTCGTTGTAGCAGCCGAGCGCCGACGGGCCGGTGACACGGCCGGCGGTGACGGTTCCGGATGCCGCGGACTCCTTGCTGAACGAGGCCGCGGCCGGGGTACTCACGGCCACCGCCGCCGTCGCGAGGGCGACCGCGAAACCGAGGCCGCGGGGGAACAGGCGTGCCCTCGTCGGTCGCGCGCGCACAGCCCGACGGGTCGGCGGGGCGCCCTCCGAGGGTGGCGACGGCTCGTCGGGGCCGTCGTCGACCCCGCGGCGGAGGGCGAGCGCGAGGCAGAGGGCGAATCCGGCCGCGACGACCGCGAGCGGAGCGACCTGGCCGGTGCGTACCCAGACGATCGGCAGCCCGATCACGGGCACCCGCAGCACCCCGACACCGAGGACGGCATCGGGGTGCAGCGGGGTCGAGTCGGCGGCGGGGTTGGCATCGCCCTTCGTGACGAGTTCGCCCTCGGCGCTGATCTGGGCGACGCGGTGCAGGCGCAGGCGGTCGCCCCGGTCGGGATCGGTCGCGAGCACGACCCGTCCGGGGAGGAGGGCCTCCCGCGGAACGGGTCGCGACACCACGATGTCGCCCGCCTCGATGGCCGGCGACATCGACGCCGTCATCACGGTGGTGGGCATCCACCCCAGGGCGGCCGGGGCCGCTGCCCAGAACGCCAACGTCAGAACCAGCGTCACGACCGCCCGCGCCGTCGCCACCCCCGCGACGAGGATGATGCGACGGGAACGCACGGACTCAGCTGTTCTGTGCTTCCCAGACGAACGAGGTCGAGGCGGTTCCGCCCTGGACCGCGTTCGGCGCGTCGTCGGCGAGCGTCCACGTGATGCGGAACGTCCGCGTCTCGCTCCCGCCTCCGGCCGGACTCCAGGTGGCCGCCCCCGAACCGTACGAGGAGTGGGCGCCGGTGAAGCCCGAGAGACGCCCGTCGAACACCGTGCTCTGCGGGGTGAAGCCGTCGCAGGTGCCGAAGCCTGCCCCGGTCCCCTGCTCGACGCGGAGGATCAGGTGGTCGGCCAGGCCCGCGGTGCCCGACACGTCGTCGGCGTACAGGCGCACCTGCGAGGCCAGGCTTCCGGTCGAGGTGACGGCGATGCAGTTCGTCTCGCCGTCACCGGGCTTGGCGTTGCCCGCGGTGAACAAGGCACGGCCGGCATCGTCGTCGTCGAGTTGGACCGTGCCCGCCCGCCAACTGTTCTGCTGGTTCGGCGCGGTGTCGGAGAAGGCGGCGTACGAACTCGTCGACACCAGGACCCCGGCCGCGATGAAGGCGGCGGGTACGGCGATCGCGGTGGCGATGCGAGAGGAACGGCGTGTGAATTTCGACATGATGAATCTCCCCACGAGATCAGTAAGCGAATCAGACACCCGCACGATAGGGGAGCGGCTGGGTCCTTTCGCGCAGCGGCTTTCGGCTTGACAGGCCCCCCGGGGGTATGGCATCCATTCGATTGAATGGACTAGTCGGTTCGCACCTCGCTGTCCTCGCGCCGACGCGCGGCTGCCCCGAGCGTCAGCGTCGAGGCGAGTCCCAGGGTGAGGAAGGCGGCGGCGGTGAAGGCAGCGGCTTTCGTACCGTCGCTGAACGCCGCACGGGCGTTGATCGCGAGATCCCGGGTCTCAGACGACGCATCGAGGCCCGCGATCGCCGCTCCGGCGCTGTCGACCACCTGCGAGACCACCTGATCGCGCTCGGCCGCGTCGATGCCGCGATCGTCGAGAGTGGATGCCAACACCCCCGCCGTGGTCGAGAACAGCACGGTGCCGAGGATGGCGACGCCGAGCGCTGCTCCGAGCTGTCGCGACGTCGACTGGGTGCCGGAGGCCTGGCCGCTCGCGGACGGCGGGACGTCGGCCAGGACCACGCCCGTGAGCTGCGCCGTCGCCAGGCCCACGCCGAGCCCGTACACGAAGAGGAAGGGGACGAGCGGGCCCCAGGCGGCATCCGGCCCGATGGTGAAGGCGACGCCGGCGACGCCGATGATCTCGGCGAGAAGCCCGCCGCGCACGATCCAGACCGGAGCGAACTTGCCGCTGAGGGCGCCCGCGACCCCGCTGGCCACGAACGACCCGATCGCCAGCGCGAGCAGCAGCAGGCCCGTCTGCAGGGCGTCGAAGCCCACGACGAACTGCAGCCAGAGGGGGAGGGCGAGGATGATGCCGAACTCACCCAGAGACACGACGGCCGCGGCGATGTTGCCGTTGCGGAACGAGGTGATCCGGAACAGATCGAAGGCCAGGAGCGTCGAGCGACCGTGACGCTGGCGGCGAAGGCCCCACGCGATGAACGCGACCAGGGCGACCGCGGCCACCGCGAAGGCGATCGGCACGGGCGAGATCGGAAGCGGCCAGCTCCCGTCGCCGATCGAGGGGGCGGTCGCGACCGTCCACCATCCGTAGGTGCGCCCCTCGATGAGTCCGAACACGAGCGGGGCCATGGTGAGCACCGAGAGCAGGGCTCCGACTCCGTCGATGCGCTCGGCCCGATCGCTGCGCGATTCGGCGACCGTGAGGGCGACGCCGATCACGATGATGACGCCGAGCGGGATGTTGATCCCGAAGGCCCATCGCCACGAGAAGGCTGTGGTCAGCCAGCCGCCGAGCAGGGGGCCGACGGCCGCCATGCCGCCGATCGTCGAGCCCCAGACGGCGAAGGCGATGCCGCGCTCGCGGCCACGGAAGGTGGCGTTGATGATCGACAGGGTCGTCGGCAGGATCATCGCACCGCCGACTCCCTGGACCAGGCGCGACAGGATCAGCAGCCCTCCGGTGGGGGCCGTGGCCGCGGCGATCGAGGCGCCCGCGAAGATGATCACGCCGAGCAGCATGAGCCGGCGTCGCCCGAACCGGTCGGCGAGGCTGCCGAAGACGAGCAGGAAGGATGCGAAGACGAGGGTGTAGGCCTCTTGGACCCACTGCACCTCGGTCGACGAGATCTCGAGCTCTTCGACGATCGAGGGCACGGCGACGTTGACGATCGTCGAGTCGACGATGATCAGCGACACGGCGATGCTGATGAAGACGAGCCCCGCCCAGCGGCGCCCTGCCTGTGTTCCGTTCATGTCGCTAGCTTATCTAGCTAAATGCGTCGACGCGAGGGGTTGCGCGCGCGACCATGACCGCCTCCGGCGAACGCGGGGCGCGGGCTCTCGAATCGGGTGTTCGCCCTCAGTCCCCGTGACGCGGGCGAGGCGTCGCTCGCGGCGCGCGCTCGCCCGGGGGCAACGGGATCGGCGTGGTGCCGGCGATCTCGTCGCTGAAGTCCTCGGGTTCGGGCGCGATCGTGGTGATCGGACGCGTCTCATCGAGCGTGAGGCGGAACCGCTTCGTCTCGTGCCGGTGCAGGCGGCCCGACAGTGCCGTCCAGGTCGCACCGACGCCGCACGCGATGACCGCCACGACGGCGGCGAGGGCGATCGCCACGCGCGGGCCGAACTCCGCCGCCACCGCGCCCACGATCGGCGCGCCCACGGGCGTCCCTCCGAGGAGGATCGCCATGTACAACGCCAGGACCCGACCGCGCAGGACGGGATCGGTCGTCGTCTGCACGTACCCGTTCGCCGTCGTGAGCGTCGTGACCACGCAGAACCCCGTCAAGACCAGGGTGGCCGCGTACGCCCCGTAACTGGGGGCGAACACGGAGAGAGCGGATGCCACGGCGAAGCCGCCGGACCCGACGATCACGACCCGCATCCGGGCGCGTTCCCGCCGCGCGGCGAGGAGCGCGCCCGCGAGCGAGCCGATGGCGACGAACGAGCTCAGGAGTCCGAAGCCATCCGCACCGCGGCCGAATTCGAGCGCCATCGTCGAGGCGAAGATCGGGAAGTTCATGCCGAAGGCCCCGAGCAGGAACACCATCACGAAGATGACGACGAGGTCGGGTCGCCGGGCGACGTAGCGGAAGCCGTCGGCCAGTCGCGCCGGGCCGCCGCGGCGGTGGCGCGCCACCAGTTCGTGCGGCCGCATCACGGAGAGCGCCGCCAGCATGGCGACGAAGGTGATCGCGTTGACGAGGAACACCCATCCGGTGCCCACGATCACGATCATCACGCCCGCGGCGGCCGGGCCGATCAGGCGGGCCATGTTGAAGGACGCGGCGTTGAGCGCGACGGCATTGGACGCGTTCTCTTGGGACACGAGGTCGGACACGAAGGCCTGGCGCGCCGGGTTGTCGAAGGCCGTGACCACGCCGAGGGCCAGTGCGAACCCGAACATCAGCGGCAGGGTCATCGCTCCGCTGAGCAGCAGGACGCCGAGTGTCACGGCCAACAGCAGTAGAGCACTCTGCGTGCACATGATCAGCTTGCGGCGGTCGAAGCGGTCGGCGACCCACCCGGTGACGCTCACCAGCAGGAGCGGGGGAGCGAACTGCAGGGCCATCGTGACGCCCATGGCCGCGGCGTCGTTGTCGGTCAGTTGGGTGAGGACGACCCAGTTCTGGGCCGTGGACTGCATCCAGGCGCCGACGTTGGAGACGAGGGCTCCGATGAACCAGACGCGGTAGTTGAAGATCGACAGCGACCGGAACATCGACGTGCTCATCTGTCGGCCACCTTCCTCATGATCGTCGTCGCTCGAGCGAGAACCTGTCTTTCTTCGGGGGAGAGCTCGGCGAGAGCCTCTTCGACGAAGGCGTCTCGTCGGCGCACCGTTTCGTCGACGATGCGGCGCCCGAGGTCGGTGAGGTCGATCGTCACGCGCCGGCGATCGATCTCGTCGGGGATGCGCGAGACGTATCCCGCCTCCTCGAGGAGCGACACCGTGCGGTTCATCGAGGGTGCCGTGACGCGCTCCCGGTCGGCCAACTGCCCGAGTGTGTGAGCGCCGTGAACGGTGAGGGCGGCGAGGACGGCGAACTGCCCGTCGCTCATGGTGTCGACGGCGCGCTGGGCCCGGAGGCGGCGCGCGAGCCGGAATGTCGCCATCCGCAGCTCGGACGCCGCCGCACTGTGGTCAGAACTCAGGTCGGTGAGGGGGGATTCGTCGACGCGATCATTCATGTTCCTCTGGACAGGGTAGCTCATTAGCCTTGCTAAGGGAATGGTCGGGCGCGGTCGCCGACGGGGCCGCCGCCCTAGACTCCCCCCATGCCCGAGTTCGACGACGCCTACGGCATCCGCATCGTCTACGACGTGTACGAGGCGGTCGAGCCCCGCGCCGTCGTGCAGCTGCTGCACGGGGTGGGCGAGCACGCCGGCCGCTACGGCGCCCTCATCGAGGCCCTCGTCGGCGCGGGCTACACCGTCTACGCCGACGACCATCGCGGCCACGGCCGCACGGGGCTCGGGCAATGGGGAGGCGATCACGCCAAGCTCGGGCGTCTCGGCCCCGGCGGTCTCGGCGCCGCCCGCGACGCGGTGTGGACCCTCTCGCAGCGCATCCGCGAGGAGCACCCCGACCTGCCGCTCGTGCTGCTCGGACACTCGTGGGGCTCGTTCCTGGCGCAGATGCTGCTCGATCGGCATCCGGATGCCTATGACGCGGTCGTGCTGAGCGGCTCGGCCCTGCGGTGGCCGGGCTCACTGAACGCGGGTGACCTGAACGCGCCGTGGAAGAATCTCGGCGGCTCCGGGATGCAGTGGCTCTCGAGCGACGAGCAGGTGGGACGCGACTTCGTCGCCGATCCTCTGACCACGTCGACGCCCCTCGCGCGGCTGTTCGGCCCCCTCGAGACGCTCAAGCTCCTGGGGCGACCTGGTCGCAACCTCGGCCACGACGTCTCGATGCTGCTGATGGTGGGGCGCGACGACACCGTGGGCGGTCCGCGCAGCGTGCACCGCCTCGCCGACGCGTACCGGCGGCGGTCGGGCCTGACCGACGTGACGACCCTGGTGTATCCCGGGGCGCGGCACGAGATCTTCGCCGAGCGTGAGCAGGCCGCGGTGCGCGCCGATCTGCTGGCCTGGCTCGGCGAGCGGCTGCCGTCTCGCGTCTGACCGCGTGGGGCTGTTCGTCCTCGTGCGCATTCGTTCGAACATGTGAAATAACAAGAACACTCACTAACTCACACGTCGTGATCTAAGCGTTACTCGCGCGAATTGACCTCGTCGCGCTGACCGGCGAAGCTGAAGTCGCCGAAAGCGGGATAAACCGCCTCGATCGGGCCACTTGGTCCCTCATTGCCGAGGAAAGCGCACATCGACGTGACGACTCTAGACACACCAAAAATAACACAAACAAACAAAAGCCCACGTCGGGCCAGTCGGCCCGAGCGGCTCGGAAACGGGATGTTCGCCGTGCTGCTGGTGGTGCCGGGTATGGCGCTCATGGCGGTCGTCGTCGCATACCCCCTTGTCTCGGCGCTGGTCACCGCGTTCTTCACGCAGAGCCTCGTGCTGCCCGGGCGCGAGTTCGTCGGCTTCCAGAACATCGTCGACGTGCTGGAGGACGACTTCCTTCGTCTGCTCGGACAGACGCTCGTCTTCACCCTAGGCACGACCATCGCCCCCTTCGTGATCGGCTTCGCCCTCGCGCTCGCGCTGAACACGCAGATCCGTGGATCGAAGGTGTTCCGCGGCCTGATGCTCATCCCCTGGCTCGTGCCCGGCGTCGTGGTGTCGTTCCTGTGGATGTGGATCTTCAACGCCAACTACGGCGTCATGAACGCGATCCTCGAACCGCTCGGGGTCTCACCGCAGGCCTGGCTCGCGCAGCCCGGAACCGCGATGTTCGCCGTGATCGTCGCGAAGACCTGGCAGTCCTTCCCCTGGATGATGGTCATGCTCCTCGCGGGCCTGCAGACCGTGCCGCGAGAGCTGCACGAAGCCGCCGAGATGGACGGCGCGGGAACGGTCCGCCGCTTCTTCTCGATCACCGTCCCGCAGATCGGCGGGATCATCGGCCTGGTGCTGCTGCTGGAGTTCATCTGGAACTTCCAGCACTTCGACATCATCTACGTGCTCACCGGCGGCGGCCCCGCCGGCTCCACCGAGACCTTCGCCACCTCGGTGTACGAGACCGCCTTCCATGGCTTCGACCTCGGCCGCGCCGGCGCGCTCGGCCTGCTGTGGCTCGTCCTGCTGATGGCGCTCGTCGTCGTCTACGTCCGATTCTCCGAGAGGAGTGAGAAGCGATGACCAGCACCGCCCTCCCCACCGTCGCCCCTGCCCCCGAGGCCCCGCCCGTCGTCGTCGACGCTCCCGGGCGTCGCCGCCGACGCCAGAGCTCAGGCCTGCGCTCCGATCGTCCGGGAGTGCGCCTCGCGTCATGGGCCGCGCTGATCGTGTGCGGCGGGTTCGCCCTGCTGCCGGTCTACTGGCTGCTCGCGACCTCGCTCACCCCTCGCGATCAGGTGTTCTCGTACCCGCCGAAGCTGTTCCCCACCGAGATCACCTTCGACGCCTACATCTCGCTGACCTCCAACCCGCAGCTGTTCACCTACCTGCAGAACAGCGTGATCGTCTCCGTCATCACGGCCCTGCTCTCGGTGATCGTGTCGGCCTACATGGGCTACTCGTTCTCGAAGTTCCGCTACCGCGGTCGCCGGCAGCTGATGTACTTCGTGCTGGCTTCGCAGATGTTCCCGCAGGCCCTGTTGCTGGTCACCCTCTACAGCGTGTTCAGCGCCTACGGCCTGCTCAACACCTACACCGCTCTCGTGCTGTCGTTCACGACCTTCACGCTGCCGCTGTGCGTCTGGATGCTGAAGGGCTTCTTCGACACCATCCCCGATGAGCTCATCGAGGCCGCCCGCGTCGACGGCGCCTCGCGGCTGCGCACCATCCACTCGATCGTGCTGCCGCTGGCGGCCCCGGGGCTCGTCGCCGCCGGACTCTTCGCCTTCGTCCGCGGCTGGAACGACTTCATCTTCGCCCTGACGCTCGCCGGTCCCGACAAGCAGACGCTCCCGCCCGGACTCGTCAACACCTACGTCGGCGAGGCGGCCACCGCCTGGCCTGAACTCATGGCGGCATCGCTCGTGGTGTCGCTCCCCGTGGCCGTGGCGTTCATGCTGCTGCAGCGGTACCTGGTCAGCGGTATGACGGCCGGCGCCGTCAAGGGCTGACCCCGACTTCTCTCTCTGCTCGCCCTGTCAAGGAGGACACCTATGTCTACGTCTCTGCCCAACCCGCTCATCACGCGCCGTCGCGCGCTGCAGTTCCTCGGCATCGGTGCCGCGGCCGCAGCGCTCGCCGGATGCGTCCCCACCGGAAGCAGCGGCCCCGCCGCCGGCGCGGCGGGACTGAACGGCGCCGACCCCACCGATTTCGCGTTCGCTTCCTGGTCCCTCACCGAGGAGTCCGCCAAGCCGGCGCTCGAAGGCACGCTCTCGTCGTACGAGAAGGCCAAGGGCGTCGCGGTCAAGCGCACCGCGTTCCCGTACAACGAGTACATCAACCAGCTCATGCTCCAGGTGACCGGCGGGCAGTTCACCGGCGCCGCGCACGTCGACGTCGCGTGGCTCGGCAGTCTCGCGGCCACCGGAAAGCTGCAGGACGTCTCGGCGTTGGCATCCGGCCGCGGATACACTTCGTCGGCTCTGCAGGCGGCCACGTTCGACGGCGTGCAGTACGCCCTGCCGTGGACCATCGGCGCGATCGGCCTGATCGCCAACTCCGAGACCCTCGGCAAGGCAGGCCTGTCGGCCGACGCGTTCCCGACCACGGTCGACGAGTTCGAGAAGGCCCTCGTCTCACTGAAGGGCCTCGGCGGGGGACTCATCCCCTACGCCGCGTCGACCAAGGCCGCGCAGCTGAAGGACATCCTCATCTGGATGCAGACCTTCGGCAGCCCGCTCGTCGACGGCGACACCATCACGATCGGCGACGACGCCAGCGTCGAGGCCGTCACCTGGTACAAGGGCCTCTACGACCAGGGCCTCATCGCCGCCGACGTCGACCGCTTCGACGCCCGCAGCCTGTTCGCCCAGGGACGTGCCGCGATGTACGACGACGCCCCGGTGGGCCGCGGAGCGGTCACCAAGGAGTCGCCGGATGCGAACCTCGCCACCAAACTCGCGCCGGTGTCGCGTCCCGTGCTGAAGAAGGGCGAGACCCCGCGCGCCCTCGTCTGGGGCGGCGCGATCGCGGTCGTCAACGGCACCGGTGCTGCGACCGCGGGCGACTTCGCCCAGTACGCCACGAGCGACCTCGACGCGATCCTCGCCGACTACGCGATGCGCGGTCTGCCGCCCGCGACGACCGAGGCGCTGTCGTCGTCGGAGGTCGCCTCCGACGCTTTCGGCGCCCAGTTCAGCGAGCGCATCACCGCGACAGCGAGCTCGAACCCGCTGTGGAAGTTCACCGCGTACTCGCAGATCGAGTCGGCGATCGCCGATCGCGTGCAGGCCGTCCTGATCGGGTCCGCCTCGCCGAAGGACGCCATGAAGCAGGCCGGTGAGGCCGCGCAGAAGCTGGTCGGTTGACGCGGGGGCGGCGCCTCGCAACCGGGCGCCGCCCCCCCCCGCTCGCCCCGCTCGCAAGCCGGACGCCCCCGCGTCCCCAGGAAGGACACCCGCAGTATGCGTTCACACACGGCCGACTACGACGTGGTCGTCGTCGGTGGTGGGCTCTCCGGAGTCGCCGCCGCCATCGCCGCCGCCCGGCTCGACCGACGCGTCGCCCTCATCAACAACCGACCGGTGCTGGGCGGGAACTCCTCGTCGGAGGTCCGGGTCTGGGTGTGCGGGGCGACCGCGCACGGCAATCAACGCTGGGCCCGCGAGAACGGGATCATCGGTGAGCTGTACCTCGAGAACCAGTACCGCAATCCCGACGGGAACCCCATCCACTGGGACGACGTCGTGCTGGATGCCGTGCGCGCCGAGCCGAACATCTCGCTGTACCTCAACACCGATGTCCGCGACGTGGTCGCCACCGGCCCCGAGGGGGCGCGTCGCATCGAGTCGGTGACGGGGTGGACCATGGGAGCCGAGACCGAGACGCGCTTCGTCGCCCCGGTCTTCCTCGACTGCACCGGTGATGGACTCGTCGGTCACCTCGCCGGGGCGCGGGCGCGGCTCGGCAAGGAATCGCGCGGAGAGTTCGACGAGGACTGGGCGCCGGAAGAGGCCGAGCGCACTTTTCTCGGCTCGACGCTGCTGTTCTACACGAAGGACGTGGGGCACCCGGTGCGCTTCGTCGCCCCCGCCTCGGCGAAGTCGATCCTCGAGACCCCGATCCCGTCATCGCGCATCATCCGCAGCGGTGACAGCGGTGCGCACTATTGGTGGATCGAGTGGGGCGGTGAGCTCGACATCGTCCACGACAACGAGCGCATCCGCGACGAGCTGCGCTCGGTGATTCTGGGCATCTGGGACCACATCAAGAACTCGGGCGAGTTCGACGCCGAGAACCTCGATCTCGAGTGGATCGGCAATGTGCCCGGCAAGCGCGAGTACCGCCGCCTCGTCGGCGACTACACGCTGCACCAGCGCGACGTGATCGAACAGACGCGATTCGACGACGGCGTGGCCTTCGGCGGCTGGTCGATCGACCTGCACCCGAAGGAGGGCATGTACGCGACGGGTGCGGGCGCCGTCCAACGCTTCTCGAACGGAGTCTTCGAGATTCCGTTCCGCTCGCTCTACTCCGCTGACGTCGAGAACCTCCTGATGGCCGGGCGCGACATCTCCGCCACGCACATCGCCTTCGGGGCCGCGCGCGTGATGGCCACCTGCGCGGCGATGGGCGAGGCGGCCGGGACAGCGGCATCCCTCGGCCTCGCCCGTCGAACGACCCCGCGGGGGCTCTACGAGAACCACCGCGAGGAGCTCCGTCAGCTCCTGCTGCGTCAGGACGCCCCGCTGATCGGCGTCGTCGATGCCGATCCGGCGAACCTCGCCCTCTCCGCCCGTGTCTCGGCTTCGGGCGTGCGGGCGGGACTCGGCCCGAGCGACATCGCGGTCGCCCGTCCGCATCCGCTCACCGAAGATGTCGGAGTCGTCGTTCCCGTTCACCCGTGTCTCGACGGATTCGAGGTGCGTGTCGCCGCCGAGCAGGACGTGGACCTCGCGGTCGAGGTGTGGTCGACGGGGCTCGCCCAGAACGTCGTGCCCGAACGCCTCGAGCATGCCGTCACGGTGGCCGTGGCCGCGGGGGATGCAAGGTGGGTGCACGCTCCGGTGCGCTGGGAACCCGAGACTCCGGCGAACGCCGTCATCGTCGTCCGCGCCCAGACCGGGGTCACGCTCTTCGTGACGGACGAGCTGCCCCCCGGCGTTCTCACACTCGTCCACACCTCGGACGCCGAGGATCAGAACGTGCAGGTGAGCCTCGACGAGCTGCTGGTGCAGTGGCCGACGAAGCCGCTGCGGGGGCGGTCGGTCCAGTTCCGCGTTCCCACCGCATCGGAGGCGTTGGCACCGGAACGCGCGGTCGGTGGATACCAGCGCCCCTTCGGCGGACCGAACCTGTGGGCCTCGGCACCGTTGACCGAGGCAGAGGCGTGGCTGCGGCTCGATTGGGACCGGCCCGTCGTCGCGCGCGAGATCGTGCTGGTCTTCGACGACGACCCCGACATCGAGCTGAACACCCTTCACCATCACCGCGATCCGCACCTCGTGATGCCCTCGCTCGTCGACACGTACCGGGTCGAGATCCAGGTGGCCGGGTCCGAGGAGTGGACCGAGGTCGCGACCGTGGCGGACAACCGTCGCCGCCGGCGCAGCCACCCGCTTCCTCCCGGAATGGGCGCGATCGACGCCGCCCGCGTGGTCGTGACGGCGACCCACGGCGCTCCGGAGGCCCGCATCGTGGCCTTCCGTGTCCAGGAGTGACATGCCGCGCGATACCGTAGCCCCCAGAACAGACCGCTCGGCGGTGCGCGCGAGCGCCGCCCGGTCCTCGACGAGGAGTCCCGCCATGACCGACACGCCTTCGGCCACGCGGCGGATCTCGCCGCTCTCGCGCCGACAGCGCACCGGGATCATCGCGCTCGCCGTGCCCAATCTCGAGGAGCCCTACTTCGCCGAGCTCACGACCCTGCTGGCGCGCGGGGCCGAGGCGCGCGGGTTGTCGATCCTCATCCAGCAGACCGAGGGCGACCATCAGCGGGAGATCGACGTCGCGAACGGGGTGGGGCTCCCCGAGACCGACGGCCTCATCCACATCCCGCGTTCTCTGACGGTCGGGGACCTCACCCGGCGTACGGATCCGGGACCGCTCGTGCTCCTCGGTGAGCACATCGCGGTCAGCCCTTTCACGCACGTCTCGATCGACAACCGCCGCACGGCTGACCTGGCGACCGCGCATCTCGCCGACGCCGGGTGCCGCCGGGTCGCGTTCCTCGGACCTCGCGTGTCACGCCCCTCGGATGCCGCCGACCAGCGTTTCGCCGGGTACCGCGACGCCGTGTCGCGCCTGGGCCTGGCCGACGACCCGGAGCTCATCGTCTCGGTCGATGCGTTCACCTCCGAAGAGGGCGCGGCGGCGCTGGGCCGACTTCACTCCTCGGGCGTCGCATACGACGGTGTGGTGTGCTCCAACGACTCCGTCGCTTTCGGCGTGCTCGCGGCTCTGCACGAGCGCGGGCGGGCGGTGCCGAGCGACGTCGCGGTGATCGGCATCGACAACGTGCACGCCGCGCAGTTCTCGGTCCCTGCGCTCTCGTCGGTGGCGCCCGACGATCACGGGATCGTCGAAGCGGCGTTCACCGAGCTCGAGCGTCAGATGGCGGCTCGGCCCGGCGCGGACGTTCCGGTGCGACACATCGTGGTGGATGCCACGGTGATCGCGCGAGCGAGTACCGCGCGGTGAGCCCGGCTCTCGCCGTCCGTTCCCCGCGCGGGGGCGGGCGGGTCTCAGTCGTCGCCGTGGGCGGCCACCCACAGCTCGGTGACGTGCGCGCGCAGCGTCTCTTCGGCGTCGGGCGCGAGTCCCTCGTCGGTGACCACCAGGTCGACCTCGTGCAGATCCACGATGGTGGTGAGTCCCACGGCTCCCCATTTCGTGTGGTCGGCGAGGACGACCGCTCGGCCCCCCGCCGCGACGAGGGCGCGGTTGGTCTCGGCCTCGAGCAGGTTCGAGGTCGTCAGCCCCGCTGTGAGGTCCAGGCCGCGCACACCGAGGAAGACGATGTCGCAGTGCAGATGCTCGAGGGACGCGACGGCGACCGGACCGACCAGTGCGTCGGCGGGAGTGCGGACGCCGCCGGTGAGCACCACCGTCTGCGTGTAGGGCTCGTCCGCTCTGTCGGGGCGGGCGAACACGTCGGCGACGGGCAGGGAGTTCGTCACGATCGTCAGGTCGTCGATGCCGCGGAGCTCGCGCGCGAGAGCCCACGTCGTGGAGCCTCCGCTCAGTCCCACCGACATGCCCGGCTCGACGAGCTCGGCCGCGCGGCGGGCGATGGCCCTCTTGCCGTCTCCGTTGCGGCGGGACTGCGTGGCGAAGTCACGGGATGCCGCGACTCCGGGCTGCGGCGTGCGAGCGCCCCCGCGCACCTTATCGACGCGGCCATCGGCCGCCAGCACGTCGAGATCGCGCCGAATGGTCATCTCGCTGACCCCGAGGGTCTCGGCCAGATCGGGGACCGCGGCGGCTCCCTGTCGGCGAACCTCGGCCAGGAGGCGGGATCGGCGTTCGGCGGCGAGCACGATCGCTCCTCTCGTTCGGGCCTCCAGTCTTCCACGGCGGCCCGCTCGTGAACGGCGTCATCGCCGATCCCGCGGGGGAGGGCGATTACGGCTTCGAGCTGCCGGCCCTTCGCGCGGTGCCCCCGGTCGCTCCGCCCGTCGGTTTCGCCGAGCGCTGGGAAGCCTGGGCGGCGGCGGCAGCCGAGGTCGACCCCGATCCGAGGATGACACCCCTCGGGCGCGCGGACGGGCGGTCGCTCTTCCTCGTCGACCACACCGTCGCCGACGGTCTGCGCGTTCGCGGGTGGTTCGCGACGGCGGTGGGCGGAATGCCGCCGCGGGTGGGGATCGTCCACGGTCACGGCTACGGCGGGCGCGAGGCTCCCGACTTCGATCGCGTCCCGGACGATGCAGCGGTCTTCTTCCCCGTCGCGAGAGGACAGGGGTCGCTCAACGCCGGGCTCGGCGCACCCACGCCCGCCGACGGGCACGTGCTCCACGGCATCCACTCGATCGACGAGTACGTTCTCGGCCGATGCGCCGTCGATCTCTGGCATGCCGGGTCGGCGCTGAGAGCTCTGGTGGGACCGATCCCGCTGTACTACGTGGGCGAGAGCTTCGGCGGCGGGATCGGGGCGCTCGCTCTTCCGTGGGATGACCGTTTCGCGGGGGCGACGCTCATCGTGCCGAGTTTCGGCCAGTACGACCTGCGCCTGCGCCTGCCGTGCGAAGGCAGCGGCGAGCGTGTGCGGGCTCACGTCGGAGCCCACCCTGCGGCGCGCGAGGTCCTGCGCTTCTTCGATGCGTCCACGGCGGCGACGTTCGTCCGCGTGCCGGTGCGCGTGGAATGCGCCTTACGCGACCGTCACGTTCCCCCGCCCGGGCAGTTCGCCGTCGCCAACGCGATCGACGAGGCGACGGGTGCCGAACTGGAGCTCGACGTGCAGCCCTACGGCCACCGCGAGTACCGCGGACTCGACGCCGTCCGCTCGCGGGCATTCGCCGCGACCCACGCGCACATCGACCGGGTGCTCTCGCGAGCGTCCGCGGAGAAGGAGAACCCGTGACCCAGTTCGACCTGCCGCTCGCCGACCTCGAGGCCTTCCGCCCGCCGCGAGAGGAGCCCGCCGACTTCGACGCCTTCTGGGCCGAGACGCTCGGCGAGGCAAGGGCGGCGTCGTGGACCGCGCGCTTCACCCCGCTCGACACCGACGACACCGGTGTGACCGGCGTCGAGGTCGACGATGTCGTCTTCGCGGGCTTCGGGGGGCACGAGGTGCGCGCGTGGCTCCTGCGCCCGCGCGGAGCTTCGGGGCCTCTGCCGTGCGTCGTGCAGTACATCGGCTACAACTCCGGTCGCGGCCTCGCCCACCAGCACACGCTGCTGCCCTCCGCGGGGTTCGCTGTGATGGTCATGGACACGCGGGGGCAGAGCAGCGGCGCGCTGCCCGGGGCGACCTCCGACCCCGTGGGCGGAGCGCCGCATGTCGCCGGTCGCGTGACCGAGGGGCTCGACGATCCTTCCCGCTCCTACTACCGCCGTGTCTTCTGCGATGCGGTGCTCGCGATCGATGCGGTCCGCTCGCACCCGGCGATCGACGCGACACGTGTCAGCGTGTGGGGCGGGAGCCAGGGCGGGGGCATCGCGCTCGCCGCAGCGGCGTTGAGCGAGGGACTCCGGTTCGCCGCGATCGACTTCCCGTTCCTCAGCGCGATGCGTCGGGCGGTCGCCATCACCGACGCCGCGCCCTTCAGCGAGATCATCGCGTACCTGCAGACTCGGCGCGGCGAGGAAGAGGCGGTGTTCCGCTCTCTCTCGTACCTCGACGGCGTCAACTTCGCCGCGCGAGCGAGGGTTCCCGCCCTCTTCTCGGTGGGCCTGCGCGATGCCGTGTGCCCTCCGTCGACCGTCTTTGCGGCGTACAACCATTACGTGGGCGAGAAGAGCATTCGCGTCTACCCGTGGAACGGACACGAAGGAGGCGGCCCGGTGCACCAGCTCGAGGTGCTGCGGGCTCTCGCCGCGCGCGGCTGAGCGGGGCGTCCTTCCCTCTCGTCGAGCCGTCGACGAATATTGCTCCTCATTCAGACATCTTTTGGTTGCCTTACCGCAAAAGCCGCACTACTGTCGGAAGGACCAGGACACCTCGACGACGAGTCCCCCACCACCCCGGGTCGCCCTCCATCCCCCTCGGAGCGCCCCTCTCGAACGGCTCCGCCCCCACGGAGTCGTGCCGTCGTGCGTACCCGGTATTCGACGTCCCTCAACGAAGAACGGACCCCCGCGTGAACACTTCGGACACCCGCCGCACCGCCGACGTCGGCGCCTGGTTCATCGGCGCTCGCGGCTCGCTCGCGACCACGGCCACCCTCGGCATGCACGCCCTCGCCCTGGGCGTCGCGACGCCCGTCGGCCTCACGACCGAGACCGACGCGGTGCGCGTCGACGAGTTCCCCGCGATCGCCGACATCGTCGTCGGCGGACACGACATCTCGTCGACCCCGCTCGAGGAACGCGCGCGTCAGCTCGCCGCCGGCGGGATGTTCCCCGTGGCCCTCGTCGACGCGGTGGCCGAGCGGCTGCGCGAGACCGAGCAGAACCTCCGCCCCGTCCCCACGATGACGGCGACCCAGCAGGACGAGATCGACCTGCTCGCGGCCGACATCGCCGACTTCCGCGACCGTCACGACCTGCGCGAGGTCGTCGTCATCGACGTCTCGTCCACCGAGCCCCTTCCCCCGTACCACCCCGGATTCGAAGACGACGCCCTCCTGCAGGCGGCCCTGACGACCCCGGGTGTGCGGGTCCTTCCGCCCAGCTCGCGCGCCGCCCTCGCCGCCATCGCGGCCGGAGCCGCCTACGCCGCCTTCACCCCCTCGGCATCCCTCAACCTCCCCGTCCTGCGCGAGCGCGCCGAACGCGCGGGCATCGCGTACGCGGGGCAGGACGGCAAGACCGGCGAGACGCTGCTGCGGACGGTGCTGGCGCCGATGTTCGCCGCCCGCGGGTTCCGGGTGCAGTCCTGGGCCGGCACCAACCTCCTCGGCGGCGGCGACGGCGCGACCCTGGCCGACCCCGAGGCCGTCCGCTCCAAGCTGGTGTCGAAGAACCGCGGTCTGCACGCTCTCGTCGGCGACGACGTCGTCACTCCGCTGCACATCGACAACGTGCCCGACCTCGGCGACGTGAAGACCGCGTGGGACCACGTCAGCGCGACAGGGTTCCTCGGCAGCCGCGTCACGCTGCAGACCACGTGGAGCGCCTACGACTCCGCTCTCGCGGCGCCCCTGGTCATCGACCTCGTCCGAGCGCTGTCTCTCGCGACCCGCGCGGGCCACGCGGGGGTCGTCACCGCCCTCGGCTGCTTCTTCAAGGATCCGTGGGGGAGCGACGTCCACGGCTTCGGCGAGCAGACCGCCCAGTTCGTCTCGTGGGTGCACGAGACCGCAGCCGCCGTCGCGGCAGCCCGGGTCGCCGCACCGTGACGCGGGTCGCGGACTACCTCGACCTCGTCCGCGCCCCCGCCTCGCTCACCGTCCTCGGCGACGCTCTCGTCGGGGCGTTGAGCGCGCGCGGGCCGGGCGGCGACGGTCCCCTGCGCGGGGGCGCGCTCGCGGCCGCGTCCGTCTGCCTGTACAGCGCCGGGATGGCGCTGAACGACTGGGCGGATGCCGACCTCGATGCGCTGGAGCGCCCCGAGCGCCCCATCCCCTCGGGGCGGATCAGCCGCGACCGCGCGCTCGCGGTGGGCATGGGTCTCACCGCCCTCGGGGTGGGCGCGGCGTTCGCGGCCGGTCGCCGCTCGGGTCTGGTGTCGGTCGCGCTCGCCGGAGCGCTGTGGGCCTACGACACCGTGTTCAAGCCGACGGCGGCCGGTCCGGTCGTCATGGCCGTCTGCCGCGGGCTCGACGTGATGATGGGTGCGGCCGGGCCGGGGTGGCGCTCGGCCCTGGTCCCCGCGGGTGCGGTCGCCGCCCACACGGTCGCCGTCACCGCGATCTCGCGGGGCGAGGTCGACGGGTCGACGGCGAGCACCGGTCGCGTCGCCGTGGGCACGAGCGTCGCCGTGGCGGCATCCGGTCTCCTCGGACGCTCGAACCGCTCCGCCGCCGTGCTCGGGGGAGCGCGCTACCTCGCCGCGGTCCTGCCCGGCCAGTTCGCGGTCGCTCGTGATCCCGGGGCGGCTCGGGCACGGGACGCCACCCGGGCGGGCATCCGCGCCGTCGTGCCCCTGCAGTCCGCCCTCGCCGCCCGGGCGGGCTCACCGCTGGCGACCGCGGCCCTGCTGGGCATCGAGATTCTCGGCCGCGTACTCGGCCGCCGCCGTTCGACGGGAGACATCACATGAGCTGGACCTGGGGATACGGCACCAACGGCTTCACCGACCACCCGCTGCCCTCCGCCCTCGACGTGCTGCAGCATCACGGGTACGGCGCCGTCGCCCTGACCCTCGGTCACCCCCACCTCGACCCCTTCGCCCCCGACTGGCGCGAACAGAGCGAGGCGCTCGCCGCGGACCTCCGCCGCCGGGGACTGCGGGTGGTCGTCGAGACGGGCGCACGCTACCTGCTCGACCCCCTGCGCAAGCACCGGCCGACCCTCGTCGACCGCGACGCCGCGTCGCGCATGGCCTTCCTGCGGCGGGCGGTAGAGATCGCCGCGATCCTGGATGCCGAGTGCGTCTCGCTGTGGAGCGGGGTCGTGCCCGACGACGTCTCCACCGATCAGGCGCGCGTGCTCCTCGAGGAACGTCTCGTCGAGCTCGCCGCGTTCGCCGCCGACGCCGGCGTCACCCTCGCTCTCGAGCCCGAGCCGGGGATGCTGGTCGAGACCGTGGCCGACGCCCTCGCGCTCCGCGCCCGGCTCGGCCACCCCGCGAACCTCGGCCTCACGGTCGACCTCGGTCACTGTGTGGTGGTCGAGCCCGACGGGGTGGTGGGTGCTCTGCGAGCGGCGGGCCCCCTGCTGCGCAACGTGCAGGCCGACGATATGCTCCCCACCGCGCACGAGCACCTTCCGTTCGGGGAGGGCGAGCTCGACCTGGATGCCGCCCTCTCGACGCTGCGCGAAATCGACTACCGCGGCGTGATCGCGGTGGAGTTGCCGCGGCACGCGCACGCGGCCCCCGAGCTCGCGGCGTCGAGCATGGCGGCGCTGGTCGCGGCGGGGGAGCGCTCGGTCATCGCCCCGACGCGGAGCGCGGTCGAAACCTCGTCCTCCGGGGACGGTCGGCCCCTCCACCCCTGGACCGCCCTCGCCGTCGAGCAGGTGCGCGCGGATGCCGCCCGCGCCGCGCGCCTGTTCGCCGCGGCGGGTCGCGAGGTGGGGCGGGACCCCCTCTCGGCCGCGCCGTTCGGCCCCACCGCCGACGATGTCGCCCGCGCCGCCCTCATCGCGGCCCTGGCCGACAGCGGAGCCGACCCGGCCGTGGCGGTCGCGCTGTATCGCCGCGGCGACGACGCCGAGCGCCGCGGGGTGCTGCGCGGCCTCGACGCGATCATCGCGCCCACCGCCGCCTGGCGTGAGGCCGGTCTGGAGCTCGTCGCGGACGCCCTCCGCGCCAATGACACGCGACTGGTCGCCGCCGCCCTCGGGCGCTTCGCCGCCGACCACCTCGACGACCACGCGTGGCGTCACGGCGTGCTGAAGTGCGTGTTCCTCGGCATCCCCCTTTCGGTCGTCGTCGCCCTCGACGCCCGCGCCGACGACGAGCTCGCCGCGATGGCGGAGCGCTTTGCCGCCGAGCGTCGTGCCGCCGGCCGTTCCGTGCCCGACGACCTCTCCTTCCTCCGTGCTCGCGAAAGGGCCTGACATGCGCATCTTCGACCCCCACATCCACATGTCCGCCCGCACGACCGACGACTACGAGGCGATGTACGACGCGGGCGTGCGCGCCCTGGTGGAGCCGGCGTTCTGGCTCGGCCAGCCGCGCACGAGCGTGGGGTCGTTCCTCGACTACTTCGACGCGCTGATCGGGTGGGAGAGGTTCCGTGCGGCGCAGTTCGGCATCCGCCACCACTGCACGATCGCGCTCAACCCGAAAGAGGCGAACGACGCGCGCTGCCGCGAGGTCATGGCCGAGCTGCCGACGTACCTCGCCAAGGACGGGGTCGTCGCGGTCGGTGAGACCGGCTACGACTCGATGACCCCCGAAGAAGACGAGATCCTGCGCCAGCACCTCGCGCTCGGCATCGAGTTCGACCTCCCCGTACTCGTCCACACTCCGCACCGCGACAAGACCGTGGGCACCCGGCGCACGCTCGACGTGGTGGCCGAGTCCGGCATCGCGATGGAGCGCGTGCTCGTGGACCACCTCAACGAGACCTGCGTCGACGCGGTCGCCGACAGCGGCGCCTGGATGGGCTTCTCGATCTACCCCGACACCAAGATGGACGAGCAGCGCGTCGTCGCCATCATGCAGCGCATCGGGCTCGACCGCGTCATCGTGAACTCCGCGGCCGACTGGGGCCGCTCCGACCCGCTCAAGACGGCGAAGGCGGGTCTGGCGATGCTCGACGCCGGGTTCAGCGACGACGACGTCGACCGGATCCTGTGGCGCAACCCGCGCGACTTCTACGCGCAGAGCGGGCGCGTGAACACCGACCCGATCGACGGCTTCGCTCCCGCGAGCCAGGGGCCCGAGCTGTTCGCCGGCAACTCCGTGCTGCGCGGTATGGCATCGCGCCAGGGGGCGTGAGGGTGGAGCTGTCGTACTGCACGAACGTCCACCCCGCCGAAGACCTGCCCGGCATCGTCCGCCAGCTCGACGAGCACGCGGGCCCCGTCCGGCGGGCGGCGGGCCTCGAGCGGCTCGGCGTCGGACTGTGGATGCCGGTGGGCGTGGCATCCCTCCTCTCCGACGACCCGCGGGCCCGCGGTGTCCTCGCCGACGCCCTCGCGCGAAACGGGCTGGAGCTGCGCACGGTCAACGCCTTCCCGTACCGCGGGTTCCACGACGACGTCGTGAAGCTCGCGGTGTACCGCCCCGACTGGACCACGCGCGAGCGCCTGGAGTACACGCTCGACTGCGCGCGCGCCCTCGCGGCGCTTCTTCCCGCCGGGGCCGAGGGCAGCATCTCGACGCTCCCGCTGGGATGGAGGGAGGGGTGGGATGCCGCGGCCGACCGCGCCGCGGAGGAGCACCTCGCCGGACTCGTCGAGGGCCTCGCCGCGCTCGAGCGCGAGACGGGACGCATCGTCCGCGTGGCGATCGAACCCGAGCCGGGCTGCATCCTCGACGACGTCGCCGACGTAGTGGCCTGGCTCGGCGCCCGCCCGCACCTGACCGCCGGGGGCCGACTCGGGCTGTGTCTGGACACCTGCCACCTCGCCGTATCGTTCGCCGACCCCGCCGGAGCGGTCGCCGCGGCCGCCGCCGCCGGTATCCGCATCGTGAAAGTGCAGGCCTCGGTCGCCCTCGAGGTGCCCGACCCCGCCGACCCCCGCACGGCGGACGCCCTCCGCCCCTTCGCCGAGGAACGCTACGTCCACCAGGTGCGCGAGGCCGGGGGTCGACGCTCCGCCGATGACCTCCCCGAGGTGCTCTACGCCGCCGCGCCGTGGCCGACCGACCGCGCCTGGCGCGTGCACGTCCACATCCCCCTGCACGCGCGTCCCGCAGCCCCCCTCCGCGCCACGACCGAGGTGCTGCTCGCCGCGGTCGACGCGGTTCTCGAGACCCCCGGTGGCGGTGACGCCCACCTCGACATCGAGACCTACACCTGGTCGGTGCTGCCCGACGAACTGCAGCCCGAAACGCTCGTCGGCGGGATCGCGGCCGAACTGCGCTGGGCGCACGCGCACCTGCCGCGCGCTGTCGCCGGGGTGCCGGCATCCCGAATCGACGAAAGGAGCCTGGTATGAGCAAGGTCCTGCTGCTGGACATCGTGGGGCTCACCCCGCGCGCGCTCGCCGCGATGCCCCGACTCACCGCGCTCGGCCGCGCCGGCGGGCAGCTGGGGCTCGACACGATCCTCCCGGCCGTCACGTGCAGCGTGCAGTCGACCATGCTCACCGGCACGATGCCGCGCGAGCACGGGATCGTCGGCAACGGTTGGCACTTCCACGGCCTCGGCGACCCTCTCCTGTGGCGCCAGCACAACAAGCTCGTCGCCGGAGAGAAGGTGTGGGAGACCGCGCGGCGCTCGCGCCCCGAGCTGACCACGGCCAACCTCGGCTGGTGGTTCGCGATGGGGGCGACGACCGACATCACCGTGACCCCGCGCCCGATCTACCACGCCGACGGGCGCAAGAGCCCCGACGCGTACGTCCGCCCCGCGGCCCTGCACGACCAGCTGGTCGGGGCGCTGGGCGAGTTCCCCCTGTTCCAGTACTGGGGCCCGACCGCGACGATCCAGAGCAGCGCGTGGCTCGCCGAGGCGACGCGCGGCGTCATCACCGAGCGGTGGGGTCCGGCGCCCGACCTGGCGATGGCGTACCTGCCGCACCTCGACTACGACCTTCAACGCTTCGGCCCGAACGGCCCCGAAGCCGAGCGCGCGGCGCGCGAGCTCGACGACGCGATCGCGCCCCTGCTGACCGATGCGCTCGACCGCGGGTACAGCGTCGTCGCGGTGTCGGAGTACGGCATCGAACAGGCATCGCGCCCCGTCGACGTCAACCGCGCCCTGCGCCGCGAGGGACTGCTCGAGGTGTACGTGCAGGACGGCCGCGAACAACTCGACCCGTGGACCTCGCGCGCGTTCGCCGTGGCCGACCATCAGGTCGCTCACGTGTACGTTCCGGATGCCGCCGACCTCCCCCGCGTGACGGCGCTGCTGCGCGGACTCGAGGGTGTCGACGAGGTTCTCGACCGCGACGCGCAGGCGCGGTACGGCCTGGACCACGAGCGCTCCGGCGAACTGGTGGTGGTGGCCGAGCCCGGCGCCTGGTTCACCTACTACTTCTGGCTCGACGACGAGCGCGCCCCGGAGTACGCCCGGGGCGTCGACATCCACCGCAAGCCCGGATACGACCCCGCCGAGCTGTTCTTCGACCCCGCTGACCGTTTCGCCAAGGCCAAGGCCGGCGCGAACCTCGTGAAGAAGAAGCTGGGCCTGCGCTACGCGATGAGCACGGTGCCGCTCGACCCCTCGTGCGTCCGCGGGACGCACGGCCGCCTGTCGTCGACGCGGCGCGACGGACCGATGCTCGTCTCGAGCGACGCAGGCCTGCTGCCCGACGCCGAGTCGCTGCCCGCCGCGGGCGTCCGCGACCTGGTGCTGCGCGGCCTGGGGGTCTGACCCGGCGGGACACAACGCAGGAGTCTCGGACTCGAGCCCCGTCCCGCGCCCGCCAGAGGCGGTGTCGCCGGGGCGGATCTCCTGCGTCGTGGCCGCTGGCCCGCGGTGGAGGACGCTCGGGCCGCCGTAGCTCGGAGCTCGGCCAGGGCGACCCCGCATCGCGGCTGCGGGCACAACGCAGGAGTCTCCGTCCCACATCCGCCCGCCGTGCGGCCAGAACGGTATCGCGCGACCGGATCTCCTGCGTCGTGTCGCGGGGAGCAAGGGCGCTTCGGCGCCCCCTCAGGCCCCGCCCGGGCAGACGGAAGGGCCGGATGCCTCGGCATCCGGCCCTTCTTTCGCTTCCGACCGATCCCCCCGGATCAGCGCTGGCTGAACGCCGCGTCGAACGCCGCCCCGGAGGGCTCGTACGACGACAGCTTCCGCACGAATCCGAGCGCCTCGGGCGCTCCGACCAGGCGGTCCATGCCCGCGTCCTCCCACTCGACCGACAGCGGCCCGTCGTAGCCGATGGCGTTGAGCATGCGGAAGGCGTCCTCCCACGGCACATCGCCGTGCCCGGTCGAGATGAAGTCCCACCCGCGGCGCGGGTCGGCCCACGGCAGGTGCGACGACAGGCGTCCGTTGCGGCCGTTGCCGAGACGCTTCTTCGTGTCCTTGCAGTGCACGTGGAAGATCTTGTCCTGGAAGTCCCACAGGAACGCGACCGGATCGATGTCCTGCCACACCATGTGCGAGGGATCCCAGTTCAACCCGAAGGCCTCGCGGTGCCCGATGGCCTCGAGAGCCCGCTGGGTCGTCCAGTAGTCGTAGGCGATCTCGGAGGGGTGCACCTCGTGGGCGAAACGCACGCCGACCTCGTCGAACACGTCGAGGATCGGGTTCCAGCGGTCCGCGAAGTCCTGGTATCCGGCATCCACCATCTGCTCGGTGGCGGGCGGGAACATCGCGACGTACTTCCAGATGCTCGAGCCGGTGAAGCCCGTGACCGTCTTGACGCCCAGCTTCGCGGCGAGGCGCGCGGTGTTCTTCAGCTCTTCGGCGGCGCGCTGGCGCACGCCCTCCGGGTCGCCGTCGCCCCACACCCGGTCCGACACGATGTCGCGGTGACGCTGGTCGATGGGGTCGTCGCAGACGACCTGTCCCTTGAGGTGGTTCGAGATGGTCCACACCTTCAGGCCGTTGCGCTCGAGCACGTCGAGCTTGCCCTGCACGTAGGCCTCGTCGTCCCAGCGCCAAGGGTCGAGGTGGTCCCCCCAGCAGGCGATCTCGAGGCCGTCGTAGCCCCACTCGCCGGCGAGACGGGCCACCTCCTCGAAGGGGAGGTCGGCCCACTGGCCGGTGAAGAGGGTGATCGGTCGCGTCATCGCGGCGTCCTTTCGTCGGTGCGGTTCCGGGATCGGATTCAGGATGCCGCGAACGCGCGGCCCCCGGAAGAAGCGGTGGCCAGGTCGGCATCGACGCCGGTCCAGACGCCATCGGCCTCGGAGCTGCGCGCGACGGCGTCGAGCACCTCCTGCACGTGCAGGCCGTCGGCGAACGAGGGGGTCGGGGCGGCTCCGGCGGCGACGGCCTCGACGAAGTCCTTTGCCTGGTGCGAGAAGCCGTGCTCGTAGCCGAGCATGTGACCGGTGGGCCACCACGCGGCGACGTACGGGTGCTCGGGTTCGGTGACGAGGATCCGACGGAAGCCCTGCTCGGCGGCGGGGAGCGTGGCGTCGTAGAACTGCAGTTCGTTCGGGCTCTCGAGGTCGAACGACAGCGAGCCGAGGGATCCGGCGATCTCGATCCGCAGGGCGTTCTTGCGGCCGAGGCGGAAGCGCGAGGCCTCGAACGAGGCGAGGGCGCCGCTCTCGAGGCGACCGGTGAACAGGGCGAGGTCGTCGACCGTGACGGCCCCGCGTTCGGTGCCCGCGGAACCGGAGAGCCCGGTCGAGGAGGCGAGGACGGGACGCTCGTCGACGATCGTCTCGAGGATGCCGGCGACGCGGCTCACGCGCTGCCCGGTGATGAACTCGGTGAGGTCGACGGCGTGGGCGCCGATGTCGCCGAGGGCGCCGGATCCGGCGCGGTCCTTCTGCAGGCGCCACGTGAGCGGGGCCTCGGCGTCGCTCAGCCAGTCCTGGAGGTATTCGGCGCGCACCTGGCGGATGTCGCCGAGGCGGCCCGCGACGACGAGGTCGCGGGCGAAGGTCGTGGCGGGAAGACGCCGGTACGTGAAGCCGACCATCGAGCGGATGCCGTTGTCTGCGGCGGACGAGGCGGCCTCGGCCATGCGCCGGGCCTCGTCGACGGTGTTGGCGAGGGGCTTCTCGCACAGGACGTGCTTGCCGGCGGCGAGGGCGGCGATCGCGATCTCGGCGTGCGAATCGCCGGGGGTGACGATGTCGACGACGTCGATGTCGGAGCGGTGGATGACCTCGCGCCAGTCCGTCGCGCTCTCCTGCCAGCCCCAGGTCTCGGCGGCGGCCTGCGTGCGGGCCGCGTCGCGCCCGACGAGCACGCTCATCTCGGGGGCGAGGGGGAGGTCGAAGAAACGAGGGGCGACGCGCCATCCCTGGGAATGCGCGGCGCCCATGAATCCCGCACCGATCATGGCGATGCGAAGGGGCTGGGTCACGATGACGTCTTTCTGTGGGGGGACGGGGGACGGGGCGCCCGCGACGAACGCGGACGCCCCGGACCGGGTCAGGACTGGAACGAGAGGTCGATGAAGGACGCGACGTTGTCCTTCGTCACCACGGGGGCGTCCAACACGATGCGGTTGGGGACGCTGGGCGTGATGAGGTCACCGGCGGTCTTGCCCTGCGCGATCAGGCGCGCCAGGGCGATGCCGTCGGCGGCCTGCGTCGACGGGTAGATGACCGTGGCCTTCAGGACGCTGTCGTCGGCCTGGATGGACTCCATCGCGTTCCGGCTGCCCGCGCCGCCGACCATGATGAACTCGTCGCGACCGGCTGCCGTGATGGCGGCGAGCACACCGATGCCCTGGTCGTCGTCGTGGTTCCAGATGGCGTCGATCTTGGGGTTCGCCGACAGCAGCTGCGAGGTCGAGGCCTCGCCGCCCTGGACGGTGAAGTCCGCGGCGACGCGGGGTCCGACCTTCAGGCCGCAGTCCGACAGGGCGTCGGCGAAGCCCGCCGAGCGGTCCTGCGTGAGCGGCAGGGAGTCGATGCCCGCGATCTCGCCGACGACGGCACTGCTGTTGCCCTCGAGCTGCGAGCAGATGTACGTGCCGGCGCTGACGCCCATGCCGTAGTTGTCGCCCAGGATGGTCGAGCGGGCGGCGAAGGGGCTCGAGAACTCGCGGTCGACGTTGATCACGGGGATGCCCGCGTTCATCGCCTTGATCGCGACCTCGGTGAGGGCGGCGCCGTCGCTCGGCAGGAGCACGATGGCGTCGACGCCGTCGTTGATGAAGGTCTCGACGGCCGCGATCTGCGCGTTGACGTCGTTCGTCCCCTCGGCGACCTTGAGGTCGACGTCGGGGAAGCTCTCGGCGGCGGCGAGCGCACCCGAGTTGATGGCGCCGAGCCACCCGTGGTCGGCGGCGGGGCCCGAGAACCCGATGGTGACGGTGTCACCGGCGGCGGCGTTCTCTTCGGTCGTGGTGCCCTGGTCGACGACGTTCTGGCTGTCGCCGCCCGAGCCGGTGCAGCCGGCGAGAAGGCCGACCGAGGCGACGACGGCGATACCGGTCAGGACGAGTCGCGAACGCGACTTCCACTGTGAGCGCATGTTTCCTCCTTGAAATGTGATGCAGCTGGGGTCATCGCGGCCCCGGGTCATTCCGGAAGGAAGGGTCCACTCTGACGTGGCTCACGCTAGCAGAAGTGTCGGTTGATTGAGCATCTTTTGTTTTTTAAGCCGCATAAGTCGGCGCTCACGCTGATTCCGACAGGAAAGCGCTCGCGCGCATGCGGGAGGCGGCTTCCCGGCGCGGCGCCGAATTCGGGTCGCGCGACGGTGAGGCGGCGTGTTATGTTCGCCGCGTGATCAAAGTTGACCATCAGTCGTCATTACTCACCGTCCGAGGCGTGACCAAGTCCTTCGCCGGCGTCCGCGCCCTGCGCGGTGTCGATCTCGACATCGTCGCCGGTGAGGTGCACTGCGTGCTGGGCCAGAACGGCGCGGGCAAGTCGACTCTCATCAAGACCCTCGCCGGAGTGCACCGCCCCGACGAGGGAGAGATCGTGTGGCTCGGCGAGAACGTCGAGATCGCCGACCCCGATGCGGCCATCGACCTCGGCATCGCGACGATGTACCAGGAGCTCGACGTCGTCGACGGCCTCACGATCGCCGAGAACATCTTCCTCGGGCACGAGCTCGCGCGCGGTGGCTTCACGCAGCGCGCCGAAGCCGCCCGGCAGACCCGCGAGCTGCTGCGCCGTCTCGGACACGCCAACCTCTCTCCGAACACCGAGGTCGGCTCGCTCAGCGCCGCCAACAAGCAGATCGTCAGCATGGCGCGCGCGCTGTCGCACGACATCAAGCTGATCATCATGGACGAGCCCTCGGCCGTCCTCGACACCGAAGAGGTCAAGAACCTCTTCGCCGTCGTGCGCGAGCTCACCGCCGCGGGCATCGCCGTCGTCTACATCACGCACCGCCTCGAAGAGATCCGCGAGATCGGCGACCGCATCACCGTCCTGAAGGACGGGCGGACCACCGCGGTCGGTCTCTCCGCCGCCGACACCCCGAAGGCCGAACTCATCCGGCTCATGACCGGGCGCGAGGTGGCCAACGTCTTCCCCGAGCGTGTGCCCGTGGCATCCGATGCCCCCGTCGTCCTCGACGTGCAGGGACTCGGGCTCGACGGGGTCTTCTCCGACGTGTCGTTCTCGGTGCGCGCCGGTGAGGTGGTGGGGCTCGCCGGACTCGTCGGCTCGGGTCGATCCGAGATCCTCGAGACGGTCTACGGCGCGCGACGCTCGAACGCCGGCTCCGTTCGCGTCCGTGACAAGGTCCTTCCCCGCGGATCGGTCCGCGCCGCCGTCGGCGCGGGCATCGGTCTGTCGCCCGAGGAGCGCAAGAGCCAGGGGCTCGTGCTCGACGAGCCGATCTTCGTCAACATCGCGCTGGCCTCCATGAAGCGCTTCGCCAAGGGCGGGTTCCTCGACGACCGCGCCGCGCGCAAGGTCGCCCGCGAACAGATCGACGCCTTCGAGCTGCGCCCGGCCGATCCCGATCGTCCCGCGCGCACCCTGTCCGGCGGCAACCAGCAGAAGATCCTGCTTGCCCGCTGGCTCGTGCACGGCACCGAGGTGCTGCTGCTCGACGAACCCACCCGCGGCGTCGACGTCGGCGCCCGCGCCGAGATCTACGCCCTCATCCGCGATCTCGCCGCCGCAGGCAACGCGGTCGTCGTCGTCTCGAGCGAGATCGAAGAGGTCCTCGGCCTCGCCGATGTCGTCCTCGTCGTCGCCGACGGTCGCATCCTGAGCACCCTCCCCTCCCACCAGATCGACGAGCACGGCGTGCTCGATCTCGTCATGAAAGGATCCGCCGCGTGAGCGAGCCGACCACCCCGACCCGTGCACGCACGGTCCCCACCGAGACCGGGGCCGTCGCGGCTCCCGCTCCCGAGCCCGCTTGGCGCCGCTTCCTCTCCGGATCGGCCGGCCGCAACATCGGCCTCGTCGTCGCGCTGCTGGTCATCGTCATCGTCGGCGCCATCACCGCGCCCGGGTCGTTCACGAGCGTCGACAACCTGCTCGTCATCCTCCGCCAGGCCTCGATCATCGGCGTCATCAGCATCGGCATGACCCTCGTGATCATCGCGGGCGGCATCGACCTGTCGGTCGGCTCGGTCATGGGCCTCGCCTCGGTGGTCGCGACCCTCGCCGCCGTGCAGGATCTCGCCGACAACCTGCACTGGAGCGTCATGGTCGTCATCGCCCTCGCGGTGGGCGTGGGCGCCGGCCTCATCAATGGCATCGTCATCGCGTACGGCAACGTCGTGGCCTTCATGGCGACCCTCGCCATGCTCGTCGGCGCGCGCGGCCTGGCCGAGATCCTGGCCGAGCGTCGCACGCTCGTCGTGCAGGACCGCGGCTTCATCACCTTCATGAACGCCGACATCCTCGGCGTGGACATCCTCATCTGGATCTTCGCCATCGTGGCGGCCCTCGGCTGGGTGCTGTTGAACCGCACCACCTTCGGGCGTCGCACCGTGGCCGTCGGCGGCAACCGCGAGGCCGCGCGCCTGGCCGGCATCGACGTGCGTCGGCACACGATGTGGCTGTACGCGATCACGGGTCTGTGCGCCGGTATCGCAGCTGTCATGATCCTCGGCCGCACGACGGCGGGCACCTCGACCCACGGTCAGCTGTACGAGTTGGACGCCATCGCCGCGGTCGTGGTGGGCGGCACGCTCCTCGTCGGCGGCCGGGGCACGATCACCGGTACGGTGTTCGGCGTCCTCATCTTCGCGACGTTGTCGAACGTGTTCATCCAGAACAATCTCTCGTCTTCGGTACAGGCGGTGGCGAAAGGTGTCATCATCGTGGTCGCGGTGCTCCTGCAGCAGCGCTTCTCCCGTCCTCCGGGACGGGGCTGACGACCCCTTATGCCGACGGCGGCTGCGTGATTCGCGTAGTCGCCGTCGGTATGTGGATGGAATGCATTACTACTAATGGTGTACTGAGGGCGTGAAGAGGATGACGACAGATTCCGTGCAGTCGGTCAACGGCGTGAGCCAGTTGTTCCAGCTGCTGCGAGACGGCGTACCGCGTACGCGAGCGGAGCTGGCCAAGTCGACCGGCCTCGCCCGATCGACGGTCGCCGTGCGCGTCGACGAGCTCATGCGCATGGGCCTCATCACCCCCGTCGCCGACGCGGTGTCCACCGGCGGACGGCCGCCGTCGCAGTTCGCGATCAACCCCGCGGCCAAGGTCGTCGTCGCCGTCGACCTCGGTGCCTCGCACGCGACGGTCGCGATCGCCGACCTCACCGGCAAGGTGCTCAGCGAACGCACCGGCGACATCGACATCGCCACGGGTCCCGAGCCCGTGCTCACCTGGCTCGTCGAGACGGCGACGGCGCTGCTCTCGGAGTCGGGCCGCTCCACCTCCGACGTGGCCGCGATGGGCATCGGCGTCCCCGGCCCCGTCGAGCACTCCACCGGACAGCCGGTGAACCCCCCGATCATGCCCGGCTGGGATCGCTTCGACATCCCCGGCTGGATCTACCAGCACATGCCGGTTCCCGTCCTCGTCGACAACGACGTCAACATCATGGCGCTGGGCGAGCGCAGCATCGCCTGGCCCGCCGTCGACCACTTCATGTTCGTGAAGGTCGCCACCGGCATCGGCACCGGCATCATCTCCGACGGTCACCTGCAGCGCGGAGCCCAGGGCATCGCCGGCGACATCGGTCACGTCCAGGTCGCGCGCGGCGCCGACATCCCGTGCCAGTGCGGCAATCGCGGATGCCTCGAGGCCTTGGCATCCGGTCCCGCGATCGCGCGCGCGCTGCGCGCGCAGGGCATCGACGCGCACACCGGCTCTGACGTGGTCGACCTCGTCAAGCGCGGCAACATCGACGCGATCCAGGCCGTGCGCCAGGCGGGTCGCGACATCGGCGAGGTGCTCACGACGTGCGTGAGCCTGATGAACCCGTCGGTGATCGCGATCGGCGGGTCCATGGCGCGCGTGGGCGAGCATCTCATCGCGGGCGTGCGCGAGGTCGTGTACACGCGCTCCACGCCGCTGGCCACCGAGTACCTCTCGATCGTCCAGTCGGTCGCCGCCGAGAAGGCCGCCGTAATCGGCGCGAGCATGCTTGCGGTCGAGCACGCCCTCGCCCCCGAGTCGCTGAACGCCGCGTTCCTCCGCGCCTGACCCGCGACGGGTCGCTGCCGCCGCACGACTCCTGCAGATCGGGCGGTTCCGCGCCGTCGGTGGGCCGCGGGCGCGCGATATGCAGGAGTCGTGCGCTCGTGCCGGGGTTCCCGGTTGGGCAGGCCGGCGGGGCCGCTGCGCCGTGCCGGGGCGGTGGCGCGTGCACAACTCCTGCAGATGGGCGGGTTTCGCGGCCCCGGGGGTCACGGTCGCGCGATGCGCAGGAGTTGTGCAGCCGAGCCGGGGTTGTCGGTCCGCCGGGTGGGTGGTGAGCCGGTCCGGCGCGTACGGCGGCGGACCGTTTCCCCGACAGGCCAATTCCGGATGCCGGGACTTCGGCGTGTCGCGGATTTCCCCGCGGTCGTGCCCGGTGCGGGGCCCGTCCCTCCCGTGGCATGACGCAGGACATCCGGGGGCGGCGGGCCATCGGGCCGGGGGGAGACGCCCCGACCGGGTCGGTGTTCCTGCGTTGTCGCCGCGGCGGGCCGGGCCGGGCCGGGCCAGGCCGGGCCGGGCCTGGCGTGCGCGGGCCCGGGAGGTGGGCGGGGCCAGCGCACGAAGAACGCCCGCCGGGCACGAGCACGGCGGGCGGCGTCGATCGCTCGCGGCGCGGAGTGTCCCTCTCCACGCCGCGAGCGGGTCTCAGGGCGACCGGCGCGAGGCGCGGGTCGGGGCGGGGGAGGGAGCCTCGGGGACTCCCTCCGTGTCGGCCACGCCGCCGGCGGGCACCGGCTCGCGCTCGGCGGCCGCACCCGTCGCGGCACCGGGTACAGCGGCATCCGTTCCGTCCGCATCCGCTCGCGCGGCAGCCACGGCGGCGGCGATCTCCCGGGCGTGGGCCGCTCGACGGCGCCGGGCGGCGATGACGCGCCAGGCCACGAGCAGGGCGATCACGGCGAGGATCGCGAGCGCCGTCCACGGCACGGCGGCCGTGGCGGCCGCGCCCTGCGACACGAGGGGGTCGAGGGTCGACGGCTCCGCGCCGGCCAGCGTGCGCGACACGACCTGCGAGGTGGCGGTGACGTCGGCCGAGAGCAACACGAGGGGGACGACCCCGGCGACCTCGACGGTGCGCTTCAGCGAGCTGCCGGGCAGCAGCTCGGGGGCGTCGTCGGCGGCGGTCACGCGCGCCCAGCCGAACGGCCCGCCGAGGGCGACCTCGACGTTCGGGTCGAGACGCGTGTTGCCGGTGTTGGTCAGGGTGTAGCCCACGGTCGCGGATCCCGTCTCGGCGGGGTTCGCGGTGCCGTGGTAGTCGACGACGACGTCGCCGACCGCGAGCGAGGGGACGAGGTCGCCCTGCACGCGGAGGTGTAGACGCGAGCCCAGGCGACGTTCGGTGACGGTGCCGTTGTCGGCGGTCACGAGCATGGATGCCACGATGCCGGCCGCGTAATCGCCCGGGGCGGCGTCGGCGGGCACGGTGACGGTGAAGGGGACCTCCGCACTCGCGCCGCTGTCGAGGGTGAGCTCGGGTGATGCGATCGAGACCCAGCTGCCGAGGTCAGTGGATTCCGCGTCCCCGGCGAGGATGTCGAGGGCTCCGTCGTCGGTGAGGAAGCCGTCGGCGGCGTACACGCGCAGGGTGATCGGCTGAGGGCTGCGGTTCGCGACGTACAGGGCGTCGCCGACCGTTCCACCGGGCATCAGGTCGTAGGCGTAGTTGGGCCGGTCGCGCCCTTGCGCGGTGTCGGCGGGTTTGACACTCCACGTGACCGTGGTGTCGGGGGAGGGGGCGGTCGCCGCGGAGGCGGCGAGCGGGCTGGCCAGCAGCAGCGCGAGGCCGGTGAGGAACGACAGGAGCAATCGGAGCGGACGGCAAGTGGTCTTCGCCTGGGACATGGGCGTGGCTTTCGTGTGGAAGGGATCCCGTCGGGGCCGCGCCCTCGAGGGGCGCGACCCCGACGGGGAGGGGGTCAGCTGAGGGCGGTCAGCGTCACGGTCGCGGTGTAGGTGCCGCGGGGGGTCTCGAGCGGGAGCTTGAGATCCAGGTCGGCGCCCACGAGCGAGCTGCCTCGCTCATGGCCGTCGTTCGCCTGCGCGAGGGTGCGGGCGACCGAGAGGCCCTGGCCGCTGTCGAAGCCCGAGGGCACGGGGGCCCCGGCGACGGCGCCGCCCTGCGTCTCGAGCACCTCGGGCGTCCAGCCGAGGTACTTGCTCGACACCTCCTGGCCGTCGGCGGCGAAGTTCGACACCTGCGCGGTCAGGGACCAGCCGGGGTTGCCGGCCCGGGTGTCCTGGACGCGGATCGGGACGATCTCGCCCGCCGCTGCGTAGTGGTCGAGGTTCTCGGTCGCCACTCCGAGGTCGACGAGGCGCGAGGTGCCCTCGATCGACCAGGTGAGCTCGCCCGAGCCCTGGCCGGGGACGGTCACCGCGATCGACTGGTCGCCCGCGGGAGGGGCGGTCGGAGCCTCACCCGTGTAGTCACCGGTGGTCGAGCCGGCGCGCACGCCCGCGCCGAACGCCGCCGCCGGGGTGTTCCCGTCGAGGGCGAGAGCCCCGTACACGGTGGTGTTCGCCACGCGCAGGTTCGCGGTGTTCCCGGTGAGCGAGAGGCCCCCGCCGATCGAGTTGGCGAAGGCGTCGGAGCCGCCGTCGGCCGTCGCGCCGATCAGCACGTCGCGCGAGCTGCCGCTCACGGTGACGTCGCCCTTGACGACGGCGCCGGTCATCGACACGCCCCAGTCCGAACCGTCGATCGAGACGTCCGCACCGACTGACGTGCGCACGACGTCGACGTAGGTGGCCTGCTGCGTGAGCAGCGAGCCCGAGATCGCGCTGTCGACGACCTCGACGTCGATGCCGCCGGCTTCCACCGAGCCCCCGACCTTCAGGTCGTTGACGTAGAGGAAGCCCACGGTGGTGTCGGCGGAGTAGGCGCTGACGTCGCCGGCGACACTCGTGCCGTCGAGCGAGACGCCGTACGCGTCGGTGGCGACGACGTCTCCGGTGACCGTGACCGAGGTGGCATCCAGCCATCCCCCGGCCTCGACGACGATGTCGCCCTCGACGGTCGCGCCGCCGAGGACGCAGTCCGCTCCTCCCGGGACGATGAGGTTGCCCGAGACGGTCTGGCTGCCCAGGTCGTCGGTGCAGGTGAGGTCGGCCGCGTACGCGGGGACCGCGACCACGCTGCCCCCGATGACGAGGAGTCCGACGGTGGTCAGTTTCGTGATTCTGTTCATCAGTTCTTCCTCGTCGCTCAGCCGCGCAGGGCTGCGATGTTGTCGTAGCTGCGGTCGGCGTTCGCGAGCGAGTTCCCGGGGTTCACCGGCACCGAGGAGGCGTTGTCCTGCTCGAACATGCCGAAGCGCTGACCGCGGTCGCGCAGCTGCGACAGGAACGCCGTGTAATCGATGTTCCCGGCGCCGAACTCGACGATGTCGTAGCCGTTGGCGCTGTTCGGGTTGAGCTTGCCGTCCTTGAGGTGGAGGATCGGGAACCGCCGGGGGTCGCGCTTGATGTAGTCGATCGGCTCGAACCCGGGGTAGAGGAACTTTCCGACGTGCGCCCAATAGACGTCCATCTCGAAGAACACCGTCTCGGGGTTGAGGTTCTCCCAGTACAGGTCGTACACGCGCTCGTTGGTGTCGGTGGTGAAGCCCCACTCCTGCGCGTGGTTGTGCAGGTAGAGCTTGATGCCCGCGGCGCGACCCTTCTCGCCCATCTGGTTCCACGTGCCGATGGCCTGCATCCACGGGTCCTTGGCGAGGGGACCGCCGTAGCCTCCGGCGATGGGTCCGCCCTGGCCCAGGTGCGGCATGCCGAGCACGTGGGCGATCTCGAGCTGCTGGTCGATGTTGGCCGGGGTGAGGTTGACGTGCGCACCGGTCGCGCGCAGGCCGTTGTCGTCGAGCAGCTGGCGGATCTCCTGCGGCGTGATCGCGCCGACGTTGCCCTGGGTGTAGCCCGCGAACTCGATCTCGGAGTAACCGATGCGGGCCAGCTCCTCGAATACCGCACGGAAGCCCAGCGAGCTGACCTTGTCGCGGACGGTGAAGAGCTGGATACCGATGCGGTTGACGGGGACGAGACGCTTCCCGGCGCTGACCGGGGGAGCGGCCGCCGCGGCGCGGGCGCCGACGGCGGTGGAGGCGGAGGCTGCGGCGGGCATGGCGGCGGCGCCGATGCCGACGGCGACGGATGACGCCGCCAGGGCCTTGAGCAGCGTGCGCCGGCTCATGGGCCGATCCGGCACCGTGGGGTGCGCGTGGTCGTGGTGGTGACTCATGACTCTCCTTCGAGGTGGGTCCGCCCCGGGGCCGGGGACGACCGTGAGGGTGGTGGGGGCCGCAGTACGCGACCCCCACCGGGGTGTTACTTCTTGACGGTCAGGTTCGCGCTGCCGCTGCTCTTCGCGATCCCGGTCGAACCGGTGTACGACGCCTGCACCTGGTAGGCGCCCTCCGCGCTGAGCTTGGGCAGGGTCACCTGGACGGTGCCGTCGGCGCCGAGCGTGCCGGTGAGGGTGGCGACGACCGCGTTGTTGCGACGGATGGTCACCGTGGCATCACCGGTCGGGACGATGCCCGTCGACGAGGCCACCTGGACCGTGGCGGTGGCCGCCACGGCGGGCTTGACCGGCGTCGGCGAGACGGCGACCGAGGTCGTCGACTTCGCCTGCGAGACCGTGAGACGACCGATGCCGGCCGACCCCTTGAAGGTCTCGTCGGCTCCGTAAGTGGCCCGCAGGGTGTGCGTGCCGACCGGGAGGTCCGCCGGGAGGGCGACGACGGCGTTGCCGTCGGCGTCCAGGGTCGCGCGACCGAGCTCGGTGTCGCCGACCGTGAGCACGACCTCGCCCGTGGGGGCGCCGCCCTCTCCGCGCACCGACACCGTCACGT
Organism: Microbacterium sp. Leaf203; assembly: GCF_001421275.1. NCBI lineage: Bacteria > Bacillati > Actinomycetota > Actinomycetes > Micrococcales > Microbacteriaceae > Microbacterium > Microbacterium sp. Leaf203. The sequence continues at coordinate 114,579 of NZ_LMKF01000022.1, read as the reverse complement.
CGCCCGGGGCGCCGAAGGTGACTCGCGGGGAGCCGAGCGAGACGAGCGTGCGGGTGTCGACCGTCGGTTCGTTGGGAGCGTCGAGGTCGATCGTGAACGACACCGAACCGAGCTCCGACACGTTGCCACCGGTGTCGGTGGCGCGGTAGCGGATGTCGTAGGCGCCGTCCTGATCGAACGTCACCCCGTACTGCTGGTTCGCCGCGAGGTTCACCCAGGTCGCGCCGTTGTCGCGCGAGTACTGGACGCTCGCGAGCGTGCCGTTGTCGGCGGCCTGCACCGAGAAGCGGACCGGCTCGTTGAACACGCCGCCGACACCCGTCGGGGTGGCGGGGGCCAGCGTGTGCGCGACGGTGGGGGGCGTGACGTCTCCGACGCCGTCGCCGACCATGGTCAGCGCGTCGACGGCCAGCTCGTCGGCCGAGGTGACGTAGAGCGCTCCGGTGCCCTCGGGGGCTTCGAAGGCGATCTCGACGTCCTGCCAGCCGGTGCCCGCGGGGACGACAGCGGTCGCGAAGGGCTCGGCGTCGGCCGCTCCCCAGCGCAGCTGGACCTCGCCCGCGCCGCTGGCACGGACCACGGCCGCGTCGATCCCGGCGAAGTTCACCGGGTCGAAGGCGAGGTAGTCGCCCGCTCCCAGGCCGCGGATGGCGTTGCCGCCCGAGGCGTCGGTGTCGGCGTAGGTGGTGACGCCCTCTCGACGGATCGCGTGCTCGGCCTGCTGCAGCTTCGGGTTCAGGCGAACGGTCGCCTCACCCGTGGCCGCCGGCAGTCCGTTGGCGCCGGCGTCGGTGTACGTGACCACGACCGCGCCGTAGAGCAGGGCACCGGGGCCGTGCTCGGGCGAGTTCGGGTCGGTGCGGAAGACGCCCGTGCAGCCCGTGCCCGAGACCTCGGGGTGGGCGTGCTCGTCGTGGCCGAGACCGTAGGTCCACGTCACGCGCGAGCATTCCGTGGCGTCGCCGTCCTCGGCATCCGTCGTCGTGACCTGGAACGGGATCGCCTGACCCCAGTCGAAGAACGCGCCGTTGCCGGGAAAGGCCACGGTCACCTCGGGCGCCTGGTTGCCGACCGAGATCGTGCGCGAGGTCAGACCGAAGCGTCCGCCCGGGTCGGACACGCGCAGTCGGGCGCTGTAGTTGCCCAGTTCGGTGTAGGTGTACGACGTGGTCGCGCCGGTCGCATCGTAGGTGCCGTCACCATCGAAGTCCCACTCGTAGGTGAGGGCGTCTCCGTCGGGGTCGGTCGAGGTCGACGCGTCGAACTCGACGGTCAGGGGAGCCTGCGACGACGAGGTGGGCGTCGCGGTGAAACGCGCCTGGGGCGACTTGTTGCCGGCGACGTAGTCGATGCGGTACAGACCGGCATCGGGGTTCGCGCGGAAGAAGCCGTCGCCGTAGTCGAGCACGTACATCGAGCCGTCGGGCCCGATCTCCATGTCCATGGGGTTGTCGTGCGGCGGCTGGCCCAGGGTGCTGAGCGCCGCGTTCGGAAGGAAGTCCTCGATGTCGCTGACCTCGAAGGTGTCCCAGTCGAGCGTGAACGCGGCGATGTAGTCCTGCGAGAACTCGCCCATGAACGCCTTGCGGTCCCAGTGCTGCGGGAGCTTCGTGGGCGAGGGGTTGGTCTCGTCGTAGTGGTAGACGGGTCCGCCCATAGGGCCCTGGCCGGTACCGGCACCGAAATTCACCAGCTCGTCCCACGGCTGGTCGCCGGGGTTGTCGCCGTACCAGAGGGTCGCGGGCTGCGCGGGGGGAAGGTCGGTGAGACCGGTGTTCCACCGCGACTCGTTCTTGAGGTTCTGCGGGTCGAAGAACGCACCCGGCGTCGCCGTGGCGAAGTCCCAGTCGTTGTAGGCCTGGTTGTCGGCGTGGACGTAGGGCCACCCGGCGTTCTGGGGCTCGTCGAGGCTGATGGCGTTCCACTCCACCAGTCCCATGGGCCCGCGGCCGGCGGTCTGGGCCACGGCCTTCGTGGCGTCGGGGCCGTAGTCGCCCCACGACAGCGAGTTGGTCTCGATGTCGACCTCGATGCGGAACGGGTTGCGCACGCCCATCACGAAGATCTCGGGGCGGGTGAGTTCGGTTCCGGGGGCGAAGAGGTTGCCCTCGGGGATCGTGTACGAGCCGTCGTCCTCGACGTGGATGCGCAGGATCTTGCCGCGCAGGTCGTTGGTGTTGCCGGCGCCGCGGCGCGAGTCGAATCCGGGGTTGTAGCCGGGGGCGTCGTTGTTGGGCGCGAAGCCGTTCGCTCCCGGAGTGGATGCCGGGGTGTTGTCGCCCGTGCTCAGGTACAGGTTGCCGTCGGCGTCGAATCCGATGTCGGCGCCGACGTGGCAGCACTGCCCGCGCTGGACCTCGACGTCGAGGACGACCTGCTCGCTCGCGAGGTCGAGGGAGTCCCCGTTCCACTGGAAGCGGGCGAGGCGGTTCACGCCGACCCACTGGTCCCAGTAGGACTCGTCGGCCCCCGCGGGGAGGGTGTTGGGGGAGTTGCCCGCCGGGGTGTCGGCGACGCCGTCACCGTCGGCGTCGCGCGGGGAGTAGACGAGGTACACCCAGTTGTTCTCTGCGAAGTCCGGGTCGAGGGCGACCGTCTGCAGGCCGTCCTCGGAGTTGGCGTAGACGTCGAGGGTGTTGGTGACGCGGGTGACGCCGGTCGCGGGATCGGTCAGGCGCACGTCGCCGTTGCGGGCGGTGTGCAGGACGCGCTTGTCGGGGAGGACGGCGAGGTCGATGGGCTCGCCCACGTCCTTGGTGAGCAGGACGCGCTCGTAGTTGCTCCAGTCGAGGGCGCCGCCGTCTTCGCCGGTGTCGCCGGGGTCGGGGGTACCGGGGTCGGTGGGGTCGCCGTGGTCGCCCCCGGGGTCTGTCGTGCCGTGGTCGTGCCCGTCGTGCGCGAAGGCCGGGACGGGTGCGGCGGCGATGGCGCCCAGGCCCAGTGCGGTGGCCGCGAGGACCGCCGTCAACCGGGACCGGACGACCGGATGCCGAGAAGTAGAGTTCATCGTGAAACAGCTCCTGTGAATGCGTTCGAGTTGTTTTCACCGGGTCGCCACACAGTCGGTCTCAACGACTGATCGTGGCGGCCCGGGCTCTTCGTGCGGTGGCGGTCGGCCACGCGCGGTGTCTGCTCCTTACTCTTCGTCGAGTGGGAGGGGTCGCCGATCACCGCCTCTCAAGGCGGTTCGTGGGGCGAGCCTCGGGGGGATGAGGTGTCCGATTGTGGGGGACGTCGCTCGTCGTCATCCTGACGGATGTTTTTCCATAGGTCAATCAAAAGTTGCGTAATGCGCACACAACAAAAGTGTGCTTGACGCGAGCCTTGTGGTTTCTGTTCGTCGCGGGCTAGCATCGCCGCACGGTGCGTCTCGCGCCGATCCCCCACCCGTCGGCGAAGGCGCCGACACGGCCGAGGAGGCCTCATGCTCCATGGACTGACCGGATGGCACCTGCTGATCGTCCTGGCGGTGATCGTCCTCCTGTTCGGGGCCGCGAAGCTGCCGGCTCTGGCGCAGAGCGTGGGCAAGTCGGCCCGCCTCTTCAAGGGCGAGCTGAAAGCGATGAAGGACGACGACGCGACGCCCCTCGCCGAATCGGCCGCGCCCGCGGCTCCCGAAGCCCGTGCCTCGGCGGTCGTCGCCGACCCGCCCCCGACCCGCTGACCCGCCGCGTTCCGATGGTCGGCCCCCGCCGCCCCCGAGCAGGGGAGTAGCCCGTGTTCTTCGGTCTCACCATCGAGAAGATGATCCTCATCGGCGTCATCGCGGCGCTCATCATCGGTCCCGAGCGGCTTCCCGCCGCGACGGAGTCCCTGCGACGCGCGCTCATCCGTGCGCGCGGCTTCGCGAAGACCGCCCAGGAGCGGGTGCGCGACGAGCTCGGCTCCGAGGTGGCCGACGTCGACTGGCAGCGACTCGACCCCCGCCAGTACGACCCGCGCCGCATCATCCGAGAAGCTCTGCTCGCCGATCCGGAGCCGACCGTCGCGCCGCGCGCCGCTTCGACGGACGCCGACGACCCGACCCCCGTCGCCGCTCGTCAGACGGAGTCGGGGCCCGGGGACGCGTCCGCTGCCCGCGCCGATACCGACCGCAACGCCGACAGCACGCGCCGCACGGCCGCGTAGGCCAGGGCGTCGGGGCGGGCGAGCGCGTCCACGTGACGCACCAGGGCGAGATCGGCGAGGGGGCGCAGCACGAGCCCGTCGACAGCGAGCGGGGTCGTCGTCGTCCGGGGCATGACGGCGACCGCCGCGCCCGCGCGGACGATCTCGGCCGTCACAGAGAACTCGTTGATGCGGTGGGCGACCTCGAGAGGGCGTCCGACGTGTGCAGACAGGTGATCGAGGACCCCGGCGAGCGGGAAGCCGGCGTGCACCGAGACCCATCGCTCGTCGACGAGGTCGGACGCACGCAGCTCGGAGCGTCGAGCGAGCGGGTGGTTCGCGGGGAGTGCGATGTCGAGGGGCTCCTCGAGCAGTGGCACCGTCACCACGCGGTCCGCGGGCCACGGCTCGTCGTGAGCGAGGCGGTGGGCGATGACGAGGTCGTGGTCGGCGGTCAGTCCGGGGAAGTCGCGGTGCGCGACGTCGGCGTCGGCGAAGTGAAGGGGCGGAGAGTTGTCGAGTTCGCGCAGGAGGGGCCCGAAGAGCGTGAGGGCGGCGCTGTGGAAGGCCGAGACGCGCACCGGGCGATCGCTCGCGTCGAGAAAGGCGCCGACGGCCTCGCGTGCACCCACGAGGGCCTCGTCGACCCGCGTTCCCGCTGCGGCGAGGGCTTCGCCGGCCGGGGTGAGCGCGAGGGCGCGCCCGACGCGCCGGGTGAGGGGAACGGGAACGTGGGCCTGCAGTACGGCCAGCTGCTGCGAGACCGCGGAGGCCGACACGTGCTGCGCCGCCGCGACGGCGGCGACGCTTCCCCGGTCACGGAGTTCGCGCAGCACGCGCAGGTGAGCCACATCCATAAGTCAGAACTTACGCCACGGTGAAGAACATGCTGCTTGATCTTCCGTGTGGTCGCGGGGGATCGTGAGGGAGTGACCCGCCGCGCTCCCGAGATCCTCGTCGACGTCCTCCTCATCGCCGTCGCCGCGGTGTGGGGGGCGAGCTTCCTCGCCGCGAAAGAACTGGTCGCCGAGACGGGGGTCGCCTCGGGCGTGGCCCTGCGCTTCGTCGTCGCGGCGAGTGCTCTCGGCATCCTGTGTCTTCTTCGTCGGGAGCGGATGCCGCGCGGGCGCGGTCTCGTGATCGCCGCGCTCCTTGGCTGCTCGCAGGCGGCGGTGATCGGGCTCGAGACCGCGGGCGTGCACCTGACCTCGGCGACCAACGCGGGCCTGCTCATCAGTCTGGCCCTCGTCTTCACCCCGGTGCTGGAAAGCATCGCGGCGCGCTCGTGGCTCCCGCGGTCGTACTTCGTCGCGGCTGTGGCCGCGGTCGCCGGGGTCGCCCTGCTCGTCTCGGGAGGGGGCCTGCGGGCCCCCAACCCGGGGGATGCGCTCGTCATCGCGGCGGCGGTCGTCCGCGCCGTGCACGTCACCGCGAGCGGGCACCTCACCCGTGGGCGAGAGGACAGCACCCTCGCTGTCGTGTTCGTGCAGCTCGTCGTGTGCGCTCTCACCTCGACGGCCGTGGCCGGGGCCGATCTTGCGCCCGCGGTGGCGGGGCTCTCGGCGGCCGGCTGGGCCGACGTGATCTTCCTCGGCCTGCTGTGCTCGGTGTTCGCCTTCGTGGTTCAGCTCTGGGCGGTGCGGCGCACCTCGGCGACCCGCGCGAGCATCCTGATGGGCACGGAGCCGGTCTGGGCGCTCGCCGTGGGCGTGGCGATCGGGGGCGAAGCCGTCGGTCTTCCCGGACTCGCCGGCGCCGCGCTCATCATCGCCGCGTCGTACGCGGGACAGGCGATCGAGCGTCGGCACCGCCGCTCGCGCGCGGAGGCGAGCGGCGGCGCCGACGGCGAAGCGGTCAGCTCCGGTCGGCGATCGGTCGCCGCCACCGGCCCCAGATCGTCGCCGTGAGCCCCGCCGCCACCAACGCGACGGCGAGGAGGACCGAGGCGATCTCGCCTCCGGTGACCGGCAGTCCGCCCCCGGGGGATCCGGGGCCGGCGCCGGGCGGCGGCGAGCAGTCGACGGTGCAGGTGGCGGTCGGGAGGGGAGTGATCTCGACGGTGACGCCCACGCCGTCGTCGGCGACGGCCGTGGGGACGAAGAGCAGGTCGCTCATGAGACCTCCACCGCCTCGCGCCGACCCTCTTCGCGAGCGCGGGCCACGAGATCGTCGAGGCGCTGGCGGGATCGACGACGACCCGACGCGACGGCCGCGACGATGAGGGCGACGCCGACCGCGGCGGCGAGGTGCACCCATGGAACCGCCCACACCGTCACGCTGCGCGTCACGGGAGCTGCGGCGAGCGTCGAGTCGGGCACCGCGGCATCCACCGTCACGACCTTCGTCAGCACGAACAGCGGCCACGCGGGCTGGGGCTCGGAGCGCACGTCCCGGGACTCGCCGGGCAGCAGCACTCCGCGCTCCGTCGTCGTCGCCTCGGCCGCGTCGCTCACGGCGAGGGCGGTGTTCCCGGTGTTCTCCGCCGTGTAGGCGTAGGTGATCGACCCCGGCGCGAAGAGGTTCCACGACGGCGTGTATTCCGCGCGGACCTCGCCGACGCCCACCGACGGGGCCAGCTGCCCGGTCACGCGGGTCGACACGCGGAAGCCGACGCGACTGTCGACACCGACCCTCGTCCCGTCCGCTCCCGCGGAGGTGGATCGGACGGATGCCGAGACCCCGGCCGCGTGGTCTCCGGGGGTGGCGTTCTGCGGCACGGCGATCTCGAACGACACGACCCGCGTCTCGTTGGGCGCGAGCGTGACCGTCGGTTCGACCGTGATCCACGTGCCGGCGTCGGTCGAGGTGCGGTCGGCGGGGAGCATCGTGAAGCGCCCCGTCTCGGTGTAGTAGCCGTCCGCGGCGCTCAGGGCGAAGGTCGCCTCGCGCTCGCTGAAGTTCTTCACGGCGAGGTGCTCGGTGACGCGTTGACCCGGGTCGAGTTCGACCTGCATCACGCGGCGGCCGTCCGGCCCCGCGGCCGAGGCCGGGGTGACCGACCAGGTGACCGCGGAGTCGGCGGCGTCGTCGGCCAGGGCGGGCGGGGCCGCCGCGAGGGCGATCGCGGCCACGAAGACACCCGCCATGCCGGCGGATGCTCCGCGCGCGAGCGCGACCCTCATCTCGGTGCTCACCCCTCGAGCAGGGTCAGGGTGATGGTGGCCGAGTACGCCCCGGGTGCCACGGTGGCCGGCGTCTTCAGCAGCAGGCCGGCGGTGGCGGAGTACGAACCGCCGGCGGCGTCCGCTGCGCTGTCGACGTTGGCGAGGAGCTCGGCGTCGACGAAGCCACCCGTGCCGGGGTCGACGTCGTCTCCGGGGGCGACCACCTGCGACCCGCCCGCGGGGTTGCCCGAGACGATGTCGGGGTACCAGCCGAAGCTGTCCGCCGACGAGATCGCGGGCTGGCCGGCGCTGCCGGTGAAGTCGCTGATCGCTCCCATGACGTACCAGAACGATTCCGGGTCGATGTTCTCGGCGAGACGGGTGTCGGTGACGGTGACCGTGGGCAGGGTGCCCGCGAAGGTGCGGTCGGTGCCGGACGCCTCGCCTTCGGTCAGCGTGGTCGCATCGTCCGCGACGGTGAGGGCGAGGACGCCGGGCTCCGCCGCGGGGGCGATCTCGACCTGCACATCGATGCTGTCCTCGTCGGCGGCGAAGGCGCTGCCACCGCCCGCGGCGGCGAGGATGCCGACCCCGAGGGCGGCGACTCCGATGCGGGCCGACAGGCCGCGACGGGAGGTGAAGGACATGAGTGCTCCGTTCTTCCACCGGGGTCGGTGGAGTCGTCGGCGGGCGCCGGCGGGTGGTCGGGACGAGCGGCGAGGCGCCGATCGGCGAACGAGGGATGCCGTCGTTTCGGGCGGGCGCGGCGGACTCGGGGGAGCCTCGTGGCGGCGCTGTCACGGGTCGGTTCTGCGGGTTCGTTGCGACAGTAGTGCGGCTTCGGTGAGTCGTCAAGCAAAAGATGACTGATCGTCGGAATGGTAAAAGTCGGTGATTTTTCCGCGCTTTACCGGGATATTCGGCCGCAGTGGCCCAGGCGAAGGTTCTCGAAGGCGCCTCTGACTCGTTCCTGTGAGCAGTTCTTAACGCAAATTAGTCAAGTTTTGTAGACGTATCGACAAAAGACTCCTACAGTGACCACGGTCGAGGGCGACCTGTGCGATCCGAGCGGTCGACGCCGCCCCCGCCGCTGATCCGAAGGAGCAATGATGCCCGTACCCGCTGTCTTGTCCGGCCCCCGCCGGCGCAGCACCCGTGTCGCGAGGACCCTCGCGGCCGGTCTCCTGGGCGGAGCACTCGTGGCCACAGGAGCGATCCTGCCCGCCGGTGCCGCCGTCGCCCCCGCCGTCAACACCCCGGCGGACCTGCCCAAGCAAGAACCGGGTGTGACGCTTCGCACCTACTCCACCCCGCCCCTCACCGAGCTCTGCACGCTGAAGTCGGGCCAGACCCCGAACGTCGACAAGCTCATGTCGACGATCGACTGGCGCACCGACGAGCAGTTCGGCGCGGGCGACAACTTCATCACGCACGCCCTGGCCAACCTCACCGTCAGCACGCCCGGACAGTACGCCTTCCGCCTGACGAGCGACGACGGCTCGCGCCTCACCCTCGACGGCACGCAGCTGATCGACAACGACGGACTGCACGGAGCGGAATCCGTCGAGGGCACCGTCACGCTCGACGTGGGAGTCCACGACCTGTTCGTCGAGATGTTCGAGGCCACCAACGGCCAGCAGCTCACCGTCGAATGGAAGGTCCCGGGCTCCTCGAGCTTCACCGTCATCCCCAACAGCGTGCTCAGCACCGAGGCGGGTGTCGTGCGCGTCACCGCCCCCGGGACGAAGTACTGCGAGGGCAGCACCGACTCCGCCGGCGACGGTCTGCGCCTGGATGCCGTGAACCCCAACTACACGCTCGTGAACCTGCGCCCCGAGGGCTTCAACCCCAAGGTGTCGGGCCTGGCCTTCCTCGGCAACGGCGATCTCGCCGTGCTGACCACCGGCTCGGTCAACTCCGGGGGATGGGACACCTCGACCCCCGGCAAGGTCTTCGTGCTGAAGGGCGCCCAGGCGGCCGACGGACCCGAGGACGTCACCGTCGTCGAGGCGGCCGGCGGTCTGCTGAACCCGATGGGCATCGACGTCATCGACGACAAGATCTACGTCTCGGAGCGCTACCAGCTCACCGAGCTCAGCGACACGAACGGCGACGGCTCGTACGAGACGAAGCGCAAGGTCGCCGAGTACCCCTCGGGCAACAACTTCCACGAGTTCGCCTTCGGCCTGATCCACGACGAGAAGAACTTCTACGTCAACCTCTCGGTCGCGATCGACAACGGCGGGGCGACCACCAACCCGCAGCCGGCGAAGAACCGCGGCACCTCGGTCAAGATCGACCGCGCCACCGGGGCGATCAGCTACGTCGCCGGCGGTCTGCGGACCCCCAACGGCGTGGCCTTCGGTCCCGAGAACGAACTCTTCGCGATGGACAACCAGGGTGCCTGGCTGCCCGCGAACAAGCTCGTCAACGTCAAGCAGGATCGCTTCTTCAACCACTACACGAACCCCGCGGGCCCGTTCGATCAGAACCCCGTCACGCCTCCCGTCGTGTGGATCCCGCAGAACGAGATCGGCAACTCCCCGAGCACGCCCATCATGCTGAAGGACGGTCCCTTCGCGGGACAGATGATGTTCGGCGACGTCACCTACGGCGGCCTGCAGCGCGCCTTCCTCGAGAAGGTGGACGGTGAGTTCCAGGGCGCGGTCTTCCGCCACTCCGCGGGCTTCGAGGTCGGCGTCAACCGCGTCATCGAGGGCCCCGACACGTCGCTGTACATCGGCGGCACCGGAGAAGGCGGCAACTGGGGTGAGGCGGGCAAGCTCACCTACGGCCTGCAGAAGCTCGTCCCGAACACCACGCAGAACGCCTTCGACATGAAATCCATGAAGGTCGTCGAGGGCGGATTCGAGATCGAGTACACCCAGCCCCTCTCCGACGAGACGCTGGCGAACCTCGCCTCGGCGTACCGGGCCGAGCAGTGGCGCTACCTGCCCACCTCCACCTACGGCGGACCGAAGGTCGACGAGGAGATCCTCTCGCTCACCGGCGCGACGGCATCCGCCGACCGCAAGACGGTCACGGTCTCATTCGACGGTCTGAAGCAAGGCCGCGTCGTGCACCTGCGCTCGCCGCAGCCCTTCGCCGCAGCCAGTGGCGACACGCTGTGGAGCACCGAGGCCTGGTACACGCTCAACTCGCTGCCGGGCTACGTCTCGCCGGCCGACCAGGGCTGGTACGAGGCCGAGGAGGCCCGCCTGATCGGCGGCGCCAAGTTCGACGCCGAGCACAGCGGTTACTCGGGAGCCGGCTTCGCCGGCGGCATGTGGCAGGCCGGATCCGCGTTCGAGTTCACGGTGAACGCGGAGACCGCGGGCACCGTCCCCGTCTCGGTGCGCTATTCCAACGGCCCGAACCCCGCGCCCGGCTCCAAGGACGTCAACCTCTACGTCAACGGTCAGAACCTCGGGAAGTGGGACTTCGCCTCCACGGGCGACTGGAAGACCTGGGCCACGATCACGCGGGACATGCCGCTGGTCGCCGGGACGAACACCATCGCGCTGAAGTACGAGACGGGCAACAAGGGCAACATCAACGTCGACGTCCTGTCGATCGGCACCGCCGACATCTGCGCCCCGTCGCAGGTCGAGGACGGCTACCGCCCGCTCTTCGACGGCACGCTCGAGAGCCTGAACGCCGGGTGGCGCATGGCCGGCCCCGGCGGCTTCGGTCGACAGAACGACTGCAGCATCCGCGGCGAAGGCGGCATGGGCCTGCTCTGGCACAAGGCGCAGGAGCTGAACGAGTACAGCCTCAAGCTGGACTGGAAGCTCATCGCCGATCACAACGGCGGCGTCTTCGTCGGGTTCCCCGACCCGAAGAACGACCCGTGGATCGCGGTCAACCAGGGCTACGAGATCCAGATCGACGCGTCCGACGCCGCCGATCGCACCACCGGTGCGATCTACACCTTCCAGGGTGCGGATGCCGACGCGGTGAAGGCCTCGCTCAAGCCCGTCGGTCAGTGGAACGCGTACGAGATCGTCGTGAAGGGGCAGACCATCAAGATCTTCCTCAACGGCACGCTGGTGAACGACTTCACCAGCACCGATCCCGCTCGCGACCTCTCGCAGGGCTTCATCGGCCTGCAGAACCACGGCGGTGGGGAGGCGGTGTCGTACCGCAACGTCCGCGTCAAGGACATCGACGAGCCGGCCCCCCTCGCGGTGACCGCCTCGGCCGAGGTCAAGTGCCTGGCCAAGAAGGCGTCGGTGACGGCCCGCGCGACCAACACCGACACGGTGCCGGTCGACGTGACGCTCACGACGGCGTGGGGCGAGCGGGTCATCCCCGCCGTGCAGCCCGGGGCGACGGTGTTCCACACCTTCACCACCCGCGCCGCGTCCGTCCCCGCGGGCGAGGCGACGGTGACCGCGACCGGCGACGGTCGCACCGGCGGGGCCACGGCCTCGTACGCAGCCAAGAGCTGCGGCTGATCCCCCCAGCGCCCCCGGCGGCGGACTCGCGTCCGTCGCCGGGGGCGCTCCCTCATGTCCCAGAGGTCCCCATGCTCTCCTCCCTCGGCCGCCGCATGAGCCGGCACCGCCTTCTCGTCCTCCTCGCCTGGTCCGTGCTCGTCGTCGTCGGCGGGGCCCTCGCCGGCGACGCCTTCGACCGCACCGTCTCGGTCGCCGACGCCCCGGCCGGCAGTGAGTCCTTACGCGCCACCGAACGCCTCGACGCCCTCGACCCCGAGGGGGAGATCATCACTGCCGTCGTCCGCGGCGAGGACTTCTTCTCCCCGACGCTGCGCGACAGCGCGACCGCCGTCATGGCCTCGGTCCGCGCCGTCCCCGGGGTCGCCGAGGTGACCGACGCCTACACCGCGGGTGGAGCCATCGGTGACGACGGCCGCTCGTCCCTGGTCGTCGTCGAACTCGCGCTCGGTCTCACCGGCGACGAGGCCGTCGCCACGGCATCCGCCGTCTCCGACCTTCTCCACGAGATCGACGCGCCCGAGGTCCTCGTCGGCGGCCCCCTCCTGGCCGAAGAGGCCTTCGTCGATCGGGCGGCCAGCGACGCGGCGATCGGCGAGGGCGTCGCGATCCTCGTCCTCGTCGTGCTGCTCACCCTCGCACTCGGCTCGCTCCGCATCGCCCTCGTTCCCGTCGTCGCCGCGCTCGCCGCGATCGCCCCGACGCTCGCGATCCTGGGTCTGCTCGCCCGCGTCGTCGACGTCAACGAGTTCGCGGTGAACGTCGTCACGATCCTGGGCCTCGGCCTCGCCGTCGACTACAGCCTTCTTGTGGTGCTGCGCCTCCGCGAGGAACGCACCGCCGATCCCACCGCGCCCCTCGACGAGCTCGTCGCCCGCGCCGTCTCGGGGGCCGGCCGCGCGGTTCTCGTGTCGGGTCTCGCCGTGGCCGTGGCCCTGCTCGGCATCCTGATCCTCGGCGACCCCCTGCTCTCGGGGATGGCGCTCGGCGGTGCGGTCGTCGTCGCGGTCGCCACCGTCGCCGGCCTGACGCTCGTGCCGGCCGCGCTGTCGTTCCTGCATCGCGCGCTCCCGTCCGCCGGGGCGCGCACGTGGGCGCGCCCGTGGGCGGGACGGGCGTCGCGCGAGGGACTGCTGGCCCGCTCGACCCGTCTGGCCCAGCGCCGACCGGGGATCGTCGCCGTCTCGACCGCGGCGGTGATGCTGCTGCTCGCCGCTCCCGTGGCATCCCTCGCGCTCGACGACTCCGACATCCGCTCCCTTCCCGCGGCGGCCGAGGAACGACGCGCGTACGAGGCGACGACGACGGGCTTCACCGGGATCGGGATCGAGCCCGTCACGGTCGTGCTCGACGGATCGATCCAGGATGCCGCCGTCACCGGCGTCCTCGACCGGATCGCGGCCCTGCCCGACGTCGCCGACGCCGACGTGGTGCAGGGGCTGCCGCCCGAGATCACCGCTGTCGCCTTCACCCCCGTCGGCGACAGCGCCACGGGAGACGCGGCGCAGCGGCTCGTGACCGCGGTGCGCGGTCTCTCGACGCCCGTCCCCGTCGAGGTCACGGGCCCCGCCGCCTCGCTCATCGACACGCGCGATCACCTGGCCGCGCGCCTGCCGTGGGCCCTGGTCATCGTCGCCGCGGCGAGCTTCGCCCTGCTCTTCGCACTCACCCGCTCGCTCGTGGTCCCGCTGAAGGCGCTCCTGCTCGCCGCCCTCACGGTGGCCTCGACCCTGGGCGTGCTCACCGCCGTCTTCGGGTGGGGCTGGGGCGCCCCTCTGCTCGGGTTCGAGCCCCGCGGCACGCTCGATGTGACCACCCCCCTGCTGATCGGGCTGCTCGCCTTCGGGCTCACGATGGACTACGAGGTGTTCCTGTTGTCGCGCATCACCGAGGGCTGGCGCGCGCGAGGGCGCTCCGCCGACCCGTGCACGGCGAACGCCGAGGCCGTGCGCCACGGCATCACCCGCACCGGCCCCGTCGTGACGCTGGCCGCGGCGGCGATCTGCGTCGTCTTCGTCGGCTTCGCGTTCGGCGAGCTGGTCGCAATGAAGGAGATCGGGGTCGGCATGGTGATCGCGGTGGTCCTCGATGTCACCGTCGTCCGCGGACTCCTCCTCCCCGCGCTCATGACGCTCCTCGGTCGCGCGAACTGGTGGCCGAACGCGCGTCGCCCGATCCCGGTGCCCGCCGAACCGACGCCCGCCGTCGATCGCCGCGTGCCCGTGCGGTCGTAGGCTGGAGACATGCACGGCGAGTACAAGGTCCCCGGCGGGAAGCTGGTCGTCGTCGACCTCGAAGAGCGCGAGGGCCGCATCCACGGCTTCCACCTCGCGGGCGACTTCTTCCTCGAGCCCGACGACGCCCTCGACGACATCGACGCGGCCGTCAACGGCCTCGCGGTGGAGTCCGACGTCCCCACGATCGCCGCGGCCATCCGCGCGGCCCTCCCCGAGGGGGCCCAGCTGCTCGGTTTCACGCCTGAATCGGTGGCGACCGCGATCCGCCGCGCCCTGGTCACCGCGCCGGGATGGGCCGACTTCGAGTGGGAGGTCGTCCACGACGGCCCCGTCTCGCCGCGCATGAATCTCGCGCTCGACGAGGTCCTCACCACCCGCGTGGGCGCGGGGCTGCGCAAACCCACGTTGCGCCTGTGGGAGTGGGACGAGAGCGCCGTCGTCATCGGCTCGTTCCAGTCGCTGCGCAACGAGGTCGACCCCGCGGGGGCGGCGAAGCACGGATTCGACGTCGTGCGCCGCATCTCGGGCGGGGGCGCCATGATGATGGCCGCGAACTCGATCGTGACGTACTCGCTGTACGTGCCGGCATCCCTCGTCGCCGGTATGACGTTCGCCGACTCGTACGCGTTCCTCGACGACTGGGTGCTGCAGGCGCTGCGCTCGCTCGGCATCGACGCGGTGTACCAGCCGCTCAACGACATCGCGGGTCCCCACGGCAAGATCGGCGGGGCCGCCCAGAAGCGCCTCGCCAACGGGGGTGTGCTGCACCACGCCACCCTCAGCTACGACATGGACGGTCAGGTGCTCACCGAGGTGCTCCGCATCGGCCGCGAGAAGCTCAGCGACAAGGGGACCGTGTCGGCCGCCAAGCGCGTCGACCCCCTGCGCAGCCAGACCGGTCTGCCTCGCGCCGAGGTCATCGAACGGTTCATCCAGACCTTCACCACGCTCTACGGGGCGACGCCCGGGCGCATCAGCGACGAGGAGTACGCCGAGGCCCAGGCCCTGGTCGACTCGAAGTTCGCCACCGACGCGTGGCTGCAGCGCGTCCCGTGAGCGCCGAGAACCTCGCCGACGCTCCCGCACCGGGTGGCGTCGAGATCCACCACGCCGACAATCTCACCGTCACGCCGCGCTACCCCGACGGCTCCTTCGCTCTCGTCTACCTCGACCCGCCCTTCAACACGGGACGCACCCGCTCGAAGGCCGTGGAGTCCGCGACGCGCAAGGCGCCGGTGGACGAGACTCCGGATGCCGCCGCGCCCGATGCCGCGGCATCCGTCGACGATCCGAACATGCTCGACTTCCCCGAAGAGGAGCCGCCCCCGCCTCCCGTGGTGCAGCGCGGCTTCCACGGCCGGGAGTACGCGCGCCTGCGCGGCGACCTGCGCACCTACGACGACCGGTTCGACGACTACTGGGGCTTCCTCGAGCCGCGGCTCGTCGAGGCCTGGCGCCTGCTCGCCGACGACGGCACGCTCTACCTGCACCTCGACTACCGCGAGGTTCACTACGCCAAGGTCATGTGCGACGCGCTCTTCGGTCGCGACCACTTCTTGAACGAGCTGATCTGGGCCTACGACTACGGCGCCAAGACCAAGCGCCGCTGGCCCACCAAGCACGAGACGATCCTCGTGTACGTCAAGAACCCGTCGGCGTACTTCTTCGACTCCGATGCCGTGGACCGCGAGCCCTACATGGCCCCGGGGCTCGTCACGGCCGAGAAGGCCGCGCGCGGCAAGATGCCCACCGACGTCTGGTGGCACACGATCGTGCCGACCACGGGCCGCGAGAAGACCGGCTATCCGACGCAGAAGCCCGAGGGGGTGCTGCGCCGCATGGTGCAGGCGTCCTCGCGCCCCGGCGATCGGGTGCTCGACATGTTCGCCGGCAGTGGCACGCTCGGCGCCGTCGCCGCCCCTCTGGGACGGAACTCGGTGCTCATCGACGACAACGCCGACGCGGTGGCCGTGATGCACAAGCGCCTCGAGCCGTACGCGGACTGAGCGCGACGCGGCTGGCGCGTTCGCGGGGGTGGGGCGGTGTTTTCCCGCCCCGAGCGCAAAATCCCGCCCCGAACCCCCGGCCCGCATCCGGCTCCGTGAGAAGCCCGCCCAGATGTCGGCGGTCGCACCTAGGGTGAAGCCATGGACTTCGGCATCTTCGTTCCGCAGGGCTGGCGCTTCGACCTCGTGGGGATCGACCCCGCGGAGCACTGGCGGGTGATGAACTCCCTCGCCCAGAGCGCCGACGACGGCCCGTGGACGTCGCTGTGGGTGTACGACCACTTCCACACCACCCCCGTCCCGAGCACCGAGGCCACGCACGAGGCGTGGACGCTCATGGCCGCCTTCGCCGCCGCGACCGACCGCGTGCGCCTCGGCCAGATGTGCACGTGCATGGGCTACCGCAACCCCGCCTACCTCGCGAAGGTCGCGGCCACGGTCGACGCGATTTCGGGCGGTCGCGCCGAGATGGGCATCGGCGGCGGCTGGTACGAGCACGAGTGGAAGGCCTACGGCTACGGCTTCCCGCCCATCGCCGAGCGCCTCGGGCGCCTGCGCGAGGGTGTCGAGATCATGCACCAGGCCTGGACCACGGGCGAGGCGACCCTGTCGGGGAAGTACTACGAGGTCGACGGCGCGATCGTGCAGCCGAAGCCCCTGCAGCCCGGCGGCATCCCGCTCTGGATCGCCGGCGGCGGCGAGAAGGTCACGCTCAAGATCGCGGCGAAGTACGCCTCGTACACGAACTTCGGCGGCTCGCTCGAGGAGTTCGACCACAAGTCCGAGGTGCTGCGCGGGCACTGCGAGTCCCTCGGCCGCGACGCGTCCGAGATCACCCGCTCGACGAACTTCAACACGATCGTCGCCGAGACCGAGGCCGAGGCCTCCGACCGCTTGGCCGCGGTGGTCGCGCGCCTGCGTCCGCACGTCGGAGATGAGCGGGCGGATGCCATCGAGGCCGACTACCGCTCGTCCGACGCCTTCGGCACCCCCGAGCAGATCGTCGAGCGCCTGCGAGAGCGCGCCGACCACGGCCTCGGCTACGCGATCCACTACTTCCCCGAGGCCGCCTACGACACCTCGGGAATCTCCCTCTTCGAGCGCGAGGTCATCCCGCACCTCTGATCATCGTCCCCTTTCGCGTGAGGGGTCGCTTTCTGTCGCCGCGCAGACGTCTGAGCGACAAGAAGTGACTCCTCACGCCGGAGGGCGCGGGTCAGACCAGAGGCGCGACGTCGGCGTAGGCGTCGGTCTCGACGGCGGGGACGGATGCCGAGGCGCCGAACACCCGCGCGCGCCGGGTCGTGGCATCCCACGTCGGCCATCCCGGGTCCCCGTCGCGCGCGAATCTCACCGCTGCGCCGTGCATCTCGGCGGCCAGAGCGGGCGGGGGAGTCTCGCCCGCGATGCGATCGACCCCCTCGGCGTCGAGGTGGTCGAACCAGAACGGCACGTCGAGGCAGTGGCAGGCGACGCCGATCGAGGGCACGGGCGATGCCCACGCGAAACGGTAGAGCCAGGTCGAGGCGTCGCCGCGCGCCCGGGCGGTCCTGCGCACCGTCGCGCGGATGACCCGATCGGTCACGTATCCGCCGAGCAGGGCTGCGGCCCCGCGCCGTCGCGTGCGCTCGAGATACGCGCGTCGCCGCGATCGCCGCAGACCGAGCACGGCGAGGGCGAGAGGGACCGGCACCACCCGGAGGGCGCCCGCGAACCGGGCGGTCAGGCCCGTGAACTCGTCGTCCGTCGACCCGATGACGAGGGGGATGTCGGCCCCGGCACCGTCGGCGAGAGCCTCGAGCGGATGCCGGGGCAGCACGTCCGTGTCGATCACCGGCCCCAGCGGCAAGCCGTCGTCGAGCAGCGTCGCGAGCGACGACAGCGCCCGGACCAGGGGCGGCGTGAGGGTGCTCTTCTGCGCCGCGAGAATCCGCTCCTCGGGCACCGAGGCGAAGCCGTTGCGGTCGGCGCGGACCCCGACGCGCGCGGCGACCCGGTCGGCGAAACGCCTGGCCGCCTCGAGTGGCACCGCGCCGATCGCGGGCGAGATCGCCATCGCGGCGTGGAAGAGTCCGGATGCGGCGGGGCTCGACAACAGCGCGAGCACCGACCCTCCGCCCGCCGACTGCCCCGCCACCGTCACTCGGGTCGGGTCGCCGCCGAACGCGCGGATCTCGTCGCGCACCCACTCCAGCGCCGCGATCTGGTCGCGCAGACCCCGGTTGGCGGGAGCTCCGTCGATGAGACCGAAGCCGTCGAAGCCGATCCGGTACGAGATCACCACGGTGATCACCCCGTCCCGCGCGAACGCATCGCCGTCGTACCAGCGGCTCGCGGGCGAGCCCGAGGTGAAACCACCCCCGTGGATCCACACGAGCACCGGCAGAGCGGCATCCGGACCGCTGTCCACCGGGGCGAACACGTTGACGTTCAGCGTGGCGTCTCCCGGCACGCTCGGCTCGGGGATGAGGGTGATCCCCGCGTCGCCCCGCTGCGCGGTCGCGCCGTACGCGGTGGCATCCCGCTCGCCTTCCCACGCCTCCACCGGCACGGGAGCGGCGAAGCGCAGCGCCCCGACCGGAGCCTGAGCGAACGGGATGCCGAGGAACACGGCGGCGGCACCCCGCCGGAATCCGCGGACGGCCCCCTTCGAGGTCACGGCGAGGGGAGTGGCATCCATCCCCTCATCCTGCCGCGCCACCCGCGCGAGGGGTCGAAAAGTGTCGCCTCGGCGTGCCCGGAGGCGACAGATCTCGACCCCTCACACGCGCACGCGTGCTCCGTCCTCACGGCGCAGCACGGGCAGCTCGGTGCAGCAGGCGTTCATCGGGGAGGGCGGGTTACGCGTCGCGGCGCGCGCCCTCCGAGGGGGTCACCGTGAAGATGTTCGGGGCGCGGAAATCGGATGCCGCGAACGCGGCGCGCACGGCCGCCGTCGCCGCCGGGACGAGTCCGGTGGGGATCAGCGCGATGGCCGCTCCGCCGAAACCGCCGCCCGTCATGCGGGCACCGAGGGCGCCGTTCGCGAGCGTCGTCTCGACGGCGAGGTCGAGCTCGGGCACCGAGATCTCGAAGTCGTCGCGCATCGACGCGTGCGAGGCGACCAGAAGGTCGCCGATCGCGGAGGGGCCGTCGGCGTCGAGGGCGGCCACGGTGTCGAGCACGCGCTGGTTCTCGGTGATGACGTGGCGGACGCGGCGGAAGGTCACGTCGTCGAGGATCTCCTCGGCGCGCGGCAGGTCGTCGACGGTCAGATCGCGCAGCGATCCGACGCCGAACGCCGCCGCTCCCCGCTCGCAGGCCTCGCGACGCTCGCGATAGCCACCGGTGGAGTGGGCGTGCTCGACGAGGGTGTCGGTCACGAGGATCGAGAGCCCCGCGTCGGCGAAGCCGAGGGCGACGGCGCGCGTCTCGAGGGTGCGGCAGTCGAGGAAGGTCGCGGCATCCGCCACGCCCAGCATCGACGCCATCTGGTCCATGATCCCGGTGGGAGCGCCCACGGCGTCGTTCTCGGCGACGCGGCCGACCCGCGCGAGGGCGACCTTGTCGAGGCCGGCGGCCCACACGTCGTTCAGGGCGGAGGCCACGGCCCCCTCGATCGCGGCGGACGACGACAGGCCGGCACCCACCGGCACGTCGGAGGCCAGGGCGATGTCGACGCCCCGGGTCACGGCATCCGGAGCCGCCCGACGCAGCGCCCACGCCACGCCCAGGGGATAGCCCGCCCAGTCGAGGCCGCCGGCGGCGATCCGCGCATCGAGCTGCGAGAGCGGGACCTCGACCGCGGCGTCGGCGAACGTCGAGCGCACGCGGATCACGTCGTCGTCGCGCAGGGCAACGGCCGCCGCGGTGCGCTGGGCGATCGCGAAGGGGAAGACGAAGCCCTCGTTGTAGTCGGTGTGCTCGCCGATGAGGTTGGCGCGGCCGGGGGCCGACCAGACTCCGACCTCGGGGGCGTCGGTGAGGGTGGCGAGAAGGGCGCGGGCGTCGTCGACGGCGGTCATGCCGTCACCTCCGGAACGGTGTCGAGGGCGGCGCGCAGGCGTTCGGCCTGCGACTCGGGGGTCACGTCGCCGATCCAGGCGCCCATGGCGGCCTCGGATCCGGCGAGGTATTTCAGTTTGTCGGCGGCGCGACGCGGAGAGGTGATCTGCAGGTTGAGGCGCACGGCATCGCGGCCTCGTCCGACCGGCGCCTGGTGCCAGGCGGCGATGTAGGGCGTGGGGGTGTCGTACAGGGCGTCGATCCCCCGCAGCAGGCGCAGGTAGAACGGGGCGAGCTCGTCGCGCTCGGCGTCGGTCGTCTCGGCGAGGTCGGCGACGTGACGGTGCGGCAGCACGTGCACCTCGACGGGCCAGCGGGCGGCGAACGGGACGAACGCCGTCCAGTGCTCGCCCCGCAGGACGACGCGCTCGCCGGCCTGTTCGAACTCGAGGATGCGCTGGAACAGGTCGTTCGAGCTGCGCGCGATCGTGTCGAGCAGGCGGTGCGTGCGCGGGGTCACGTACGGGTAGGCGTAGATCTGCCCGTGCGGGTGGGGCAGGGTGACGCCGATCTCCTGCCCCCGGTTCTCGAAGGGGAACACCTGGCGGATGCCGGGAAGAGCCGACAGCGCCGCGGTGCGATCGGCCCAGGCCTCGATGACGGTGCGGGCGCGCGTGCGCGAGAGCGAACCGAACGACCCCTCGTGCTGGGGGCTGAAGCACACGACCTCGCAGCGG
>NZ_LMKF01000022.1:70904-93935 GCF_001421275.1 Microbacterium sp. Leaf203 | reverse complement strand
CGACGGCGGCCGGGGCGTCGCCGATCGCCGCGTCGAGGGCGGGCCCGAACGAGGGCGACTTGTTTTCGAAGACCGCCACGTCGTAGAGCGAGGGGATCTCGGACGGGTTCGTCGGCGTCTGCGGCGAGAGCGGGTCGAGGTGCGCCGGGGGCAGGAACGCGCGGTTCTGACGATTGGATGCCACGGTGATCCAGTCGCCGGTCAGCACGTCCTGACGCATGGTGGCGGTGGCGGGACGCGGGTCGAGCGTGCGGGCGTCGATCGCGCGCTCGGCGCCGAGCGTGGTGCCGGGGTCGTCGAAGTACATCAGTTCGCGGCCGTCGGCCAGGTGCGTCGTCCGCTTGACGACGCCGGCGCCGAGGGGCACGACGGAGGAGCTGGCCGTGTTCACGATAACACGCTACATCCGGGGCGTGATATCGTCAACACGGAGGGGGCGTGATGCGCGTATCCATGGCCGATGTGGCCGAGAAGGCCGGCGTTTCGGCGCAGACGGTGTCGCGCGTCGCCAACGGCAGCCCCCGCGTCGACCCCGCCACCCGGGCGCGCGTCGAGAAGGCCATGGCCGACCTCGGCTACCGCATGCACCGGGCCGCCCGGGCCCTGCGCACCGGGCAGACGTCCACGATCGGCCTGGTCGTGTCGACCCTCGCCTCGGTCGGCAACTCCCGCATGCTGCAGGCGATCTCCGAGGCCGCCGCCGCCCGCGACTACGCGCTCGCCGTGGTGACCGTCGGAGAACGCGGCATCCGCGACGCCTTCGCCCGGCTCCGCTCGCAGGGCGTCGACGGCGCCGTCGTGCTGAACGAGGCGACCGAGCTCGCGCGCGACGCGGCGCCTCCCACCGATCTGCACCTCGTCGTGGTGGACTCTCCGCCGGACGAGCGCTTCTCGATCGTGCAGACCGACCACGCCGGGGGAGCGCGCGCCGCGACGGAGTATCTCCTCTCCCTCGGGCACTCGACGGTGCATCACATCGCCGGGCCCGCGCGCTCCTTCGCGGCGACCGAGCGCGAACGCGGTTGGCGCGAGGCCCTCGCCCACGCCGGAGCCGTGGCGCCCGAGCCGGTCCGGGGGGATTGGACCTCGGCATCCGGTCACTCGGCCGTCAGTGGTCTCGGCGGCGCCCGCGCGATCTTCGTGGCGAACGACCAGATGGCGCTCGGCGCCCTGCGCGCCCTCGCCGACGCGGGTCGGCGGGTGCCTGAAGACGTCGCCGTCGTCGGCTTCGACGACATCGTGGATGCCGCGGAGTTCCGCCCGCCGTTGACCACCGTGCGCCAGGACTTCGACGCGCTCGGCCGTCGCGCTGTGGCCGCCCTCGTCGCGGCGATCGAGGGTGGGGAGCCGATCGTCGAGTCGGTCCCCGCGGCGCTGGTGGTGCGCGCGAGCAGCGCCGCGGTCTGACCCGACAGTGGTGGTACACCGCGTTCCTCGGTGGTCCACTCGGTGGATGCCGACGACCCGACCGCGCACGCAGGTGACGCACACGCGCGAGGTCGAAGACGCCCTCGAGATCGCGCGCTCGCGCTGGCCGGACGAGTCGCCGAGCGCTCTGCTCATGCACCTCGTCGTGCGGGGCGGCCAGGCGATCCGCGATGAGCAGGCGCAGCGCGCACGCGCCCGTCGGGGCGCCGTGGATGCGATGGTCGAGAGGTTCGCGGGGATCTACCCCGAGGGGTAGCTCGCCGAGCTCCGCGAGGACCGGCCCGAGTGATCGTCCTCGACGCCTGAAGATGCCCGACACGTGCGTCCTCGCGGCCGCGGTCCACGTGCGCGCTCCCGTCGCGACCTTCGATGCGCGTCTCGGCGCCGTGGCCGAGTCGATGTCGCTCCGGTTCGCCGTGCCCGTCGCCGACTGAGCGACCGCCGGCCCCGCACCCGGCGGCATCCGGAACGACGAACGCCCGCGGATGCCGGAGCATCCGCGGGCGCCTCTCGTGGGGAGAGTCTGTTACTTCTTCACGGGGATCGACTGCGACTCGAGGGCGCCGATCGTGGCGTCCTGACCCTTCTGGAGGGCGTCGGCGAGGGTGCCGCTACCGCTGACCGCGGCCTTGAAGCCGTCCGAGACGTCGGCGTAGGTCTTGGTCATGGTCGGACCCCAGGTGAAGTCAGGGGTGACCTCGGTGGCCGCCTTCGCGAAGACGTCGTAGATCTTCTGGCCGCCGTAGAAATCGACGCCCTTCGCGAGCGAGGGGAGCTTGAGACCCTCGGTCGTGGCCGGGTAGATGTTGGCCTCTTCGTTCAGGGCGGTGAGCGCCTCCTGCGACGTGTTCAGCCACAGCGCGAACTTCGTGGCCTCGTAGGCGTGCGTGCTGCCCTTGAGGACGGCGATCGACGAGCCGCCCCAGTTGCCCGAGACCGCGTCCCCGGCCTTCCACTGCGGGAGGTCGGCGACGGCCCAGCCGCCGGCGGTGTCGGGAGCGCCGCTCGAGATCGAGTTGGCACCCCAGACGGCGGAGTTCCACGTCCACACCTTGCTGGAGTTGTAGGCGTTGTTCCACTCGTCGGTCCACGCCGGGTACGTCGAGACGAGGTCCTGGTCGATGAGCGACTGCCAGTAGTCGGCGACCTTCTTCGAAGCGGGGTCGGTCAGCGAGACCGTCCAGCCGTCGGAGTCGTTGCCGAACCACTGTCNCCCGCCGAGTGCGCGGACCTTCTTGGCCGCCTCGGTGTACTCGTCCCACGTGGTGGGGATCGCGATCCCGTTCTTCTCGAACAGGTCCTTGCGGTAGAACAGCGCCATCGGGCCGATGTCCTGCGGGATGCCGTAGACGGCGTTGTCCTGGCCGAGGGTGGCCTGGTTCCACGCCCACCCGACGAACTGGTCCTTCGCGGCCATCACGTCGGCGCAGCCCGCGATGTTCTCGACGCCGTCCTGCACGAGGAAGTTGGGGAGGGCGTCGTACTCGATCTGGCCGAGGTCGGGCGCGTTGCCGGCCGCGATCTGGTTGAAGAAGTTCTGGTAGGTGCCGTTGTTGCCGTTGGGGCCGGTCTGCACCTTCACCTGGATGTCGGGGTTCGCCGAGTTCCACATGTCGACGACCTTCTCGATGCCCGGGATCCACGAGGTGAACTCGAGCGTGACGGGTCCGTCCGAGGGGGCGCAGTCGGCCGCGGCCGCGGCGCCCGAGCCGGCGCTGTCGCCGTTTCCGCCGCCGGCGCAACCGGCCAGCAGGAGAGCCGACAGGGCGACGCCCGCGGTCGCCGTGAGGATTCTGTTCTTCATGGAATGCCTTTCTCTGGGTGCCCGGGTGGGCCATTCCGCCCGGGGTGAGGGGCGGCCGGAGCCGCCGAGGGTTTACTTCAGGGCGCCGGTCCCGAGACCGTTGCGCCAGAAGCGCTGGAGGAGCAGGAAGATGACGATGAGGGGGATGACCGACAGCAGGGCGCCGATGAGCACGAGACCGCGGAGCTCCGGGATCTGGTTCAGCTGGTTGTTCCAGCCGTAGAGGCCGAACACCACCGGGAAGAGCTCTTCGCTGCGCAGCATGATCAGCGGCAGGAAGAAGTTGTTCCAGATCGCGACGAACTGGAAGAGGAACATCGTCACCAGGGCGGGGCTCATGAGGCGCAGGCTTACGGTGAAGAAGGTGCGGATCTCGCCCGCGCCGTCGAGACGACTGGCCTCGAGCAACTCGTCGGGCACCGACGAGGCGGCGAAGATGCGCGCCAGGTACACCCCGAACGGGCTGACCAACGACGGCAGGAACACGGCCCAGAAGGTGTTGGTGAGCTGCACCTGGCTGAAGATGAGGAACAGCGGCAGGGCCAGGGCGGTCGCGGGGACGAGCACGCCGCCGAGGACGACGTCGAAGATGATCTCGCGGCCCGGGAAGCGGTACTTCGCCAGCGCGTATCCGGCCATCGCCGCCAGCAGCGTCGCGACCGCGCCGCCGAGACCGGCGTAGAGCAGCGAGTTGCCGAGCCAGCGCAGGAAGATCCCGTCACGGTAGGCGAACAGGTCGCCGATGTTCGAGAACAGCCGCATGTCGGCGAACCACAGCGGGTTCGTGGTGAGGATGTCGCCGGTGCTCTTGCTCGAGGCCACCAGCAGCCACCACAGCGGCAGCAGGAAGTAGACCGTGAACACGGCCATGATGAGCATCGCCGAGGTGCGCGAGACCAGTGGCTCGCGGATGGCGCGCGAGCGCGGGGAGTCCGAGCGCGGAGCGCCGGAACGGCCGACGCGGGGGCGGGAGGTGGTGACGGCGCTCATGCGTTGCCCTTCTTCTGCATCCACTTCATGAACCCGAACGACAGCACGAAGGTGGTGACGGCGAGCACCACGGAGAAGGCCGCGGCGAGGTTGGAGTTGGGGATGGATGCCGTGGCGTAGACGGTCATGTTCGGGGTGAAGGTGCTGGTGACGGCCGAGCTGAACGAGCGGAACACCTGGGGTTCGGCGAGCAGCTGCAGGGTGCCGATGATCGAGAAGATCGCGGTCATGACGATCGCGGGCCGCACGAGGGGGATCTTGATGGACCACGCGATGCGGAACTGCCCCGCGCCGTCGAGGCGGGCCGCCTCGTAGATCTCGCTGGGGATCGACAGCAGCGACGAGTAGATGATCAGCATGTTGTAGCCGACGTAGACCCACGTCACGACGTTCGCGATCGACCACAGCACGAGGTCGGCACCGAGGAAGTCGACCTTCTCGGTGAGGGCGGTGAAGGGCGACAGGTTGGGCGAGAACAGCGAGCCCCACATGATCGCGGCGATGACGCCCGGAACGGCGTACGGGACGAAGAAGGCCAGCCGGAAGAAGCGCTTGCCCTTCAGCAGCGGCGAGTCCAGAAGCAGGGCGAACAACAGAGCGAGTCCGAGCATGATCGGCACCTGCACGACGCCGAAGGCGAGCATGCGCAGCATCGAGGCCCAGAACGCCTCGTTCTGGAACACGAGCGCGTACTGCGAGAGCCCGCCGAAGACGAGCTCGGCTTTGCCGAACGTGCCTTCGCGCCGCACCACGAGCAGCGACTGCCCGATGGCGAAGATGATCGGCAGCACGTAGAAGAGCGCGAACAGGATGCCGAAGGGGGCGAGCAGGATCGCGATGGAGCCCTTGTGCAGCACGCGCGGGCGGCGGCGGGGGCGCGCGGCCCCGGTCGCGCTCGCGCGCTTCGTGCCCGTCGGGGCGGGGGCGGTGGTGGTCACGAGGCCTCCTCGATGATGCGGACGGCACCGCCGACGACGGCGACCGAGCCGTCGATGGCTTCGCCGCTGATCGCGTCGCGGCCGTGCGCTGCGATCTCGACGGTGTCGGTGGTGTGGTTGATGACGAACAGGAACGCGCGCTCGGCGTCGGCGCGGCGGATCACCTCGACCCCGGGGCGGGTGTCGACGGTGCGGATGCCGGCGGCCTCGGCCGCACGGGCGAGCAGTGCGCGGTAGGCCGACGGTTCGGGGAGGGTCGCGAGGTACCAGGCCTCGCCGTCGCCCACCGCGCGGCGGGTGCGGGCGGGGAGTCCCGCGGCCGGGCCGTCGCCGAAGCGGGCGTCGACCTCGGCGTCGACGGCGCGCAGGCGCTCCGACCACACGGTGCCCGTCGAGCCGTCGTCGAGGGTGACCGACTGCGCCGGGCCGAGGGGCGAGAACTCCTCCGACACGATGCCGAGCAGGTCGCGGAACGCGCCGGGGTACCCGCCGAGACGGACGCGGTCGTCCTGGTCGACGATGCCGCTGGCGAAGGTGATCACGGCGGTGCCGCCGTCCTCGACGAAGCGCGCGATCGCGGCGGCGTCGGCGTCGCGCACGAGGTGCAGCGCGGGCACGACGACGAGGCGGTAGTCCGACAGGTCGGCGGAGGCCGAGACGACGTCGGTGGAGATGCCGGCCGCGACCAGGGCGGCGTGCGCGGCGTGCACCTGGTCGAGGTAGCGCAGGTCTTCGCTGGGGCGCCCCTCGTTCTCGAGCGACCACCAGCTCTCCCAGTCGAACAGGACGGCGGCGTCCGACGCCACGCGCGTTCCGGCGACCGGCTGCAACGAACGCAGCGTCCGCCCGACCTCGAGCACGCTCCGCCACTGGGTGGTGTCGGTGCCCGCGTGGGGGAGCAGCGCCGAGTGGAACTTCTCGGCGCCCTGTGCCGACGCGCGCCACTGGAAGAAGCAGATGCCGTCGGCTCCGCGCGCCACGTGCGAGACGACGTTGCGCAGCAGCTCGCCCTCGCCCTTGGCGAGATTGTGCGGCTGCCAGTTGACCGCGCCCGTCGAGGTTTCCATGAGCAGCCAGGGTGTGCCGCTCGCCAGGCCGCGGGTGAGGTCGGCCGCGAACGACAGCTCGGCGAGCGGGTCGGGGAGGCGGCGGTCGAGGTAGTGGTCGTTGGCGATGACGTCCATCTCGCCGGCCCATGAGAAGTAGTCGAGAGCGCGGATGTGCGCCGTCACCATGAAGTTGGTGGTGACAGGGGCGGTGCTGCGCTCGCGGATCACGCGCGCCTCGGCGCGGTACAGCTCGAGCTGCTGGTCGGACGAGAAGCGCTGGAAGTCGAGCAGCTGTGCGGGGTTGCGCAGCGACAGTGCGGCCATCGGCGGGAGGATCTGGTCCCACGCGCTGTAGCGCTGGCTCCAGAACGAGGTGCCCCAGGCCGTGTTGAGGGCGGCCACCGTGCCGTAGCGGGCCTCGAGCCACTCGCGGAACGCGACCGCGCTGGCGTCGCAGTAGCAGAGGGCGTTGTGGCATCCGAGTTCGTTCGAGACGTGCCACATGGCCAGGGCGGGGTGATCGGCGTAGCGCTCGACCACGCGGCGGCTGAGCTCCGCGGCGTACCCGCGAAAGACGGGGGAGCTGGGGCAGTAGGCCTGTCGACCGCCCGGGAAGCGGCGTGTGCCGTCCTCGGCCACGGGGAGGATCTCGGGATGCCGCGTGGTCACCCAGGGCGCGGGGGAGGCGGTCGCGGTTCCCAGGTTGACCCGGATGCCGTGCGCGTGGGCGAGGTCCATGACCTCGTCGAGCTCGTCGAAGGTCCAGACGCCGGGGGCGGGGTTGATCCACGACCACCCGAAGATGTTGACGGCGACGAGTCCGACGCCCGCCTCGACCATGAGCCGCATGTCGTCGTCCCACACGGCGCGGTCCCACTGCTCGGGGTTGTAGTCGCAGCCGAAGACGAGACCTTCGCGGGTCAGGGCCGACAGAGCGTCGCCCGTGCGGGTCAGATCGGCCGGACGATCGCTTTCGCGATCGAGCGGGGCCAGATGGTCGACGGCAAGCATCCGGGAGGCGCTCCTTTGCGGGGTTCTGTGAACGTGCACACATTTGTCCGCCGGTTCTTCCCGACAGAATGTGTGAACGTGCACATAGTGACACGGCGTCGCGCGATCGTCAACTTCCGCGGCCCGATAGGGTGAGGAGCATGACGCCTCCTCCGCCCGGGCGCCGGCGTAGCACCGTGCACGACGTCGCCAAGGTCGCGGGGGTCTCGCGGGGTACCGTGAGCCGCGTCCTCAACGGCGGCTACGTGTCGGACCACGCCCGCGAGGCCATCCAGGCGGCCATTCGCGAGGTGGGCTACGTGCCCAACAACGCCGCACGAAACCTCGTGCGTCAGCGCACGCAGGCGGTCGGATTCATCGTGCACGAGCCGCACTCGCTGTTCCTCGAAGACCCCAACATCGGCGGAATCATGCTCGGGGCCAACACCGCCCTGTCGAACGCCGACTACCAGATGGTGTGCGTCGTGGTCGATACGGACCGCGACACCGAAAGGGTCGCGCGCTACCTCAGCGGTGGCTTCGTCGACGGGGCGGTCATCGTCTCGGCGAGACACCACGACCCGATCACCGATGTCGTCGAACGACTCGGGCTCCCCGTCGCCTACGTGGGCCACCCTCCCGGCATCCGTCGCCCCTGGGTCGGCATCGACAACCTCGGCGCCGCCCGGGCCATCACCGAACGCGTGCGCGCATCGGGACGCCGTCGCATCGGCATGATCGCCGCGGCTCTCGACCGCGACTCCGGCAGCGACCGGCTCGCGGGCTTCCGCGAGGCGCTCGGCGAGGACTTCGACGAGTCGCTGGTCGAGCCCGTGCCGCTCTACGCCTTCGCCGACGGCGAGGCGGGGATGCGACGCCTGCTCGAGCGCGCTCCCGATATCGACGCGGTGTTCGGAGCTTCGGATGCCGTGGCCGCCGGCGCCGTGCAGGCTCTTCGCGCGGCCGGTCGCCGTGTGCCCGACGACGTCGGCGTGGTCGGCTTCGACGACAGCGCGTGGGCGGTGCGCACCGACCCGCCGCTCACCACGATCGACCAGCCCGCAGAGGGGCTGGGTGCCGCGGCCGCCGAGGCCGTGCTGCTGCAGCTCTCGGGCGGGGTCGCCGATGCCGGCGGCATCCTGCTCGACGCCCCGATCGTCTGGCGCGCCTCGGTCTAGAGGCGCTCACCGTCGCCGCCGGTCGCGGCCGTCGGGTTCGGGGCGTGATCGTCCGTTTGGGGCGCGGAATTCCCCGCCCCAAACGCAAGAACCTGCCCCAAACCGCCCTCCGGGCCGGCGTCAGCGCTCCTCGCGCCATCCCTCGTCGAGGATCCGGAAGCCCGCCTCGATCGTGGCCTCGGAGTCGTCGTTCTCGAAGGCGAGGATCTGCAGTTGCAGCACCATCCGCGCGTACACGCGCACCGCGGCATCCGGTGTCTCACGCCCCGTGGTCTCGGCGATGGCCTGCGCGAGGGCGTCTTCGTGGCGGACCCACATGCGCGCGGCGTACTCGCGAAGCGCGGGGGTGTCGGAGATGAGTGCCATGAACCGCCGCCGGTTGTCGCCGGTCGGGTCGAAGGCCAGGCCGAAGAGTTCGCGGCGATAGAGGTCTCTCAGCGCCTGCGACACCGTGGTTCCGGGGGTGCGGTCGCGTACCGCGCCGACGAGCAGGTCGCGCTGGGCGTCGTCCTCGTCGAAGACGAGAGCTTCTTTCTGCGGGAAGTGCGCGAACACCGTGGTCGGTGACACGTCGGCGGCCTCGGCGACCTCGCGGATGCTGACCTCGTCGAAGCCACGCTCCACGAACAGGATCGTCGCCGCGTCCGAGATGGCCTTGCGGGTCGCCGCCTTCTTGCGCTCGCGGCGGCCGATCGTCTCGTTCATGACCGCCACGATACCGGATCGACTCAAAAACCGTCTTGACACCAAAACTGGTACGGGTACAGTTACGGCGTGACTTCACCTTCGCTTCCCCCTCAGTCGGGCCGACGCGCCTGGATCATGCTCGTCG
Organism: Microbacterium sp. Leaf203; assembly: GCF_001421275.1. Lineage (NCBI taxonomy): Bacteria > Bacillati > Actinomycetota > Actinomycetes > Micrococcales > Microbacteriaceae > Microbacterium > Microbacterium sp. Leaf203. The sequence goes on along the minus strand of NZ_LMKF01000022.1, from coordinate 84,726 downwards.
TCATCACGACGCTCACCACCGCCGGCATGACCGTCGTGCTGCCCGTCCTGCCCTTCGTCGTGCTCCGCTACGTGTCGAACCCGGCCGACCTCGCCGTCTGGGTCGGCATCCTCGAGACCGTCAACGCGCTGTGCGCGTTCCTCGTCGCCCCCTTCCTCGGCCGCATCTCCGACCGCTTCGGTCGTCGACCGGTGATCATCGTCGCCGGATTCGGCGCCGCCCTCGGCTTTCTGCTCTTCGGTATCGGCGGGGCGATCTGGGTGCTGCTGCTCGGCCGCATCGTTCAGGGCGTCACCGCCGGCGACCTTCCCGCCCTCTTCGCCTACCTCGCCGACATCACCCCGCCCGACAAGCGCGCGCGTCGCTTCGGCGTGCTCGGCGCGACCGCCGGCATCGGCACGATGGTCGGCCCGGCCCTGGGCGGCACCCTCGCCGCGATCGACGTCGACCTCCCCGTCTTCGTCACCGCGGGCCTCGCGTTGACGGTCGCGATCCTCAGCATCTTCCTCCTGCCCGAGAGCCTCGCGCCCAGCAAGCGCATCACCTCGCTCGACCTGCGGGCCGTGCACCCGTTCGCGGTGTTCCGCGGGGTCTTCCGTCGGCCCGAGCTGCGCGGGATCATGATCGGCCTGATCCTCGTGGGGCTGCCGTTCGGGTTCTTCGTCAACAACTTCAGCGTCCTCGCTCTCGACGCCATCTCGTGGACTCCCACCGCGATCGGCCTGCTCACCGCGTGCGTCGGCATCATCGACATCGCGATCCAGGGCGTTCTGCTCGGCTTCCTGCTGCCGCGTATCGGCGAGCGCGGCGTCGTGGTCAGCGGCATCGTCACCCAGGCGATCGGGCTCGTCGCCCTCGCCGGGGTCGCGTCGCTCCTCGCGCAGCCGTGGCTGTTCATCGTGGGCGCCCTGACGCTCGCGGCGGGCCAGGGCGCGGCTCAGGCGACCATGGACGGTCTGCTCTCCAACGCCGTCGGAGACGACGAGCAGGGCTGGATCGCCGGGGCCGCGCAATCCCTGAACGCCGGGGTCGGAACGGTCGCCCCGCTGGTTGCGGGCCTGCTCTACGCCCACGTCGCCCACGCAGCGCCCTACGTGCTGGGCGCTGCGCTCATGATCGCCGCCGCCGTGGTCATCGGCCGGACGCGCTTCTCCAGCCCCTCCCTGCGGACGAAGGCTCCGGATGCTGCGGAGCCCGTGCTCGCGCCGGAGTGACGCTTCCGAGCGGCGATGATTCCGGATGCCGTGAGCCGCGGCATCCGGAATCTTCTACGCCGAAGGGCCCCAGGGCATCGGACGCTCGGGGTCACGCGAGCTGTCGTCGGGGATGTGAGGGAGCGCCTCGCCGCCCGCGCGGATGCAGAGCCAGCGCAGTTCGCGGTCGCTGTCGGGGAGAGCGCGCCAGGTGCGCCACACGTTCTGCCCGACGCGCACGACGCTGCCGGGGCCGACGTCGACGACGTCGTCGTCGAGGCCCATCTGACCGCGCCCCTCGAGGAACACGTACAGCTCCTCGACGCGGGTGTGCGTGTGCCAGTACCCGGCCTCCTCACCGGGGGCGAGGGCGTTCGCGGTCATGCCGATGAACTGCATCGTCAGCTCGTGGTCGACCACGCGGCGCCCGTCGCGCGAGCGGGCGGGGGCGAAGCCGCCGAAGTGGTCGCGCCAGGCGTCGAGCCCGCCGATCTGGGTGATCTCGTAGTCGCTCATCGGGTCTCGCTCTCGGGGTCGGTCAGTTGCCAGCCGTCGTCGGTGCGGCGGTAGATCGTGCGCAGGTGCCTGCGGTCGGGGGAGCCCTGCCAGAACTCCACGCGGTCGGCGACCAGGCGCCACAGCACCCACTCGCCCGGGCCGATGCCGTCGCGAGCGGCGGCCGAGCGCGCGGCGAGATCCGCCGCCGACTCCTCGGCCGAGGCCTCCACCACGCGCCCGCGCACGCGAACGCTGCGCAGCACCGCCGGCCACCAGAAGGTCAGCGCCGCGGCGGGATGCGCGGCCAGCTGCGCCGCTTTCGCGGAGGCGCGTGGCCCGGCGAAAGCCCACCCGTCGGGCCCGAGGTCTTTGAGGATCAGCGTGCGGGCGTCCGGGACGCCGTGGGCATCGACCGTCGAGAGCGTGGCACCGTGCGCCTCGGCCACGCCGGCGTCGACGGCCTGCCGGATCCACCGTTCGAAGAGCTCCTCCGGCTGGTCGGGAAGGGGCTCGGCATCCGGGGTCGGTGGGGTGCCGGTGAGAGAGGGGAGCGAGCGGAGCCACGTGGCCATCGTCATGCCCCCATCCTGCTCCTCGTCGGGCGTGCTGCGCGCCGGCGGTGCCATGAGAACAGGACGCCGCAACGAGAACAGGCCGATCCGCGCGGGACCGGCCTGTTCTCGGCGCACGCACCTGTTCTCGTGACGCGTTACTCCTCGAGCTGACCGAGCGACGGCTCCGCGACGAAGCGCGCGACCGGATCGACGGCGTGCTCCAGCTCGAGGACGACGATCTCGTTCGCCCCGGCACGCGTTGCGGGACCGGGCACGTACAGCGTGTTCTGAGGGACGTTGTTCCAGTAGCGGCCGAGGAAGAAGCCGTTGACGAAGGCGTATCCCTTGCCCCACGACGTGGTGTCGAGGAACAGGTCGACGGGGGCGTCGAGCTCGAACGACCCGCGCAGCAGAGCGCGCCCGACCGTGTCCGTGCCGCTTCCCACGGCGGTTTCGAGGGCGACGGGGGTCGCGGTCCACCCGGTGAGCGCCTCGCCGTTGAGCGTCACGGAGCCGACGAGACCCTTCGCCTCGCCGAGGCGGTCGGCGTAGTTCACCCGGCCCTGGTCCTCGACGAGGACGGTGAGCCGTGCGCCCGCGGGGATCGTGAGTGCGCGCTCGTGCAGAGCCCGCGACAGTCGACCCACCGGGGTGCCGTCCACGTGCACCCACGCGAGGTCGCGGATCTCGTCGAAGACGAGGGCCGCGGGCCCGGCGAACGCGGGGAGGTCGACGTCGTAGCGGACGAGGGGACCGAGGTGGGCGATCTGCTCGAAGCTCGGCGGGTCGTCGGCGATGGCGGCCGCGTTGAGGGGCGGCATCCAATCGCCCTCGCCCGAGAGGGCGACCTCGAGAGCGGGAGCCTCGGGCCGGGGGCCGGGGACCTGCTCGGGGACGGGGGCGTACTTGGCGATGACCTCGCGGAACGCGTGGAACTTCGCCGTGGGGTGTCCCGACTCGTCGATCGGGGCGTCGTAGTCGTACGAGGTGACGATGGGGTCGTAGCGGCCCTTGTCGTTCGCGCCGTTCGTCGTGCCGAAGTTCGTCCCGCCGTGCACCATGTAGATGTTCACCGAGGCCCCGGCGGCGAGCAGCACGTCGAGGTCGTGGGCGGATGCCGCGGGGTCGGTCGTGTGGTGGATGCTGCCCCACCAGTCGAACCAGCCGTCCCAGAACTCGCTGCACATCAGCGGTCCGGTGGGCTGGTGCTCGCGGAGGGTCGCGAGCCGTTCCTCGGAGCGCGAACCGAACGAGCCGGTGAGGTGCAGCCCGGGAAGGCTGCCGGCCTCGAGCATCCACGGCATCGGCTGGTCGACGGTGGTCAGCGGCACCGTGATGCCGGCCTCCTCGGTCACGCGGACGAGCTCGCGCAGGTAGGTCTTGTCGGAGCCGTACGCGCCGTACTCGTTCTCGATCTGCACGAGCACGACGTTGCCGCCGCGGTCGATCTGGCGCGGGGCCACGATCTCGTACACGCGGCGGAGGTACTCCGACACCGCCTCGACGAACTGGGGTTCTGAGCGGCGGATGCCGATGCCCGGCGTCGAGGTCAGCCACACCGGCAGTCCGCCGTTGTGCCACTCCGCGCAGATGTAGGGGCCGGGTCGCACGATCGCGTGCAGGCCCTCGGCGGCGATGAGGTCGAGGAAGCGGCCCAGGTCGTTCCAGCCCGTGGCATCCCACTCACCGCGCACCGGCTCGTGCGCGTTCCACGCGACGTAGGTCTCGATGGTGTTGAGGCCCATCGCCTTCGCGGTGCGGATGCGGTCGGCCCAGTGCTCGGGGTGGATGCGGAAGTAGTGCAGGGTGCCGGAGATGACCTGGTGGGGCTTCCCATCGAGCAGGAAGTCGGTCTCGCCGATGGAGAAAGTCGTCACGATGTCTTTCGGTATCAGTCGTTGAGGCGCGCGGTCAGGCGCACCCAGGCGAGGGCGGGGAGGGTGAAGCGCAGGATGCCGTCGGAGCCGGCCTCGACCGCGAGGGCAGCCGGTGCGACGGGCTCGCCGTCGGCGGAGTTGGTGGTGTGTCGATCTCCGCCCTCGGGGACGGTGACGATCACGGCCTCGACGTCGGAGACGCGGCCGAGGTCCAGCTCGACCGGGGTCGCCGACTCGAGGTCGCGGTGGGCGAGGAACACCGAGACGGTGTCGCCGTCCACGGTCGCGACCGTGTCGACGGCGTCGACGCGCCCGTGGCGAGCGGTGTCGATCGTGGCACCCTCGACGCGGGGGACGACGACGCGACCGGATGCCGCCTTCGCGGTGAGGGCGAAGGGGTGGAAGGTGGTCTGGCGCCAGGCGACCCCGCCACCGGGCTCGGTGCGGATGGGGGCGATGACGTTCACCAGCTGGGCGAGGTTGGCCATCGACACGCGGTCGGAGCGGCGGATGAGAGTGATGAGGAGGGATCCGACGACGACCGCGTCCGTGACGGTGTAGTCGTCCTCGATCAGGCGCGGCGCGATGGGCCAGTCGCCCGTGAAGACGCGCGGCTTGTCGACCTCGTTCCACCGCGTCTGGTTCCAGACGTTCCACTCGTCGACGCTGATGCCGACCGGACGCCCGTCCGGGGTTGTCGCCCCGACCTCGTCGATGATGTCGGCGACCTCGCCGATGTAGCGATCGAGGGCCGCGCCGCTGGCGAGGAAGCTCGCGGGGTCGGCGGGGTCCTCCTCGTAGTACGCGTGCACGGAGATGTGGTCGATGAGGCCGGCGGTGTGACGGAGCACCGTGCGCTCCCACGCGCCGAAGGTCGGCATCTCGTGGTTCGAGCTGCCCGCGGCCACGAGCTCGACCGTCGGGTCGATGAAGCGCATCATGCGCGCCGTTTCGGCCGAGAGGCGACCGTACTCGTCGGCGGTCTTGTGGCCGATCTGCCAGGGACCGTCCATCTCGTTGCCCAGGCACCACAGGCGGATGCCGAAGGGGTCTTCCCGGCCGTTCTCACGCCGGCGATCGCTCAGGGCGGTGCCCGAGGGGTGGTTCGCGTACTCGAGCAGGTCGGCCGCCTCGGCGACGCCGCGCGTGCCGAGGTTCACAGCCTCCATGACCTCGAGGCCCGCGGCATCCGCCCATTCGGCGAACTCGTGCAGACCCACCTGATTGGTCTCGGTGCTGTGCCAGGCGGCATCCAGCCGGACCGGACGCTGCGAGCGAGCGCCCACGCCGTCCTCCCAGCGGTAGCCCGACACGAAGTTGCCGCCGGGATAGCGCACGACGGTGGCGCCCAGTTCGCGAACGAGCTCGAGCACGTCGGCGCGGAAACCCTCGGTGTCCGCGGTGTCGTGGCCGGGAGAGTGGATGCCGTCGTACACGCAACGGCCCATGTGCTCGACGAACGAGCCGAACAGGCGGCGGGGGACGGCGGCTCCGACCGCGGTGCGGTCGACGACGATGCGGGTGGGGGAGGTCATTCGGGTCTCTCCTGGCGAGGGAATGGAAGGGGCGGGCCGCATGCGTGCACGCGACCCGCCCCGGGAACTTCTTACTTGTTGACCGAGAAGCCCTGGTCGTTGCCGTACTGGACGAGCTGGTCCTGCCACGCGGTCAGGCCCGCGTTGAGGTCGCTCTTCTTCGAGTAGGCCTGGCCCACGGTGTCGCCGTAGATGCTGTTGGCGTACACCTGGAACGGCAGGTAGCTCCAGCCCTCGCGGACCTCACTCGAGGCCTGCGTGAGGACCTGGTTGATCTGCTGGCCGCCGAAGTAGTCCGACTTCTTGTCGACGAAGGCGGGGTCGCTCAGCTGAGCGGTGGTGGAGGGGAATCCACCCGACTCGGCGAAGATCTTCAGGCTCTCGTCGTCGTTGTTGAGCCACTTGAGGAAGCCTGCCGCCAGGGCGGGGTTCTTGCTCTGCTTGGTCACGGCCTGGCCACCGCCGCCGTTCTCGGCCGTCACGGCCTTGCCGTCGTAGGTGGGAATGGGGGCCACGGCCCACTTGCCCGAGCCGTCCTTCACCGAGGACTCCAGCACGCCGGGCATCCAGGCGCCGATGACGAGCGAGGCGATCGAGCCGTCACCGAGGCCCTTGAACCACTCGTCGCTCCAGCTGGGGGTGTCCGAGAGCAGGCCGCCCTCGATGAGACGGTTCCAGTTGTCGGCGAACTTCTTCGAACCGCTGTCCTGCAGGTCGATGGTGACGTCGGTGCCCGAGGTCTTGAACGGGGTGCCGCCGGCCTGCCAGATCATGCTGGTGGTGAAGCCGGAGTCGCCGGTGTCGGCGGTGATGTACTTGGTCGGGTCGGCGGCGTGCAGCTTCTCGGCCGCGGCGACGTACTCGTCCCACGTGGTCGGGACGGCGATGCCGAACTGGTCGAAGACCGACTTGTTGTAGAACAGGGCCATGGGGCCCGAGTCCTGCGGCAGGCCGTAGAGCTTGCCGTCGAAGTTGACCGAGCCCCAGGGGCCGGTCGCGTAGTCGCCCTTGAGATCGGCGAACCCGTACGACGACAGGTCGAGCAGCGAGTCCGAGAGGGCGAACTGCGGGAAGGCGTAGTACTCGATCTGGACGACGTCGGGGGCACCCGAGCCCGCCTTGATGGCGTTCTGGAGCTTGGTGTACTCCTCGGTGTTGGTGCCGGCGTTGACGTAGTTGACCTTGACCTTGGGGTACTTGGCCTCGAACGCCTTGACCTGGGCCTCGGCCGAGGGGGTCCAGGACCAGTACGTGATCTCGCCGCCGGCCTCGAGGGCCTTCTCGATGTCGTCGGCCGATCCGCCGGCGGCGCCGCCGGCGTTACCGCCCGAGCACGCGGTCAGGGCGCCCACCGTCAGGGCGGTGGCGGCGACGGCGAAGACGGCCCGCCGAGCGGCGGTGCTCTTGCGCATGAATGTCATCGGTTCCTTCACTTCGTTGTTGTGGAGTCGGGGCGGGAGCCCCGGGGTGTTGTGGTTTCCGGGGCAGGACGCTCCGGTTGTGCGGTGTTGCGGGTTTACGGGGCGATGCCCCGGTCAGGGGGAGCTCGGGTGGATCACTCCTTGACGCTGCCGGCAGTCAGACCCGACTGCCAGAAGCGCTGGAGCAGCAGGAACGCGGCGACGATCGGGATGATCGAGAGCAGCGATCCGGTGATCACGAGGTTGTAGATGGGCTGCGCGGCGACACCGGTCGCCTGCGCGTTCCACTGGTTGAGGCCGACGGTGAGCGGGTACCACGCGGGGTCGCTCAGCATGATCAGCGGGAGGAAGTAGTTGTTCCAGGTCGCCACCACCGCGAACAGCAGCACCGTGACGATGCCGGGCGTGAGCAGGCGGATCGAGATGGTGAAGAAGGTGCGGAATTCTCCGGCCCCGTCCATGCGGGCGGCCTCGAGCAGCTCGGTGGGGATGGCGTCGGTCGCGTAGACCCAGATCAGGTAGAGGCCGAACGGGCTGATGAGCGACGGGATGATGATCGCCCAGGGGGTGTTGGTGATCCCGAGCTGGCTGAACAGCAGGAAGGTCGGCACGGCGAGGGCGGTACCGGGGACGGCGATCGCACCGAGCACGACGGCGAACACCGCCTTGCGGCCGCGGAAGTTGTACTTCGCCAGGCCGTAGCCCGCGAGCGTGGCGAGGAGCGTCGCCCCGCCGGCGCCGACGACGACGTAGAGCAGCGTGTTGCCCAGCCAGCGCAGGAAGATCCCGTCGCGGTAGGTCAGGGTCTGCGCGATGTTGTCGAACAGCGCGAAGCTGTTGCCCGGCCCGAGGCCGAAGGTGCTGAACAGGTCGGGCTGGGTCTTGGTGGCGTTGATGACCAGCCACGCGAGGGGCACGAGCGTGTACAGCAGGTAGAGCGCCATCACGATGGTGAGGACGACCGACTTCTTGCTGTGCGTGGGGGAGCTGCGCGCGAAGCGGCGGCGGGCGCCCTGTCGTTCGGTGGTCACGGCGACGGTGTCGGTACGGGGTGCGGTCGCGGTGGTCATCGCGCCTCCTGACGGGAGCCGCGCAGCTGCACGACGTAAGCGATGACGGCGGTGATGACGCCCATGATGATGGCGATCGTGGCCGCGTAGTTGTACTGCTGGCCGGCGAACGAGAGGTTGTACGCGTACATGTTCGGCGTGAAGAACGTCGAGATCACGTTGGGCGCGAGCGGCTTGAGGATGTTCGGCTCGTTGAAGAGCTGGAAGCTGCCGATGATCGAGAAGATGGTCGCGATGACGACCGCGCCGCGCACGGCCGGGATCTTGATCGAGAAGATCGTGCGCCAGGCGCCCGCTCCGTCGATGGATGCCGCTTCGTACAGCTCGTTGGGGATGGTCTTCAACGAGGAGTAGAAGATCAGCATGTTGTAGCCCACGAACTGCCACGTGACGATGTTGCCGATCGACAGCAGCATCCATTCGGGCAGGAAGGGCTGCACGAACTGTCCGCCCAACAGGTCGTTGAGGTTGCGCGTCAGGCCGAACTGGTCGCCGTAGATGTAGCCCCACATCAGCACGGCCACGACGGCGGGCACCGCGTAGGGGAGGAAGATCACCATGCGGTAGAAACCGGCCGCGTGAAGCCGTGCGCTGTCGATCGCGAGGGCGGCGCCGAGGGCCAGCAGCAGCATGATCGGCACCTGCACGACGAGGAAGATCAGGACGCGCCCGAAGCCGTCCCAGAACTTCGCGTCGCCGAAGGCCGCGATGTAGTTGTCGAGACCGACGAAGGCGTTGCCGCCGATGAGCTGGTCGCGGAACAGGCTCAGGTAGACCGAGTACGCCAGCGGCGCCAGGAACACGAGGGCGAAGACGAGGGCGAACGGGGCGACGAACAGCCAGCCGCGGTCTTCGATTCGGGAGCGCCGCTTGCGCTGGGGGGTGCGCAGGGCGGGCGGGGGTGCCGCAGTGGTCGTCATCGTCCGGTGCCTCTTCGTTGGTGCGCATTTCGGTCGGGTTGGCCGAGATGTTGACGTAAACATAACTCGACCCCGCTAGTGTGTCAACGTCAACATCCCAAGGGGGCATGCATGAGCGAGACGACGACGACGTCGACCGCGATTCCGACGCGCGAGCGTCGACGCGAGGTGTCGATGGCCGACGTGGCCGCGGCCGCGGGGGTGTCGGGACAGACCGTCTCGCGCGTCGCCAATGGTCGCACGAACGTCGACCCCGACACTCGCCAGCGGGTGCTCGACGCGATGTCCACGCTGGGGTACCGCCCGAACAGTGCCGCGCGGGCGCTGCGGTCGGGGCGCTTCCGCAGCATCGGCGTCATCATGTTCTCGCTGAGCTCGTACGGCAACACGCGCACCCTCGACGCGCTCGCGTCGGTGGCCGCGGCATCCGGATACTCCATCACCCTCATCACCGTGCAGTCGGCCTCTCAGTCCGACGTGTCGGGCGCGTTCCTGCGCCTTCACGAGCACGCGGTCGACGGGATCGTCATCCTCATCGAGACGCATCGACTCGGCGAGAACGAACTCTCTTTGCCGACGGGGCTGCCGGTCGTCGTCGTGGACTCGAGTGCCGACTACCCCTACGCCGTCGTCGACAACGACCAGGCCCAGGGGGCGCGTCTGGCCACGGAGCACCTCCTCGACCTCGGCCACGAGACCGTGTGGCACCTGTCGGGTCCGCCCGAGTCATTCGCCGCGGAGCGGCGGCGCGACGCGTGGCGCTCGGCGCTCGAGGACCGCGGATGCCGTGTGCCCGAGGTGCAGATCGGTGACTGGACCGCCGACTCCGGGCACCGGATCGGTCAGGCGCTCGCCCAGGATCCGGCCGTGACCGCGGTCTTCGCCGCGAACGACCAGATGGCCCTCGGGGTGATCCGCGCGCTGCACGAGGCGGGTCGCGTCGTGCCCCGCGACGTCAGTGTCGTGGGCTTCGACGACATGCCCGAGGCGGCGAACTTCTGGCCGCCGCTCACCACCGTGCGCCAGCGCTTCGAGCGCGTCGGCGAAGAGGCGATGAGCGCCCTGATCGCCGACATCGAGGGCGAGGGCGGCGAGCACGCCCGTACGCTCGTTCCGACCTCCCTCGTCGTTCGCGCCAGCTCTGCGCCGCGCCTCTGAGTCGCGCGCGGGCGCGCGCCGCGCGGGCAGCGAGCCCGCACCCTCGTGCCGTGCGTCGCAGTCGTCGGTGCCGGCTCCGCGTCGCGCACCGCCGTCGTTCGCACCGGCTCTGAGTCGCGCGCCGCGTGAGCGGCGTCACATTCTGGGGAAACGTTGCGGCAATCCATAGTGCTCCCTTAGGCTCGGTGTTGACGTCAACATGTTGACGTCAACATCCCCACCTGAGGTCGCACCGCTGCGGCCGGATCGGAATGACGATGAAGTCAGCTCGACTGTTGTCGATGACCTGCGCCGTGGCCCTCGCCGCCGGCGCGATCACCGCCACGGCCGCCGTGGCCCCCGCGCCCGCCGAGGCGGCGACCGCCGCCCCCGTGCGCATCACCCCCAACCCCGCCACCGCCTCCGAGAAGCCGTTCGAGGGGTGGGGAACGAGCCTCGTCTGGTTCGCCAACGCGACGGGCAACTACCCCGCCGACGTCCGACAGAAGCTCTTCGACGCCGTGTTCGGCGAAGACGGGCTCAACCTCAACATCGCTCGGTACAACATCGGCGGCGGCAACGCCTCCGACGTGCCGTCGTACCTGCGCCCCGGCGGAGCGGTCCCCGGCTTCTGGAACCCCGACCTCCCAGCGACCGACGCCAACGGCGCGATCACCTCGAACTACGCCGACCGCGCGCGCTACAAGGCGGCCTGGAACCCCGACGACCCGAACGCGTACGACTTCTCGAAGGACTCCGCCCAGCGCTGGTGGCTCGACGCCCTCAAGGGCAAGGTCACCCACTGGGAGGCCTTCAGCAACTCCCCGCCCTACTTCCTCACCCAGAGCGGGTACGCCTCCGGAGGCATCAACAACGCCACGAGCGAGCAGCTCGCGCCAGCCGACATGGACAAGTTCGCCGGCTACCTCGTGAACGTCGTCGACGAGCTCGAGAAGAAGCACGGCATCACCTTCGACACGATCGACCCGTTCAACGAGCCGAACACGAACTACTGGCAGACCCAGATCCCCAACGGCGCGACTTGGCCGACGGGCGGTCGCCAGGAGGGCGCTCACATCGGGCCCCAGGCGCAGGATGCCATGGTCAAGGCGCTCGCCGCCCGCCTCGCGCAGCCGAGCACCACCACCGACGCCGTCATCTCGGCGATGGATGAGACCAACCCCGGCATCTTTGCCACCAACTGGAACGCGTGGTCGGCTCAGTCCAAGAGCCTGGTCGACCAGCTGAACGTCCACACCTACGGCACCGACGGCCGGCAGGTCGTGCGCGACATCGCCAAGGCCGCGGACAAGCCGCTGTGGATGAGCGAGGTCGAGGGCAACTGGACCGCCCAGAACAAGGGCTTCGTCACCGACGACATCGAGAACGGCCTCGGCATGGCCCAGCACATCGTGGGCGACCTGCGCGAGCTCGAACCCGACGCGTGGGTGTTCTGGCAGCCGGTCGAAGACCTCTACAACATGGAGAAGGTCGAGAAGCTCAACTGGGGCAGCGTCTTCATCGACTTCGACTGCAACGCCCAGGGGATGTCCGAGCGGCGCCTGAAGGACGGCGACGCCGACCCCTCGTGCCAGGTGCTGACGAACGAGAAGTTCAACACGGTGCGCAACTTCACCCACTACATCGCGCCCGGCGACCACCTCATGGCGACCGACAATGCCCAGTCGACCGCGGCGATCGACGAAGACGGTCAGGGCGCGACGATCGTGCACGTCAACTCCGAGGCCTCGGCCCGCACCGTGCAGATCGACCTGCGCGACTTCGGTACCGTCGCACCCGGGGCGACCGTGACCCCGATCGTCACGACCCAGTCGACGGCCGACGCGCCGACGCTCAACGCGCTCGCGAAGGGGCAGCCGGTCGCGGTGGACGCGGCATCCCGAACCGCGACGCTCACCATCCCCGCCAAATCCGTCGTGACGTTCGAGATCGACGGTGTGTCGGGAGTGTCCCCCGACGCGGCGGCCTTCCGCGACGGACAGACGGTGCAGCTCTCCGGCCTGCAGAGCGGACTCGCACTCGACGGCGCCTCGACGCTCGCCGTGCGCGCCGCCGCGACGACCACCGACGCGGCCCGCGCCCAGTCGTGGACCGTGCGCACGATCGACGGCGCAGGCACGAACCGCCACCGCTTCACGCTCCAGAACGGGTCGGGCAAATTCCTCGCCTCGAATGGCACCAACACCGCCCTGGTGGATGCCGACCCGGCCGCGGCCGCGACGAATCCGGCGTTGCAATGGATGGCCTCGACGACCGACGGCACCTACTACTCCCTGTTGAACGTCGCGAGCGAACGTGTGCTCGACGTCAACGGGGCGAGCACCACCCCCGGTGCATCCGTGGGCCTGTGGACCTCCAACGGCGGGGGGAACCAGCAGTGGCGCATCGCCGGCACCGCGGTCATCGGCGCCGAGCCGGTCTCGGCGGCGACCGCCGTGGGCGTGAGCCCCACCCTGCCCGGCACCGTCACCCTGCGTTACGCCGGACGGACGCTCCGCAGCGCCGCGGTGACCTGGCAGACGGACGGCGTGGACTTCTCGCGCCTGGGCACCGTCCAGGTGCGCGGCACCGGTACCGACCTGTTCGGGGCGCCCTTCGAGGCGACCGCGACGGTCGAGGTGGGTCCGTACACGGCCACGCGCCCGGCATCCGTCACCGTTCCCGCCGGGAGCGCGCTCGACGTGGTGAAGAGCCAAGCCGACGGCAGCGTCCAGGCCGAGCTCAGCCCCTCGGGCTCCGGATTCTGGGTGCCCGTGCAGTGGGCCTGGGACGGACTGACCGATGCGGCGTTCGCCGCGACGGGAACCGTCACCGTCACGGGCGTCGCGACGGGACCGAGTGGGGAGAAGCTCGACGCGCGACTGACGGTCATCGTCACCGCGGCGTCGGAGCGCAACGTCGCCCCGCAGAGCCAGCCGTCGGCGACCTTCACCGAGAGTTCGCAGTACGGCGTCGCCAACACGATCAACGGCAGCTCCACCGACAAGGGCTGGTCGAACTGGCGGTCGGGGACGAAGAACGACCAGGACACCCTGAGCTACGTGCTGAAGCAGCGCGAGACGCTGACGCACGTCGCGGTGCAGTTCTACCGTGACGGCAACACGCTGAGCTGGCCCACGACGATGCGCGTGGACCGTCGGGTCAGCGGCGGCTCGTGGATCGAGGGCGACCTGGTTCCGGTCCCCACGCCCTCGAGCGGTGCGCCCCGGGTCGACGTCCCGGTCGTCGGTGCCGCCGACGAGGTCCGCGTGGTCATGAACGCCCGGTCGCAGACCCACATGATCGTGTCCGAGGTCGAGATCTTCGCCGCAGCCCCGGCTCCGGCCGGCATCGCCGACCTCGCCCGCTTGACGGTGGGCGATGAGCCGGTCGCAGGGTTCGCCGCGGACACGCTCGACTACACCGTCAGCTCGACCGGCGCGGCGTGGCCGACGCTGCACGCTCTGGCGGTCGACGAGGACGCGAGCGTCGTCGTGACCCAGCCCGGCGCCTCCGCGGGCGCCGCCACCGCCCGTGCGGCAGCCGTCGCCGCGGCGGACAACGTCGGGACCGTGCAGGTCACGGCCCCCGACGGCACCTCGCGCACCTACTCGGTG
>NZ_LMKF01000022.1:64702-70893 GCF_001421275.1 Microbacterium sp. Leaf203 | reverse complement strand
CCCTGCGGGCGGCCGCCGTGACCGACCCGGCCGATGCCGGAACGGCGTTCGTGTGGATGCGCGACAGGGTCGCCATCGACGGCGCCACCGCCGACGGGTACGCGCTGACCGCGGCCGACGAGGGGCGACAGATCACCGTCCAGGTGACGGCGACGGCGGCCGGCTTCACTGAGGGTCGTGCCGTGTCGTCGGCGGTCGTTCCCACGGCTGCCGTCACGGACCCCGGCTCCGGCGGTGGCTCGGGCACTCCGGGCGCGGGAGCGGGCTCCGGATCGGGAGGATCGGGTGCCGGAGGCGGCGCCGGGTCACCGGCGGGCTCCGCGAACAACGCCGCAGGGTCCTCGACGGCGAACGGTCGCGACCTGGCGACCACCGGTCAGAACACCGAGGGGGTGGCCGGGCTGGCCGTCGGTGCCCTCCTGCTGCTCCTGCTCGGTGCGGGTGCGGTCGTGCTGCGCCGCCGCTCTCGCGCGTGACCCTCTGAACCCGAAGGCCGTGACGGCCGCCTCCCCGCGACCGTCACGGCCTTCGGCATTCCCGGGTGGCGGGGTGGCGGCATCCCTCCCCCTCGGCGCACATCCGTGCAACCCCGACCTTCTTGACCCGCGGGCGAGAGAAGATTGACCGTCCGCAACGATCCCCACTGAGGAGACCCATGCACGTCAACGCCTACGCGGCGTCGTCCGCGACCTCACCCCTCGAACCCACGACCATCGAGCGCCGCGACGTCGGCCCGAAGGACGTCCTGATCGACATCGCCTACGCCGGCATCTGCCACTCCGACATCCACACCATCCGCGGCGAGTGGGGCGACGTGCCCTACCCCCTGACCGTCGGCCACGAGATCGTCGGTACGGTCGCCGAGGTCGGTTCCGAGGTCACCAGCCACAAGGTCGGCGACCGCGTCGGCGTCGGCTGCATGGTCAACTCGTGCCGCGAGTGCGAGAACTGCCTCGCGGGCGAGGAGCAGTACTGCGAGAAGGGCAACATCGGCACGTACGGCGCCAAGGACGTCGACGGCACGATCACCCAGGGCGGCTACAGCGAGAAGATCGTCGTCGACGAGCACTTCGTGCTGCGCGTTCCCGAGTCGATCCCCTACGAGAAGGCCGCGCCGCTGCTGTGCGCCGGCATCACGACGTACTCGCCGTTGAACCACTGGAACGCCGGCCCCGGCAAGAAGGTCGCCGTCGTCGGCCTCGGAGGACTCGGCCACATGGCCGTCAAGATCGCCCACGCCATGGGCGCCGAGGTCACCGTGCTCTCGCAGACGCTCAGCAAGAAGGACGACGGCCTGAAGATGGGCGCCGACCACTACTACGCGACGAAGGATGACGAGACCTTCGAGAAGCTCAAGAAGAACTTCGACCTCATCATCAACACCGTCAGCGCTCCGCTCGACCTCAAGCAGTACCTGGGCCTTCTCGCCCTGAACGGCACGATGGTCAACGTCGGCGCCCCGCCGGAGCCCCTCCCCATCCAGGTCTTCACGCTGTTCACCAACCGTCGTTCCTTCGCGGGTTCGTCGATCGGCGGCATTCGCGAGACCCAGGAGATGCTTGACTTCTGCGCCGAGAACGGCATCGCGCCCGAGACCGAGCTCATCTCGGCCGACCAGATCAACGAGGCCTACGAGCGCGTGCTGAAGAGCGACGTGCGCTACCGCTTCGTGATCGACGCGAAGACCTTCGCCCCCGCCTGATCCCGGCTTCGGCCCCGGATGCCACGGCCCCGACGTTCCACGGAGCGTCGGGGCCGCGGCGTTCCCGGTTTTCCTCCCGCCCCGACGTTCCGCCGAGCGTTCGGGGTCGCCGCATCCTCCGCCCTTCCCCCTCCCCTGCCCCGATAAACGCTATTCCTCCGCGTAAACGCGGTGTCGCAGCGTGTCTCGTGAGGAACCGCGTTTATGGGCATGGGTGGGGCCGTGGCCACCGCCGCGGCGCCCCGCACCGCCGCGGCGCCCCGCTCTGCCGGACCCGTGCGCTGCGCAAACCCCGGACACGCGAAAGCGGCGCCGCCCCGAGGGACGACGCCGCTGACGAACCGTGCGGATCAGGCCTGGCCGAGCGCCGCCGAGACGACCGCCCGCGCCTCTTCCTGCACCTCGCGCAGGTGGTCCTCGCCGCGGAGCGACTCGGCGTACAGCTTGTAGACGTCCTCCGTGCCCGAGGGGCGTGCGGCGAACCACGCCGACTCCGTCTGCACCTTCAGCCCGCCGATCGCGGCGCCGTTGCCCGGCGCGTGCGACAGCTTCGCGGTGATGCGCTCACCGGCGAGCTCGGTGGCCGACACGGCATCCGGAGACAGCTTCGACAGCGCCGACTTCTGCGCGGGCGACGCGGGCGCATCGACCCGCTGGTACGCGGACGATCCGAACTGCTGCTCGAGCTCGGCGTAGCGCTGCGAGGGGGTCTTGCCGGTGACGGCGAGGATCTCGGCGGCCAGCAGGCAGAGCAGGATGCCGTCCTTGTCGGTCGTCCACACCGTGCCGTCCTTGCGCAGGAACGACGCACCCGCCGACTCCTCGCCGCCGAACGCGACGGAGCCGTCGAGCAGGCCGGGGACGAACCACTTGAATCCGACGGGCACTTCGAGCAGCGTCTTGCCGAGGGCGTCGGCCACGCGGTCGATGATCATCGACGACACGAGCGTCTTGCCCACGGCGGCGTCGGCCGGCCAGTTCGGGCGGTGCGAGAACAGGTAGTCGATGGCGACCGCGAGGTAGTGGTTCGGGTTCATCAACCCCGCGTCGGGGGTGACGATGCCGTGGCGGTCGGCATCGGCGTCGTTGCCGGTGAGGATGTCGTACTCGTCGCGCGCGGCGACCAGCGAGGCCATGGCCGAGGGCGAGGAGGGATCCATGCGGATCTTCTCGTCCCAGTCGAGCGTCATGAACTTCCACGTCGGGTCGACCTCGGGGTTCACGACCGTGAGATCGAGGCCGTAGACCTCGGCGATGAGCGCCCAGTACTCCACCGATGCCCCGCCCAACGGGTCGGCGCCGATGCGGACGCCAGCGCTCTTGATGGCGTCGACGTCGATGATGGATGCCAGATCCCTGACGTACGCGTCGCGGAAGTCGTACTGGCCCAGGCCGTCGAGGTCGATGTCGGCGTGCCGCGTGCGATGCACGCCCTCGAGCCCCGCGGCGATGAGCTCGTTCGCGCGGTCGGCGATCCAGCCCGTCNTGTACTTGAAGCCGCCGTCGCGCGGCGGGTTGTGCGAGGGCGTGACGACGATCCCGTCGGCGCGGCCGGGGTCGGAGGCCGCGAGGTCGCGGTTGTACGTGAGGATCGCGTGGCTGAGCGCGGGGGTCGGCACCCACGCGTCGCGGGAGTCGACGCGCACGTCGACGCCGTTGGCGACCAGCACCTCGATCGCGCTGCGTTCGGCCGGCAGCGACAGCCCGTGGGTGTCGCGACCGAGGAACAGCGGACCGGTGATCCCCTGCGCTGCGCGGTAGTCGACGATCGCCTGGGTCGTGGCGAGGATGTGGTCTTCGTTGAAGCTGGTGCTCAGCGACGAACCGCGGTGACCGCTGGTGCCGAAGGCGACGCGCTGCTCGGGCACCGCGGCATCCGGCCTGCGGTCGTAATACGCCGCGATCAGTTCGTCGATGTCGATGAGATCGGATGCCTCTGCGGGCTGCCCTGCGCGACTGCTCATGCGCCCAGTCTGCCCGCTCCCTCCGACATGCGCACACGCTGTGACGCATTCTGAGAGAATCCGTGGTCGCGTCGCGGGCGGTCGCCGGTCGATGCGGTCCGCATCGGTGGCGCGGGCCCGCTGTCGCGGCATCCGGAATCTTCCCCCAGGTCTAGGCTGGACGCCGTGCTGCCCGACACAGAGACCGTGCCCGCCCGCCGTACCTACAGCTACCTGGGCCCGGCCGGCACGTTCACCGAGGCGGCCTTGGCGCAGGTGCCCGAGGCGCGCGATCAGATCTGGCGTCCCGTGCGCAATGTCGGCGAAGCGCTCGCCGACGTCGTCGAGGGGCGGTCGGATGCCGCGATGATCGCCATCGAGAACTCCGTCGACGGCGGCGTCTCGACCGCGCAGGATGCCCTGGCGACCGTGCCGGGCCTGCGCATCGTGGGCGAATACCTCGTGCCGGTGAACTTCGTGCTCGTCGGTCGCCCCGGAGCCACCCTCGCCGACGTCTCGCTCGTCGCCGCCCACCCGGTCGCCTACGGGCAGTGCCTTGGATGGCTCAGCAAGAACCTCCCCGCCCACGCGCACCTCCCCGCCGAGAGCAACGTCGCGAGCGCGCTGGGCGTGCTCGACGGGACGAGTGCGGCGGATGCCGCGGTGGCGGCCCCCGGCATCGTCGCCCACCACGACGTCTCGGTGCTGGCCGAGAACATCGGCGACAACCCCAACGCGGTGACGCGTTTCGTTCTCGTCAGCCGCACGGTCGCTCCGGCTCCGCCCACCGGTGCCGACAAGACCTCGCTCATCGTCGAGCTGCCCGAGGACCACCCGGGTGCCCTGCTCGAACTACTCGAGCAGTTCGCCACGCGCGGGATCAACCTGAGCCTGTTGGCATCCCGCCCCATCGGCGACGCCCTCGGCCGGTACCGCTTCGTGATCGACGCCGACGGTCACGTGCTCGACGAGCGCATGGCCGACGCCCTGCTGGGGCTCCGCCGGTTCAGCCCGAAGGTCATCTTCTTGGGGTCGTACGCCCGCGCCGATCGCGCGATCGTGCGCTACCCGCAGCGCTACAGCGACGACGTGTTCGTCGAGGCGCGCGACTGGCTGCGCGGCCTGCTGAGTGGTGAGCCCGAGGCCTGACCCGTCGCCAGGCCCCTGTGTTCGTCGACGGGCCTAGAGCCCGCGTCGGTGACCGGGGGCCCCGAGAGGCCTCGCCGCCCCGCGCGCCCTAGGTCCCCGAGCTCGTCGACGGGACCAAGACCCGCGTCGGTGACCGGCGAACTCGACAGGCTCAGCCGCACCGACAGCGGCGGCGACGCCGCCGAGCGTCAGGCCGCGACGGTCGCCGGAGCCGCAATCAGCTCGAGGGTCTGCACGCGGCCTTCGGAGGTCTCGCCGTCGTAGGCTCCCGCCACCGGCGACACCATGATCTCGTCGACGCCGTGCTGCGCGGCGAACGCGCTCAACTGCGCGCGCACGTCGTCGCCGGTGCCCACGAACCACTTCTGCCGGGTCGAGGCCATGATCGATTCGGCCATCGCGTCGAACGGCTCGGCCTTCGCCTGCTCGACCGTCTCGAGCGGCACCATGGGGCGGTTCGTGCGCAGGCGCGCCATCATGCGCAGCTGCGGCAGCGCGCGGTCCTCGGCCTCTTCGGCGGTCGGCGCGGCGACGACGTTGGCGGTGACGAAGGTGCGCGGGCCCTCACCCGACTCGTTGGGAACGAACTGGTCGCGGTACACCCCGAGTGCGTGGGTAAGTCCCTCGCCCGAGAAGTGGTTCGCGAAGACGTAGGGCAGGCCGAAGCTGGCCGCGAGCTGCGCCGAGTAGTCGCTCGAGCCGAGAAGCCAGACCTGGGGCATCCCGGATGCCGCGGGCGTCGCCTTCACCTGGTACTCGGTGCCCGAGGTGAAGCGCACCGTCGCCCCATCGGGCGAGGTGAGCGCCATGATGTCGGTCACGTGATCGGGGAAGCGGGAGACATCGCTCGTGGTGCCCGAGCGGTTCAGCAGCTGGGTGATGACCGGGTCGCTGCCGGGGGCACGGCCGATGCCGAGGTCGATGCGGCCGGGGGCCAGGGCCTCGAGGGCGGCGAACTGCTCGGCGACGATGAGGGGGGAGTGGTTGGGCAGCATCACGCCGCCCGATCCGACGCGGATGCGCGAGGTGCGGGCGGCTGCGGCGGCGATCAGCACGGGGGGCGTGGTCGACGCGACCGAAGGCATGTTGTGATGCTCGGCGAACCAGTACCGGCGATACCCGAGGCGGTCGGCGCGCTCGACCAGGTCGAGGGCGGAGCTCACCGCCTGTGCGCTGTTCTGTCCGCTGCGGACGGGGACGAGATCGAGAACAGAGAGGGAGGGCATGGCGTCGTTCACCCCGAGAAGAACGCCCGATCGATCCCCGCTATTCCTCTGCGGGCGTCGCGGCGGGCCACGAGGGGTGCAGGGCGAAGCGGCATCCATTTTCAGCGTTCTCTCAGGAAAACGGCGTGACGAAAGCGCCGCCCACCGCGTCTCACCTTTGACATCGCGGGA
>NZ_LMKF01000022.1:0-64696 GCF_001421275.1 Microbacterium sp. Leaf203 | reverse complement strand
CCCCCGCCACGAAGGACGGCGGCTCGACCGTCATCGTCGACGCCGTCGTCGCCAAGGTCGCCGGCATCGCCGCGGCCGAGGTTCCCGGTGTCCACGCCCTCGGCGGAGGAGCAGCCCGCGTCATCGGCAACATCCGCCAGGCCGTGGGAGCCAAGGACCACGCGCAGGGCGTGAGCGTCGAGGTCGGCGAGACCGAGGTCGCCGCCGACATCTCGATCCAGGTCGACTACCCCGAGCAGCTGCAGCGGGTGGCGTCGAACGTCCGCGCGGCCGTGCACCAGGCCATCACCGAGCTCGTGGGCATGAAGGTCGCCGAGATCAACGTGACCGTGGTCGACGTCTTCATCCCGGGTGACGACGAGGAGGACGCCGACGAGCAGCGCGTCAACTGACAACCGTCTTCGAAGGGGCGCCGCCGCGAGGTGGCGCCCCTTTCGTCCGCCCGGAGGCGGCCGAATGAGTCCCTAGTTGCTGGAGGGGAAGACGCCCACACTGCACACGTAGTAGGTCATGCCGTTTGGAGTGACGGAGGTGAGGTTGGGAAGCTGGAAAGTCGTCGCGCCGTTTCCTCCGTACGTCGTGCCGTAGAGGGCGAACAGCGCCTGGTTCGACGAGACGCTCAGTGTCTGGCCGTTTGCGATCAGCCCGCTCGCGACACGAGAGGCGGAGAGGTAGACGTCGCCCAGTGTGCAGTCGGCGCCGCTGCGGCCCTCTCGAGCCTGCCCCGAGTTCTGTCCGAAACGGTCGTCCACGAAGGTGCTCGATCCAGCCGGCCCCTGCGGACCGGTCGACCCCTGGGGGCCGGTGAGTCCCTGCGGTCCGGTTGCTCCCGGGGCGCCTGCAGCGGCGAGCACGCGCCAGTCGGCGGTCGAGGTGGGCGCGACGTTCGTACTGGTCCGGGTGGCGATGTACGTGCTGCCCTGGTAGGTCACGACGTCGGCGGGAGTGCCCGTCTGGTACGTCGTGGTGCTCGTCCACTCGCCTCGGAACGTCCACGGGGTCTGGCCCTGAGCGCCGGAAAGCCCCTGCGTGCCTTGCGCACCCTGCGGGCCCGTCGCGCCCGTCGCTCCGGTGTCTCCCGTGGCCCCGACATCGCCCTTGTCGCCCTTCGCGCCCTTCGAGGCGACGAGGATCCAGCTGGAGTCCGTCCCCGGCGTCTTGCCGAGGGAGGACTGCGCGGCGACATACGCACTGCCTTCAAAGGTGACGAGGGCCGCGGGAGGCCCCGCCGTGTAGGTCGACGTCGCGGACCACGCCGAGACGGTGCTCCATGCGGCGACTCCAGCGTCCCCCTTCTCGCCGGTAGCGCCTTGGGCGCCGGTGGCTCCCTGAGCGCCGGTGGCTCCCTGAGCGCCGGTCTCGCCTCGCGCGCCCGTTTCTCCGGGTTCGCCCTGCGCTCCCGTGGCTCCTTGCGCTCCCGTGGCGCCCTGCGCGCCGGTTGCTCCCTGCGCGCCGGTTGCTCCGTCGGCACCGGTCGCTCCGACAGCCCCCGTAGCGCCCTGCGCTCCCATCGCTCCGTCGGCCCCGCCAGCGCCCTGGGGTCCCGTCTCGCCGGTAGCTCCTCGCGCGCCGCTCGTGCCCCTGTCGCCCGTCGCGCCGTTCTCACCCGTGGCGCCCTGTGCTCCCTGCGGCCCGGGTTCTCCGGTCGCGCCGGGCTCGCCTGTTTCGGCGGGGGAGCTCGACCAGGTGACGGGAACCATGCCGCCGTCGCACGTCGACGAGTCGGCGTTCAGAGTGAGCGCTCCCGACTGCGTATCGAAGCAGCCGTAGGCGGTCAGCGATGATGGCTGGCTCTGTGCCACGGATGACGCGGCCCACCCGGCGCCGGCGCCGACCGTTCCCGCGACGACCGCGCCGATGATGATCCAAGAAACGGGTGATGCCTTCATGGCGGGGCTCCCAAAGAGACGGGGCTCCTACGCGGTCGCGTCGAGCAGTGCGAAGACGGCCTAGAACACACTGCACCCAGCTCAGCCCGTAGTCGGACGCTATCGTAGCGACGAAAGTGCACGCTGTGTCGTCGGGGGTCGACGAACAGAGCCGCCACTGCCGCACTCGCTGTCGGCACGGCGATCGCCTTCGGGCTCCGCGGAGGGGGAACCCCGGGCGACGCCTCGGCTCCGACCGGCGCGGCGACCTCGGGTCCCGAGGGCGGACTCAGCCCCCGTGGCGCACGTGGGAGTACGCGTCGAGCGCGCGCTTGCGCGTCTCGCCGAGGTCGACCATCGGCTCGGGCGGGTCCTCGCCGAGGTACTCGGGCGCCCACTCCTTGATGTAGGCGTCGTGCGGGTCGAACTTCTTGCGCTGCGTGTCGGGGTTGAACACGCGGAAGTAGGGAGCGGCATCCGCGCCGCTTCCCGCGACCCACTGCCAGTTGAAGGGGTTGCTCGCGGCATCCGCGTCGACGAGGCAGTCCCAGAACCACTGCTCGCCATGACGCCAGTCGATGAGCAGGTTCTTGATGAGGAACGATGCCGTCACCATGCGCACGCGGTTGTGCATGACGCCGGTGTGCCAGAGCTGGCGCATGCCGGCGTCGACCACGGCCACGCCCGTCTTGCCCTGCTGCCAGGTCTCGAGGTGCGATCGGTCGAGCTTCGGCCAGGGGAAGGCGTCGAAGGTACGACGCCAGTTCACCGTCGCGATGTCGGGGGAGTGGTAGGTCACGTGCCAGGCGAACTCGCGCCACACGAGCTCCGACAGGAACCCGCTCGCGCTCTGCGCGTGCTGGCCCGATCCCCGGTGCTCGAGGGTGTCGTGCCACACCTGATAGGGGCTGAGCTCGCCCCAGCGCAGGCGGGGAGACAGGTTGGAGGTGGCACCGCCCGCGAACTCGTCGCGGTACTTCGAGTAGTCGCCCAGGTCGTCGTCGAGGAACTCCTTCAAACGTGCCTTCGCGGCGGGCTCTCCGGGCTCCCACGTCTCGCGCAGGCCCCCGGCCCAGTCGGGCTTCGTGGGCAGCAGGGCCCACGAGTCGAGGTCGTCGCCGTCGACACTGCCGTCGAAGCCGGGGATCTTCCGCGCCTCCGGCATCGGCGGACGCGGGGCGGGGAGCTTCTGCACGGCTCGTGCGAACGGGCTGTACACCCCGTACGGCTTGTCCGACTGCGTGCGCACCGTCCACGGTTCGTAGAGCAGGTTGGCGGCGAACGAGGCGACGGTCACGCCGTCGTCGCGCAGCTTCTCCTTGATGCCGGCGTCGATCTCGCGCTCCGCACCGCCGTAGCGCCGGTTCCAGAACACCGCTCCGGCGCTGATCTCATCGACCAGCGCGGGGACGACCTCGGCCGCCTTCCCGCGCCGCAGCACCAGCGACCCTCCGCGCTCGCTCAGGCGCTCGCCGAGCGAGGTCAGCGACCCGTGCAGCCACCACCGCGCCGCCCCGCCGATCTCGCGGACGCCGTCCGACTCCTCGTCCAGCAGGTACAGCGCGACGATCGGTTCGTCGCGGTCGAGCGCTGCGCGCAGCGCCGGGTTGTCGGTCAGGCGCAGGTCGTCGCGGAACCAGACGATCGAGGGTGAAGCCATTCTCCGACGCTATCCACCGCGGCATCCGGTGCTTCGGGCTTGACACCCGTGCGGCCGGCGCCGCCTGCCGAACGTCAGAGCGACGAGGTGTCGTGCCCCTTCGGCAGCGCGACCGAGAGCCCGCCGGGGACGATGCGGGTGTACACGCGCGTCGCTTCGCCGAACTCGTCGCCGTCCAGCTCGATCGGCTGCGCGGGCGCGGTCGCCAACTCGATGCCCGTGCCCCGCAGGTAGCGCACCGACGAGTCCCTACGGCGCTCGAGCACGCGTCGACCGGCGCGGAACTTCCGCAGCACCGAGTTGTCCCACACGATCTTGCGCCAGACGCCCAACCAGCCGAGCACGCCGCTGGGCTGCAGCACGGCCACGTCGAGGCTGCCGTCGGCGATGGAGGCGTCCGGGATCAGCGCGACGCCGCCCTGCAGGGCGCCGCAGTTCGCGAAGAGCACGCTGTGCACCTTCGCCGAGTGCAGGCGGTGCCCGTCGAGCTGGTACATGACGCGGAAGGGTTTGGCCGAGACGAGCGAGCGCGCCGCTCCGTCGACATAAGCGACCCATCCGACCTGCTTCTTCAGGTCGTCGCGGGTGTTCTGGATCATCGCGGCATCCAGACCGATGCCCGCCATGACCGAGAACCCATGCTCCTCGATCTCGCCGCTGGCGCGGCGGATGCGTGCGATCCCGGTGTCGATGGAGAGCACGTCGCCCTCGAAAGTCGAGCGGATCATCGCGTCGCTGTCGGCGAGGGGCAGGTTGAGGTTACGAGCGAGCAGGTTGCCCGTCCCGCTCGGGATGATCGTCAGGGGCACACCCGTCGAGGTCAGAGCCTCGGCGACGGCACGGACGGTGCCGTCGCCGCCCGCCACGAGCACGGCGTCGACCTTCTCGTCGAGGGCTGCGCGGGTGGCGTCGTCGCCCAGGTCGTCGACCGTCGTCTCGTAGAACAACGGCTCGGCCCAGTCGGCTGCGGCCGAGAGCTCCGCCACGCGGGCGCGCAGCGTGTCGGGGTCGACCTTGACGGGGTTGTAGACGAGGGCGGCCCGCTTCTTCTCGGTCGTCTCGGCGTCGATCGGCGCTTCTTCGCCCTCGGCGTCGACGCGCTGCGTCTTGCCGGGCATCTCCGCCGACGAGTCCGGCTCGACGTCCTCCGGCTGGCGAATGGTGTCGTCGGGTTCTGCGGCGTCCTTCGGGTGAGGGACGTCCTTGCGCGGGCGGTCACCGACGTCCTCGCCCAGCCGCGCCGCGTGGAAGTGGTCGTCAGAGCCCCCGGCCGCGGCGGCATCCGCCCTCACCTCGGCGGGAGCATCGGCGGGGACGGTTTCGGGAGCGTCCGCGTCGTCACGCGGCTCGTCAGGGGCGGCCATGGCATCCACCATAGGACCGCGGTCGATCCCGTCACTCGTATTCGAGGCGGGCTTGACGGAGGGATGCCGAAGCCGCATTCGCCGCGAGCGGAGCCCGTCCTTCCGCCTTCCGGCGCACGCCGCGCGTGCTCGCGACAGCGCAGGACACGTGCCGCCTCGACCGTAGGATGGACGCGTGATCGACCTGACTCTGCTGCGTGAAGATCCCGAGCTCGTGAAGCGCTCCCAGATCGCCCGCGGGGAGTCGCCGGATTCGGTGGACGACGCCCTCGCCGCCGACCGCGACCGCCGCGCGGCCATCACCGCCTTCGAAGAGCTCCGTGCCGCGCAGAACGCGCACGGTAAGCGCGTCGCGCAGGCGCTGAAAGAAGAGAAGGCCGCTCTCGTCGCCGAGGCGAAGCAGCTCAGCGAGCAGGTCAAGGCCGCGCAGCACGCCGCGACCGAGGCCGAGGCGGTAGCCGAGGCGGCCCTGGCGAAGATCGAGAACATCGTCATCGACGGTGTCCCGTCGGGGGGCGAAGAGAACTTCGTCACGCTGCGCACCCACGGCGACGTCCCGACCTACGACTTCACCCCGCGCGACCACCTCGAGATCGGCGAGCTGCTCGGGGCGATCGACATGGAACGCGGCACGAAGGTCTCGGGCAGCCGCTTCTACTTCCTCACCGGCATCGGCGCGCGCCTCGAGCTCGCGCTCATGACCCTGGCCCTCGACCGCGCGCTGCAGGCGGGCTTCACCCCGATGATCCCGCCGACGCTCGTGCGCCCCGAGGTCATGCGCGGCACCGGGTTCCTCGGCCAGCACGCCGACGAGGTCTACCACCTGCCGAAAGAAGACCTCTACCTCGTCGGCACCAGCGAGGTGCCCCTCGCCGGCTACCACATGGATGAGATCCTCGACTTCGGGCGCGGCGCCAAGCGCTACGCCGGCTGGTCCACCTGCTACCGCAGCGAGGCCGGCTCGTACGGCAAGGACACCCGCGGCATCATCCGCGTGCACCAGTTCAACAAGCTCGAGATGTTCGTCTACACCGACCCGGCCGACGCCGAGGCCGAGCACGACCGTCTCGTCGCGATGCAGGAGCAGATGCTGCAGGACCTCGGCCTCGCCTACCGCGTGATCGACGTGGCCGCCGGCGACCTGGGGTCCAGCGCCGCGCGCAAGTTCGACATCGAGGCCTGGGTCCCCACGCAGGATGCCTACCGCGAGCTGACGAGCACCTCGAACTGCACGACGTACCAGGCGCGCCGCCTCGAGACCCGCTTCCGTCCCGCCGACGGAGGCAAGACCCAGCCGGTCGCGACCCTCAACGGCACACTCGCCACCACCCGGTGGATCGTGGCGCTTCTCGAGACGCACCAGCGCGCCGACGGTTCGGTCACGGTCCCCGAGGTCTTGCGGCCGTACCTGGGCGGGCTCGAGGTCATGGAGCCCATCGCGTGAGCGACGAGGCCGCCCTCCCCGACACCGGTGCCGTTGAGAGCGCGCCGAAGCAGGAGGCGGCCGATCTGGTCGCCGATCTCGCCGACGCTCCTCACCTCGGCCGCCTGCTCATCGCCCTCGACATCGACGGAACGGTGCTCCTCGAGGACGACACCTTGAGCCCCGGGGTCGTCGATGCGATCACGCACGCGCACCGCGCGGGTCACGAGGTCATGCTCGCCACCGGTCGCAGCTGGGACAGCACCCACACGATCATGGACCGCCTCGGCATCCGTCCCGAGTACGCCGTCTGCTCGAACGGCGCCATCGTGATGCGCCGGGTGGGGGGAGTGGATGCCACCGAGTACGAGCGAGCGCACGTCGAGACGTTCGACCCCAGTGAGGTGTTGGCGCTACTGGGCGAGCACCTGTCGGGTGCGCACTTCCTGGTGGAGCTGCCCGACGGTACGCGCAAGTTCACCGACTACCTCGACGACTGGAACCTCGAGAAGGCGCATAAGGTGACCTTCGCCGAGCTGTCCGCCGAGCCGGTGTGCCGTGTGGTGGTCGTCGCGCCCGAGCAGACCGATCAGGACTTCCTCGAACTCGTCGAGCGGATCGGGCTGACCCAGGTGTCGTACGCCATCGGGTGGACGGCGTGGCTCGACATCGCGCCGCAGGGCGTCGACAAGTCGACCGCGCTCGAGCTCGTGCGCGGGTGGCTGGGCATCGCCCCCGAGCGCGTCCTGGTCATGGGCGACGGTCGCAACGACATCGAGATGATGCAGTGGGCCGTCCGCAACGGCGGGCGGGCGATCGCGATGCACCAGGGTCCTCCCGAGGTGCACGCCGCCGCGGGCGAGGTCGGCCTCTCGGTGACCGAGGGCGGCGTGGCCGCGATCCTGCGCGCGCTCTGACCCGCTGCAGGATCGGCGGCCCGGGGGGCGTCAGACCCGCGCGGACCCGCCCGCCACGTGCGCGGCGCGGTGGGCGAGGTACGCGGTGCGATCCACGACGGTCATCGGGCGACGGGCGGCGCGGCTATCAGCCAGGCGGGCCGCTTCCCACGCGAGGAGTCCGACCGGCGGCAACAGGAGCAGCGCGGCGACCCACGTCGCCTTGAGGCCGGGGGACGCCTGCGGATCGCGGACGGCGACGATCGCGGCGAAGACGGATGCCGCGTAGACGAGCGCGAAGACGGCGAGAACGATCTGCGCTGACAGCGTGGTGACGAGCATGGTGACCTCCTCAACTCGGACGGCCCGACGGGCCGTGGGTGTGATGTTCTCGGTCTACGCCGGGCGCGAGCGCGCGGCAATCCCTCCGCCGAGGAGCGCAGGAAGTCCATAGCTGGGGCGTAGCCGACGCTCAGACCCTTTCGCGCGCCCAGGCCTGCCGCACGGCCGCACGCAGGGTGCGCGTGTCGGAGCGATCGAGCTCCCGACGGCTGCGGTCGAACGCGGCGCGCGCGGCCTCCCGGAAGAGAGGGGCGTGGCCGGGTGAGGATGCGGCGAGCGACGCAAGGCACTTCTGCAGGCGCACCTGCACCTCGATCACGGCGGCGCCGTCGCGCGCCAACGGTCGGAAGGCGTCGTTGACGAGATCGATGAGGCGTGGCGCCGGGACGAACACCCGCTCGAAATCCACGGTGGAATCGATGGGGACGGCGAAGGCCCTCGAGAAGACGCGGTGGAGCGCCGCGATCACCTCGATCGCCGTACCGGGGTCGTTCGTCGCGGACGAAAGGGCACGGCTGCCGATCTCGGTGAGAGCGATCACTCCGAATCGCGGGTCCTGCTCGTACGTGCGGTGGTTCTCGATTCGGAAGGCTCGCCGCACCGCCGCGGCGACGTCGGCATCGACGGGGCCGTCGACGAGGGCGAGGGGGACCCGTGCATCGGCGATCCTGCCGGGGACGGCGCGGACGTGCACATCGATCTGGTGCTGGCGTGCGAGTCGGTCGAGCCCCGCGACGTCGACATGGGTGACGTATCCGACGCCGTCCGCGTGTACGGGCACCGCTCCCGCTGGGGGCGTCGTGGCGGATCGCGCGCCCAGCGTCGGCCGCGCTGCATGCCACTCGAGTGAGGTCGTGGCCGCCTTCTCGACCCGATCGATGACGTCTGCCATCCGTCCGAAGGTCGACAGGTGGGCGATCCACCGCAGGAGCGTGACGACGACGATGGCGATGATGACGAGGGTCGCCACGAAGAGGATCGTGCGTCCCTGGCTTTCGTAATACCCGGTGGAGAGGGCGACGATTCCGACGAGCGAGAACGCGAAGGCGCCGACGAACGTCGATACGGCATTCTGCGAGGTCGGGTCGGCGATCAGCAGCTGCGTCGATCGTGGGGTGGCGGTCGTCGTCGCCGACGAGAAGGCCGTGACCATCGCCGTGACCGAGAAAGTGCTCACGGTGAGCATCGCCGTGGCGATGATCTGCAGCAGCTCGTCGACGGAGCCGGCCGCGAGATCGACGCTGAACGAGAAGGGCAGCAGAGGCCCCACGAACCGCGCGGCGAGCGCCACCACGATCGAGATCGCGGTGAAGAACGCAGCGCGCACCCACACCTGCCGTCCGAGCCGGAGGAAGAAGGATGCCAGCGGGCTTCGCGTCATCGTCGCCATGGACGCGACGTTATCCGGCGCGCCCCCGCGAACCCGGGGGCTGGACGGATGAGGGACTCGCCTGAAAACGCGCCCTCATTCGCCTACGGATATGCGATGGAAATGTGGGGCAACTTGTCGGACATGCCGTGCTGACAAGGTCGGGTCACCCAACGATCGTCGGATGCCGAGAGGCCCACGCGGATCCCGGTCGTGCTCGTTCCATCACCCGAGGAGCCTGACCCACGCATGTCTGCACACAGCCCCGCATCACGCCCGAGAGTGTCACGCCGCCTCGGCGCCGCCCTCGTGGCGGCCCTGACCCTGTTCGGGCCCGTGCTTGCCGCGCCCGCGGCGCACGCCGCCCCTCCCGCGGCGACCCTGTCGCTGTCGGTGAGCCCTATGAGCGTCACCGCCGGTGACGCGCTCGTCGCCACCATCACCGGATCCGGTGTGAGCGACCTCTACTCCTATGACCTCGAGATCACGTTCGACCCGACGCTGCTCGCTCCCGCGGCCGATGCCCCGACCGGTCCCGCCGGTGGGTTCACCTCGACCGTCACGGGCCCCGGCTCCCTCACCGTCTCGCACACGCGCCTCGGTACGTCTCCCGGTCTGAGCGGCGCGAGCGGTGTGATCCTGGCATCCATCCCCCTCCGGTCGCTCGCGGCCGGGTCGGCCGTCGTCGAGCTGTCGTCGGTGCGTCTCGTGTCGTCGACCGGTGACGTCGTGACGGCCGCAGCGGTGGCCTCCGGAACCGTCGTCATCGCGGCGGCACCCGTCCCCGTTCCGCAGCCGTCCACGTCGTCACCCGCGCCCTCACCCGAGGCGTCCGCGTCCGCGTCGGCGACTCCCGCCCCCGCGGCGAAGGGCCCGGGCGACCTGGCCACGACCGGTGTCGATGCGACGCCGTGGTGGATCGCCGGTGCTCTCGGCGTCGCCCTCATCGCCGGAGGCGCGCTGTTCGTCCTCCGCCGCCGTGAGGCGGTGCAGGAATGACCGCGTCCCGTTCGTCCGTCTTCTTCCGCGAAGGATCCGTCATGACCCCCCTGGCCCGCCGTGTTCTGGCCGTGTCCGCCTCGATCGGTGTCGTCGTCGCCGGGGCCGTCGTCGCCCCCACCGCGGCGCTCGCCGCCCCCGCGCCCGCGCCGTCCGCCGCGCCTTTCCTCGCCCCGTACTACACCGAGCTCGACGTCACCGGCGATGCCCAGGTGACGACGGCCGACCTCGCAGCCCTTGCCCCCCACCTGGGGATGACCTCGAGCGATGCCGGATGGGCGGATGCCGCGGGCTTCGACCTCGACGACGACGGTGCCGTGACGGCATCCGATCTCGCCTTGCTGTCGGAGCGCATCATCTACGACGACGGTCCCTTCCAGATCGTCGAGGCCGATGCCGTGGCGATGCAGGCGGCGATGAACGCGGGCGTGATCACCTCGGTCTCGCTGACCCAGCAGTACCTCGACCGCATCGCCGCGTACGACAAGGTCGTGCGCCCGACCGGCGTGCGACCGCTCAACTCGATCATCACGACGAGCAAGGTCGCGCTCGCCGCCGCAGCGGCAGCAGACGCCATCCGCGCCGAGAAGGGCATGACAGGCATGCTTCTCGGCATCCCGGTGGCGTTGAAGGACAACTACAACACCGCCGACATGCCCACCACCGCCGGCTGCGGCTGCTGGAGCGGCAACCAGACCTCGAGCGACGCGACGATGGTCACGGGGCTCCGCGCCGACGGAGCCGTCATCGTGGCGAAGGCCTCGATGGACGAGTTCGCGATCAACCTGTCGTCGCAGTGGTCGGCGTTCCAGCCCGACGGCACCGCGCTGACCGTGTCGAGCCCGTACGACACGACCCAGACCTCGGGCGGATCGAGCGGCGGCACGGGAGCCGCGATCGCGGCGAACCTCGCCGGCATCGGCTTCGGCACCGACACCGGCGGGTCGATCCGCATCCCCTCGACCTACAACCAGCTCGTGGGCGTACGCCCGACGGTCGGTCTCGCCAGTCGCGACGGCATCGTGCCCCTCGCCCTCTCGCAGGACACCGGTGGTCCGATCGCCCGTTCGGTCCAGGATGCCGCGATCGCCCTCGACGCGGTCGTCGGCGAAGACGCGGGTGACCCGGCCACCGCACGCCAGGCCGGAAAGGTCCCCGAGACGTACACGTCGTACCTCGACGGGGAGTCGTTGAAGGGCAAGAAGATCGGCTACATCGCGTCGATGCTCGGAACGAACCCCACCACCCAGCGTCTCTTCGCCCAGGCGAAGGCGGCCATGGAGGCACGGGGTGCGACCGTGGTCGCCGTCACGGCACCCGACGGGTTCTCGGCGATCGTGGGTGAGGGGAGCGGCAGTGGTCCCGAGTTCAACCACGACCTGCAGAACTACATCACCGCCTACCTCGACCCGACGGTGAGCGCGCGCAGTCTGCTCGCCATTTCGCAGTCGCCGAACATCGTGCCGGGCCGCGCGAGCAACCCGTACGGTCAGCGCGCCGCCGTCACCGAGTCGACCTATCAGGCATGGGCCGGTCCGCAGGGCTCGCACACCCTGCAGCTCGCGAAGGGCAAGCAGATCATGACCGCGTTCATGGACGACCAGAAGCTGGATGCCGTCGTCTACCCGACCGGCAACCCTTACGGCACCATCGGCACGAACATGCGTCTGAGCCCGAACACGGGTCTGCCCGCCGTCACGGTGCCGATGGGCCAGGGGCTCTCGACCGAGGCGTCGACCGGGGGAGTGAACCTCGAGTTCCTCGGCCGCGACTTCGCCGAGGGTCCCCTTCTGGGCCTCGCCTACGGCTTCGAGCAGGCGACCCACGCCCGCACGACGCCCGCGGCCTACGGCCCGCTGGGCTGAGCGATGAGGCGGTCCCGGGCGCTCGCTCGCCCGGGGCCGCCTCGCGCGGGTCCTGTCGTGCGACCTCGAGTTCGCGGCTCGGTAGACTCGGGTCGTTCGGGAGGGTTGTCCGAGCGGCCGATGGACCTGGTCTTGAAAACCAGTGGGCAGCAATGTCCCGTGGGTTCGAATCCCACACCCTCCGCAACGACGAAGCGGGCCCCGCAGGGGTCCGCTTCGTCGTTATCACCGGCTGAGCGGGATGAGAACGTCGTTGGGCCCACGCCGCGCGACTCGTCGACCCGGGTCGTCTCGATCACGCACCGTCGGGACGCCTCCCGCACCTGACCCGCGCCGAAACGCCCGATCTTCACGGGATTCACAGATCCTGATCCCTAGTATTACTGCGACCTCCGGCCGTGCCGCGGGTCGACGTGCTGCCGGGCCGGTGGCATCCGTCTCGAAAGGACCCGAGTGAGCAAGACCTCCACCCCGCGCGGTCAGCGGACCGTCGCGCGCCACGGGCGACTCACCTCGCCGGGCCCCCTCGCGCAGCTGTTCCGCGGCGTGGCGATCGCCCTCGCCGTCCTCCTCGTGTCGGGTGGTGCGGTCCTCGCGTACGCCGCGGTCGACCTCACTCAGAGCTTCACCGCGGACGCGGTCGAGCTCAAGGGTCAGCCGGCGGTCCCGCCGGACCTCGGCGAGCTCAAGGGCGGCGTCAACATGCTCCTCGTCGGCACCGACGAGTGCGAGCCCAGCTTCGCCCAGCTCTTCGGCGATCGCTGCACCGGTGCCGACTCCGAGGGCAGCCTCAACGACGTCAACATGCTGGTCCACATCTCCGACGCGCCCCGCCGGGTCACGGTCATCTCGTTCCCGCGCGACCTGATGGTGCCGATCCCCTCGTGCACCGACAAGGACGGCAACGAGACCTCGGCGATGAGCAAGCAGCAGATCAACTCCGCGTTCTCGTACGGTGGCCTCTCGTGCGTCGTGCAGACGGTCTCGGAGCTCAGCGGCCTCGAGATTCCCTTCGCCGCCAAGGTCAGCTTCGGCGGGGTGATCAACATCACCGACGCGATCGGCGGTGTCGATGTCTGCATCGCGAACGGGATCAAGGACCGCTACACCGGCATCGACTGGCCCGCCGGCATGCGCACGGTGCAGGGTCTCGACGCCCTGCAGTTCCTCCGCACCCGTCACGGCGTCGGCGACGGCGGCGACCTGGGGCGCATCTCGAACCAGCAGCAGTACATGTCGCGTCTGGCCAACAAGCTGAAGAGCCAGGACGTGCTGTCGAACCCCGCGACGCTCTACAAGCTCGCCTCCACCGCTCTGCGCAACGTCGACCCGTCGACCTCGCTGACGAACCCGCTGACGCTGGTGCAGATCGCCTCCGCGGTCAAGGACGTGCCGTTCAACGAGATCGTGTTCATCCAGTACCCGACGTACACCGATCCCTCGAACCCCAACCGCGTCGTGCCCGACCGTACCGACGCCGACACGCTGTGGGCGGCCCTCGCCGCGAACCAGCCGCTGGAGCTCTCTGGCAACCTCAGCGACGGCAACGGCGTGGTCGCCGACCAGAACGCCACCCCGGCGCCCACGCAGGCTCCCGCGCCGGTCGACACCGCCAGCCCCACGCCCACCCAGACGGCCCAGGCCTCCCCGGCCCCGACGTCGGACGCGATCCAGCTGCCGAGCGGCATCGCCGGGCAGACCGCCGCACAGGCGACCTGTTCGAACGGAAACGTCCGCGGTTGACCCTCGCCGCCCGGCATCTCGGACGTGGTTCGAATGCCGGGCGGCATCCGGTTAGTATGGACCGGTGTGTTCGCGCCGCAGGGCGTCGATCACCTGGAGACGTCGCATAGTCAGGCCTAGTGCACCACCCTGCTAAGGTGGAGTCCCCGTAAGGGGACCGAGGGTTCAAATCCCTCCGTCTCCGCAGAAAAAGCCCCGGTTCGCCGGGGCTTTTCTGGTTCCTGCCGACGGCGCCCGCGGGGTGCCGCGAGCGCCGTCGGGTGGCGGTCAGGAGCGGATGAACGCCAGGATGTCCGGGTTGATCACGTCGGCGTGCGTGGTGAGCATGCCGTGGGGGTAGCCCTCGTAGATCTTCAACGTCGCGTTCGACAGCAGCTCGGCCTGCTTGAGGGCGGCGGCCTGGTAGGGCACGACCTGGTCGTCGTCCCCCTGCAGCACGAGCACGGGCACCGAGATCGCTTTCAGATCCTCGGTCTGGTCGGTCTCGGAGAACGCCTTGATGCCGGCGTAGTGGGCGAGGGCGCTGCCGGTCATGCCCTGGCGCCACCAGTTGTCGATCACTCGCTGTTGTACCTCGACGCCCTCGCGGTTGAATCCGTAGAAGGGTCCGGATGCCACATCCTCGAAGAACTGCGCGCGGTTGGCGGCGAGGGCGTCGCGGAACCCGTCGAACACCGACATCGGGAGCCCATCGGGGTTGTCGTCGGTCTGCAGCATCAGGGGCGGAACGGCCGCGACGAGCACGGCTTTGGCGACCCGGCCCTGGGGCTCGCCGTACTTCGCGACGTAGCGGGCGACCTGTCCGCCACCGGTGGAGTGGCCGACGTGGACGGCGTTGCGCAGGTCGAGGTGCTCGACGACAGCGTTCACGTCGCTCGCGTAATGATCCATGTCGTGACCGGTGCCGATCTGCGACGAGCGACCGTGGCCGCGTCGGTCGGTCGCGATCACGCGATAGCCCTCGTTGAGGAAGTAGAGCAGTTGCGCGTCCCAGTCGTCGGATGACAGGGGCCACCCGTGATGGAACACGATGGGCTGAGCGTCGTGATCGCCCCAGTCCTTGAAGAAGATCTCCGCGCCGTCGTCCGTCGTGACGTACCCCATGAGTGAACCTTTCATGTTCTGCTGCTCGGCGGTAAGTGGAGCGAGCGCATCTGGGAGCGCTCACACAACAGCATGAAACCCTCCTCGTCGCCCCGTGTCCAGCACGAGTGCGAAGTGTTCAGCCGCGATGCACCTCGAAGGCACGCGAGTCGTGAACGGATCATCGGTCACGGCGCCGCGGGATCGTCGTCACCGGCCGGGTGGTCAGCCCTGCCGCTCGAACACCATCGTGGCCTGGAAGCCCGCGACGCCCGGTTGCGGGGCGGCCGGCTCCTGGAACTGCTCGGTCCACCGCTGCCCGTCCCACCAGCGCATGCGCCCGGAGCCGTCGTCGTACCACTCTGCCCGCGCGTCGCTCATCGACCGCCCCCTGTTCGTCGCTCCGGACCCCACGGCCGGGTGCCGCTGGGTTCGAGTGTTTCGGAGCCTGCTGCTCCGCTGCAACGCGCGGGGTCAGGCGCGGTGCATCTCCACCGCACTCACGCCCGAGAGCCCCAACCAGGAGCGGCCGTCGGGACCGTCGACCATGGTGAGGAGCACGGCCTCGCACCCGCGGCACCGCGCGACGGCTCCCATCGCCGAGGCGTAGACGGCCGCCGTCGCGAGCAGTCCCGTCAGCCCGCAGTGGGTGCATCGAACTCCGGATGCCGTGGCGTCCCAGCCGAGCAGATCGTCGAGGCGACCGGCGAGGGCATTGCCGTCGAGAAGCGTCATCAGGAGCCTCCGAATCGCTCGGTGCGGATGCGGGTGGATGAGTGACCCGCCTCGATGAGCCAGCCCGCGACCGCCTCGACGAACGGAGTCGGTCCGCAGACGAAGACGCGCGGCTGCTGATCGGCGGGGATGACCGCAGCGCGCAGTCCCTCGGCGGTCAGTCGCGCGGGTGCCCGTTGCGCGTCGGCCGGCGCCCGGCGCGTGTAGACGAGGTCGAGGGCGAA
Source organism: Microbacterium sp. Leaf203 (assembly GCF_001421275.1). Lineage (NCBI taxonomy): Bacteria > Bacillati > Actinomycetota > Actinomycetes > Micrococcales > Microbacteriaceae > Microbacterium > Microbacterium sp. Leaf203. The sequence goes on along the minus strand of NZ_LMKF01000022.1, from coordinate 49,125 downwards.
GCGATCATCGACCAGCGTGGCGAGCTCGTCGGCGAAGAACACGTCGTCGGGGGAACGGACGGAGTACAGCAGTCGGAACGTGCTCGGATCGGCGCTGGCCGCGTGCGCGGAGGCCATGGCGAAGAGCGGGACGACCCCGGAGCCACCCGCGATCAGCTGCACCGGAGCGGGGTCGTCGGACGGCGTCCACACGAAGAACGCCCCGAGCGGCCCGTGCACCTCGATCCGGTCGCCCTCGCGCAGATCGTGGACGAGGAACGGCGAGACCTCCCCGTCGGGCACCTCGTCGACGGCGAGCACGATGCGCGTGCCCGGGCCCGCCGATGCGATCGAGTACGACCGGCTCGCCTGGTAGCCGTCGGGTGCGGTGAGGCGCACGTCGAGGTGCGAACCCGCCTCGTTGCCCGGCCACGTGGGCACATCGAGCTCGATGCGTCGGGCGGTCGCGGTCTCGGGGCGCGAGGCGACGACCGTCGCGGTGTGCCAGGCCGCGGTGCGCGCGGTCACCCGTACCGTTCCTCGGGCCAGGGGTCGCCGTGCAGGTGGTAACCGTTCTGCTCCCAGAAGCCCGGCTTGTCGGCGGGCATCGTGATGAGCCCCTGCACCCACTTCGCGCTCTTCCAGAAGTACAGGTGCGGCACCAGTAGGCGGGCAGGTCCCCCGTGCTCGGGCGTCAAAGGCGCCCCGTCGGCCTCGAAGGCGATCCAGCTCTTGCCCCCGAGCAGATCGTCGACGGCGATGTTGGTCGTGTACCCGCCGAACGAGTGCACCATCGCGAAGCGGTGAGAGGTGTCGACCTCGGCGAAGAGACGATCGAGAGAGACGCCGCGCCACGGCATGTCGAGCTTCGTCCAGTGCGTGACGCAGTGGATGTCGACGGTGACGTCCTCGACCCCGAGGGCCTCGAGCTCTGCCCGCGTCCAGCGGTGCACGCCGTTCTCGGTGCCGATCGCGAACTCCCAGCCGTCGTCGTCGACGCGGGGTGTCGGGCCGGCCGACAGCACGGGCCAGTCCCCGACGAGCGTCTGACCGGGAGGGAGTCGGGGGTCGCGCTCGCGTCGTCGTCCCGAGAATCCGCGTGTGATGAACGACATGGGTCTCCTCTGCGGTGGCGGTGGCTTCACCCTAGCCACGGTCGCGTGGCGGCGACAGGGCGCCGAGTGCCGGGGTCTGCCGACGCAGGACGACGCGTGCGCGATGCGACCTCTCGTCGCCGGAACACCTCCCATGGCCATCCGGCCCGGCGCCACCCCGTCGGCCACGGCCCCGCGCCCCGATAGGGTCGTGCCTGCGGTGCGCACCTCGCGCGCCCTCGCACCCCGGGAGAATCGCATGTCCGTCGGACTCCTCGCCGTCGTCGATGACATCCTCAGCGCCGCGATGCGCGCGAGTGCCAAGACGGCCGGAGTCGTCATCGACGACGCCGCCGTCACTCCGCAGTACGTGCAGGGGCTGACGCCCGCGCGCGAGCTGCCCGTGGTCTGGAAGATCGCGCTGGGCAGCATCATCAACAAGTACGTGATCATCATCCCGATCGCGTTGCTGCTCACGACGTTCGCCCCGTGGGTGCTTCCCTACCTGCTCATCATCGGCGGCGGGTTCCTGTGCTTCGAGGGGGCCGAGAAGGTGCTCGAGTGGTTCGGCGTGCACCACGAAGACGCCGAGTCCGACGAGCCGCGCGACGAGAAGAAGCTGGTGCTGGGGGCCGTGCGCACCGACCTCATCCTCAGCACCGAGATCATGCTCATCGCCCTCTCGAGCCTCGACCCGAACTTCGGAATCTGGATGACGCTGGGGGCGCTGCTCATCATCGGTCTGGCCATGACGGTGGTCGTCTACGGCGCGGTCGCGCTCCTGGTCAAAATCGACGACATCGGCCTGCGCTTCATGAAGAGCGAGTCGCGGGGCGTCCGCCGCTTCGGGGCCCGGGTCGTGGCATCCATGCCCGCCGTCTTCCGCGTGATCAGCGTGATCGGCACGGTCGCCATGCTGTGGGTCGGGGGTCACCTGGTGCTGCAGAACCTCGCCGACACCCTCTGGTCGGGCCCGTTCGATCTCGTACACGTCGTGACCCACGCGATCGAGGCCGCGGGACCGGTCGTCGAGTGGATCGTCGAGACGGCGATGTCGGCGGTGTTCGGACTGATCCTGGGGCTGATCATCGTGGGCGTCGTGACGGGCATCTCGCGACTGACGCGCCGGGGCGCGACCGCGCACTGACGCTCAGGCGTGGGCGGTCGAGAAGCGCTCGTGCAGCTCGGCCTTGATCACCTTGCCCGACGCTGTGCGGGGGAGGGCATCGACGATCACGACCTCTTTCGGCAGCTTGTAGCGGGCCACCTGGCCGTCGAGGTGGGCGCGGACGGCGGCGGTGTCGACCTGCGCCCCGGGGGCAATGGTGACCACCGCGAGGGGCACCTCTCCCCAGCGATCGTCCGGGATGCCGATGACCGCGACCCCCGTGATGCCCGGGAGGTCCGCGATGAGCGACTCGACCTCGGCGGGGTAGATGTTCTCGCCACCCGAGATGATCATGTCCTTCGACCGACCGCACACGTACAGGTAACCGTCGGCGTCGAGGTAGCCGAGGTCGCCGGAGCGGAACCAGCCGTCGTCGGTCGTGGCAGCGCGGGTGGCGTCGTCGAGCCCGTGGTACCCGGCGAACACGTTCGGCCCACTGATCTGGATCTCGCCGACCTCTCCGGACGGGACCGGCAGCCCCTGCTCGTCGACCACGCGGCGGTGATGAACGCCCTCACGCCGGGGGACCGGCTGGAGCTGACCCAGCCGCTGAACGACTTCCCGCTCAGGCCCGGCGCCGACCGCTACGTGCTGATCGCCGGCGGCGTGGGTATCACCGCGATGGTGGGCATGGCCGCGCGTCTGCGCGACCGGCGGGCCGACTACCGGCTGCTCTACGCCGGTCGTAGTCGACCGCTCATGGCCTCCGTCGACGACCTGCGCGAGGCGCACGGCGAGCGACTGCGGTTGCACGTGCGCGACGAGGGCACGTCGCTGTCGATCCCCGACCTCGTCGACGGCATCGCGGTGGGGACGGAAGTCTACGTCTGCGGGCCGATCCGCCTGATGGATGCCATCCGGCGGGAGTGGATGACGCAGGGGCGCCCCATCGCGGATCTCCGCATGGAGACCTTCGGCAACAGCGGCTGGTTCGAGGCGCAGGAGTTCGTCGTCCGCGTGCCGGCGAGCGGCATCGAGGCGCGCGTCCGTCCGAATCAGTCGATGCTCGAGGCTCTCGAAGGCGCCGGCGCCGACATGATGTGGGACTGCCGCAAGGGGGAGTGCGGTCTCTGCGAGGTCCGCGTCGTCGGCCTCGCGGGCGACATCGACCACCGGGACGTGTTCTACAGCGAGCGCCAGAAGAACGCCTGCTCGAAGATGTGCTGCTGCGTCTCGCGCGTCGTCGCACGGGACGGCGGCTCCGCCGTGGTGGAGATCGTCACGAGCTGAGGGCCGTGTGGCGCGCCGTCGAGATGGCGGGCGCTGCGCGAGACGACGACGAATCGTGGATCGCCCCGCGCCTCGCGGGTGATCTGGGCGCGTGACCCCGTGCGTCAGTCGTCGAGGCGCGAGTGCTCGCCGAGGCGGTGCCAGGCGCGGTTGTGGTACACCAGCGCGGCTCCGGATTCGCCGGGCTCGAGGTCGCGTTCGACGTCGACCTGCAGGGCTTGAGCGGCGATGACCGTGGAGCCGCCGGCATCCATTCTGCTGACGACCTTGCACCGGAGCCACGCGCGCACGCCGTGGTAGACCGGCTCGCCGGTGGGCAGGCGCGACCACGTCGAGGTGTCGGCGAAGCGATCGAGGCCGCTGGTGGCCCCCGCCCGAGCGAGCGAGATGTCCTCCGCGTCGAGCAGGTGCACCACGATCGTGTCCGCCGCGATGATCGTGGGCGTCGCCGACGACAGCGCGGAGACCGAGAAGATCAGCAGCGGCGGGTCGGCGCTCACCGACGACACCGACGAGGCGGTGAGGGCGACGGGGCCGTTCTCGCCGAACGCGGTGATCACGGCGATGCCGCCGGGGTGGCCGCGGAAGGCCCTCTTGAAGTCGTCCGCCGAGACGGAGGTGCCGATGGCGGGGGTGCTCTCGGGGGCGCCGTGCGGAAGCGAAGTCATGAATACGACGGTAGGCGCTCGCGCGGTGCGAAGGCTCTGCTGGCGCAACACGGCGAAACGCTCTGAGCGATCACGTCCGTGGTGATCTCCTCCGTGTGAGGCTTCACATTTATCAATCCGTGATCATTCGAACGCCCGAATTACTTGACACGGCGCGTTCTGTGAGCGCTAACATTCACACACGGCTCACCCGAGGGGCTGCATCACATGACCGGCATCGGAGCCGGCGAAACGAGGAGGTTTCATCATGAAGGCGAACAAGATCATCGCGGGCATCGCGCTCGTCGGCGCGATCGCGTTCACGGCCACCGGCTGCGCCGGAGCGGGCGGCGGCGGAAACGCCGGCGGCGGCAGCGGCGACAAGATCACGGTCGGCTTCGCCCAGACCGGTTCCGAGAGCGGATGGCGCAGCGCCAACACCGAGTCGATGAAGGAGGCGTTCAGCGAGGCCAACGGCTTCAACCTCGTCTTCAACGCGGCCGACAACAAGCCCGAGGCGCAGATCGCCGCCGTCCGCAGCTTCATCAACCAGGGCGTGGACGCGATCGTCCTCGCACCCATCGTGAGCGACGGCTGGGACGACGTCCTCAAGGAAGCCAAGGACGCCAACATCCCCGTCATCCTCGAGGACCGCACGGTCTCTGCATCCGAGGACCTCTACGCCAGCTGGATCGGCCTCGACTTCAAGAAGGAGGGCGAGACCGCCGGCAAGTGGGTCGCCGACAACTTCGGCACGACGCCCACCAACATGGTCGTCCTCGAGGGCACCACCGGTTCGTCCGCCGCCACCGACCGCGCCACCGGCTTCAACGACGCGATCAAGGGCACCGACATCAAGGTCCTCGACTCGCAGACCGGCAACTTCACCCGCGCCGACGGCAAGACGGTCATGGAGGGCTTCCTCCAGAAGTACGGCTCGCAGATCAACCTGCTCTTCGCCCACAACGACGACATGGGCCTCGGCGCCCTCGAGGCGATCAAGGCCGCCGGCCTCAAGCCCGGCACCGACATCAAGATCGTCACGATCGACGCGGTGAAGGACGGCATGACCGCCCTCTCGAACGGCGAGTTCAACTACATCGTCGAGTGCAACCCGCTCCTCGGTGAGAAGACCGCCGAGGTCGTCAAGAAGGTCGTCGCCGGCGAGTCCGTCGACAAGAGCTACATCGTCGAGGACCAGGCGTTCGACCAGGAGCAGGCCAAGAAGGTCCTGGACAGCCGCCCCTACTGATCCGCAGGGATCCGTCGCCGACTCCCCTCGGCGACACCCCGTNGTGCGGGGTCGGTATCCACCGGCCCCGCACGCTCCCGATCCGAGAAAGCGATCGACAATGACATCCGAACGGGCCGCCGCGACGACCTCCGAACGGGCAGCCGTGGTGGAGATGCGCGGCATCAGCATCCAGTTCCCCGGCGTGAAGGCGCTCGACGGCGTCGACTTCACCCTCTACGCCGGCGAAGTCCACTCCCTCATGGGAGAGAACGGCGCCGGAAAGTCCACTCTCATCAAGGCCCTGACCGGCGTCTACGGGATCGACGACGGCGTCATCCGCGTCGAAGGGACCGAGCGACAGTTCCGGGCCACCGCCGATGCCCAGGCCGCGGGAATCGCCACCGTCTATCAAGAGGTCAACCTCTGCCAGAACCTCACCGTCGGTGAGAACGTCATGCTCGGCAACGAGATCCGACGCGCCGGCATGGTCGACTGGAAGGCCACGCACGCCGCGGCCGCCACCTACCTCGCCGAGCTGGGCGTGCATATCGACACCCGATCGATCCTCGCCAGCCACTCGATCGCCGTGCAGCAGCTGGTCGCGATCAGCCGTGCCATGGTGGTCGACACGAAGGTGCTCGTGCTCGACGAACCCACCTCGAGCCTCGACCGCGGCGAGGTCGAGCAGCTGTTCGGCGTGGTCCGCGATCTGCGCGACCGCGGCGTGGCCATCCTCTTCGTCTCGCACTTCCTGGACCAGATCTACGAGATCTCCGACCGCCTCACGGTGCTCCGCAACGGCACCCTGGTGGGGGAGTACCCCGTCGCGGAACTGGGCCGCGAACAACTCGTGGCGAAGATGATCGGCCGCGAGCTCGGAGAGCTGGATGCCATCTCGGCCAGCGCCGAACGCCCGATCGACCGCACCGGAACGCCGGTGCTGCGCACCCTCTCGCTCGGGCGGAAGAACGCCCTCGAGCCCGTGGACCTCGACGTCTACCCGGGCGAGGTCGTGGGGTTGGCCGGGCTCCTGGGTTCCGGCCGCACCGAGCTCGCCCGCCTCATCGCCGGTGCGGATCGTCCCGACGACGGCACCGTCCAGGTGTCGGGCTCCGGGGCGCGCACCGGGTCGCCGCGGCACGCTCTCGACCGCGGCATCGCGTTCTCGTCGGAGGACCGTCGCGCCGAGGGCATCGTGGGCGACCTGACCGTCGCCGAGAACATCGTGCTCGGCATCCAGGCGCGCCGCGGCGCCCTGCGCAAGATCAGCGCCGCGGAGAAGCAGGCCGTCGTCGAGGAGTACATCACGGCCCTCGGCGTGCGCCCCGCCGACCCCAACGCCCTCATCCGCAACCTCTCGGGCGGCAATCAGCAGAAGGTGCTCCTGGCGCGCTGGCTGGCGACCGCTCCCGAGCTGCTCATCCTCGACGAGCCCACGCGCGGCATCGACGTCGGCGCGAAGGCCGACATCCAGCGCAAGGTCGCCGAGCTCGCCGAGAAGGGCCTCGCGGTCATCTTCATCTCGTCCGAGCTCGAAGAAGTGCTGCGCCTCGCGCAGCGCGTGGCCGTTCTGCGCGACCGTCGTAAGATCGGCGAACTGGCCACCCGCGACGTCGACCTCGACGCGCTCGTGGCCTACATCGCCGAGGGGCAGCCCGAATCGGCCGCAGCCGCGTCACACACCGCACCCGAGACACTGTCGTCCGATCGGGAGAAGATCGCATGAAGAAATTCCTCACCCACCGCCTCGTGTGGCCGATCGCGGCTCTGCTCGCGCTCATCGCCATCAACACGATCTCGCGGCCGTCCTTCCTCAGCATCACCATGCAGAACGGTCAGTTCTACGGGTCGCTGATCGACATCCTGCGCAACAGCGCGCCGCTCATGCTCGTCGCCCTCGGCATGACCCTGGTCATCGCCACCCGGGGCATCGACCTCTCGGTCGGCGCGATCATGGCTGTCTCGGGTGCCGTCGCCCTCACGGTCATCGAGGCCTCGCCCGACCCCGGCAACCTCGGCGTCGTATTCACGGCGATCGCCGCGGCCGTCGGCGTGGCCCTGCTCCTCGGAGTTTGGAACGGCTTCCTCGTGTCGGTGCTCGGCATCCAACCGATCATCGCCACGCTCGTGCTGATGCTCGCCGGTCGCGGCGTCGCCCTGCTCATCACGGGCGGCTTCATCACCACCATCAACAGCGATCCCTACAAGTTCATCGCCGGCGGATACGTCCTGGGGCTCCCCTTCGCGTTCTTCGTCGCGATCTTCGCGGTGATCGTGGTCGGCGTGCTCGAGCGTCGAACGGCCCTCGGCATGCTGACCGAGGCGGTGGGCATCAATCCTGAGGCCAGCCGACTCGCGGGGGTCCGTTCGCGCGGCATCATCTGGGGCGCCTACATCGCCAGCGGCGCTCTCGCGGGGATCGCGGGCATCCTCTACAGCTCGAACATCATGGCCGCCGACGCCAACGCGGCGGGTCTGTACATCGAATTGGATGCCATCCTCGCGGTCGTTCTGGGCGGAACCTCCCTCGCGGGCGGCAAGTTCAGTCTCGCCGGCACGGTCGTGGGCGTCTTCACGATCCAGACGCTGAAGAGCACCATCACGTTCCTCGGCGTCCCCCCGGCGGTCAGCCCCGTGTTCATGGCCGCGGCCGTGCTCATCGTCGTGCTGCTGCAGTCGCGTCGCTTCCGCGCGTACTTCCACACGGCGGGGCGCAGTGCTCTCCGTCCGATCACCCGACGTCCTGACGCAAAGGTGCTGTCCTGATGGCCACTCTCACCGAAGAACGACGCTCGACGTCGTCGTCCGCGGTCTCGTACCGCCGCTTCCTCAGCCGTCACATCTCGTGGGTGCCGGTGTTCGCCGCGGTGATCATCCTGGTCGTGATGATCGCGGGAGCCATGTGGTACTTCCCGAACTTCCAGCTGAACCGCATCATGTCGTCGATCCTGCTCGACAACGCGTACCTGCTCGTCCTCGCGGTGGGAATGACGTTCGTCATCCTCACCGGCGGCATCGACCTCTCGGTCGGGGCGGTCATGGCCTTCACCGGCATCCTCTGCGCGAAGATGCTCGGCGACGGCGTGCCGGTCGCGGTGGCGATCCCCGCGATGGTGCTCATCGGCGCGGCGATCGGTCTGCTCATCGGCATCCTGGTGCAGTTCTTCGACGTGCAGCCGTTCATCGCCTCGCTGATCGGCATGTTCCTCGCTCGCGGTCTCGCCTTCGTCGTCAGCCTCGAATCGATCAAGGTCGACAACGAGGGTCTGCTGTGGCTCCAGTCGACGCGCTTCTCGTTCGCGGGGTGGTACATCACCCCCACCGGGATCATCGCGTTGCTGACCGTCGCTCTCGCCGCGTTCGTGCTGCGCTACACGCGCTTCGGCCGCACGGTGTACGCCGTCGGCGGCAACGAGCAGTCGGCTCGCCTCATGGGACTCCCCGTCGTCCGCGCGAAGCTGTCGGTCTACGTCATCAGCGGGGTGTGCGCGGGACTGGCCGGGATCGTCCTGACCGCGTACTCCGGTGCCGGCTACCCGCTGAACGGTGTGGGCACCGAGCTCGACACGATCGCCGCGGTGGTCATCGGCGGCACCCTTCTGACCGGAGGCAGCGGATTCGTCATCGGGTCGATGATCGGCGTCTTCGTGTACGGCCTCATCCGCACGATCATCTCGTTCTCGGGTGCGGAGCAGTCGTGGACGCGCATCACCGTCGGCGCCCTGCTGCTGCTGTTCGTGGTCGTGCAGCGGGTGATCGTCTCGCGCTCCGCCCTCAGCAGGTGAGGCCTTCACCCGCGGCGGCGCGAAACATGCTCCGCGGCGGTGTTAGCGCTCTCGCTCCGTCGCGGGCATGATGGAACCCATGCCCGCCGCCGTCGCCCCGCCCCTCCTCGAGGTGCGCGGGGCGTCGGTGCGTTTCGGGGTCGAGGCGGCCTTGTCCGGAGTCGACTTCCGTCTGCGAGCCGGCGAGGTCCACTCGCTGATGGGCGAGAACGGGGCCGGCAAGTCGACGCTGATCAAGGCGATCACCGGGGCGTTGCGTCTCGACGACGGCGAGATCCTCATCGAGGGACGACCGGTGCGGCTGTCGTCTCCGGCCGAAGCCCAGGCCGCCGGCATCTCGACGGTCTACCAAGAGATCGATCTGCTGCCCAACCTCACGGTGGCCGAGAACATCTCCCTCGGACGTGAGCCCCGCCGGTGGGGGATGATCGACCACGCCGAGATGCGCCGCCGAGCCTCGTCGGCCCTGGCGGCTCTCGGCGTCGACGTCGACCCGGCGTCGGTCCTGTCGTCCCACCCGCTCGCGGTGCAGCAGCTCGTCGCGATCGCCCGCGCTGTGTCGGTCGAGGTGAAGGTGCTCGTCCTCGACGAGCCCACCTCGAGTCTCGACGCCGACGAGGTCGCCGAGCTCTTCCGCGTCATCCGCGAGCTCAAGGACACCGGTATCGCGGTGGTGTTCGTCTCGCACTTCCTCGATCAGGTCTACGAGATCTGCGATCGCGTCACCGTGCTGCGCGGCGGCCATCTGGTCGGCGAGTACGCCACGCGCGAGCTCCTGCGGATCGATCTCGTCGAGAAGATGCTGGGCGCCGCCGCGGGGGTCCTCGCCCCGCTCGGGCAGCGCACCGTCGACGACAGCGAGGGGCCGGCGGTCGTCAGCGCACGCGGGCTCACCGCCGGACCGCGGCTACGTGAGGCCGACCTCGACCTCGCCGAGGGTGAGGTCATCGGGGTCGCGGGCCTGCTCGGATCGGGTCGCAGCGAACTCGCCCGGGCGTTGACCGGGGTCGACCGCCCGGGATCGGGCGAGGTGTTCGTCGACGGTGCTCCCGTGCGCTTCGGCTCGCCGCGCGAGGCGATGAGCCGTCGCATCGCCTACTCGTCCGAGAACCGGCGCACCGAGGGGGTCATCGGCGACCTCAGCGTGCTCGACAACATCAGCCTCGCCCTCCAGGCGCAACGCGGCGTCCTGCGCCGGATGAGCACCGCGCGACGCCGTGAGTTGGCAACCAGCTGGGTCGAGGCTCTGCACATCCGCCCCGCGGACATCGATCGCCCCGTCTCGACGCTGTCCGGAGGCAATCAGCAGAAGGTGCTCCTCGCGCGGCTTCTCGCGCTCTCTCCCCGCGTGATCGTGCTCGACGAACCCACGCGCGGCATCGACGTCGGTGCCAAGGCCGAGATCCAGCGCCTCGTGGGGGAGCTGTCCGACAACGGTCTCTCGATCATCTACATCTCGGCCGAGCTCGACGAGGTGCTCCGCGTCGCCCACCTGGTGGCCGTCATGCGTGACGGCGTCCTGGCGCAGATCGTCCCCGCCGCCGATCTCACCCCCGATGCCCTCCTGGCTCTCGTGGCCAAGCCCGAGAGTCCCGGTGAGGCGGCGAATGGCTGACGACAAAGCGGCACGCACGGCGAACATCTTCGATGTGGCCCGGCTGGCGGGCGTCTCGCACCAGACGGTCTCGCGCGTGCTCAACAACATGCCGAACGTGCGTCCCGCCACCCGCGCGCGCGTCGAGCAGGCCATCGCCCAGCTGCGGTACAGCCCCTCGCCGGCGGCGCGCGCCCTCGTGACGCGGCGCACCCGCACGATCGGTCTGGTCACCCCGGGCAACGTCGACTACGGTCCCTCGTCTATCGCCATGAACTTCAACTTCGCCGCGCGCGCGGCGCGGTACAACGTAGATGCCATCAGCTCCCCGCAGAGCGACGCGGTCGCTGTGCGCGCCGCGATCGACGGTCTTCTCAAACAGCGCGTGGATGCCATCGTGCTCATCGTCGTCGACACCGAGGTGCTGGCATCCGTCCAGGCCCTCGACCTGGACATCCCCATCGTCGCCTCGGCCACGACCAGTCGTCCGCACCCGCGGCTCGTCGCGATCGATCAGTATCGCGCGGGCCGCAGCGCCGTGCGGCACCTGCGCGAGGCGGGGTACGGTCCGATCCGTCATATCGCCGGTCCCGCTCGCAACCCCGACGCGGTGGAGCGCATCCGCGGATGGCGCGAGGAGCTCGCGTCCTCGCGCAGCGAATCGACCGCCCTCGTCCACGGCGACTGGTCGGCCGAGAGCGGTTACCGCATCGCGAGCGAGGCCGACATCGCCCCCGGCGAGGGGATCTTCGTCGCCAACGACCACATGGCGATCGGTGTTCTCTCGGCCCTCCGCGAACGCGGACTGCGGGTGCCCGAAGACGTCGGGGTCGTCGGAATCGACGACGTCCCCGAGGCGGCGTTCCTCTACCCGTCGCTGACGACCGTGCGGCAGGACTTCGCCGCCCTGGGCGAGATCCTCATGCAGAAGGTGCTGCTGGCGGTCGAAGAACCCGACACGGTGAGCGAGAGCACGCCCCTGCCCACGCGCCTCATCGTGCGCGATTCGGCGCCGGTCGAACGGCCTGTCGGCTCACGCCGACCCCGCTGACCTCGAGCTCGCCGCCGGCGTGTCGGGGCGATCGAGGCGGCCCCGAGACCCCACCGCCGCCGTGACGACCACGTCCGCGGAGCGGGACGCCGTGCTGGCCGGGAAACGAGATGTGATGACACGCCATCGGGGCACCAGGCCCGCGGCTGTTGACGTAACCATGCTGGTGGTCTGGGCGTGTGAGCGCTAACATGCGAGGACCGTCGAAGACGACGGTTCCTGCAATGACGCACCCACGAGAGGACCCCACCCCCGTGACCCCTTACGATCGCTCGGCGCCGCCACGACGCCGTTCTCGCTGGACGCTCGCCGTCCCGGTCATCGCCGCCCTCGTCGCGGCACCCCTCACCGCCCCCGTGATCGCCGGCGCTGTCGCCGCCGACGCGGGCCTCGTCGCCTCCTACCCCCTCGACGAGACCTCCGGAACAGTCGCGCACGACACCTCCGGCAACGGCCGCAACGCCACATTCGAAGGCGGCCCGACCCTCACCGGCGCCGACGGCGCCCGCCTCGACGGAAACGACGACGACGTCAAGCTGCCCAACGACATCCTCAAGGGCCTGGACTCCATCACCGTCAGCACCGACGTCATCGTGCGCCCCGAGCAGAGCGGCAACTACTTCATCTGGGGCCTCGGCAACACCACGGACTGGTACGGCAACGGCTACCTGTTCGCAACCGGCAACCCGGCGCGCACCGGCATCGCCCTCGGCAACTGGACCACCGAGCAGAAGGCCGAGAGCACCACCGCCCTCGAGCGCGGGGTCTGGAAGAAGTTGACCTACACGCTCGATGCGGCGTCGAAGACATCGCGTATGTACATCGACGGCGTCCAGATCGCCGAGAACACCAACACGACCTCCCTACCGAGCATGATCGGCGGCGGAACCACGACGGCGAACTATCTCGGCCGGTCCAACTACACCCCCGACAAGCGCCTGGCCGGTAGCCTCCGCGACTTCCGCATCTACGACCGTGCGCTCACCGCAACCGAGGTGAAGGGCCTGGTCAAGACCCCCGAGGACAGCGCAGCAGTGCAGTCCGCGCTCAGCGCGCTGGCGGTCACGAACATCGATGACGTCCGCGGCAACCTCACGCTGCCGGGCACCTCGCAGGGGCTCCCCGTCACCTGGACGACCTCGAACGCCTCGGTGGTCACCGCTGACGGCGTCGTTACGCGACAGAGCGCGGACGCGACGGTGACGCTCACGGCATCCATCACGAAGAATGCCGTCACCTCGACGCGGGCGTTCACCGCGACCGTCCGAAAGGCCGCGCAGATCGGGCCCTTCGAGGGGTACACGTTCGCCTACTTCACGGGCAACTCCGTCGCGGGAGAGAACATCTACTTCGCGGCGAGCAACGGCAACAACGCGCTGTCGTGGACAGAGCTCAACAGCGGGCAGCCGACGCTCACCTCGACCTTCGGCGAGAAGGGTCTCCGCGACCCGTTCCTCATCCGCTCTCCCGAGGGCGACACGTTCTACCTCATCGCCACGGATCTCTCGATCGGTCGCGACAGCAACTGGGACCGCGCGCAGCGCACGGGATCCAAGTACCTCGAGGTGTGGGAGTCGCACGACCTCGTCACCTGGAGCGCTCAGCGCCACGTGAAGGTGTCGCCGGATACGGCGGGCAACACCTGGGCCCCCGAGGCCTACTGGGACGAGTCGCTCGGCCAGTACGTCGTCTTCTGGGCCTCGAAGCTCTACCCCGAGAACGACCCCAACCACACCTCGAACGTCGCCAACAGCATGCTGTACGCCACCACGCGCGACTTCGTGACCTTCAGCGACACCAAGGTCTGGCAGGGCGGCATGTCGCGTATCGACTCCACCGTCATCAAGGCGAACGGCGTCTACCAGCGCTTCACCAAGGACGAGGGCGCCGGCACCACCGGGTGCAGCGACATCATCCAGGAGAGCTCGGCCGTGCTGACGGCACCGCTCGACCAGTGGAAGCTCGTCACCTCGTGCATCGGCAAGAACGCCGGCACGCAGGCCGTCGAGGGACCGAGCATCTTCAAGTCGAACCCCGGCGACGTCAACGGAGACAAGTACTACCTCTTCGTCGACGAGTACGGCGGACGCGGGTACATCCCCCTCGCAACCACCGACATCGCCAACCCGGACTGGAAGGTCCCGGCCTCGTACCGCCTGCCCGGCAGCCCGCGGCACGGAACCGTCATGCCCGTCACCCAGGCCGAACTCACGGCCCTGCGTGCGAACCTGCCGCAGCCGCTCGCGGCCAACGAGAAGGGCGAGCTCCTGCGGTACGACTTCACCGACGGGTCGGGGTCGACCCTGCACGACCGCTCCGGTGCGGGGCGCGATGCGCAGATCAAGGGCAACGCCGTGTGGAACGCCGACGCCCTCACCTTCGACGGCACCGACGACTACGTCGACCTGCCCGACAACGTGCTCGCGGGGACGACCGACATCACGGTCCAGGCCGAGATGCGCGTGGACGCCGCGCAGAAGAACCCGTACTTCCTATACGCGTTCGGAAACACCGCGCAGGATGGCACCGGCAACGGCTACCTCTTCGCGACGGGGAACAACCAGTTGCGCGGGGCGCTCACCACGGGCAACTGGTCGGGGGAGCAGAACGCGCAGTCCTCGGCCGCCCTTCCGCGCGACCGGTGGGTGAACGTCACGTACACGCTCAGCGGGTCGACGGCACGCCTGTACCTCGACGGGCAGCAGGTGGCGGAGAACACCAACGTCACGGTGCGCCCCGGCGACATCGGCGGCGGTCGCACCCTCGCCAACTACATCGGCAAGTCGGTCTACAACGCCGACAACCTGCTCCGTGGACAGGTTCGCGAGTTCGCGCTCTACAACCGGGCCCTGAGCGCGGACGAGGTCGCCTCCGCGAACCCCGGCGTGCTGTCGAAGGTCAGCCTGCAGGACCCCAGCGTCCTGAAGGTCGCGCCGATCATCGACTCGGCGACGCGAACGATCACGTTCCCGGTGACGCCGGGCACCGACCTGACGAAGCTCCGTCCGACCTTCACCACCGCGTCGGGGACGACGGCGACCCCGGCCTCGGGGACGCTGCGCAACCTGAGCTCCCCGGTGACGGTCACGCTCAAGACGGCGGGGCAGGATGACACGGTCTGGACGCTGACGGCAGTCGAGATGAAGAGCCCGGTCCTGCCGGGGCTGTACGCCGATCCGAACATCGCGGTGTTCGGCGACACGTACTACATCTACGCCACGACCGACGGCACCCCGGGCTGGGGCGGCAACACCTTCTACGTCTGGAAGTCCAAGAACCTCGTGGACTGGACGCGGTCGGACAAGCCGTTCCTCACGCTCGACGGCGCCAAGGGCAACGTCCCCTGGGCCACCGGCAACGCGTGGGCTCCGACGATCATCGAGAAGGGCGGGAAGTACTACTTCTACTTCAGTGGCCACGAGCCGAACGCCAACCGCAAGATGATCGGTGTGGCCGTCGCAAACAGCCCCGAGGGCCCGTTCACCGCCGAGGCGCAGCCGATGATCACCAACGGCGAGAGCGTCAACAGCGGGCAGGCGATCGATCCGGCCGCGTTCCGTGATCCTCAGACCGGCAAGTACTACCTGTTCTGGGGCAACGGCAAGCCCGTCTACGGCGAGCTGTCCGATGACATGAAGAGCATCAAGGCGGGCACGATCAAGCCGATCACCGGTCTGCCGGACTTCCGTGAGGGGCTTTTCATGAACTTCCGAGACGGGACGTACCACCTGACGTACTCGATCGACGACACCGGATCCCCCGACTACCGCGTCGGCTACGCCACGTCGACGAGCATCGACGGACCGTGGACCTACCGCGGCATCCTGCTGCAGAAGGATCCGTCGCAGGGCATCCTCGGACCGGCGCACAGCTCGATCATCAACGTGCCGGGCACCGATGAGTGGTACATCGCGTACCACCGCTTCGCGATCCCGGGCGGTGGTGGGACCAACCGCGAGACGACGATCGACCGGATCCAGATCGGCTCCGATGGGCTCTTCCAGACCGTGAAGCCGACGCTCACCAGCGTCGCTCCGCGCGAGGTCCCCACGGAGACGAACCCGGAGCCGAGCCCGTCGCCGTCGCCCAGCGGTTCCTCGACCGGCAGCCCGTCGCCCTCGCCGAGCGACGCGCCCACCGGGACGCCGTCGCCGACCGTCGCCCCGACGGGGCAGCCCACGGCGCAGCCGACGGCGTCTCCGGCGGGCCCCTCGGCCTCGGTGTCGACGTCGACCGTCGAGCGCGGCGGCACGGTGCGGGTGACCGTGACGGGCCTGAAGGCCGGTGAGCAGGTCACCGCCGAACTGCGCAGCACGCCGATCCGCATCGCCGGCATCCCTGTCGCCGACGCGGCAGGTCGGGTCGTCTTCGACGTCCGCATCCCCGCGGACCTCGAAGCGGGCGCGCACACGATCGTCGTCTTCGCGGCGGATGGCTCGATCATCCAGCGTCTGCCGATCACGGTCGTGCCGAAGGGTCAGCTCGCCGCCACCGGTGCGCAGGGCCCGCTCGGGGGAGCACTGCTGGCGACGTTCCTGCTGGTCGCGGGAGCGGCGGTCTGGGCGACGCGTCGACCGCGTCGCACGGTGTCGTAGCAGGCAGAAGGTGAAAAGGGAGGGGCCCGGGTGCCATGGCATCCGGGCCCCTTTTCTGTGGAGCGGACGCGGGATGGGGCGCATCGCGGGCGGGAGACGCGACGACCTGCGCCCGCCCCGCGACCTCGAAATCACCCATTGACCTTCCGCGGGTCATCCGTCTACTGTGTGTCGAACCGGTTCGATGATTGAACCGTATTTCCCCTCGACGATGAGAGAAGAGTTCCATGAGGTCGACACGACGGCGTGCCGCACGCGCGCCCATCGCCACTGTCACCGCAGGGCTGGCCGTCGCCGCCCTCGCCATCGGTTCCCCCGCACATCCCCCGCAGGCCGAGGCGGCGGCAGGCGCCGACGCCGGCAGCCACATGATCCTCGACTACGACTTCGACGGTGCGGCATCCGTCACCACGACGGTGAAGGACGAATCGGGCAAGGGGCGCGATGGTCTGCTGGCAAACCCGGGCTCGGCGCAACTCGTCGACGGCCCGTCGGGCGGAAAGGCCCTCCACCTCTCGGGCGGCGCGGCCGGCTCGACCACTTCCCCCTACATCACGGTGCCCGCGGGACTCTTCCAGGGGCTCACCTCGACGACCATCTCCTCATGGGTCAACTGGGACGGGGGCGACGCCTTCCAGTGGTTGTACACCCTGGGTAAGGACAAGGACAGCGCGGCCTTCTACACCCCCCGGTTCCAGGGCGACGACAAGGCCCGCTCCAACGTCAAGCCCACCACCCAGGGCGAAGTCGGGGCGTCGGGGTCGACGGCTCTGCCCACCGGTGAGTGGCACCTCGTCACCACGACCATCGACTCCGGGGCGCTGGTCTCCTACCTGGACGGTCTCGAGGTGAGCCGCACCACCGTCGGTGCCGACGTCTCCTCGGCCCTCTTCGGCTCCTCGTCCCCCACCTCCGGTTACATCGGGCAGCCCTTCTGGACCGGGGTGCACCCGTTCTTCGCCGGCGCCATCGACGACTTCCAGGTGTACGACACCGCCCTCACCCCCGGACAGGTGCGAGCACTCGCCGGCGACGCTGCGCCGAAGCTCACAACCGTCCTGCAGAAGAACGTCGAGGTGCAGACCGACGTCGGTGCAGCTCCGAACCTCCCCGGGGTGAAGGCCGAGTTCGACGATGGTCAGCAGCGCCTCGCTCCCGTCACCTGGGCCGATGTGCCGGCATCCGCCTACGCCCAGCGCGGCGTCTTCACCGTCACCGGCACGGTGGACGGGACCGAGACCGCGGTCACCGCGACAGTGCGCGTCACAACGCCGGATGAGTTCTCGATCGACGTCGGCGACCGAACCGGGGCGTTCATGGGCGGCGCGTCCGGGACGCTCTACGGGCTCTACGGTCCCGGCCTCCCCTCGAACAATCTGATCGACGGTATCCAGCTGCGCACCGTCTCGACCAAGGCTCAGGACGGGCCACAGCACCCCGGTGCCGACGCCCTCGAGGTGGTCAAGCCGCTCGCCGACTCCTCGAACGGCGACGTGTACATCTACATGACCGACATCAATCGCGGCTTCCCGTACGAGGTGCCCGGGGCGAACGGCGCGGAGAAAGAGGCGTGGTTCCTCGATTCGATCGGCAAACAGGTCGACCAGGTCCTTCAGCTGCCCGAGGAGTACCGCAAGCGCATCGTCTTCGTGCCCTTCAACGAGCCCGAGGGCAACATGTACGGCAACGGCGGCCAGTCGTTCTGGGGTCAGAGCTGGCTCGACAACCCCGATCGCTTCTTCAGCGCCTGGGATCGCGCATACCGGCTCATCACCTCGAAGATCCCCGATGCGCGAATCGGCGGCCCGAACACCAGCGTGCTCTTCGATCAGGACTACGGGTTCCTCCAGCACGCGATCGCCGACGACACCGTGCCACAGGCCTTCACCTGGCACGAGCTCAGCAATCCCGCCACGATCCGCGACTCCGTCGCGAAGTACCGCGGGTGGGAGGACGAGCTCTTCGCGGGAACGAAGTGGGCGGGTCAGCACCTGCCGATCAACGTCAACGAGTACGCGTTCAACTACCACACCTCGGTTCCGGCGCAGATGATCCAATGGATATCCGCGATCGAGGACAGCAAGATCGACGCCGACATCGCCTACTGGAACATCGACGGCAATCTGAGCGACTCCGCCGTCCAGTCCAATCGCGGCAACGGCCAGTGGTGGCTGTTGAACGCCTACGGCAACATGACCGGGGACACGGTGACGGTGCATCCGCCGCGCCCCGGCCAGAGCTACACCCTTCAGGGCGTCGCCACCGTGGACGACGCCGACAAGAAGGTCCACGCTCTGCTGGGTGGCAGCTCGGGTGACCAGAACGTGTACTTCGACCGCTTGCCGGACTACCTGTCGCAAACGGCTCACGTCCAGGTGCGAGACATCCGCTGGACCGGTCAGATCGGCGACTCGGGCGAGCCGCAGACGGTCGCGGAATTCGATGCTCCTGTGACGAACGGGTCGCTCGGGCTTCGATTCGGCGAGGGTGGCCTGCCGCCGCTCGGTACCGACTCGGCCTACGAGATCATCGTCACTCCGGGGCAGAACGCCTCGAGCCCGGCGCAGTCGCCGGTGTCGTGGCGCGGCGTCTACGAGGCGGAGAACGCCCGGTTCGAGGGAGCCACCCCCGAAATCAACGGTCCCGAGGGAACGCCCGGCAATGTCGGTGGCTTCTACACCTCGGGGACGAAGGATGTGGGCGGCATCCGCGCAGGATCCAACCTGCGGATGACCTTCGACGTCGACGTTCCGGCTGCGGGGTCGTACGACCTCAGTGTGCTCGCGAGCGCTTACAACAAGGACGCTCTGAACCTCGCGCAGGGGCCGGTGAACATGTTCGTGACAGTCGACGGCGGCGCCGAGCAGGAGATCTACGCGGAGCTCGGCTACAAATGGGTCGTCTGGAACCACGCCGACACGAAGGTCGATCTGAAGGCGGGAAAGAACAGCATCACGATCGCGGCGAAGAGTCTCGATGGAACGAGGCAGACCGTCGGCACGGCCATCATCGACAAGATCGACCTGACCCAGCCCAACCCCGCGTACACGCCGATCTATGAGGCGGAGAACGCCGTGCTGCACGGCGCCTCGGCGGCCTACGACAGGGCAGGCGTCTCGGGTTCGGGTTACGTGCCGCTCTCGAACGGTCAGTCGGCCACCTTCTGGGTCTACAACGCCGACGACTCCGAGAAGGCCCTCGAGGTGAAGACCCTCGGGGGCGGCACTGCGACGCTCCGGGTGAACGGTGTGGACCTGGGGACGGTGTCCGACGCCGCGACCGTTCCGGCCTTCCTCGTGGGCGGTGTCAACAAGGTGGAGGTCGTGGGGACATCGGGGACGATCGCTCTGGATCGCGTCGCGGTGCGCGGGTCGGAGAAGGCCCTGGCGTCGCAGACCATCGAGGCGGAGGCGGGAACCCTCGCGGGATCCGCCAAGGCCCAGGACCTCTCGCTCGCCAGTGGCGGCAAGGCGGTGGTCGGCATCGGTGGAGCGCCCGGCAACGGCAACACCCTCACCCAGAAGGTGACCGTCGACCAGCCGGGGACGTACGCGATGACCCTGCGCTACTCCAACGAGGAGCAGTCGCCGTCGTCCCACTACAACCCCGACCCGGTGGCTCGTCGTGCCGACATCTCCGTCAATGGAGGCCCGGTGCAGAAGGTGCTGTTCCCGCAGAGCTACAACGCCAACCAGTTCTGGGAGCTCACCGTCGAGGTGCAGCTGCAAGCGGGGGAGAACTCGATCCGGTTCGCGTCGGAGGAGCAACCCGACTTCAACGGGGTCACGTATATCTCCGAGCGGTACCCCACCCTGGGACTTCGTTCGCAGTGGGCGCCGAATCTCGACCGGATGACCTTCACCGCCCTTCGGCCCGACACCACCCCGGCCGCCGCAACGGTCGCGACCAACGCCTCCTCGGTCGCGCAGGGGGGATCGATCGAGGTGTCGGGCGCCGGATACGCGCCGGGCGAGAGAGTCGGGTTCGTCCTGCACTCCGACCCGATCGTGCTGGGCGAGGCGACAGCGGATGCCGCGGGTGCGGTGTTGACGACCCTCACGGTGCCGGCATCGGCCCCGGTCGGAGACCATCAGTTGATCGCCACGGGGGCGCTCTCTCAGCGCTCGGCGTCGACGGCTCTCGCGATCACCGCCGCGGTCGGCGGCGGAGCGGGCGGCGGTGGCGCCGGGGCGGGCGACGGTGTCTCCGGCAACGGCGGGGGAGCAGCGGCCGGCGGATCGGGCACGTCGACGACGGCGTCCGCGTCGGGTTCCCTCGCGATGACCGGCACCACCTTCGCGGGCTTCGGTGGGCTCCTCGCCGGAGCGGCGGCCCTCGCGGCAGGCGTGGCCCTGATCGCTCGTCGACGGGAGCGCGCTCGCTCCTGACCGCACATCGCGGAGACGCCCCGGGAACCGGAACCCCGGGGCGTCTTCGCGCCGTGGAGCGTGCGCGGACGGGTGGAAATAAGCACACTCGTTCGACTGCGAAAATGTTGCTGAGCGCGATACACGGCGCTAGACTGATCGAACCGGTTCGACGATGAAGGGAGCGGGTGAATGACCACCATCGGTGACGTGGCCAAGGCTGCGGGAGTCTCGCGCAGCACCGTCTCGTACGCGCTCTCCGGCAATCGCCCCATCTCTCGCGAGACTCGCGAGCGCATCGACGCCGCGATCTCCGAGCTGGGCTTCACCGTGAACGCGGGCGCTCGCGCCCTCGCCACCTCGCAGACCATGGTCCTCGGGCTGCTGTTGCAGTTCCACGAAGACGAGTTCCCGCCGGCCATGCTGCAGTACATCCTCGCCGTGTCAGACGCTGCCCGTGAGCTCGGCTACGACATCCTCATGGTCACCGACGGTGATGGTCCGGGAGCGATCCGTCGCATCACGTCGTCGAACATGGTCGACGGTGTCGTCCTGCTCGACGTCACTCACGACGACCCCCGTCTCGAGGCGCTGCGTCAGGCTCGACAGCCCGGTGCGCTCGTGGGTCTTCCGCGCGACACCGAGGGCCTCGACGTCTTCGACCTCGACTTCGGCGAAGCGGCGCGCCTCATCGTCGACCACCTCTATGGCCTCGGCCACCACGACATCGTCCTCGTCTCGCCCCCGCGGCACGTGTTCGAGCGTGGCGGCGCCTACGCCTGGCGTTTCCGCGACGCCGCGCTCGAGCGCGCGGCACGGTACGGCATCCGCATCCATGCTCACTACGGCGAGTCCCAGCAGCCCGGGATCGAGCGCAGCCTCAACGCGATCCTCGACACGCGCACCGACGCCACGGCGCTCATCGTCCACAACGATGCCTCGATCGCCGCGCTCCCGGGCGTGCTCCGCGAGCGCGGCACCGTGGTCCCCCGAGATCTTTCCGTCGTCAGCCTCTACTCCAGGGACTTCGGACGCACCTTCCTTCTGCCGTACACGGCAGTGGAGACCTCCCCCGACGGTCTGGGCCGCAGGGCGGTCCAGCACCTCGTCCGGCGCATCGCCGACCCCGCCTACGGGCCCCCCGTGGTCGGGTTCATCGAGCCGGAACTGACCGACCGGGGGAGCACCGCCTGACGGGGCGGTAGGCGCGCCCCGTTCTCGTCGGCCCATCGTCGAACCGGTTCAACGCGTCACTCGCACGACAACGCAGTCACATTTCAGAGAGGAAATCGCAAGTGAGCACGTCAATCACCCGTACCCGCGCTCTCGGAGCGCTCGCCATCGGCGCCGTCGCCGTCGGCGTCCTGGCCGGTTGCTCCGGCGGTGGCGCCGGAGGTTCCGGTAGCACCGACGCCGCCGGCGGCACCTTCACCTTCTGGGACCCATACCCGCAGTACGACGCCAGCTCGGACTGGGCCAAAGTCATCGACAAATGCGCGGCCGACGCCGGCGTCACCGTCGAACGCACCGGTTTCGACACCAGCGACCTGACCAGCAAGGCCCTCCTCGCCGGACAGCAGGGCGATTCGCCCGACATCCTGCTGATCGACAACCCCGCGGTCTCGACGCTGGTTGAGGCGGGCATTGTCACGGCGACCGACGAGAACGGCCTGCAGGTCGGCGACGTCGCCGAGAACATCCTCGGCGCCTCGGTCGTCGACGGGAAGACCTACGGCGTCCCGATCGGGGCGAACACCCTCGCCCTCTATTACAACCCCACCGTTCTCAGCGCCGCGGGCGTCGACCCGTCCTCCATCAAGGACTGGTCGAGCCTGAACAGCGCGATCGAGAAGGTCGTGGCATCCGGCAAGAAGGGCATCACCTTCTCGGGGATCGGCACCGAAGAGGGCAGCTTCCAGTTCCTGCCGTGGTTCTGGGGTGCGGGCGCCGACCTCACGCAGCTCGACTCCTCGCAGGCCGCCTCGGCCGTGCAGCTCTGGACGGACTGGGTCAAGAAGGGCTGGGCACCGAACTCGGTCATCAACAACACGCAGACCACCAGCTGGCAGGAGTTCCAGACCGGCGACTTCGGTTTCGCCGAGAACGGCACCTGGCAGAAGGCCGGCGCCGCCAAGGCGGGCTACGAGGTCATGCCCATCCCCGCGGCCAAGGGCGGTGCGGCGCCTGCTCCCACGGGAGGCGAGTTCCTGACGCTGCCGGTTCAGAAGGACTCCGCCCGCTACGCCACCTCGTCGAAGATCGTCGAGTGCCTCACCAGCACCGCGAACGTGGTCGACACCGACAACACGCTGAACTACATCGCGGCGACTCCCGAGGCGCAGAAGGCGCAGCTCGCGAAGGACTCCACGCTCGAGCCCTGGATCGAGGCCGTCGGTGCCGCCAAGGCGCGTACCGGAGACAACCTCGGCGTGAAGTACCCGGTCATCTCCGAGCAGTTGTGGACCGCTGTGCAGAACTCCCTCACCGGCGCCCAGTCGCCGCAGGACGCCCTGAAGGCCGCCCAGCAGGCCGCCTCGTCCAAGTAATCCCATCCATCGAAAGGGGTACGCCGACATGACCGCGACGCAGATCACTGCTTCGACGGGCACCGGCGACACCGGGAGGGCGGCGGAGCGATCCGCTGCCCTCCCCACCCCCGGTCGCCGTCCGCGGCGCCGGGGGCAGTGGGCGGCGTGGGCGTTCCTCGCCCCCGTCGTCGTCTACCTGGTCGTCTTCTACGCCTATCCGCTCTACCGCAACCTCGATCTGAGCCTGCGCGACTACACGGTCCGCTCGTTCATCGACGGGAACGCGCCCTTCGTCTGGTTCGCCAATTACGTGGCGGTCTTCCAGGACCCCACCTTCTGGCCGGCCCTCGCCAACACCGCCACGTTCACCCTCGTCTCGATCGCGTTCCAGTACTCGATCGGCATGGCGCTGGCGGTGTTCTTCTTCCAGCGCTTCCCGCTCTCGGCGACGCTTCGCGCGCTCTTCCTCGTACCGTGGCTGCTGCCGCTTCTGGTCTCGGCCTCGGCGTGGTCGTGGATGCTCAACTCCGACTCGGGGGTCGTCAACGCCGCCCTCAGCGCGGCGGGCATCGACCCGGTGAACTGGCTGACGTCCCCGCAGTGGGCCCTGGTGTCCGTGCTGATCGCGAACATCTGGATCGGCGTGCCGTTCAACCTCGTCATCCTGTACAGCGGCCTGCAGAACATCTCGACCGACATCTACGAGGCGGCCTCCATCGACGGGGCGAACGCGGGGCAGAAGTTCTGGCGCATCACCTTCCCGCTGCTGCGCCCGGTCTCGGCGATCACCATCCTGTTGGGGCTGGTCTACACGCTGAAGGTCTTCGACATCATCTGGATCATGACGCGCGGCGGTCCGGGCTCCAGCTCGACCACGTTCGCGATCTGGTCGTACCGGTTGGGCTTCGGTTCGGCCCTGCCCGATCTCAGCCCCGCAGCCGCGGTCGGCAATCTGCTCATCGTGATCGCCCTCGTGTTCGGGCTGATCTACATCCGCGCCCAGCGCCGCCTGGAGGTCTGATGAAACGCCGACCGTGGTGGATCACCCTCGTGGGGGTGGTCCTGACCGGGATCATGCTGTTCCCGATCTACTGGATGATCAACGTCTCGCTCACCCCGCAGAGCGACATGCGCAAGTCGCCGCCCGACCTGTTCCCGCTCACCCCGACCTTCGAGGGGTACGAGAAGGTGGTGTCCGACCAGCTGCCCTACCTCGGCACCAGCTTCGTCATCGGCGTCGGCACGGTGGTGCTGACCCTCGTGCTGTCGGCTCCGGCGGCCTACGCCCTCGCCAAACTGCGCCCGCGCGGCGGCAACGCGTTGAGCTTCGCGTTGCTGATCGCGCAGATGATCCCCGGGATCATCATGGCGATGGGGTTCTACGCGATCTACCTCAACGCCGGGATCCTCAACACGGTGCCGGGGCTGATCCTCGCCGACTCCACGCTCGCGGTGCCGTTCGGTGTGCTGATCTTCACCGCGTTCATGCGCGGCATCCCCGACGAATTGCTCGCCGCCGCCCGCATCGACGGGGCCGGAACGTGGCGCACCTTCCGCTCGATCGTGCTGCCGGTCAGCCGCAACTCGATCGTGACGGTGTCGCTGTTCGCGTTCCTGTGGTCGTGGTCGGACTTCATCTTCGCCTCGACCCTGAACAGCGGCGGCAAGCTGCAGCCCATCACGATCGGCATCTACCGCTATATCGGCAACAACAACCAGGAGTGGAACGCGATCATGGCGACCGCCGTCGTGGCATCCATTCCCGCCGCCGTCCTGCTCATCCTCGCCCAGCGTTACGTGGCGGCGGGTGTCACCGCCGGCGCCGTCAAAGACTGACCCTCGAAAGGCCCTTCGTGTCCGTTCCCTCCTTGCCGTCGTTCGACGTGCGCGAGATCCCCTTCAGCCGTCGCGGATCGTGGATGAACCTGTCGCCCGTGATCGGGCTGCACCGTCGCGTCAGAGACGTGCACCTCGTGTCGCACCTCACCGGAATGCACGCGGTGCTGCGTCTGTCTCTGAGCCGGGACGGTTCGTCGGTGGATGCCGAGACCTCGGCCGACCCCTCGACGCTGTCGTGGCTGGTCGGGGGAGAGGTCGTCGCTTCGGCGGTGTTCGCATCGAGCGACGTCGTGCGACTGAGGGGCGCCGGGGCCGATCTCGTGCTCGCGGATGCCGCCGAGGAGCTCACCCCGTTCACCGGCTCGTACTTCTTCCGCGAGCCCCGCGACGGATCGTGGGTGTTCACCTCGTACGAGACGGGCCGGCGCTACCGCATCAGCGTGCTGACGGGTTCGGCATCCGCAGAGGGGGAGGAGGCCCTCGGCCAGAGCGTGCGCGCCGTGACGGTGAGCGGCGCCGACGGGTGGGAGGTCGCTGTCGAGCAGATCGAGACCGCCGCGCCCGCATTCACCTCCCTCGAGACCTTCGCCGAGGTGGCGCAGCGCGTGACGGAGGAGTTCGAGGAGTATCTGGCCGCGGTCGGCGGGTGGCGCAGCGACGACACCCCCGCTGTGGCGCTCGCCGCCTACGTGCTGTGGTCGGCCACGGTGGCGCCCGCGGGCTTCGTGACCCGCGAGTCGGTGCTGATGTCGAAGCACTGGATGGACAAGGTCTGGAGCTGGGATCACACCTTCAACGCCCTGGCCCTTGCCCCCGGGGCCCCCGAGCTGGCACTCGACCAGTTCTTGGCGCCGTTCGACCATCAGGATGCCGCGGGTGCGATGCCCGATTCGATCACCCACTCCGAAGTGCTCTACAACTTCGTCAAGCCGCCAATCCACGGGTGGGCGCTGACCCGCCTGCGCGAACGGCTGGGCCGCCCCCTCGACCGCGTCGAACTCGAGACGGTCTACGCGCGGCTCGCGCGCTGGTCGCGGTTCTGGCTCGATTCGCGCACGGTCGCGGGTCGCGCGCTGCCCTACTACCAGCACGGCAACGACAGTGGCTGGGACAACTCCACGACCTTCGACCACGACCGCGTCATCGAGGCGCCCGACCTCGCGGCCTTCCTCGCCGTGCAGCTCGACGTCGTCGCCGATCTCGCCGACGAGCTCGGACTCGACGACGCATCCCACTGGCGCGACGAGCGCGACCGGGTGGAGCAGGCGCTGCTGACCGAGCTGCGCGACGACAGCGGCTTCTTCGCCGTGGGCGCTCTGAGCCGCGCGCGCAGCAAGCGCACGAGCCTGCTCAATCTGCTGCCCGTGCTCGCCTCGCCGCGGCTGCCCGGAGAGGTGGTCGACACGCTCGCCGACGGGATCGCGGCGCACCTGACCGAGTGGGGACCGGCGACTCAGCGCGTCGACACCGAGGAGTACGAGAGCGACGGGTACTGGCGAGGTCCCATCTGGGCGCCCTCGACGATGCTCATCGAGGAGGGCCTGCGCCGCGGCGGTCGCGACGGGCTCGCCGACACGATCAGCGAGCGGTTCCGCGCCCTGTGCGAGCGCTCCGGCTTCGCCGAGAACTTCGACGCCCTGACCGGTGAGGGGCTCCGCGACCGCGCCTACACCTGGACCGCGAGCGTGTACCTCGTCTTCGCGCACGACCACGTCGAACGCCGGCGCGCGGCGCGGGCCACGGGCGAGGCAGACGTCGAGGCGCGCGTGTGACCGCCGTCACCGCGCACTTCTCCGTCGACGGGACTCGCCTCCTCTGGCGCGGAGACGGCGAGACCGTGTTGATCGAGCCGTGGGGCCGAGACAGCGTCCGCGTGCGCGCACGCCTCATGCACGATGTCGCCGACCACGACTGGGCGCTCCTTCCCGCCGAACCCGTCGACGCGGCGATCGAGGTCGATGCGGAGCGGGCGACCCTGACGAACGGGCGCCTACGGGTGGTGGCGACCTCGAGCACCGGCATCCAGCTGCAGACCGGATACGACCGGAACTTCTGCCATCTCGCCTTCTTCGACGCCTCGGGTCGTCTGCTCTTCCAGGAGCGGGATGCCGGCGGCTCGCTGGCCCTCGTGGCGCGAGAGCACCGACCGATCCCCGGCGGGGACGTGCGACTGATCGCGTCGTTCGAGACCGCCGCCGACGAGCGGCTCTACGGCATGGGGCAGTACCAGCAGGACGTTCTGGACCTGAAGGGATGCTCCCTCGAGCTCGCACATCGCAACTCGCAGTCCAGCGTTCCGTTCGTCATGTCGAGCCGCGGTTACGGCTTCCTCTGGCATAACCCGGCGATCGGACGAGCGACGTTCGCCGCGAACGGCACCCGATGGGAGGCCGAGTCGACCGAGCAGCTCGACTACTGGGTGACCGCGGGTGAGACGCCGCGTGAGATCGCGCGGGCGTACGCGGATGCCACGGGGCACGCCCCGATGATGCCCGAGCGGGGTCTCGGGTTCTGGCAGTGCAAGCTGCGGTACTCCTCCCAGGACGAGCTGCTCGCCGTCGCCCGGGAGCACACCCGTCGTGGGCTGCCGCTCGACGTGATCGTCGCCGACTTCTTCCACTGGCCGAAGATGGGCGACTTCCGCTTCGAGGACGAGTTCTGGCCCGACCCTGAGGCGATGGTGCGCGAGCTCGACAGCCTCGGCGTCGAGTTGATGGTGTCGGTCTGGCCTCAGGTGTCGCTCGAGAGCGAGAACTACGCGCTCATGAAGAAGGAGAACCTCCTCGTCCGTGCCGAGCGCGGGCTCGACGTGCACATGTCGTTCGAAGGCCCGAGCGCCTTCCTCGACGCGACGAACCCGCGCGCACGCGACTTCGTGTGGCAGCGATGTCGGCAGAACTACGGGCGGCACGGCATCCGCACCTTCTGGCTCGACGAGGCCGAACCCGAGTTCGGGCTCTACGACTACGACAACTATCGGTATCACGCGGGTCCGGTGCCGCAGGTGGGCAACCTGTACCCGCAGCACTACGCGCGCGCCTTCGCCGAGGGGCAGTGGGGTGACGGTGAGGCCGAGGTCGTGAACCTGCTGCGTACGGCCTGGGCCGGGTCGCAGCGGTACGGAGCCCTGGTGTGGTCGGGCGACATCGCCTCGACCTTCGCGGCGCTGCGCGCGCAGATCACGGCCGGAATCCATATGGGCGTCGCGGGCATTCCGTGGTTCACCACCGACATCGGCGGCTTCCACCACGGAGACCCCGACGACGAGGGCTTCCGCGAATTGCTCGTGCGATGGTTCCAGTTCGGAGCGTTCAGCCCGGTGATGCGACTGCACGGCGATCGCCTACCCACGCGAGAGGTGCACGCCGCCGACGGGTCACGGCGCTCGCCGACCGGTGGGCCCAACGAGGTGTGGAGCTTCGGCGACGAGGCCACACCGATCCTCGAGCGCTACCTCTTCGCGCGCGAGGCACTGCGCCCGTACCTGCGCACGGTCATGCGCGACGCGCACGACGACGGTCAGCCGGTGCTGCGGGGGCTGTTCCACGAGTTCCCGGACGACGAGCGCTGCTGGACGGTGAAGGACCAGTACCTCTTCGGCCCCGACCTGCTCGTCGCGCCCGTGACGGAGGCGGGCGCGGGCTCGCGGACCGTGGTGCTGCCCGCCGGCGCGGAGTGGACCGACCTGTGGAACGGTGAGGTGTTACCCGGCGGCGGCGAGCTCGAGGTGGAGGCGCCGCTCGATCGGATCCCGGTGTTCGTGCGCGACGCCGCCGTGCCCCAGGTCGTCGCAGCTGTGCGGTCGGCGCTCGGCATCGCGTGAGATCGCGGTGGAGCGGGCGGGCTGGGGGCTCTCCTCGATGAACGCGATTCCTCGCTAGAAACGCCGTGCCGCGGCATGTCTCGGGAGGAATGGCGTTTGTCGGCGGGAGCCCACATGGCGAGGACCCCGGATGCCATGGCATCCGGGGTCCTTCTCCGTTCGGTGTCAGCCCAGCAGCGGCACCGCGCCCACGAGCACGCCCACCGCCAGCATGACGAGCGAGACGACCGTCGCGCGCCACAGCACCTTCTTGTGGTGGTCGCCGAGGTTGACCCCGGCCAGCGAGACGAGCAGCAGGATCGCGGGGACCAGCGGGCTCTGCAGGTGCACCGGCTGGCCGGTGATCGAGGCGCGGGCCATCTCGACCGGGGCGATGCCGTAGTTCGCGGCGCTCTCGGCGAGCACCGGGAGGATGCCGAAGTAGAACGCGTCGTTCGACATGAAGAACGTGAACGGGATCGACAGCACACCGGTGATGACGGCGAGGAACGGTCCCATCGACGAGGGGATGACCTGGGTGATCCAGTCGGCCATGGCGGTGACCATGCCCGTGCCGTTGAGCACGCCGACCAGCACACCGGCCGCGAGCACCATCGACACGACCCCGACGATGCTGGGCGCGTGGGCGACGATCTCGTCGGCCTGCGAGCGCAGCTTCGGGAAGTTGACCACGAGCGCGATCGCGGCGCCGACCATGAACACGAAGGCCAGGGGGAACAGGTCGAGCACGAGCAGCACCATCACCGCGACGGTCAACGCGAGGTTGAACCAGATGAGCTTGGGTCGCAGGGTCGCCCGGTTGGGGTCGAGCATCGTGTCGGCCATCGCGGTGTCGGCGGCCTCGACGAGCTGCGGGGCGGCGACGGCTCCCTGTCCACCGCGGACGGTGACGATGTTGCCGGTGCGCAGCGACGCGAGGGCGCCGGGCTTGTGCTCGGCTCCGCGGAAGATCTTCGGGGCGCCGAGGCGACCGAAGCCTCCGGGACCGTCGATCTTGGCGGTGTCGATCGAGCCGGCCAGGCGCTTGCGCTCCGACAGGCCGAGGAACCAGGCGAAGGCGAGCGAGACGACCAGGCCCGCGAGCAGCGAGGGGATCATCGGCACGAAGACGTCGGTGGGCTGAAGCCCCAGGGCGGTGGCGGCGCGAACGGTCGGGCCACCCCACGGCACGATGTTCAGCGTGCCGTTCATGAGGCCCGCGACGCAGGTGAGCACGACGGGGCTCATACCCAGGCGCAGGTAGAGCGGCAGCATCGCTGAGGTGGTGATGATGAAGGTGGTCGAGCCGTCGCCGTCGAGCGAGACCGCGCCCGCGAGGATCGCCGTGCCGAGCACGATCTTGGCCGGGTCGTTCCCGAGGAAGCGCGTGATCACACGGATCAGCGGGTCGAACAGCCCGACGTCGATCATGATGCCGAAGTACATGATGGCGAACAGCAGCAGCGCGGCCGTGGGGGCCATCTTGCCGATCGCGTCGATCACCATGTCGCCGAGGCCGAAGCCGGCGCCCGCGATGAGGCCGAACACGGTGGGCACGAGGATGAGGGCGACCATCGGGGTCATTCGTCGCGTCATGATCAGCGCCATGAACGACAGGACCATAAGGAAGCCGAGGGCGACGAGCACACCGTCGGCGGGCGTGTAGGCCACCGCGTACTCTTCGGCTTCGGCCGCAAGGATCAGGGGGGTCATCGCGACTCCTTCGTCGTGGATGCCGGCACGGGGCGCGCCGTCGATTCGGTGACACTACGGATGCGGGGTGCTCGGCCGCGCGCTTGCTCGCATTGCGGGGCGTTATGCGCGTACCGTGTGTTCTGCGCATTTCGCGCACGATGATGTCGCGGAGCGGAGGAGGTGCACATGAGGTTCGCCACGCGCATGCTTCTCGTGCAGATCGCCACCCAGCTCGTGGTCGTGGTCGTCTGCACCGCCGTCTTCGCGTGGCTCGGCGTGCAGCAGCTCAAGGCCGAGGCGGATTCCTCGGCCCTCAACATCGCCCGCTCCGTGGCCGAGGCGCCCGAGGTGCGCGGGCGCGTGGCGCAATATTCGGCCGATCCCGGCACTCCGGATGCCGCGGGCCTCCGCGGCGGTGAGCTTCAGCAGTACGCGGCCGACGTGACCGCCCGCACGCAGGGCTTGTTCGTCGTGATCACCGACGACCACGGCATCCGTCTCGCGCACCCCGATCCGGACCGGTTGGGCGAGGTCGTCAGCACGAGCTTCGCCGACGCGCTCGCCGGGCGCGAGGTCGTGACGTGGGAGACGGGGACGCTGGGCGAATCCGCCCGTGCGAAGGTACCGGTCTATCCGCCCGGCGGGGGAGCGCCCGTGGGTGAGGTGAGCGTCGGTTTCGAGCGCGCGAGCGTGTTCGACGACCTCCCGGCCCTCATCGGTGGGATCGCGGTCGCCGTGGCGCTCGCCGTGGCGATCGGGGCCGTGGTCGCCCTGCTGATGCGCCGCCGACTCGAGCGACTGACCCTCGGCGTCCAGCCCGAAGAGCTGGTGTCGCTCGTGCAGACGCAGACCGCCGTTCTCGAGAGCGCCGACGAGGGAGTGCTCGCCCTCGACGACGCCGACGTCGTGCGCGTGTGCACGCCCTCCGCCGAGCGGCTCCTCGGGATCACGGATGCCGTGGGCCACCGCCTCGACGAGCTGGGCCTCCCGACGGCCGTCGTCGACGCTCTGTCGGGATCGGGTTCGTCGAGCGGCCTCCCGCTGGGTGATCGCGTGGTCTTCCTCGACGTGCGTCCGGTGCGCCGCGGAACGCGCACGCTCGGCCGGGTGGCGACGCTGCGCGACCGCACCGACGTCATCGCCCTGTCGGGCCGTCTCGACAGCGTCCGCGCCATGGGCGATGCCCTGCGGGTGCAGCGCCACGAGAACGCCAACCGCCTGCACGCCGCGGTGGGTCTTCTCGACGCCGGCCGCGCCGACGAAGCGCGAGCGTTTCTCACCGACCTCGTCGACCGCGGGTCGGTGGACTGGGCCGTGCCCGGCATCGAACTCGTCGGCGACCCCATGCTGCAGTCGTTCCTCGGTGCCAAGGCGCTGTCGGCGCGCGAGCGCGGCGTCGCCCTGCGCGTGGCCGACGACACGTTCTCGACCGCCTCGATCGACGACGTCGAAGACGTGGTCGCCGTGCTCGGCAACCTCATCGACAATGCCGTGACGGCCGCGGCGTCCGCTCCCGAACCCCGCGGGGTCGAGGTGAGCGTGCTCGACGACGCCGACGCGGTCGTGCTGACGGTGGCCGACACGGGTCCCGGCATCGCCGACGTCGAGGCGATCTTCGCGCCGCGCGAGCGCGGAGATGATCCGGATGCCGTGCACGGACTCGGCATCGGACTTCCGCTCTCGCGCGAGTTCGCCCGGCGCCGGGGCGGCGAGGTGTGGGTGGTCGACGCGGGCGGCGGCGACCACGGCGCGGTGGTGGCGGCGCGACTGCCGGGCGTGCGAGGCGGGACGAGCGAGCGAGAGGGAACGAGCGAGTGAACGGCATCCGGGTTCTGGTCGTCGACGACGACTTCCGCGTGGCGGGACTGCACCGCGACGCGGTGGCGGCGCGGCCGGGCTTCGTCGCGCTCGAGCCCGCGCGCACGGTGGGTGAGGCGCGCGCCGCGGTCGCCGCGCACGCGCCCGACCTCGTGCTGGCCGACGTGTACCTGCCCGACGGTGACGGCATCGAGCTCGTGCGCTCGCTCGACGTCGACGCGTTCGTGCTGTCGGCGGCGACGGATGCCGCGACCGTGCGCCGAGCGTTCTCGGCCGGTGCGCTGGCCTATCTCGTCAAGCCGTTCGATACGCGGGTGCTCGCCGAGCGCCTCGACCGCTTCGCCCGATACCGCAATCTGCTGTCGAGTTCGCGTCCGCTCTCGCAGGACGACATCGACCGAGCGGCCGCCGCGATGCGGGGCGAGCGCGACGGACCCTCGCTCGCGCGCTCGGCGACCGAGCAGACCGTCCTGGCCGCCCTCGGCGCCGACGAGGCGTCGGCGTCCGAGGTGGCCGAGCGGATCGGGGTCTCGCGTGCGACCGCGCAGCGCCACCTCACCGCTCTCGCCGAGCGCGGGCTCGTGCAGGTGAGCCTGCGGTACGGGTCGACCGGCCGCCCCGAGCACCGCTTCCGCGCCGGCGCCTGAGGCTCAGCCCTCCAGCGCCGCCCACCCGCGCGGGCCGAGCTCGACCCGCCCGTCGGCGAGGGTGCCGTCACCGGTGACGATCGTGCGCGCGTCGGCGGCCGGCACCGACACCGGCTCGTCGCCGATGTTCAGCGCGACCACCACCGCGTCGTCTCCCACGGCGGTACGCAGCACGATCGCGGCGTTGGCCACCTCGACCACGTCGGTGTGCGCCCGCCACAGCCACGGCTTGCGGCGGCGCAGCGCAATGAGCGCCCGGTGCGCCTCGAGGATCCGCTCGTCGACGTCTCCGACCTCCGCGGCGGATGCCGGGAACTCCGGCCGCACCGCGTCGTCGCCGCCCTCGCGCTCTTCCTTCACCCCGGTCCACCCGAACTCGTCGCCGGCGTAGACCGACGGGGTCCCCGCGACGGTGAAGAGCACGGTGAGGGCGTGCGGCACAAGATCGGCCCCGATGGCCGAGGCGATGCGGGTGACGTCGTGGTTGCCGACGAAGGTCTGCGGGGCGAAGGTCGCGAGCAGTTCGTCGTGCCGCTCGATCGCGTGGCTCAGCTCGAAGAGGTTGCCGTCGGCGATGCCGTGCCAGATGCCCTGCCACAGCTCGTACTGCGTCAGCGAGTCCATCGTCGAGGCGCGCACGATCGCGGGTCCGTCCCCGTGGATGACCTCGCCGACGAACCACGCCTCCGGGAATCTCTCGCGCACGCGCGGCAGCACCTCGGCCCAGAACTCGGTCGGCACCGCGTACGCGGCATCCAGTCGCCACCCGTCTATCCCGCGCTCGAGCCAGTGGCACATGACGTCGACCACGAGGTCGGCGACCGCCGGCGACGAGTGGTCGAGGGCGACGAGCGCGCCGTGCCCCTCGAACACCTCGGCCTCGAGCGTTCCGTCGACCCAGCGCCCGCGGAACAGCTGAGGTCCGTCCTCCGACGCGTCGCGGAAGGCGGGGTGCGCCCGCCCGACGTGGTTGAACACCCCGTCGAGCAGCACCCGGATGCCGCGTTCCCGCGCCCCCGCGAGGAGGCGATCGAAATCTCCGTCGTCGCCGAGGCGCGGGTCGATGCGCAGGTGGTCGACGGTGTCGTAGCCGTGGGTCTCCGACGCGAACACCGGTCCGAGCAGCAGCCCGTTCAGGCCGAGCCCGATGACGTGGTCGAGCCAGGGCTCGAGGCGGTCGAGGCGGTGTTCGATCTCGGCATCCGGCCCCTCGCCGTCGCGGATGGGTGCGCCGACGAAGCCGAGCGGGTAGACGTGCCACCACATGACGTGTTCGGGCCACGAAGGCATGGGGTCTCCACCTGTCCGGGGATCGGACCGGACCCCTCGACGCTATCCGTCCGCGCGATTCGCGCCGCGGGGGTTGTCCTGTCGCTCCGGATGCCGTGGCTCAGGCCCGCGCGCAATCCTCGGGCAGCGCGAAGACGGGCAGGTCGAGGGCGTTCTCGCGGGCCGCCTCGACGGCGGCGGCGACCGCGCCGATCGAGACGATGTCGGCGCCGAGGCCCGATGCGACGATCTCGGGGGCGGGCAGGTCGAGGGCGCGTGGCAGGGCGGCGATCGCGGCGTCGATGATGGGGCCCGCGCCCGCGGCGATGGCGCCCGAGACGATCACGCGGTCGACGTCGAACAGGCTGCCGAAGATGCCGACCACCCCGGCCAACGCCCCGCCCACCTGTCGCGCGATGGCGAGGGCCCCGGTGTCCCCCGTCGACCGAGGTGCGCGTCGACGTAGACCTCACGGCGATCGTCCCCGAGGCCTCGCGCCATCAGGACGCCGCCCGCGACTTCGGGCTCGCCGCGCGGATCACCTCGGCTGGATCGACTCCCGAACCACCACCGGCATGTCCACGAGGTGACGACCGGCGGGGGGACCGCCCGGCATGAGCAGCAGCTCGACCGCACGGCGCCCCATCTCCTCGTGCGGCAAGCCGATGGTCGTGAGGCCCGGGCGGAGGTAGGCGGCGAGCTCGTCATTGTCGAACGACACGAGCGAGACGTCCTCGGGGACGCGGAGTCCCGCATCGCCGAGAGCCTGGAGGGCGCCGAAAGCGAGCCGGTCGTTCAGGCACACGATCGCCCGAGGGCGCATTCCGTCGTTGAGCAGGCGCGCGGTGAACTCGTAACCGGGAGCGGGCTCCCACAGCCAGATCGACTCCTCGTGCAGGAAGCTCGCTCCGGCGTCGGACATCGCCGCTGAGATTCCCCGAACGCGCGCAGCGACGGTGTCGGAGCGGAAGAGGTCGCGTTCTGCATCCGCGTCGTATCCGAGAAGCAGGATGCCGTCGCGGATGCCCGCCTCCACCAGGAGTTCGATCGCGCGGCGTCCACCGGTTTCCTCGTCCGGCAGGACGCTGCATCCGTGCAGTTCATTGGTCGCGTTGAGCATGACCGTGCGCAGCCCCGTCGGCAGGGGCGGGACAAATGTCTCTCGAGCACGCATCGAGGCGAAGATGATCCCGTCGACTTGACGATCCAACAGGGCCGAGACCGCTTCGGCCTCTCGCTCGGGCTCTCCGCCGGTCTCCGCCACGAGCACCACCTGCCCGGCTGCCTCGGCGGCACCCAGCGCTCCCTTGATCAGGCCGCTCGCGAAGCGGGTCGTGGCGACGAGGTCGGAGACGAATCCCACGGTGTGCGACGTGTCGGTCCGAAGGGCCCGTGCCGCCATGTTGGGTCGGTATCCCAGCTCCGCCGCAGCGGCGTGGACCCGCTCGTGCGCGTCCTTCGACAGGCGGGTGTCGGGCCGACCGTTCAGGATCATCGAGGCCGCGGCCGGCGAGAGCCCGGCGAGGCGGGCAACGTCAGCCAGCGTGACCCTCTTGCCCATCGATGCTCCCCGTTCTGCGGCGCCGGTGCCGCGGTAACGATCTTCGCAGTGATCTTGACAGCGTCACGGACGTCTGCGTAAATGATGCTGCTAAATCCTTTCAGCAAAGGTTAGCGCACCAGAGTCCGACGCTCGAATCACCCGAGCATCGGCTACGCAGCATTGACGAAGGAGTCGACATGAACCCCCGTTCCCCGCGCCGTCGCAGAGGGGCATCCCTGGCGCTGCTGACCATCGCGGGCCTGACCGGCGCCGCGCTGACCGGATGCGCACCCGGCAGCTCCGCGCCCGCCGCACAGACCGATACCCAGGTGAGTACAGAGCTCACCAGCGACCCCGTTCAGCTCACGATCGCCGATGAGACGGGATTTCCGGTCACCGACAAGCTGACCGAGGAATTCACCAAGCAGCACCCCAATGTGACGTTCACGATCAACCGCGACACGTTCCAGAACCTCACCGCGAACGCGCCGAAGCTGCTCGCCAGCTCCACCCCGCCCGACCTCATCCGCCTCCCCACCCTGGGCGACACGGTGCGCGACGGCCTCGTGGCCAACCTCGACCCGTACTTCGACGCATACGGCTGGAGCACCTGGCCGGCGTCCCAGCTCGCGCCGCTGCGCATGAGCGAAGACGGCGTGCGCGGATCCGGCTCGCTCTACCAGCTCGGCCTCGGTTACAGCATCACCGGCATTTACATGAACACGACCCTCGCGAACCAGCTGGGCATCGACTCCCCGCCGCAGACCCTCGCTGAGCTCGAAGACGACATGGCGAAGGCCAAGGCCGGGGGAGTCCTGCCGATCATGGCCGGCGACAAGGACGGCGTCGTCAACTTCGTGGTGCAGGCCGCGATGAACCAGTACGTCGACAAGGACCAGTTCCTGTCGTGGATGTTCAACGAGCCCGGCGCGCGTTACGACGAATCCGGCAACGTGAAGGGTGCCGAGCTCGTGCGCAAGTGGGCCGATGCCGGTTACTTCCCGTCCGACGTCAACGCGATCGACTACTTCACCTTCACCAGCCGCTTCTCGGCGGGCGAGGGTCTGTTCACGTTCAACGGCAACTGGGAGGCGGCGAACTACCAGAAAGCCCTCGGGTCGAACGTCGAGTTCTTCCTCGTCCCGCCGGCGGAAAAGGGCGCCGACCACGTCGCGATGGGTGCGGCGAACTCGTTCTCGGTCGCGGCGAAGTCCCCGCACATCAATGAGATCGTGTACTTCCTCAACTGGGTGCACACCGACCCCACTGCGCGTCAGATCATCGTCGACGTCACAGGTGCCTCTCCCGGCGGCGACCCGGCCCAGGAGCTGCCGAAGGTCGAGTCCGGCTCGCTGATCGAGAACGCGCTGAAGATGTCGGCGCAGATCGGTGCCGAGAACGGACAGGTTGACTTCATGGCCAACACCACGGCGGGCATCTACGCCGGCTCGATCATCCCTGAGTCGCAGCTGCTGGTGACCAGCCAGATCACCGGCCAGGACTTCGTCGACCGGGTGCAGAAGTTCTACGAGAGCGAGGTCGGCAAGTAATGACCGATCGTGCGGTCGCCGTCGCGGCGGCCCCCCGAACCGCCGACGCCGATGCGGCGACGACGACCGCACCCCCTCGCCGGGCCGCCGCACGCGCGGTGGCCCGGCGGGCGGCCCTCGTCGGGTGGCTCCTGCTGGTTCCTGCCCTGGGCTTCTACGTCGCGTTCGTGGTGTGGCCCCTCATCCAAGGCGTGCAGTACTCGTTCTACGACTGGAACGGCATCGGCGTCGCCCGCTGGGTCGGCGTCGACAACTACCTCACCGTCTTCACCGACCCCGACCTGCTCGGGGCCATCCGCAACGCCTTCATCCTGATCGCCTTCTTCACCTTCATCCCGGTGGGGCTGGGTCTCGTGCTGTCGACCTTGATCCGCGGCATCCGGAACAAAGCCTTCGCGGCCACCGCTCAGACGGTTCTCTTCCTGCCGCAGATCATCCCCCTCGCCGCCGCCGGCATCGCCTGGTCGTGGATGTACGCCCAGACCGGCGCGGTCAATCAGATCCTCGGGTGGCTCGGCCTCGGCTGGATCACCCGCCCGTGGCTCGCCGACTACGGCACGGCCCTGCCGGCGGTGGGACTCATCGGTTCGTGGGTGCTCACGGGCCTGTGCACCGTGCTGCTGCTGACCGGTCTCGGGAAGATCGACGTGTCGCTGTACGAGGCGATCCGCCTCGACGGCGCGGGCTGGTGGCGAGAGTTCTTCACCATCACCCTGCCCGGGCTCCGTCAGGAGATCGCGGTGCTGGTCACCGTCACGGTGATCGCCGCCCTGTCGAGCTTCGACATCATCTACACCTCCACCCAGGGCGGTCCCGGCCGCGCGACGCTCGTGCCGGGTCTGTCGATCTTCCGCATCGGATTCACCCAGAGCGACGTGGGCCTGGCCTCGGCCTTCGGCATCGTGCTGATGGTGCTGGTGCTGGTGGTCGTGCTCCCCATCCAACGCCTCTCGAGAGCGAGCGACTCGTGATCGCCAGCCGCACCGAGCGCCTGCTCGGCATCGTCCTTCTCAGCGTCGCCGCGATCGTGACGCTGCTGCCCCTGATCAGCATGTTCTCCGCCGCGCTGCAGCCGGCCGACCGCAATCCCACCGGTCTGACCTGGCCCACCGATCCGCAGTGGGGCAACTTCGCCACCGCGTTCGAGACGGGTCACGTCTGGCAGCTCATGGGCTCGAGCCTGGTCATCGTGCTGGGTGTCGTGCCGGCGAGCCTCATCGCGGCCACCCTCGCCGGCTTCGCGCTGGGGTCCCTGCAGGTGCGCTTCGGCCGCGGCATCCTGGTCTTCTTCGTCCTGGGCCTCACGATCCCGTTCGAGGCGCTGATCATCCCGCTGTACTACCAGGCGCAGTCGATGGGCACCGTGAACACCCCGTGGGCTGTGATCTTCCCGCTGATCGGACTGTACATGCCGTTCGGCGTCTTCTGGATGCGTGCGCACTTCATCAACGTGCCGCGCGAACTCTCCGAGGCCGCGCGGGTCGACGGCGCCTCGATCTGGCGCGAGTTCCGCAGCATCCAGCTGCCGCTCGCCGCTCCGGCCCTCTCGGCGCTGGCCATCCTGCTGTTCATCTGGACGTGGAACCAGTTCCTGTTGCCGGTCGTGCTCATCGCCGACCCGCTGCAGCGCACCGTGGCGGGCGCGCTGACGTTCTTCCAGGGTCAGTACTCCCTGAGCATTCCCCTGCTCAACGCCGGCGCACTCATCATCATCACCCCCGCGGTGCTGCTGTTCCTCGTCTTCCAGCGCCAGTTCATCCGCGCGCTCGTGCAGGGCGCCGTCAAGGGCTGATCGCCCCTCCTCCTCTCGAAACGGATCTCATGACGTTTACGCTGCCCGACCACTGGGTCTGGGATTTCTGGCTCGCCCGCGACGGCGACACCCACCACATGATGTTCCTGCAGGCCCCGACGAGCCTCGGTGACCCCGACCTGCGTCACCGAAACGCCAGCGTCGGCTACGCCACGAGCGACGATTTGCGTTCGTGGACCGTGCACGGAACGGTGCTCGAGCCATCGGGCGGCGATGCTCCGGATGCCACGGCCACCTGGACCGGGAGCATCGTGGGGGCGACTGCCGACTGGCGCATGTTCTACACGGGCTCGCGATTCCTCCGCGACGGCGAGATCACCAACGTCGAGACAGTGCTCGCCGCGGCCTCGACCGACCTCGCCACGTGGGTCAAGGACCCCGAGGTCGTGGTGGCTGCCGATCCTCGCTGGTACGAGACCCTCGACGCGGGAACCTGGCACGAAGAGGCGTGGCGCGACCCGTGGGTGTTCGCCGATCCCGATGGCGACGGGTGGCACATGCTCGTGACCGCCCGCTCCCGCGAGGGCCGCGAGCGCGATCGTGGGGTCATCGGCTACGCGTGGTCCGCTGACCTGCACCAGTGGCAGGTCCGTCCCCCGCGGAGCGTCCCCGGCGCGGGTTTCGCGCACCTCGAGGTGCCGCAGGTCGTGCAGATCGCGGGCCGGTGGGCGCTGGTGTTCTCGTGCGACGCCGCGCACCTGGCGGGGGAGCGCGAGGGGCAGCCCGGCGGCATCTGGGCCGTCGCCCTCGATGATCCGCGCGGGCCGTATCCGGTCGAGCGCGCACGTCTCGTCGCCGACGAGCGCCTGTACAGCGGCCGGGTCGCCGCTGACGCCGAGGGCCAAGCCGTCATGCTCGCGTTCGAGAATGTCACGACCGACGGGGTCTTCGTCGGAACCCTCTCCGATCCGCTGCCGCTGCGGTGGGACGACGATCGCCTCGTCGTGGCGGAGGCGGGACGATGACCGCGGTGCAGGGGACCGTCTCGACCGGTTTCGACGTGGTCGGCGAGGCCTTCGCCGAGGCGTTCGAGGGGCTGCCCGAGATGGGCGGGGCTCTCGCGGTGCGGGTCGACGGGCGCGCGGTCGTCGATCTCTGGGGCGGGATCGCCGACAGTCGCGACGGCCGGCCCTGGGAGCGCGATACCCCGACGGTGGTCTTCTCGTGCACGAAGGGGCTCATGTCGATCCTGGCGGCGCGGCTCGTCGAAGCCGGTCGGCTCGATCTGGACCGCCCGCTCGCCGACATCTGGCCCGACTTCACCGCGCACGGCAAAGACCGGGTGAGCGTCGGCGACGCCCTGGCGCACCGGGCAGGGGTCTCCGCTCCGCGCGTCGACGTCACGCGCGCGCAGCTGCTCGATTTCGCGGCGATGGCGCAGATCGTCGCCGACCAGGAGCCCCTGTGGCGGCCGGGTGACGGGTGGGCCTATCACGCGCTCACCCACGGTTGGCTGTCGGGCGAGATCGTGCGGCGCGCGGGCGGCGTCGCCCCCGGTGACGCGTTCGCGGCGATGGCCGAGGCCGTGGGCGGCGGGGCGTGGCTCGGGATGCCGGCCGAGGTCGCGGCCTCCGCCGCTCATCTGCGCGTCGGTCCGACGCTCGACGCCCTCGTGGCCCGGCAGGCGGCCGAACGCGATC
Organism: Microbacterium sp. Leaf203; assembly: GCF_001421275.1. Classification (NCBI taxonomy): domain Bacteria; kingdom Bacillati; phylum Actinomycetota; class Actinomycetes; order Micrococcales; family Microbacteriaceae; genus Microbacterium; species Microbacterium sp. Leaf203. The sequence goes on along the minus strand of NZ_LMKF01000022.1, from coordinate 8,237 downwards.
CGGCGACGACCGACTGGCTGGACCGCGCGATGACCCTCGGCGGAGCGTTGCCGGCGACCCTCGTCACCGCCGATGACGGCTTCAACGCCGACGACGTGCGCGAAGCCGTCATCCCCGGTGCGGGGGCGGTCGCGACCGCGCGCGCGCTGGCGGCGGTGTGGTCGGCCACGGTGGCCGAGACCGACGGCGTCCGTCTGCTCCAGGACGACACCCTCGAGGTCGTCACGCGCGAACGCACGGCGGGTGCACCGGTCTTCGCGGCGCCCGCGCCGTGGCCGCGCTGGGCCGCCGGGTTCCAGCTCGACTCCGAGGCCCGCCGCTACCTCGGCCCCTCGAGCTTCGGCCACGACGGCGCCGGAGGCCAGGTCGCCTTCGCCGACCTCGATTCCCGGGTCGGATTCGCGTTCGTCACCAACTGGATGGAGGCGGACGACCCGCGCGCGACGCGGATCGTGGATGCGCTGCGGAGCGTCGTGGGCTGAGCCGACCGCTCAGCGCACCCGCACCCAGCCGTCGCCGCGCCGCTCGATCGCCCCGGCCGCCGCGAACGCGTCGAGCCACCCGCCCATCGGCCACGACCCCCACCGCTCGTGGAAGGTCGCCCCGTTGCGCAGGATGTCGTCGAGGTGCTGCCAGGGCGGAGAAGACACCGGATGCCACTGGTGAAAGGCGTCCGCACCCCCCACCCACCGCATCTCGACGTCGGCTTCGCGCGCGGTCCAGGCGAGGTCGGTGTCTTCGGCGCCGTATCCCTCGTAGCCGGGGTGGAAGCCGCCGATGCGGTTCCAGGTCGAGGCGGTGACCGCGAACGACAGCGACCAGAACAGGTCGTATTCGTCGCGTGACGCGGCGCGAGTCCCACCCGCGGGAAGGGCGGGGCGGGCGCGGTGGGGTCGGACGAGGAAGGGCAGATCGGATGCCGTTTCCGGGCGCTGCACGCTCGAGAGGTACGTCACCGCTCCGCAGAGCACGGCGTCGGGGTGCGCCAACGCGGCTGCCCGGTAGGCGGGGAGCAGCCCCGCGCCGGGAAGGCAGTCGACGTCGAGGAAGACCAGCAGTTCCGCTCCCGCTCCGAGGGCGGCGGCAGCGGCGCGGTTCCGCCCCTCGCCCACGCGCAGACCGTGCGGCCCCGGCGGCACATGGAGCGTGAGGGTCTCGGCATCCGGGGCGTCCTCCGGGGGCGTCTCGTCGAGCCACGCCTCGACGCGCACGATCTCGCCGGCGACCTCCGCGAGGGTGCGTCGCTGCCGCTCGAGGTGCTCTCGGCGTGCGGCCGAGGCGACCGTGATGACGGCGGTCCTCACGGGAGGACCGCCTCGACCGCCGCAGCCATGCGGCGCGCGCCGCCTGCGACTTGCCATCGCGACCAGTCCGGCGCGTCGCGGGCGGCTCGTTCGACGAGGTCGACGAGGTCGGCGGGGGCGATTCCCGCCGCCGCCCGCCGAGCGAGACCCCAGCGTTCGAGGGCCTCGGCCGTGTGGTGCTGCTCGTCGAAGGGGCGCTCCTGCGAGATCACGACGGTGCGGGCGCCGGATGCCGCGAGATCGGCGACGCTGTTCTGCCCCGCGGCGCTGACCACGACCGTGCTGCGGGTCAGGAGCGGCCACGGATCGTCGATGCGCGACGCGGCGTCGTGACCGACGGTGGTGACCTCCCATCCGCGATCGCGCAGGAGCGAGACGACCTCGTGACGGGCGTCGTCGTCGAGCATCCGGCCGAGCAGCAGCACGCTCCGCTCGTCGCGCGGGCCGTCGACGTCGCGCCCGTCGAAGCGCGAGATCCCGCCCGTCCACATGACGCGGTCGGAGTGCTCCGACAGTGCCGGGGTCGCCACGGCCCCGTGCGCCCACGGAGCGACGATGCGATCGGCGAGGGAGTAGGCGAGGGCGTGCGGGGCATCGGTGCGCGCGCCCGGCTGGGTCACGGCGATCGTGCGCAGCCCCAGGAGGCGCGCGAACGCGACCACCTCGGCGCTCACATCGATGACGAACGCCCGCAGGTCCCGCGCGGCGGCAGTGGTGGCGATGGCCGCCAGGCGGGCGCGGTGCCCGGGGTGGTCGTGCGGGGCCCAGTGCAGGGCGCCCCGCGCGGTCGGCTCGGCGTCACGCGGGTCGACGGTGGTGCCGTCCGCGGATTCGAAGGGATCGGCGTCCGGGGGCAGATCGATCCATTCGATGTCGGCGGGCAGCCCCGCGGGCCGCGGCATCGACGAGAACGCCACGACCGGCTCCCGCAGGTGCGGCGCCACGGCGAGGAACCGCGAGAGGTGGCCGAATCCGTGGTGGTGGATGTACCAGCCGATCACCACGACACCGCCGGCATCCGGCGGGCGGGAACCGGCTGCGCGCTGTGGGCGAGAACGCGTTCGACCTCGCGGTATCGCTGAACGAGCGAGTGCTGGCGGATGGTCGCGCGCCGCGTCCACACGCGGGTGAGGGGTTCGCTCGCACCGGTCTCGGCCAGGTGCGTGGCGGCCTTGGCGAGAGCGACGACGTCTCCGGGCATGACCGTGGTGGTTCCCGGGATCCCGGCCACCACCTCGGATACCCCGCCGATGTCGAACGCGGCGACGGGCGTTCCGGTGGCGAGGGCCTCGACGATGACGAGGCCGAACGGCTCCTCCCACATCGGGGTGACGAGAGCAACCGCCGACGATCCCACGAGGCGGCACAGGTCGGGCTGTCGCAGAGGGCCGACGTACCGCGCGTGCGCGCCGAGGCGCGGCACGATCTCCTGCTCGAAATAGTCCACGTCGCCGATACGGCCCGCCAGAACGATGTGCGCGCCCGCCTCGCGGGCGGCCTCAATGGCGAGGTGCGGGGCCTTCTCGGGCACGACGCGCCCCGACCACACCCACGATCGTCCGCCGTCGCCGCGGGTCCACTGTTCGGTGTCGACGCCGTTGGGGAAGACGAACGCGTCGACGCCCTCGACTGACCAGGCACGGGCGGTGGCCTGGCTCACCGCGACGAAGCGGTGGGAGCTGTCGCGCACCTCCGCGGCCGCTTCGAGCAGCGGCTCGAGCGGAGGGGTGTGGAGGGTCGTGACGACGGGGATGTCGGCCTCGACGCTCCACCGGATGGGGGCCGGGTGGAGGCTGTGGTTGTCGACGACGTCGAAGAGGTGGCGGTCGGCGACCAAGCGGTCGCGCGCGGCGTCGAAGGCGGCGTCAACGGCGGCGGCGTACCCCGTTGGGTAGTCGGTGTCCGAGGCATCCTCGGGGCGGGTCCACTCGGGCGTCGGCAGGCGGAACTCGTCCGTGTCGCCGAGGAAGTCCGAGCCGTCGGCGGCGCACAGGGTCACATCGTGACCGCGGGCCCGCAGCCAGCGCACGCGGTCCCAGACGGCCGCTTCGAGGCCGCCGGCGTGCGGCTGGCGAAGCGCGTAGCGCGAGGGGGCCACGACGAGCACGCGCAGGGGGCGTTGGTCGCGCATCATGCCGCGAGCTCCCGTGCGAGGACTCTGCGGTACACCTCGACGTGCGCGTGGCGCACGTGTTCGAGCTCGCGGAGGCGTTCGGTTCGTCGGCGCTCGATCTCGGCCGTGCGTCGGCGCGAGCCGGGCACCGACCAGGCGGGACTTGTGGCGTCGATGACGGCGCGCTCGAGCGAAAGCGGTTCGCCGAGGTCGAAGGTGTGGAAGTCGGTCGGATGCTGAGCCGCCATGTGCCCCACACGGGTCCCGACCACCGGCACGGCCAGGTCGTAGCAGAGTTCGGCCCAGCCCGACTGGGTGCCGTGGCGATAGGGGAGCAGGCACGCGTCGAGATCCGCGAGCCAGGCGGCGAGTTCGTCGTCGTCCTGCCGGGGCCCTCTCTCGATGCGTACGCCGTCGCATCCCTCGGCGAGGAGGACGATGGATGCCGCGGCCTCCTCGTCGCGGACGCGCTCGTTCATGCGGACGACGCCTTCGATCCGCGCGCCCTGCGCCCGCAGGTCCGCGATCGCGCGCACGAGTGTCGCCGTGGTCGCGACGCCGTCGATGTTGGGCCGGAGGTCTCGCAGATGGACGCCGACGCGCACGGTGTCGTGGGCGGTGCCCGCCGGTCGCTCCGCCTCCCCCAGCAGTGTGGGGTGTGCGACCACGGTGGCTGCGCGCCCGGTGATCGCGGCCACCTCGTCGGCAGCCGAAGCCGTTAAGGTGATCAGCTCGTCGGCGGCGTGCGCCAGCACCGCGAGACCGGCCCGGTGGGCGTCCTGCGACGACAGCTGCGGGTTCTCGAGGTCGTGCACCGTGTAGACCAGCGGCTTGCCCAGACGCTCGAGTGCGGCGACGGTGAGCGCGAGCTCGTCCGCGGTGTAGGACTCGATTCCGAAGTGGACGTGCACGAGGTCGAACTCCGCTGCGTGGGCTTCGAGCCATTCGGGGAGCAGGACCTGGGGCGGCCACCACTGACCGGCGGGCACGCCGGGCGGGGGCGGGTCGGCGAGGAGCCTGACGCCGGCGGGGTCCGCGACGGCGGTGACGTACGGATGGGCCGAGGGAACGGCGGCGACCCGGACCAGGGGGACGGTGGTGGCGACGATCTTCTCCTCCTCGAAGCGTTGCGGGCGTAGGGATGCGCGTACCGCATCACCAGGCACATCGCAATGCAACGGGGCGGTTGTGACGACAATGGCACCGACGGATACGTTCCTCATCATGGGCGGCGAGACGGCGGGGCTGGGAAGCCTTGCGGACCACGGGGACGCGGTGATAGCGCGCCGAGCGCACTACGCCGCCTTCTTCGGCGATGAGGCGCCGCTCGCGGGCTACGGCATCGTCGTCGGCAACTGCCAGGCCGAGTCGCTGCGCCTCGTCATCTCGTCCGACGCGCTGCCCGCCATCCGGGTGCCTGCCGTGCACGAGCTCGACGCCGCCGACACCGCTCGACTGCACGCGCTGCTCTCGAAGGCGGCGTTCCTGGTCGCCCAGCCCATTCGCGACGACTACCGTGGCCTGCCCCTGGGCACCGCGCAGTTGCGCGGGTCGCTTCCCGTCGGCGCGCGGTCGGTGACCGTCCCCGCCATCCGGTACGCGGGACTTCATCCCTTCCACGCCGTCCTGCGCCTTCCCGCGTTCCCCGAGGACCCGCCGCTGGTCGCCTATCACGACGTGCGCACCGTCGCCGAGGCGTCGGGGCTCTCGGTCCCCGCGATGCTTCCCCCGGCCGCCGTCCGCTCGATCGCCGACGCCTCCGTCGCCGAGTTGCGGCGCCGCGAGGGGAGGGGGCTCGACATCGTGGCATCCGACCTCTTCGTCCCCGTCGTCGCCGACCTGATGCGGACCGTCAACCATCCGGGCAACGCCGTCTTCCTGCCGCTCGGGGAGCGCATCGCCGCGGCTCTGGGAAACCCGGGCGGCGCCGTGGATCCCGGACGCCCCATCCTCGCCTCGGTGCGTGCGCCGCTCGAATCCTGGGTCGTCGACGCGTGGGCGCTCGATGAGGCCCCCCGGGAGGACTGGATCGTGGCCGGCGAAACCCTCGCCGCGGCTGTCGTGCAAGAGGCGCACCTCGCCTACTACCGCGAACGGCCCGCCCTTCTCGCCGCCGTCGTCGAGCGCATGACACCGCTCCTGCGCACCTGGGCGGCCGCGGCGTGACCGCCTCGACACCGGGGATGGATGCCACCCCCGTGCTCCTCGCCCAGCCCGGGCCGCACGGGGTCGCCGTCTACGCACGCGAGATCGCGGTCGAGGTGCAGCGCGAGAGCCCCGGGACCCGCGTCGTGACCCCCGACGCGATCGCCGAGCTCGTCCCCGGAACCCCCGTGCACGCTCACGTCACGGATCGTTTGTGGGGTGCCTCTCCCGAGGAGGCCACCGAGCGCGTCCGAGAGCTGGCGCGGCGCCACCCGCTCACCGTCACCCTCCACGACGTGCCCCAGTCCTCCGACGGACCGCGCAACCTCCCGCGTCGCCGGGCGTTCTACCGCGCGGTGACGGAGGCGGCCGTGGGCGTCGCCGTGAACAGCGCCCACGAGCGCAGCCTTCTCCGCGAAGAAGGAGTCTGGACCGGCCCGGTCGAGGTCGTTCCCCTGCCGGTGGAGTCCTCGCCGGTCGGAGAGCGCCCCGTTCCCGACGAGTCCGTCGGCGTGCTCGGCTACTTCTACCCCGGCAAGGGGCACGACGAGGCGCTCGCTGCCGCTGCAGAAGCGGGCCTGAAGAGGCTGACCGTGCTCGGTCGAGCCTCGGACGGGCATGCCGACGACCTCTCCGCCTTCGTCGGGCGGGCCGCGGCAGCCGGGGTCGCCGTCGAGGTCACCGGTTGGCTCGACGAGGCCGACATGGCTTCCCGCGTCCGGCGCATCGCCGTCCCCGTGATCGCGCACCGCCATGTTTCCGCTTCCGGCTCTCTCGCCTCGTGGATCGGCTGGGGACGTCGCCCCCTCGCCGTGCGCAACCGGTACGTGGACGAGATGGCCGCTCTCCGCCCCGGCACGGTGAGCACGGTCGACGAGGCGGGCCTCGCCGACGCCATCGCGTTCGCGCGCGCCACCGGCGACAGCACGTGGCACGGCATCCATCCCGTGCCCTTCGGGCGAACCGACGCCGCTCGCGCCTATCTGGAGTGGTGGGGAGCCGTCACCGCATGAGCGACACCTGGAACGACCGGATGCCGTGGGTCCCCGGCAATCGCTGGGACCTGCTCGCCCACCGCGAGCCCGAGCCTCCGCGCGTGAGCGTGATCGTCACGCACTACGCCCAGCCGACCGAGCTGCAGCGCACTCTCATCGCGCTCGCTCGGCAGGACCACCCGGCTGACCGTCTCGAGGTCGTCGTGGCCGACGACGGTTCGCCCGAGACACCGGTCGTGCCCGCGGGGGTGCGTCTGGTCCGTCAGGAAGACCGCGGCTTCCGGGCCGCCGCGGCGCGGAACCTCGGAGCAGCGGCGGCATCCGGTGACGTGCTGTGTTTCCTCGATGCCGACACGACGCCGGAGCCCGATTACGTTCGCCGGCTCACGCGCCTGCCCGCGTTGCTCCTCGAGGCGGTGACCGTGGGGCGACGGCGTCACGCCGACCTGGCGGGAGCGAGCGTCGACGCGCCGATCGCCGCGCTCGGCCCGGTTCGCGAGTTGACCGAGCCGGCCTGGCTCCGCGACGCCTACGCCGCGAGTCGAAATCTGCTCGACGCCGACGACCGGTCGTACCGCCACGTCATCAGCGCGGTACTCGCGTGTTCCCGGGCCTTCTTCGACGAGGTGGGCGGGTTCGACGAGACGTTCTCGACCTACGGCGGAGAAGACTGGGAGTGGGCGCACCGTGCGTGGCAGGCGGGGGGAGTGCTCGCTCATGTTCCGGATGCCGTGGCCTGGCACGACGGTCCCGATTGGGCAGGCCGCTCCGAAGAGCACGCCGCGCAGGGCAACAGGCAGACCCTCAGCCTGGCCGAGAAGATCCCGATCGAAGGGTCGCGGCCCCGTGGATTGCTGTCACGAGCCATCGACGTGGAAGTACAGCTCCCCACGGGGATCCCCGCCGATGCCGCCTTCCTCTCCGTGGACTCCCTGCTCGCGGCCCTTCCTCATCTGCGCGTCGTGACGGATGCCGCCGACCACCCCCTGCTCGCGGCCGACCCGCGGGTGACCCCCGCGGGGGGCGTCGATCCCCGGGTCACGATCGAGCTCGAGCAGCCGATCGTCGTCCTGGATGCCGCTCCTCTCGCGAGGGCTCTCGCCCTGCTATCGAGTGCCGAGGTCGGAGGGGTCGTGTTCGTCACCGGCGAGGGTGAGACCGTGGGCCGTGCGGCGAACCGACGGGCGCGTCGTCGCGCGAAGCGCTGGGGGACGGATGACGCGCTCGATACCGTGACGGTGCACGTGGATGGCGCACACATCGTCGGCGCGCGGCCGCACCTCGAAGCCTGGGTCGGCGGGTGGGGAGGGCCGGACAGGTATCTCTGACCCGCGTCGTGCCCTCGCGAACGAGCGCGACACGCCCGGGACGTGCCTGGATTCGACGGGTCGGTCGTTCCCGCGTAACTTAGTACTTGTTCGCCCCACAGGGGAGAGCGGAGCGGCCGAAAGGCCCCGCGTCCTCTCAAGCGGCGAACCGTCCCCAACACCAGCACTTGAGAGTTTCGACTCTTTGGTCTACAGTTGGGATCCTGCCAATCGGCACACCCTCACTGCAGCGAAACCCTTTCTGGGGCGTCGCGAGATGTGATTGGCGTGTTGCCATGGTGGACATATAGAAGTGAACTGCCTCACGGGTAGGTCGAGAGATCGTTTCTGTGGGTGCGTCCGTTCCTTGAGA
>NZ_LMKF01000021.1:827-1181 GCF_001421275.1 Microbacterium sp. Leaf203 | reverse complement strand
CGGTGTCGTTCATGTGGGATCGCAAGGGCGAGATCTACTATCCAGCTTCGGCAGGCGACGCGGACAAGCTTATGGAAGCGGCAATCGACGCCGGGGCCGAGGATGTCGAAACCGACGAAGAGGGTCACACGGTCTACTGTGCCTTCGAGGATCTGGGCGAGGTGTCGAAGGCGCTTGAAGCCTCGCTCGGCGAGGCCGAATCCGTCAAGACGATCTGGCAGCCGCAGAACAACGTCCCGGTCGATGAAGAACGTGCGCAGTCGCTGATGAAGCTGGTCGCGACGCTCGAGGACGATGACGACGTGCAGAACGTCTATGCCAATTTCGAGGTCGACGAGGAAACGCTGGCGAAGC
>NZ_LMKF01000021.1:547-732 GCF_001421275.1 Microbacterium sp. Leaf203 | reverse complement strand
GCCTATTGCACGCAATGCATGTGGCTGCTGCGCGCCGGCTGGATGGCGCAGGAGCTTCTGTCGACCTTCGGTCCGGAGCTGGGCGAGGTGGCGCTGGTCCCCGGCACGGGCGGCATCTTCACCATCAGCTGCAACGACGAGCTGATCTGGGAACGCAAACGCGACGGCGGTTTTCCCGATGCGGC
>NZ_LMKF01000021.1:0-514 GCF_001421275.1 Microbacterium sp. Leaf203 | reverse complement strand
AGCTGGTCCGGGACATCGTCGATCCCGGCCGCGACCTTGGCCATGCCGACCGCAAACCTGAATAGGCCTGGCCGTCAGCGGCCCTTCCAGCTTCCATAGGCGGCGCCAAGGCCTGCGCCCAGCGCAATTCCCGCGCCAATGCCGACGGCCATGTTTTCAAGAACGACACCAAAGGCTGAGCCTAGCGCGACGCCGACAGCCATGCCCATTGCCATATTCGAATATTGATCCTTCATGATCGGACTCCCTGTGGCCGGCCGGACAGTAGGCCAGCTTTGATCGGTTCAACGTCCGGCCAGCCAGAAAGATGCCAGCGAGACGATGCCGCCGACCGTGCGGGCATGGTTCCAGAAAACCCATTCGTCCAGATAGCGCGTCCATAGCGCCGTCCCCTCGCTGCTTGCCGGATCGACGGCGGCCAGTACATCGTTGAGCGGAACGTTGAAGACGACGGTGATGCCGAATATGCCGACGAGATAGAACAGGCCGCCGGCAAGAAGCCAGAGAGATCCCG
>NZ_LMKF01000020.1:909-1170 GCF_001421275.1 Microbacterium sp. Leaf203 | reverse complement strand
GCCGGCGAGCAGCCAGTTGAACACCGGCGTCGTCGACAGGAATGCCGCGCCGACGATGGTCGGATCGAACGCGACACGGCAGATCGTCGCGATGAGGGAGCCGACCGACAGCCATCCAAGCACCGGATAGGAGCGCCAGCGCGTCGCGAGCGCAGGAACGACGGCAAGCAACCCGGCAAAGACAGTCGTCAGTCCGGAACCGAATGCCATGTGGATGAACAGGAGACTGGTCAGTCCCGCTCCCGCCAACGCAGCGGAAAC
>NZ_LMKF01000020.1:646-865 GCF_001421275.1 Microbacterium sp. Leaf203 | reverse complement strand
CCCGCCACAAAGACCGCCGTCAGCAGCAAGGCGATGGCGGCATAGAAGAAATCCCGGTCGATATTGCCGAACGCGATCCAGAGCGTTGTCAGGATGACCAGTGGAACCGCCACGCCCCAGCCGGTCCAGGAGACGGAAGCGAGAGGCCGGGCTATGTCGCGGCGAGCCGTCCAGAAGCCGGCGGCGACAAAGACCAGGCCGAGAACCAAGCCTGCATAC
>NZ_LMKF01000020.1:326-558 GCF_001421275.1 Microbacterium sp. Leaf203 | reverse complement strand
ACACCGAAACGACTGGAAGAATGTGCAGGAACGCCAGCGTCGCAGCAATACCGGCGCCATAGAGGAGTGGCATCGCCATCGGACGGTAGAACGCCACGGCAAGCATCGCCACGATCAGAACAACGCCCGATAGAACGCCACCGGTAGCGGCGAAAGGCGGGTAGATGAAAAGCGCCAACGCCGACAGAGCAATGAAGACCGCGACCGCCACGGAAGGGACATCGAAGGCGCC
>NZ_LMKF01000020.1:0-241 GCF_001421275.1 Microbacterium sp. Leaf203 | reverse complement strand
CCGTCCGAGCCAGACGAACGCCAGCACCACCAACGTCACGGCGGCGATGAACACGATCACCGTGAAGTCCGGAAGCGGCGCCTGCATCAGGTAAGCAAGCATCCACAGACCGCTGCCGACGAATGCCGCCGCCATCAGGAAATTCCAGGACCGGATGCGCGCGACTGCTCCCGTCGCCGCGAGGACGATGGCGATGTAGCCGAACAGCGCCCATGCATTGGGCGATTGCGACGAAACCAGC
>NZ_LMKF01000019.1:1233-1468 GCF_001421275.1 Microbacterium sp. Leaf203 | reverse complement strand
CCTTTTACCTGACCTTCGACAACACGGAAGTCGGCCGTTTGCAGGCGAAGGCCGTGTTCGCTGTCAAGCCGGAAGGCAACTACGTGTTCATCAAGGGTTCGGGCGCCGATCCGAACGCCGATTTCCTGTTCGCTGGCGCCATGGAAGTTCTCAAGGGCGCCATCGACGCCGGCAAGATCAAGAATGTCGGCGAGGCCTATACCGACGGCTGGCTGCCTGCCAACGCCCAGAAGAA
>NZ_LMKF01000019.1:969-1154 GCF_001421275.1 Microbacterium sp. Leaf203 | reverse complement strand
GGTTCCGGTTTCGGGCCAGGACGCTGACCATGCCGCGCTGAACCGTATCGCGCTGGGTACGCAGACGGTGTCGGTGTTCAAGGATGCGCGCGATCTTGGCAAGAACGCCGCCGAAATCGCCTCGCAGCTCGCCGACGGCAAGGCCATGGGCGACATCGCCGGGGCAAAGGATTTCACCACGCCTG
>NZ_LMKF01000019.1:647-890 GCF_001421275.1 Microbacterium sp. Leaf203 | reverse complement strand
GACCCCGGTCGCCATCACCAAGGACAATCTGAACGTCGTCATCGACGCCGGCTGGATTTCCAAGGACGCGGTCTGCACCGGCGTGAAGGCCGGCAGCGTTTCGGTCTGCAACTAAGCCGCAGGCCCTTGTCCAGCAAACGACGCCGCGGCCTCACGGTCGCGGCGTTTCTCAAGGTGCTTTCCGCTTCCGGGACGAAGGGAATGCAGCTACGATCGGCTTCCGGCATCCGCGCCAGACGGCAA
>NZ_LMKF01000019.1:406-574 GCF_001421275.1 Microbacterium sp. Leaf203 | reverse complement strand
GTCGGCCGCTTTCTTCAGGCGACCGAGCTCGACACCCGCATGCTCGGGATGGTCGCCGCATTGATCATCATCTGGGTCGGACTTCATTTCCTTTCAGGCGGCCTGTTCCTGACGCCGCGAAATCTCTGGAACCTTTCGGTGCAGTCGTCCTCGGTCGCCATCATGGCC
>NZ_LMKF01000019.1:0-287 GCF_001421275.1 Microbacterium sp. Leaf203 | reverse complement strand
CGGCTCGCTGGAAGGCGTCGTCGGCATGATCATGGGCGTGACGCAGGCGCATATACTGATCCGCGTCATGGGGTTCGATCTCGGAAACCCCTGGATCTGGGTCATTGCGCTGGCGGTTGGCGTGGCGGTGGGCCTTCTGATCGGCGCGTTCCAGGGTTTCATCATCGCCTATCTCGACGTCCCGGCCTTCATCGTCACGCTGGGCGGCCTACTGGTCTGGCGTGGCGCTGCGTGGTGGGTCACCAGCGGACAGACGGTTGCGCCGCTCGACTCGACCTTCCAGCTCA
>NZ_LMKF01000018.1:787-1190 GCF_001421275.1 Microbacterium sp. Leaf203 | reverse complement strand
TGGTGGCTTCGTTCAGCGACTTGGCCTTCCAAAGTTCGGTGGCGGCGCGCGCGCGTTCCAGCTGTTCCGGCCGCAGCGCATTGGCGATCTCGTCGCGCTTGGAAGCGGCATCCTTGTCGCCGGTCTTGGCCACCAGCGCGAACCACTTGTAGGACTCTTCGAGGTTCTGCTGCATGCCGACGCCCTTGGCGGCGAGGATGCCGAGGTTGAACTGGCTGTCCTTGACGCCGAGGTCGGCGGCTTCATGGAACCAGCGCGCCGAGGCTTCATTGTCGCTCTTGCCGTCCGCTCCCATGGCGAACAGCACTGCCAGATTGTGCATGGCGCTGGCGTTGCCCTGTTCGGCGGCCTTGCGGTACCACGACTTGGATTTCTCGATATCGCGCCCGACGCCGATGCCCTT
>NZ_LMKF01000018.1:465-631 GCF_001421275.1 Microbacterium sp. Leaf203 | reverse complement strand
GAGCCGATCTCGAACAGCGCCTTGGCGTCGCCGCCTGCCGCCGCCTCGCGCAGCGCCGGCGTGCCGATGTCTGACGGCACCTCGAACGTTTTGGCGGCGCTCGCCTGTTCCTGCGCCGGGGGCACGGCGCCTGTGGTGTCTGCCGTTGCGGGCATGGCGGTGGAAG
>NZ_LMKF01000018.1:0-382 GCF_001421275.1 Microbacterium sp. Leaf203 | reverse complement strand
CGTCATGCTCGCCATTTCAATATCGTCTTTTGCCTTGCCTGCAGGAAGGGTGTCGATGGCAGCGTTGCCAGCCGGTTCGTCCTGGCCGACGACACGCACCATCTCCGGCGCGGGCGCCTCCTGCTCCGATGCAAGCGGTGGAGCATTCGAAGCCTCGGCCGTCGTGGCTTCGGCCGCTGGCTCGCTTGTGACGGAGGGGACATCGATCGACGCGACCTGGGGATCGGACAGGAAGGCCTTGCCCAGTTGCAGACCGGCCAGCGCCAGCATGATCGCGGCGGCCGCCATCAGCACGGGCTTGCGCCGCGCCTTCAGGAGATCGCCAAGCCGCAGCGCCTTGACCGGCCCGCCGAGGCTGGACTGCTTCTTCAGAACTTCCGCT
>NZ_LMKF01000017.1:1000-1256 GCF_001421275.1 Microbacterium sp. Leaf203 | reverse complement strand
GTCAAAGATGGCCTTGCCGCCGGTCGGTTCGATCAGCCGCAGGATGGCGCGGCCGGCAGTCGTCTTGCCGGAACCGGATTCGCCGACGAGGCCGACGGTCGATCCGCGCTTCACATCGAAGCTGACATCTTCGACGGCATGGACGATGCGGTCGTTGCGGGCCGGAAAATGCTTGGTCAGCCCCTGGATACTGAGCAGCGGTGCGACGGCGTTGGCGGCCTCGACCGGCAGGGGCGCGGCGGCTGTGGAAAGGACG
>NZ_LMKF01000017.1:612-946 GCF_001421275.1 Microbacterium sp. Leaf203 | reverse complement strand
GCATGAGCGGCGGCGGCGCGGCGCGGCAGGGCGGGATGGCGAAGTCGCAGCGCGGTTCGAAGGCGCAGCCAGGCGGTAGCGCGGTGATGGGCGGCACGCTGCCGGGAATGGAATAGAGCGAATGCCGCTCGCCGTCGCCGCCGATATCGCGCTCGGCGTTGGGCGTGCAGGCCAAAAGGCCACGCGTATAGGGATGACGCTGATGCGCGAACAAATCGTTCACCGGCGCCTGCTCGGCGACGCGGCCCGCATACATGACGACGACGTCATGCGCGATCTCGGCGACCACGCCGAGATTGTGGGTGATGAACAGGATCGACATGCCGAACTCGGC
>NZ_LMKF01000017.1:331-581 GCF_001421275.1 Microbacterium sp. Leaf203 | reverse complement strand
GCAGCGACGGGTTGCAGGCCAGCGCCATGGCGATCATGACGCGCTGTCGCATGCCGCCCGACATCTGGTGCGGGTAATCGTCGAGGCGCGACGCCGCGTCGGGAATTTCGACATGCTTCAGCATGGCGAGCGCGCGTTTGCGAATAGCGTCTCGCCCGAGCGGTTCATGCAGGGCGATCATCTCGCCGATCTGGTCGCCCACGGTGTAGAGCGGATTGAGCGACGTCATCGGCTCCTGGAAGATCATCGC
>NZ_LMKF01000017.1:0-226 GCF_001421275.1 Microbacterium sp. Leaf203 | reverse complement strand
AACCCGGCGTCCGGCGAACCAGGTCCGCAGGTCTCGGACAGAGAGGATTGTGTCGGACGCCAGCGTATCGGTCATGTTTTCCATCCGCAATGCGGGCAGACATGGCCTTCACTTGCAGCCCCTTCGGCTGGAACGTGGCGGTGTGCCTTCACCGCTTCAGCGCCGAGGATCGCATGGCGCGGCTCGAAGATGCGATGCAGCGTGCTGGTCGCGCCTTGCGAATCCC
>NZ_LMKF01000016.1:781-1015 GCF_001421275.1 Microbacterium sp. Leaf203 | reverse complement strand
GAAGGCATGCGATCGGTCCAGCGCGAGGTCTCGGAGCTCTTTTCGCAGCGCTCCAACCGCACCGAAGCGGATTGGCACGCCACCGTTCAGCGTCACCAGGCAATCTATGACGCAATCGCGGCGGGCGACCCCGATCTGGCCGACCAACGCATTCGGGAGCACTTCGATGCCGCCGACATTGCGTCGCTCGAGGTCGCGGGCGTGGTGGCCGGCAAATTCGAGGAGCGGTCGCCG
>NZ_LMKF01000016.1:311-661 GCF_001421275.1 Microbacterium sp. Leaf203 | reverse complement strand
TTTGGCGACCTTGACGGCGCGCGTGAGACGGCGGCAGCGATAGGCCTGGATACGGAGATTCTCGAGGCGGATTTCACCGACAGCGAGGCAGTTTCGGCTTTTGCCGATGAAGTCGCCGCCAACCCTATCGACATCCTCATATCCAATGCGGCGATTGAGCGCCGCCGCCCTTGGGGTGACGTCGATGGGTCGCATATCCAGGCGCATGTTTCGGCAAACTTTTCCGCCTTGCTCGCCCTGACGGCAAAGCTTGTGCCGCCGATGGCAAAACGCGGCTGGGGACGTGTCGTCGCCACAGGCAGCGTGATGGCAAAGCGTCCAAGGGCGGAAACGATTGTCTATGCATCCCT
>NZ_LMKF01000016.1:0-225 GCF_001421275.1 Microbacterium sp. Leaf203 | reverse complement strand
GCCGAGCGCTATCGCGATGGTTCATTCCGCGAGGCGGTCGCGGCAAAGATCCCCGCCGGCCGCCACGGTCAGGCCGACGATCTTGTCGGCGCCTTCGTATTCCTGTGCAGCGACGCCGCCCGCTACGTCACCGGCGCCGACATTCCCGTCGATGGCGGCTGGACCATAGGCGATGCGCCTGGCGTCCTGCCCGGCGCGGCGGCATGACAAGACGCTGCCTGTCGG
>NZ_LMKF01000015.1:941-1143 GCF_001421275.1 Microbacterium sp. Leaf203 | reverse complement strand
GGCCGACTTCATCCTGCGCCACAAGGAGTTTCCGCGCGCGCTGCAGAAGTCGATGGCCGAACGGCTCTATCTGGAGGACGTCAAGGGCGAGCAGACTTTCGGCCCTTTCACCCTGGCGCAGACCGCCAAGGTGTCCGTCAATCCGAAGACCGGCCGGCCTTATTATCTCGTTCACTGGGCGAGCTTCGATGGCACGGCAAAC
>NZ_LMKF01000015.1:563-847 GCF_001421275.1 Microbacterium sp. Leaf203 | reverse complement strand
ACTGGCCCACCGCTTCGACGATTTCACCGAGAAGAACTCCGCCTATTCGCTGGCGCCGATGACCATTGCCGTCAATCTCGACCGCGATTTCGAAACACTGCATCCCAAGCAGTTGCGACGCGTGGTGCTGGGGCCTTTCTACACCGCCGGCATCACCGACAACAATTCGACGGTCACGGAAATCCTGGCCAAGGTGCGCAAGCCGGAGAATGCCTGGCTGCTGACCTGGACCATCCAGGAGGTCTATTCCAAGGGCGAAAAGCCCGGCCGGCGCGGCCTGTTTT
>NZ_LMKF01000015.1:306-510 GCF_001421275.1 Microbacterium sp. Leaf203 | reverse complement strand
CGCACGAGGCCTACCAGGCGCTCTACGCCGCCGGCGAAGTGCAGAAGATTTTCGCGGGCTACAAGGTGCATATCCTGTCGAACGGACAGGTAATCAGCGATGTGTGAGATCAGCGAGGGCAATAGATGGACACCGGCCTGACCACCATTTCCGAAGCGGCGATCGAAAAGCATCGCGCCACCGCGCAGAGCTTCGTCACCCGCG
>NZ_LMKF01000015.1:0-225 GCF_001421275.1 Microbacterium sp. Leaf203 | reverse complement strand
ACCAACCGCCGCTTCGTCTCCACCGTTTCCGTTGGCTCGGTCCGCCGCACCCGCGAGGTCGAACTGGCCAAGACGGTGCAGGCCGTCCATCCGGACGACCAGTTGCTGACCATTCCGCAACACACGCTGCTCTATCGCGCCCGTCGCGGCGCGCAGATCGCGCTGGCCATCGCCGATACCTTCGCCGAAGGCACCGATCTCGAAAGCCTGCAGGCGAAAAACGCC
>NZ_LMKF01000014.1:736-1003 GCF_001421275.1 Microbacterium sp. Leaf203 | reverse complement strand
AAAAGCCAGGCGCCGAAGGCGGTGACGAAGACATAGCTGGTGATTTCCAGGAACCAGGCCGCATCCGTCATCGAGATCGCCGTGCCGCGCAGGACGAAATAGGCCAGCGTCATCACCGCGATGGCGGTGAAGGCCTGCAGGAAGGCCGACACGAAAGACAAAAGAATGCCGCGACGCAGCGCCACTTCGTTGGCAACCATGTAGGACGAGATCACCGCCTTGCCGTGGCCGGGCCCGGCAGCATGAAAGATGCCGTAGGCGAACGAC
>NZ_LMKF01000014.1:339-645 GCF_001421275.1 Microbacterium sp. Leaf203 | reverse complement strand
GTGAGCGGTAGAACGCCTGCTGGTGCTGGTTGATCCAGATCATCCAGTGCGAAAACAGCCCCGTGGACGGAACGATGGCGTCGTTGGTGCCGATGCCGAGGGAACTTTGCGCATGGGCGATCCCGGCGAAGTGCGGTGCGGCAAAGCCGGCCAGCAGGAGAACGAAGGCCATACGCGATAGCGTCTTCATGCCGGTGCCTTCCTTCATGATGCCTGGCAGTTCAGTTCGAGCTTGGTGGCGAAGATCTTGCTCATGTCGGTGCCCGTCGGATCGTTGAAGAACGCTTCCGTCAGCGTCTTCTGGTT
>NZ_LMKF01000014.1:0-221 GCF_001421275.1 Microbacterium sp. Leaf203 | reverse complement strand
GTCGAAGTTCGCCATGATGGAGGTCGGTGCCTTCATCTTGACGTCCTTGCCATCCACCGTGACGAGCTGGAAATAATCATATTCGGCCAGCGAGGCGAAGATGGTGTCGCCGACTTCCTTGAGTTCGGCGTCATCCAGCTTCAGGTCGGAATTCTTGTCGAATTCCATCATCACCGTGCTGGAGAACAGATCGTCGAATCGCCACAGATGCCGCAGCGCCT
>NZ_LMKF01000013.1:1068-1290 GCF_001421275.1 Microbacterium sp. Leaf203 | reverse complement strand
CATCGCGAAGGACGACGAGACCTCGCGGATCTCGATCTTGGCGATGAGGCGTTTGTAGAAGGCATCGTAGGCGGCGATATCCGGAACGACGACACGTAGCAGGTAATCGACATCGCCGCTCATGCGGTAGAACTCGACCACTTCGGGAAATTCCTGGATGACCTCGGAAAACCGCCGCAGCCATTCATGGCTGTGCGAGTTGGTGCGGATCGACACGAAGAC
>NZ_LMKF01000013.1:742-954 GCF_001421275.1 Microbacterium sp. Leaf203 | reverse complement strand
CCTAGAGAAACCTATTCTACCATCTTCGGCTTTATGAGCGGGATCAACAAGAAAGAAATTCCGATCATATCGGATGAATCGAGTTGGTTTTTCTCTGCACCCTAGCCGATCCGACTACGGATTTCCTCTTTCAGAAAGGGCAGCAAATCCATTTCAAACCAGCGATTCCGCTTCAGCCATCCGGTATTGCGCCATGAAGGATGCGGCAGCGG
>NZ_LMKF01000013.1:293-639 GCF_001421275.1 Microbacterium sp. Leaf203 | reverse complement strand
AAAACCCCATCGGGACGATGGCGAACTTGTCCGTGTCGTAGAATTCTTCGCTGGTCACGCCAAGCCAACTGCGCAGCCTGTCTCCCGATGCATCGGTGAACGGCATGCCGGTCTGGTGTACCTTGGTTCCCGGCGCCTGGCTTGCCAGCAGGATGCGGGCCGTGGACGACGGCAGGAGCACCGGGCGCGGCGCGTGCGGCAGCGGACGTCCCAGGGGCTCCTCCACGCATATGCGGCAAGCGCGAACCTTTGCCGTCAGCCGTTCGAGTTGTTCGCTCATTCTCAGGCAGTGGCGCTCGGCCGGCTGGATAAGGATTTGTACCAGCGCTGGACGTTGGCGCAGTCT
>NZ_LMKF01000013.1:0-216 GCF_001421275.1 Microbacterium sp. Leaf203 | reverse complement strand
AAATCGATCGCAATCATGCCGGTGATGTCGGCTATGGAATAAGCGTCGCCGGCGGCAAATTCGCGACCGGCCAGCTCGGTGTCGAGAATGCGCAGGAATTCGAGCGCCTTCGGCTTGTTGGCCTCGCCCCATTCGGGAACCTGCGGCACCTCCCATTCCTTCATGGCAGGATGGATATGGCGAAAAGCATACGCCACCGCGCCGAACAGATTGAAC
>NZ_LMKF01000012.1:886-1045 GCF_001421275.1 Microbacterium sp. Leaf203 | reverse complement strand
CCTTTTGGTGCGCACACGCAACCTCACGCTGGAGGAGAGCAAGGCGTTTCCATACCGCGAGCTGGCGCCTGCGGATTTCGTCCTGGTCGAGGTGGAAGATACCGGCAGCGGCATAGCGCCGGAGGTCTTGAAGAAAATATTCGAGCCTTTCTTCACCAC
>NZ_LMKF01000012.1:623-799 GCF_001421275.1 Microbacterium sp. Leaf203 | reverse complement strand
CCGGCGGCTTCATCTTCTGCGATTCCGAACAGGGCAAGGGCACCGTGTTCCGTATCTTCCTGCCTCGCCATGCCGCAAAAGCGGGCGAAGGCGAGGTCAAGAGCGGACAGGGCGAGACGCCGCAGCCCGCAGTTGCGGCAAAGCCGGCCGAGGCCAAGGATCTTTCCGGTTCGGCG
>NZ_LMKF01000012.1:285-509 GCF_001421275.1 Microbacterium sp. Leaf203 | reverse complement strand
GCTGACTTCGCGCGGCTACACCGTCCACGAAGCCTCTTCCGGGGTCGAGGCGCTCGAAATCTTCGATGCCCTGGAAGGCAAGATCGATATTGTCGTGTCCGACGTGGTGATGCCTGAAATGGACGGACCGACGCTGCTGGGAGAGTTGCGCAAGCGCCAGCCTGACGTGAAGTTCGTCTTCGTTTCGGGATATGCGGAAGACGCCTTCGCCAAGAACCTGCCCG
>NZ_LMKF01000012.1:0-215 GCF_001421275.1 Microbacterium sp. Leaf203 | reverse complement strand
CAGTTGGCGACCGTTGTCAAGGACGTCCTGGAAAGCTGACCAGCTAGGGGACGGAAGGCGTCTGCCGCTTCGTGCATGTCGATGCGGTGAAGGCGCCATCCGCCTGCCGCATGATGATGTCGAACGAGGCGTTCGGCTCGGTGTCAGCGGTGATCTGGGTCAGCGAGACGCTGTTGCCGCCGGACGTGAAGCCGCCGAGAGGACCCAGCCAGCTT
>NZ_LMKF01000011.1:1490-1686 GCF_001421275.1 Microbacterium sp. Leaf203 | reverse complement strand
CCTTCTGGCCGCGCAGTTCGGCCGCCTCGGCCATGGCGCTTTTCAGGAAGTCAGGCACCCCGGCAAGGTCGGCCTCGTCGAGGTACAGCGCCCATTCGCTCTCGTCGGCCAGCAGGTTCTGGCCGAATGCCGTGCCGAGCGAAGAAAGCGCCTCGTTGATCGCCGCCAGCCGCTTCTTGCCCTCGGCATCCAGTCT
>NZ_LMKF01000011.1:1288-1451 GCF_001421275.1 Microbacterium sp. Leaf203 | reverse complement strand
GTCTTTTCAAGGACACGCAGGGTTTCGGGGTCGAGGCCGAGACTGGCGCGGCGCTGATACAGGTCGTCAATGCGGGCAAAGAGCTGTTCGTTCATCGAGATGGCGGAGAAATGCCGTGACATCTTCGGCGCGATTTCGCGTTCCAGCGCCCGGATCGTCTCAT
>NZ_LMKF01000011.1:1033-1229 GCF_001421275.1 Microbacterium sp. Leaf203 | reverse complement strand
GGTCCAGCGCCTCGCCGCCTAGTTCCAGCGCCGCCAGCGTGTTTTCGACGGTCGCCTTGTCCTTGCTGTTGGCGATCTGCTCGATCTCGGCCTCATGCGCTCTCAAGGCCATGTCGAAAACCGGACCGAAATCGCCATCGCCTATCTGTTCGAAATCGGGAAGGCCGAGCGGGCCGTTCCATGCGGTCAGCGGATG
>NZ_LMKF01000011.1:761-910 GCF_001421275.1 Microbacterium sp. Leaf203 | reverse complement strand
TTTTCGGCGACCGTCGCCTGGGTGCTTGCGGCGACGTGGTCGCCTTCGATGGTGAAAGTTTCCTGCATCATGATGTCGTTGGCCGGGAAGTCGTAGCATGCGGTCACGGTCGTGACGCCAGCCGCTTGGCTGTCTATCCGGTGCCGTAT
>NZ_LMKF01000011.1:308-673 GCF_001421275.1 Microbacterium sp. Leaf203 | reverse complement strand
GTCCTTGCTCTGCTCGATGCCGAGATCGTCGAGCCGGATACGGGCGTTCTCGGCAAGAAGCTCGGAAAGGACCGCGCGATCGGCGGTGAGCAGGGCGCCATACCATTTGCCGATGACCGCCGCGTCATCCGCGCGTACCGGACCTGCTGCCGTAAGCAGCACGATCGACAGGTAAAGGAGGCGCAGCAACGCGGGAGCCATAGCCGCAGCCTATGACGGTTCGACGCCGAACAGAAGATGTCAGTCGATTTCCGGCTTTTCGAAATCGCCGGTCTGCGTGTTCATTGCCCACAATTCGCCGGTGGAAATGTCGAACCAGGCGCCGTGAAGCGCCAGCCGGCCCTTGCCTTCCAGGATCGAGATGC
>NZ_LMKF01000011.1:0-286 GCF_001421275.1 Microbacterium sp. Leaf203 | reverse complement strand
ATGTTCTTGACCTTGAGGACCTGCACCGCGAACTCGAGCGCCGCTGAAGTGGAATGGAACTCGCCATCGGGTGCATAGGGCGGCACGAGGTTGGCCACATTGCGGACGACGAACAATTCGCCCGGCCCGGCGTCGAAGATGACTTCGGGCGCCGAACGGGAATCGCAGCAGGCAATGATCATGCTTTCCGGCGTCTGTCCCTCGCGGGCCAGCGACCGGTAGCGGCTGCCCTCTGTGACATAGCGACCGGTAATGAAATTGCGGTAGCCGGTGAGGAGGTGTTCGG
>NZ_LMKF01000010.1:992-1159 GCF_001421275.1 Microbacterium sp. Leaf203 | reverse complement strand
AACCACAATATTTCAAGCCGCCACGTGTGGGTCATCGATCCCATCGACGGCACCCGCGCCTTCATTTCGGGCATACCGGTGTGGGGCACGCTGGTCGGGCTGACGGAAGATGGCGAGGCCGTGGCCGGAATGATGTCGCAACCCTTCACCGGCGAGCTTTTCTACGC
>NZ_LMKF01000010.1:639-900 GCF_001421275.1 Microbacterium sp. Leaf203 | reverse complement strand
GCCAAACGACGCGCGTTGAGGACGCTACACTGTTCACCACCACGCCGGCTTTGTTCACCGGCGAGATGCGCAGCCGCTACGACCGTTTCGAAAAGCAGGTCCAGCTCGTCCGCTACGGTACGGACTGCTACGCCTTCGCCATGCTGGCGGCGGGCCATGTCGATATCGTTGTCGAGCCGGGGCTCAAACCCTATGACATCGTGGCTCTGATCCCGATCATTGAAAAGGCCGGTGGCGTGATCACCACGTTCGAGGGTGGGC
>NZ_LMKF01000010.1:331-491 GCF_001421275.1 Microbacterium sp. Leaf203 | reverse complement strand
ACTGAACGGTCGGGCCGCCCAGCGCGAGCTGCGGGAAGGATTCGTAGATCAGCGTGTTGCGCCTGTAGCGTTCCGGATCGGTGGTCAGCTTGTTTGTGTCGAAGGGCGCCGTCTGTTTTGGTCTCGGTCCCCAGGCGGCGTAGCGGCGTCCAAAGCCCAG
>NZ_LMKF01000010.1:0-209 GCF_001421275.1 Microbacterium sp. Leaf203 | reverse complement strand
GCGCCGCCAGAAGCGCAACGGTCGCGCCAGCCGAGTGCGCCAGCACATGGTACGGGCCGCGGCAGTCAGGCAGCACGATCTGTTCGAAAAGAAGTTCGAGATCGGCGACATAATCGCCAAAGCTTTTCACGTAGCCGCGCTGGCCATCTTTAAGGAAACGCCCGGATGCGCCCTGGCCGCGCCAGTCGAGCGTGGCGACACCGAAGCCG
>NZ_LMKF01000009.1:0-4543 GCF_001421275.1 Microbacterium sp. Leaf203 | reverse complement strand
GGGAAGTCGTTACGCCATTCGTGCAGGTCGGAACTTACCCGACAAGGAATTTCGCTACCTTAGGATGGTTATAGTTACCACCGCCGTTTACTGGGGCTTAAATTCTCAGCTTCGCCTTGCGGCTAACCGGTCCTCTTAACCTTCCAGCACCGGGCAGGCGTCAGTCCGTATACATCGTCTTGCGACTTGGCACGGACCTGTGTTTTTAGTAAACAGTCGCTACCCACTAGTCTCTGCGGCCACCACACCCTTTCGGAGCAAGTCCTAATAAGTGGATGGCCCCCCTTCTCCCGAAGTTACGGGGGCATTTTGCCGAGTTCCTTAACCACGATTCTCTCGATCTCCTTGGTATTCTCTACCTGACCACCTGAGTCGGTTTGGGGTACGGGCGGCTAGAACCTCGCGTCGATGCTTTTCTCGGCAGCATAGGATCACCCACTTTTTATCCGCATCGTGTCTCAGCCTGTATGAGTGACGGATTTGCCTATCACTCGGCCTACGCACTTGCACCAGGACTACCATCGCCTGGCTTGGGCTACCTTCCTGCGTCACACCTGTTAATACGCTAGCCGCACCAGCATGGGGTCGAGCGTTCACACGGACGCGTCTCACCCCGAAGGGATCAACAACATTCCGAGCTAGGACTCTTAGCACCACTGGATTAGCTTGGGCGGTTCTTCGCCGGTACGGGAATATCAACCCGTTGTCCATCGACTACGCCTGTCGGCCTCGCCTTAGGTCCCGACTTACCCAGGGAAGATTAGCTTGACCCTGGAACCCTTGGTCTTTCGGAGGACGTGTTTCTCACACGTCTTTCGCTACTCATGCCTGCATTCTCACTCGTGTAGCGTCCACGGCTGGGTCACCCCGCCGCTTCACTCGCCACACGACGCTCTCCTACCCATCAACACGGCTGGACCACGAAGGCCTACCAAAAATGTCAATGCCACAACTTCGGTGGCGTGCTTGAGCCCCGTTACATTGTCGGCGCGGAATCACTTGACCAGTGAGCTATTACGCACTCTTTCAAGGGTGGCTGCTTCTAAGCCAACCTCCTGGTTGTCAAAGCAACTCCACATCCTTTCCCACTTAGCACGCGCTTAGGGACCTTAGTTGGTGGTCTGGGTTGTTTCCCTCTCGACTATGAAGCTTATCCCCCACAGTCTCACTGCTGCGCTCTCACTTACCGGCATTCGGAGTTTGGCTGACGTCAGTAACCTTGTAGGGCCCATCGGCCATCCAGTAGCTCTACCTCCGGCAAGAAACACGCAACGCTGCACCTAAATGCATTTCGGAGAGAACCAGCTATCACGAAGTTTGATTGGCCTTTCACCCCTATCCACAGCTCATCCCCTCAGTTTTCAACCTAAGTGGGTTCGGTCCTCCACGACGTCTTACCGTCGCTTCAACCTGGCCATGGATAGATCACTTCGCTTCGGGTCTAGGACACGCGACTGAATCGCCCTATTCAGACTCGCTTTCGCTACGGCTACCCCACTCGGGTTAACCTCGCCACGTATCGCTAACTCGCAGGCTCATTCTTCAAAAGGCACGCTGTCACCCCTACTAAGGAGGCTCCAACGGTTTGTAAGCAAACGGTTTCAGGTACTATTTCACTCCCCTCCCGGGGTACTTTTCACCTTTCCCTCACGGTACTTGTCCGCTATCGGTCATCTGGGAGTATTTAGGCTTATCAGGTGGTCCTGACAGATTCACACGGGATTTCTCGGGCCCCGTGCTACTTGGGATACTCTTCACGCCAAGAACAGGCATTTCGACTACGGGGTTCGCACCCTCTATGACCGGCCATTCAAAACCGTTCGTCTATACCCTCTTGTCACGTCGATCATTCGGCAGAACAATCAGAAAAGTCCCACAACCCCCAACATGCAACGCCTGCCGGCTATCACACACGCTAGGTTTAGCCTCTTCCGGTTTCGCTCGCCACTACTTACGGAATCGCTTTTGCTTTCTCTTCCTGTGGGTACTGAGATGTTTCACTTCCCCACGTTCCCTCTACCCGCCCTATATATTCAGGCGGGAGTCACCAGGTACGCACGCGCCCTGGCGGGGTTTCCCCATTCGGACACCCTCGGATCAAAACTCGCTTATCAGTTCCCCGAGGCTTATCGCAGATTGCTACGTCCTTCTTCGGCTCCAGATGCCAAGGCATCCACCGTTTGCTCTTAAAGACTTGAAATCACATGAGTTGAATCGTCAAAAAATTGACTAATGATCTTTAAGATCATCTTCACGACACAAACNCAAAAGGCTCATGTCGAAGATGCTCGCGTCCACTGTGTAGTTCTCAAAGTACGGGCGGTACCCCTCCCCCACACCCACCAACCGGCAAGCGCAAGAAGAGGCCCTCGAGGAACAGCCACCAACAAAGAATCCGAAGACCCCCGNCAAAAGGCTCATGTCGAAGATGCTCGCGTCCACTGTGTAGTTCTCAAAGTACGGGCGGTACCCACCCCAGCCACCGGAACACCGGTACCGAAGCAGGCCCTCGAGGAACAGCCACCAACCACCACCAGCCATACGACTGACGCGANNNTCAGCGCCCGGCCCCTCAGGACCCAACAGCGTGCATGTATCGACAACTCCGAACCAGATCGTTCCAGTGGCAAGCCACGTACTAAACCCGAGAACCTCGTCCCCGACACCAAGTCAAATGTTCCACCCATGAGCTAACCGGCAGACACATTCGGTCTGATCCGGCGCCTGAACAACCCCATTACAGGGCGTCAGATGCTCCTTAGAAAGGAGGTGATCCAGCCGCACCTTCCGGTACGGCTACCTTGTTACGACTTAGTCCTAATTACCGATCCCACCTTCGACGGCTCCCTCCACAAGGGTTGGGCCACCGGCTTCAGGTGTTACCGACTTTCATGACTTGACGGGCGGTGTGTACAAGACCCGGGAACGTATTCACCGCAGCGTTGCTGATCTGCGATTACTAGCGACTCCGACTTCATGAGGTCGAGTTGCAGACCTCAATCCGAACTGGGACCGGCTTTTTGGGATTCGCTCCACCTCACGGTATTGCAGCCCTTTGTACCGGCCATTGTAGCATGCGTGAAGCCCAAGACATAAGGGGCATGATGATTTGACGTCATCCCCACCTTCCTCCGAGTTGACCCCGGCAGTATCCCATGAGTTCCCACCATTACGTGCTGGCAACATAGAACGAGGGTTGCGCTCGTTGCGGGACTTAACCCAACATCTCACGACACGAGCTGACGACAACCATGCACCACCTGTTTACGAGTGTCCAAAGAGTTGACCATTTCTGGCCCGTTCTCGTATATGTCAAGCCTTGGTAAGGTTCTTCGCGTTGCATCGAATTAATCCGCATGCTCCGCCGCTTGTGCGGGTCCCCGTCAATTCCTTTGAGTTTTAGCCTTGCGGCCGTACTCCCCAGGCGGGGAACTTAATGCGTTAGCTGCGTCACGGAAACCGTGGAATGGTCCCCACAACTAGTTCCCAACGTTTACGGGGTGGACTACCAGGGTATCTAAGCCTGTTTGCTCCCCACCCTTTCGCTCCTCAGCGTCAGTTACGGCCCAGAGATCTGCCTTCGCCATCGGTGTTCCTCCTGATATCTGCGCATTCCACCGCTACACCAGGAATTCCAATCTCCCCTACCGCACTCTAGTCTGCCCGTACCCACTGCAGGCCCGAGGTTGAGCCTCGGGATTTCACAGCAGACGCGACAAACCGCCTACGAGCTCTTTACGCCCAATAATTCCGGATAACGCTTGCGCCCTACGTATTACCGCGGCTGCTGGCACGTAGTTAGCCGGCGCTTTTTCTGCAGGTACCGTCACTTTCGCTTCTTCCCTGCTAAAAGAGGTTTACAACCCGAAGGCCGTCATCCCTCACGCGGCGTTGCTGCATCAGGCTTTCGCCCATTGTGCAATATTCCCCACTGCTGCCTCCCGTAGGAGTCTGGGCCGTGTCTCAGTCCCAGTGTGGCCGGTCACCCTCTCAGGCCGGCTACCCGTCGACGCCTTGGTGAGCCATTACCTCACCAACAAGCTGATAGGCCGCGAGCCCATCCCAGACCGAAAAATCTTTCCAAACACGACCATGCGATCACGTCTCATATCCAGTATTAGACGCCGTTTCCAGCGCTTATCCCAGAGTCCAGGGCAGGTTGCTCACGTGTTACTCACCCGTTCGCCACTGATCCACCAAGCAAGCTTGGCTTCACCGTTCGACTTGCATGTGTTAAGCACGCCGCCAGCGTTCATCCTGAGCCAGGATCAAACTCTCCGTAAAAAAGAAATGCATACAACCACCGGGAAAACGGGGCCGCAGCGAGTTTGAAACTGACCAAAGAAAAACATCATTACTGACGAATTTCACGCCAACCCCCGAAAGGGTTGGACTTTGATCCAAAGGAATTTCTCGCAATCCAACAAAAGTCAGACCGACGAGGAATAAATTGGCATTTGACAAGTGCACGCTGTTGAGTTCTCAAGGAACGGACGCACCCACAGAAACGATCTCTCGACCTACCCGTGAGGCAGTTCACTTC
>NZ_LMKF01000008.1:928-1091 GCF_001421275.1 Microbacterium sp. Leaf203 | reverse complement strand
CCATATCCGCATCGGCACGTTTCAGTTCCTTGCCGCGCGGGACGACATCGCCGGCCTCAGGGCATTGGCCGACTATGCAATCGTGCGGCACTACCCGCATCTGGCGGATACACCGAATCCCTATGTCGGTCTCCTCGACGCCGTGGTCGCGGCACAGGCGAAG
>NZ_LMKF01000008.1:612-840 GCF_001421275.1 Microbacterium sp. Leaf203 | reverse complement strand
ATGGCGTCCTCAACACCGATAACGTGGCGATTTCCGGGGAGACGATCGATTATGGTCCATGCGCGTTCATGGATGCCTATCATCCGGCCACCGTTTTCAGTTCCATCGACCGCCAGGGCCGCTACGCCTATGTCAACCAGCCCCGCATCACAGTTTGGAACCTGGCACGGCTGGCCGAAGCGCTGCTGCCGATCCTGAGCCATGGCGCAAGTGGAGGCGACGAGGGCT
>NZ_LMKF01000008.1:344-507 GCF_001421275.1 Microbacterium sp. Leaf203 | reverse complement strand
GCAGCGTTTCATGAAGGCGTCCGGCACAAGATCGGACTGTTTTCCGAAGAGCCGGGCGACCTTGACCTTGCCGCCGAACTGCTCGAACTGATGGCGCACAACGGTGCCGATTTCACCCTTACATTTCGCGATCTCGCCCATGAGACAGATGGTCCCGGGCCAG
>NZ_LMKF01000008.1:0-203 GCF_001421275.1 Microbacterium sp. Leaf203 | reverse complement strand
CGCGCAATCACCGCGTCGAAGCGGCCATCGCTGGTGCGTCCGAGGGCAATTTTGGTCCGTTCCGGAGCTTGCTCACCGTCTTGGCCCGGCCGTTCGACGAGCAGCCCGAGGTGGAGGAATACGCGCAGCCGCCCGCTCACGAAGAGCGCGTGCTGCAGACATTTTGCGGAACGTAACCCTTGCAACTATTGATGCAGGTCAGA
>NZ_LMKF01000007.1:789-1032 GCF_001421275.1 Microbacterium sp. Leaf203 | reverse complement strand
TAGGAAGCTTCGTCAGAAAGCAGCCATAGTACGGCCGCGGCGATTTCATCGGCGCGGCCTTCCCGCTTCATCGGGATCAGCGCACGCATCCTTTCGATCCTGTCCGGCTGGCCGCCGGAGGCGTGGATTTCGGTGTCGATCATGCCCGGCCGCACCGCATTGACGCGAACACCCTCGGTCGCGACTTCCCGGGCAAGCCCCACGGTAAATGTGTCTATGGCCCCCTTGGACGCGGCATAATCG
>NZ_LMKF01000007.1:282-710 GCF_001421275.1 Microbacterium sp. Leaf203 | reverse complement strand
CTGGCGGCTGCGGAAGACAGATTAACGATGGCGCCGCCCCGACCGCCATGCCGGCTCGACATGCGCTTCACCGCTTCGCGTGCGCACAGGATCGAACCGATGACGTTGATGCGGAACATCCGCTCCAGCCGTTCGCCCGACATCTCGTCGATCCGCGCCTTCTGGTCGACAACGCCGGCATTGTTGACCAGCCCATCCAGCGAGCCGAAATGGGCATCGACGGTTTCGAACAGCCGCATGACGTCGGCCTCGCTGCCGACATCGGCCTGCACCGCCAAGGCTTTCGCGCCTGTCTCCTCGAGCTCCCGCGACAGACTGTCGGCCGCTTCGCGGTTCGCGACATAGCTGAAGGCGACAAGCCAGCCGCGCGCCGCCGCCATGCGCACGATCGCCGCGCCGATGCCGCGCGAGCCGCCGGTCACCAGCAG
>NZ_LMKF01000007.1:0-203 GCF_001421275.1 Microbacterium sp. Leaf203 | reverse complement strand
AGCCTTGCGCGCCGTAGGCGGAGGAGTGGCGCAGCGAAGGGCCGAGGTCGGGAAAGATCAGCGTCTTCGGCGCATCGCCCTTCTTCGGCAGCAGGCTGACCACGCCGGTCTCGTCCGCTGCATAGATGACGCCTTGCCATAATGTGCAGGCTTGCAGTTCGGCGCCCGTCACGTCGCCGTCCGGACACTTGTACATCAGAGCC
>NZ_LMKF01000006.1:1016-1203 GCF_001421275.1 Microbacterium sp. Leaf203 | reverse complement strand
GAATCCAAAATCCTGGCCGAGGAATCGATCATCGTCGGCAATACGGTGCTCTACGGCGCGATCGAGGGCGAGTGCTACTTCCGCGGCGTCGCCGGCGAGCGCTTCGCCGTGCGCAATTCGGGCGCCGCCGCCGTCGTCGAGGGCGTCGGCGACCATGGCTGCGAGTACATGACCGGCGGCATCGTCG
>NZ_LMKF01000006.1:595-877 GCF_001421275.1 Microbacterium sp. Leaf203 | reverse complement strand
AACGCTGCAACATGGCCATGGTGGAGCTCGAGCCGGTGCCGGAAGAAGACGACCTGATGGAGAAGCTGCTGCACCATGGCGGCGATCTCGATCACAAGGGCCGTGTCGACGTTTCCGGCGACATGACCAGCCATGACGAGGAGCGCCTGTACCAGCTGATCTCGAACCATGTTCACTACACAGGCTCGACGCGGGGCAAGGAAATCCTCGAAAACTGGGCCACCTACCGGCCGAAATTCCGCAAGATCATGCCGGTCGAATATCGCCGCGCGCTGCAGGAGA
>NZ_LMKF01000006.1:352-539 GCF_001421275.1 Microbacterium sp. Leaf203 | reverse complement strand
AACGTGGCGGCCGAATAGCTCGACGCCGCCGCAAGCCAGGGCTTGCGTCAGCGTTCTTACCGACAACACTTCCAGCGCCCGACCGGCAAGGTTGCAACAGCGGCCTTATGGGGATAACGGGTGCGGCGGCAAGGCCCGCCCCAGGATTGCAGGAACTGACTATGGGCAAGGTTACAGGTTTTCTCGA
>NZ_LMKF01000006.1:0-202 GCF_001421275.1 Microbacterium sp. Leaf203 | reverse complement strand
TTCGCCATTTTCGCGAATTCACGTTGCCGATGTCGGATAAAGAGGTCGAGAAACAGGCCGCGCGCTGCATGGATTGCGGCATTCCGTTCTGCCACGGGCCGACCGGCTGTCCGATTCACAACCAGATCCCCGACTGGAACGACCTCGTCTACAGCGGCGACTGGGACGCGGCGATCCGCAATCTGCATTCGACCAACAATTT
>NZ_LMKF01000005.1:879-1077 GCF_001421275.1 Microbacterium sp. Leaf203 | reverse complement strand
AAGCAGCTGTCCGTCAGGGCCGATCGCCTCGGCGTGCCGGCGCACGGCGGCATGAACGTCGAAAAGCGTCCCGTAGGCGTCGAACACATAGGCATGATGCATGGCGGTAGTTGTGAAACGCCGGGGCGGAGGGTGCAAGGACTTTGCAACGCATGGTCACCACACGGGCGCGGGATTGCCACCGACCCGGTCCATATC
>NZ_LMKF01000005.1:589-788 GCF_001421275.1 Microbacterium sp. Leaf203 | reverse complement strand
TTTTGAATTGCCCGCATTGCCGTATGACTACGAGGCGCTTCAGCCTTACATGTCCAAGGAAACGCTGGAATATCACCACGACAAGCACCACAAGGCGTATGTCGATAACGGCAACAAGCTGGCGGCCGAAGCCGGCATGGATGGCCTGTCGGTCGAAGAGGTTGTGAAGCAGTCTTTCGGCAAGAACCCCGGCCTGTTC
>NZ_LMKF01000005.1:353-531 GCF_001421275.1 Microbacterium sp. Leaf203 | reverse complement strand
GGCACGACGCAGTTCGGCTCCGGTTGGGCCTGGTTGTCGGTCAAGGACGGCAAGCTGGCGATTTCCAAGACGCCGAACGGCGAGAACCCGCTCGTGCATGGGGCTTCGCCGATCCTCGGTGTCGATGTGTGGGAGCACTCCTATTACATCGATTACCGCAATGCCCGGCCGAAATATC
>NZ_LMKF01000005.1:0-199 GCF_001421275.1 Microbacterium sp. Leaf203 | reverse complement strand
GATACGTTCCCATACGATATATCCCAACACGGAGCCTGGAATGAGAAAGCTAGTTATCGCCATCTCGATGCTCGCCCTAGCCGGAACAGCGGCGTTTGCAGACCCGATCGCGGACAGACAGGCCCTGATGAAGGAACGCGGCAAGATCGTCGCCGGCCTTTCCAAATTCGTGAAGGGCGAGGAAACCTACGACGCCGCC
>NZ_LMKF01000004.1:888-1071 GCF_001421275.1 Microbacterium sp. Leaf203 | reverse complement strand
GTGCGATGTGACGTCCGACAAACCTCTCTGGGTTCCGTCTCCGCAGCAGATCGCCACGGCGTCCATGTCGGATTTCATGCAGGCGGCCAGCGCCATGGCCGGGCGGAAATTGTCCTCCTACGCACAATTGCATGATTGGTCCATCGCCGAGAGCGAGCGCTTCTGGGACCTAATCTGGAATTA
>NZ_LMKF01000004.1:631-766 GCF_001421275.1 Microbacterium sp. Leaf203 | reverse complement strand
GCGCTGCGGAGGCCATCGTGTTCCGCGGCGAAGACAAGATCGAACGCCGGCTTACCTGGAACGACCTCCACGCGCTTGTTTCGAGGCAGCAGCAGCTTTTTGTCTCGCTGGGCGTCAAGCAGGGCGACCGCATCG
>NZ_LMKF01000004.1:294-523 GCF_001421275.1 Microbacterium sp. Leaf203 | reverse complement strand
GCTGTGTGGTCTTCCTGTTCGCCCGATTTCGGCGAGCAGGGCGTGCTCGATCGCTTCGGCCAGATCGAACCAGTCGTTTTCCTCGCGCCGGATGGCTACTGGTACAATGGCAAACCGCAGGAAACGGGCGCCAGGGTCGCTGCCATCGCCGCCAGGCTTCCCACGGTCCGCAAAGTGCTGATCGTCGACTATCTCGGCACATCCGTCGACGTGGCGGCGACGATCCCGA
>NZ_LMKF01000004.1:0-240 GCF_001421275.1 Microbacterium sp. Leaf203 | reverse complement strand
GTACTGATCCAGCACCTGAAGGAGCATCGCCTGCACGCCGGCCTGATGGAGGGCGACCGCTTCTTCTATTTCACCACCTGCGGCTGGATGATGTGGAACTGGCTGGTTTCGGGGTTGGCATCCGGCGCCACGCTCCTGCTCTACGACGGCTCGCCTTTCTATCCCGACGGCAACGCGTTGTTCGATTTCGCCGACGCGGAGAAGATGACCTATTTCGGCACATCGGCGAAATTCATTGAT
>NZ_LMKF01000003.1:1891-2111 GCF_001421275.1 Microbacterium sp. Leaf203 | reverse complement strand
GGGTGAGGTTGTTGGGCGACTTGTTGGTCAGGATGGCGCCGACCATGACCATGCCGGCCACCATCAGCGTGTTACCCTTGCCCTTCCACTGGTTGATGAACTGCGGCAGGCCGACAGCGCCGCCCGCTCCGGGAACATTGGTGATCTGCGAGCCGGAGATCAGCTTCTCCTTGCGCAGCACCTGGTCCATGGTGCGGGCCGTCTGGTCCCAGCCGCCACC
>NZ_LMKF01000003.1:1515-1801 GCF_001421275.1 Microbacterium sp. Leaf203 | reverse complement strand
CGCCGGCCATCGCCGTACCGGCCAGAAATTCTCGTCTGTTCAGCATCCGTAATCCTCCCAATTGTCGGCGCCTGCGGTGCGCCAGAAACGCGGCCGGAGCCCCGCTCGCGGAATTGAAGCAAACTTGTGTTGGTTCTGTCAACTGAAACGGCGTTCTGCTAGACAGAACTCATTCGCCGGATTAAAACGTCGCCGGCCCTTGCATGCAGTGAGAGTAGAGATGAATTCGCCGAGTGGCGATGCGCGCGCAAAACCAGCTGCCGAGGGTGTCGCTGCCCTCGACCGG
>NZ_LMKF01000003.1:1155-1331 GCF_001421275.1 Microbacterium sp. Leaf203 | reverse complement strand
CGCATCGGCTATGGTGCCTTCCGGCTGGGAACGCTCTACCAGCGCTCGGTGGTGGCAACGGATGTGCTGTTGCCGATCATGCGGATGCTGGCGGACGAATCGCGCGAAAGCGTCGCCTTCTATGTCCGTTCCGGCGATGTCCGCACCTGCCTGTATCGCATCGAATCCAAGCACCC
>NZ_LMKF01000003.1:884-1026 GCF_001421275.1 Microbacterium sp. Leaf203 | reverse complement strand
TACTCGGCGCGCTCACCCTGGCCGGGCCGCGTTCGCGTGTCGACAGCGCCTTTCTGGAGCGCATGAGCGGACTGATCCTGCAATGTGCGGCCCGGGCGACGTCCGCCCTTGGCGGTGACGCCTCGGCGTTCGAACGCGCAGC
>NZ_LMKF01000003.1:576-765 GCF_001421275.1 Microbacterium sp. Leaf203 | reverse complement strand
CCAGCCTGTTTTTCGCTCAGTTTGCCTTGACCAGCACAACCCGGCGGTTCTTGGCGCGCCCATCCTCACTGTCATTGGAAGCCACCGGCGCCATCATCCCGGCTCCTGCGGCCGTCAGCCTGCCGCCGTCGATGCCATATTTCGAGGCGAGCGCCGCCTTGACCGCCTGCGCCCGCCGTGAAGACAGGT
>NZ_LMKF01000003.1:284-456 GCF_001421275.1 Microbacterium sp. Leaf203 | reverse complement strand
CGAAATAGATGCCGTAGAGCGAAATCGAGCCGGTCGTCGAAAGCGACTCCTCCATCTTCGCCGCTTCCACCACCACCATCTTCTTGTCGCGCGCCTTTGGCTCCAGCACATGCACGACTGCAATGGTGCGGCCGTTGAGTTCCTTGCAGTAAAGGTCGTCGATCAGCGAAAA
>NZ_LMKF01000003.1:0-196 GCF_001421275.1 Microbacterium sp. Leaf203 | reverse complement strand
GTCATTGATACTTGAGGTCAGGGCGCATTTGCCGTTGCTGAAATCGGCATCCTTCAGGTCCGACGCATGGAAGAAATACATCGTCAGGCTCATGTCGTTGCCGCCGCCATCGGACGACCGGTCGGCAGCGCCGCCGCATTCTTCCTTCTTGCACTCGAACAGCACCTCGCCGCCCGCCTGCCCGATCACATCCTCG
>NZ_LMKF01000002.1:970-1105 GCF_001421275.1 Microbacterium sp. Leaf203 | reverse complement strand
CCTGCGCCAGCGCCTGGCCAATCGCGGCATCGACGGCGTCACGCTGCTGATCCTGCCCGCATTCCTGTTCGTGATCCTTGTCTTCATCTATCCGTTTTTGTACGGCTTGGTGCTGTCGTTCAACCCGATCGAGGG
>NZ_LMKF01000002.1:707-892 GCF_001421275.1 Microbacterium sp. Leaf203 | reverse complement strand
TGATGAAGCACCAGCGGCTGCTGACAACGCTGCTTGTCCTGCCGGTGACGCTCGGCACCGTGCTGGTGGCCGAAGGGCTGCTCAACTATCTCGGCCCGCAAGGCTGGTTCAACCGCACGCTGATCACCCTGGGGCTGATCGACGGTCCGGTCCGGCTGGTGAACAATTACTGGGGCGTGCTGGCG
>NZ_LMKF01000002.1:430-563 GCF_001421275.1 Microbacterium sp. Leaf203 | reverse complement strand
CCCGGACTGGTGGTCGCCTGCTGCCTGACCTTCGTGCAGGCCTTCGCGGTGTTCCCCTCGGCGGTGCTGCTCGGCGCGCCTTCAGGTCCGACGCGTGTCATTTCGATTGCCGCGGCCCAGGCCGCCTTCGAGC
>NZ_LMKF01000002.1:0-298 GCF_001421275.1 Microbacterium sp. Leaf203 | reverse complement strand
TACCGCGGCTCCACGGCGGGCGGGAAAGGCTGACAGATGATCCGCGATACCTCTCCGCTTGCAAAACTCTGGATCGCCGTCGTCTGGGTGGTGACGGGGTTCTTCATTCTCAACGTACTCGCCGTCATCGCGGCGGTGGTCGTTTCCTCGTTCGGAACGCGCTGGCTCGGCACGTGGCTGCCGGAAGGCTTCACGACGAAATGGTATGCCGCCTCATGGGCTGAATTCCAGCTCGACCATGTCCTCGTCGTGACGTTCCAGATCGTGCTCACCGTCGTGCTGCTCTCAGGCATACTCG
>NZ_LMKF01000001.1:201211-230251 GCF_001421275.1 Microbacterium sp. Leaf203 | reverse complement strand
GACTTCTTTTAGTCGAAATGGCCACCCAAAGTTGGGTGGCCATTTCGCATTTACGGGCACAATCCCCGGAAGGACAGTCATGTCGTCGGATGACGCGAACGATCGCAAGAGCAACGAAGGGCGCTCGGGCGACCGCGCATCCGGGCGCGGACAGTCTTCTCGAGGCAATGATTCATCGCCTCGCAGCGATCGTCCTTACCGCCGCGACGGGCAGGCCGGGGGGCAGCGCCGCGACGGTGACCGTCCGTTCCGTCGTGATGGTGACCGTCCCGTTCGTCGTGATGGTGACCGTCCTGTTCGTCGTGATGGTGACCGTCCCTTCCGTCAGGACGGTGACCGTCCGTTCCGTCGTGATGGTGACCGTCCTGTTCGTCGTGATGGTGACCGTCCCGTTCGTCGTGATGGTGACCGTCCCGTTCGTCGTGATGGTGAGCGCCCGGTTCGTCGTGATGGTGATCGTCCGTTCCGTCAGGACGGCGACCGTCCGTTCCGTCGTGACGGCGAACGCCCCGCCCAGCGCGATGGTGATCGTCCGTTCCGTCGTGAGGGGGATCGTCCTGTTCGTCGTGATGGTGACCGTCCTGTTCGTCGTGACGGTGACCGTCCCTTCCGCCGGGATGCTGATCGTCCTGTTCAGCGTGATGGTGATCGTCCGTTCCGTCGCGACGGGGATCGTCCTGTTCGTCGAGAGGGGGATCGTCCGTTCCGCCGTGACAGTGATCGTCCCGTTCAGCGCGAGGGGGAGCGTCCGTTCCGTCGTGACGGGGACCGTCCGGTTCGTCGTGATGGTGACCGTCCCGTTCGTCGCGACGGCGATCGTCCGGTTCGCCGTGACGGTGACCGTCCGTTCCGTCGGGACGGGGACCGCCCCGTGCGCCGAGACGGTGATTCCCGCGGCTTCGGGGGCGGTGACCGACGTCCGAGTGGCGACCGCCGGCCGGGCGCGGGAGCGCCGCGTCGATTCGATCGCGAGGACTCCCGTGCCACGCGCCCGCCGCAGGATCGTCGCGAGCGTGGCCCGGAGATCCCCGAGGACGTCACTGCCTTCGACCTTCCTGGCGCAGCCCGCAACGAGTTGAAGACGCTCAGCAAGGACAACGCCGACAACGTCGCCCGTCACCTTGCGATGGCTGCTCGCATGATCGACGAAGACCCCCAGCTGGCGCACGAACACGCGCTGGCGGCGTCCCGGAGCGCCGGCCGGGTCGGGGTCGTCCGCGAGACCGTCGCCATCACGGCATACGCCGTCGGCGACTTCGCCCTGGCCCTCCGCGAACTCCGGACGCACCGCCGGATCACCGGGTCCGACGAGCAGCTTCCGCTCATCGTCGACAGTGAGCGCGGGGTCGGACGTCCCGATCGCGCCCTCGAGGAGGGGCGCGCGGTCGACCGCTCGAGCCTGTCCGTTCCGGTACGTGTACAGCTGGCGATCGCCATGTCGGGAGCGCGCCTCGACCTGGGGCAGACGGACCGTGCTCTGCAGGAGCTCGAGATCCCCGAGGCCGACCCGGACCGCGCGTTCGAATGGAGCCCGGCCCTCTTCTCCGCGCGCGCAGCGGTTCTCGAAGAACTCGGACGGTCCGATGAAGCCGCCGAGTGGGAGCGTCGAGCCGAGATCGCGGCCGACGCCCTGGACGCCGCCGCAGGCGTCGCCGATCGCGAGGTCATCGTCGTCGAAGAGATCGAACTCATCGATGACGAGGGTGGTGTGGACGTGGCATCCGGAGTCATCCCCCTCGAAGGAAACGACGTGGCGGTCGAGTCGGCTGACGACGCTGCGAGCGAACCGCACGACGAAGACGTGACCGAGGGTGACGTGGACGATCGTGCCGACGGCATCGAGCCCGCCGAGACGGTTGTCGAAGCGGACGTCGAGGAAGACGGGCGATGATTTTCGGCCGGAGCACTCCGCCGCCGACACCGCTCGCCGGCGTCGACGTCGTCCTGGCGGACCTCGACGGGGTGGTCTATGCCGGCCCCGGTGCTCTGCCGCACGCGGTCGACAGCCTGAACCGCGCCCAGCAGGAGGGGCGTCGTCTCGGGTACATCACGAACAACGCGTCGCGGACCGACGCGTCGGTCGCCGAGCACCTCACCTCCCTCGGGCTGCGTGTGGCGGCGGACGACGTCACCACCAGTCCGCAAGCGGCGATGCGTCTGATGCGCGACCTGGTGCCCGCGGGTTCCACCCTGCTGGTCATCGGCGGCGAGGGTCTCGTCGTCGAGGTCGAGAAGGCCGGCTTCGTCGTCACGCGCAGCGCCGATGACAACCCGGCGGCCGTCGTCCAGGGCTTCGCTCCCGAGGTCGGGTGGGTCCACCTCGCCGAGGCCGCGTACGCACTCGCGACGCCTGTGGAGGAGGGGGGGATCCCCTGGGTCGCCACCAACTCCGACTGGACGATCCCGCAGGCCCGCGGCATCGCTCCGGGTAACGGCACGCTCGTGTCGGCCGTGCACACGGCCGTCGGGCGGTTGGCCACCATCGCAGGCAAGCCCGAACGGCCCATCTTCGATGTCGCCGTCGCCCGCACCGGCGCGCAGTCGCCGCTGTTCATCGGTGATCGCCTCGACACCGACATCCAGGGTGCGCGCACGGCCGAGATGCGCTCCCTGCTGGTGCTCACCGGCATCGACCGACCGAAGCAAGTGCTCGCGGCACCGCCCTCGCAGCGCCCCGACTACATCGTCGAAGACCTCCGTCAGCTCTTCGAGCCGTACCCCACGACGGTCGTCAAGGGCGACCGCACCCGTGTGGGTGATGCGATCGTCGAGATCGACGGCGTCGATCTCCGGATCGTCAACGACGGAGGGCGGCAGATCGACCTTCTGCGTGCCGGCTCGGCGGCCATCTGGAACAGTGGTCGTGCCATCTTCGGCTTCCGGGTTCCGGAGCAGCTCTACGCGGACCCGTTCCGCGTGCGCTGACGTCGGTAGCATGGCATCCATGTCCGACAGCTCCGCCCCGGACGCCGGGCTCATCGATCGGCTGCGTCTCATCGAGGAGCAGCCCCTCGACACCCGCGCGGACGCTTACGCCGCCGTGCACGAGGAGTTGGCTCGACGACTCGAGTCGGCGCCGATCGATCCGACCGCAGCGTCGTGAGCCCGCGCCTCGATGCCGAGCTCGCCGCCCGCGGGCTGGCGCGTTCCCGCTCGCACGCGGCTCAACTGATCTCCGGCGGGCTCGTGACGGTCGACGGCCGCCCCGTCGTCAAAGCATCGACGCCCGTGGAGACGGACAGCGTGCTCGACGTCGCGGGGGCCGACCACTACGTCAGCCGCGGCGCGCACAAGCTGCTGGCCGCGCTCGATGCCTTCGGGGTCGACGTGAGCGATCGGGTCGCCCTCGATCTCGGAGCGTCCACCGGCGGCTTCACACAGGTCCTTCGCGAGCGCGGCGCGCGCCCGGTCATGGCCGTCGACGTGGGGCACGGTCAGTTATCCACCGTCGTGGGGGCGGACCCCGACGTGGTGTCGGTCGAGGGGTATAACGTGCGGTTCATGACCGCCGACTCCCTCGCGGGCGCCACGGGTATCGCCGAGCGTCCCACCGTGGTGACCGGAGACCTGTCGTTCATCTCGCTGGAGCACGTGTTGCCCGCCGTCGTGGCCACGGCGGCCCCCGAGGCGGATGTCATCCTCCTCATCAAGCCGCAGTTCGAGGTCGGCCGCACAGCGGTGAAGGGCGGGCTGGTCACCGACCCCGCCCTGCGATCCGACGCCGTGCACGGCGTGCTCTGGGCAGCGTGGGACGCGGGTCTCAGGACCTCCGGGCTCATCGCGTCGCCCATCGTCGGAACGCACGGGAACCAGGAGTACGTCGCGTGGTTCTCGGCCACTCGGGGCAGCGACCCCTCAGAATGGGAGAGCACCGTGACCCGACTGACCGGAAGCCGATGACCCCCAGCGATCGCCGAATCCTCCTCGTCGTGCACGCGCGCCGAGATGACACCGTCCACGCCGCCGAGCGCATCCTGACCGCCGTGCGGTCGGCCGGTGCCACCCCGGTGGTGTCCGCGGAGGACCGGCCCGAGCTCGCGGAGCGTCTGTCGCTCGAGGGCGTCCAGACCCTCGGGGTCGACGTCGGCATCGACGACATCGAGCTCGCCATCGTGCTCGGCGGCGACGGCACCATCCTGCGCGCGGCCGAAGTCGTGCGGGGTGGGACCGTCCCGATCCTCGGGATCAACATGGGCCACGTCGGATTCCTCGCCGAGATCGAACGCGACGACATGGACGACGCCGTGCGTCGGGTCATCGACCGCGACTACGTCGTCGAGGAGCGACTCGCCCTCGCGGTGCGCGTGTTGAACGCCGACGATGAGGTCATCTTCGAGACCTGGGCACTGAACGAGGCCACCGTCGAGAAGGCGAGCCGCGAGCGGATGCTCGAAGTGGTGATGGAGGTCGACGGCCGTCCGCTTTCATCGTTCGGCTGCGACGGGATCGTCGTGGCGTCTCCGACCGGTTCGACGGCCTACAACTTCTCCGCCGGAGGGCCGGTGATCTGGCCGACGGTCGAGGCCATCGCCGTCGTCCCCCTCTCGGCGCACGCCCTTTTCGCACGTCCGCTGGTGGTGAGTCCCGAGGCGATGGTCGCCGTCGAGGTACTCGAGCGCACGAGCGGCAGCGGCATCCTGTGGTGCGACGGCCGACGCTCGCACGAGCTGCCCCCGGGCGCTCGCGTGATGGTGCGTCGTTCGTCGCGGCCCGTCCGCCTCGCCCGCCTGCACCCTGCCGCGTTCACCGACCGGCTCGTTCGGAAGTTCCGCCTCCCGGTCACGGGATGGCGCGGGATGCCGGGAGGTGCGGCGTGATCGAAGAGATGCGGCTGCGCGACCTCGGCGTGATCGCGGACGCTACCCTGCCGATCGGGCGCGGTTTCACGGCCATCACCGGCGAGACCGGGGCGGGCAAGACCATGGTCGTGACCGGGCTCGGGCTGCTGCTCGGTCAGCGCGCCGACTCCGGCGCGGTGCGCAAGGGCGCGACCCAGGCTGCCGTCGAGGGCGTGTGGCTCGTCCCCGAAGAGGGGGTCGTCTCCGCGCGAGTGCGGGAGGCCGGAGGCGATGTCGAGCCCGTCGGGGACGGTTCGGCCGAGCTCTATCTCGGACGCACCGTCTCGAGCGAAGGACGCGGGCGCGCCACCGTGGGCGGACGCACCGCTCCGGCGGGTGTCCTGGCTGATCTCGCCGACGACCTCGTCGTCGTGCACGGACAGTCCGACCAACTCCGCCTCAAGTCGTCGGGAGCGCAGCGCGATGCCCTCGATCGCTTCGGCGGGGAGCCGGTCGTCGCTGCCCGCACCGCCTATCGCGCGGCGTGGGACGCCTGGCGTGCTCTGGATGCCGAACTGACCACCCTGACCGCTGATCGTGACGACCGCGCCCGCGAGGCCGAGCAGCTGCGCGCCGCGATCGCCGAGATCGAGGCCGCAGCGCCGATCGTCGGCGAGGAAGAGGAGCTGGCGCGCCGCGCCGAGCGTCTCGCCAACGCCGAGGATCTGCGAGTCGCCGCCGTGACGGCCCACGCCGCCCTGTCGAACGAAGACGGCTCACCCGATGTCGTGACGCTGCTGGCCGAAGCCCGCCGGGCCCTCGAGCGGATCTCGGGCAGCGACGAGGCACTCGCCGCCATCGGCGAGGTGATCGCCGACCTCGGGTATCGCGCGACCGACGCCTCCGTCGCGCTGTCGGGCTACCTCGCAGACCTCGACGAATCCGGCCCGCACGAGCTGGCCGCGGTCGATGAACGCCGCGGAGTGCTCGCCGGACTCGCCCGCACGCACGGAACGGTCGAGGCGGCGATCTCGTTGCTCGAGACGGGCTCGGCTCGTCTCGTCGAATTGGATGACGACGGCGACCGCCTCGAGCGACTCGAGGCGCAGCGCGACGCCGCGGCCTCCGAGCTGGATGCGGCCGCGGAAGCGCTCACCGCTGCGCGACGCGAGGCCGCCGAGAGACTGGGCGCCGCGGTCACCGAGGAGCTCCATGCGCTCGCCCTTCCCGACGCCCGGTTGAGCGTCGACGTGGCCCCCGCCTCGCCCGCCGGTCACGGACGCGATGAGGTCTCGATCCTGCTCGCCCCGCACCCGGGCGCCGATCCCCGCCCCGTGTCGCGCGGGGCGTCCGGGGGCGAGCTGAGTCGCGTCATGCTCGCCATCGAGGTCGTCATCGCCGGCGTCGACCCGGTGCCCACCTTCGTGTTCGACGAGGTCGACGCCGGAATCGGGGGAGCCGCGGCGATCGAGGTCGGTCGTCGGCTCGCTCGTCTCGCGGAATCGTCCCAGGTGATCGCCGTCACGCACCTCGCGCAGGTGGCGGCCTTCGCGGGAAACCACCTGACGGTCGTCAAGGGCAACGACGGTGCGGTCACGGCATCCAGTGTCCGCCGTCTCGACGGGGCCGAGCGCGAAGCCGAGATGGCCCGCTTGCTGTCGGGACTCACCGACTCGGAAGCGGCGTTGACGCACGCCCGTGAACTGCTGGAGACCGGCCGATCCCGATGACCGACGACTCCGACGACGAGCTCTCAGCGCCGCCGGAAGCGACGCTGATCGACCCCCCGCGGCACACGCCGCTGTGGGCGTTCCTCTCCCGGCTGCTGCTGCGTCTCGAGGCGTGGCTGCGGTCGCACGGGGGGACACGTCTGCGTGCCGGCATCCGCGTGTTCTGGGCGGCGGTCGCCGCCGTCGGCGTGGTGCTCCTCGTCGGCCCGGTGATCAACGCGCCCCTCACCTTCGACGACATCACCTCGTCGGCGAAGGAGGCCACGAGCACCTGGATCGCGAAGGACTTCTCGGCGGAGTACGACCTGCAGCGTCACGACGACGGGCGACTCGTCGTCGCGGTGACGGAGAGGTTCACCGCGGTCTTTCCGGACGACGTCGACGAGAACTCGATCGAACGCGTCCTCGCGTCGCAGTACGAGGGACACGATCTCGCTCCCGCGCTGCGCGAGGCGCGGCTCGACGATCGCCCCGTCGACGCACGGGTGGAGACGACGCCGACCCGCACGACCTACGTCATCGGGGGAGTGGACAGACTCACCGGGTCGCATCTCGTCGAAGTGCGCTACGACCTGCGCGACCTCGCTTACGACGACCGCGACACCTCGTCGGACCAGGTGCCCCAGGTGCTGCAGTGGGACGTCTTCGGGCCCGAGTGGCCGCACGGGGTCTCGTCGAGTTCGTTGCGCGTCGTCGTGCCCCGCGACCTCGAGGGGGCTTTCGCGCGCCAGCCCTCGGCGGGACTGTCGTGGCTTCTCGTGGGCGGTTCCACCACGATGGAGCCCGAGGACGCGGCATCCGATCCGCTCGTGTATGAGATCACGAACGACCAGAACATCCCTCCCCACGGATCGTTCTGGTTCGCGTTCCGGTTCGATCCGGGTACGTTCGCGATGCCGGGGCCGTCTCCGTTGTTCTTCATCCAGGCGTACGGGCCCTTCGTGCCGCTGTTGCTCTTGGCGGCCGGCGTGCTCTTCGCCTTCGCCGCGCGGGCGGTGGCCTGGGCCGACGCGCGGGGGCGCGCGTGGTTCGTGCCGGAGTCGCAGCCGCGCCGCGGCAGCTCGGTGGCGCTGGACGCACGCCTGTGGGGAGCGCGCCGCACGGCGGTACTCGCCGAGGCCCTCGACGCGTGGCGTCGAGATCCGAAGGACCCCCGGCTGACCCGTCGTCTCGCGCGCGCCGCCCATCGAGCGGGGCGGTGGGGGGATCTGCTCCCGGCTCTGCGGTCGTTCCGATTCTCGCCCGCGTGGAGGGCGCAGTTCGAACGTGGTCTCCGCACGGTGCCGCGCGGGTTCGTCCGGGACGCCTTCCTCGGCGGAGCGTTCGCGCTCGCCGTCCTCCAGCTCGGCCTGACGCGACAACTCTCGCATCAGCGCGCGCTGACGATCGAGTGGTGGCCCGTGGCTGCCGCGGCGGCCTCCGTCGCCCTCGCCGGCGTGATCCTCGCGGTGGCGCTGAGCGCACGCCCACTGACGCGCGAGGGAGCCCTCGCGCGTGAGCACCTGCTCGGTCAGCGGCAGTATCTCGAGCTGACGAGCGCCGCCGAGCGCACGCCGCTGCGATCGGCGGATCTGCCCTACGTCGTGATCTTCTCGCACCCGCGCGCGGCAGGTCGTCTGCTCCGAGGCCTGACCGAGCGCGAAGGGATCGATCGACGGGTGGGTGCCGATCCGACGTTCCTGGGGGGCGGACGACTCGCCGTCCGTGCGTGCGCGCTGGGTCTCGTCGCCGGCGCCATCGCCCTTGCGTTCCTCACGACGGCATCCACCACCGCCGCTCCCGACCAGGCCGCGGTTCTCGACGGGATCGCGGGCAGCAGCGGTCTCGCCGTGACGGACGCCGACATCGCCGCCACCCTCCGTCGCGATGGCGACGGAGCGGGCCGGGTGGAGGTCGTCGAGACCTTGAAGACCGAGGTCGAGGCGAATCGCCGGGTGATCCCCCAGGTCACGCGCGTGTGGCGGGACGTCGTCGACGGGCACGATCAGGGGCTGACCGTCGAGTCGATCACCGTCGACGGCAAGACGGCTCCGTTCCTGCAGACCCGGCGTCTCGATCACGCCGTCGTCCAGACGCGCCTGACCGATGACTGGACCGGGGCACACGTCGTCGAGATCCGGTACGAGATGGCGCACCCGATCGCCCGGGACGCATCGGGGGAGCGGATGGCCTGGACCGCCCTCATGCCGGGGTGGTCGTGGTCGTGGCGGACCGTCGACGCGGAGACGGAGCACGTGCGGATCGCGTTGACCCTCGCGGACGGACGGGGAGAAGACCTCGAAGAGGGGTCCGGATGGATGGATGCCACCCCCTCCCGCCCGGACGCGGCGCCCGAGCCACTGGGCGACGACGCCGTGCAGAGCGGGTCCGAGACCGTCATCGCGTTCGACGCCAGGGCGAGCGACGAGTATTCGCCGGACAGCCGGTGGCCGTCCTCGTCGAAGTACGCGGGGCTCGACCTGCGATTCGCCTCGGGGACGTTCTCATCGGCGACGCCTCCGAGCATCGGGCACACCCTGTGGGCGGCGCTTCCCTGGGTCATCGGGCCGATCCTCGGAGCGGGGGCCGTCGTCCTGGGCCTGGTGGGCATGAGCGCGCGCGACCGGGTCGGTGTGCGGCGCGACCTCGCGCGGTGGTTGCCGCCGAGCCTGGTCATCGCTCAGGTCGTGCTCGTCGGCTGGGCGGCCGGCGACGCGGCGATCGAGGACGCGATCCTTCCCGTCGTGCTGATCCCCGTGGTGCTCTCGGTGGTCGTCGCGGTGGTCGCCTTCGTCCGCACCCGAAGACTCGCCATCGTCACGCGAACGTGACGCGGATGTCGGAGGGGGGTGCCAGACTCGGAGGCGAACCCCCACACGCGACTGATAGGATCGAAGCCCGTGATGCAGACTTCGGACGCGGGACATTCAGACGGCACGACTTTCACGACGAAGCACATCTTCGTCACCGGAGGCGTGGTCTCCTCACTGGGGAAGGGCCTGACGGCGGCTAGCCTCGGCAACCTCCTCACGGCTCGCGGACTTCGCGTCGTCATGCAGAAGCTCGACCCGTACCTGAACGTCGACCCCGGGACGATGAACCCGTTCCAGCACGGCGAGGTCTTCGTGACCGACGACGGAGCCGAGACCGATCTCGACATCGGCCACTACGAGCGATTCCTCGACATCGAGCTCAGCCAGGCGGCCAACGTCACCACGGGCCAGATCTACTCGCAGGTCATCGCGCGCGAGCGCCGCGGCGAATACCTCGGCGACACGGTGCAGGTCATCCCGCACATCACCGACGAGATCAAGCGCCGCATGCGCCTGCAGGCCAGCGAGCAGCCGCAGCCCGACGTCATCATCACCGAGATCGGCGGAACCGTCGGCGACATCGAGTCGCAGCCCTTCATCGAGTCGGCGCGTCAGATCCGCCACGAGCTCGGCCGCAAGAACGTCTTCTTCGTGCACGTCTCGCTCGTGCCCTTCATGGGCGCTTCGGGCGAGCAGAAGACCAAGCCCACGCAGCACTCCGTTGCCACGCTGCGCTCGATCGGCATCCAGCCCGACGCCCTCGTTCTGCGCAGCGACCGCCCCGTCACCGAGTCGAACAAGCGCAAGATCGCGCTG
This sequence comes from Microbacterium sp. Leaf203, assembly GCF_001421275.1. NCBI lineage: Bacteria > Bacillati > Actinomycetota > Actinomycetes > Micrococcales > Microbacteriaceae > Microbacterium > Microbacterium sp. Leaf203. Next base: position 220,135 of record NZ_LMKF01000001.1, on the reverse strand, counting down.
ATGTGCGATGTCGACGAAGACGCGGTCGTCAACGCGATCGACGTGCCGAGCATCTACGACATCCCCTCGATGCTGAACGACCAGGGTCTCGACGGCTACATCGTCGACGCCCTCGACCTCGACAAGGCGAGCGACGTCGACTGGTCGCGGTGGCAGCGCGTGCTCCAGGCCGTGCACAACCCCAAGCACGAGGTCACGATCGGACTCGTCGGCAAGTACATCGACCTGCCCGACGCGTACCTCTCGGTCACCGAGGCCATCAAGGCCGGCGGCTTCGGCCAAGAGACGCACGTCAAGATCACGTGGATCCCCTCCGACCTGTGCGAGACGCCCGAAGGCGCGGCGAAGGCCCTCGGCGCGGTCGATGGCATCATCGTCCCCGGTGGTTTCGGCATCCGCGGCATCGAGGGCAAGCTCGGTGCGCTGCGGTTCGCACGCGAGCAGGGCATCCCCACGCTCGGCATCTGCCTCGGCCTGCAGTGCATGGTCATCGAGTACGCGCGCACCGTCGCCGGCCTCGAGGGCGCGTCGTCGAGCGAGTTCGACCCCGACACCGCGCACCCGGTGGTGGCGACGATGGCCGAGCAGGTCGACATCCTCGAGAGCGGCGACCTCGGCGGCACGATGCGCCTGGGCCTGTACCCCGCCGCGCTCGCGGAGGGCTCGCTCGCGGCCGACCTGTACGGCTCGAACAGCATCTCCGAGCGCCACCGTCACCGCTACGAGGTCAACAACGCCTACCGTCAGCAGCTGAGCGACGCGGGCCTGGTGTTCTCGGGGCTGAACCCCGACCTCGACCTCGTCGAGTTCGTCGAGCTGCCGCGCGACGTGCACCCGTACTACATCGCCACGCAGGCGCACCCCGAGCTGCGCTCGCGCCCGACCGAGCCGCACCCGCTGTTCCGCGGTCTCGTCGGCGCGGCCCTCGAGCGTCACCGCTCGAGCGAGCTCTTCGACGTCGAGGAGGACTGACGTGGAAGAGCTGCGCGACGAGAAGGTCGACCTCGAGATCGTCTCGACCGACCTGGTCTACGAGGGCGCGGTCTGGGACGTGCGCTCCGACACCGTGCGCTACGGCGACGGCGAGATGACCCGCCAGTACGTCGAGCACCCGGGAGCCGCGGCGGTCGTCGCGATCGACGACGACGAGCGCGTCGTGCTCATCCAGCAGTACCGCCACCCCATCAAGGAGCGCGACTGGGAGATCCCCGCCGGGCTGCTCGACGTCGCGGGCGAGCCGCCGATCGAGACCGCCAAGCGCGAGCTGACCGAAGAGGCCGATCTCGCCGCCGACCGCTGGCAGCACCTGGTGTCGATGCACACGACCCCCGGCGGCAACGACGAGGTCGTGCACCTCTTCCTCGCGCGTGGTCTACGCACGGTCGAGACCGATTTCGAGCGCGAGCACGAGGAGTCCGACATGCGCCTCGAGCGCGTGCCGCTGGCCGAGGTCATCGACGGCGTGCTCGCGGGACGCCTGCGCAACGGCATCCTGGCCACCGGCGCCCTGGCGGCGGCCGAGGTGCTGCGCCGCGAGGCCTCCGCGCACTGACGTGGAGCTCGAGCGCGCGGTCGAGACCTACCTCCGGCACGTTGCGCTCGAGCGCGGCCTCTCGGACCACACCGTGGCCGCGTATCGCCGCGACCTGTCCGTCTACACGGACTGGTTGGGCGAGCGTGGCATCGGCGAGGTCGAAGCGGTGACACCCGCTCTGATCGCGGACTTCGCGGCCGAGCGGGCCTCGGCCGAGCCACCGCCCGCCTCGTCGTCGCTGGCGCGGCTGCAGTCGTCGGTGCGGGGGCTGCACCGCTTCCTCGTGCGGGAGGGACGCGTGGATGCCGACCCCAGCGGCCGACTGCGCCCGCCCAAGGCTCCGCGCCGCCTGCCGAAGGCCCTCACGATCGCTCAGGTCGATCAGCTGCTGGATGCCGCGGGTCCCGCGCCCGGTTCGGCCGACGCCTCCGCCGCGGAGCCGGCGGCCGTGCGCGACCGCGCTCTGCTCGAGCTGCTGTACGCCACGGGTGCCCGCGTGTCGGAGATCGTGCAGCTCGACGTCGACGACACCGCCCACGGCGACCTGCTGCGCGTGCGCGGCAAAGGCGACAAGGAGCGGATCGTGCCCGTCGGTTCCTACGCCCGCGCGGCCGTCGAGGCCTACCTCACGCGCGTGCGACCCGCGCTCGCCGCGAAGGGGCGGGCGACACCGCGGCTCTTCCTCGGCGTGCGCGGGGCGCCGCTGTCGCGCCAGAGCGCCTGGTTGATCATCCAGGCCGCCGCCGTCAAGGCGGGGCTCACCGCCCACGTCTCACCGCACACGCTGCGGCACTCGTTCGCGACCCACCTGCTGCAGGGCGGAGCGGACGTGCGCGTCGTCCAGGAACTGCTCGGACACGCCTCGGTGTCGACGACGCAGATCTACACCCACGTGTCGGTCGACGCGCTGCGCGACGTGTACGCGACCTCGCACCCGCGGGCGCGGTGACGCGACGGCATCCGGTGCCTTCGGCGGGCTCAGGGACCCGGGCGGCGCGGGCCGGCGTCCGGTCTCGTCGACGGGCTCGGGGACCTGCATGGGCGGGCGCCTGAGGGAGTGGCATCCGGGGTCTTCGAGGCGTCGAAGGCGGAGGCGTGAACAGCGCGGCGGCCCTGAGACACTAGAGGGATGACCGCCACCCTCGTCGCGCAGGGCCTCGCCGGGGGCCACGGACACCGCACGCTCTTCGACGGCGTCGACCTCACCGTCGCGCCGGGAGACGTGATCGGCGTGGTCGGGGCGAACGGAGCGGGCAAGTCCACGCTGCTGCGTCTGCTCGCCGGCGTCGACGAGCCGCAGGGTGGATCGATCAGCCTCGCGCCCAGCGACGCCTTCGTCGGCTGGCTCCCGCAGGAGCACGAGCGCGTCGCGGGAGAGACCGTCGCGCAGTACATCGCCCGCCGCACCGGGTGCGCGGAGGCGACGCGGGAGATGGATGCCACGGCGGCGGCGCTCGGCGATGCGTCGGTCATGGGGGCGGACGACGCCTACGCCACGGCCCTCGAGCGGTGGCTCGCCAGCGGCGCCGCCGACCTCGACGAGCGGATGCCGATCGTGCTCGCCGACCTGGGTCTGGAGGTGGGACCGGATGCCGAGATGACGGGTCTCTCCGGAGGCCAGGCGGCGCGCGTGGGGTTGGCGGCCCTGCTGCTGTCGCGCTTCGACATCGCGCTTCTCGACGAGCCGACCAACGACCTCGACCTCGACGGGCTCGAGCGACTCGAGACCTTCGTGAAAGGGCTCCGCGGCGGTGTCGTGCTGGTCAGCCACGACCGGGAGTTCCTCGCCCGCTCGGTGACCCGCGTGCTCGAGCTCGACCTCGCGCAGAACTCCCACCGTGTCTACGGCGGTGGGTACGACGCCTACCTCGAGGAGCGCGCGACCCTGCGCCGCCAGGCGCGTGAGAAGTACGAGGAATACGCCGACACGAAGGCCGACCTGGTCTCGCGTGCTCGGACGCAGCGCGAGTGGTCGAGCCAGGGCGTGCGCAACGCCATGAAGAAGTCGCCCGACAACGACAAGATCCGCCGCAAGGCCGCGACGGAATCGAGCGAGAAGCAGGCGCAGAAGGTGCGTCAGATGGAGAGCCGCATCGCCCGCCTCGACGAGGTCGAGGAGCCGCGCAAGGAGTGGCAACTCGAATTCACGATCGGATCGGCGCCGCGCTCGAGCTCGGTCGTGTCGACGCTGTCGGGGGCGGTCTTCCGCCAGGGCGACTTCACCCTCGGGCCGGTGTCGCTGCAGGTCAACGCGGGCGAGCGCGTCGGCATCACCGGGCCGAACGGCGCCGGCAAGTCGACCCTGCTGCGCGGCATCCTCGGCCGTCAGAGCCCTGACGAGGGATCGGCATCGCGGGGCTCGAGCGTCGCGATCGGCGAGATCGACCAGGCGCGGTCCCTGCTGGTCGGCGAGCGCCCGCTGGCCGAGACGTTCGAGGGCTTCGTGCCGGAGATGAACGCCGGTGAGGTGCGGACGCTGCTGGCGAAGTTCGGACTCAAGGCCGATCACGTCACCCGCCCGGTCGATGAGCTCTCGCCGGGCGAGCGCACGCGCGCGGGACTCGCCCTGCTGCAGGCGCGGGGCGTCAACGTCCTCGTGCTCGACGAGCCGACGAACCACCTCGACCTGCCGGCGATCGAGCAGCTCGAGCAAGCGCTCGAGTCGTACACCGGCACGCTGCTGCTCGTCACGCACGACCGGCGGATGCTCGCCGCGGTGCAGACGGACCGCCGCTGGCGCGTGGAAGCCGGGGTCGTGACCGAGCTCTAGGCGAGCGGCGCGGGGCGCACCCGTCGCTCGATAAACGCGGATTCTGTCGAGACACGCTGTGTCGCAGAGAGTCTCGCCACTATCAGCGTTTATCGCGTGTGGGGGCGGCGGGGAACGGTGGGGTCAGCGGCCCTGGCGCTTCTTGTAGGGCTTCGGCTCGCCCTTCACGATCGGGGCGCGGCCCTTGCCCTTGTTGGCTTTCGCCTTGCCGCCGCCGGGGGCCTTCTGCCGCGGCGCGGCGGGAGGCGCATCCGCGATGCGGAGGTGGGCTTCTTCGAGCAGCAGGCGGCCGGCCGGGGTGAGCTGCGTCGGCGGGGTGCGCGAGATGAGCGGCTGCCCCACCTGATCCTCGAGCTTGTCGACGGTCGTGTACAGCGAGGCGAGGGGGATGCGCAGCTTCTCGGCCGCGCGCGGGAAGTGCAGCTCCTCAGCGAGGGCGGCGAACCGGACGAGGTGCTCGAGCTTCATGGCATCCATTCTCCCGTGTTCGACGCGCGGAGCGGACCGGGCCGCTCAGCATGCGGACACGGGTGCCGCTCCTGAGTCGTCTGGAGCGCGGACCGGGGGACCTGGACGCACGTCACCGTCCCGCCGCACCTGCGCGCGGCGGGACGGACGACGAGGGTCAGGCGGCGGTGGAGGCGAGGAAGCGGTCCGCGGTGCGTAGCGAGAGGGCCATGATCGTCAGCGCGGGGTTGGCGGCGATCGCCGAGGGGAAGACCGAGTTGTCGCAGATCCAGAGGTTCGGGATCTCGTGCGAACGGCCGTCGGCATCGACCACGCCGTCGGAGGGATCGGTCGACATGCGGCACGTGCCGATCGTGTGCGCGGTGCGGGCGAGGACCATGGTCTCGCGTGCCCCGGCGGCTTCCATGACGCGCAGCATGAACGCGGTCGCGTGCTTGTCGATCGCCTTCTCGTTGTCGCCGGCGGTGAACGTCACCCGAGCGCGCGGGATGCCGAACTCGTCGAGCTCGTCGACCAGCTCGAGGCGGTTGTCGTCGGACGGGAGGCAGTCGGCGTTGATGCCGATGCCGGCCATGAACCGCGCCTGATCGAGTCGCTGCAGGAGCTCGGGGCCCCACAGGCCGCCGCCGCGCACGAGGGTGGTCGAGAACGTCAACGGCATGACCCCGAGGCTCTGCACGAGGTATCCGCCGGCGAAGTCGGCGTCGGCCGGGCGCATCATGTCTTCGCTGATGAGCGACGAGGGGTACCCGCGGTGCCCGCGCACCGGCTCGTCGAACCGGCCCCACACCTGCGTCGCGCCGTGCGCGAGGAAGTTGCGGCCCACCTGGCCGTTGTCGTTGGCCAAGCCCGTGTGCAGCAGCAGGCGCGGCGTTTCGACACCGCCGCCGGCGAGCACGAGGGCGCGGCAGCGCTGACGACGGTCGACGCCGTCCGTGCGGTAGACGACGGCCTCGACGTGGCCGCGGGCGTCGAGCTCGATGCCGTGCACCATCGCCTCGCTGCGGATCTCGGCACCGGCTGCCACGGCCGCGGGCAGGTACGTGTTGGCGGTGGACGCCTTGGCATCCACCCGGCATCCCTGATGGCACTCGCCGCAGTTGACGCACGCCCCGCGCTCGCCGTGGTGGTCCTGCAGGCGGGCGCGGGTGAGAACGGCGGCCGGTGCGTCGGCCCAGCGCACGCCGAGTGCGTCGCAGCCCTTGGCCACGAGGTTCGCGGGAGCATTGCGCTTCGCCGGCGCGTAGGCGTAGGTACGGCTGGGATCCCACGGATAGGGGGACGGACCCGAGACGCCGATGTCGCCCTCGACGCGCTCGACGTACGACAGCAACTCGTCAGGATCGATCGGCCAGTCGCGGCCGACGCCCGATTCGGTCTTCAGCGCGAGGTCGCGTCGATCGGGGCGCGGGGTGAACGCCCCCCAGTGCAGCATCGAGCCGCCGACGCCGCGCCCGCTGTTGTTCGGGCCGAACGCGGTCGGGTCGTCACCGCCGCTGAGGCGCTCCGACATCCAGTTGATTTCGACGGCCTCGGTCTCATCGGGCGTGAGGTCGTCGAGCGAGAAGTGCCGCCCGGCCTCGAGAGCGACCACCGTGAGACCCTTCCGCGCGAGTTCGGCGGTCAGGGGTGCGCCGCCGGCGCCGGTTCCGATCACCACCACGTCGACGATCTCGTCGTCGGTGAAGGTGCGCATCGCTTCGAGGTTCATGCCGCGTCTCCCGTCGCGATCGTGCCGCCGACGTTCGCCGGCTCCCAGTCTTCGCGGCGCCCCAGGCGCAACTCGACGAATCCGCGGATGGGGCGGCCGCCGGTGGCGAACCCGTCGTAGCCGACGCGCGCCATGCTCGCGGGGTGGGCGAGCCACTGACGGACGAGGTCGTTGCGCACGTCCTCGAGCCACGCCTTCAGCTGGGCGGCGTCGAAGGGGCCCTCGGCATCCGCCTCTCCCTCGACGGCGGCGCGGAAGGTCTCGGCACGCTCCACCGGGTCGGTGGGCCACGTGGCGGCCATCTGATCGAGACCGGTGCGATACGCCTCGGCGTCGATGGGCAGGTCGGCGTGACGCCAACCGTCACCCTCGCCGCGCGCGAGCTGAGCGTCGACGCGTCCGGCGATGTCGATCGCCGGTCCGTCCTGGGGGACCACGAGGTCGGCGATCTCGCGGAGCAGCGTCAGCTGCGCCAGGTCCAGCACCGCGGGGGCGTAGCCGCGGTCGTCGGGCAGGGATCGTCGAGCCAGGATGCCGCGCACCCGGGCATCGACACGATCGCCGGCGATCAGCCGGGCCCAGTCGTCCGGCACCACCGGACCGACCCGCACCTCGTCGGCGATGAAGCGGGAGATCGCCGCAGCGGCCTCGGCGGGACGTTCGAGGGGGATCATGTGCCCGGTGTCGGGGAAGGTCGTGAAACGCGCGCGGGGGTAGACCGAGGTGAGCAGCTCCGGCTGGGCGGCGGCCCCGAGGTCCGCGTCGTCGGTCCCGGCGAGCACGAGCACGGGGATATCGAGGGTCTGCACCTCGGCGGTGGCGTCGACGCGACTTCCCGTCTCGAGCCAGGCGCGCCACGCGGTAGGCGACGTGCGACGAAGGTCCGCGAGGGCGAGGGAATGCGCCCCGGCATCGAGGGGCTCCGCGGTGTTCTGATCGATGAAGGTCTCGGCATCCTGCTCCGAGATCGCCCCGCCGTCGACCCACGAGAGCATCCGCTCACGGCGCTCCTCGTCCATGGGTTCGGGACGCGGCGGCGAGGGAGCCATGAGCACCATGCCGCGGAGTCCGAACAGCGGAGCGTCTCCGCGCAGGACGCGCGCGGCCACGAGCGCGGCGATCTTGCCGCCCATGCTGTGGCCGCCGAGCATCCACGGACCGTTCGCGTGGCCGGCGAGGTGGCGGAGGACGTGCTCGACGGTCTCGTCGAGGGTGGCGTCGGGGGCGCTCGCGGCGGAGCCGAACCCGGGGAGGTCGATGCCCTGCACCCGCACGTCGTCATCGAGCTTCTCAGCGAGGCGGTCGAAGGAGCCGGAGCTCGCTCCCAGCGCGTGGAGGAGGTACAGGGTGAGGGGCGCCCCGCTGGCCGCGGAGGCGTTGTCGGTGGGCATGCACTCACGCTCGCGTACGGAAGGCCCCGGAACGGGTCGGTTGCGGAACGGGACGTTTTGCGCAAGCGTGCGCTGTGGCCCGTCCCTGGGACGACGATCGCCCCGGCCGTGCGCGACGGACCGGGGCGATGCGCGTGGTCGGCTTACGGAGTGACCATGCCGCCGTTGACGTTGAGGGTCTCTCCCGAGACGTAGCTCGACTCCGCGGAGGCGAGGAAGACGAAGGCCGGCGCGATCTCGGCCGGCTGGCCCGCCCGCTGGTAGGTGCTCTCGTCGTCGAAGTGCTCCATCTGGTCGTCGGAGACGCCCTGACTCACCTGCAGCGCCGACCAGGTGGGTCCCGGTGCGACGACGTTGACCCGGATGCCGCGTGACGCGAGCTGCTGCGCCAGGCCCTTCGAGAGGTTGTTGATCGCGGCCTTGGTCGCGGCGTAATCGAGGCGGTCGGGCGCCGGCACGTACGCCTCGAGGGACGCGGTGTTGATGATCGTGCCACCTTCCGGCAGATGGGCGAGGGCCGCCTTGGTGATCCAGAACGGCGCGAACACGTTGGTGCGGAACGTCTGCTCGAACTGTTCGTCCGAGAGGTCGTCGACCTTCTCGACCATCACCTGCTTGCCGGCGTTGTTCACGACGATGTCGAGGCCGTCGAGCGCCTCGGCGGCGCGGGCGACGAGCTCGCGGCACGCGCCGGGATCGGTGATGTCGGTCGCGATCGAGACGCCGGTACGGCCGGCATCCCGGATCTGCTCGAGGATGTGGTCGGCATCGCGCTGCTCGTCGGGCAGGTGCACGATGGCGACGTCGGCACCCTCGCGCGCGAAGGCGATCGCCACGGCCCCGCCGATCCCGGAGTCGCCCCCGGTGATGAGCGCCTTGCGGCCGACCAGGCGGCCGAGCCCGCGGTAGGTCTTCTCACCCAGATCGGGCACCGGACTCATATCGGCTTGAACGCCGGGCTCGGGCTGGTGCTGCAGGGGCGGCTCGACGCGGGCGTAACGGGTGACGGGATTGTCGAAGGTGAACTGATCGCGATCGGAGGTCATGCCTCGACGGTAAGCAGGGGCCGCCGCGCGGGGCGCGGCCTTGACGGGAGCGGGGCAGCCACGCTCGGACCGCGGGAGCCGGCGCGGAGACGGGAGTGTTCGATGGTCAGGACACTCCGCCCCGGTCGACGAGGCGCGTCGGAACGAGGTGCGTGTGGGAGCCGGTCGCGGGGTCGGCGCCCCTCGCCAGCAGCGTCTCGGCCGCGCGCGTGCCGAGCTCGGTGACGTCGTAGTCGACGATGCGGATGCGACGAGGCAGGAGCCGCGAGAGCTCGAAGTCGTCGAAGCCCGCGATCGCGATCTCTGTTCCGCGGGGCAGGATCGCCTCCAGGGCACCGATCGTGACGCGGTTGTTGGCGCAGAAGACCGCCGTCGGCGGGTCGGCGGAGTCGAGCAGCCGATGCACGGCATCGCGCGCGACGGCGGGGGTGTGGAGTCCGTCCACGACCAGCGCGGGATCGAGGGACGTTCCGGCCGCGGCGAACGCCTCACGTGCTCCGGCGAGGCGCTCGACCATGGTGAAGATCTCGGGGGAGTCGAGCAGCACGGCGATACGACGGTGTCCGGCCGCGAGGAGCTCAGCGACGGCGTCGCGAGCGCCTCCCCGGTTGTCGAGAAGGATGGCATCGGCCGGTACCCCGCTGCCGGGGCGGTCGAGGAAGACGACGGGCGTCCCGAGCTCGACCTCGCGGGACAGGTAGGAGTGATCGGTGGCGGTGGGGACGACGATGAGGCCGCCGATCTGGCGCTGGCAGAGATCGAGGGCGAGGGTGCGTTCCAGGTCGGCATCCTCTTCGCTGGATGCCATGACCAGGTGCATGCGCTCTCGCGTGGCGATCGTCGAGACGGCGGCGGCGACGGCCATGTAGAAGGTGTTCGAGAGGTCGGCGGCGACGAAGCCGATCGTGTCGCGGTTGCCCGAGCGCAGGCTCGCGGCGAGGGAGTTGCGGTGGTACCCGAGCCGCGCGACCGCGGCGCGCACTCGCTCGATCATGGCCGGGTCGACGCCCGACTCCCCGTTCACGACCCGGGAGACGGTCTTCAGGCTGACTCCGGCGTCGGCGGCGACGTCGATCATCGTGGGCCGACCGGTCTTGCGCATGCGTCTCCTCGTGCTGCCGTGAAGCGACGGCATCCTCCGAGCATAGGGAGTGCGCCCGCCTCGAACCGGCGACGCGGGGCCCGGTGGCGCGTCCGGGCCCCGCATCGCGCGATCAGGCCTCGGGGGAGACCAGCGCGCCCGTCTCGTGCGAGGCGATCGCGGCGGCGAACAGGCGGTGCGTGAGCGCCGCCTCTTCGGGGCGCACGCAGCCGAATCCGTCTGCCAGCTCGCCCAGGTATTCGGCGAGGAAGGCCGCCCACATCTGCAGGATGGCGTCGGAGAAGCCCGACTCGAAGTTGGGGCCGGTCACCGTCGGCCAGACGGACTGGCTCCCGGCATCCACGCTCTGCCAGCTCTGCTCGCGGCCGACACCGGGCACGTCGACGAAGGCGAACACCTCGACCTGCTTGGGGTTCTTGGTGCTGAAGCGCACGCCGCCCGACATGCCGATGGCCTCGAACTCCCACGTGTTCTTCTGCCCCGGCGCGATGCGCTTGGTCTCGGTCGTGAGGGGGAAGGGGGCGCCGTCGTGGCGCGACCACGAGTGGATCACGGCGTTGTCCCACGTGTCGCACGGCTGCGGCGACCCGTCGGGACCGGGGCGCTCGGTGACGATGTCCTGCAGGATGCCGACGACCTTCTCGGGCGCCCACCCCAGCCGCAGCGGCACGTGCCACGTGTGCATGCCGAGGTCGTTGAGCACTCCCGCATCGCCGCAGAACTGCTTCTGCCGCTTCCAGTTGAGGGGCTTGTTCACGTCGATGTCGCTGGAGTGCAGGAAGGTGCATTTCGCCTCGACGATGCGGCCGAGACCGCCCGCGCGTACGTAGTCGACCGCCCACTGAGCACCGGGGAAGAACGGCATCTCGCTCGAGACGCGCACGAACGACTGAGGGTTCTCCTCGATCGCGGCCACGACCGCGTCGGCGGCGGCGCGGTCGATGCCGAACGGCTTCTCGGCCAGCAGTGCCTTGCCCGCGCGCACGGTGTCGACGTAGAGACGCTCGTGCAGGTCGTGGCGGACCGCGATGTAGACGACGTCGACGCGGGGGTCGGCGAGCAGCTCGTGGTGGTCGGTCGTGGTCAGCTGCACCGTGTCGATGCGCTCGAAGAACTCCAGCGCCGCGGGGTTGATGTCGCAGACGGCGACGAGCTCGGGCTCGGCCGGGTGGTCGATGAGGGCGGGCCAGCGTCGCAGCGCCGCCGCGATCTCGCGGCCCATGAGGCCGCCGCCGATGATGCCGACGCCGATCTTCTTGCCGGTCATGCGCGGTCTCCTTCCGCGGGGGCGCCGATGAGGGCGAGAGCCTCGTCGACGGAGGCGTCGTCGTGCACGACGGCCATGAGGGCGGCCGTGATGCCGGCGGGGTCGTGGTGCTGGATGACGTTGCGTCCGTAGACGATGCCGCGCGCGCCCTGCTCGAGGACGGCCTGGGTACGCTCGAGCAGCGTGCGGTCGTCGACGCGCCCGCCGCCGCGGACCAGCAGCGGGGTGTCGCCGGCGGCCTGGATGACCCGGTGGTACTCGGTGATGTCGTCGGTGGGATCGGCCTTGATGAGGTCGGCGCCGAGCTCGCGCGCCTGGCGGACGAGCGTGATCACCTTGGCGGTGTCGCCGTCGACCCCGTATCCGCCCGAGCCGGGCTTGGTCTGCATGACGAGGGGCTCGATCATGAGCGGCATCCCGTACTTCTCGGCGTCTGTGCGGAGGGCCAGGATCGAGCGGATGCACTGCTCGCGCACCTGCGGCTCGCCGGGGAGGTCGAGGAGGTTGACGCACACGGCCACGGCGTCGAGACGCACGGCGACCTCGATGGCATCCGGAACGTGGATGCTGTGCAGCGGGGTTTCGAGGGGATCGCCGTAGACGTTGGCGATGTCGGTGCGCAGCACGAGTCCGGGCTTCTGCTTGCCGGGGAACGCCTGCAGCAGCGGGGCCTGGCCGAGGGTGAGCTGCACGGCGTCGGGGCCGGCGTCGACGAGCGTCGCGACGGTCTTCGCCATGTCTTCGATGCCGGTGAGGAAGGTGTACTCGTGGAACGCGCCGTGGTCGACGGCGACGTCGAACGCGCGACCGGATCGAGCGTTGAAGAGGCGATTGAGGCGGGGTTTCGACATGGGGTGTGGGTCTCCGAAGCGTCGTATCGGGGCGCGGCTCTGCGCTCGACGGTCAGTATGCGGTTCGCAAGACAACGTTGTCAAACATTGGTAGCGTGAGCGTCGCAACGGCGAGGAAGGCGGGGCTCATGAGCGAGCTGTACGGACGATCGATCGACGAGGCGCTGCGGCGCTCGGGCTCCGCGGCGCAGGTCGCCGCGGTCGAGGCATCGGTGCGCAGCGATGGACCGGATGCCGGAACCCGGCGACTCCGCGTGATCGCGGGCGACCTCGACATCGAGTTGCTGCCCGACCGCGGACTCGACCTCGGGCAGGTGCGGCACCGCGGCGTGCCCCTGGCCTGGGTGTCGCCGACGGGATGGCCGCGCCCCGGCGCCGCGGGGTTCGGGGCGTCGTTCGGCGGGGGACTCGTGACCACCTGCGGCCTGCTGTCGTTCGGCCCGCCGTCGGTCGACGCCGAGGGGGAGCATCCCCAGCACGGGCGGTTCAGCGGGCTGTCGGCATCCGTCACCCGGGCGGAGGCGCGGGCGGATGCCGTGGTGGTCGAGGCCACCGTCGTCGAGGCGACGGTGCTCGGCGCCCACGTGGAGCTGCGACGGCGCCTGCGCGTGCCGCTGGGCGCGGGGCGGATCGAGCTGCGCGACGAGATCGTCAATCGCGGGTCGCGGGTGGTGGAGCCGATGGTGCTCTACCACGTCAACCTCGGCTGGCCGCTGGTCGACGCGGGCACCGTGCTGCGCTCGCCCGCGGACCGCGTCGAACCCCGCGACGCGGCGGCCGAGGCGGGGCTCGACGGGTGGGCGGAGTTCCCCGAACAGGTCGCGGACTACCCCGAACAGGTGTTCCGCCACGAGCTGCCGAGCGATCGACGGGTGAGTGCCGAGGTGATCGCGGCGTCGGGGCTCGGCATCCGGATCTCGTTCGACACCACGGTGCTGCCGGCGATGTTCCAGTGGCGCGTGGCACAGGACGACGGTCTCGTGCTGGGCGTCGAGCCGGCGACGGCGCCGACGATCCGCGGCCGTGCCGCCGCGCGGGAAGCGGGGCTGCTGCGCGCGCTCGCCCCCGGTGCGTCGTGGGAGCTCGGTCTCGACATCGATGTCATCCGTAATCGATCTGAGACTTGACAACGTTGTCCGGCTGACCGCAGGATGACTCCATCGGAGCCCGCCCGAGGGATCCGATCCGAAATGACAACGATGTCGAGGATGCGATGACGCACGATGAACGGGTGGCCGCCGCCGCGGTCGCCGAGGCCGCGCCGGCCCGCCCGCGCGCTCGCCTCATCGACGTCGCGATGGCTGCGGGCGTGAGCCCCAAGACCGTGTCCCGGGTCATCAACGACGAGACGGGGGTGCTCCCCGTCACCCGCGACAAGGTCATGCAGACCGTGCGCGACCTCGGCTTCGTGCCCGACCGCAGCGCCCGGGAGCTCAAGCGTCGCGAGGCCGACACGATCGGCATCCTGATCGACGCGATCAGCGACCCCTTCTTCGCCGCCTTCGTCAGCGTGGTCGAGGAGCTCGCGATCGCCGAGGGCCTGAGTGTGATCTTCGCCAGCACCGGCTACGACGCCGCGCGCGAGACGGCCCAGCTCGACCGCCTGACCGGACGCCGCCTCGCCGGTCTCGTGGTCGCCCCCGTCGCCGTACCTGCCGCGGTCCTCGCGGGGCTCCGCAACAGGTGCCCCGTGGTGACAGTCGACCGCGTGCGCTCGGGGATCGACGCGGTCGTCATCGACGATTTCGGGGCGGCGGCCGAAGCGACGGCCGCCCTCCTGTCGCACGGCCACCGCCGGATCGCCTTCATGGGCGAGGACGTTCCCTACCCCACCGTCAGCGATCGCCTGGCCGGATACCGCGCGGCGCTCGAAGCGGCCGGCGTGGCCTTCGACCCCTCACTCGTGATCTCGCACGAGCGCTTCCGCGCGGGGGAGGCGGCCGAAGCCTCGCCCCTGCTCGAACGCGTGGACGCCCCCACCGCCCTGCTGTGCGCGACGAGCCTCGCGGCCATCGCGACCGTGCGCGCGATCCGCGCGCGGGGGCTCCGGATGCCCGCGCTCATCTCGTTCGGGGACTTCACCCTCGCCGAGGTGCTCGAACCCGGGATCTCCTATGTCGATCACGATCCCCGTCTGCTCGGCGCGGCGGCCTTCCACCGCCTCCGGCACCTGGCCCAGCACCCGGACGACGCTCCGAGCCGAACGGTCGTGCCCACGCGTCTCGTGCCCCGCGGCTCGGGCGAGATCGCCCCCGCCCTTCCCCTCGACCCGATCGGAGCGACGCGATGAAGCCCGTCCTGCTGCCCCCCAATCCCGTGCAGCACTTCTACCGCGGAGGCGACCGCATCGCCGCCCTCCGCGGCATCGTGCCCGAGACCGACCGTCAGCCCGAGGAGTGGCTCGGCTCGACCGTCTCGCGCTTCGGCTCCGACGAGATCGGTCTCGCCGTCACCGACAGCGGGGGGTTCCTGCGCGACCTCGTGACCGCGGATCGCGCCGCGTGGGTGGGAGCGCGCAGCGGACGGGATGCCGCCGACCTCGGCATCCTGGTCAAGCTCCTCGACGCCCGGCAGCGCCTCCCCGTCCACGTGCACCCCGACCGCGGGTTCGCGAGCGCCCACCTCGACTGCCCGTACGGCAAGACCGAGGCCTGGTACGTGCTCGAGACCGAGGACGACTGCGCCGTCCACGTCGGCTGGAACGAGAGCGTCGACCGCGACGAACTCGACCGCCGCCGCGACGCGCAGGACAGCGAGTGGATGCTCGCCCACATGAACCGCGTCGTCGTGCGCCCGGGCATGGGGGTGCTCGTGCCCGCCGGCACCGTGCACGCGATCGACGGCGGCATCTTCGTCGCCGAGGTGCAGGAACCCACCGACTTCTCGATCCTGCTGGAGTGGTCGGTCACGACCTCGACGCGCGAGGAGTCGCACCTCGACCTGGGCTTCGATGCCGTCATGCCCGCGGTGTCGACCGAGAAGCTCGACGCCGCGGCCCTCGACGCCCTGGTCAGTACCTCCGGCACGATCCCGGCCGGACCCGCTTTCCGCTCCCTGTTGCCGGATGCCGCGGACCCCTACTTCCGCCTCTTCGACGCCGCGGGAGACACGGTGGCGCACGCGGCCGGCTTCTCGGTCGTCCTGGTGCGCGAGGGTGCGGGCGCCCTGGTGTCGGATGCCGGCCGGGTCGACGTCGAGCGCGGACAGGTCTACGCCGTGCCGCACGCCTTCGGTGCCTGGCGCCTCACGGGCGGAGCCGAGATCCTCGTCGCCGCCCCCGGCGCCGGCTGGCCCGGAACCCTCCGCGGCGGTGACGTGCGATGAGCGATTACGTCGTCGGCGTCGACATGGGCTCGACGAGCACCAAGCTGCTCGTCGCCACCCCCGAGGGACGCCAGGTACTCGTCGTGAGCCGCCGGTCGCCGTGGACCAACCTCGACCACGGTCAGGCCGAGATGACCGCTTCGGAGGCCGTCGCCGTCGTGCGCGACCTCGCCGCCGAGGCCGATGCGCGCCTCGACGAGGGCTACCGCATCGTCGCGCTCGGGGTCTCGGGCATGGCGGAAGCGGGCGTCCTGCTCGACGAGCGAGGCGCGGCCCTCGCGCCGATCATGGCCTGGTTCGACCCCCGCGGTGCGGCGCAGATCATGTCGACCCCCGATTCCTTCCGCGCCGAGTTCCCCGGCCGCACCGGATTGCCGGTCGGACCCCTGGCATCCATCGCCAAGCTGCTGCACCTGCGCGACGAGGGCATCGCCCTCGCGGGAACCACGTTCCTCAACGTCCCCGAATTCGTCGTGCATGCGCTCGGCGGCCCTCGTGTCGCGGAGTACTCGCTCGTCTCGCGCACCGGCCTCATCGACCAGGACGACAGCACCCCCTGGCAGGCCGCCCTCGACGTGCTCGGCGTCGACGAGTCGATCCTCGGCACCCTCGTCAGCGCGGGGGAGCCGGTCGGCACCCTCACCGACCCCGACATGCCCGCGGGTTTCCGCGGCGCGGCCCTCACCGTCGCCGGCCACGACCACCTCGTCTCGGCGGTCGCCGTCGGCGCCACGCACACCGGTCAGCTCTACGACTCGATGGGCACCGCAGAGGCGCTCGTGCGGGTGCTCGACGACACCCTTCCCTTCGATGCGCGCGAGCGTCTCGCCCACGCCGGCATCAACTGCGTGCGCCACGTCATCCCCGGCAAGTACGTCCTGCTGGCGGGCACGAAGTCGGGCCTGCTCATGCGGCGCGTGCTGCAGCTGCTCGGCATCACGGATGCCGTGGGGCGGGCCCGCATCGACGACGAGGCTCTCGCTCTTCCCGTCGACGGGACCCTCGCCGACGGAGGCCTGGAGGTCTCGGGCGCGCGCAACGACGACGGCGTGCTGAACATCGTCGCGCAGAGCGACGGACTCAGCCCCGCCGAGCTGTTCGCGGCGAGCCTTCGCCACGGCAACGACATGCTCGCCGAGTGCATGTCTGCGATGGACCGCGAAGTGACCCCTCCCACCTCGACGGTGCTCACCGGGGGCTGGTCGACCATGGCGTCCGTCGTGCGTTCGCGCTCCGCGCTGCTGCCCGAGGTCACCGTCTCGACCCACGACGAGGGCACGGCCTACGGCGCCGCGCTCTTCGCCGCCTTCGCCGCGCGGTCGGTCGAGGGCACGGCATCCGGAACCTTTGCGGACGTCGCGGACACCTTCCTCTCGTCATCGCTCGACCCGGCGGAGCGCCGTTCCGCCGTGCTCGCCCCTCTCACCCCCACCCCTGAAAGGAGCTGACGATGTCGTCAGTCAGCACGACCGTCCCGGTGCTGCAGGCCCGCGGCCTGTCACGTCAGTTCGGATCCGTCCGCGCCCTCAACAACGTCGACTTCGAGGTCTACCCCGGAGAAGTGACGGCCCTGATCGGCGACAACGGCGCCGGCAAGTCGACGCTCGTCAAAGCCCTCTCGGGCAACCTCGCGGTCGACAAGGGCGAGATCCTCTTCGACGGCACGCCCATCGAGATGTCGAACCCGCAGGTGGCGTCGTCGCTCGGGATCGAGACGGTCTACCAGGACCTCGCCCTGGCGCCCCACCTCGACCCGGTGCAGAACATGTACCTGGGCCGCGAGATCCGGCGCCCCGGCCTCGCCGGCGCGCTGGGTTTCATGAAGACCAAGGACATGGCCGTCGCCTCGCGGGCCGCGTTCGACGAACTCGGTGCGACGGTGCGATCGCTGTCGTCGCCGGTGGGCGAGATGTCGGGCGGTCAGCGCCAGGCCATCGCGATCGCCCGGGCCGTGCACTGGGCCGGTCGCCTCGTCTTCCTCGACGAGCCCACCGCCGCCCTCGGCGTGCGCCAGACGAAGAACGTGCTCGAGACGATCCGCCGCGTGCGCGACAAGGGCATCGCCGTCGTGCTGATCTCGCACTCCATGCCGCACGTGATGGAGGTCTGCGACCGCATCCAGGTGCTGCGCCTGGGCACCCGCGTCGCCAACGTCGACGCGAAGANCTCCATGGAAGAGCTCGTCGGACTCATGACCGGCGCCGTCACGAAGGACGACCAGAAGTGAGCACCACGACCCCTCCCACCGAGACCGTCGCCATCGGCACCTTCGACGACTCGCGGCCCAACTTCTTCAAGGGACTGCTGAAGGCGCAGGCCTTCCAGATCCTCATCATCCTCATCGTCATCGTGCTGATCTTCAGCGCGTTGGCTCCCGACTCGTTCGCGCAGTGGTCGAACTTCCGCCTGATCATCCAGAACGCCTCGATCCTCGCCGTCCTCGGCGTCGGCATGACGTACATCATCATCACCTCGGGCATCGACCTCTCCATCGGATCGGTGCTGGTGTTCTCGGGCGTCGTGTCGGCGCTGACGATGCGGGCCCTCGGCGGCGAAGGCTGGGGAGTGGCGACCATCGGCATCCTGGTCTCGATCCTCAGCGGCGTGTGCTGGGGCCTTTTCAACGGCTTCCTCATCGCGAAGGCGAAGATCCCGCCGCTCATCGTCACCCTCGGCTCGCTGGGCATGGCCCTGGGTCTCGCGCAGATCCTCACCGGTGGCGTCGACATCCGCGACGTGCCCACCGTGCTGACCGTCTCGATCGGCTACGGCAACGTGTTCGGGTCGCTGCCGATCATCAGCGTGATCGCGCTCGTCGTGGTCGTCATCGGCGCGATCGTGCTGCACTTCACCAAGTTCGGCCTGTACACCTACGCCGTCGGCTCGAGCGAGCTCGCCGCCCGCCGCGTCGGCGTCAAGGTCGACCGCCACCTCATCTCGGTCTACACGCTGTCGGGAGCGCTCGCCGGCCTCGCCGGCATCCTGGCCCTCTCGCAGTTCTCGACCACCGCGATCGCGGGACAGTCGCAGACCAACCTGAACGTGATCGCGGCCGTCGTCATCGGTGGCACCTCGCTCTTCGGCGGGGTCGGCACGATCTTCGGAACCGTGGTCGGCCTCTTCATCCCGGCCGTCCTGCAGAACGGCTTCGTCATCACCGGCGTGCAGCCCTTCTGGCAGCAGGTCGCGGTGGGCGCGGTGCTGATCACCGCCGTCTACGTCGACCAGGTGCGCCGCACCGCCGCGACCCGCGGCACCACCCAGAGCCTCTGGCGGAAGTTCGTCAGCGGAGGACGCCGCGGCTGAGGCCCGGCATCCGACACCCACCAAGAGAGAACAGGCAATCACAATGCAGTGGAACAAGAAGGTTCTCGCGTTCGCCACCCTCGGCGCCGCAGCCACCCTCGTCCTCGCCGGGTGCTCCGGCGGCTCCTCGTCCGGCGGCGCGTCGGGCGGGTCG
>NZ_LMKF01000001.1:182513-201147 GCF_001421275.1 Microbacterium sp. Leaf203 | reverse complement strand
CGTCGTCGCTTCCAAGCCCGACGCGCTGCTGATCGCCCCCACCGACGTCTCGGCCATGCAGGCGCCGATCGCGGCTGCTGAGGCGGCCGGCATCAAGGTGGTGCTGGTCGACACGACGCTGGAAGACCCGTCGGGTGCGGTCTCGCAGATCTCGTCCGACAACGAAGGCGGCGGGGCTGCCGCGTTCAAGGCCATCCAGGACGCCAACCCCAACGGCGGCAAGGTTCTCGTGGTGTCGGTCGACCCCGGCATCTCGACCACCGACGCCCGCGCGAAGGGCTTCGAAGACGCCGTCGCCAAGGACAGCAAGTTCAGCTCCGTGGGCGTGCAGTACTCCCACAACGAGCCCTCCACCGCCGCCGAGATCGTCACCGCGGCCCTGCAGAAGGACCCCGACATCGTCGGCATCTTCGCCGCCAACCTGTTCGCCGCCGAAGGCTCGGCCACCGGCGTGCAGCAGGCGGGCAAGCAGGGCCAGGTCACCATCGTCGGCTTCGACGCCGGTCCCGCGCAGGTCAAGGCCCTGCAGGCGGGAACGGTGCAGGCCCTCGTTGCACAGGAGCCCGCCACCATCGGCCAGGACGGCGTCAAGCAGGCCATCGCCGCGCTGAAGGGCGAGAGCACCGAGGCCAAGATTCAGACCGGCTTCACGATCCTCACCAAGGACAACATCACCACCGACGGCAAGGACGCGGTCTACAAGTCGTCCTGCTGATTACCCCCCCTCTCGCGTGAGGGGTCAGAAACTGTCGCCGCAGGATGCTCCAGGCGACAGAAAACGACCCCTCACGCGGAGGGGTGACCCGACAAGAGAGAAACCGCCGTGCCGCTGGCCGACATGCCCGCCCTGCTCGCCGCGCACCGCGCGGTCGGGGCCTTCAACTTCATCACCCTCGAGGTCGCCGAAGCGATCGTGACCGGGGCCGAGGCCGCCGGCACCGGCGTGATCCTGCAGCTCTCGCAGAACGCGATCGCCTTCCACGGCGGTCTGGCGCCCGCCGCCTCCGCCGCCCTCCGCCTGGCCGAAGCGGCGCGGATCGACGTCGTCGTGCACCTCGACCACGCCACCGACGAGCCCCTCGTCGACGAGGCCGTGGCAGTCGGCATCCGTTCGGTGATGTTCGACGCCGCTCACCTGAGCGATGCCGAGAACCTCGAGCGCACCGCTGCCGTCGCCGAGCGGGTGCACGCCGCCGGAGGGTGGATCGAGGCCGAGCTCGGCGAGATCGGCGGCAAGGGCGCCCACGCACCCGGGGTGCGCACCGACGTCGCCGAGGCCGTGCGCTTCGTGCGCGAGACCGGCGTCGACGCCCTCGCCGTGGCCGTCGGCAGTGAGCACGCGATGCGCGAGCGCAGCGCCCGACTCGATGAGGCGCTCATCGCCGAGCTCGCCGCGGCGGTGCTCGTGCCCCTCGTGCTGCACGGCTCCAGCGGGGTCGCGGATGGGGGCATCGACGGCGCCGTGCGCGCGGGCATGCGCAAGATCAACATCGGCACGCACCTCAACGCCGTGCTGACGGGCGCCGTCCGCGTGGAGTTGGAGCGGGACCCGGATGCCATCGACCCTCGCCGCTGGCTCACCCCGGGCCGCGCGGCGGTCGCCGCCGAGGTCGAGCACCTCCTCGGTGTCATCGCGGGGCGCGGCGCATGAGCGGGTTCGTCACCCTGACCGCCGCCGGGGCGATCGACGCCACCTACCGCGTCGGTGCTCTGCGGCGCGGGGCGTTCGCTCGTGCCGAGAGCTACACGCGCGAGGTGAGCGGTAAGGGCGTCAACGTCTCTGCCGCCCTCGCCGCGGGCGGGGCGAGGACGGTCGCGGTCGTGGTGCTCGGGGCCGACGACGTGCGCTTCGCGCGATGCGGGCTCACCGCTCCGCTCCTGCGGATCGTCGAGGTGCCCGGGTCGACGCGCGTGAACACCTCGATCATCGACGCCGACGGCGCCACGACGAAGGTCAACGCCCCGACCCCGCCGCTGTCGTCCGACGCGTGGGATGCCACGGTCTCGGCCGTGCGCGACGAGCTCTCGGCCCGAACGGCCCCCTGGCTCGTGATCTCGGGGAGCCTGCCCGACCTCGCGGGCACCGGGTCTCTGATCGATCTCGCCGCCGTCCGCGCGGTCGCGCGGGAGCACGGCGCGCGAGTGGCCGTCGACACGAGCGGGGCGGCGCTCGACGCTCTGCTCGCCGAACCGGACGGAATCGATCTGCTCACCCCGAACGCCGAAGAACTGTCGGCAGCGGTGGGACGCCCGCTCGCCACGCTCGGCGAGGTCGTCGACGCCGCCCGCGAGATCGTCGCGCGGGGAGTGGGGACGGTGCTCGCGAGCCTCGGCGCCGACGGGCTCGTCGCCGTCACCGCCGATCGAGCGGTCTTCGCGCGCGCGGCCGCCCCCTACGTCGCGAACACCGCCGGCGCGGGTGACGCCGCCCTCGCGGGCTTCCTCCTCGGCCTCACCCGCGAAGCCGCGGCCACCGCCGCCGGTGCCGACCCCCTCGCCGTCGCCGCAGCGTCGGCGGCCGAGTGGGGAGCGCACGCCGTCGCGCACGCCTCCACTCTCGTCGCGGGACCTCCGCACGGCATCCGGGCCCTCGTCGACACCGCGCCGGATCTCGAGCGCGTGCTCACGCCGGAGGGCGAAACGTGACCTCCCGTCCGGCCCGATCGAAGGGCAGTGCATGACCGTGGCCCACATCAAGATCGCCCCGGAGATCGTCGCGGCCGTCGCCGACGTCTCGCGCATCCGCACCCGCGCGATCGACCGGGTCGCCTACGCCAACGACGCCTCGCACTACCTGCTGACGCCCGAGGCGGTGGTGGTCGCCTCGGATGCGGCCGAGGTCGGCGCGATCCTCCGCGCGGCCACCGCGTCGCGCACGCCCGTGACCTTCCGCTCGGGTGGCACGAGCCTGTCGGGCCAGTCGGCCGGGTCGGGCCTGCTGGTCGACGTGCGGCAGGGGTTCGGCCGCATCGACGTGCTCGACGGCGGCCGACGCGTGCGCTCGCAGCCCGGAGCCACCGTGCGTCAGGTCAACGCGCGACTCGCGCGGCACGGGCATCGCCTCGGCCCCGACCCCGCGAGCGAGGCCGCGTGCACCATCGGCGGGGTCGTCGCGAACAACTCCAGCGGCATGGCATGCGGAACGGCCGAGAACTCGTACCGCACCCTCGAATCGCTCGTGGTGGTGCTGGCATCCGGAACCGTCGTCGACACCGCGGACCCCGATGCCGATCGGCTGCTCGCCCAGCGCGAACCCGCCCTCGTCGACGAGCTGATGCGGCTGCGCTCCCGCGTGGTCGGCGACCCCGCGAGCGTCGCTCTCATCGAGCGGCAGTTCGCGATGAAGAACACCATGGGGTACGCCCTCAATGCCTTCGTCGACTTCGACACCCCCGCGGCCCTCCTCGCCCACCTGGTCGTCGACTCGGAGGGGACGCTCGCCTTCGTCGCCGAGGCGACCTTCCGCACCGTGCCGATCCGGCCCGCGATCGCGACGACCCTCGCGGTGTTCCCGACGCTCGACGCCGCCACCCGGTCGCTTCCGGCGCTGGTGGCGACGGGCGCGGCGACGCTGGAGCTGATGGATGCCACCTCGCTCCGCGTCGGACAGCGCCTGGAGGGCACTCCCGCCGCGATCCATGGCTTCGAGGCGACGACCCAGGCGGCTCTTCTCGTGGAGTATCACGCGGACGACTCCGAGGCCCTGCGCGCGCTCGCCGAGGCCGGCTCGCGCGTGCTGGGGGAGCAGGACCTGCGCGACCCCGCGCTGTTCTCGAGCGACGCCGCCGACCGCGCGGCCGCGTGGAAATTCCGCAAGGGCCTCTACGCCTCGGTGGCCGGCGCCCGACCGAGCGGCACCACGGCCCTGCTCGAGGACGTGGTCGTGCCCGTCGACCGCCTCGCCGACACCTGCGGGGGGCTCCAGGAGCTGTTCGCGCGCTACGGCTACGCCGACAGCGTGATCTTCGGTCACGCCAAGGACGGCAACATCCACTTCATGCTCACCGATCGGTTCGAGGGCGCGAAGGCCCTCGGGCGCTTCGAGGGCTTCACCGACGCGATGGTCGACCTCGTGCTCGACGCGGGCGGCAACCTCAAGGCCGAGCACGGCACGGGTCGCGCGATGGCGCCGTACGTGTGCCGCCAGTACGGCGACGAGCTGTACGACGTGATGGTTCGGCTCAAGCGCC
This sequence comes from Microbacterium sp. Leaf203, assembly GCF_001421275.1. Classification (NCBI taxonomy): domain Bacteria; kingdom Bacillati; phylum Actinomycetota; class Actinomycetes; order Micrococcales; family Microbacteriaceae; genus Microbacterium; species Microbacterium sp. Leaf203. Next base: position 196,957 of record NZ_LMKF01000001.1, on the reverse strand, counting down.
TGCTCGACCCCAGCGGCATCCTGAACCCGGGTGTCATCATCGACGACGACCCGACCGCGCACATGCGGAACCTCAAGACGCCCGTGTCGATCGAGTCCGAGGCCGACCGGTGCGTCGAGTGCGGATACTGCGAGCCGGTGTGCCCGAGTCGCTCGCTCACGCTCACCCCGCGCCAGCGCATCGTCGTGCGGCGCGCCTCGACCGCCGCCCGCGAGCGCGGCGACGGGGCGCTCGTCGCGGAGCTCGAGAAGGACTACGACTACGACGGCGTGCAGACCTGCGCGGTCGACGGCATGTGCCAGACGGCGTGCCCCGTGCTCATCAACACGGGCTCGCTCATGAAGCGCTTCCGCCGTGAGGACGCGAACCCCGCGCTCGCCGCCGGCTGGTCGGCCGCGGCGACGGGGTGGGGCGCGGTGACGCGCGCCGGATCCGCGGCCCTCTCGGTCGCGTCGGTACTGCCGACGCCGGCGGTGCGGGCGGTGACGGATGCCGCGCGCGCGGTGCTCGGGACCGACACGGTGCCCCGCTACGCGGCCGAGCTGCCGGGCGGCGGAGCGTCGCGCAAGGCCCTGGGCCGGGTCGTCGGGGCCGCGGGCGTCGAGCCGAGCGCGGTGTTCCTGCCCGCGTGCGTGGGCAGCATGTTCGGACCGGCTTCCTCCGACGGCATCGGCGCGACCGGAGCGTTCGTGCGGCTGCTCGAGCGAGCGGGGGTCTCGGCGATCGTCCCCGAGGGGATCGATGCTCTCTGCTGCGGCACGCCCTGGTCGTCGAAGGGGTACGCGAAGGGGCACGCGACGATGTCGGCTCGCGTCCGCGCGGCGGTGTCCGCGGCGTCGCGCGGGGGAGAGCTCCCCGTCGTCTGCGATGCGTCCAGCTGCACCGAGGGCTTCTCGGCGACCCTGCGCGACGAGGGAGTGAGAGTGGTGGATGCCGTGGCCTTCGTGGCATCCGCTCTGCTTCCGCTCCTCTCGCCCACACCGGTGGCCGAGCTGCTGGCCCTGCACCCCACGTGCTCGTCGACGCAGTTGGGCATCGACCCGGCGCTGCGGGCCGTGGGCGAGGCCGTCGCCGCGGAGGTGCGCGTGCCCGACGCGTGGGGCTGCTGCGCCTACGCGGGGGACCGGGGCATGCTGCACCCCGAACTCACCGAGGCCGCGACCGCTCCCGAAGCGGCCGAGGTCGCCGGGCTCGGCGCCGACGCCTTCGCGTCGTGCAACCGCACGTGCGAGCTGGGCATGACGAAGGCGACGGGAGAGACCTACGTGCACGTGCTGGAGCTGCTGGAGCGCGCGACGCGGTAGCAGTGCAGCGGGTCCGAAGAATGGTCACCCCCTCTCCGTGTGAGAGGGGGTGACCACCTGAAGGGGTGTTGCGCCGGTCAGGCGGCCATCACGCCGTAGCGCTTGTGGCCCTTCACGTCGTAGCGGTCCAGCATCATGACCTTCGACCACACCTGGGCGAAGTCGCGGACGAACCTCTCCTGTCCGTCGGTGCCGGCGTAGGCATCGGCGATCGAGCGGAGCTGCGCGTTCGAGCCGAACACGAGGTCGTTCCTCGATGCCCGCCAGCGCGCCTCGCCGGTCGCCTGGACGCGGCCGGTGAAGGTCGACGCGGTGTCGTCGTCTTTCGTCCAGACCAGATCGGTGTCGGTCAGGTTGACGAAGAAGTCCGTCGTCAGGACGCCGACGCGTTCCGTGAAGACACCTGTATCGGACCCGTCCCAGTTCGCGCCGAGGACGCGCAGGCCCGCGGTGAGGACGGTCCACTCGGGCGCGGTGAGCGTGAAGAGGTTCGCCTTGTCGAGGAACGCCGCCTCGGGGGCGACTCCGGGCGCGAACTGGTCGAATCGCTCCGACACGTAGTTGCGGAAGCCATCCGCGACGGGCCGGAGCCACTCGAACATCTCGATGTCGGTGAGTTCCTGCGTCGTGTCGACGCGACCCGGGGTGAACGCGACGTCGACGTCGGAGCCCGCCGCCCGCGCCGCCCGCTCCACGGCGGCCGTGCCGGCGAGCACGATCAGGTCGGCGAGCGACACCTGCCGCCCGCCCGACGACGCGGCGAACTCCGCTTGCACGGAGCGCAGCGCGTCGATCACTGGGATGGTGCGGCGGTTGATCGCCCAGTCCTTCTGGGGCGACAACGCGAGACGGCCACCGTTCGCGCCGCCGCGCTTGTCGCTGTCGCGATAGGTGGACGCGGCGGAGTAGGCCGTGTAGACGAGGTCGGACACGGACAATCCCGTCGCGATGACGGCCTCTTTGAGGGTGGCCACATCCGCCTCGTCGAGGGCGGTTCCCTCCGCATCGGGCAGGGGGTCCTGCCAGAGCAGGTCGTCGGCGATGGTGACCTCGGGTCCGAGGTAGCGGTGCTTCGGACCCATGTCGCGATGCGTGAGCTTGTACCAGGCCTTCGAGAACGCCAGCGTGAAGAGGTCGAAGTCGGCCAGGAAGCGCTCGCACACGGCTCGGTACTCCGGGTCGACCTTCAGGGCGATGTCCGAGGTCATCATCATCAGCGGGTTCATCTGCCCGGGCACGTGCGCGTCGGGGGTTTTCGGCGCGTCCGGGTCGGTGGGAGTCCACTGCAGGGCGCCGGCCGGGCTCTTCGTCTGCTCCCAGTCGAACGCGAACAGGTTCTCGAGATAGGTGTTGTCCCACTGGATCGGGTTCGGGGTCCAGCTGCCCTCGATGCCGTTGGTCGAGGTGTTCTCGGCGTTGCCGCTGCCGACGGGGTTGTGCCATCCGAGCCCCATCGACTCGATCGGTGCCAACTCGGGCGAAGGGCCGATCTTCGAGGCGGGTACCTGGCCGTGGCTCTTGCCGAAGGCGTGGCCACCGGCGATCAGGGCGACGGTCTCCTCATCGTTCATCGCCATGCGGGTGAAGGTGATGCGGATGTCGCGCGCCGAGCCCATCGGGTCGCCGTTGGCGTACGGTCCCTCGGGATTGACGTAGATCAGGGCCTGGTGCGATGCAGCCAGGGGGCTCTGCAGGTCGTAGTCCGCGTCGCCGTTCTCGCCGTGCCAGCGTTCGTCACGACTGACCATCTCGTCGGGGCTCTGGACGTTGTGCGGGTTCCAGACCTCGGGGCCCCACCAGGTGCCGTCGTCGGGCTCCCACGCGTCGAGTCGTCCCCCGGCGAAGCCGTACGTCGGCAGTCCCATCAGCTCCAGCGAGCAGTTGCCGGTCAGCACCATCAGGTCGGCCCACGACAGCGCGTTGCCGTACTTGTGCTTGATCGGCTGCAGCAGGCGTCGGGACTTGTCGGTGTTGCCGTTGTCCCACCAGCTGCCGATCGGCGCGAATCGCTGCATCGCGGTTCCCGCTCCGCCGCGTCCGTCGGCGATGCGGTACGTGCCGGCGGCGTGCCACGCCATGCGGATCATCTGCGGGCCGTAGTTGCCGTAATCCGCCGGCCACCAGTCGACCGAGGTGGTGAGCAGTTCTTTGATGTCGGCCTTGAGCGCGTCGAGATCGATCGTCGCGAACGCCGCCGCGTAGTCGAAGTCGGCACCGAGCGGGTCGGCGGCGACGCCGTTGCGATGCAGCAGCTCGACCTTCAACCGCTGCGGGTACCACCCGTCGAGGCTCGGCGCCTGGCCGAAGGTGCCGCCGAGGTGGTCGCCGCCGGCCGGGAGATCACCGGCCATGTGGTAGCTGCAGGTATCGGTCTTGTCATCCGAGCTCATGGGCGCTCTTTTCGTTCTCGAGGGGGAGAGCACCTTCGTCGAGTTCGGGTGCGACACGAGGCGGCGGCCGCTCACTCTGTCCGATCAAGAGCCTGAAGATGCGCGATTGAGCCCAGAGTAAGCAGCGACCGGTTGGCGCGCTACGGGCGGGAGTGAACACCCAGCCGATGCGTCGATGGTCCTAAACTGTGCGGCTGGCGTCCCTTCGAGCCCGGATCGGGCCTCGTCGTGGCGGTCGCGTGATCAGGCCGGGAACAGCCGGAGCGTCCCGGATGCCGTGACCTCGAGCCGCACGGCATCCAGCCCGTCGACGACGAGGTCGGCGGTCAACTCCTCTTCGGCGGTCGTGCCGGTGAGGGCGATCACGGCGCAGCCGGCGGCGCGGGCGGCGGCGATGCCGGCGGGGGCGTCTTCGACGACGAGGCAGCGTGACGGATCGACGCCGAGACGTTCGGCCGCCAGCAGGAACGGCTCGGGGTCCGGCTTTCCGTTGACGACGTCGTCGACGGTGACGAACACCGCGGGTCGCTCGTAACCGGCGGCCGCCAGACGCGCGGTCGCGATCGGAACGGACCCCGACGTGACGATGGCCCGATGCTCCACCGGGACGGATGCGAAGAAGTCCGCGGCTCCGCGGATGGGGGACAGGCCCACGGCATCCGCCACCTCGAGAGCGGTGACGTGCGCGATGGCCTCGGCCCCGCGCTCGGCGGGCAGGAGCAGGCTGACGAGGGTGCGCGCGGGTTGCCCGTGGTTGGCGTGCAGGGCCTCCATCGACACGTCGAAGTGCTCCGCGAAGCGCCGCCACGACCGGACGACGGACGCGGTGGAGTCCACGAGCGTCCCGTCGAGGTCGAAGAGCACCGCGTCGAACTCGCGTCGGAAGATGTCGGCGTCCGCGTCGATCGCCCGGCGAATCCCCAGCGCGGGAAGAACCCGGGCGAGTTGTTGCGCGGTCGAGAGTTCGGCGTCGACGGCGATCACCGGGATCGCCGGCGCCGCGGGAGCGACGTCGGGGCGGTGCGCGTCGCGGGATGCTCCCCTCGCCGCGCGGCGGGATGCCAGGACGGCGGGGTCTCCGTCGACGTGCACGACGTGCGGCTCGGCGGGGGCGAGCGCGGCGACCAGCGCCTGCCACTCCTCGCCGCCGGAGAGCTCGGAGGTGAAGGGGGCGACGATCACCGCCCGGCCCGCTGTCGCGAGGGCATCTGCGGCGGTCGCGAGCAGGGCCGCGTAACGCCCGGCGCGGATCGCCGGGGCGTGGGGGGAGGTGAGCCAGTGGCCGCCGCCGAAAGCGTCCGCGGGCAGGGCGTCGAGCAGGGGAGTCGTGACGCTGTCGAGGTCGACGAGGGGCGCGCGAAGGGTCTCGGCGATCGCGCGGCCGAGCGTGCTCTTGCCGCTCCCGGCCGTTCCGGCGACGACGACGGCGAGCGGATCGGGTATTTGACACGACGACGGCATACCCCCACCATAGACGTAGCAAGTCACCGGTGTCATGCTTGAAATTCCGGGACTCGACGAAGTTCCGGAAAGGACGGTCGCTCATGCGAGACACCGGTGACATGGTTTCCAGACCCGTGCGCCTGCACGGCGGGCTCGACCTCGGCAGCACCGCGATCAAAATGCTCGTCATCGACGACGAGGGCGCCGAGATCGCCGGTGCGCAGGTGCCGACGCCCTGGCGCGTCGGCGAGGGCGGAACGACCGACATTGACGCCGACGATCTGCTGCGCGCCATCCGCTCGCTCATCGAACTCATCGACGAGCAGCTGATGCCGATCACCGCCGCTTCGCTGACCTCTCTCGCCGTGGCCGGCATGGGAGAGACCGGAATCCTCGTCGATGCCGAGGGGACCGCTGCCGCGCCCGGCTTCGCGTGGTTCGACCCGCGCGGGCTCGAGCAGATCGCCGCCTTCCCGAGCGTGGTGCGCGAGGAGTTCGCCGGCCGCACGGGTCTCCCGCTCGGCGCGCAGGTGAGCGTCGCGAAGCTCGCGTGGTTGCGCGACCAGGGCACCTCGCTCGCGGGCCTGCGCTGGCTCGACATGCCCGAGTTCGTGGTCGCCTCGCTCGGTGGCGACATCGCCCTCGAGCTCTCGCTCGCGTCGCGCACCGGCCTCATCGACCAGGACTCCGGTGCCGCCTGGCCCGCGATGCTCGACGCTCTCGGCGTCGACGCCGACCTGCTTCCGCCGCTGCGGGGAGGGGGACTGCCCTGGGGGACGGCATCCGGGGCCTTCGGCTCTCGCGTCGCGGGCGCCGCACTCACCGTCGCCGGTCACGACCACCTCGTCGCCGCCCAAGCGAACGGGACCCTGGACGCGGACGGATACCACGTGTCGCTCGGCACCGCCGAGGTGCTGCTGCGCGTGCTCGATGAGCCGCTCGGCTTCGCGGCTCGACAGCGGTTGGCTGACGCGCTCATCAACGAGGTGCGCCACGTCGTGCCCGGCAAGCACGTGCTGGTCGCCGGGGTGAAGACCGGGCTGCTGCTGCGTCGCGCTCTTCACGCCGCCGGCATCAGCGATCGCGCCGGGCGGGACGCCCTCGACGAAGCGGTCATGGCCCTCCCCGTCGAGGGTGAGTTGCCCGCCGGGGCCATCGAGGTCACCGGCGCACGCAACGACGACGGCGTGCTGCGCCTCACCCTGCACACCGAGGCGTCGCCCGCCGAGATCTTCGGCGCCGTGCTGCGGCACAGCAACGACGAGGTCGCCGCCCTCATCGCGGCGATGGACCGCGAGGTCCCCCCGGCCACCCGCTCCACCCTCACCGGCGGCTGGGCGGGCATGGCGAGCGTCCGCCGCGCCCGCGCCGAAGTGCTCCCCGAGCCGTCCCTGTCCACCCGCGAGCAGGACGTCGCGTGGGGAGCCGCCGACATGGCGCGGCGCCTCGTCTCGGCATCCGTCCCGTCCTGAAGATCCCCGCGCCGACCGCGTGCCAACAGATCACCCGCGCCGACCGGCGCGAGAAGACCCCAGAGAAGAGAGATCATGAACGCACTCACCACGATCGAGCGCCGCGCGCTCCAGTCGATCAGCACCCCCGACGGCCACATGCTCATCGTCGCCGCCGACCAGCGCAACGGCATGAAGGCCGCCATCAAGGACGCCCCGAACGGCTCTGACGCGATCTCGCGCGACGAGCTCGCCCAGGTGAAGGCCGACCTCGTGCGCCACCTCGCCAACCACGCGCCGGCGATCCTGCTCGACCCGGAGGTCGCGCTGCCGCAGATCGTCGACGACGGTGTGCTCGCTCGTGACACCGCCCTCGTCGTCGGCCTCGATGCCTCGGGTGCCGAGACCGTCGACGGCCTCAAGTACACGCGTTTCGTTCCCGGAGCCACCCCGCACTCGATCCGCGAGCAGGGTGCCGACGTCGCCAAGATGCTCTGGTACACCCGCCCCGACAAGCAGGATGCCGACTCCCGCGTCGCCCACGAGATCCGCGACCTCGTGCAGGCGTGCGAGGCCGAGGGGCTGCTGCTGATCGTCGAGCTGCTGACCTACCAGCTCGACGACGAGAGCGACGAGGAGTACACGGCGAAGTTCGCCGACCTCGTCGTCGACGGAGCCGCCCTCGCCGTCGCCTGCGGCGCCAAGATCCTGAAGCTGCAGTACCCCGGCTCCGCCGAGGCGAGCGCCCGGGTGACCGAGGCCGCCCAGGGCGTGCCGTGGGCCGTGCTGTCGGCCGGTGTCGACCACGAGACCTTCATCGAGCAGGTGCGCACCGCCGTCGCGAACGGTGCGTCCGGTGCGATGGCTGGCCGGTCGCTGTGGAAGGACAGCCTCTCGATCGACGCCGACCGCCGCGAGGAGCTGCTCTCGGGCCGCGCCCTGCCGCGCCTGCGCGAGCTCGCCGACGCCGTCGACGGTCACTGAGATGACCACGCCCGCCCGGGTCGGGGCGCGCTCACCGCGGGTGCTCGCGGGGGAGCGTCGCTGCGGCCCCGGGCGGGCGGGTCCGACCCGTCGCCGGATAGGGTGGCCTGTCGGAGCAGCCCCCCGCCCGATCCCCTACCTCGGAGGTGCCTCGTGACCACCATGCGCGATGTCGCCCTGCGCGCCGGGGTGAGCACCAAGACCGTGTCGCGCGTCTTCAACGACGACCCGCACGTGCTGCCCGACACCCGCGCCCTCGTCGAGGCCGCGATGCGCGAACTCAACTACGTGCCCAACGCCCTGGCGACGACCTTCCGCGCCGGTCGCGCCTCGGTCATCGGGGTCGCCGTTCCCGACGTCGTCGACCCGTTCTTCGCCGCGATCGCACGGTCGGTCGAAGACGCCGCCCGACGGCGCGGGCTCTCCACCCTCGTCACCAGCCTCGGCGAGGATCCGGCCGACGAACGTCCCGCTCTGGAGTCTCTCCTGGGGCGTCAACTCACCGGCCTGGTGATCGCCCCCGTCGGGACCGACCACTCGTGGCTCGAGCGCTGGCGCGGCCACACCCCGATCGTCTTCGTGGACCGCGCCCCGGTGGGTCTGCTCACCGACACGTTCACCGAGAACGACGAAGCGGGCGCCCATCTCGCGACCGCCCATCTTCTCTCGCACGGTCACCGTCGCATCGCCTACGTGGGCGACATGGTGCACCTGTCGACCGAGACGAAGCGCGTCGAGGGCTGGCGACGAGCGCTCCGCGAAGCCGGGGTCGACGTCGACGAACAGCTGATCGCCTCGCAGGTGTCGGACCGCGAGTCCGCGGCATCCGCCCTCGAACGCCTGCGCGCGCTCGCCGACCCGCCCACCGCCGTCTTCTCGGCCAACGCACGCTCGTCGATGGCTCTCGCCCACGTGCTGCGCGGGCAGTCGCTGCCGTTCGTCGGATTCGGCGACTTCCCGATGGCCGACACCCTGACCCCCTCGGTCACGGTCGTCGACCAGGATCCGCGCCGCATCGGAACGCTCGCGGCTGAGCGCGTCTTCGCGCGCCTGCAGCCCGACGCCGGTCTCGGCCTCGACGAGCTGACGGTCATCGACGTGTCGCTGGTCGAGCGGGAGTCCTGCGGCCTCTGATCGGCGCTTCGGGGTCCGGGAGGCCCGCGTGATCGATCCGCCGAAGCGACGGGCACGGCACCCCCCAATGGTGCCGTGCCCGTCGCCACGGACCGGGAAGCCCCTCCCGGTCGCTCGCGCGCGGGGTTTCCCCCACGGACGCCCGCGCGCGGTCGTCATCCATACAAGCACAGCGTCTCGTAAATAGCATCCGCTCTCGGTTCGTAAATACGATCATCCCTGCGTCGTCGTGGGCGTCTACGATCGGAATGTGGGTCGCGGCGCTGTCGGACCGCCCTCGCGGTACTCCCGCCGAGTGGTGGCGAATGTGGACCGCCTGCGTCGGGCGAAAGGCCTGACGGTGGGCGAGCTGCTCAGCCGCGCCGGAATGACGAAGAGCTATTACCAGTCGCGCGCGGGCTTTTCTCTGCCGTACAACACGAACGACATCGAGGCGCTCGCCGCCGCCCTCGGAGTGGCCCCCGAAGAAGTCGCGAACCCCGACTCCGCGCCCCGGGTCGAGATGCGCGTCCCCGCGGCCCCCCTCGCCGCTCGCGTCCGTCGACTCGTCCAAAGCCAGGGGGCGACGGAGAACGACCTCGTCGATCACCTCGATGAGATCGACCCCGCCGCCGCCGAGAGCGCGCGTGCCCTCCTCGCCGCCGCGACCAACACCGTCGTGCTCGACGAAGAGGTCCTGCGCCTGATCACGCACTGGGCCGACGTGCCGACCGAGTACCTCACCGACTACACCGACGACGCGGTGACCGACCGGACCGACGCCGAGCTCGAACTGCGCGACGCGATGCGCGAGGCGGGAGCGAGCACCATCCAATTCCGCGCCCTCGGCGAGATGTCGCCCGACGCCCTCCGCGCCATCGCGCACTCCCTGCGAAGCAGGCCGCCCGCGACATGATCAGCCCTGAGGGGGGACGGTGGTGACGGAAGCGGACGAGATGCTCGCCCGTGTGCAGGCGCGCGCCGACCGCGCGATCCAGCGCGCCGGCCTCGCCGCCGGCATGACCTTCGACCAGGTCGTCCACGCGGTCGAGCAGGCGCTCGAGATCCGCTTGCGCATCGTCCCCGAGACCGACACGGCGGGGTGGGGCACGTTGACCGGTTTCCTCACCTATTTCGCCGATCGACGCGAGGGCAGCATCCACGTCCGAGCCTCGGATGCCGCGATCTACAGCCAGTTCGCCGCCTCCCACGAACTGGGGCACCTCCTCGACGACGCCCACTGCTCCGGCGCTCTGCACGAGCGTTCCTCGGTCTCACCCCATGACAACCCCCTGTTGACCACGCCGGAGTACGAGGCGGAACTCGTTGCCGAGCACATCGCGCACCGGATCGCGCGCCTGCTGTACACCTCGCCGAGGGTGGCCGAGTCGTCGTGGTGACCGTCCTTCTGATCGACGCGGCACTGGCGGGGCTGCTTCTCGTCGTCGTGCTCCGGGCCCGCGTCGCCTGGCGCCAGCCGCGGGCGCGCATCGCGTGGCTCGCCGCTCTCATCGGCTGCATCGCCCTGCTCACGCAGGGCACCGTCATCCCCCTCGAGATCCTCGACGGGTTCCTCGGCGGAACGAACGTCCTCAAGCTCGCGCAGAACGTGCTCACCATGGTGGCGCTGTGGCTCGGCATCCAGGCGGGTACCGCTCCGGTGAGCGCGCGTATCCGCACCCTGCGGTGGTGGTTCCCCGGCCTGCTCGACGCGCTGTTCGCGGTGGTCTTCTTCGTCGCCCTCCCCGAGCGGGGGACGTCGTCGTTCCGGTTCCTCGAGGATGCGGCGATGACCTCGACCGGCGCATGGGCGTACGGCGTGCTGCACATGGCGGGTATCGCGCTCGTCGGCCTGCTGCTGTTCCGCTCGGCGCGCGGATCGCTGCCGAAAACGCGCGTCTTCTTCCGCGTCGGGGCGGCGGGGATCGTTCTCGGGTGCCTCAGTGAGATCCTCGACCTGACGCTGTCGCGGTTCTTCGAGCCGGACGCGCTGGTCAGTGCGCTGTTCGATCCGCTCTTCTACCTCGGGGTCGTCTCGTTCGTGATCGGGATCTTCGTGGCATCCCGCACGACGACGCGCATCCGCCGCCGCGGCGATGAGCTACTGGCGCGGCTCGAGCCGGTCGCCCGGGAGCGCGGAGTGGACTCGTTCCCCGGGCTCCCGGCCGATGCCGTCGCCGACACGCGCCTTCACGCCCTGCGGGTCGCGGTCGAAGACGACGCGATCGCCACCTCGACGCCGCTCAGCCCTCCTCAGCGCGCTCTGCTCGACGACATCGACGCCCACCTGACCCGACGAACCACGGGAGTCCACCCATGATCCGATCCCTCGCCGTCGGCACCGGAGTCGCCGCCGCGACTCTCGCCCTCGCTCACACGGCCGTCGCCGGCTACGTCGCCCGCCGTCTCATCGCGCCGCGCGCTCCGAAGGTGTACGCCCCGATCACTGTCGCGGGCGACACCGTCTCGGTGCCGGCCACGCTCGAGAGCCGCGAGCCGGGCACGTACGGACTGTGGCTCGACGACGGTCGGCACCTGGTCGTCGGCGAGCCGCTGCGCATCGGGAAGGACCGGGTCGTGCGCGCGCTGGCGGCGCGACCGGAGGGCCTCGAAGACGGGGATGCCGTGGCCACCTGGACCTCGCAGAGCATCGGTGCCCCCGAGGAGGTCGGGCCCACTCGACACGTCTCGGTGCCGCTTCGACGCGGCGGAGTCGCGGAGGCCTGGGAGATCGGCGACCGCGACACCGCGGACGGACGGTGGACGATCCACGTCCACGGCCTGCGCTCCAGCCGCAACGGCGCCCTGCGCTCCACCCCGGCCGCCGCCGACGCGGGGTGGATGTCGCTCGTCGTCTCGTACGCGGGCGACGAGGAGTGCGCCCCCGCCGATTCCCTCCCCTCGACGCTCGGGACCCGCGAGTGGAGAGACGTCGACGACGCGATCTCGTACGCCGTCGACCAGGGGGCGCGCGAGATCGTGCTCGTCGCTTGGTCGATGGGGGGAACGATCGCGATGCTCGCCCTCGAGCAGTCGGCGCACCGCGACCGGGTCACGGCCCTCGTGCTCGTCGCGCCGGCTCTTGACTGGACGCGCGTGGTCGAGAACGCCGTCGCGGGCGCCCACCTTCCGCGCTCGGTGGCGGGGGCATCGATGCGCATCCTGGGCAGCGCCCTCGGCGCGCGAGCACTCGGACTCATCGAGGGCGTGGACGCCCCGGCGCTCAACTGGGTCGACGGTCCCCGGCCCGCGCCTCGCGTCCCCACCCTGATCGTGCACAGCCTGCGCGACCCCGTGGTGCCGGTGAGCGGGTCGCTCGCGTATGTGAAACGGCATCCCGAGGCCGAGCTCGTCGCGTTCGACGCGACCGGTCACTGCAACGAGGCGAACCAGGACCCGACGCGGTTCCACGACGCCATCGGGGGATTCCTGCGTAACCGGCCGCGCACCTGACCCGCCCGGGCCGTCAGTCGGCGAGGGCGGCGATCGCTCCGCGCGCCCCGCGCTCGGCCAGCGACGCCCGCGCCGCGAGATAGGCCTCGCGCAGGCGCGGGTTCTGCCCGAGGTCGCCGAAGACGGGTGCGTAGTCGAGGAGCGACGCAGGGTCGTCGGCGACGATCGCCCGCAGTTCGTCGAGACGGCTGTCGACCGCGGGCGTCTCTTCGCCCGACTCGGTGCGCCCCTCGAGGAAGACGCTCCACCCCGCGAGCACGAGCGCGGCGTGGTCGATGCGGCCGCCCGAGGCGAGCTGCTCACGCACGACCGGCAGCAGGAACTTCGGCAGGCGGTCCGAGCCGTCGACGACCTGGCGCGCAAGGGTGTCGCGGATCGCCTCACTGCCGAAACGGGCGATGAGCTGGTCGCAGTAGGCGTCGAGGTCGATCCCCGGGACCGCGCGGAGCGTCGGGATCGCCTCCTCGTGCATGTATCCCTGCAGGAAGTCGACGAACAGCGGGTCGGTGCACACCTCCTGCACGTAGTGCGCGCCCGAGAGGATGCCGAGGTAGCTCATGGCCTGGTGCGAGGCGTTGAGCAGGCGCAGCTTCATCAGCTCGTAGGGCTCGACGTCGTCGACCAGCTGAACGCCGACCTCGTCGAACGGCGGGCGCCCGGCCGGGAAGGCGTCTTCGAGCACCCACTGCTCGAACGACTCGCTGCGCACCGGCCAGCGGTCGCGGATGCCGAACTCCGAGGCGATCGCGTCGCGCGTCTCGTCGGTGGTCACGGGCGTGATGCGGTCGACCATCGAGTTCGGGAACGACACGTTCTCGGCGATCCAGCTCGACAGCTCGGCGTCGCGCCGCTCGGCGAACCCGAGCAGGGCGGCACGGGCGACGTGTCCGTTGCCCTGGATGTTGTCGCACGACATGACGGTGAAGGCCGGGGTGCCGGCATCCCGGCGTCGTCGAAGAGCTTCGGTGAGCAGGCCCATGACGCTGCGCGGCGGGGTCGCGCCGTCGAGGTCGGCGAGCGTCGCCGCGTCGCGCGGGGCGTAGGCGCCGGTGGCGTCGTCGATGCCGTACCCGCCCTCGGTGATGGTGAGCGAGACGATCGCGGTGTCGGGGGCGGCGAGCTTCGCGACCACGGCCTCGGGGTCATGGGGCACGAAGAGGTACTCGACGATCGAGCCGACGACGCGGGCGGTGGAGGTCCCGTCGGGCGCGGTCGTGACGAGCGTGTAGAGGTCGTCTTGAGCGGCGAGGGCGTCGCGCATGGCCGCGTCGAACGACAGGACCCCGACTCCGCACAGGCCCCACTCGGTGTGGCCGGCTTCGAGCAGGCGGTCGAGGTACATGGCCTCGTGCGCCCGGTGGAAGCCGCCCACACCGAAGTGCACGATGCGCGCGCGCACGGCCGACCTGTCGTACGTCGGAACGGAGACGTTCGCCGCGAGGGAGGGGAGGGCGGCGGCGGTGAGGTCGGTCATGCGGGGCTCCGTGGTTCGTGGAGGGAGGGGCGGGTTGGCGAGAGGGGCGGATGCCGGGACCCGGGCAGTCGCTCCGAGTCCCGGCATCCGGGATTCATCTCGCGTGAGGGGTCTCTCGGTGTCGCTTCGGAGCGGCCCAGGCGACCTTTTGTGACCCCTCACGCGAGAGGGGGGGGGTAGTCAGCAGGACGACTTGTAGACCGCGTCCTTGCCGTCGGTGGTGATGTTGTCCTTCGTCAGGATCGTGAAGCCGGTCTGGATCTTGGCCTCGGTGCTCTCGCCCTTCAGCGCGGCGATGGCCTGCTTGACGCCGTCCTGGCCGATGGTGGCGGGCTCCTGCGCGACGAGGGCCTGCACGGTGCCGGCCTCGAGGGCCTTGACCTGCGCGGGACCGGCGTCGAAGCCGACGATGGTGACCTGACCCTGCTTGCCCGCCTGCTGCACGCCGGTGGCAGAACCCTCGGCGGCGAACAGGTTGGCGGCGAAGATGCCGACGATGTCGGGGTCCTTCTGCAGGGCCGCGGTGACGATTTCAGCGGCGGTGGAGGGCTCGTTGTGGGAGTACTGCACACCCACGGAGCTGAACTTGCTGTCCTTGGCGACAGCGTCTTCGAAGCCCTGGGCGCGTGCGTCGGTCGTCGACACACCCGGGTCGGTCGAGACGACGAGCACCTTGCCGCCGTTGGGGTTCGCCTTCTGAATCGCCTCGAAGGCTGCGGCGCCACCGCCGTTGTTGTCGGACGAGATCTGCGAGACCGCGCCGGAGGGGTCTTCCAGCGTCGTGTCGACCAGCACCACCTTGATGCCGGCGGCCTCAGCGGCCGCGATCGGT
>NZ_LMKF01000001.1:155740-182452 GCF_001421275.1 Microbacterium sp. Leaf203 | reverse complement strand
CATGGAGATGTAGAACTCATCTCCCGCGACACCCTGCACGAACGCGATCTTGTACCCGCCGTCGGCGCCGCCGGACGCACCGCCCGAGGACGCACCGCCCGAGGACGCACCGCCCGAGCACCCCGCGAGGGTCAGCGTCGCCGCCATGCCGAAGACCGTCAGGGCGGTCGCCTTCTTGTTCCACTTCATTGTGATCACCGTTCTTTTCTGGAGTACTGCTGTCGGGTTGGTAAGGGGTGGAGAGGGAATGGATGCCGCCGCGGATCAGCCGCGTCGACCTCCGCTGAGGAACTTGCGCCAGAGGCCCTGCGAGGTGCCGCGGGTCGCGGCGGTGCGGCGCACCTGGTCGACGTAGACCGCCGCGATCAGCACCGCGCCGACGGCGACCTGCTGCCAGAAGGGCTGCACGCCGGTGATGACGAAGCCGTTCTGCAGCACCGCGGGGATGAACAGGCCCACGACGGTGCCCATGATCGTGCCGACCCCGCCGAAGAGCGAGGTGCCGCCGATCACGACAGCGGCGATGACGTTCAGGTTGGTCTGGGACTGGCCGGCGATGGCGGTCGTGGAGAACTGGGAGAGAGACAGGATGCCGCCGAGCCCGGCCAGGGCGCCGGAGATCGTGTAGATCTTGATCAGCTGCGCGTCGACCTTGACGCCGACGCGGCGGGCGGCGATCTCGCTCGAGCCCACGGCCAACGTGTAGAGGCCGAAGCGCGTGAAGTGCAGGACGACAGCGCCGATCAGCACCACGACGAGCGCGATGACGCTGATGATCGGAACGGATCCGAACACGTTGCCGTACCCGATCGAGACGGTGAGCACGGTGGGGACGTCGCGGATGTCGACGCCGCCGGTGAGGATCTGCGCGAGACCGAGGGCCATGCCCAGCGAGCCGAGGGTGACGATGAGCGGCGGGATCTTCGCCTTTGCGATGAGGAAGCCGTTGAACAACCCCCAGCACACGCCGCTCAGGACCGCGACGATGATGCCGACCGTGGCGACGCCCCACCCCTCGCCGCCCATCGCTCGCATGACGAGGGCCGACACGACCCCCGAGAAGACGAGGACGGACCCGACCGACAGGTCGATGCCGGCGGTGATGATGACGTAGGTCATGCCGACGGCGAGCACCGCGAGGATCGAGGCGTTCTGGATGATGAGGCGGAAGTTCGACCACTGGGCGAACGAGTCGGGCGCGATGATGCTGAAGACGATGATGATCGCCAGCAGAACCAGGAGGATCTGGAACGCCTGCGTGCGCAGGACCGCGGCGACCGGGTTGGTCTTCTTGTTGTCGTCGAACGTGCCGATCGCGACGGTCTCGGTCGGGGGAGTCTTGAGNACTTCTGGTCGTCCTTCGTGACGGCGCCGGTCATGAGTCCGACGAGCTCTTCCATGGAGGTGTCCTTGGCGGTGATGTTGGCGACGCGGGTTCCGAGGCGCAGGACCTGGATGCGGTCGCTGACGTCGATGACGTGCGGCATCGAGTGCGAGATGAAGACCACGGCGATGCCCTTGTCACGCACGCGCCGGATGGTCTCGAGCACGTTCTTGGTCTGACGCACACCGAGGGCGGCGGTCGGCTCGTCCAGGAACACGACTCGCGAGGCCCAGTGCACGGCGCGGGCGATCGCGATGGCCTGACGCTGACCGCCCGACATCTCGCCGACGGGCGAGGTGAGCGAGCGGACGGTGGCGCCGAGTTCGTCGAATGCGTCGCGGGAGGCTGTCGCCATGTCCTTGGTCTTCATGAAGCCGAGCGCTCCCGCGAGGCCGGGGCGGCGGATCTCGCGGCCCAGGTACATGTTCTGCACCGGGTCGAGGTGGGGGGCGAGAGCGAGGTCCTGATAGACGGTCTCGATGCCGAGGCCGGAGGCGATCTGCGGGTTCGACATGTCGATGGGCTTGCCGTCGAAGAGGATCTCGCCCTCGTCGACCGCGAGGTTGCCCGACAGGGCTTTGACGAGCGTCGACTTGCCGGCGCCGTTGTCGCCGATCAGGGCGGTGACCTCACCCGGGTAGACCTCGAAGTCCACGTTGTTGAGGGCGCGGACGGATCCGAACTGGCGCGACAGGCCGCGCGCCTGCAGCACGGGCGTAGCCGTGGTGGTGCTCATGAGGAAGCTCCTTCGTGGGGACCGACGGGGGCATCGGAGACGGTGACGACGAGGTCGGCGCGGTCGCGCCCGCGCTCGACGACGAGGGCATTGCGCTCGTCGACCTCGCGGACCCAGGCGACGGCTTCGTCGTAGGGGTGGTCGTGGGAGAGGCGCCGCGCGACGAGACGCTCGCGGCGCGCGGGGGAGTCGATGTCGAGGAACCACACCTCGTCGAGGCGCGAGGCGACGGCATCCCACCCGAACTCGTCGTGCAGCAGGTAGTTGCCCTCGGTGATGACGAGTGGAACACGGGCGGGCACGAGCACCGCCGAGCCGATCGACTCCTCGAGGCCGCGGTCGAAGCGCGGGGCGTAGACCTCGTGCCCGGCGCGGATGCGATCGAGCAGGGCGATGTAGCCCTCGACGTCGAAGGTGTCGGGGGCGCCCTTGCGGTCGCGCCGGCCGAGGCGCACGAGCTCTTCGTTGGCGAGGTGGAAGCCGTCCATGCCGACGAGCACCGCGTCGTCGCCGAGGGCGGCGAGCAGGGCGTCGCTGACGGTCGACTTGCCCGCGCCGGGGGTGCCGGCCACGCCCAGGATGCGCCGCTCGCCCGACGCCGCGAGCTGCCGAGCACGGGCGACGAGGTCGTCGAGGTGCACGGTCGCGGCGGCGGTCGTCGCGTCATTCTCCGAGTTGTGGGTCACAGCGGTGTGGTCCTTCCGGGCGACGCACCACGGCGGAGTGCTGCGTCGATGAAGCGGGTCCGGCGGGGGTGTCCACCGGTCGAACTCCGGTTACGGTAAGCCCACCGTGACACCGGTGTCAACACCCGTGATCAATTCGTCATGACACCGAAGTCATCCGCGTGATTCTGTGGTTATCATGGGCCGCGACGACACTGCCGTCGTCCTCGACTCCCGGACCCGCGAAAGAGCCCACCCATGACCGAATTCACCGACCGCACCATCCTCGTCACCGGAGCCGGTGGCGGCATCGGAGGCGCGACCGTGCGCCACCTCGTGGCCGCCGGCGCGACGGTCCTCGCCGCGGGTCGCGACGCCGACAGCGTCGCCGCGATCAGCGCCGAGACCGGCGCCGAGCCCGTGGTGTTCGACCTCGAATCCGAAGACGAGATCCGCGCGGCCATCGAGGGCCGCGACATCTACGGCGTCGTCAACTGCGGCGGCTGGGGCGGCGAGATCGCGACCCCGATGGACACCGACATCGACGTCTTCGACAAGGTCATGCGCATCAACGCGCGCGGCTCGCTGCTGGTCACCAAGTACGCCTCGCGCGAGATGATCCGCGTCGGCAAGGGCGGCGCGATCGTGAACGTCTCCAGCCAGGCGAGCCTCGTCGCCCTCACCGGTCACATCTCGTACGGATCGTCGAAGGCTGCCCTCGACAACATCACGCGGGTCTCGGCCCTCGAGCTCGGTGGCTACGGCATCCGCGTCAACAGCGTGAACCCCACGGTCGTCATGACCCCGATGTCGGCCTGGTACTGGGGTCGTCCCGACATCGAGGGTCCCTTCCTCGAGGCCATGCCGCTGCACAAGTGGGCCACCGAAGACGACATCGCGGCGCCGATCGTGTTCCTCCTCGGCGACGGCGCCGGCATGATCTCGGGCGTCTCGCTCCCCATCGACGGCGGCTACTCCAGCCGCTGATCCCGGATGCCGTGAGGCGGCGTCGCGGTGGGCGGCGCCGTCTCGTGGTGACGCGCGCGTTGGTACCGGTCCTTCGACAGGCTCAGGGACCTGGGTCGGGCTGATCAGCCCCCGAAAACGCGGTGCAGGAACGCGTTGCGGAAGACACCGCGCGGGTCCGCCTCGCGCGCGACCGCATCGTAGTCGTGGGCACGCGGCAGGGTCGCCAGGATCCGCTCACCGGGCACGGTGAACGCCTTGCCCCAGTGCGGTCGCGCATCGAACGGCGCGAGAGCGGCCTCGATGTGCGGCAGCGCTGAGAGCACTCCCTCGGTGTCGTTGCGCCAGGTGAAGTGGATGGCGAGCACGTCGCGCTCGTACGCGGGGCTCAGCCACAGCCGATCGGCGGCGACCGTGCGCAACTCGGTCACCAGCAGGTGCTCCGCGAAGGCCGGGGCGATCTCGCGCACGGCCGCAAGGGCATCGGCCGCCGAGGCCAGGGGCACGAAGTACTCCGACTGGATCTCGTCGCCGTCGCTGGGCAGCGCGTCGGCGCGAAAGTGCGGAAGGCGCGTGTGCCACGGCCCTGAGGTGCCCCGCGGCGTCGTGTTGTCGACGGTGCGGATGCGGCCGAGATGGATGTCGTCGCCGACGGCGATCCCGCCGAGTTCTTCGACCCACGACGGCGCGCCCGTGTCGCTCTTGGCCCAGACCAGGTCGTGCGCGGGGTCTCCCCAGGTCGTGAAGATGCTGACGCTGCGCGAGCCACCGAGTACCGCGATCGGATCCGCCACGATGTCGTCCCACGCGACTCCGGTGTACGCCTGCTGCGTGACGGAGTAGGTCGGTTCGGTGCGCAGCTCGACCGCGGTGACCACACCCAGGGCGCCGATGCTGAGGGCCGCCGCGCCGAACCACGGGTGGTCCTCGTCGATGCGGTGCGTGCGGCCGTCGGCATCCATCAGCTCGACGCCCGTCACGGCACTCGAGAGATTGCCGTTGCGCACGCCCGAGCCGTGCGTGCCGGTCGCCGTCGCACCCGCCACCGAGATGTGGGGGAGCGAACCGAGGTTGTGCAGCGCTCGGCCCTCGGCCTCGAGCACGGGCGCCAGCTGGGCGAAGGTCACGAGCCCTTCGACGCGCACCCTGCTGCCTGCGATGTCGATGCGCGTAGGCATCTTCTCGAGCGAGACGAGTGCGCCCTCGCTGTCGGCGACTTCGTTGAAGGTGTGGCGGGTCGCCTGCACGCGCAGATGATCCGCGGATGCCACGACCTCGGCCAGTTCGTCGGGCCCGGTGGGCAGCAGCACCTCGGTGGCGCGGTACCGGTGGTTGCCCGACCAGGTGGCTCCGGCGGAACGTGTCTCGATCATGGTTCTCCTCGCGTCGTCGCTCACCCATCCTGCCCCGGACCGCCGACATCGGGGTCGAGCGCGAGGTTTCGAGGAAAGTTTCGCGCTCAGCGCGCGGGGAAGAGCGCGGCCTCGAACACGGCCTCGGCCGCGCCGACGAGCAGGCGGTTCTCGCCGAGCTCGGCGGCGGCCAGGCGCAGCCCCTCCGCGCACGCGGGGATCGTCTGCGCGCGCACCGCGGCGTCGAGACCGGCCAGGTCGAGCTCGCCGAGGCTCGCGAGGAACCCGCCGAGCACGATCACCGCGGGATTCATCACGTTCGCGGCGTTGGCGAGGGCCGTGGCGAGAATGCGGCGTTGCCGATCGGTCTCCGCCCGCACCGTCGGGTCGGTGCTGCGGGTGAGCGCCGCCTCGAGGGCCGCGTCGTCGGCGGCGTCGATGCCGAGTGCGCGCAGCAGAAGCGATCGGCTGACCTCGTCTTCGAGCACGCCCTCGGGTGCGCGCCGATCGTCGGGGTCGGCGATGCCGGGTCTGTTCTGACCGAACTCCCCGGCGTAGCCGCCGGCCCCGCCCAGCGGTATCCCGCCGACGATGACCGCCCCGCCGATACCGCTCGCGCCGCCGTTGAGGTAGACGACGTCGTGCACGCCGCGCGCGGCTCCGAACAGGTGCTCGGCGACGGCTCCCAGCGCCGCGTCATTGGCGACATGGGTCGTGAGCCCCGTGGCATCCGTCATCAGACCGGCGAGGGCGGCGTCGGTCCAACCGAGGTGCGGAGCCTCGCGCACGAGACCGTCGGACGCGCGCACCGGACCGGGGACGGCGACGCCCACGCCGGTGAGGCGGGAGTCGGCGAGCGGCCCGCGGCGCCAGACATCGAGACGGATGCCGACGAGCTCCGCGGTGCGCTCGGGGGTGAGCAGCGCCGACTGCTCGAGGCGCTCGCGCGCGACGATCGACCCGTCGAGGGCGACCGCTGCGATGTCGAGGGCGTCGACCTCGGGGTTCACGGCGACGGCGACGACCCGCGGGTCGGGCTCGACGATGGGGGAGGGGCGGCCGACGCGCCCCTGTGCGTCCGACGCCCGCTCGACCACGAGTCCCGCGCGCTGCAGTTCTCCCACGAGGTCGGCGATGGTCGAGCGGTTCAGGCCCGTCGCCTCGGTCAGCGCGGCGCGCGAGCGCGGTCCTTCACGGTGCACGGTGCGCAGCACGAGGGCCAGATTGGCGCGGCGCATGCCGTCGCCCCGGCTTCCCGCGGTGACCATCCGACCACTGTGCCACGGGCGGGGCCGATTCCCACCCCGACCACAACAACGCGGTGCCAGGATCGGAACATGGACCTTTCCGGCATCCCCATCACGACCATCCGCGGCGAGCAGACGACCTTCGGCGAGCTGACCGACGGCAAGGCGGCCCTCGTGGTGAACGTCGCGTCGCGGTGCGGGCTCGCGCCGCAGTACGAGGCACTCGAGGCGCTGCACAAGAAGTACGCCGACCGCGGCTTCACGGTGATCGGCTTCCCCAGCAACCAGTTCCTGCAGGAGCTCAGCGACGAGGACAAGATCGCCGAGTACTGCTCCGCGACGTGGGGCGTGACCTTCCCGATGTCCGAGAAGGTCAAGATCAACGGGCGCAGCGCGCACCCCCTGTACAAGGAGCTCACGACGACTCCGGATGCCGAGGGCAAGACCGGCCGCATCTCGTGGAACTTCGAGAAGTTCGTCGTCGCCCCCGACGGCCGGGTGACCCGCTTCAGCCCCCGGACGCTGCCCGACGCCCCCGAGGTCGTCGCCGCGATCGAGGACGCGCTCCCGGCCTGATCCCTCCTGAGCCATGCGCGCGGGCGTCCCCCGCGTATCGGAGGCGTGCCCTAATCTGAGCGCATCCGACCCTGAGGAGTTGCCGTGGCCGACGCCGTCGTTCTCGTCTCCGGCGGCGCCGCCGTCACCCCGTTCACCGACACCGACCGGGGTGCCGGGTCGGGGCTCGCGGCGGGCAGCACCCTCACCGCCCTCCGCGAGCACTACCGTGCGGCCGGGCGGCAGGTCTTCACCGCTCCCGCCCGCATCGGCGCGGGGACGGTCGAGGCGGATGCCGGGTGGCAGGGCTTCGGCGAGGTCCCGGTCGTGCTGCCTGCCGAGCTGACGATCAACGCCGTCGGCGCGGTCGACGACGCCGGCGTCGCGCTCGCCGCCTTCCTGCGGTGGCTCGCCGCCGAGTACGCCGTTTCGAATGTCGATCTCGTCGCGCACTCCATGGGCGGCCTGTTCTCTCGCGCGGCGATCCGCGAGCTGGCCGGAGCGGGCCCGCGGGTGGATCGCCTCGTGACCCTCGGAACACCGTGGGACGGCGCGGTGCTCGGCGACGCCGTCGCGGGCGACATCACGGATGCCGACGCGCACGGCGACCCGGCCACCACGACGATCCTCGACCAGGCGCGGGCCTACGCCGCGGCGAACTCCCAGGGAGCGGCCGAGCAGGTGTCGCGGCGGTTCCTCCGCACCTGGAACGACGCGCAGGCGGGCGTGCTCGACGACGTCGTGGTCACGGCGATCGGGGCGGGATTCTTCGCAGCCTCCACCGAGCCGGTACAGCTCTGGCCGCACGACGGGCTCGTGTCGCTGCGCAGCGGTCGCGCCGACGACGTGCCGGCGGCGGTCGTTCCCCGCATCGATCGGCACTCGTTCCCCGACCACGTCCACAGCATCTTCTTCGCCGACGCGTTCGGCCTGCCGTGGGAGCGCGCTCTGACGTGGGACCCACGGGTCTTCGAGGTGGTCGACGCCGCCCGGGGAATCTGACGCGAACGCTGGACGTCGCGGCATCCGGGATATATGTTGTGAGCACCAACAAACCCGCTGCGCGCCACCGCGCGCTCGTGCGTCCATGCGAAGGAGCAGGAATGCCCACCCCCACCCGCGACGACAAGTTCTCGTTCGGTCTCTGGACCGTCGGCTACAACGGCACCGACCCCTTCGGCGGCCCCACGCGTGAGCCCCTCGACGTCGTGCACGTCGTCGAGAAGCTCGCCGAGCTCGGCGCCTACGGCCTGACCTTCCACGACGACGACCTCTTCGCGTTCGGCTCCACCGACGCCGAGCGTCAGAAGCAGATCGACCGCCTCAAGGGCGCGATGAGCGACACCGGCATCGTCACGCCGATGGTGACCACCAACCTCTTCTCGGCCCCCGTCTTCAAGGACGGCGGATTCACCTCGAACGACCGCCAGGTGCGTCGTTTCGCGCTGCGCAAGGTGCTGCGCAACCTCGACCTCGCCGCCGAGCTCGGCGCGAAGACCTTCGTCATGTGGGGCGGCCGCGAGGGCGCCGAGTACGACTCCGCGAAGGACATCCGCCAGGCGCTCGAGCGCTACCGCGAGGCCGTCAACCTGCTCGGCGACTACGTCACCGACAAGGGCTACGACATCCGTTTCGCCATCGAGCCCAAGCCCAACGAGCCCCGCGGCGACATCCTGCTGCCCACGCTCGGCCACGCGATCGCGTTCATCGACTCGCTCGAGCGCCCCGAACTCGTGGGCCTGAACCCCGAGGTCGGCCACGAGCAGATGGCGGGACTGAACTTCGCCGCCGGCATCGCCCAGGCGCTGTACCACGGCAAGCTCTTCCACATCGACCTCAACGGTCAGCGCGGCATCAAGTACGACCAGGACCTCGTGTTCGGCCACGGCGACCTGCACAACGCCTTCGCGCTCGTCGATCTGCTCGAGAACGGCGGCCCCGGCGGCGTGCCCGCCTACGACGGACCGCGTCACTTCGACTACAAGCCCTCGCGCACCGAGGACGAGACCGGTGTCTGGGACTCCGTGTCGGCCAACATGAACACCTACCTGCTGCTCAAGGAGCGCGCCGCGGCCTTCCGCGCCGACCCCGAGGTGCAGGCAGCTCTCGAGGCCGCCAAGGTCGCCGAGCTCGCCCAGCCGACGCTGAACGAGGGCGAGACCTACGACGACTTCCTCGCCGACCGCTCGGCCTACGAGGACTTCGACACCGACGCGTACCTCGGCGGCAAGGGCTTCGGCTTCGTCCGCCTGCAGCAGCTCGCGACCGAGCACCTGCTCGGCGCGCGCTGAGTCGGATGGGGTCCGGATGCCACGGCATCCGGGCCCTCTTTCCGTCGAGTGTCCAGGACGTGCCGCATCGCGCTCGTGCGAGACGGCGTGTCGTGGACACTGAACGGGATGCCGCACTGTTGCGGCGAGGACAAGAGGAGTGAGCATGGCGCTCGTCATGGGAGTCGACTCGTCGACGCAGTCGTGCAAGGTCGTCGTCGTCGACGCCGAGACCGGGAAGGTCGTGCGAGGGGGGCGAGCGTCGCACCCCGCCGGTACGTCGGTCGCCCCCGAGGCCTGGTGGAAGGCGCTGCAGGATGCCATTGCCCAGGCCGGCGGTCTCGACGATGTCGCCGCGGTGTCGATCGCGGGTCAGCAGCACGGCATGGTCGTGCTCGACGCCGAGGGTGCCGTCATCCGCGACGCTCTGCTGTGGAACGACACCCGGTCGGCGCAGGCCGCGCGCGACCTCATCGACGAGGTGGGCGCCGAGGCGTTCGCCGAGCGCACGGGAGCCGTGCCGGTCGCCTCGTTCACGGGCACCAAGCTCCGCTGGTTGCGAGACGCCGAGCCCGACAACGCCGCGCGCGTCGCCGCCGTGGCCCTGCCGCACGACTGGCTGACCTGGCGTCTGCGCGGGTTCGGCCCGGGCAACGCCGTTCTCGAGGAGCTCGTCACCGACCGGTCCGACGCCTCGGGCACCGCCTACTGGGGCGCCGACGGCTACGACCTCGACCTGTTCCGCCGTGCCCTGGGACGCGACGCCGTGCTGCCGCGCGTGCTCGGCCCATGGGAGAGCGCGGGGGCTCTGCCCGGGGGCGCGCTCGTCGGCCCCGGCGCGGGAGACAATGCCGGCGCAGCGCTCGGCCTCGGCGCGGGCGTGGGCGACGTGGTCGTCTCGCTCGGCACCTCGGGCACCGTGTTCGCCGTCACCGACGCCCCGGCCCGCGACGCGACGGGCGCGGTGGCCGGCTTCGCCGACGCCACGGGGCGCTTCCTGCCGCTCGTGGCCACCCTCAACGCCGCCCGGGTGCTCGACGCCTTCGCGGGACTCCTCGGCGTCTCCCACGACGAGCTCGGCGCTCTGGCTCTCGAGGCCGAGCCCGGTGCCGGCGGCGTGGTGCTCGTGCCGTGGTTCGAAGGTGAGCGCACGCCCAACCTGCCGCACGCGCAGGCCTCGCTGACCGGCCTGACCCTGGCATCCACGAACCGCCCGAATTTCGCGCGCGCGGCCATCGAGGGCATGCTGAGCGGTCTCGCCGTCGGGCTCGAGGCGATCCAGGCGCAGGGTGTCGAGGTGCACCGCGTGCTGCTCATCGGCGGCGCAGCGGCGAACGAGGGAGTGGCCCGCATCGCCGCGCAGGTGTTCGACGCCGAGATCGTCGTCCCCGCCGCGGGGGAGTACGTCGCGCTCGGTGCGGCCCGCCAGGCGGCGGGGGTGCTCGCGGGCGGGCCCGTCGACTGGACGGTCGCGATGACCCGCACGGTCGAACCCGACCACCGACCCGAGATCCGCGAGCGCTACGACGTGATCGCCGCACTCCGCGCCTCGGAACAGTAGATTTCTCGCCCGCGAGCGGGCCAGAGTAGGACCGGGTCCGTCGACGTCTTGTAAGGGGGGCGTCGGCGGACTCTCGTCTGCGGGAGCGCTCCCGCGCGGTCAACGGTCTGGCGCTCGACCCTGCTGCGGCTTAGCGTGCGCGCATGACTCGCATCCACTTGCACGCGCCCACCTTCTCGCGCGACATCGAGATCGACGCGGTCGACGATCTCATCGAGGCCGAGGGGCTGACCTGGCTGCGCGAGGGGGACGTCGACGGGGTGCCGAGATACGTCCCGGCCGCGGCCGGCTGTGGGGGCTCCGACCGCCGCGTGGCTCCGAGGTCGAGGTCTGTGCCGACGCAGGGGGATCGAGCGATCTCGCCGCTCAGCGTGGCATCCTCACCTCCGGGTGCGCCGGCTGCACGCGAGCGTAGGACGGCTGCCGCGCGGCCCGCACCCAGGCGTAGGGGTGAGAGCCGGGCAACGGATGCCGGACCGCATCGAACCGCAACCCGGTGTCGTCCTGATCATCGTCGAGACGCAGGTCGACGACGGCGAAAGGATGCCACGCCCCGAGCGCCGTGGCATGCCCCAGGGTGAGCGACCACGTGCGTTCGTCCGCGGCTCTGAGCTCTCGCGGGTCGGTCGCCGCCGGACGTCCCCTCCGTGTCCGCGCGCCCACCAGGACGGGCCCGCGCGTTCCGCGGTAGGGGAAGAGCGTGCCGAAGCGCGCGCGCTCGACGCGGCGATGCGCGCGCAGAGCGAACCGCGCCGGAACCGTCCACCCGGTCGAGGCGAGTTCGATGTCGGCGGGCTCCCCGTCCGCCTCGACGCGAAGCGCGAGCCCCACGATGTCGGGCAGCGGCGCGGGCAGGCCGATCGACCGGGACACACGAGCGACCACCGGCACCGGCCCATCGGGGGTGCGATCGATCCACGCGATGCCCGAGGGCTCGGCATCCGGAATCCATCGCACGTGCCCGCTCAACACCGCCCCGCGCGGATGGATCGGGCGGGGGTGGCGCAGTCGCCGTCCGACCGCGAACGCTGCGCTCAGAACCGCGCCGAACGCTCGCGCCACGGGAGTCGACGAGAGACGGGGGATGCCGGTGCCCGGGGTCATCGCGCCATCGCACCCCACCCGGGCGCGGTCGGCCGAGGGGGTTGCGCGCCACTACTGTGAGGGACCATGAGCGGCGAGGTCGGGGGCAAGCGCATCGGCGTGCGCGAGGTGGCCGCCGCCGCGGGGGTCTCGACGCAGACCGTCTCGCGCGTGCTCAACGGCTACGCGGGCATCCGCGACAGCACGCGCGAGCGCGTGCTCGCCGCGGTCGCCGACCTCGACTACCGCGTCAACAACGCCGCGCGAGCGCTGGGCACGAGCTTGACGCGCACGGTGGGGGTCGTGGCATCCGATGCGGTGCTCCACGGGCCCTCGGCCGGCATCGCCGCTCTGGAGCGGGCGGCCCGGACGCGCGGGCGGTGGATCTCGACGGCGTACACCGACTCCGACGACCCCGCCGACATCGACGCCGCGGTGCGGCACCTGCTCGATCAGGGCGTCGACGGGATCGTGCTGGTCGCGGCGCACGGGGCCACTCCGCTCGAGGGATACGACGTGCCCATCGTGCCGCTGTACGGCGAGTCCGGGGCCCGCCAGCGCGACGCGGCCGCCCTCGTCGTGACCCATCTCGCCGAGCTCGGGCACCGCCGGGTGGTCGAGGTCGCCGGCCCCTCCGACTGGCGCGAAGCCCTCGCCCGAACGGCGGGGGTGGCGGACGCCGTGGCGCGCCTCGACCTCGCCCTCGTCGGTCGAGCGGAGGGGGATTGGAGCGCGGCGTCCGGCTTCGCCCTCGCCGGGGCTGTCGCCGACCTCGTGCGAGACGGGGCCACGGCCGTCGCTGTCGCGAACGACCAGATGGCCCTCGGGCTCATCGCGGGGCTCACCGCCCGAGGGCTCGTGGTGCCCGCCGATGTGTCGATCGCGGGATTCGACGACAATCCGGATGCCGCGTTCTACACCCCCGCGCTCACGACCGTCCGCCTCGACGTCGAGGGCGAGGCCGCGCACGCGGTCGCCGCCGTGCTCGGCGACGCCTCGGCGTCTCCGGCCGCACCGGTGCTGGTCGTGCGCGACTCGACGGCCCCGCCGCGCTGAGGGTCTCCCCGTCGAGGTGACCGTCTGTCGTCGAGATGACCGGCCTTTCGCCCCCGTCGTGGGTCATCTCGGCGATTGCGCGTGATCTCGGCGCGGGTCAGCCCGGCCACCGGCATCCGCCCCTCGCGAAGACGCGATGTTACCGGTAACATCGAACCGGCCCCACCCGAACCCGTCGAAGGAGACACGCGTGTCCGATGCCGCCACGTTCGCGCCCGAGGTGCAGGAGGCGATCGACGCCGTCCGCGCCGACGTCGCGAAACTGCACGCCGAGCTCGTGCGCTACAACCTCATCGTCTGGACCGGCGGCAACGTCTCGGGTCGCGTGCCCGGCGCCGACCTGTTCGTCATCAAGCCCTCCGGCGTCTCGTACGACGACCTGGCTCCCGAGAACATGATCCTCTGCGACCTCGACGGCAACGCGATCCCCGGCACGCCCGGCTCCGAGCGCAGCCCCTCGAGCGACACGGCGGCGCACGCCTACGTGTACCGGAACATGCCCGAGGTCGGCGGCGTCGTCCACACCCACTCGACCTACGGGGTGGCGTGGGCGGCCCGCGGCGAGGAGATCCCCTGCGTCATCACCGCCATGGCCGACGAGTTCGGCGGTCCCATCCCGGTGGGGCCCTTCGCGATCATCGGCGATGACTCGATCGGCCGCGGCATCGTCGAGACCCTGCGCGGCCACCGCTCGCGAGGCGTGATCATGCAGAACCACGGTCCCTTCACGATCGGCACGAACGCGAAGGACGCCGTCAAGGCCGCCGTCATGCTCGAAGACGTCGCCCGCACCGTGCACATCGCGCGTGAGGCGGGCCCGCTCATCCCGATCCCGCAGGACAAGATCGACGCCCTCTACAACCGCTACCAGAATGTCTACGGACAGAGCACGGACGACCGCCGATGACCGCCCACACCACCGCACTGCTCGAAGAGGGCCGCGCCAGCCTCGGCATCGAGCTCGGCTCCACCCGCATCAAGGCGTGCCTGATCGGCCCCGACGCCGAGGTGCTCGCCACCGGCTCCCACGAGTGGGAGAACGTCTACGCCGACAAGCTCTGGACGTATTCGCTGGATGCCGTGTGGTCGGGCCTCCAGGCCGCCTACGCCGAGCTCGTCGCCGACGTGCGGAAGCAGTACGGCGTCACCCCCGAGCGCTACGCCGCGATGGGTGTGTCGGCCATGATGCACGGCTACCTCGCGTTCGACGCCGACGGCGAGCTGCTCGCGCCCTTCCGCACGTGGCGTAACACCAACACCGGTGTCGCGGCGACCGAGCTCACCGAGCTGCTGGGCGTGAACATCCCGCTCCGCTGGTCGATCGCGCACCTGCACCAGGCCGTCGTCGACGCCGAGCCGCACGTGCCCGAGATCCGCTTCCTCACCACCCTCGCCGGGTACGTGCACTGGAAGCTCACCGGTGAGAAGGTGCTCGGCGTGGGCGATGCCTCGGGCAT
Organism: Microbacterium sp. Leaf203; assembly: GCF_001421275.1. Taxonomy (NCBI): domain Bacteria; kingdom Bacillati; phylum Actinomycetota; class Actinomycetes; order Micrococcales; family Microbacteriaceae; genus Microbacterium; species Microbacterium sp. Leaf203. The sequence continues at coordinate 168,120 of NZ_LMKF01000001.1, read as the reverse complement.
GTTCCCCATCGATTCCTCCACCCGCGACTACGACGCCGAGCTCGTCGCGCGGTACGACCAGCTCGCGGCGGGTCGCGTGCCCGCGCTGAACGACCTGCTGCCGCGCGTGCTCGTGGCGGGCACCGCCGCCGGCGCGCTGACCGATGCCGGTGCGACGCTGCTCGACCCGAGCGGAACCCTGCGCCCCGGCATCCCGTTCGCTCCTCCCGAGGGCGACGCGGGCACCGGCATGGTCGCGACCTGCGCCGTGGCTCCCCGCACCGGAAACGTCAGCGCCGGCACGAGCATCTTCGCGATGGTCGTGCTCGAACGCCCGCTCACCGAGGTGCACCACGAGCTCGACCTGGTCACGACGCCCGTGGGAGATGCGGTCGCGATGGTGCACTGCAACAACGGCGCGAGCGAGCTGGCCGCGTGGGCGAACATGTTCACCGCGTTCGCCGCCGCCGCCGGCACCCCGGTGACCCCGGATGCCACCTACGCGGCGCTCTTCGAGGCGGCGCTGAACGGCGAGGCCGACGCCGGCGGGCTGCTCGCCTACAACCACCTCGCGGGCGAGCCCATCGCGGGTCTCGACGAGGGCCGACCGCTGGTCGTGCGCACCCCCGACAGCCGTCTGACGCTGCCGAACTTCATGCGCGCGCAGCTGTACGGCGTGTTCGGCACCCTCGCGCTCGGCATGGACGTGCTCCACGGCGAGGGCGTGCAGCTCGACAAGATGTACGCGCACGGCGGCATGTTCCGCACGGCGGGCGTCGCCCAGCGCTTCCTCGCCGCCGCCCTCGACGCACCCGTCGCGGTCGCCGAGACGGCGTCGGAGGGTGGGGCGTGGGGCATGGCCGTACTGGCCGCCTACGTCGCCGATGACTCCGGCCGCGACCTCGACCAGTGGCTGCGCGAAACGGTGTTCGCCACCGCCCCGATCGTCACCGCCGATCCCGAGCCCGCCGACGTGGCCGGCTTCTCGTCCTACCTCGACCGTTACCGCGCAGGCCTCGCCGTCGAGGCCGCCGCCGTGGTATCCCTCTGAAAACGACAGGAACAAACATGACGCGCACGAAGCTCAAGAACGACCTCGACGGCTACGAGGTCTGGTTCGTCACCGGCAGCCAGAACCTTTACGGCGAAGAGACGCTCAAGCAGGTCGCCGAGCAGTCGCAGGCGGTCGTCGAGGGCCTCGCCGGCCTGCCGGTGAAGGTCGTCTGGAAGCCCGTGCTGAAGGACTCCGACAGCATCCGCCGCATGGCGCTCGAGATCAACGGCCGCGACGACGTCATCGGCGTCATCGCCTGGATGCACACCTTCAGCCCCGCGAAGATGTGGATCGCCGGCCTCGACGCCCTGCAGAAGCCGCTGCTGCACCTGCACACGCAGGCCAACGTGGAGCTGCCGTGGAACGACATCGACTTCGACTTCATGAACCTCAACCAGGCCGCCCACGGCGACCGCGAGTTCGGGTACATCCAGACGCGCCTCGGCGTCTCGCGCAAGACGGTCGTCGGCCACGTGTCGAACCCGGCCGTACGCCAGCAGATCGAGGACTGGGAGCGCGCCGCCGCCGGCTGGACCGCCGCCCGCACCCTCAAGCTCGCGCGCTTCGGCGACAACATGCGCTACGTCGCCGTCACCGAGGGCGACAAGACCGAGGCCGAGCTGCGCTTCGGCGTGCAGGTCAACACGTGGGGCGTCAACGAGCTCGTCGAGGCTGTGGAGAAGGCATCGGATGCCGACATCGACGCCCTCGTGCATGAGTACGTCGACAGCTACGACGTCGTCGACGAACTGCTCCCCGGTGGCGCGCGTCACCAGTCGCTGCGCGACGGTGCGGCGATCGAGTTGGGCCTGCGTTCGTTCCTCGAGGAGGGCGGCTTCGGTGCCTTCACCACCTCGTTCGAAGACCTCGGCGCGCTGAAGCAGTTGCCCGGTCTCGCGGTGCAGCGCCTCATGGCCGAGGGCTACGGCTTCGGCGCCGAGGGCGACTGGAAGACGGCGATCCTCGTGCGCGTCGCGAACGTCATGGGTGCGGGCCTCCCCGGTGGGGCCTCGCTCATGGAGGACTACACCTACGACCTCGTCCCCGGCAACGAGCGCATCCTCGGGGCGCACATGCTCGAGGTCTCGCCCTCGCTGACCACGAAGAAGCCCCGCCTCGAGATCCACGAGCTCGGCATCGGCGGCAAGGACGACCCGGTGCGCCTGGTCTTCACCGCCGACCCGGGTCCGGCGCTCGTCGTCGCGATGAGTGACATGCGCGACCGCTTCCGGCTCGTCGCCAACGTCGTCGAGAACGTCGACGCCCCCGACCTGCCGAAGCTCCCCGTCGGCCGCGCCGTCTGGAAGCCGGCGCCGGACTTCGCGACCTCCGCCGGCTGCTGGCTCGCCGCCGGCGCCGCCCACCACACCGTCATGACGACGGCCGTGGGCATCGAGGTGTTCCGCGACTTCGCCGAGATCGCCAAGACCGAGCTCGTCGTCATCGACGACGACACCACGGTCCGCGGTTTCCAGAGTGAATTGCGCTGGAACCAGGCGTACTACCGCTTGGCCCAGGGCCTGTAAGACCCGTCACCCCGGGTGCCGCACTGCCCCGGGGTGACGCGGCGCGTGCGCCTCCCGTTCGCTCGGGACGCGCCCCGCTCGCCGAGGTGCCCCTTACCGCCTCGGCGAGCGGACCGTGCCCCGGATCCGTGGTGGCGGTGGGCCGCCCCGGATCCGGGGCACTTTTTGGTGTGGCCGGCTCAGTCTGCATTTGTCGGGACATGGATGCCGCGGCATCCGGTGCTAAGGGGCGTGTCCCCATTTCGGTGGGGGGGGGTGTCCCAGGCTGTGCGGCTGGCGGGGTGTCCTGCCAGCGATTTTCGGGACATGGACGCCGTGGCATCCGGTGCTGAGGGGCGTACCCCCATTTCGGTGGGGGGGGTGTCCCAGGTTGTGCGGCTGGCGGGGTGTCCAGCCAGCGTTTTTCGGGACATGGACGCCGTGGCATCCGGGGCACGGAGGAACCTGTGGTCGGCGCCGGGCCGGAACCCGGCCGAGGAATACCGTTCGACCTTGCACGGTTTCCGTTCGTTCACCTCGACCGATGGGAACCCCGTTTTGACTGACTCCGCACATGCCCTCGTGGTCGGCGCCACCGGTATCGCCGGCGGCGCGCTGATCGACCGACTCTCCGGCGAGGGATGGGCGGTGACCGGCCTTTCCCGTCGGCCCGGTGCGGAGCGTCCGGGTGTCGGATGGCGGTCGGCCGACCTGCGCTCGCCCGAGTCGCTGCGCGAAGCGCTGGGCGACCTGCCCGTCACCCACGTCTTCTTCACCGCATGGTCGCGGCAGGACACGGAGGCCGAGAACATCGCCGTCAACGGCGGTATGGTCCGTGGCCTGCTCGCGGCGCTCTCTGACGCTCCGGTGCGTCATGTCGCCCTGATGACCGGGCTCAAGCACTACCTCGGGCCGTTCGAGGCGTACGGCCAGGGCGAGATGCCCGACACCCCGTTCCACGAGGACGAGCCGCGACTCGACGTCGACAACTTCTACTACGCGCAGGAGGACGAGCTGTTCGCCGCCGCCCGCCGTCAGGGCTTCACGTGGTCGGTCCACCGTTCGCACACGGTTCTCGGCCATGCCGTCGGCAACGCGATGAACATGGGGCTCACGATCGCCGTCGCCGCCGCGATCAGCCGGCACACGGGCCGGCCGCTCGTCTTCCCCGGCAGCGAGACCCAGTGGAACGGCCTCACGGATGTGACCGACGCCGACCTGCTCGCGAGCCAGATGGTCTGGGCGGCGACGCACCCCGAGGGCGCTGACGAGGCGTTCAACACCGCGAACGGCGACGTCTTCCGGTGGCGCTGGATGTGGCCGCGCATCGCGGCAGACCTCGGCGTCGAGGCGGAGGGCTTCGACACGGCCCCGCGCCCGTTCGAACAGCAGATGGCCGATGCGGCGCCGGTGTGGGCCGAGATCGTCGAGCAGCACGGACTCGTCGAACCCGACATCACGCGCGTCGCCTCGTGGTGGCACACCGATGCCGATCTCGGGCGCGACATCGAGGTGATGACCGATATGTCGAAGAGCCGCCTCTCGGGGTTCACCGAGCACCACCGCACGCGCGACTCGTTCACGAAGCTCTTCGAGCGGTACCGCGCGGCGCGGCTCATCCCCTGAGGAGGAGCGACCGGGCGACCCGTCCGCCGGCGGTGACACGGGCTCGCGCCCTACGGTTCCGGATGCGACGGCATCCGGAACCGTAGGGCCCTCACTTCGCAACGAAAGATGCCAATGCCGCCCGGTAGGTCCTCGATTCTTCGCGGATCTCGGCCGTGACCAATAGGGCGTTCGGCCCCAGCGTCCGCACGTACGGACCGCGGCAGGCGAGGACGACGATGCGCTCGAGTCCACGTCGCCAGGCGGGGACCAGAGCCTCGAGATCGCGGCGCTCCGGATGCTCGTCGAGCGGTCTCGGAGCGGCCGATCGGGCAGCTTCGAACGAGCGTTCCTGCCACTCGCGGTACGAGGGGTCCTCGAACACGTCCTCGCCGAACTCGCTGCGCCACGACGGGCCCACGACTTGCGAGAGCAGAGTCTCCCGCTGCTCGGTGGGGAGGTCCCGGTCCATGAGCCGCTCCATCGCGCCATGATCGGTCGGTCGCCCCGCGTGTTGGATGACGCGCATCCATAGCGAGGGCCAGACGGCCGCCCATCGGGAGCGTTCCGCCTCGGTCAGCTCACGGGCCGCCGGTGCGGGAGTGTCCGTCAGCAGCGGCGGGACATCTCCCTCGACGTCGAGGCCGTACGCCTCTCGCACCCAGAGCATCTCGTCGGCCGCGTGCGGGCGGTCTTCGATGGAGATCACCATGTCGTGAGGCCACGGGTTACCGGGATCGGGGTGTGTCGACCACATCTCCTCATGGTGACAAGGGACCCGGCGGCGCTCAACCCTCCGGACCCCACGCGAAGGTGCCGTTTAGCGGTTTGGGGCGCATCTTTCCGTTCGGGGCCTAAATTTCCCGCCCCGAACGGACGAACGCGCCCCGAACCGGCCTACAGCCGCTGCCCCAGCGCCCACAGACGGTCGGCGCGACCCGAGATCGCCTCCGACAGGGCGAACGCCTGCGAATCGGTGAGGGATGCCACGTAGTCCACGATTCCGCGGGATCGCGCGAGCTTCTCGGCCTCGGCGTCCGAGGGGCGACGCTCGACGGGAAGGGACGCGTACTGCTCGCGGGCCAGGGCGATGAGCTCGCGCAGCCGCCGAGGGGTGCGGGCGCGGTCGAGGTCGTCGTCGAGCCACTCGCCGAGCGCGCGCACCGACCGGGCCAGGATGCGGCTCATGCCGCGCTGCTGGATGGCGAGGTCGGGGCGGCTGAGCACGAACCTCTTGTGCACGAACTTCAACACCTCGACGTGGTGCCACGCCCAGGGCGACAGCACGACGGGCCCCGCGCGCGGGGTGTCGAGGGGACGGAGGTCCGCCGACTCTTGGAACCGGCGGATCCAGCGATCGGTGAAGGCGGCGAGGCGACGCTCCGCCGTCAGCGACCCGTCGAACGGGCGCGCCAGCAGGTCGGTCACCATCTCGGCATCCACGTCGCTGACGGCGGCGAGGAAGGCCTCGTCGTCGGCGATCCAGGGGTCGTCGCGGCGCATCTTGCGGCGCAGGCGCTCGAGGCCGGCGCCGGGCATGAGCTCGGCACGGACCTCGGCGTCATCGCGATCGCGCCACACGAGGACGTCGTCCAGCCACCCGCGGAACTCGGCGGCGATGGGGGCGTGGTCGAGGATCCCCGCGCGGTAGAAATCGTCCACGTCGTGCACCGAGTAGGCGATGTCGTCGGCGAGGTCCATCACCGCGCCTTCGACGCTCTGGCGGAGGGGCTCGGCATCCACTCCCTGCCGGGCTTCGACGAGATCGGCGAGGTCGAGGTCGTAGGCCGAGTACTTGTGAACGCGGTACGCGCCGTCGGGGGAGCGACGGATGCCGCGGGGCGGGCCGATCCGTTCGACGTCGGCGGCGTCGACCGACGGTGCCCACGGGTACTTCGCCGAGGCCGCGCGGACGGCCGCGGTGAGATTGAGCCCGCGCGGGGCGTTCTCGACCACGTCGAGGGCGGTGAGGATGCGATAGGTCTGGGCGTTGCCCTCGAAGCCGTCGGGGAGGCCGAGTTCTTCTCGCGCGAGACGGTCGAGGGTGGACTCGCCGAGGTGGCCGAAGGGCGGGTGGCCGAGGTCGTGCGCGTAGGCGGCCGCCTCGACGACGGTGGCGTTGCAGACGTCGCCCTCACCGGCCCGCCGGGAGCGGGTGTTCAGCTGCAGGGCGACGACGCGGGCGATCGCGCTGACCTTGAGCGTGTGGGTGAGGCGGTTGTGCACGGGGGCCCCGCCGATCGAGGGCGACACGACCTGCGTCACGGCGGACAGGCGCGAGAAGTACGGCGAGAACTGGATGCGCTCCAGATCGATCGACCATGGGTCGGTTCGGGCGTCGTCGCCGTCGGGGTAGACGCGCGAGGCGAGGTTGCCGACGGCGCGGTCGTGGCGCGAGCCGGCGTCGGGCCCACCGGACGCAGGGTGCGCGAGCGCAGCGGCTTCGGGGGGCGTGGTCTCGTCGTGCAGCGTCATCCGGTCCTCTCGCGGCGTCGATGGCGTGGGTCAACGCTAACGCGGCGCCGGGTCGTCGGCAGTGCCGGAGACGACCGCGATCGCCGGTGTTACATTCGACTCGCCCGCACTGTCGCACTCGAAGATCTCCTCGACGCCGGAACCATCGTGGCCATCGGTTCCGACTGGCCCATCGGGCCCTTCGACCCGCGGGAGATCATCGCGATCGCTGAGATGCGACGGCGGGTGGGCGCGGTCGAGATGGGCACGGTGGGGCCGTCGCAGCGGCTGACACGGGCAGAGGCCCTCACGGCGTACACGCTCTCTGCGGCGCAGACTGCCGGGGTGGACGAGGGGGCGATCGCCCCCGGGCGCAGCGCAAGCTTCACCGTGTTCCAGGGCGACCTTTTCGGCCCGCCCCCGACGACCTGCCTGCCGTGGCCGTACGGGGCACGATCATCGAGGACGTGGTCGGTTTCGCCGCCGCCGTCGACGTCCTGAGCGGTCCCGCCGGCTGAGGTCCCCGCCCCGCCCGGGGCCGGCCCAGAGTCCAGAACACCCGGAGGGCCCGAGAATCCGTCCGGGTGTTCTGGACGTTCGAGCGGTGGTTCTCCGCTGCGCCGAGAGTCAATCTCGCCGCACCTCGACGTCGACCACGCGCTGTGCGCCGGCCGTGACACGAGCATGATCGAGCGCATCTCGGAGCTTCATCGGCTCGCGCACTCCCCGCTTATACGCCTCCGTGCCGACCGCCGCAATCATCCGGGCCGCCGTGTACTCGAGAAGGCGCCCGGCTTAACGTTGCGAGTGTGACGCTGAACCATATTCGACGAGGGACGGGCAGCCCGCTGCTGCTGGTGCACGGCTTGGGCGCGGGCTGGCGATCCTGGGCCCCGATCCTCGACGACCTGGCCCGGCACCGTGAGGTCATCGCCGTCGATCTGCCGGGGTTCGGTCAGACACCGCCGCTGTCCGGTGACGTTTCCATCGCCACGTTGACCGACTCCGTCGCGGACTTCATCCGCGAGCAGGGGCTGGATGGGGTCTCCACCGTCGGGCAGTCGATGGGCGGCCGAATCGTGCTCGAGCTCGCGCGGAGGGGAGTCGGCGCAGACACCGTGGCGTTGGACCCCGGCGGCTTCTGGAGTCCCCGTGAGCGTGCCGTCTTCGCCGCCACGCTGCGGCCGTCGATCGCGCTGGTCCGAGCATTGCGCGGCACGCTGCCGGCCCTGCTCGGCAACCCCGTCGGGCGGACGCTGCTCCTGGCGCAGCTGTCAACGCGACCCTGGGCTCTTTCGCGGGAAACCGTGCTGGCGGACGTGCGCGGACTGGCCGATTCCCCCTCGGTCGGAGACGCCATGGACGCCCTCACGAAAGGCCCGCTGCAACAGGGCGCCCCCGCAGGCACGGCACCCGGCCGGGTCACCATCGGGTGGGGTCGGCGCGACCTCGTGACGGTGCCGAAACAGGCCGATCGCGCCACGCGACTGTTCCCCGACGCCTCGCTCCACTGGTTCGAACGGTGCGGCCATTTCCCGCAATGGGACGCCCCCCGCGAAGCGACGCAACTCATCCTCGACCGCACCAGCTGATACAGAGGACTGCGCGACCGTCACCGGCAGCCGGGTTTCCGGGTTCGGCGCGAAACGTCGTGCTCGGTTTCGCGCCGAACCCGGCCTCACCCCCTCCGCACGTCCACCTCGACGATCCGCGCGTCATCGATGCCCACCTCGTACGCCGGCCCGGTGATCCGCAGCGTCACCGACTCGTCGACCGCCGCGCACGACGGCCCGAGCCGTAGCTCCACCTCGCCCGCCTCGACCACACGTCGCAGCGCACGATCGCTGTAGGCAAGACGCGATGCGGGCACGGTGAAGCGCACGTCGGCGCTCTCGCCGGGATCGAGTTCCACCCGCGCGTACGCCACGAGCTGCGCGACGGGGCGCGTGACGGTCGCAACAGCACGATGCGCGTAGATCTGCACGACGTCGGCGCCGCACACGGCTCCGGTGTTCGTTACGCGAGCCGAGACGGTGAACGCATCGCCGGCGCGCGCCTCGGCGGAGATTCCGGATGCCGGCACACCGGAGTCGCGGCGCGCGTGGGTCGCCGTGACTCCGTCCACCCGTAGCTCCCCCCTCTCGAACGTCGTGTACGACAACCCGAATCCGAACGGGCGCACGGGGGTGGGGTCGGTGCTCGTGACGCCTGACGGCCCGCCCAGCAGGGGGTGGAGGTAGGAGTAGGGCTGCGCACCGGCGGAGCGGGGGAGCGAGACGGGCAGACGCCCCGAGGGGGTGGCGTCTCCGGCGAGCAGCGCGGCCAGCGCGGGCCCGCCCTCCTCGCCGGGGAAGAACGCCTGCAGCACCGCTGCCGGTCCCGCGGCGACGTCGAGCGCCCAGCCCAGGGCATAGGGTCGACCGGTCAGCAGCACGAGCACGACGGGCGTGCCGGTCGCGACGACGGCCTCGACGAGCTGTCGCTGCACGCCCGGCAGTTCCAGCGAGTCGGCGTCGTTGCCCTCGCCGACCGTTCCGCGTCCGAAGAGCCCGGACCGGTCGCCGACGACAACGATCGCGACCTCGGCGTCGCGGGCGGCGGACACCGCGGCATCCAGACCCGAGAGCTCCGTCCCCTCGACCTCGCATCCGCGGGTGTAGGAGACCTCGCCGAACAGCTCGACGAGTGCCTCGCGGACCGTCGGGATCTCGAAGCCCATCGGGGTTCCGGGGTGGTGCGCGAGCACGTGGTTGGCGAACGAATAGCAGCCCATCAGGGCCTCGGCGCTGTCGCCGTTCGGCCCGATCACGGCGATCCGCGTTCCGGCGGCGAGGGGGAGGACGCCGTCGTTGCGCAGCAGCACCGCGCTCTCGAGAGCCAGTCGTCGCGCGAGCGTGCGGTGCTCGACGTCGTCGAGATCGATGCTCCGCGGGGGCGTGGAGAAGTCGGCATCCAGCAGCCCGAGGTCTTCCTTCTCGGCGAGCACGCGCGCGACCGCGCGGTCGACCACGGACTCGGGAAGGGCGCCGGATGCCACCCGCTCGGCCAGATACGGGTAGGCGTCGGGCCCCGGAAGCTCGACGTCGATCCCGGCCTCGAGGGCGAGCTGTGCGGCCTCGCCGCGGTCGGCGGCGATCCCGTGCATCGAGCGGAGGAACTCCACGGCGAAGTAGTCCGACACGACCGTGCCGTCGAACCCCCACCGGCGGCGGAGGAGGTCGGTCAGCAGCTCGGGGCTCGATGCGACGGGCACCCCGTCGATCTCGGTGTAGGAGTTCATGACGCTGCGCACGTCGCCGTCGCGCACGGCCATCTCGAACGGGGGGAGGAAGACGTCCTGCAGTTCGCGCTGCCCGGCCGACACGGGGGCGTGATTGCGCCCGGCGCGCGAGGCGGAGTATCCGACGAAGTGCTTCAGTGTCGCGTGCACGCCCGCCTCCTGGAGCCCGCGGACGTACGCCGTGCCGATCGTGCCCACGACGTACGGGTCTTCGGCGATGCACTCGTCGACGCGTCCCCACCGGGCGTCGCGCACCACGTCGAGCACCGGAGCGAGCCCCTGATGCACACCGACCTCGCGCATCGAGCGACCGATCGCGGATGCCATGAGCTCGACGGCATCCGGATCGAAAGACGCCCCCCAGGCCAGGGGTGTGGGGAAGGTCGCCGCCTTCCACGCCGCGAATCCGGTGAGGCATTCTTCGTGCACGAGCGCGGGGATGCCGAGGCGCGTCTCGGTCTGCAGGCGACGCTGTTCGCCCCACAGCCACTGGGCGCGCTCGACCGGGTCGACCGGTCGCGTGCCGTAGACACGGGTCAGGTGGCCGAGGCCGTGCACCGTGGCATCGGCGTAGGCGGTGGTGGTGACCTTCTCGCCCGAGAGGGGGGCGACGACCTCGTCGCCCTGGTCGATCCAGTACCCGACGAGCTGCGCGAGCTTCTCGTCGAGGGTCATCTCGGCCACGAGCGCTCGCACGCGGGGGGACGTTCCGGATACCCGGGCAGCACCGACGTCGGTGTTCTGGATGGTCATGGTGGGGTCAGCCCTTCACGGCGCCGGTGAGGCCGCCGACGATCCGACGCTCGAAGACACTGAAGAACAGCAGAGCGGGGATCATCGACAGCGAAGTGAATGCCAGGACCCGCGCGGTGTCGACGGAGTACTGCGAGGCGAAGGCCTGTGTGCCGAGAGGCAGCGTGAAGGCGGCCTCGTTGTTGAGGATGAACAGCGGCAGCATGTACGAGTTCCAGCTGTTGACGAAGGCCAGGATGCCGACGGTCACGACCGCGGGAACGGCGAGGGGCAGCACCATGCGCCAGAAGAAGCCGAGCCGCCCGAGCCCGTCAATCGAGGCGGCCTCCTGTAGCTCGCTCGGGATCGCCGCGAGGAACGGCGACAGGATGATGATCGTCAGCGGCAGGGCGAACGCGATCTGCGGAACGATGACGCCCGCGAGCGAGTTCATCAGGCCGAGGTTGCGAACGAGGATGTACAGCGGCGTGATGGCCACGGTCATCGGGAACATCAGGCCCGCGGTGAACAGCGCGAACACCGCGCCGCGACCGCGGAAACGGTAGCGCGCCAGGGCGTAGGCCGCCATCAGACCCAACGCGACGACGAAGACCGTCGTGGCGATCGCCGCGATGGCGGAGTTGCCGACCTGGCCCCAGAAGATGGGGCTGCCGAGCACGTCGGCGTAGTTCTGCCAGTTCCAGGTGGTCGGGAAGCCCGCCGGGTCGACGGTGATCTCGGCGTTCGAGCGGAAGCCGCCGAGGATGATGTAGACCACGGGGGCCAGCATCATGCCGATCAGCAGCAGGGCGACGAAGCCGACGAGCACCGAGGTGGAGCGCTTCGCCCCGGCGGGGGAGCGCAGCGACGAGCGCGGGGCCTTGGGGGCCACGAGCGTGGCGGTAGCGGTCATTTGGTGCCTCCGGTGAGGGCGCCGGCGGTGTCGCGCCGCAGCACGAAGCGCTGGTAGACGAGGGCGACGGCGAGCGAGATGAGGAACATGACCACGGCCACGGCGCTGCCGTAGCCGAAGCTGCCCGCGTTGCGGCCGTTGGCGACCATGTAGGTGGCCATGGTCGAGGTGCCGGCGGTCGACGCGACGTACTGGCCCCAGATGATCCAGACGAGGTCGAACAGTTGCAGCGAGCCGATGATCGACAGGAACGCCCAGATGCGGATCGTCGGACCCATCAGCGGCAGCACGATGTGGCGCTGGATCTGCCAGTACGAGGCGCCGTCGATGGCCGCGGCCTCGCTGAGCTCTTCGGGAATGCCCTGGAGCCCGGCGAGGAACAGGATCACCGCGAAGCCGATGTATTTCCACGTGATGATGATCAGCAGCGTCCAGATGGCGAGCGCTGGGTCGGAGATCCAGTCGGCGCGGAGGGCGCCGAGCCCGATCTTCTCGAGAGCCCCGTTCAGCGCTCCGCCCGACTGCAGCATGAGGCCCCAGCCGAGACCGACCACGACCTCCGAGATGACGTAGGGCACGAAGATCAGCACGCGGATGAGCGACTGCGCCCGCATCTTGCGGTTCAGCAGCAGCGCGAGTCCGAGGGCGAGGGGCCCCTGCAGGACGAGAGAGCCGCCCACGATGAACGCGTTGTGGCCGAGGGCCTCGTGGAACGCGGGGTCGGTGAGGATCGTGACGTAGTTGCGGATGCCGACGAAGTCGACCGGAGTGCCGAAGCCAGACCACTTGTAGAAGCCGTAGTACGCGGCCAGGGCGACGGGGAGGATGACGAACGACACGAAGACCACCAGGGCGGGC
>NZ_LMKF01000001.1:155587-155688 GCF_001421275.1 Microbacterium sp. Leaf203 | reverse complement strand
CCCAGGAGGATCGCGAGTTCGCCGCGGATGCGCCAGTTCTCGAGCCGTCGCCGCGCGGGCGGCCGCCCGGCCGAGGGGGTGCGCTGCGCACCCTCCCCGGC
>NZ_LMKF01000001.1:108429-155561 GCF_001421275.1 Microbacterium sp. Leaf203 | reverse complement strand
CGGGCGGCGAGACCCGGCGGCGTCGGTCGCCGAGGCGGCGAGCTGCGTCGTCATGAGCGGTGTCCTCAGCGGGAGGCGGCGGCGTTGACGGCGTCGACGATGCCCTGCGGCGAACCCTTGCCGGCGAACATGTCGACGACGGCGACGTTCAGCGCGTTGCCGACGTTCTGGCCGTAAAGGGTGTCGAGCCACACCGAGACGTAGGGAGCCTTCGAGTAGGCCTCGAGCACCGACTTCAACGCGGGCGTCGTCACCGCTCCCTCGGCCTCGCTCGAGGCGGGGAGGGTCTGGAACGCCTTCGCGTAGGCCTCCTGGTTCTCCTTGTTCACGAGGAAGTTCAAGAAGTCGGTGCACTGCGCGGGAGCGTTGACCCAGCACGAGTAGCCGTCGACGCCGCCCATCATGGCGCCCGGCTCGCCGTCTCCGCCCGAGACCTCGGGGAAGGGGAACCAGCCGAGGTCGGCCAGGGGCTGCTCGTCGGGGGTCAGCGAGGCGATCACGCCCGGGTCCCACGCGCCCATGAGCTCCATGGCGGCCTGGTGGTTGGCCAGCAGGCCCGCCGACGAACCGGCGCCCTGCTGGGCGGCGGTGGTGAGGAAGCCGTCGTTGAAGGGCTGGGTGGCGAGGAAGGACTGCAGGTCTTCGCCGGCCTTCAGCCAGCACGGGTCGTCGAAGCTGCGGCTCGCGGCGGCGGAGTCGAGCACGTCCTTCGAACAGGCGCGCAGTGCGAAGTTGTAGTACCAGTGGGCGGCGGGCCAGGCGTCCTTCGCGCCGACGGCGATCGGGGCCACACCGGTCGCCCTGATCTTGGCGTTGGCCGCCTCGAGCTCGTCGATGGTCTTCGGCGCCGCGGTGACGCCGGCGGCGGTGAGCAGGTCTTGAGAGGTGAAGATGCCCGAGGGGAGCACGGCGACGGGCATGCCGTAGTTCTTGCCGTCGATCTCGAACGCCGACAGCGAGGAGCCCAGCGCGGTCTTGGCGTCGGCCGAGATCTTGTCGGTCAGGTCCATCGCCTGGCCGGCGGTGACGATGTCGGCGAGCTTGCCGCCGCCGCGCGCCATGAACAGGTCGGGGGCGTCGCCCGAGTTGAGGGCGGTCTGGAGCTTGCCGTCCATCTCTTCGTTCTGCACGGCCTGGATCTCGATGGTGACGCCCGGATTCGCCGCTTCGAAGGCGGCGGCGGTGTCTTCCCAGTACTTCTTGCCGTCGCCGGTGGTGGAGTTGTGCCAGAGCGTCAGGGTGACGCTGCCGTCGGCGTTCTGGCCGCTGCCGCCGCCTGCGGCGCACCCGCCGAGCGCGAGGGTGCCGGCCACGGCGAGGGCCGCTCCGGCGAGGATCTTGCGCGTGTTCATGTGATTCCCGTTTCTCTTCGTCGAGGTGCGCCGTGGGACGCGTCGGTGTTCGGCTGCTCCGCCGTTCATGCGCTTCTCGGGGTCTGCTGCCCCCGAGGTGTCAGCAGTGTCGCCCGCGGGCGGAGGCGTCGTCAAACGTTTTCGAAAATGATTTCCACGCTAGGGTCGGATGCCATGACGAGGCGCCCGACCATTCACGACGTCGCCGCGGCGGCCGGGGTCTCGGTGGCCACGGTGTCGAAAGCGGTGAACGGCCGCTACGGCGTCTCGCCCGAGACGGTGAGCCGCGTGCTCGACGCGGTGAAGACCCTCGGCTACGAATCCAGCCTCGTCGCGAGCAGCATGCGCTCGCGTCGCACCGGCGTGATCGGCGTACTCGTGGCCGACATCGAGCCGTTCTCGGCCGAGATCCTCAAGGGCGTCGGGGGAGCCCTGTCCGACACCGGGTACGACCTGCTCGCGTACACCGGTGCCCGCCGCGACGGCGAAGGGTGGGAGCGTCGCTCGCTCAGCCGCCTGAGTGGAACGCTCATCGATGCGGCGATCATCGTCACCCCCACGGTCGTCAACGTCTCGGGCGAGGTGCCGATCGTCGCGATCGACCCGCACACGGGCCGGGGCGATGTGCCTACCGTCGAATCCGACAGCTACACCGGCGCGCAGCAGGCGGTGCACTATCTGGCGCAGCTCGGTCACCGCCGCATCGGCTTCATCGCGGGGCGTCCCGACCTGCGCTCGGCGGGCGCCCGCGCGTCGGGGTACCGCGCGGGACTCGCCGCCGCCGGCATCGCCTTCGACCCCGCTCTCGTCGGCGTCGGCCGCTACGCCCAGGACGTCGCCCGCGAGGCCGCCGAGGCCATGCTCTCGCTCGACGATCCGCCTACGGCGGTGTTCGCGGCGAACGACCTGTCGGCGTTGTCCATCATCGAGGTCGCCGGCGCGCGCGGACTGACCGTGCCCGACGACCTGTCGGTGGTCGGTTTCGACGACGTCCCCGAGGCCGCGCGCGCCCAACCGGCCCTGACCACCGTCCGCCAGCCGATGAAGCGCCTCGGCGCCGAGGCCGTGCGGATGGTGCTGACGCTCCTCGCCGGTGACACTTTGCCCGAGACGCACATCGAACTGCCGACCCGCCTCGTCGCGCGCGGGACGACGGCGCCCCCGCGCGTGCGCTGAAGCAGGCGGGGCGGGGGACGCCGGCATCCGGCGTCTTTTCCGCCACGCGCGGACATGCCTCGAACCGTCCGGACCCACCGACCGCTCGACGCTCGTTCGCCGCGTCCGCACCGCCCGTCGCGCGCCGCGACACCCCCCGGCTCCGGTACCGTCGAAGAATGCCTACCGCGAGCAGTAAAGACGACGAGGTCGACCTCCTCATCGACGCCTGGTCGCAGCTGCTGCCCGAGGTCGACCTGACACCCCTCGACGTGATGTCGCGCCTGCGTCGCGCGGCCTTCCACCTGTCGAAGCTCCGCGCGAAAGCCTTCGCGAGTGCCGACATCGCCGTGTGGGAGTTCGACGTGCTCGCGGTGCTCCGGCGCGCGGGCACCGAGCTGAGCGCCACGCGCCTGATCGCCGCCACCATGATCGGCAGCGCAGCGATGACCAACCGTCTCGACAAGCTCGCCGAGCGCGGCCTCGTGAACCGACGCCCCAACCCCTCCGACGGTCGTGCGATCCTCGTCGCGATCACCGCCGAGGGCATCGAGCGGGTGGATGCCGCGATGACCGAGCTCGTCCGCCTCGAGGCCGACGCCCTGCGCGATGTCAGCCGACAGGACCAGGCCCTCCTCGCGAGTGCCCTGCGCGTCCTCGCCGCCGGCGAGACGCACGAGGCGTGATCGACCTCGCCACCGCTCTGACCGAGCGCCCCGTCATCCTCGATGGCGGCCTGGGCACGCTGCTCGAGGCGCGCGGAAACGACGTCACGAGCGATCTCTGGTCGGCCCGAGTGCTGCGTGACGACCCCGACGAGGTGCGCGCCGCCCACGCCGAGTTCGTCGCCGCGGGCGCCGAGGTCGTGATCACCGCGTCGTACCAGATCGGTTTCGCCGGACGGATTCCGGATGCCGAGGTCGAGGCGCTGCTGCACCGTTCGGTGGCCGTGGCGCGAGAGGCCGGCGCGGCGGTGGTCGCGGCATCCGTCGGCCCGGTCGGAGCGCTCCGCGCCGACGGCAGCGAGTACACCGGCGCTTACGGGCTCTCGCTCGCCGAGCTGCGCGAGGCTCACCGCCGACGCCTGCACGTGCTCGCGGATGCCGGAGCCGACGTCCTCGCGATCGAGACCATTCCCTCGCCGCTCGAGGTGGAGGCCCTCGCGCTCGAGCTCGCCGCGCTCGACATGCCCGCTTTCGTCAGCCTCTCGGCCGACAGCACCGGTTTCGCGGGGAGCGGGGCGCTCGCCGCGGCACTGCGCGAAGCGGCATCCGCCCCCGGTGTCGTCGCCGTAGGCGTCAACTGCTGCGCTCCCGGCTCGGTACTGCCCGCGCTCGAAGACGCCCCGGGCCTGCCGCTGGTGGTCTACCCGAACACGGGCGAGACCTGGGATGCCGCAAGCCGCACCTGGCACGGCGGCGCCGCCCCGCTCGCCGACGAGGCGCCCGCGTGGGTCGCCGCCGGCGCGCGTCTGGTCGGCGGTTGCTGCCGGTCGACGCCCGCCGACATCGCCGCGATCGCGGCCGCGGTGCGCTGAGATCCGCTCGCGCCGCCCGTTCCCGACGTCGCGTCAGTGACTGTCGATGATTCGGTCGAGCCATTCGGCGAGCAGAGCGCGCTCGGGGACTGAGAGGGCGGTGAGGTCGTTCGTGACCGCGCGCAGGGTGATGGCGGCGGCGCGATGCGCGGCGGGCATCTCCTCTGCCGCGGACTCTTCCTGCTCGATGAGAATTCGATCGAGGACGGCGTCGAGCAGAGTGGTCGCCAGTTCGGGGTCGCGCTCGCCGATCGGCTGTTCGAGGAGCGACAGAATGGCGCCCGTGCCGGCGGCGTGGATCAGCGCGACGGCGCGAGCCTCGGCGACGCGTAAGAGCCCCGCCGCGGCCACGCGGCGCACTCGCTCCTCGAGCGCGCGGACGCCGTTCGCGAGGGCGGGGGAATCCCGGCCGCGGCGCGGGTCGCTGAGGATGACGTAGAGGTCGGCGTTGTCGAGGCCGAACCGCACCGTCTCGCCCCACGCTTCGCGGAGTTCGCCCACCGGATCCGTCGAGGCGGGGGCAGACGTCAGGGCGGAGGTCTTCGACGCGCTGAAGAGGGCCATCGCGTGCTCGGCGACCGCGTCGAGCAGGCCGTCCTTGTCGCCGAACAGGCGGTAGATCGTCGGAGCCTGAACGCCCGCGCGTTCGGCTACCGCCCGCGTCGTGACGCCCGCCGACCCTTCGGTGCGGAGGATCTCCGCCGCGGCTCCCACGATCCGCTCACGCACGTCGTCTCGGGGCGCCGGAGGAGTCATGGTTCGACGATAACAAACACTTGTTATCAGCGGTAATCGCTGTTAGCTTCCCACTGTTTCCGTCGATAACAAAAGGAGCATGACGATGATCACCATCACCGGCGCAACGGGCGCCCTGAACGGCCGGACGGTCGACCACCTGCTGCAGACCGTCGGCCCCGCGGACCTCACTCTCGTCGTCCGCGATCCCTCTCGCGCCGGGCGATTCGCCGAGCGCGGAGTCGCGGTTCGTCGCGGCGACTACGCGGACCCGACGAGTCTCCCGTCGGCGTTCGAAGGTGCCGATCGGTTGCTCCTCGTCTCGTCGAACGATCGGGGCGCCGACGCCGTCGCCCTGCACGCCGCGGCCGTCGACGCCGCGCGGATCGCCGAGGTCGGTCACGTGCTGTACACGAGTCATCAGGGCGCCCACGCGGCCTCCCCCTTCGGTCCCGCGCGCGACCACGCGGCGACCGAGGCGCTGCTCGCCGACTCGGGTCTGCGGTGGACGGCGCTGCGCAACGGGTTCTACGCGCACTCGCTCGAGTGGATGCTCGGGCCGTGGCGCGAGTCGGGCGTCGTGGCGGTGCCCGCCGACGGGCCGGTGTCATGGACCTCGCGCGAAGACGCAGCCGAGGCTGCTGCGGTTCTCCTCCTGAGCGACGAACTGCCTCAGGGGCCCGTGACGCTCACGGCGGCCGACGCACCCCGTTTCGCCGACCTCGCGCGCTGGGCGGGAGAGGCGGCCCACCGCGACGTGGGCTTCGAGGTGGTCGACGAGGACGAGTGGGCGCGCAGGGCGATCGCAGCCGGCCAACCCGAGGCTGCGGTCCCGTTCACTCTGGGGTTCTTCCGCGCGGTGTCCGGTGGCTTCTTCGCCGGAACCGCCCCGACGCTCCCGGACCTCCTCGGGCGTGAGCCCGTCACGGCGAGGAGCGTCGTGGAGTCGTTCGTAGGCTCGCCGTCCGCGTGAGGGGTCAGACGTTGTCGCCTGGGGCGCCTCGAAGCGACGATTCCTGACCCCTCACGCGGGGGTGTGGTCAGTCGAAATCCGCCGCGAGGGCGTTGCGGTGGTACTCGAAGATGATGCTCGTGCGCGTCGAGGCGACGCTGTGTCGGGCCGAGAGGTGGTCGACGACGAAGCGGCGCACGGCCGACGAATCGTCGACGGCGATGTGCACGAGGAAGTCGTCGGCGCCCCCGAGGAAGAACAGCTGGATCACGTCGGGGTGGCGGCGGATCTCGTGCGCGAACGCGCGGATGCTCTCCTGTCGCTGCCCCGGGCGCAGGGTCACCCCGACGATCGCCTGCAGTCCGCGGCCGAGGCGACTCTGGTCGACGGCGGCGTGGAACCCGGTGATGAGCCCGCGGTCGACGAGGCCCCGCAGGCGGGCATGGGCGGTGGATGCCGCGACCCCGAGCTCCTCGGCGAGGGCGGCGTTCGTCATCCGCGCGTCGGCCGACAGCAGCTCGATGGTGCGCGCGTCGAGGGGGTGCAGGTCGTCGTCGGCCACCGTAGATCCTTCGCGTCGTCGAGCACAGCGGGGGTCATTCAGCCGATGATATCGCCAGGCAAGCCGCAAGAACCGAAGAATCTGCGCAGAAACACCACGGAAACACTCTTTTCTGCGATCCTCTCGGCAACGCTCATCCGCTCGAGGAGGAACCCATGCGCGTGTCCGTGCCGACCGAGATCAAGAACAACGAGAACCGCGTCGCCATGACGCCCGCGGGGGTCGATTCGCTCGTCCATCGTGGTCACGAGGTCTTCGTGCAGGCGGGTGCGGGTGAGGGCAGCGGCTTCTCCGATGAGCAGTACCGCGCGGCCGGGGCCGAGATCGTCGACACCGCCGAAGAGACCTGGGCGCGCGCCGAACTGCTGGTGAAGGTCAAAGAGCCCATCGCATCCGAGTACGGATTCCTGCGCCGCGACCTCACGCTCTTCACGTACCTGCACCTCGCGGCCGACCGGCCGCTGACCGACGCCCTCATGGCCGCCGGTACCACGGCCGTGGCTTACGAGACGGTGCAGACCGCCGACCGCGCGCTGCCGCTGCTGGCGCCGATGAGCGAGGTCGCCGGTCGGCTGTCGATCATCGAGGGCGCGCACCACCTGCTGCGCGCCTCGGGCGGGCGCGGGCTGCTCCCCGGCGGCGTCCCCGGCACCCCGAGGGCGAAGGTCGTCGTGATCGGCGGCGGCGTCGCGGGCGAGCACGCCGCGGCCAACGCCCTCGGACTCGGTGCCCGCGTCACGGTGATCGACATCTCGCTGCCCAAGCTCCGTCAGCTCGAGGAGCGCTTCGGCGGCGCGGTCGAGACCCGCGCCTCGACTCGCCTCGAGATCGCCGAGCAGCTCGCCGACGCCGACCTCGTGATCGGCTCGGTGCTCATCCCCGGCGCCGCCGCCCCCAAACTCGTCACCGACGACATGGTGGCCGCGATGAAGCCGGGCTCGGTGCTCGTCGACATCGCGATCGACCAGGGCGGCTGCTTCGAGGGCTCGCGTCCGACCACGCACGACGCGCCCACCTTCCGCGTGCACGAGGCGCTGTACTACTGCGTGGCGAACATGCCGGGCGCGGTGCCGCACACCTCGACGCGGGCGCTGTCGAACGCCACCCTGCCGTACATCACGCGCATCGCCGAGCAGGGCTGGGAGGCCGCGGCATCCGCCGATCCCGCCCTCGCCAAGGGCCTGAACGTGCGCGCCGGCGTGGTCGTGAACGAGGGCGTCCGCGCCGCCTTCGACCTCTGAGCCGGTGGGCGTGCGGACGCCCGGCCGTCAGCCGCGCACCCAGGCGTAGGTGATCTCGGG
The DNA here is from genome assembly GCF_001421275.1 of Microbacterium sp. Leaf203. Lineage (NCBI taxonomy): Bacteria > Bacillati > Actinomycetota > Actinomycetes > Micrococcales > Microbacteriaceae > Microbacterium > Microbacterium sp. Leaf203. The sequence continues at coordinate 147,967 of NZ_LMKF01000001.1, read as the reverse complement.
GCGGCCCTGTCCGCCGTAGCGCGGCACACGGCGGACGCGACCCACGTCGGCGAGGTGCTCGAGATACCGGCGCGCGGTCACGCGCGACATGCCCTCGCTCTCACCGACCTCGGTCGACGACACCGCGCCCGCGGCGGTGCGCACCCTCTCGGCGACGGCCTGCAGCGTCTCGTCGCTGAGGCCCTTCGGCAGCCCCGGTGCGGTCACGGTGCGCAGCGACCCGAGCAGGGCGTCGACCTCCGACTGAGTTGCGTCGCCCGCCGCGCGGTCCAGTCCCTCGACGTAGGAACGGTACGCTTCCAGCCGCTCCCGGAACGCCGCGAACGCGAACGGCTTGATCAGGTACTGCACGACCCCGATCGACACGGCCGCCCTCACGGTCGCGGCGTCGCGCACGGCTGTCACGGCGATGATGTCGACGCGCGATCCGGTGGCGCGCAGCCGGCGTGCCACGTCGAGACCCGAGCCGTCGGGCATCGTCATGTCGAGCAGGACGAGATCGATCCGCCGGTCGGGATCGGCCAGCGCGGTGACAGCGGCGCGCGCCCCCGCGGCCTGCCCCACGACCTCGAAGCCCGGCACTCGCTCGACGTACGCGCTGTGGAGTTCGAGGGCGAGCGCGTCGTCGTCCACGACCAGCACGCGGATCACGAGACCACCGCCTCGGCGACGGCGGGAAGGAAGACGCGGACGGTCGTGGGGTCCGCCGCGACCTGCAGGGTTCCACCGTGGGCGGCGACGATATCGCGCACGAGGGCGAGGCCCACGCCCCGGCCACCGGGGGCGTGCGCAGGCTTGGTCGACGCCCCGAAGGCGAACGGGTCGGGCAGCGACGGGTCGAAACCGGCCCCACTGTCCGAGACGTCGAGCACCACGTCGCCACCGCCTTCGCGGAGGGTCGCGCGCACCCATCGGGGTTCGGCGCCTGCCGCTGCGGCATCCAGGGCGTTGTCGACGAGGTTTCCCACCACGGTGACCGCCTCGGCCGCGGCGAGGGGGAGTGCGGGCGTGGGCTCGGCGACGTCGAGGTCGAGGCGCACTCCGCGTTCGGACGCCTCGTCGAGCTTGCCGAGCAGGAGGGCGACGACCACGGCGTCGTCATCGTCCGAGACGAGGCGATCGGCGAGCTCTTGCCGTTCGCCGGTCGAGGCCACGATCAATCGGCGGGCCTCGTCGATGCGTCCGAGTTCGAGCAGCGCCAGCAGGGCATGCAGCCGGTTGCCGTGCTCGTGGGTCTGGGAACGGAGGGTGTCGCTGAGGGTCCGGACCCCCTCGAGCTCACCGAGCAGTGCCTGCAGCTCCGAGCGGTCGCGCAGCGTCATGACTCGGCCGCGCTCGGGCGCGCGACGCCCCGCGAGATCACGTGCTTCCTCCTGGTTGACCAGCAGCACCCGCTCTCCGTTCACGACGGTCTCCTCGACCATGCGCCGACCGCTCGCGATGGCCTCGGCGAGGCCGGCATCCATGTCGACCGCGCGCGGATCGAGTGAGACCTGCCCGCTGGAGGCGGGAGGAAGGCCCAGAAGGTCAGCGGCTTCGTCGTTGTAGAGCACGATGCGTCCGGAGCGATCGGTGACCACGAGACCCTCGCGGAGGGAGTGCAGCACCGTCTCGTAGCTCTCGACGAGGCGCGACAGTTCGGCGGGCGTGTACGAACCGGTCACGCGTCGGGCACTGCGGCGGACGTAGAGGGCGCCCAGCACCCCCATCCCGACGATAGCGGCGGATGCCAGCACGATCAGTGGTGCGCGAGCGGCGAGGTCCTGCTGCACGGCGCCGAGCGTGACCCCGACGGCGACGAGGCCCACGATGTCGCCGTTCTCGTCGCCGCCGTCACGGATGGGGACGATGGTGCGCACCGAGGGACCGAGAGTGCCCTCGTAGACCTCGGTGAACGTCTGGCCGGCGAGGGCTTCGGTTCGCGAGCCGATGTACTGCTGGCCGATCTCGGACCGGTTGCGGTGGGTGAGGCGGATGCCGTCGGGGGTCATGATCGTGACGAACGACAGGTCGGCGTCGGGGAGGATCTGCTCGACCATCGGCTGCAGCGCAGCGGAGTCGCGCTGCACCACGAGAGCCGCCACGTCGGGCTCGTGCGCCAGCGTCTCGGCCACCGAACGCGTGACCTTCTCGGCCTCGCGCTGACCGGAGTCGCTCAGCTGCACCGACAACAACGCCGCCAGGACGCCGGCGACCAGGATCACGACGCCGAGGGACACCAATGCCAGGCGTCCACCCACGCTCAGTCTCATCACCCCGCCCTTCGTCGCGCTTGCCGTGAACAATACGACCACAAATCGCCCGCACGTCCCGCGTCGATCAAAGTCATGACATCGACCGGCGCCCCCGCCGGACTCAACGAAGGCGTTAGAAAAGGGGAAGTCGCTCATGGCACTCTCACTCCGCACCACACGCGACGGTCGGCCTCGCAAGAAGATCGACCGCAATCACTGGCTCTACATCTCCGTCATCGTCGCGGTCGTCGCCGGTGTCATCGTGGGCCTCGTCGCCCCGCAGTTCGCCACGGCCCTCGAGCCGGTCGGGAAGGGCTTCGTCAGCCTCATCAAGATGATGATCGCCCCGGTCATCTTCTGCACGATCGTCGTGGGCATCGGCTCGATCGCGAAGGCCTCCACGGTCGGCAAGATCGGTGGCCTGGCGATGGTCTACTTCCTGGTCATGTCGTCGTTCGCCCTGATCATCGGCCTCGTCGTCGGCAACATCATCCACCCGGGCGAGGGTCTGAACATCGCCGGCGCTCAGTACGACGCACCCGCCGCCGAGGCGACCTCGACCCAGGAGTTCATCCTGGGCATCATCCCCACGACGTTCTTCTCGGCGTTCACCGGCGGCAGCATCCTCCAGGTGCTGTTCATCGCCCTTCTCGTCGGCTTCGCCCTGCAGGGCATGGGCGAGCGCGGGGCGCGTATGGTCGAGGGCATTCGCAACTTCCAGGTGCTCGTCTTCCGCATCCTCGGCATGATCCTCTGGCTCGCGCCGATCGGAGCCTTCGGCGCCATCGCCGCGGTCGTCGGCAAGACCGGTTTCCAGGCCGTGATCAGCCTCGGCATCCTGATGGGCGCCTTCTACCTCACGTGCTTCCTCTTCATCGCGGTGGTGCTGGGCACGCTCCTGTACGTCGTGACGCGCGTCAACATCTTCACGCTGATGAAGTACCTCGGCCGCGAGTACCTGCTGATCGTCGGCACCTCGTCGTCCGAGGCCGCTCTTCCCCGCCTCATCGCCAAGATGGAGCACCTGGGTGTCTCGAAGCCGGTCGTCGGCATCACGGTCCCGACGGGCTACTCGTTCAACCTCGACGGCACCGCGATCTACCTGACGATGGCCTCGCTCTTCATCGCCACCGCGATGGGTTCGCCCATGTCGATCGGTGAGCAGATCGGCCTCATGATCTTCATGATCATCGCGTCGAAGGGCGCCGCCGGTGTCACCGGTGCCGGCCTCGCCACCCTCGCCGGTGGTCTGTCGGCCTACCGCCCCGACCTGGTCGACGGTGTCGGTGTCATCGTCGGCATCGACCGCTTCATGTCCGAGGCCCGCGCCGTCACCAACTTCACGGGCAACGCGGTGGCCACGATGCTCATCGGCGTCTGGACGAAGGAGTACGACGGACAGCGCGTCCGCGAGGTGCTCGCCGGCAACATCCCGTTCGACGAGACGATCCTCACCGGACACGACCACTCGGCCACTCCCGCGGCGGATGCCAAGGAGCAGGCGTCCGCCCAGGTCGGCGCGGGCCCCGCGGCCACCGTCGACACGCAGTCGCTCGACGCCTTCCGCGCTCAGGCCGAGGCGGAGGCCGCGGCACGGGGTCGCTCGTGACTCTGACGCACCACACCTCGGCGGGGGCGGCTTCGGCCGCCCCCGCCCCGGCGCGTGTCGACCTCGCGCGCACCTGGATGCTGCGCTCGCCGCTGGCGGGCGGGCTCGAGACCGCGGCCGACGTGCTCGTGCTCGACCTCGAGGACGGGCTCCCCGCCGGCCGGAAGGACGAGGGCCGCGAGCGGGTGCGCCGCGCGGCAGCCGAGGCGCCGGTCTGGATGCGTATCAGTGCCGCGGGAACCCGCGACGGAGAGGCCGACCTCGCCCTCGGCCGAGAGCTCGACGATCGCCTCGCCGGTGTCGTGCTGGCCATGTGCGCCGGGCCCGACGACGTGGCGCATATCGCGGCATCCCTCCCCTCCGGCACCTCGATCGTCGCGATGGTCGAGTCGGCCGCGGCGCTCCTGGCCGCTCCCGCCATCGCCGCCCACCCCGCGACTCGTCGCCTGGCCTTCGGGACCGGCGACTTCCGGCGCGACACGGGCATGGCGGCCGACCGCATCGCGTTGTCGTGGCCGCGGGCGCAACTCGTGGTGGCGTCGGCCGCGGCGGGGATCGCCGGGCCGATCGACGGCCCGTGCGGGCCGATCGAGCAGGCGAAGGATGCCGCGGTGCACGCGGTCGCGATGGGTTTCACCGGCACGCTCGCTCTTCGGGATGCCGCCGTCCCCGGCGCTCACGCGGGTTTCACCCCCGCTCCCGCCGACGTCGAAGCCGCTCGGGCGCTGCTCTCCACGACGCCCGAGGGGCCGGTCGACGGGTCGTACGCCCCCACGTTGGCGCGGGCGCGGGCGCTCATCGAGCGCGCCGAGGCGCTCGCGGCTCTCTGACGGACGTACGGGACGCTCCCGCGGTCAGCCCCGCCGGAACCACCGCCGACGCCGCGCCGGCGCGGCCACCGCGGCCGCTTCCAGACGTGCCCTCCGCCGCTCGATCCACGCCTCCACCTGGGCATCCACGTCGACCGTCGGGGTCACGACGGGCGGGCCGCCCTGGAGCTGCCGCCGCGCTTCGATCACGCGGCGGTTGAAGTCTTCGACCGCCTCGCGCACCTCGGGTTCGTGTGCGATGGCATCCAGCCGCTCGGCCATCTCGGCGTGCTCGACCCGCAGGGTCAGAGCGGGTGGGCCCAGGCCGGTCAGCTGTTCGGTCTCGATCTTGCGACGGATCCACCAGTCCGGGTCGTGGGAGCCGCCCAGATCGGGGAGAGGCTTGCCCGCGCCCGGAAGGTTGTCGAACTCGCCGCGTCGGATGGCCTGCTGGATCGAGGTCTCGACGAAAGCGGCGCGCTCCGCGGCGGTCGAGCCCCGCGCGGGACCCTCGTGCTCGGCGGGTTCCGGCTCGAGGCCGGCGTCGCGGAGCTGTCGGTCCAGGCGGTAGCGCTCGGCGGCCTGACGGGCGTCGTCGCTCACGCCGCCTCCCGCCCCTCACGCTTCAACCGCGCCAGTCGCTGCCGCGCCATGTCCTGGGCGCGGGGGCCGGATCCGAGAGCCCGTTCGGTGACGCGCAAGATGACGCGCGTGAGCGTCAGGACGGGGAGGGGCCAGCGCCGCACCCCGAGCATCTTCCGATACCGGCGGGGGACGGTCGCCACCGCCGCGGCGAACAGCACGCGGTACGACAGGCCCATGAGGCCGCGGAACGGCGGCTTGCGCAGAAAGCGCACGACGTCGGCGACGCGCTCGTCGCCGCGCAACTCGCCACGGTCGGCGAAGCCGTCGATCTCGGCGCGCAGGGCGGCACGGGTCAGGGGCGGGTCCACGACCCGCATGAGGCGGCCGGCCGTCGCCCAGTCGGCGACGTACGCGTCGGGCCCGCCGGGGATGGGCAAGCGCGACACCTCGTGCCCCGCCAGGAACGCGTCGGTGAAGGCGAGGTGCACCCATCGCACCAGATCCGCCGCCTCAGCGGTGTAGGCGCGTTCCGAACCGTCGCCGGCCCGGTATTCGCCCTTCACGCGTCGGTGGAATCGGCCGACGCGCGCGGTTTCGGCATCCGCCTGGGTCTTCGATCCGTACGTCAGGGTGATGACCCACCGGACGGTTCCGGTGAGACGGCCGATCGGATCCTCGCGATACCGCGACCAGTCGTGCACGCCCGCCAGGGCGCCGGGGTGCAGTGCCTGCAGGAGCAGGGCCCGGATGCCGGCGACCAGGGTCCCCATTCCGGCGTGCACGGTCCACGCGGGGCCGTTCTCGACGAAGTATCCGGTGTCGTCGCCGTCGGCGATGGCGCGCACGTAGGGCGCCATGCCGGTGGGGTCTCCCGCCAGGGCGACGAGGATCTTCCCGCGCAGCGACTGGATCCAGCCGGGCACGGGTCTCGAAGCGTCGATCGTCACCCTTCCAGCGTGCCACCGTCTGAGCGGGCGGGCTCCGCTGGCGGGGTCAGTGTCCCTCGTGCGAGATGACGGGGACCGTTCCGTCGTCGCGGAGGAGGACGGCGTTCTGCGTCGCCCCCAGAGCGGGGGTGACGACGACGGCGATGACGGCGGCCGCCACCAGTAGGCCGACGACGCTCATCGGTTGAGCGGTGCGCGGCGCACTCGAATCCCGGGCGGTGCGGCGCAGGTGCAGGGCCGCCGAGGCGCCTACGACGACGAGCAGGAGGGATGCCGCGGCGACGCCGACGATGCTCGTGTGAGCGGGCGCGGCGAACATCAGGGCTGCCGTGAGGGCGAGGGCGCCGAGCGCTCCCGCCAGAGCCGTCCGCGGAACGACGAGTCGTCCCGTGGACAGGGTGGCCGCGCCCCACGCGAGTGAGGCGAGACCGAGGATCACCATCCCGATCCCGAGGCCGCTCGCGACGGCCCCGGAATCGGGACGGATGATCGCACCCGCGCCGAGGGCGGCGGTGGTGAGGCCGGCCCCCCAGGCGGATACGGAGGGCCACGACCGCACGAAGGTCGCGGCGGTCATCGTCAGACCGCCGCGGTGCGGGGGACGTTGCGCTCGGTGCCGAGACCGACACCCAGCAGCACGACGGCGCTGGCGAGGTGCAGGAAGTGGTCGGGCGTGTTGAGCGCGAGGATGTTGGCCCCCGTGCCGACGAGGAAGAAGCCCACGATGCCGAGGAGCAGGTAGACGGCTCCGACGGTCGTGTTGACGCCCTTGGCGGCACGCGCGTTGGCGAGACCCGAGACGAGCAGCGCGGCACCGATCAGGAGGTGCGCGATGTTGTGGAGCGGGTTGACCTCGAAGATGCCGAGGAGCAGACCGCCCTGCGTGGCGATGAAACCGACGCCGCCGGTGACGGCGAAGCCGAGCAGACCGACCAGAAGGTAGACAGCGCCGAAGACGGTGGCCACGAGACGGTTGGGTGACGAGCTCATGATGAACCTCCCAGATTGTTGGCAGCGACCGTCCGGTCGCTTCACCCCATCTTCGGAGACAATGCTCGATTCGGATTGGCCTTTGCGCGCACGGGCCGTTCTCCGGTATGCATCCGGAAACGACAGAAGGCCCCCGAGTACTCTCCGAGGCCCTCCGCAACAGATTCGACCATAAGGATCGGCGTCGACCGGATCGAGGGGATTGCATTTCCCGTGCTGTTCACCTATCCCCGCATCTGCCACACTCTGGCCATGCGTTTCGAAACGACCCTGTCGCAGATGGGCAACAACACCGGGATCGAGGTCCCCGCCGAGGTGCTCGACGCCCTCGGGGGCGGAAAGCGCGCCGCGGTGGTCGTCGAGGTGAACGGCTTCACGTACCGCAGCACGGTCGGCTCGATGGGCGGTAAGTCGCTGATCCCCTTCTCGTCCGACAAACGGGCGAGCACCGGTCTGTCCGGAGGGGATCCCATATCCGTCGATCTCACCCTCGACACCGAGCCCCGCTCGGTCGAGGTGCCCGAGGACCTTGCCGCAGCGCTCGCTGCGGCCGGTGCGCGCGACGCCTTCGACGCGCTTTCGCCGAGCGCGCGGAAGGCGCACGTGACCAATGTCGAGGCGGCGAAGGCGGCCGACACCCGCTCGCGCCGTATCGACGCGATCGTCGCGAAGCTGTCCTGAGCGATTGACGCTTCCCGGGCGATAGCCTGGACGGGGAGGTCACGTGGGGCGCACGAAAGAGGCCATCGCCGAGGGACTGTCGATCGCGACAGCCGCGGCTCGGCTCGCCGTGCGCAACCGCATCCTCGTCGACACGATCGCCCGCGGTGGTCAGTTCGATGGCGAGGTCTTCGCCGAGCTGGCGCGCGAGACGCTGCGCTCCCTCGCCGACGAGCAGGACCAGGCCGCCGAGCGCGTGACCCACCAGCGTAAACGCGCGTGGGGGCGGTTCTCGGATTCGTCCGGCACCCACGACTACCGTGACCGCGACACGCGCAACCTCCGCCGTCGCGCGAAGCAGTCCCGCGGCGTCGCGAAGGAACTGCGCGCGCTCGCCGACGACCCCGAACGGGTCAAGGTGCTGGTCGGCGATGCGCGGATCGCCGCGTGGGGCGATGTCGAGGCGAACCTCAGCCAACGACTCGACGTCGAGGGAATGACGGCGGATGCCGATCCCGAGTACGCCCAGATGCGCAAGGCGCGGATGGACGCCCTGCGCATGGTCGATCTGGCCCGCCTCGCCTCACAGGCGAAGCGGCGGGCGAAGGAACGGGCCGCCGCCGACGAAGCGGAGGCGCCGAGCGACGCACCGGACGCGGGCAAGAGCGGCAAGAAAAAAAAGTCCGCCGCGCGCTGACCCGTCGCCGTCGCGTGGGCCGTGCGTTCCCGAGTCAGTTGCCGCAGAGGCCACCGACATCCGGGCAGAGAAAAAGCCCCGGCGGAGTTTCCTCACGCCGGGGCTTTTTCTTACTGTCTCAACACAGTGTGCGCCCGAAGGGACTCGAACCCCTAACCTTCTGATCCGTAGTCAGATGCTCTATCCATTGAGCTACGGGCGCAGGGCCTCCGCGCGAAACGGCGCGCAGGCCGTGGTCCAGCATAGCCGGGACGATGGGAGACGTCTAATCGGCTCGGAACGACGTGCATCCCGGGCGTGGCGCGTCGGTGACGGGAGGGTGTCGAGTCGGGGTGGGGACGTACGCTGGCGGGATGAGCGCATACACCTCCGCGTTCGAGCTGTTCTCCATCGGGATCGGACCCTCGAGCTCCCACACCGTCGGCCCCATGAAGGCCGCCCTCCAGTTCGTCGCGCGACTCGAGGATGACGGTGTCCTCGAGCGGGTGGCATCCGTTTCGTGCGCCCTGTACGGCTCCCTCGGAGCGACCGGCATCGGCCACGGCACCCCCGACGCGGTCGTGGCGGGCCTGCAGGGCCTCGACCCCGAGACCGTGGATCCGGATGCCGTGCGGCGGGCGTGGTCCGACTGGCCCGAGGGGCGGAGCCTCGCTCTCGCGGGTCGACACGAGATCCCGTTCGCGAAGGCCGACATCGCGCTCGAGCCGCGCACGCGCCTGCCCGGCCACCCGAACGCGATGACGCTCGTCGCGCGCGACGGCGAGGGGTCCGTGATCGCGGAGGACACGTTCTATTCGATCGGCGGGGGATTCATCCGGCGAGAAGGAGAGCCCGCGCGCGTGGCGGCGGCGCCGGTTCCTCTCGACTTCGATGACGCGGCGACCCTGATCGAGCTGTGCGACGAGCGCGGCATCACGATCGCCGAGGCCGCACGCTTGAACGAGGCGGCCCTGCGCTCCGACGAAGAGATCGCGGCGGGCTTGGATCGCATCTGGGATGCCATGGCGGCGTGCGTGAACGCCGGACTCGAGAACGACGGCGTGCTGCCCGGCATCCTGAAGGTGAAGCGACGGGCCGCGGTCATCCGAGGGCAGCTGGACGCCATCGAAGCCGAGGGGCACCGCGAGCTCCCGGGGGAGTGGCTCGGGGCGTTCGCGCTCGCCGTCAACGAGGAGAACGCCGCCGGCGGTCGTGTCGTCACCGCCCCCACGAACGGTGCCGCGGGGATCCTCCCCGCGGTCGCCATGTACTGGTGGCGCTTCCTGGCTGACTCGGGTCTCGGAGCCGGCAACGCCGTCACGCCCTACGGCGAGCTCGTCGGAAGCGCCCTGCTCGGCTACGACGGTCACGCGGTCACGCGCGGCGAGGTCGCGGAATGGGACGACGGCGACGTGGCCGAGGCGAACCGCCGACGCGGCATCCGCCGGTTCCTCCTCACCGCGACGGCTCTCGGCTCGCTCTTCAAAGCGAATGCGTCGATCTCGGGCGCCGAGGGCGGTTGCCAGGCAGAGGTCGGGTCCGCGTGCGCGATGGCGGCCGGTGGCCTGACCGCGGTCATGGGCGGGACCAATCGGCAGATCGAGAACGCCGCCGAGATCGCCATGGAACACCACCTCGGTCTCACGTGCGACCCCGTCGGTGGGCTCGTGCAGATCCCCTGCATCGAGCGGAACGCGATCGCTGCATCGACCGCGGTGACGGCGGCCCGGCTCGCTCTGCGCGGCGACGGGTCCCACTACGTCTCGTTGGATGCCGTCGTCGAGACGATGCGTCAGACGGGGATCGACATGTCGACGAAGTACAAGGAGACCAGCGAGGGCGGTCTCGCGGTGAACGTCATCGAGTGCTGAGGCACCCGACGATCAGTCCTGCGCGCGCAGCTTCGCGGTGAGGGAGTGCAGCTGAGCGAGTTCGTCGTCGTCGAGCCGGGCCATGCGCTCGGCGATCGACCGGCCGTGCGCGGCGGCGATACGACGGAACGTCACGGCGCCGTTCTCGGTGGCCGTGACGAGGGAGCCGCGGCCGTCTTCGGGGTCGGCGCATTTGGTCAGCAGGCCCCGTGACACCATGCGCTCGACCAGGCGCGACACGCTCGGCTGGCTGATGAGCATGTTGCCCGTGACATCGCGCAGGCGTGCCGTCATGCGCGGGGCGCGCGTGACGGTGAGCAGCACGTCGTACTCTGCCTGGGTCAGCTCGGTGCTGTCGAAATCCGACCGGATGTCCTCGAAGACCTCGTGCTGGGCGCGGAAAAGGCTCTCCCAGGCCTGCACGGCGAGACGGCGATCGGTCATAGGTTCAGCGTAGGGCCGACAGCGTCCCTCGCGCCCCGCGCGCGGGTAGCACACGCGGGTGGACGGACGAGTCACCTGCCGGTCATCTTCGTTCCCGTCGCCGTTCATGTGAGCGGACGGTGAGCTTCCTATGGTCGGAGCGTCCCCCCAGACGAAGGTGGCTCCGCCATGCGTTCTCCGCGTACCCGTTTCCTTTCCGCAACGCTGTCGACGATGCTCGTCGCCGGCACGGTCCCGATCCTCGCCGTCCCGGCCGCGCACGCCGCGCCCGGACCGGCCGAGATCGTGGTCACCGAGATCCTCGCCGACAACACCGGTGCCGATGACTTCGAATACGTCGAGATCCACAACGTCTCGAACGCGCCCGTCGACCTGGCGGCATCCGGGATCTCCTTCGCGTATTCGTACGCCGATTCGGCCGACCGCTCGCGCGACGTCGCCCTCACCGCCGAGCCGCTCACACTCGCGAAGGGTGAGACGGCGTTGCTGTGGGTGAGCTACACCTCGGGCGCGGTCGACACCTCAGCCCGGACGGTCGAAGAGTTCCGCGCGCGCCACGGCGTCGACGAGGGCGTGCAGGTGGCCCGCCTCACCGGTCAGGCCGGGCTCGCGAACGGGGGCAACCGCGGGATCCGCGTCCTCGACCACGGCGAGCTCTCGTCATGGTCGCACGCCCCGACCGGGGCGTTCGGCGTTGACCTCGCCGCGCACTTCCGGCTGCCGTCGGACCCCGCCGCGCAGCGGATGGACGTGCTCGCGGTGAACGCGGCTCCCTCGCCCGGGACCGTGCTGCCCGAGGCCGTCACGCGCCCGGGGGGTGATCCGTCGCCCGAGCCGAGCCCCGAGCCGACCTCGCCCGGCGAGACGCTGCCCGCGGGGGCGCCCCTGCAGGTGACCGAGTTGCTTCCGGACTCCGCGAACGTGGGCGGGTCCGATGGCTACGAGTTCATCGAGGTCTTCAACGCCACCGACGCCCCCATCGACTTCTCCGACTACGCGATCGACTACCTCTACCCGGTCGAGGGCACGGTCAGCCGGTGGCCGGCCGTTCCCTCCGACGTCGTCATCCCGGGGCGCGGGTCCCTCGTGTTCTGGATCAAGAACGGCGCGAACGACGCCTTGACCGCGGCCGACTTCAACCGCCAGTTCGGCACCGACTTGGTCGCCGGGCGGTCCTTGGTCGAGATCTCGTCGGCGGGAATGGCGAACAGCAGTCCTCGCGGCATCCAGGTGTCCACCAACACCGGCCACCCGGTCAGCGCCGCCTTCTACAACCTCGACGGGCGCGACGACACCCAGGCCGACAAGGGGATCCGCTACGCGGCGACCGAAGACGCGACCCGGCAGCGCCTCGTCGATCTGGCCCCGGCCACCCCCGGTACCGTCCAGCCCGACCAGGTGGGTTCGGCCCCCGTCGCCACCCCCGTCGACACGACGGCGCCCACGATCACCGATCGAACGGCGGCGCAGATCGCCCCCGGCGACGACTTCGTCATCGACCTCGCCATCAGCGACGACCACGAGGTCCGCACGGCGACGCTCGAACTGCGCAACGACGTCGACACCACCGCGTTGCGGGTGAACCTCACCGACGCGGGCGACGGAGTCTTCCGGCACACGGTGAAGGCCGTCGACCTCACCGGAAAGCACTGGTACGCCTACACGGTCACGGCGACCGACGGCACGAACGTTCAGACTTCGACGGAGCGCCGCGTCGACGTCGCCGGCACCTCCGACGACCCCGTGCGTCTCAACGTGGACGACGGTCGTTTCGTCAACGGTACGACCGAGATCGTGGCATCCGGGAACGCGTATCCGAGTCCGCTGAGTCTGAGCATCGACGGGGCGGCGGTCGCGACGGCACCCAGCCTCGAGGGGCGACCCACCTTCGTCTTCGAGGCGACGAACGTCAACTACTACTTCAAGAACGGCGTGCGCATCGCGGACGACGTGCTGACGATCTTCGACAAGGGCACCGAAGGGTGGGAGACCATCTCGACCCCCGTGCCGCTGAGCTACCTGTCGGAGGTCGACGACCTCACCGTGAGTGTCTGGGCCGGAACGAAGAAGGCCCCCGAGATCGACCCCGACGAGAACAACGACGACTTCGAGATCCGGGGGCTGCGTCTCGTGCTCCCCGACGGTCGCACCCTGACCCCGGCGGGTTACGACGACCCGGCCGCGGTGCTCAGGATGGGCGACAGCGCCGGGAAGCTCGACTTCTTCGACGCACGCTTCGCGATCCCCGACGACGCGTACTCGGCGGTGTCGCACACCTGGGACACCACCTCCCGCGCTGACGGCGACGCGGTCGTCTCGGCCACCGACGGCGACGAGACGGTCACGCGCACCGTGAGCGTCGACAACACCGCGCCCGTGGTGACCTCGCGCATCGTCGACGGCACCGCTTACCGCGGCCCGATCGACATCGACGCGCAGATCGTCGACGCCGGGTCGGGGGTCGCCTCGACCGTCGCTCGACTCGACGGCCGCGAGATCACCCTTCCCCTGAAGACGTCGTCGCTCGACCTCGAGGCCGGCGACCACCGGCTCGAGATCGTCGCGACCGACGGGGTCGGCAACACCACCACCTGGTCGGCCGTCTTCGAAACCTACGCGGAGCAGCCGGCCGCGGGGCTGCTCACCCCCGCCGACGGCGCCGAGGTCGCGGCCGGCGAGGTCACCCTGCAGGCGAAGGTCGAGGACCCGCAGGGGGACGCGCTCGACGTCGCCTTCCTCGAAGGTCGCCGACTCGATCTGGCCGACGGCGATGTGGCGGTGCGATCGGGCACGGTGGCCGACGCCGCCTCGGTCGATCGCTCGGAGCCACAGACGCTGTCGCGCGCTCAGGTCGAGACCTTCGCCGCCGTCGACGGTCTGAGCGACGACGTCTCGAGCACCGATGCGTTCCCGTACCAGCTCTTCGAGGTGGGAGTGGATGCCGCGGACGCGGGCGCCGACGTGCGATCGACGTGGTCGGGACGAGCGAACGCCGGGGCGACGGTCGTGCTGTCGGTGCAGCGTCGCGACGGTTCGGGCTGGGATGAAGTCGACCGACACGTCACCCGGAACGCCGACGAGGCCTTCGAGCTCGACGGAGTCGTTCCGGTCGACGAGTACGCGGTCGACGGTGTCGTGCGCATGCTCGTCCAGCACTCCGAGGGTTTCGCGGCACCCGATCAGAGCACGCGCGACACCGCGGTGACCCCGCACAATGCCTCCGACGTGCCGCGTTCGGACTACGACTTCACCCTCGGGTGGGAGTCTGACACGCAGTACTACAACGAGAACGAGATGGCGGGGAACCCCTACAGGCACCAGGAGGCCATCCACTCCTACTTCCTCGACCGTCGAGAAGAACTGAACCTGCAGTACGTGTTCCACACCGGCGACATCGTGGACGACTACGACGTCATCCCGCAGTGGGACCGGGCGGCGGTGCAGTACGACCGCCTCGACGCGGCGGGTCTGCCGTACGGGGTGCTCGCCGGCAATCACGACGTCGGCCATGACGTGGGCGACTACACGAACTACGGCCGGTACTTCGGAGAGGACCGTTTCGCCGCCAGCCCCTGGTACGGCGGCAGTTACGAGAACAATCGCGGCCACTACGACCTCGTGTCGGCGGGCGGCATCGACTTCCTCATGCTGTACACCGGGTGGCTACCGGACGATGCGTCGATCGCGTGGATGAACGACGTCTTGAAGCGCTACCCCGATCGCGTGGCGATCGTGGCTCAGCACGAGTTCATCCTCACCACGGGAGGGCTGGGGGCCATCCCGCAGCGGGTGCTCGACGAGGTGGTGGCTCCCAATCCGAATGTGCGGATGGTGATGTCGGGGCATTATCACGACGCCTTCCTCCGGACGGATGCCTTCGACGACGATGGAGACGGCGTCGACGACCGCACCGTGTATTCGATGCTGTTCGACTACCAGGGCCTGCCCGAGGGAGGCCTCGGGTTCTTGCGCCTGATGCACTTCGACAACCAGGGCGAGCGCATGATGGTGCGCACTTATTCGCCGTCGCTCGACCAGTACAACTCCGACGAGCCGAGCCTGCTCGGTCCGGCCGACGACCCGTACGCGCAGCAGGAGTTCGAGCTGACGTACGACCAGCTCGGTATCGAGCCGCGTGAGCGCACGCTCGGCACGGACGCGTTCTCGGCCGAGGTGCTCGGCACGAACGAGATCGCCTCGTTCTCGGACGTCGACAGCGGAAGCGTGCTGTCGGCGACCTGGACGCTGACCGAGGAGGGGGAGCGGGGATGGTACGTGCGATCGACGGATCCGTTCGGCGCCGTGGACTCCTCGCGCGTCGCGCTCTTCACCGTGCGCGCGGTCTCCGTCGGGCCGGGGGATCCGGGTGCGCCGGGTGCCCCGGGGCCGGGTTCGCCCGGACAGCCGGGTGCGGGTTCGCCGGACCGCCCGGGTGCGGGAACCGGTGACGGTTCGACCGCGGACGGGGCAGAGGGAGGGAATCGACCGGGGCGCGCGCCTCTCGCGGTGACGGGGGCGGATGTCGGCGTGCTGGTGCCGTGGGCGGTGGGAGCGGCGCTGCTGCTCGCGGTCGGCGCGACCCTGCTCGCTATCCGACGACGACCGCGCCGGAGCTGACCACCACGACGGCGCCTGCCCCTCGGGGTGGGCGCCGTCGTCGATGGTGGCGGCGGATGCGCGCGGGCGTCGGGTGCCGGCATCCGCTCGAGAGAGAAGGGGCCCGATCGAGGGCGAGAGTAAGGGCCGGTCGGAGAGGCTTCCGACCGGCCCTTGTCCCTGCACCAAGAGTGTCCTGCAATCACATGTCGGTAGCTGCCACAGCAAAACAACTACCGTGCGAGCACTCTATAACGGTGAGGTAACGGAGGGGAAGGGCTCGCCGTTATATTTTCGTGATCGATTTTCCGGGGGGTCTCCGCGTCACCTCAGCGTGATCTGGGGCTGCGCGGATCCCCCTCCGGAGGGCCGTTCCCCTCACTCGGAGGCGCGGCATCGCCCTACGATCGTCTGGTGGACACACCGCGGGTGGCGACCTCGCCGCCTCGCTGGTGCGAATGAGGGGTGGGGCAGGTGAACCGACGTCAGCAGGGCATGGCCGAGGCGCGGCGCGCGATCATCGAGGCGGCCGGCGAGCAGTTCGCGATCCGCGGCTACGAGGGCGCGTCGTTCGCGCGCGTGGCCGAGGCGATGGGCCGCCCCAAGTCCGCCATCGGGTACCACCAGTTCGCCTCCAAGACGGCGCTGGCCGTCGCGGTGATCGAGTCGCAGCAGGCGCGGTGGCGCGAGATCGAGGGGGGATTGCCGCAGCCCCACGGGCTCGAGCGTCTCGCTGGGCTGCTGTTGGCGGCGTCGTTGGACGCCCGTTCGTGCCCGGTCGCGGCCGGCGCCACGCGGCTCCTCCATGAACTGCGCAAACAGGGGGTCGAGGTGCCCGACGGGTTCGATTGGTACGGCATCATCGCCGCCGAACTCGACGCCGCCGCCCGCGCGCACGGGGTCGCCGAGGTCCCCTCGTTCGCCCCCGAGCTGCTCCTGGGGGCGACCTTCGGCGTCTACGAGACCGGGGACGTCGACGACGCCGCGCTGGCGTCGCGTCTTGCATCGCTCTGGGTGCCCCTGCTGCGTTCGTTCGGATTCCTCGACGCCGAGGACGAGGTGCAGCGAGCCGCCGCGCAGGAGTTCGTGCCTCTTCCGCACTGATTCCGCATCACGTCGTCGCGCGATGAGCGAGGGATGGGGCGGCTCAGCGTCCGCGCACGTGATTCCACTGCGTGATGACTTCGGAGCC
Source organism: Microbacterium sp. Leaf203 (assembly GCF_001421275.1). Classification (NCBI taxonomy): domain Bacteria; kingdom Bacillati; phylum Actinomycetota; class Actinomycetes; order Micrococcales; family Microbacteriaceae; genus Microbacterium; species Microbacterium sp. Leaf203. The sequence goes on along the minus strand of NZ_LMKF01000001.1, from coordinate 131,354 downwards.
GTGCTCGAAGCCGAGCTCGCTGACGGCCGAAGTGCCGAGGACGAAGTATCGCCCGCCCGCCGCCGTGAGACCGAGCCAGGTGCCCGCGAGAGCGCGGAGGAAGTGGGAGTGCGAGAAGAGCAGAACCTGCTGACCGGCGCGCACGCGGGGCCGGAGCTCGGCGAGCAGGGACTGTGCGCGTTCGGTGACCTGCTCGACGGTCTCTCCGGGTGTGGCCCCCGCGGGGGCTCCGGCCTGCCAGATCGTCCACGGGCGGCCGAGTTGCTCGATGATCTCGGGGGTCGTCAGACCCTCATAGGCGCCATAGTCCCACTCGACCAGGCGCGGCTCGTGCTGCGCGTCGCCGTAGCCCGCGCGCTCGGCGGTTTCGATCGCCCGCTGCAGGGGGCTGGTGAGCACGAGGTCGTATCGACGCGTGGCGAGAAGAGTCCCGGCGAGCTCGGCTTTGTACGCACCGGTCTCGGTCAGGGGGATGTCGGTGAGTCCGGTGTGCTTGCCGGTCCGACTCCATTCGGTCTCGCCGTGCCTCACGAGCACGATGCGCCCGTCGGGTTCGGTCAACTCTTCGTCTTTCACCGTCTCATCCTCCCGCGTCGCCGTGGTCTCGCATTCCGAAACGGACGAAGGGCCGGTCGGGAAATCCCGACCGGCCCTTTCCTGCACCAGAGTGTCCTGCAATCACATGTCGGTAGCTGCCACAGCAAAACAACTACCGTGCTTGCACTCTATAACGGTGAGATAACGGAGTGGAAGAGGGGTCGGGGCGTTCTTTTCTCTTTCATAGGTTCCGAGTGGCGAAGGGGGCTTCTCCCCACTCTCTGCGTTTCGCGATCTCTCCCCCGCGGCCCGCCCGACGACCCGTGAATGTCGGATGTCGTCGCTGGCATGCACACATGTCCTCGCGGATCCCCTCTCCCGCCGATTCCGCGGGGTCGAGCGTGCGCGAGGCGCTGGTGGCCGAGGCCCTCGCCGCCGATGCCGCGCTCGCCGCGGCCGAGGCCCGGCGCACGCGGGCCTACGCCGCTCTCGGGCAGTACGGCCTGACGCGCGCCACAGAGCACAGGGCGTCCGTGCGCGTCCGATATGGCGATGCGAGAGATCGCGTCCGAGGTGGCCGCGGTGGCGCACCTCTCCGACCGCACCGTGCAGACGCACATCGGTCGGGCGCTGCAACTCGTCGACGACTACCCCGCTGTCGTCGACGCCTGGGAGGCGGGTGCTCTCACTCGAGCCCACGTGCGCATCGTGCTGGATGCCGGAGCCGCCCTGCCCGAGGAACGGCGTCCGGAGTTCGACACCCTCGCCGTGGGGCTGGCCGCCCAGCTCAGCCCGGGGCGGCTGCGTTCGCGGTTGGCCGCGCTCGCCGAGAAGCTGAACCCGACGACGCTGACCGAGAGGCACCAGCGGGGCCGCGAGACGCGGTGCGTCCGGGTCGTGCCGGGCGTGGACGGCAGTCCGACCTCATCGCGACTCTTCCCACCGTGCTCGCGGTGGGCATCTACGACCGGCTGACGCTGCAGAGCCGCGCGGTGATCGACGCGCGGACGGTCGGCGGCCCGGACCCGCAGGGGGACCGCACGACCGCCGAACCTGTTCAGGGCCAGGGAGCGACGGCATCCGCCGTCGACGAACGCACGACCGACCAGTTGCGCGCCGACATCCTGGCCGACCTTCGTCTGGCGGCGGCTCCCGTCGCCGATCCGACCCGCTCCGGTGACGGTCCCGGCGTGCTCGGGGCGATCCGTGCTCGCGTGCAGGTCGTCGTGCCCGCACTGACGATGCTGCGGCCCGGCGACGAGAACCTCGACCCTGCGGAACTCGTCGGGCACGGTCCCATCGACGCCGAGACCGCTCGTGGCATCGCGGAATCCACGACCGTCCCCTGGGTCGCGTGGTCACCCACCCCATGACGGGGGCCGTGCTGTTCACCGACACGTATCAGCGGTCCTCCGCCATCGACCGGCACCTCCGCGCCCGCGACCGGCGTTGCCGGTGGCCCGGGTGTGCCGTCCCCGCCGTCCGGTGCGAGGTCGACCACACGGTCGACTGGGCCTTGGGCGGAACGACTCGCGTCGACAATCTCGCCCACCTGTGCCAGCGGCACCACTCGCAGAAGCAGTTCACCCGGTGGAAGGTGAGGCAGAGAGCCGGCGGCATCCTGGGATGGACGTCTCCGTCCGGTCGTGTCTACGCGGACGAGCCGCTGCCCTACGCTCCCGCCGTGCGCTTCTTGCCCGATGATCCGTCACCGCCCGACGACGAGGCGGCCCCGTTCTGAGTGTCTGCGAACCTGGGCCTCACGCCTGAGTCACATTGGGGCTGTGCGCTCGGCCGTGTCCTCCCGGGTCAGCGCGCGCGTCCACGCAATTTCGCGGGAGAGCTGTCCCGTTCGTCGGAACAACTGCACCTGGTACGTGTCCGGGAGGGCAGCGGCCAGCTCGTCCCGATCGGCGGGGGCGAACCCCAGGCCCTGCCAGAACGGACCAGAGCGGCGGCTGAACAACCACGCGCGCGAAGCGCCTCCGTCGGCTGCGCGCGCAAGAGCGAAGCGAGCCAGAGCGCCGCCGAGGCCCCGCGAGCGCGTCTCGGGACGGACCGCCACGCTGCGGATGAGAGCGTGTCGCCCGTCGCCGCTCAGCTCGTACCCGGTGCTGCCGATCACCGCGCCCGCCTCATCGCGTTCGATCCACAACCGCACTCCCGGGGCGTCGAGGCCGCTCAAGGTGAGATCGACCCCCTCGAGGAACGCCGTCAGCGCTCCGATATCGCGGGGACGACAGGGTTCGAGGTCCATGTGCCGAGTCAACCAGTCATTTCAGCGGTTCCCCGCTGGCCCACCGATTCGAGAGCCGCCGCCCGCCTGGGAGGATGGAGTCGTGCCCCACGACATCCGCCTCATCGCCGTCGACATGGACGGCACCCTCCTCGACGGCGAGGGCAACATCCCCGACCCGCTCTGGAGCCTTCTGCCCCGGCTGGCGGAGCGCGGAGTGGCCTTCGTCCCCGCCTCGGGTCGGCAGCTCGCCACGCTGCAGCGATCGTTCGGCGAAGCCGCGGGCGAGATGACCTTCATCGCCGAGAACGGCGCGTACGTCGTCCGCGCGGGCGTCGAGGTCTCGTCCGACGCGATCGATCGCGAGGTCGTCGAGCGGGTCGTCCGTCACCTCCGCGATCTCGGTGAGCGGGGATACGACCTGGGGGTCGTGCTGTGCGGAAAGCGTTCGGCCTACATCGAGCGCACCGACGACGCCTTCCGCGCCGAGGCCGACACGTACTACGCGGCGCTCGAGGCGGTCGACGACATCCTCGAGGTCGACGACGACGTCCTGAAGATCGCGATCTACGACTTCGCCGTCGCCGAGCACAGCGTCGGTCGCGCGCTCGACGAGATCGCCGAAACACACCGTGTCGTGGTGTCGGGGCGTCACTGGGTCGACATCATGAACCTTCACGTCGACAAGGGCGCGGCCCTCGCGCGGCTGCAAGAGGCGCTCGACGTCGTGCCCGCGCAGACGGCCGCCTTCGGCGACTACCTCAACGACCTCGAGATGATGGATGCCGCCGACTGGTCGTACGCGATGCGCGAGGCCCACCCCGAGGTCGTCGCTCGCGCGCGCTACCGCGCCCCCTCGAATCTCGACCACGGCGTCGTCACGACGATCCGCGACCTGTTCCCCGAGTCGTAGGGCGAGCTCAGACGCCCGACGCGTCCAGCGCCGCCGCGAGATCGGCGATCAGGTCGTCGGGATCCTCCAGACCCACCGACAACCGCAGGTGCCCGTAGCGTCGGAACTCTTCCGGATACGTCACCGTCCGCGGTCCGTCCGCGGCGGTGTGCACGATGAGGCTGTCGTCGTGACCGAGAGAGAACCCCGAGGTGACGAGGCGGAGCTGACCGACCATGCGGTTCTGCGCGTCGGGTCCGCCGTCGACGGCGAACGCCATCATGCCGCCGTATCCGCGCCCGCCGAATTGGCGCCGCGCGGTCTCATGGCCCGGGTGCGAGGGCAGGCCCGGGTAGGCGACGAACGCCACCCGGGGGTCGGCCTCGAGGAACGCGGCGATCCGCTCCGCCGATGACAGGTGCTGGCGCAGGCGCAGGGGCAGCGTCACGGATCCACGTTCGATCATCCAGGCGTTGAAGGGCGAGATGACGCCGCCGACGTCGACCATCGCGTCGGCCTTGATCGGCTCGATCAGCTCCGACCGCCCGATCACCGCCCCGCCCATCGCATCGCCGTGACCGTTGATGTACTTCGTCAGCGAGTGCACGACCAGATCGGCACCGTCGGCGAGCGGTCGGTAGAACGGAGGCGGGGTGAAGGTGGAGTCCACCATCAGCAGCGCGCCGGCCGCGTGCGCGATGTCCGCGATCGCGGCGACGTCCGTGACCTTGGTGGTCGGGTTCGCGATCGCCTCGACGCACACGAGCTTCGTCTCGGGCCGCATCGCCGCGCGGACGGCATCCGGATCCGAGATGTCGACGAAGGTGGCATGGATGCCGTAGCGGCGGGGGAGCAGCTCGCTCCAGAGCCGCCAGGTGGCCTCGTAGACGACGTCGCTCACCACGACGTGGTCGCCCGCGCGCACGTGCGTGAAGAACACCGCGTGGAGGGCGGCGACCCCGGAGGCGAGGGCGACGGCCTCTTCTCCGCCCTCGAGGGCGGCGAGCTTGCGCTCGAGGGCGAGCTGGTTGACGCCGGTGTTGCGGGTGTAGAGCCCGGGCGCGGTGGCCGACCAGCTGATCTCGCTCGGGTCTTCGGGGAGCTCGTAGGAGTTCGACATGACCAGCGGCGTGCGCAGAGCGCGAGTGCTGTCGAGCTGCTTGCCGCCGTGGACGGCGAGACTCGCCTCGGCGAGCGTGTCGCTGTCGGTGCGGTCGGGGCGCTCTGCCATCTCGCCGTCCTTCCTCCGGCACCGACTGGACTCGGTGCGCTCCATTCAGCGTAGCCAGCGGTCATCAACTACTCTGACGTGCGGTCGCCCGAACGCGCGGCCCTCGAGGACGAATGCGAGAACCCTCATGAACCGACCCTCGGGTCCCGCCGTCGACCGCGCCGAGTCGGGCGAGCCGAAGAGGCAGCTCCGCCGCGCGATGGACGCGCGCCACCTCGTGATGATCGCCCTCGGCGGCGTCATCGGGTCGGGTCTCTTCCTGAGCTCGGGCTACACGATCGCCCAGGCGGGTCCGCTCGGAGCCGTGCTCGCGTACCTGCTCGGCGCTTTCGTCGTGTGGCTCGTGATGGTGTGCCTCGGCGAGCTCGCGGTGACCTACCCCGTCTCGGGCTCGATCCACATCTACGCCGCGCGCACCATGGGGCCGGCGACGGGCTTCGCCACGGCGTGGCTGTACTGGCTGTGCTGGGTCGTCGCGCTGGGGTCGGAGTTCACGGCATCCGGGATCCTCATGCAAAGGTGGTTCCCGAACGTCGACGTGTGGGTGTGGTGCGTGGTCTTCGCCGCGGTGCTGTTCACCCTCAACGCCATCTCGGCGCGCGTGTTCGGTGAGACCGAGTTCTGGTTCGCCCTCATCAAGGTGCTCGCGATCGTCGCCCTGATCGTGCTGGGCGGCATGGCGATCTTCGGCTTCACCCCGCTCTCGTCCGAGCCGCACGAGGCGGTGCTGCTGAGCAACTTCGTCACGCCCGAGGGGCTTCTGCCCGCGGGTCTCGGCGGAGTGCTCATCACCTCGCTCGCCGTGTTCTACGCCTTCAGTGGGGCGGAGATCGTCGGGGTCGCCGCGGGCGAGACCAAGGACCCGGCCCGCAACATCCCCCGCGCACTGCGCTCGACGGTGCTGCGCCTGCTCGTGCTCTTCGTCGGCTCGATCGTCGTGATCGCGGCGCTCCTGCCGTACGACAAGGCCGGCGTCAGCGAGAGCCCCTTCGTCGAGGTCTTCGACATCGTCGGGGTGCCCTACGCCGCCGACATCATGAACTTCGTCGTCATCACGGCCCTGCTCTCGGTGGGCAACAGCGGGCTGTACTCCTGCGCGCGCATGCTCTTCTCCCTCGCTGAAGAGGGGTACGCGCCGCGCGCTTTCACGAAGCTCACGCGCCGCGGCATCCCGATGGTGGCGTTGCTGGTGAGCCTCGCGATCGGCCTCGTCTCACTGATCACCAGCGTCGTCGCCGCCGAGACGGTGTACATCGTGCTCGTGTCGATCGCCGGCTTCGCGGCGGTGGCGGTGTGGATGGCGATCGTCGCTGCGCAGTTCTTCCACCGGCGCCAGTTCTTGCGCGAGGGAGGAGACCTCTCGACCCTCGCCTACCGCACGCCGATGTACCCGCTCGTGCCGATCCTCGCCTTCGTGCTGTTGACCGCGTCGATCGTGGCGATCGCGTTCGACCCGAACCAGGTCGCCGCCCTGTACTTCGGCATCCCGTTCGTGGGGCTCTGCTACCTGTTCTTCTGGCTGCGCTACGGCCGTAAGGGTACGGTTCCCGAGCGCCGCGATGAAGAGGCGCCGGTCGCCTGAACCGTGCGGTGTGTACACCGCGTCCAGCCCGCCGCCGCTCGCACGCCAGAGTGGCGGATGCCGAGAGCTCGCCGCCCGCAGTAGCGTCGCCGGAACATCGAGCACGCGGGAGGGCCCATGGAAACCGTCGACACTCTGGTCGTCGGGGCGGGGATCTCGGGGCTCGCCGCCGCTCGTCTCCTGGTGCGGGGCGGGCACCGGGTCGTCGTGCTCGAGGCGCGGGACCGGGTGGGTGGGCGCGTGTTCACCGATCGCTCCGGCGGCCACGTCACCGATCGCGGCGCATCGTGGATCCACGGCATCACCGACAGCCCCGTCGCGGACGCGGCGCGAGCCTTCGGCATGCCGATGGTGGAGTTCACCGTCGGCGGGTATCAGCCCGACTCCCGCCCGTTGGCGTACTTCGACGCCCGGGGTCGGCGCGTCGACGTCGACGCGGTGGCGGGATACGCCGCAGACATCCGCGCGCTCAACGCGACGCTCACGCGCGTCATCGGCGACGCCGAGCCGGACGCGACCTACGCGGACGTCGTCGAGCGTGCTCTCGCTCTACAGGACTGGGATGCCGAGCGTAGGGAGCGTGTGCGGGAGTACAACGACCGCCGCGCTCAGGAGCAGTACGGCATCGGCATGGCCGAGCTCGGTGCCCACGGTCTCGACGATGACACCGTCGACGGCGACGAGGTCGTCTTCCCCCGGGGCTACGACGAGCTCGCGACGAACCTCGCGGTGGGTCTCGACGTCCGTCTCGGTCACGTCGTCTCGCGCGTCGAGCGTTCGGCCGCCGGCGTCGTGGTCGACACGGACCGCGGGACGTTCGTGGCGAGGGAGGCCGTGGTCACGGTCCCCGTCGGCGTCTTGCACGCCGGAGGCCTGGTGATCGAGCCCCCTCTCCCGCAGCCGCATCGCCGGGCGCTCGGGCTGCTCCGGATGAACGCCTTCGAGAAGGTGGTGCTGCGCTTCGCTGAGCGATTCTGGGATGCCGGGGTCTACGGCATCCGTCAGCTCGGCGACGAGGGGGAGTGGTGGCACTCCTGGTACGACCTCGGTCGGCTTCACGACGAGCCCGCCCTGCTCACGTTCGCCGCGGGTCCCGCTGCGGTGGCGACGCGCGAGTGGAGCGACGAGCGGATCATCGCGTCGACCATGGTCCAGCTGCGCCGCCTCTACGGCGACGGTGTGCCCGATCCGACGAGCGCGATCGTCACGCGTTGGCAGGACGACCCGTTCTCACGGGGGTCGTACGCGTACATGCTCCCCGGTTCGGTCGGCGCCGACCACGACGAACTCGCCACCCCGGTCGACGGGGTGCTGCATCTCGCCGGAGAAGCGACGTGGGGTGACGACCCCGCCACCGTCCCCGGTGCACTGCTCTCGGGGCACCGGGCGGCGCAGAACGTTCTCGCTCGCGAGATCCCCGTCAGCGACCTCTGGGCGTGACTCCGCGGACGGTCCCTGGATCTCTGGAGGGGACCGGGCCTCAGCGCGGCTCCGGCCCCGTCGCCACGGGCAGCTCGGGGTGGTTCGACCACTGGCTCCACGACCCGGCGAAGACCCGCGGCTCGAAGCCCGCGAGCGTCAGGGCGACCGCCTGGTGCGCCGCCGTCACGCCCGACCCGCAGTAGACGCCGACGCTCATGCCGTCTTCGGCCCCCAGCATCCGGAATCGCGAACGCAGGTCGTCGGGGGAGCGGAAGCGGCCGTCGCCGCCGACGTTCTCGGTGGTCGGGGCGCTCACCGCCCCGGGCACGTGTCCCGCGCGCGGGTCGATGGGTTCCACCTCGCCGCGATAGCGCTCGCCCGCCCGCGCGTCGAGCAGGAGGCCGTCCTCGGCGAAGGATGCCACCTCGTCGAGTGCGAGGGTGGGCATCGCGCCGTAGGCCAGCGAGATCGAGCCGGGGGCGGGAGCCCCGGCATCCCCCTCCTCGAGCGCGAAGCCGGCCTCGGTCCACGCCGTCAGCGCCCCGTCTAGCAGGCGCACGTCGGCGACCCCGGCCGCGCGCAGCAGCCACCAGGCGCGGGCGCTCGACATGTTCTTCAGGTCGTCGTAGACGACGACGGTGTCGCCCTCGTCGATACCCCACCGACGGGCGGTCTGCTCGAACGACTCGAGGGAGGGGAGCGGATGCCGGCCCTCGGTCGGTGCGCCGTGAGTGGCCAGGTCGTGGTCGAGGTCGACGTACTGCGCGCCCGGGATGTGTCCGGCGCGGTAGTCGGGCCGCCCGTCGGGGCGGTCCAGTCGCCAGCGCACGTCGAGCACCCGGACGGGACCGCCGTCGGCGTAGCGGCCCGCGGACAGGGCGTCGTGCAGTTCTTCGGCGGTGGTGAGGATCGAGGCCATGCCCTCAGTCTGTCGCTCCGGCGGGCGCGGCGGCACCACCCGTGCGACCGTCGGCCACGCGTGCCCGTGCCCGGTCGTGTCGCGAGGCGACGGGCACGATCTCGGTCGCCCGCGGCAGACCCATCGGCGGGGTTGCGACGTAAATGGTCTCGGCGCGCTCGACCACGTGCGTCTCGTGCCAGATGCCGACCGCGCCGGGGTTCTTCCGCGCCCGCTGGTTGAAACGCGTCCAGGCGGGCCGGTGCTCCTGGGCCGGCGCCGAGGCGTAGGCGTAGAGCTTGTCGAGCGACGACCAGTACTGCACGAGGTAGGGACCCCGGGAGCCGAGCAGCATCGTGAAACCGAGGAGCCCGGAGTCGGGGTCGGTGCTCAGCTCGCGCAGCATCCTGGGCATGTCGCCCATCAGCGGCATCCACTGGTCGGGTCGCCACCACCTGTTGACCGTCATGCCGATGTGGAAGACGACGAGCTCGCCGTCGTAGCGGTGGGTCGTTCGTCCCGGATTGATGGATGCCATGGCTCGTCCTCACTCGATAGTGTCACTATCCAGTGTTGGATAGTCTTGCTATCGAGTCAAGGGGCGAGCGGTGCGGATCTCGGAACTGTCGGCGACCAGCGGAGTACCCGTCGCCACCATCAAGTACTACCTGCGCGAGCGACTGCTGCCCGAGGGCGAGCGCACCTCGCCGACGCAGGCGAGCTACGCAGCCTCGCACGTCCAGCGCCTCGGCGTCATCCGCGCGCTCGTCGACGCGGGCGTCGGGATCGCGGGGGTGCGCAAGGTGATCGGCGTGCTCGAAGAGCCGCCCGAGAACCCCTACGACCTGCTCGGCGCCGCCAATGCCGCCGTGACCCCGGTGGTCGACGGCGACCTCGACGTGACCGCGGCGACCGCGCTGCTCGAGCGCATGGGCGGATCGCCCGTCGACTGTTTTCCCGACCAGCTCCGTGCCGTCGCCCAGGCCCTCGCGACACTCGATCGCGCCGGGTTCACCGTGCCGCCGTCGGTGATGGACAGCTACGTCACGCATCTCGCCGCGATCGGCGAGGCGGAGCTCGCCGCGACACCCGAGACGTCGATGGACGACGCTGTGCGCTACGTCGTGCTCGGCACCGCACTCGTCGAGCCGCTCATTCTGGCCCTGCGGCGGGTCGGCGAGCAGATCGCGGCGTCGAGACGCTTCTCGGCGGAAGGCTAGGGGTTCGGATTCGACGCCGCGCCGTCGAGCCAGAGGGTGTCGCTGTTGTCGCCGTGCGGCCCGCTGCGGCCGACGTGCGTGTCGCCGATCTGCGGGCCCTTCGTGATCACGTGCACGAGGGCCATGCCGTGGCCGCGCCCGAGGTCGTAGTCGTCCTTCAACCATTCGAGAATCGGGGTCGCCTTCGTGCCCGGACCGAAACCGCGCTCGGCGGCGAGGGCGACGAACTGCCGCGGGGTGAGACCCGTCTTGGTCTCGATGTTGTCGAGATACGCCTGGAAAGACATGGCCGCAGGCTACCGCGCACCTCCGACAGGGGTCCAGGCGAGAGCGCCGATCGGCCTCGCCGGCCGTTGTACGGTCGAGGGATGGTCGTCACCGTGCATCGTTCCGCTGTCGCCGACATCGCCCCGCTCACGCTGTACCGCATCCTCTGGATGCGAGTGGCCGTGTTCGTGGTCGAGCAGGAGGCCGCTTACCCCGAGATCGACGGCCGCGACATCGAGTCCGGCGCCGAACTGTTCTGGGCCGCCGACGGCGACGAGATCCTCGCGACGCTCCGCGTTCTCCGGGAGGCGGGGAACACGCGCATCGGCCGGGTCGCCACCGCTCCCGCGGCTCGAGGGCGCGGCATCGCCGCCGACCTCATGCGGGCGGCGATCGATCTTCTGGATGCCGAGGCTCCCGGCATCCCGATCCTGCTCGACGCTCAGGCGCACCTCGCCTCCTGGTACGGACGGTTCGGCTTCGTCGTGTCGGGGGCCCCTTTCGCCGAGGACGGCATTCCCCACGTGCCGATGCGGCGCACCCACCTCGCCGGCGAGCGCTGACCTAGAGCTGGATGCCGTTGTCCTCGTCGTTCACCCCGACGTTGCGTCCGCGGCTCGACTCGTAAGCGAGGAGCCACCCGACCGACACGGCGGCGGCGATGATGATGCCGAGCCACACGTTCTGCCACACGAGGCCGAACAGCACCCCCAGGCCGAGCAGGAGCACGCTCCCGAGAACCCAGTACGTCCGTCCGCGTGGCCAGCCCGTTCCCGTCTGCGTCATGGGCTCAGCCTAGGGGTCACCGATCGCGGTGATCCTCGGGGTGCAGGCGCGGGCCGCGGCGCGGTTCGAGCGCAGAGCCGGCATAGATCAGACGGATGACGCGCTGACGGTGCCCGGCGAACGGCTCGAGCAGCTCGAGCATGCCGTCGTCGTCGGTGCGATGCCCGGTGAGGGCGAAACCCACCTGATGGGAGAGATGGTAGTCGCCGACGCTCACGGCATCCGGATCGCCGAAAGCACGGATCCGCGTCTCGGCGCTCGTCCAGATGCCCACCCCGCGGAGGCTGATGAAGACGCGATCGCGGGCCTCGCCGTCGACGGCCGCCTCGGCGGCACGGACGATGGAGGCCCCCCGGCGCGACGTCTCGACGATGGTGCGCGACTGCGGCGGCTCGAGACCCGCGCGATGCCACGCCCACGAGGGGACGAGGCGCCATCCGTCGACGTCGGGAGGAGCGAACATTGGCCGAGGGGTCGGACCGGGAGCGCGCTCGCCGTACCAGGTGACGATGCTCCGCCAGGCGGAGAAGGCCTGCATGCTCGTGACCTTCTGCTCCATGATGGCGCTGACCAGCGCATCGAAGACGAGGTCGGTGCGGCCGATACGGAGGTCGGGGTGCCGGCGATGCCACTCGGCGACGGACGGATGCCGCGACGCGTCGAAACCGTCGGGATCGTCGTCGCGACCGCACAGCGCGGGCAGTTGGTCGAGAGCCCACTCGGCTCCCGGCCCCCACGCCGCGGCCTTGACCGCACCGCCGACGCGCATGCGCAAGGCGAGGGTGGCGACCCCGAGAGGGGTGCGACTCACCCGCCAGACGACGCCCCCGGCCGGGAGCGGCTGCGAGGCGAAGTACGTGGGGTCGTTCGCACCGTGACGCTGTGCCGCGACGGCACGGCCGATGTCGACCGGACGGGCGGGGCGGTACTCCGACTCGATCGGGTCGCCCGCGGGAGCGGCCGATTCACGCGGCGCGTGATGCGCGCGGACTCCGATCGACCTCATGCCGACACCCTACGTCCGAGCGCCGACATCGCGGCATCCGCTCCCGCGGCATCCGCTCCCATGCAGAGAGCGGGAGGGGGCGTCAGAACCGGTCGGGCGAGGGGGTGCCGTGTCCGTAGCGGATCGACACGTCGGCGTGGCGGTCGAAGCGGTACCCGACGCCGCGCACGGTGCGCACGATGTCCTCGTACACGCCGAGCTTCGCGCGCAGGCGCCGCACGTGCACGTCGATGGTGCGCTCGCCCGGGGCGTCATCGTCGGTCGAGCCCTCCCAGAGGGATGCCACCAGCTCGGTGCGCTCGATCGTGCGGCCTTCGCGCAGAACGAGGTACTGCAGCAGCTCGAACTCCTTGAACGTGAACGCAGCGGACTCGCCGTCGATGAGCACGCGCTTGCGCGAGATGTCGACCACGACGCCTCCCGGCGCGCGGTCCTCTTCGGCGGGCTCGTCCTTGGTGCGTGCGATCGCCGACGGCTCGTGCAGGGCGAGACGCACCACGTCCACGTCGCGGCCACCGGACCCGACCGGGGCGAGGGCGACCGTCGCGTAGGTCTCGGCGGCGGGGGCCAGCTCGCCGAGCGTACGGCGGAGGGCTTCGACGAGAGTACCGAGGCTGACGCCGGCGGCGGCGGCCTTCGCCTCGTCGATGCCGACGTAGAGAGCGAAGCCCCGCGGGGCGGTGGTGGCGGGGGCGGCGGGGCGAGCCGCAGGGGCCGACGCTGCGGTCGCGTGGGGAGCGGCGTCGCGGGCGGCGGGACGGGCGGCGGCGGTGGAGGGGCGGTCGAGAACGGCGGAGATCGACATGAGGAGAGAATCCTTGGGTGTGTGAACCCGGGCGTCAACGAGAGCGGGGTTCGACGGGAGGGAGAGGCCGGAGGGCCGGAGTGCGGTGCCGGGGTACGCGTGATCGACGCGGACGTCAGGCGGCCGAGGGACGACGTCGGTGTTCAGAAACCGAGGCGGTCCGAGCGAGGGTCGCTGTTAGCGGCACATTCGACAACACATCGCAACGCGGCCGGGCATCATCATGCCGGCAGTCCTGTTCGCCTCCCGGGCGGACAGAGAACGCGCGTTGAGAGTCATGGGGGGATTATGACGCAGCGTGTCCGACCTCGTCAAATCGGCATGGATGCCGTCAGGGGCGCGCATCATGCTCAGTTTCGCGGCCTCCCGGGCCGTCGCACCGTGCACTCTGCCGCGACGGAGCCCGTCCATCGAGGGCGGCGTAGCCTCTCCGTCATGGCTGACCTGCTTTTCGCCGACGACAAGACCGCGTCCCGCTACACGTTGCACGATGGAGACGACCTCGTCTCGGTCCTCGATTATCGCGACGACGGGCGCACGGTCGCCCTGACTCGCGCCTTCACCATCCCCACCTTCCGCGGACACGGCTACGCCGCCGTGATCACCGAGCGCGCGGTGGACGCGATCGAGGCGGCGGGCGACCGCGAGATCCTGCCCGTGTGCTGGTACGTGGGGGAGTGGTTCGAAGCCCACCCCGAGCGGGCGGCCATCCTGCACCAGCGACCCGCCTCCTGAACCGAGCGCCTACGCAGACCGCGTCCGGCCGTCAACCCCTGCCGGGTCCTCCGCCCGCCCGACGAAGCTGGTCGGGTCGAAAGGGGAAGTCATGACAGACGACCGCGACCTGCCCGAGGGTGTCATCAACGCCGACCCTCCCGGTGGGTGGGAGAGCGGCGCCGTCGCCGACGGTGAGACCGCAGAGCAGAACGAGCACGCGAAGGGCTCGCCGCGCCTCAACGACGCGGAGCCCTCGGACCCCATCGAGGGGGATGCCGCCAGCCAGGGCATCGACCCCGACCTGAGCACGGAGGACTGACATGACGGATGACACTCGGGCGCCCCAGCCCACCAGCGGTCCCGACGGGGGAGCAGACGCCGCGGACTCGGTCGGCGGCGCTGTGCACCGCGATCGCAAGATCTCGCGACCCGACGAGCAGTCCGAACCGGCCATGGACACCCACCCGACCGACGACGAGGCACGCATCGCCGGCGTCGTCGTGCAGACGCGCGCCGACGTCGGCGACAAGAGCGAGGAGCGCATCGCCGACGTGCTGCGTCAGCGTTTCCGCGACATCGGCCTCGACCTGGGCGACGACCGCATCCGCGCCCTGGCCGCGGAGGTCTCGGGCTCCTGATCCCTCGAGAACGCCCCGCCCCGGAAAGACCCGGCGGCGGGGCTTTTCCGTGGGACGAACCCGTCGGGTCGGGCGTTTGCTGCGAGCCGATGTCGGAGGTGCGACGTACCGTGTCTGCATGCGGATCCTGCACACCTCCGACTGGCACATCGGGCGCTCCTTCCACGGGCACTCGACCCTCGATGCGCTGAGCGGCGTCCTCGACGCCCTCGTCGCGCAGGTGCGCGAGAACTCCGTCGACGTGGTGATCGTCGCGGGCGACGTCTTCGATTCCGCGGCCCCCTCGGCGGCCTGTTATCCGGTCTTGACGTCGACCCTGGCGTCGCTGGCGGCCGCCGGAGCGCGTGTCATCGTCACGAGCGGCAACCACGACTCGGCTGCCCGTCTCGGCTTCCAGTCCGCTCTGTTGCGCGACGAGATCACGGTCGTCACCGCCCCCCACGCCGTGGGTACCCCGGTGACCATCGACGACGAGCACGGCTCCGTGCACTTCTACGGCATCCCGTACCTCGAGCCCGCCATCGTGCGCCACCTCTGGGAGGGCGTCGAACTGCGCAGCCAGGCACAGACCATGCAGCACGCCCTCGACCTCGTCCGCGCCGACCTCACCGAGCGCGGTGGGCGTTCGGTGGTGGCGGCTCATTGCTTCGCCGCAGGCGTCGACGCGACGCCGGGGGTGGAGCGCGAGATCCGCCAGGGGGGTCTCGACGTGGTTCCGCTTTCCGCCTTCGACGGGCCCGATTACGTCGCCCTCGGACACATCCACGGCCGCCAGCAGATCTCCACCCGCGTCCGGTACGCCGGAGCGCCGGTGCACTACAGCTTCGGTGAGGCGGGCAAACCGCGCGGATCCTGGTTGGTGGATCTCGACGCCGACGGGCTCGCGAACGTGACCTGGCTCGACCTGCCCGTTCTCCGCCCGCTCGTCACCCTCCGTGCCCCCCTCGACGACCTCCTGACCGACGATCGCTTCGCCGACTTCCACGAGCACTGGGTGCGCGCCGAGTACACCGACTCCACTCCACAGCCCGATCCCATGCGCCGGCTGCAGGCGCGCTTCCCCTGGTGCGCCACGGTCGTCCACCTCCCCGCTCAGACCCTGCCCGACGACGGGTCGGGGTACGCCCGACGGGTGCGGTCCGCGCGCGACGACGGCGAGGTCATCGACACCTTCCTCGCCCACGTCCGCGAGGGAGAAGGGGCCTCCGAGGCCGAGCGCGCCCTCATCCGCGAGGTGCTCGACGGCCGGTCCGTCGCGGAGGCCACGGCGTGAAGCTCCACAGCCTCGTCCTCGAGGGGTTCGGGCCGTTCCTCGAGGCGCAGACCGTCGACTTCGACGTGTTCACCGCTGACGGCATCTTCCTCATCACGGGACGCACCGGAGCCGGTAAGTCGAGCGTGCTCGACGGGGTCTGCTACGCCCTGTACGGGGGCGTTCCGCGGTACGACGGTGCGGAGCGCCGCCTGCGCAGCGACCACTGCGAGCCCGACGACCCGACCCGCGTGACACTGGAGTTCAGCGCCGAGGGCGAGCGCTGGCGCATCACTCGGTCTCCGGAGTTCGAGCGGCCGAAGCGACGCGGGGGAGGGACGACGAAAGAGCCTCATCGGGCGCTGCTCGAGGTCCTCGCTCCCGAAGGGTGGACGGGCGTGGCCGCGCGTCCGGTCGATGTCGCCGCTCGTCTCGACGAGATCCTCGGTCTGACCCAGCAGCAGTTCCTCCAGGTCATCCTGTTGGCGCAGAACCGCTTCGCGCGCTTCCTCCTCGCCAAGAACGACGAACGACTGAGCCTGCTTCGAACGTTGTTCGGTACCCGGTCCTTCGAGCAGTACGCGACCGATCTCGACGAACGCCGCAAGCGCGCGTCCGAGCGTCTCGCCACCGAGGGCGTCGAGGTCGCGACCCTCCTCGACGAAGCCGAGCGTCTCGCCCTCGAGCTCGACGCCGAGGCCTCGACGGTCGGCGCGGTCGAAGGTGAATCGGACGCGGGTGCAGCGCTCGGAGTCGGCGAACGTGTCGCCCGCGTCGTGCGAGCGGTGGAACGCGCCGACTACCGCGTCGAGTCGGCTGCGCGCGAACGCGACGACAGCAACGCGCGTCTCGATCGGGCGTTGATCGCCGAGCGCGAAGCGACCGCCCTCACCGAGCGGCAACACGATCGCGCACGTCTTCGCGCTCGCCTGACGGCCCTCGAGGCGGACGACGCCCGGATGTCCGACGCGCGCGATGAGTCTTCCGCCGCGGCCGAGGCCGAGACCCTCCGCGGCGCGATCGAGGCGGCCGAGTCGGCGCGCAGGGGGCTCGCCTCCGCCCGGGACCGCTCCCGCGCCGCGATCGAGAAGGCCCGTCGGCTCGGCGAGCCGGTCGGCTCCGCGTCGTCCCTCGAGGTCGGCGTCGACCGGGCAGAGCTCGTCGCCCGCGACGACGAGATCACCGCCCTGCTCGCCCGGGGCGAGTCGGCACTCGCCGCCGAGGTCGAACTTGACGAGCTCGTCGCCGAAGCCGACCGGTTCACCGCGCTCCTCGCCCGCACCACCGCGGATCGGGACGCGTTGATCGACGGGCGACTCGAGGTTCCGGAGCTTCTGCGCGGCCTCGATGAGCGACTCATGCGACTGGCCGGAGCGGAGACCCGGAAGTCGACCGCGGCGACCGCGCGAGACGACGTGATTCGCCGGCTCGAGGCCGCGCGCCGCGCCGCGGCCCTGCTCGAGGAACGCGAACGGGCGGATCTGGCGGCTCTCGTCCGTGCCGACGAGGTGCAGCGTGCCGTCGACGCCTGGACCGCCCTTCTCCGCCGTCGTCTCGCGGGTGCCGCCGTCGAGTTGGCCCACGATCTGGTCGACGGCGAACCGTGCGCCGTGTGCGGAGCGCGCGAGCATCCGCACCCCGCGCGCGGTGACGATGCTCCCGTGTCCGACGACGAGATCAACGCCGCCGAAGATCGCAAGAACGTCGCCGTCGAGCAGGACCGACTCGCCTCCGACGCCGCGCGCGTCGCGCGTGACGCGCACACGCTGGCCGCAGCTCTCGCGGGCGGAGAGAGCGTCGAGGTCCTCGAGGAGCGTCTGGCCCAGACGGAAGAGGCCCTCACCTCGGCTGAGGCCGAGGTCGACGAGCACGAGCGCGTGCAGGAGGAACGGGCGCGGGTGGCAGAACTCGATGCGTCGATCGCCGAGCGTATCGACGGCCTCTCGGAGAAGCTCGCGAACACCCGCCAGTCCCTCGCGCTCACCGAGCAGCGGATCGAGATCCTGCGCGTCGAGGTCGCCGCGGCGCGCGGAGATTCCGACAGCGTGGCCGAGCGGCAGCGCGACCTTCGCTCCCGACGAGAAGTGGTGCGCGAGCTCGTCGCCGCGCAGGATCTGCTCGAGACCGCGATCGCGCATGAGAGCGAGACCGCAGCGATCGTCGCGGGCCTCGTGGCCGACAGCCCGTTCGCAGACGTCGAGGCCGTGACCCGGGCTCTCCGGCCGGCGTCCGAGCGGCACCGCCTCGACACCGCGATCGCGGAGCACGACGCGGCGGTCGCCTCCGTCCGCCAGCGATTGCTGGATCTCGAGTTGCTCCTCGTCGACGCCCCCGACGAGCCCGTCGACCTGGCTCCGTTCGCGCTCGCCGTCGCCGAGGCGCGTGAGGCCGTCCAGCGTTCGTCCGCGGCGCACGCCTCGGCTCGCGCGCTGGCCGACCGTCTGAGGGGCCTCTCGCACCGCGCCGACGCCGGGCACACGGCGGTGGCGGCGCTCTCCGACGAGCACGCCGTGATCGCCCGCCTCGCCGACACCGTGGCCGGGCGCGCTCCGAACACGCGTCGGATGACGCTCGAGACCTTCGTGCTCGCGGCCGAGCTCGAAGAGATCGTGGCCGCGGCCAATCTGCGGCTCGACCACATGTCGTCCGGCCGGTACCGCTTGCAGCACAGCGACGCCCTGGCCGCCCGAGGTGCCGCGAGCGGGTTGGGCCTCGAGGTGGTCGACGCCTTCACCGGGCAGAGTCGCCCCCCGCAGTCGCTGTCGGGCGGCGAGACGTTCCTCACGTCGCTCGCGCTGGCTCTCGGCTTGGCCGAGGTGGTCACGGCGAGAGCGGGCGGCATCCGGCTCGACACGCTCTTCATCGACGAGGGATTCGGATCGCTCGACGACGACACCCTCGACCTCGCCATGAGAACGCTCGACGAACTGCGGCAGGGAGGCCGAACAGTCGGAGTCATCAGTCATGTCGCGGCCATGAAGGGCCAGCTGCCCGCTCAGCTGCACGTCACCGCGACGACCCGAGGCCCGAGTGTGATCCGACAGGGGGTGGGTGCGACTGTCGGCTGAGAGCACGGCCGGCAGCCCCGGTCCCCGGCTCTAGGCTGGACGCATGCGCAAAAGCACCCTCTGGACCATCCTCGGCGTCGTCGTCGCCGTGATCATCGCGTGGGTGCTCGTGAACATCCTGTTCTCGCTCATCGCCTTCGCCTTCCGCCTCCTCGCCGTCGCGGTCGTCGCCGTGATCGTGTTCTTCGTGTTGCGCGCGGTCTTCGCCCGCCGCGACGTCGACTGACCCCCGCGTCCGCAGAGGACGAGATGCCCCCGCGCGCAAGCCCGGGTCCGGTGTCCGCCCCCCGGAGTACCGTCGGCGTCGATGACTCCTCCCTCTGCGCCCACGGATTCCGCCCATCCCCCCACGCGTGACATCGTGCTGTCGCCGCGGCATCGGTGGCGTGCCTACTGGGTCGCGGTCGCGGTCGCGGCGCTGACGATCCTCGACCTCACGAAGGTCAACGTCGCACTCCCCTCGATCGAGGCGGCACTGAACGCCGGCCCGACCGAGTTGCAGCTCGTGGTCTCGGGCTACATCCTGACCTTCGGCCTCGTACTCGTGCCGGCCGGACGCCTGGGCGACCTCCGCTCTCGGCGGATGCTCTTCCTCGTCGGCCTGTCACTGTTCCTCGTGACGAGCCTGGCCTGCGCGCTCGCGCCGAACACCACCGTGCTTCTGGCCGCTCGCCTTCTGCAGGGCGTCGCGGCCGGCATCCAGATGCCCCAGGTGCTCGGGCTCGTCCAGCAGTTGTTCCAGGGCAAAGAGCGAGGCCGCGCGTTCGGGCTCTTCGGTGCCACGATCGGCATCGCGACCGCCTTCGGTCCGACCCTGGGCGGTCTGCTCATCGCCATCGGCGGCGACACCGACGGCTGGCGGCTCATCTTCTGGATCAACGTCCCGCTCGTCGCGATCGTCATCGCCCTGGCGGCGTGGCTGCTTCCCGACACGCGCACCAAATCGCACCGCAAGCTCGATCTCGACCCGGTCGGCGTCGTGCTGTTCGCGTTGACGATCCTGTCGTTGATGTGGCCGTTCCTGTTCACGACGGGCAGCCCCGACGACAACCCGCACCGCTGGTGGTTCCTCGTGGCGTCGGTCGTGTTCGCCGCGGGTTTCGTCTTCTGGGAACGGCGATACGCGGAGCGCGGCCGGATGCCGCTCATGCCGTTCTCGATCTTCTCCCTCTCGTCCTACCGCAACGGCGTGCTCATCTCGACCGCCTACTTCTCGGCCGTTCCCGCGATGTTCCTTCTCGGCACCCTGTTCCTCCAGGGAGGACTCGGCCTCGAACCCGTGTTCGCGGGAATGGTCACGATCGGCTTCGCCGTGGCATCCGCGGGGAGCTCGTGGATCGGCGGCAACCTCGTCACTCGACTGGGGCGCCCCCTCGTCGTCTGGGGGATCCTGGGCATGGTCGCCACCGCCGGTGGGCTCGTCCTGGTCGCCCTCGTCACCGACCCCGGGTGGACCCCCTGGGCGATGGCGGCGGTCATGACGTTCGGGGGTTTCGCCGGTGGACTCGTCATCTCGCCGAACCAGACGCTCACCCTCGCCGACATCCCGGTCAAGAGCGGCGGCGTCGCCGGATCCGTCGGCCAGCTGGGGCAGCGCATCGGCACGGCCGTGGGCACGGCCATCGCCCTCGCCCTGTTCTACGCGACGGTCTATCGCGAGCAGGGCAACATAGACGACATGGCCGTGCTGTACCACGACGCCTACGCGTCGGGCATGATCACGGTCGGCGTCTTCCTGGCGCTCGCGCTCGTCGTAGGGGTCACCGACCTCGCGGGTCGAGCGCGTTCGGGCTCGCAGACGCCCTGAGCGCAGGCGGCGTCGCGGTCGCGCTCAGACGCCGTAGCGGGTGCGGATCTCAGCGCGGAGCTCGTGACTGCACCGTTCCACGACATCGTCCCAGAGTTCGGTCGCGCCGTCCTGTGCGCGGTCCGACACGGCACGGAGGATGCGAATGGGCACACCGAACTGCTGCGCTACCCAGATGAGCGCGTAGGACTCCATGTCGACGAGACTCCCGCCGAGGCCACGGATGAGTCGCACGGTCTCGGCATCGTCGACGAAATGGTCTCCCGTGGCGATGACCATGCCCTCGTGACCGGTCTCGACGCGAGCGGGGAGCGAAACGTGCTCGCCGAAGGCGCCGTCGAGGCCCTTCACGTCGTGCTGGATCGCCGCGGCGATGTCGTAGATGCCGCCCTGGACGTCGTCGTCGATCGCTCCGGCGGTTCCGACGACGACGATCTCGTCGTAATCGCCCGCGCACAGGGCCCGCGTCAACGCGTAGGCGGCCGGGATCTTGCCCACTCCGGTGAGCAGGCGCTCGAACCCGGTGATCTCCGCCTCGAAGGCGATGAGTTCGGACGCATGGGCGGCGACGAGGAGCTTCACCCCACCATTGTCGCCGACGCCGCCGCGCGTTCGCGCCGCCTGCCAGCGCGACCTGCCCGCGCGACGAAACGCCCGCCGCACCGGAACACGCACCGTGGGTGCGCTGAGCGTGCGGCGGGCGTTCAGTCGAGGGAGAGAGTCGTCACTCAGCCCTGTGCGGGCTCGGATGCGGCCGACAGGTGCGCGAGCTCGTCGCTCGTCAACTCGAGCGACGCGCTGGCGAGCAGGTCGGCGACCTGCTCCACCTTGGAGGCGCTCGCGATGGGGGCGGCCACGGTGGGCTGCAGGCGCAACCAGGCCAGCGCCGTCGCCGCGATGGAGGAACCGTGCGCGTCACCGACCTCTTCAAGGGCGTCGATCAGCTTGAGCCCTGCGGGAGTGGCGAGTTTCGCCGCACCCTCCGCGCGAGGCGAATCGCCCGTGGCATCCGCCGAACGGTACTTGCCGGTGAGGAACCCGCTGGCGAGGGCGTAGTACGGCACGAGCGACATGCCGTACTGCTCGGCGACGGGCACGATGTCGCTCTCGACCTCGGTGCGGTGCACGAGGTTGTAGTGCGGCTGGATCGCGACCGGCAGGTCGGCGCCGGCGGCCTCGGCGAGCGAGATCCACTCGCGGATACGGGCCGCGGTGTAGTTCGACACCGCGACGTAGCGCACGAGCCCGTCCGTCACGAGATCGGCGAAACCGGCCACGGTCTCTTCGAGCGGGGTGTCGGCGTCGTCGAAGTGCGCGTAGTACAGGTCGATCGTGTCGACGCCGAGACGCGCCAACGACGCCTCCGCAGCGGCACGGATGTTCTTCGCGCTCAGCCCGCGGAACTGAGGGTGCTGGCTGACCTTCGTCGCCACGACGACGTTCTCGGGCTTGCGCGAGGCGAGCCACTCGCCGATGAGGGTCTCGCTCTCACCGCCCGAGTTGCCGGGCACCCAGGCGCTGTAGGCGTCGGCGGTGTCGATGAAGTCGCCCCCACCGGAGTGGAACGCGTCGAGAACGGCGAACGAGGTGTCGCGGTCCGCGGTCCAGCCGAAGACGTTGCCGCCCAGGGAGAGGGGGAGGATGTCGAGGTCGCTGCGTCCGATACGCGTCATGATGCCCTTCCTGTCGAAATCGGTGACGTGGAGGTCAACGATCACCGTCGGAGGGCATTCCCGCGACGCGCCGGTTCAGCTGCCTCCGGACAGGATGCCGATCAGGCCGCTGATGAGCAGCCACAGGCCGATGCCCGCACCGGCGATCCAGATGACGACGGTGCCCGCCGGGTACTTCTTCTTCCCGTCGGAGCCGCCGGGGGTCTCGGGGGCGCTCACGAGCGCACCATCATGACGATCGAGACGATGAGCACGGCGAGTCCTCCGATGACGGCGATGGCGGCGATGATGGGTCCGCCGCCGGCCAGATAGGCGGCGACACCCAGGGCGAGGAAGAGCACGGCCAGCACGATGCCGACGATCTGGTAGACGCGATATCGACGGCCGTCGTGCGTGGTCTTCTGTTCGCTCACGGTGCCCCCTCGGTCACCAGGCTACCGAAAAGCTGTGCGCCTCCTGAGCCGGTATGCGGGGAATCGCCCGAGTATGCGGATCGCGGCGTACCGTGGGCGCATGGCGCGTCCCGTACCCGACCCCGTTCGTCCCGGCCAGGAATCCGTGTGGGACTACCCCCGCCCACCGCGCGTGGAGCGCGTCCGCAAGCGCGTGCAGATCGACTTCGGCGGCGTGCGGATCGCCGATACCGATGACGTCGTCCGTGTGGTCGAGACCAGCCATCCGCCGGTGTACTACGTGCCCATCGTGGCGTTCGGCGATGCGCTGACCCTCGGTGAGGGCGCGTCGTTCTGCGAGTTCAAGGGGGGAGCCCGGTACTTCGATGTCCACGGGGGTGGGGGAGCGGTCGCCGCTCGCGCCGCCTGGAACTATCCGCACCCCATGCCCGGGTACGAGATCCTCGAAGACCGGGTCGCCGTGTACGCGGGCCCG
>NZ_LMKF01000001.1:108327-108395 GCF_001421275.1 Microbacterium sp. Leaf203 | reverse complement strand
ATGGATCGCGTCGTGCTGGGCGGCGAGACGGTCGAACCGCAGCCGGGCGGCTTCTACGGCGGGTGGGT
>NZ_LMKF01000001.1:0-108275 GCF_001421275.1 Microbacterium sp. Leaf203 | reverse complement strand
GACGAGCGACCTCGCGGGCCCGTTCAAGGGCGTTCCGGGGTCGATGGGCTGGTAGGGCCCGTCAGCGGGTGGGGTCGCGCGCGGACCGCGGGCTCACTCGCTCCGGAACGCCTCCGGCACGGCCGCGTGCAGGTCGGCCAGCCACACGCGGGCGTTGCCGTCGGAGGGTGCACGCCAGTCGCCGCGCGGCGACAGCGAGCCCGCGGGCGACACCTTGGGTCCGTTCGGAATCGCGGTGCGCTTGAACTGCGCGAAGCCGAAGAACCGCTTCAGGAACACCTCGAGCCACTTCGCCACGGTGACGAGGTCGTACACCGGTCGCCCTGCCTCGGGGTAGCCGGGGGGCCAGGCGCCGGCATCCCGATCGCTCCAGGCGTGAGCCGCGAGGAAGGCGATCTTGGACGGTCGGAAGCCGAAGCGCAGCACGTGGTAAAGCGTGAAATCGTGCAGGTTGTACGGGCCGATACGGTCCTCGGTGGACTGCATCCGGCCGTCCTGGCCGGCGGGCACCAGCTCGGGACTGATCTCGGTGTCGAGCACGGACTGGAGCACGTCGACGGTCTCATCGCTGAGCTCGCCTGAGGAGATCACCCAGCGGATGAGGTGCTGGATGAGCGTCTTGGGGACGCCGGGGTTCACCGAGTAGTGGCTCATCTGGTCGCCCACGCCGTACGTGGACCACCCGAGGGCGATCTCGGACAGGTCGCCGGTGCCGACGACGATCCCGTTGTTCTGGTTCGCCAGACGGAACAGGTAGTCGGTGCGGAGCCCCGCCTGGACGTTCTCGAACGTGACGTCGTGGACGGGCTGCCCCGCCGCGAAGGGGTGTCCCATGCGCGAGAGCATCTCGGTCGCCGCCGGGCGGATGTCGATCTCTTCGATCGAGGCGCCGACGGCTTCGGCGAGGGCGATCGCGTTGCGCTTGGTCTTCTCGCTCGTGGCGAACCCGGGCAGCGTATAGGTGAGGATGTCGCTGCGCGGACGCCCCATCCGGTCCATGGCGCGGGCGATCACGAGCAGCGCGTGCGTGGAGTCGAGTCCGCCGCTCACACCGAGAACCGGACGCGGGTCGCCGATGGCCCGGAGCCGCTGCACGAGGCCCGACACCTGGATGTTGAACGCCTCGTAGCAGTCCTGTGCGAGGCGAGCCGGATCGTCGGGGACGAAGGGGAAGCGATCGACCGCGCGGCGCAGACCGAGGTCGGTCGCGGGCGGGGCGAGCTCGAACGACACCGTCCGGAACGCGGGGCCGGTCGTGCGGCGGTTGTCGTCGAATGTGCCCTGCCGCAGGCGATCCTGTCGCAGACGGTCCAGGTCGACGTCGGCGACGCTGCGCCGTGGTCCGTCGGGGAAGCGCTCGGTCGTGGCGAGCAGGTGCCCGCCCTCGTAGATCATGGTCTGGCCGTCCCATGAGACGTCGTTGGTCGATTCGCCCTGACCCGCGGCCGCGTAGACGTAGGCCGCGAGGCACCGCATGGACTGCGACTGCGACAGCAGGTTCCGATCGTCGGCACGCCCGATCGTGATGGGACTGCCCGATAGGTTGGCGAGCACCGTCGCCCCGGCGAGCGCCGCCCCCGAGGACGGCGGGATCGGCACCCAGACGTCTTCGCACACCTCGGCGTGCAGGGTGAGACCGGGTACGTCGGCCGCCTCGAACAGCAGGTCGGGTCCGAACGGCACCGTCTCGCCGGCGACGCGGATGTGCTGACCGACCTGGTCGTCTCCGCGCGCGTACCAGCGGTGCTCGTAGAACTCGCGATAGGTGGGCAGGTACGCCTTGGGAGCCACGCCGAGCACCCGACCGCGGTGGATCACGACCGCGCAGTTGAACAGGCGGTTGCCGTGGCGCAGCGGCGCGCCGACGAGGAGCACCGGAAGAAGATCGGCGGATGCCAGCACCAGGCGCTCGAGAGCGGTTTCAACGGCATCGAGGAGGGGATCCTGCATGACGAGGTCGTCGATCGCGTAGCCGGTGAGGCACAGCTCGGGGAAGACGGCGACGGCGACGCCCTCAGCGTCGCACGCGCGCGCGGAGTCGAGCACGGCGTCGGCATTGGCGGCGGGGTCGGCGACCGCGACGGGAATCGTGCACGCCGCGACGCGCGCGAACCCGTGCCGGTACACGTTCTCGAACGGCAGGTCGGTGATCACCCCCTCAGTCTGTCAGCACGGTCCGACACCGGGCGGTCGGATTGCGAGAGGAGGCCGGCCTGTGGATGGCGGAACCCGATGTCGGTGGCCCCGATTAGCGTTGAGGACCATGCGGTACATCGAGCAGGAGGCGCGGATCGTCTGGAGCGCCAGCGACCTCAAGGCGGCGGCGGAGTGCGAGTTCGCGTGGCTGCGCGCCATCGACGCGAAGATCGGTCGCGTCGCGCCCGTCGACGACCCCGAGGACGCCACCCTCGAACGCGCGGCCCGCCTGGGCACGGCGCACGAGCTGCGGGTGCTCGACGATGACCGCGCCCGCTTCGGCGCGGCGGTGCGCGAGATCCCGGCGGCCCGATCGTCCGACGCCCAGGCCCTCGCCGAAGCCGTGCGCCTCACCGACGAGGCTCTGGCCGACCCGTCCGTCGAGGTGGTGTACCAGGCCGCTTTCGCCACCGATGAGTTCGTGGGGTTCGCCGACTTCCTCGTCCGCGAGTCCGACGCGTCGCCCGAGGGAACGCGTCGGTGGATCGTGCAGGACACGAAGCTCGCGCGTCGGGCCCGGGTGACCGCACTCATGCAGCTCGCCGCCTACGTGGATCAGCTCGATCGTCTCGGCGTCCCGCGCGCGGACGAGGTGCAGTTGCTGCTCGGCGACGGCTCGACGAGCACGCACCGCGTCGACGACCTCCTCCCGGTCTTCGGTCTGCGCCGGGAGCGCCTGCGCGCGCTGATCGCCGACCGGAGGGTCGAGCTCGGCGTCGCCGGGCCGGCGATCGCCTGGGGCGATGCGCGGGGCGATCTCGGGGTCATCGCATGCGGCCGGTGCGCGACGTGCGAGCTCGAGGTCGTCGCGCACCGCGACCTGCTTCTGGTCGCCGGCATGCGCCCCGTCCAGCGCGATCGGCTCCGTGCCGGCGGCATCGAGACCATCGACCAGCTGGCGTCTGCTCCGACCGCTCCCGCCGCGATGAGTGCCGACACCTTCGCGTCACTCCGTACGCAGGCGCGTCTGCAGCTCGAGAGTCCGGCGGGGGTCCCGGGCGGCGATGCCCCCGCCTCCGCCGTGCCGACGTTCGAGGTCGTCGCGCCGAAGTCGCTCGGGGTGCTTCCCCGGCCCGACCACGGCGACCTGTTCTTCGACTTCGAGGGCGACCCGCTCTACACCGAGGGGGTCGGTGAGCACTGGGGCATCGACTACCTCTTCGGCTGGGTCGACTCTCGCGAAACCTACGGGGCCCTGTGGGCGCACACCTTCGACGAGGAGCGAGCGGCCCTCGAGCGCTTCCTCGACATGGTGGCGCTACGCCGTCAGCAGTACCCGGGCATGCACATCTACCACTACGCCCCCTACGAACCGACCCATCTGCTCACGATGGCGGCTCGCTACGGAGTTCGAGAGGCGGACGTCGATCGGCTCCTGCGCGACGGCGTCTTCGTCGACCTGTACCCGGTCGTCCGGCGAGCCCTGCGGGTCGGCTCGCGCTCGTATTCGATCAAGAAGCTCGAGCCCCTCTACATGGGCGATGAGGTGCGCACCAGCGACGTCCAGCGCGGAGACGACTCCATTGTGAAGTACGTCGAGGCCCGCGCGCTCGCCGCCGACGGCGACACGACCGCCGCGCAACGCGTGCTCGACGATCTCGCCGACTACAACCGCTACGACTGCGTGTCGACCCGGCGACTACGCGATTGGCTGGTCGAGCGTGCCCGCGAGTCGGGCGCCGTCCCGGCGCGAGGCGCCGAGCCCGACGAACAGGCGTATGAGCCTTCGCCGCGCGCCACAGCCCTGCAGAGGTGGGCGGCCGACGCCGCCGAGCCCGATGCGACGGCGCTCCGTCTCGCCGCTGCCGCCATCGACTACTACCCGCGCGAAGAGAAGACCTATTGGGCCACGCACTTCCTGCGCCTGCGCGAGCCGCTGTCGGTGTGGGAGGACACGCGTGACGTCGTGGTGATCGATGCGGCACGTTCGCGGGTGGTCGCCGACTGGCATGTCCCCGAGTCGGGCCGGGGCTCGCAGCGCCGACTCGTCGAGCTTCGCGGTGAGGTCGCCCCCGGGACGCGCCTGAGCGCGGACGCCGAACCTTTCGCGGTCTACGATCTGCCCGCTCCGTTCCCGCTCGAGACACGGCCGCGGTGGATCCACGGTGCGCGCCGCACGACCGTTCGCGAGGTCCTCGACGACGGGGCGATCGTCGAGGAGATCGCCGCCGACGGAGTGACCTGGGACGACCTGCCACTCGCCCTCACCCCACCCGCGCCGCCCCGCGCCGGCAATCAGCAGAAGGCGATCGACGCGTGGGCCGACGCCGTCCTCGCGGCGGCCCCGGCGATCCCGCAGGGAGCCGCGGCCGACATCCTCCGCCGGGTCCCACCGCGGACGCTCTCGGGCGCTCTCGCCCCGGTCACCAGCATCGACGGCCGAGGCGGCGACGACGACGTGGCGGCGATCGCTCGGAGCGTGGCCGACCTGGACCACAGCTACCTGGCCGTGCAGGGCCCTCCCGGCACGGGCAAGACCTACGTCGGCTCCCACGTCATCGCCCGCCTCGTCGCCGATCGCGGGTACCGCGTCGGGGTCGTGGCGCAGTCGCACGCGACCGTCGAGCACATGCTCGATCAGGTCATCGCGGCGGGGGTGCCGGCATCCCGAGTTGGGAAAGCGCCGAAGGACCCGGGCGTCTCGCACTCCTTCACCGTTCTGCCGAAGAACGGGATCGCGGCGTTCACCGGCGAGAACGCAGCGACCGGTTTCGTCGTCGGCGGGACCGCGTGGGACTTCAGCCACGAGACCCGGATCCCCCGCGGAAGTCTCGATCTGCTGGTGATCGACGAAGCGGGGCAGTTCTCGCTCGCGTCCACGATCGCGGTGTCGCTCGCGGCGCGGCGCCTTCTTCTGCTGGGCGACCCCCAGCAGCTGCCGCAGGTCAGTCAGGGCACGCACCCCGAGCCCGTCGACACCTCGGCGCTCGGGTGGATCATCGACGGAGCCGAGGTGGTGCCCGAGGAGTTCGGCTACTTCCTCGCCCGCACGCGCCGCATGCACCCCGCCGTCGCCGAGCCGGTGTCACGCCTGTCGTACGAGGGTCGCCTCGCCGCGCACCCCTCCACCGCTCTGCGCCGCCTCGACGGCGTCGAACCGGGGGTGCACGTGGTCCCGGTGCGCCACAGCGGAAATGCGATGTTCTCGAGCGAAGAGGCCGCCGAGGTCGCCCGATTGGTCGCCGAGCTCGTCGGACGTGAATGGACCGGAGCCGAGGGAGGGGCGGGCGATTCCGCCACCGTGCACGAACCTCGTGCGCTCCGGTCCGACGACATCATCGTCATCACCCCGTACAACGCCCAGCAGGTCGCCGTCGAGGAGGCGCTGGCCGCGGCCGGCTTCGCCGACGTCCCGGTCGGCACGGTCGATCGGTTCCAGGGAAAGGAGGCGGTCGTGGCGATCCTGACGCTCGCCGCCTCATCGGGGCGGGAGGCCCCCCGCGGGCTCGAGTTCCTCCTGCTGCGCAACCGCATCAACGTCGCGATCTCGCGAGCGATGCAGGCCGCCTACGTGGTGTACTCACCCGCTTTGCTCGACGACCTTCCGCGGACCCCCGAGGGGGTCGCGCGGCTCAGCGGCTTCGCACGGTTGGTGGGCGCTCAGGCCGTGCCGTAAAGGCGGTCGCCCGCGTCGCCGAGGCCGGGCACGATGTAGCCCTTCTCGTTGAGGCGCTCGTCGACGGCGCCGAGCACGAGGGTCACGTCGTGCCCCTCGACCTGCTTCTCGATCGCCGCGACACCCTCGGGGGCGCCGAGCAGGCAAATCGCGGTGACGTCCTGCGCGCCGCGCGCGAAGAGGAAGTTGATGGCCGCGCCGAGCGAGCCGCCGGTGGCGAGCATCGGGTCGAGCACGAAGCACTGGCGGTCGCTGAGGTCGTCGGGAAGGCGCTCGGCGTAGGTCGTCGGCTCGAAGGTCTCTTCGTCGCGCACCATGCCGAGGAAGCCGACCTCGGCGGTGGGGAGAAGCTTCACCATGCCCTCGAGCATGCCGAGCCCGGCGCGAAGAATCGGGACGACGATCGGACGGGGCTCGCTGATCTTGACGCCCATGGTCGTGGTGACCGGAGTCTGGATCTCGATCGGGTCGACGCGCACGTTGCGGGTCGCCTCGTAGGCCAGGAGCGTCACGAGCTCCTCGGTGAGCTGGCGGAACACCGGCGACGACGTCTGCACGTCACGCAGCACCGTGAGCTTGTGGGTGATGAGCGGGTGGTCGGCGACGTGGACACGCATAGGCTCAAGGCTAACCGCTCCACCCGCAGACCACCGCCCGTCTTTCACCGGAGACCCCGTGACGCCCACCGCCCGCGACCTCACCGCGATGCGGCGCGCCCTCGCCCTCGCCGATGCCGCGGCGGCCGACGGCGACGTCCCGGTGGGCGCCGTGGTCGTGGATGCCGCGGGCGAGGTCATCGGCGAAGGCCGCAACTTGCGCGAGGTCACGGGGGACCCGACGGCTCACGCCGAGGTCGTCGCCCTGCGCGAAGCCGCCCGCCGCCTGGGCACGTGGCACTTGGCCGACTGCACCCTGGTCGTCACCCTTGAGCCGTGTGTCATGTGCGCCGGTGCGATCCTCCAGGCGCGCATCGAGCGGGTCGTCTTCGGATCGTGGGATGCCAAGGCCGGAGCCGCCGGCTCCCTGTACGACGTTCTGCGCGACCGGCGGCTTCCGCATCGCGTCGAGGTCGTCGGCGGGGTCGAGGAGGAAGGGGCCTCGGACCGGCTGCGCGCGTTCTTCGAGGGCCGCCGCTGACGACTCAGCGGGGGAGGAGCGGAAGCACCTCCGCGCCGATCTGGTCGGCGTGATCGAGGTCGCGGAGGTCCATCAGCTGGAAGTAGACCCGTTCGGCGCCCAGCCCGCGAAGCCGCTCGACCTTCTCGGCGACCTGTGAGGGAGTGCCGACGATGTTCGCCCCGTCGTCGAACTGGTCGCGGGTGCGGCCGATCGCGTCGAGGCGGCGGTCGATCTCGGCGTCGTCCGCCCCGACGACGGTCGGAAGTGCCACCGAGAGCTTCAGCGTGCCCGGGTCCCGCCCGATCGCTTCGCACGCGGCGCGCACGACGGCGAACTTCTCGGCCACGACGTCCTCCGAGACGAACCCGATGTTGAACTCGGTGGCGTACCTCGCGGCCAGTGCGGGGGTGCGCTTCGGGCCGCCCCCGCCCACGATCACCGGAACCGGGGATTGCACCGGTTTCGGGAGCGCCGGCGCCTCGTCGAGGTCGTAGTGCTCGCCGTGGAACGTGAAGGTGTCGGCATCCGGGGTCGACCAGAGACCCGTCACGACCTGGAGCTGCTCTTCGAGCAGATCGAAGCGCTTGGGCGGGAACGGGATGCCGTAGGCGCGGTGCTCGCGCTCGAACCACCCCGTTCCGAGCCCCAGCTCGACGCGGCCGCCCGACATCGCGTCGACCTGGGCGACCTGGATCGCGAGGATCGCCGGGACCCGGTAGGTCACGGACGACACGAGGGTGCCCAGGCGGATCCGCGAGGTCTCGCGGGCGAGGCCGGCGAGCGTCGTCCACGCGTCGGTGGGGCCGGGGCGCGCATCTCCCTCGCCCATGCGCAGGTAGTGGTCCGACCGGAAGAACCCGTCGAGACCGTGCTCTTCGGCGGAGCGCGCGAAAGCGAGCTGGTCATCGTAGGAGAAGCCCTGCTGGGGCTCGGTGAACAGGCAGTACTCCACGGGGACCTCCGGGGCGGGTCGGGGATGGGTCAGTCGGCCGAGCGCAGGATGATCGCCTCGGTCGGGGGTGCCGGGTCGGCGGGGCGACCGACGTAGCCGATGTGGGTCAGCAGAGCCTGACGGAACACCGCGGGGCGTTCGAGGTGCACGGAGTGTCCGGCGCCCTCGACGGGCACCTCGGCGACCTCGCCGCCCTTCTCCGCATAGGACGAGAGCACATCGCGCGTCTGCGAGACCATCGGCTGCGCGGGCGCGACATCGACGCCGGGCCAGTCGGGGACCACGCCGAGCGCGCCGAGGTGGTTGACGTCCGAGAACGAGGTGTCCGAGACGATCGCATCGGCGGTGCCGTAGATCCACAGGATCGGCGGCTTCGCGGCGAGGTCCACGATGCCCGAGACGTCGAAGTACTTCGGCGCGAGGGCGTTCAGCACTCCCGTCGTCCCGGGGGCGAAGCCCGGCCAGGTCGAGGTGATGACCGAATCTCCCGGGTAGTTGCCGGTGGCCGTGGACGTCGACAGCATCGCTTCGACCCAGACGTCCTCGTGCTCGCTCCGGTAGCCGTCGGCGACGTAGCTGCTGCGGAACACGGAGCGGGGAGAGGTGGGGGCCCCGTCGGTGGTGTCGTGGTCGATGAGGCGTTGGATGAAGTCGGGGTTCGCCGCGCCCGCGCCCGCGCCCGCGTCTTCGTCGCTCAGACGGGAGCCGTCGCGACGTGTGCCGCCGAACCCGTACGGCGAGATCGGCGACTGCAGGGTCAGTGACAGGACGGGGTGATCGAGCGCGTACTGCAGCACGACGGCTCCGCCCATCGACCAGCCGACGAGGTGGGCGGTGGAGATGCCGAGAGCCTCGAGCGTCGCGTGCAGGTCGTCGCTGAAATCGCGGACGCCGCGCGTGGCATCGATCGGGCTGTGCTCGGTACGACCGAAGCCGCGCAGGTCGACCGCGATCACCCGCAGCTCGCTCGGCAGGTCCTGCATGATCTCCTGCCAGAACAGCGAGGAGGCGACGTTGCCGTGCACGAAGACCACCGTGTGCTCGGGGGAGGTGGAGGGGTCGTCACCGACGCGCTCGAGCACGTTCACACCCAGCCGGTCGGTCTCGACCAGGCGCGCGGTGATGCCGTCGAAGAGAGTCATCGCTAGTCCTCCGTGTCGCTCGCCGGTGCTCCGGCACACCGTTTTCCGACTCTAACGCGCGCCCCTATCGGTCGCACTCAGGCTTGCCCCCGCCATCGGCGACGGATTCGTAAACTGTGCCGTATGACGGATGCCACGACCTCGCTGCCCCCGATCGCGATCCTCGGAGCCGGTTCCATGGGAGGAGCGATCCTCCGCGGCCTCGTCGCCGCGGGCCTGACCGAGGGCGGGGTGACGGCCACCAACCGCTCCGTCGCCAAGGCGGCCGAGCTCGCCGAGCTCGACGGGGTGACCAGTGTCGCGCTCGAGGTCAATCCCGCGGGCAATACCGACGCCGCGTCCGCCGCCGACATCGTGCTGGTGGGCGTGAAGCCCGCGATGGTGCCCGACCTGCTCGACGAGATCGCCCCGCACCTGCGACCCGGCGCGATCGTGGTGAGTCTGGCGGCGGGAGTCACCCTCGACACGTTCGCCGCTCACCTCGGCGAGGGCGTCTCCACCCTGCGCTCGATGCCGAACACCCCCTCCCTCGTCGGCCAGGGCGTGACGGGGCTCGCCGCCGGGTCCGCGGCGTCCGCCGACGACGTCGCGGTGGTCCGAGCCCTCTTCGAGACCGTGGGTTCGGTGCTCGAAGTCCCCGAGTCGCAGATCGACGCCCTCTCGACCATCTCGGGCTCCGGTCCCGCCTATGTCTTCCTGCTCGTCGAGGAGTTCACCAAGGCCGCCGTGCGGATGGGGTTCGACGACGATCAGGCGCGTCTGCTCGCGGAGCAGACCTTCATCGGAGCGACCGCGCTCATGGCATCCGCAGAGGTGGATCCCGCCGAGCTCCGCCGCCGCGTGACCAGCCCGAAGGGCACCACCGAGCGCGCCGTCACCGTCTTGCAGGACGCTCGTCTCGACGACACCTTCACCACCGCCGCCGAAGCGGCCCTCGCCCGGGCGAAAGAACTGGCCGCGGGCAACTGACCATGCGCCTGCGGTTCTCCGGGACGATCTGGTACTGGCGCGGCCCCGCGCCGTTCCATTTCGTCTCGGTGCCCCCGGCGGAGGCGGCGATGATCGCCGAGGTCGCCCCGGTCGTCACCTACGGGTGGGGGATGATCCCCGCATCCGTCACGATCGGCCGCACCACCGTGACCACCTCGCTCTGGCCGAAGGACGGCGGGTACGTGGTGCCGGTGAAGAAAGCACTGCAGGATGCCGAGGGCCTCGGCGTCGACGACGAGGTCGAGCTGACCCTGGACATCGACGCCTGAGCGCGTCGACTCAGCGGTCGAGCGAGGCGAAGCGCTCGATGTCGGAGTTCGTGCCCGACACGATGATGAGGTCGTGGTTGGTGACGACGGTGTTCGCCTCGGCGTAGCGGAACGGACGGCCCGGGCTCTTCACCCCGACCACCGTGACGTTGTACTTCGAGCGGACGCCCGACTCGTTCAGCCCCACCCCGCGGACGAGCTTGGGCGGGTACATCTTGGCCAGGACGAAGTCGTCGTCGAAGCGGATGAAGTCGAGCATGCGGCCGCTCACGAGGTGGGCGACGCGTTCTCCGGCTTCGGCTTCGGGGTAGATCACGTGGTTCGCACCGACGCGGGCGAGGATCTTGCCGTGCGACTGCGACACGGCCTTCGCCCAGATCTGCGGCACCTTGAGGTCGACGAGGTTGGCCGTGATGAGCACCGACGCCTCGATGAGCGAGCCGACCGCGACGACGGCGACCTGGAAGTCCTGGGCGCCGATCTGGCGCAGGGCGTCGATGTTACGGGCGTCGGCCTGCACGGCGTGCGTGACGCGCTCCGACCACTTCTGGACGAGCTCGAGGTTGCCGTCGACGGCGAGCACCTCGCGGTCGAGGCGGTCCAGTTCACCCGCGCACGCGGCGCCGAAGCGCCCGAGGCCGATCACCAGGACGGGGGCGTCACTGCGGATGCGTTCAACCAACGATGGGCCTTTCCACGGGGAGCGCGTACAGCTGCGACCGGGAGGACGCAGCCACTGCCGCAGCGAGTGTCACTGTACCAATGCGCCCCATGAACATCGTGGCGGCCATGACGTACTTGGCGGCCTCGGGAAGCTCGGCGGTGAGCCCCGTCGACAGGCCCACCGTGGCGAAGGCCGAGACGACGTCGAAGAGCACGTGTTCGATCGGAGCGTCGGTGATCCGGCTGATGGTCACGGTCGAGATCGCGACGATCGTGGCCCCCCACGCGACGACGGAGAGCGCGACGCGCTGCACGTCGCTCGGGATGCGGCGGCCGAACGCCTGCACCGACGGGCGCCCCTTCGCCTCCGAGAACACGGCGAGGGCGAGGACCGCCAGCGTCGTGACCTTGATACCGCCCGCGGTGGAGGCCGAACCGCCGCCGACGAACATGAGCATCGAACCGACGATGAGGGTGGCGCCGTTCAGATCGCCGATGTTGATGACGCTGAATCCGCCCGACCGTGTCATCGCCGAGAGGAAGAAGGCCTGGAACGTGGTGTCCCACGCATCCATGCTGCCGAATGTGAGGGGGTTGTCGTATTCCAGCAGCAGAATGACGCCGGCACCGGCGAAGAACAGCACGACCGTGGTGATGATCGTGAGCTTCGCGTGCAGCGACCACAGGCGGAACCGCCAATAGTGGCGCCACAGCGTGAAGATGACCGGGAATCCGATCGAGCCGAGGAAGACCCCGGCCATCAGCACGGTGAGCAGGTAGTAGTCCTGCGCGAAGGGCGTGAGGCCGTCGGCGTTGGGGACGAAGCCGGTGTTCGTGAACGCCATCGCCGCGTAGTACGGCGCCTCCCACAGGGCCACGAGCGGATTGATCCCGCCGATGATGAGCGAGGGGTAGATGAGGACGGTCAAGCCCGCCTCGATGACCAGGGTGGACAGGGCCACCGTCCGCAGCAGCTGGCCGACCTCGCCGAGCCGGACGGTCTGGCCCTCGTTCACCGGCCCGCCGTGGACCCGCAGGGGGTTGCTGTCGCCCGCGGCGATCAGCTTGGCGCGCAGCCCGAGGCGTTTCGAGATGACCAGGCCGAGGATCGAGGCGAGGGTCAGGACACCCAGGGCGCCGACGTTGACGCCGATGTAGGTGATGACGCGCCCCAGGGGCGAGAAGTCGGAGTACATGTTCAGCGTCGACAGGCCCGTCACGCAGATCGTGGACACCGCGGTGAACAGAGCGTCGGCGAAGGCGATCCGTTCGCCCGTCGCAGACGCCGCGGGCAGCGAGAAGAGCGCGGTGAACAGCGCGATGAGCGTGACGAACACGAGCACCGCGAATCGCGCGGGTGAGGCGGTCGTCAGGTTGCGCAGACGATCCCATGCCTCGTAGGCGATGCGACGCAGTCGCACGGCCAGTCGAGCCTCGTTCGGCGTCGCCGCCATGCGCCGCTCCCTTCGGTGCCCGAACCCGAATCATGGTACTCGGGCCGGGGCGCCGCTAATCTGATGCCATGGCGGACATCTTCGACGTGATCGCTGACGGAACGCGTCGCGACATCCTTCAGCTGCTCCTCGACCGGGCGACCGGTGGCGAACGCGGAACGAGCGTGTCGCAGATCGTCGCGGCACTCGGGGTGAGTCAACCCACGGTGTCCAAGCACCTCAAGGTGCTGCGCGAGGCCGAGCTCGTCTCGGTCCGCGAAGAGGGCCAGCACCGCTACTACAGCCTCGCGGTCGCGCCCCTCGACGAGGTCGACGATTGGCTCGTGCCCTTCTTCTCGATCGACGACGACAACGAACCCGCGCTCCCCGAATCCGCGATGCACGCCGCCGAGGTGGTGGGGCGCGCCGCCGCATCGGTGAAGCACTCCTTCTCGACCGCGTTCCGCAAGCTCCCGGGGCGATGACGACGATGGATGCCGCGGATTTCCGGCATCCATGAATCACATTCGTCACAGTGGGCCCATAGGTTTACAGCCGTCCCGGCCAGACCCTAGAGTGTGCACAGCATCAGGAGGGTGAGTTCACCCGGAACGAGGGGTGAGCGATGGCCGAGCTGCCGGACGTGCGGTTTCTGACGGTCGCCGAGGTCGCAGAGCTCATGCGCGTGTCGAAGATGACGGTCTACCGTCTCGTGCACGCGGGAGAATTGCCGGCGGTGCGCTTCGGACGCAGCTACCGGGTGCCGGAATCGGCGGTCGCCGAAGCCGTGCAACGACCGGTGTCCGACGTCGGCTAGACTGATCCGAGGCTTTTTTCCAACGCCTGCTGTTCCCGGGGGCCGAAATCGGCACCCAGACCCCGACTTAGTGAGGTTTTCCGTGGGTTCTGTCATCAAGAAGCGCCGTAAGCGCATGGCGAAGAAGAAGCACCGCAAGCTGCTTCGCAAGACTCGTCACCAGCGCCGCAACAAGAAGTAAGCGGCCACCACACCGAGCGCCTGTCCGATTCGTGACGGGCGCTTCGTGTATCCGGCGCGACGATCTCGCGCCGCCGAACCGTCTCGACCGTCTTCCTCGGAGGAAAGCATGCAGTCCATCTCGGTCCACGATCTGCACGCGGGGCGCCAGCGTCCCCTGATCGACGTGCGCGAGGAGCACGAGTTCGCCGCGGGACACGTTCCCGGCGCGGTGAACCTGCCGATGTCCACGATCGGCGAGCACCTCGACGAGCTTCCGGGCGAGCCCTTCGACGTCATCTGCCAGGCCGGCGGCCGCTCGGCGAGGGTCGTCGAGGCGCTCTCGGCACGCGGCCACGACGCCACGAACGTCGAGGGCGGCACGGGCGACTGGATCGCCGCGGGATACGACGTCGAGTCCTGATCGGTCCGCGGACACACGCGGCGCACGCCGCGGCCCGTCGTTCCCCCGCCTCCTAGGATGGGGAGGGTGACGACCCTCACGCTGATCGGTAAGCCCGACTGCCACCTCTGCGACGTGGCGGAGCAGATCGTGGAGACCGTCGTCGCCGAGCTCCCCGAGGGTGCCGCTGACCGCGTCACCATCGAACAGGCCTCGATCGCCGACGACGCCGCCCTCTACGAGAAGTGGTGGGAGAAGATCCCGGTCGTCCTCATCGACGGCGAATTGCACGCCCACTGGCGCGTGTCCGCCGACCGACTTCGCGCCGCTCTCCTCGCGGCAGACACCCAAGGAGCCTCCGCGTGAGCATCCGTCACATCGTTCTGTGGAAGCTGTCGGCTGACGACGCCGACACGCGTGCCCTGCACGCCGAGCAGATCGCCGAGCGCCTGCTCGCCCTCGCCCCCGTGATCGACGAGATCCAGCACATCGAGGTGGGGCGCAACATCGTGAACCCGCAGTCGAACTGGGACGTCGCTCTGGTCAGCGAGTTCGCCGACGTCGATGCGCTCGAGCGCTACCAAGTGCACCCCGCTCACCAGGAGGTCGCGGCGTTCGTCCGCTCCGTCGTGGCGGAGCGCTCCTCGGTCGACTACCCGTTCTGACGCCCGCTCGCCCCGTCAGGCGATCGGCCGCACCGTCGCCGGCACGATCGCGAGAGCGAGACGCACGGGGTCACGGTCGCCGAGACGCTGCTCGGGCGCATGCTCGACGACGACGCGACTGCCGTCGCTCGTGAGCACCGTCGAACGACGGACGCTGCCGAGGAAGGTCGACTCCTCGACCACTCCGTCGACGCCGGGGGAGTCGGGTCCGACGAGGAGGACGTTCTCGGGGCGCACGACGACCTCGCAGTGACCGTCGTGCGCGGACTCCGCGAGCGGGAGTTCCTGACCCCACACCTCGACGGTGAGGCCCTCGACGATCCCGGGTACGGCGCTCACCGGTCCGAGGACCTCGGCGACGGCGGTGTCCGCGATCCGGGAGTACACCTCGTCCGGGCAGCCCGCGGCGACGATGCGACCCTGGTCCATGACGACGAGGTGATCGGCGACCGCCGCGGCCTCGGCCGTGTCGCGCGTCGCCCAGAGTGTCGTGACGCCGCGCTCGCGGAGCTCCCGGACGAGTCGGTCTCGCGTCTCGGAGCGAGCCGTCGTGTGAAGGGCCGCGAGGGCGTCGTCGAGGACGAGAGCCCGCGGGTGAGAGGCGAGCGCGCGAGCGAGAGCCCACCGTTGCCGATCGCCGTGCGACAGCCGGTGCACGCTCTTGTCCGCGGTGCCGAGTCCCACGAGGTCCAGCAGTCGATCGGTCTCGCCGTCGGGGTCGACGTCGCCGGCGTGCCGCGAGGCCGCGACGATCGCCGCCCGGACGCGTCCGAACCGCGCCACAGGGGTGCGGTCGCGGACCTCCGGAATGCGGGGTGCCGCGGCGCCCGAGCGTCCTTCGACGAGGACGGTGCCGGCATCCGGTCGTTCCGAACCGCTCACCACGCGCAGCAGGGTCGACGCTCCGCAGCCCGACGGGCCGACGAGGGCGACGATGGTGCCCGGAGCCACCTCGAGATCGATGTCGCGGAGGATCGGCACCCCGGCGCGCTCGCGCGTGACGTGGTGGAGGGTGATGGACCAGCCCGCGCGCGGTCGCTCCCCGGCGGGTGGGGGATCCACGGGGATGACGGCGACCATTCGCCCACGGTAGGAAGGACGCATGACGCACGAACGCCCGGGGGGTGAACCCCGGGCGTCGCTCACTCGAACCTTTTACGGGGCGAGGCGGGTGGGACCGCGGAAGAGGAACGTAACCTCGCGGATCGACGACTCGCCGAGCATCAGCATCAGGATGCGCGCGAGCCCCATACCGAAGCCGCCGTGCGGCGGAGCGCCGAAGCGGAAGAAGTCGAGGTAGAAGTCGAGGTGCTCGGGGTCGAGACCCTTCTCTTTGGCCTGTTCGATCAGCACGTCCACGCGGTGCTCGCGCTGCGCACCCGTGGTGATCTCGACGCCGTTGAAGAGCAGGTCGTACGACTTGGTGAGCCCGGTCTCTTCGTCGCGCATGTGGTAGAAAGCGCGGATCTCGGGGTGGTAGTCCGTGATGAAGACGAAGGGGTGGCCGAAGGTCTCGCGCACGTGCGCGGCGATCTGACGCTCGCCCTCGGGGTCGAGGTCGCCGTCGGTACGGGGGATGTCGTACCCGCGGGCGGCGACGATCTCGCGGGCCTCGGCCAGCGGAATGCGCGGGAACGGAATCGCGGGCACCTCGACCTCGACGCCGAAGAGCTCGCGGATCTCGTCGCCGTGCTTGTCGGCGACCGCCTGGAACGCGGTGTGCAGCAGCTCCTCCTGCATGCGCGCCACGTCTTCGTGCGAATCGATCCAGCTGATCTCGGCGTCGATCGAGGTGAACTCGGTGGCGTGACGACTGGTGAAGGAGGGGTCGGCGCGGAAGGCCGGGGCGATCTCGAAGATCTTGCCGAAGCCGGCGACCTGAGCCATCTGCTTGAAGAACTGCGGGCTCTGCGCGAGGTAGGCCGTCTTGTCCTCGAAGTAGGGCACCTCGAACAGCTCCGCGTTGGACTCCGAGGGGGATGCCATCAGCTTCGGGGAGTGCACCTCGATGTAGTCGCGCTCGACCCAGTAGGTGCGCATGGCGTGCTCGAGCGTGGTCTGCACGCGGAAGATGAGGTTGTTTCGACGCTGGCGAAGGTCGATGAAGCGCCAGTCCATGCGCTTGTCGGGGCTGCTGTCGGCGGCGATGGGGGTCTCGGGGTTGGCCGCGGCCGCGATCTCGAGCTCGCCGACCTTGATCTCGACCCCGCCGAGCTTCACACGCTCATCGTGCTTGAGCTCGCCGCGCACGGTGAGGAACGTGCCGGTCGCGAGGGCGCCGATCGTCTCGGTGAGGGCGAGGGCGGCGGCATCCTGCTCCGTTTCTTCGGAGGGGCGGGTCGCCGGGTTCACGAGCTGAACGGCGCCGGTCTCGTCGCGGAGGACGACGAACTGCACCTTCTTCTGGTCGCGCACGGTTTCGACCCATCCCGACACCTCGACGGGGCCGGCGGGCAGGGACTTCAGCTGGTTGACCAGGACGCGTTCGCTCACGATCGACCAGTCTACGTGCGTGGTCCGCACCGAACCGGGCGCGAACCTACGATGGGGGCGTGACCTTCTCGATGCCGCCCGAGTCGTTCCGGACCCTGCGGCCGGAACCGACGGCGCGCAGGGCCCGCGGATGGGATGTCGCCCTCACCATCGTGCTGCTGGTCCTGCTCCCCCTGCTGGCGCTCGCCGCGTCCTACGCCGGGGTGTTCCTCGTCTACGCCGCGGACGCGTGCGGGTCGGTCACCTGCGACACGGGACTGATGAACATCGGCTTCTGGACCGCGGTCGTCTCGCCCTGGGTCGTGCTGATCATCGGTGTCGTCATCTCCATCGTGCGTCTCGTTCGTCACCGCCTCGCCTTCTGGGTTCCGCTCGTGACCGTCGTGACGATCGCCGCCGTGTGGTTCGTCGCGGCCGCGCTCGTCGGCGCGGGGGTCTCGGCATCCTGATCCGCTCGGGGGCAACCCCCAGGTAGGGCGCGGGTTCGCAACCTACCCTGAGAGCGGGCGTCCGCACCGGGCGGCCGATCACCGAGCGCGAAGGCACCCGATGACCGACACCACCCTCTCTCTCGCCCCGTTGCGGTCGACCTCCGGCTCCGGGGAGGGACAGTCCTGGCTGACGTCGCTCGCGGACTGGACCGTTTCGCTCATGGAGATCATCGGGCCCGTCGGGGCCGGTGTCGCGATCGCCCTCGAGAACCTCTTCCCCCCGCTTCCCAGCGAGGTCGTTCTGCCGATGGCCGGGCTCACCGCCAGTCGCGGCTCCTTCACGTTGTTCGAGGCGCTGCTGTGGACGACGATCGGCTCCGTCGTCGGCGCTTTCATGCTCTATGGTCTCGGCCGCTGGCTCGGAGCGGCGCGGCTGCGCTCGTTCGCCGCGAAGATGCCGCTGCTGCACCCCGAAGACGTCGACCGGACGGTTGCGTGGTTCGAGCGCCACGGCGGCAAGGCCGTGTTCTTCGGGCGGATGATCCCCATCTTCCGCAGTCTCATCTCGATCCCCGCGGGGGTGTCGAAGATGCCGATGTGGCGCTTCGGTCTGCTCACCGGTGCGGGAAGCCTCATCTGGAACACGATCTTCGTGCTGTCGGGCTTCCTGCTGGGCGAGAACTGGCACATCGTCGAGGAGTACGCGTCGATCCTGCAGTACGTGGTCATCGCCGCGGTCGCGATCGGCCTCGCGTGGTTCCTGTACTCGCGCGTCCGATCGCTGCTCGCCTCCAAGCGCGCCGGCGATCGCGACGACGCTCCCGCCGCTCAGCACGACGCCTGAGCGTCGCTCGGTCGGTTATCTCCACGTCGAGGCAACCGGCATCCGGACTCAGTCAGACCACAGAACCCGCCCGTAGACTGGCGTCGTGCCCGCCGACCGCCTTCATCTCGTGCGCCACGGAGAGGTCCACAACCCCCGTCGCGTGCTCTACGGTCGGCTCCCCGGATTCGGCCTGAGCGTCGACGGTCGCCGCATGGCGCGTCAGGCGGCCGAGCACGTGAAGGGTCTCGATCGTCCGGTCTCGGCCCTGGTGGTCTCGCCGCTGCAGCGCACGCGCGAATCGGCGGAGCCGTTCGTGGAGATGTTCGGCGCCGAGCCGTTCATCGACGACCGCGTCATCGAGCCGACCAACGTCTTCGAGGGGCGGCGCATGAAGCAGGCTCTGGCGAACCCGCTCAACTGGCGTCACCTGAGCCGGCCGGCCGTTCCCAGCTGGGGCGAGCCCTACGAGCGGATCGTCGCCCGCATGACGGCCGCGATGACCGATGCCTGGGACCGCGTCCCCTCGGGCGACGTGGTCGTCGTCTCGCACCAACTCCCCATCTGGGTGACTCACCTCGCCCTGTCCCAGCAACCCACCCGCCACGACCCCCGCAAGCGCCGTTGCGCGCTGTCGAGCGTGACGAGCTTCGAACGGCGAGACGGCGCCGACGGCTCGGCGCGCTGGGTCGAGGTGGCGTACGCCGAGCCGGCGAGCACCGCCGGAGCCGTCGATGTAGGAGCCGTCTGATGCGCAGAATCCTCACCGCCGCGGGGTCGATCCTCGCCGCGGCGACCTTGGTCGCCGGGCTGTCGGCCTGCACCGCCGACCCCCTCGCCGACCAGTACCGGGCCGGCGACAACAAGGGCTACATCGCCGCCAACGGATTCCAGACCGACGAGATCGCCCCCGAGAACCGCAAGGAGCCCGTCGACTTCGCGGGCACCCTCGACAACGGCTCCCCGGTGTCGAGCGCCGACTTCGCGGGCAAGGTGCTGGTCGTGAACTTCTGGTACGCCACGTGCGGCCCGTGCATCATCGAGGCCCCGCGCCTCGAGCAGGCCTACCAGACCTTCCAGGGGCAGGACGTGGCCTTCCTCGGCATCAACACGTACGACCAGCCGGCCACGGCCCTGTCGTTCGCGCGCGACCACGGGGTGTCGTACTCCAGCGCCATGGCGGTCGGGGACGCCCAGCTCAAGCTCGCGTTCACCGATGCGGCGCCCTTGAACGCGACCCCCACGACCCTCGTGCTCGACAAGCAGGGGCGCGTCGCCGCTCGCATCGTCGGTGAGCTTCCCGAGGCGTCGATCCTCGAGTCGATCGTGCGCACGCTGGTCGCGGAGAACGCGTGAACCCGGGCGCCCTCGTCTTCGACGGGGCGCTGTGGATCGCCGTTCCCATCGCCCTGGCCGCCGGCCTCATCTCGTTCCTGTCGCCGTGCGTGCTTCCGCTCGTGCCGGGGTACCTCGGCTACATCGGCGGTGCCGTGGCGCCGCGCGGGGGTTCGGCATCCGCCTCCGGCAAGGGCCGCCTGCTCGGCGGGACCCTGTTGTTCATCGCCGGGTTCACCCTCGTGTTCATGGCGATCAACGTCCTCGGAGGAGCGCTCGGCCGTTTCTTCATCGAGTACGCCGACCTCATCACCCGCGTCATGGGCGTCGTCATCATCATCATGGGACTGGTCTTCATCGGTCTCTTCGGTCTCGCTCAGCGTTCGGTGCGGATGCAGTCGCGGGGCAACCTCGGCCTCATCGGGGCCCCGCTGCTGGGCATCGCCCTCGGCATCGGGTGGACGCCGTGCATCGGCCCCACGCTGACCGCGATCATCTCGGTGTCCTACAACCTGGGCGACCCGGGCCGGGCCGCGCTCCTGGGCCTGGCGTACTCGCTGGGTCTCGGCATCCCGTTCCTGCTCCTCGCCCTCGGCTTCGGGTGGGCGACCAAGTCCGTCGCGTTCGTGCGCACGCACATCCGCGTCGTGAACCTCATCGGCGGAGCGCTTCTGATCGTGCTCGGCCTGCTGATGGTGACCGGGTTCTGGGGCCAGTGGATGTCGACCCTGCAGGGGGTGATCGGCAATGTCCAGCTCCCGCTCTGATCGTTCCGACCGAGGTAACACCGTGACCGACCCGCTGCGCCCCTCCGACCACGCCGACTCCACGGCGGACGACATCACGCAGCCGCGCCTCGGGGTGGTCGGCTGGTTGCGATGGGGCTGGCGGCAGCTGACCAGCATGCGCACCGCGCTGGTGCTCCTGCTGCTCCTCGCGATCGCCGCCGTCCCCGGCTCGCTCGTGCCCCAGCGCACCGCCGACCCCAACGGCGTCACGCAGTACTTCACCGACAACCCCGACCTCGCGCCGGTCCTCGACAAGCTCAGCCTGTTCGACGTCTACAGCTCGCCGTGGTTCTCGGCCATCTACCTCCTGCTGTTCATCTCGCTCATCGGGTGCGTCCTCCCGCGGACCAAGCACCACTGGAAGGCCCTGCGCTCGCAGCCCCCGCGCACGCCCGCCCGACTGTCGCGGCTGGACGACCACCGCACCCGCACCATCGAGGTGGACGGCGATGCGGATGCCGTGGCCGCCGCGGCCGTCGAGAGCGCCGCCGCCCAACTGCGCAAGAGCGGTTACCGCGTCGCGCGCTACGACTCGCGCGGCGCCTTCTCGGTCTCGGCGGAGCGCGGCTACCTCCGCGAGACCGGCAACCTGCTCTTCCACGGGGCGCTCGTCGGCGTTCTGATCGCCGTCGGCGTCGGTGGCGGCTTCACCTACACCGGCCAGCGGGTCCTCGTCGAAGGACAGGCCTTCAGCAACAGCCTGCTCGACTACTCGTCGTTCAACCCCGGCCGCTTCGTGGGCGGCGACACCCTCACGCCGTACTCGATGACCCTCGACACCTTCGACGTCACGTACGTGCCGCCGGGACAACCCGGCTCGGGGCAGGCCGGCAACTTCGTCGCGCACGTGACCACCCAGGCCCCGGGCGCCGACCCGCAGGACGGCGAGGTGCGGGTGAACCACCCCCTCGACGTCCAGGGCGACCGCGTCTACCTTCTCGGCAACGGATACGCCCCGACCGTGACGATCCGCGATGCCCAGGGCAACGAGGTGTTCCACGACTCGGTCGCCTTCCTGCCGCAGGATGCCAACATGACCTCGCTCGGCGTCATCAAGGTCGCCGACGGGCTGCCGCAGCAGCTCGGGCTCCTCGGCTTCTTCTACCCGACGATGGACGTGCTCGACTCGGGCGCCCTCACCTCCACCTACGGCGCTCTCGAGTACCCCACGCTCACCCTTCGCGTGTACGAGGGAGACCTCGGCATCGACGACGGAACCCCGCGCTCGGTGTACACGCTCGATCCCT
The DNA here is from genome assembly GCF_001421275.1 of Microbacterium sp. Leaf203. NCBI lineage: Bacteria > Bacillati > Actinomycetota > Actinomycetes > Micrococcales > Microbacteriaceae > Microbacterium > Microbacterium sp. Leaf203. The sequence continues at coordinate 86,734 of NZ_LMKF01000001.1, read as the reverse complement.
CGGGCATGACCCAGATCGCCGGCGGCGACAGCGGCACCCCGGCTCTGCAGTTGATGCCCGGTCAGACCGAGAACCTGCCGAACGGTCTCGGCACGATCACCTTCGAGAACGAGGCCCCGGCCGGTGCCGTCGGCTACGAGCAGTCCGTCAAGCGTTTCGCCTCGCTGTCGATCCACCGCGACCTCGCCGGCCCCTGGGTGCTGGGCTTCGCCCTCCTCGCCCTGTTCGGTCTGCTCGCCGCGCTCTTCGTCCCCCGTCGCCGCATGTGGGTCAAGGCGACGCCGCGGACCGGCGCCGTCGAGATCGAGTACGCCGGCCTCGCCCGAGGCGAGGATCCGACCCTCGCGGCGGCCGTCGACCAGCTCGTCGACAAGCACAGCGCGACCCTTCCCACCCAGAGCCACCCCGACACCGGAAAAGTAGACTGACACCATGCCCGGAACCGACCCGCTTCTCCTCGACGAGATCTCCCTCCTCCTGGTGTGGACGGCGGTCGCCATCTACGTGCTGGCGTTCTTCGCCTACGCCATCGACCTCGCGCGACGCTCCGACCTCGCCCTGAAGGCGAAAGACGAGGTCGTCGCGCGCGAGCTCGTCACCGCGGGCGGCGGGGGAGTGATCGGCGGATCCGCAGGGTCGTCGGCATCCGGAACCGCTTCCGCCCAGCCGCGTTACCTCTGGGCCCGCCTCGGCACGGTGCTCACCGCGCTGGGCTTCGTGTTCCACCTGGTCGCCACGGTCCTGCGCGGCGTCGCCGCGGGGCGCGTGCCCTGGTCGAACATGTACGAGTTCGCGCTGACCGGTCTGCTGCTGATCATCGCGGTCTACCTCGTCGTGCTGACGCGTTTCGATCTGCGCTTCCTCGGCTCTCTGATGACCGGCCTGGCCGTGCTGCTGCTCGGCGGGGCCACGCTCGCCTTCCACGTCGAGGTCGTGCCGCTCGCCGACCCGCTGAAGTCGGTGTGGCTGGTCGTGCACGTGTTCGTCGCGAGCCTGGCGACGGCCTTGTTCGCTCTGGCCTTCGGGTTGTCGGTCGTTCAGCTCATCCAGACGCGCCGCGAGCGCAAGCTCGCTGAGGCTCCCGCGGACGCCGCGACCACGCGGAGCTTCCTCCGTACGGTGCCGAACGCCGACGCGCTCGAGTCGCTCGCCTACCGCTTCGCGATCGTCGGGTTCATCTTCTGGACCTTCACCCTCATCGCCGGTTCCATCTGGGCGAACGACGCGTGGGGCCGCTTCTGGGGCTTCGACACCAAGGAAGTCTGGACCTTCGTCATCTGGGTGCTCTACGCCGGATACATCCACGCCCGCGCGACCCGCGGCTGGCGCGGCACCCGCTCGGCATGGTTGTCGATCATCGGCTTCACCGCGGTGCTGTTCAACTTCACGATCGTCAACGTCTTCTTCAAGGGGCTGCACGCCTACAGCGGCTTGACCACCTGACAGAGGCCGCAGAGGAGGGTCCGTTCGGCGTGAGCCGGGCGGGCCCTTTCCTGTTGGGGGGTCGGGATGCCGGGGCGTGGGCGGCGGGTGACCGGCGTCGTGGGGTCGCCGCGGGGCGTGGGCTTCGGTGCTCGATGTCGAGGAGGCGCCGTCGGGCGCGGGCTTCGGTGCTCGGTGGCGAGCGGACGCCGCGGGGCGCGGGCGGATACGTCATGCGCGCGGGGTCGTTGCGGGGTGGGACGTGCGCTACGGCGGGGCGCTTCGCGAAACGCCGGGTGCTGCGGTCGTGCTCGTGGCGTGTCGCCAAAAGCGCCCGCCGTTGTGCGCGGGTGGGAGGAGGGCGACGGGATGCCGCGTGCTCGGGGCCCGAGGAGACGTCACGGACCGGCGCGCCTCCGTTCCCTGACACGGGACGTGGACGTTCGCGACCGGGCTCGGGCGGGCGAGAGCGCCCGGGCGCGAAGGCCGCCGCGCGGCTCCGCGCCCGGGCGCGGGAGTCAGGCGGCGATCGCCGCGGCGCGGGCCGAGACGGTCCGGCGACGCACCACGACCAGCGTCGTCACGAGGATCGACAGCACCGCCCACACCACGAGGCCCGCGGCTCCCGCACCCACTCCGCCGGCCGCGGACAGAGCGCCGAGCATCGCCGAATAGGCGGGCGAGGTCGGAAGCAGCGACGCGAAGGCCGCGAGGACCGGCGGCACCGTCGAGACGATGCTCGTCGCGAGCGCGAGGGCCCCGATGATCGCGGAGACCCATCGTCCGGCGCCCCCAAGGAGCGCGACGAGCGCCTGGTTCACGGCGGCGAAGGCGACCCCGGCGAGAAGGCAGATCATCGCGAACACGGCCCAGTCGCCCCAGGCGTAGTCGGATGCCACCTGCACCACGCTCGCGACCAGCAGTCCCTGCACGGCGCCGACGATCGCCGCCGGCGCGAAGCCGCGCAGGGCGACGAGGCCCGAGGGACGGCGGCTGGTCAGCGAGCGGGCCGACACGGCCTGGAACACGACGAACGAGGCGAGGGCGCCGAACCACAGCACCGCCATGGCCAGCAGCGGGACCGCGGCGCCGCCGAAGAGCGAGTCGGTGCCGCCCGTCGCCGAGACGGGGTCTGCGACGACGTCGGCGAGGTTCGTGGCCTGGGCATCGGTGTAGGTGGGGAGCTTCGACACCGCGGTGTCCAGGCCATCGGCGAGGGAGGTGGTGCCGGTCGCGACCTGGCTGACGCCGTCCGCGAGCTGGCCGGCTCCGGTCTCGGCGCCGGAAGCTCCGGATGCCACCTGCTCGGCGCCCGAGGCGAGAGCCGAGGCGCCCGTGCCGAACTGCCGCGCGCCGTCGGCGAGCTTCGTGGCTCCGCCGGCGATGCCGTCCATGCCGCCGGCGATGGTGGTGATGCCCTTCGCCGCGTCGTACCCGCCGTCGGCGAGCTTCTGGTTCGCCTCGGCGATGGCACTGACCCCCGCGGGAAGCTTGGTGGCCTCGGCCGAGAGGCCGCCGATCTGCGTCACGGTCTCTTTCGCCTTCGGCAGGGCCGCGTTGGCGTTGTCGGATGCCGTGCGCAGAGCGGCGCACTGCTCGGGCGTGCCCGTGCACTCGTCGGCCGCTTTCTGCAGGGCGGCTGCAGCGTCGGTCAGTGCGGTGTTGATCTGCGGTGCCGCGTCCGACAGCGCTTGTGCGTCCTGGGCGAAGTTCGGCGGGATCTGCGCGGCGAGGGCGTTGATCTGCTTCGCCAGTTCGGCGTTGCCGTCGGCGAGCTTGGTGACGCCGGCCGCCGCCGAGCGGGTTCCGCCGGCGAGTGCTCCCGCGCCACTCGAAAGCTGGTCGGCGCCGCTGGCGAGCGGACCGGCGCCGGCGGCGAGCTTCGACGCGCCGTCGGCCAGGGCCGTGGCTCCGGACGAGAGCTGCCCGAGGCCGTCGCGCAGCCCGGCCGCTCCGGTGGACGCCTGCGATGCCCCGTCGGCGAGCTGGTGAGCCCCGCTCGCGGCGCTGCCGAGCTGGTCGCTCAGGGTCGTGAAACCGAGGAAGACGTTCTTCAGGTACTGCGACGACAGGGTGCTGCCGTAGACCTGGGAGGCGGTGGATGCCAGTGCCCCGGTGATCGCGCCGTCGACGACGCGGGCGTTGGGCGCCGTCTGCACACCGATCGTCGCCTTCTCGGGAGTCTCGCCCGGTCGGGTCGAGAGCGAGGCTGCGGTGAAATTCTCGGGGATCGTCACGACCGCGGTGTAGGTGCCGTCCTTGAGACCGGCGGCGGCGTCCTCGTCGTTGGAGATGACCCAGTCGATGTTGCTCGGCTGGTCGTCGGCGCCTTTCACGAGGCCGCCGGTGAGCTGTCGCCCGAGGGGGACGAGCTGGCCGTTGAGCTCCACGGCCTTGTCGTCGTTCACGATCGCGGCGGTGATGTTCTCGAGTCGATCGGTGGGCTTGTAGAGCGCACCGACCAGGATGCCGCCGATCACCGCCGGGAGCAGGAGGACGCCGACGAGCGTGAGCCAGGTGACGGGGCGGCGCGAGCGGGAGCGCTCGACGGGGAGAGTCATGCGAACACCTCGGAGAGATCGGCGAAGGTTTCGGGTTCGGGACGATGCCGGCGCGGGGTCGGCAGCGAGAGGGACGACACGTCCGGACGTTGAGCGTCGGCCAGAAGGGCCAGCGCGCGGCGTTCGTCGCGGGCGGACACGATCAGGGTGAACGGCGACGAATCATCGTCGCTGCGCTCGCGCGCCTCGGTGGCGGCCCGGCGGAGCACCTGGGCCACGTCGTCGCTGGTGTCGTCGTCGAGGCGGTCGATGTCCGACACGAACACGACCCGGGTGCCGCGCGATGCGGCGCGGGCGACGTCGGCGGCGGCCTCGGCAGGGTCGTCGAGGAGGGCGACGCCGACACGGGCGCGCACCGCTCCGGCGCGCTCGGGGACGAGCAGCCCGTCCACGCGCAGGCGCCCCTCGATCTGCGACAGGCGGCCCGACAGGGCGAGCAGCAGGGTGCGCGTCGTGCGGGTCTCGCCGGTCACGAGCAGCGTCCCCCCGTACCCGAGGCGCAGCGACACCTCCGAGAACACGGGCTCCTCGGCATCCGTTGCTCCCACCGTGCGCAGATCGTCGGCGGCGATCGCGATCCCGGACTCGGTCGGCCAGTCGGCGAGGCGCACCTCACGTTCGACGGCCTCGCCCTCGACGTCGAGCTTGGGGAGGATCCGGTCGAGCCAGCGCGGCATCCACCAGGCCTTCGCGCCCAGCAGCGCGAGGATCGCGGGCACCAGGGTCATGCGCACGAGGAACGCGTCGACCGCGACGCCGACGGCCAGTCCCAGCGCGATGGGCTTGAGGCTCGAGTCGCCCTCGGGCACGAACGCGACGAAGACCGCGAACATGATGACGGCGGCGGCGACGACAACGCGGGCGGATGCCGAGAAGCCGCTGCGGACGGCGCCGAGCGCCACCTCGCGGGGCGTGCGACCCTCGCGTTCGGCGTGCACGAAGTCTTCGCGCATGCGCGAGACGAGGAACACCTGGTAGTCCATGGCGAGGCCGAAGAGCACGCCCATCACGACGATGGGCATGAAGCTGATGATGGGGCCGACCTTGGCCACGTGTAGGGCGTCGGCGAACCAGCCCCACTCGAACACCGCGGCGACGACGCCGAACGAGGCCGCGACCGACAGCAGGTACCCGCCGGCGGCGGTCAGCGGCACCCAGATCGAGCGGAACACGATCATCAGCAGCACGAGCGAGAGGCCCACCACGAACAGGCCGAACGGCAGCAGGGCGGCGCCGAGCTGGTCGGAGATGTCGATCGTGACGGCGGTGTAGCCGGTGACGAGCAGGTGCACGCCGAACTGGTCGTAGAGGCGGGGCTCGGCCGCGCGGAGCTCGCGCACGAGGTCGGCGGTGCGCGGGTCGTCGGGCGCGGTCTCGGGCACGATCTGCACGATGCCGGTGTCGGCGGTGGCGTTCGGCGTCGCGAGGGCGACCTTCGCGACCCCCGGGATCTTCGCGATCTCGTCGCCGATGCTCGTCATGAGGTTCAGCGGGTCGTTCGAGGTGACGATCGTGCCCGTCATGATGAGGGGTCCGTTGGCGCCGGGGCCGAAGTACTCGTCGGTCAGCTCGTAGGCGACGCGCGCCTCGTCGCCCGGGGGGAGTTGCCCGGCGTTCGGAAGGGTGAGCGCGAGGGACGCGGCCGGGATCGCGGTCACGCCCAGCAGGCCGATCACGGCGACGGAGGTGATGACCGGATGCCGGGTGACAAGACCGACCCAGCGCTTGGCGGGCCCGTTGCGCTGGGCGCGGACGGCCGCGGTGGAGGCGCGGCGCACGCCTTCGGCGGCAGCTTCTTCCGCGGCCGCGGCGTCGTCTTCGGCGGTGGCCGTGCGGGAGCGCTTCTTCTGCTTCTTGTATCCCCAGCCGACGACGCGGTGCCCCGCGAATCCCAGGAACGCGGGGGTGAGCGTGAGCCCCACGCAGACCGCGATCGCCACGGCGACGGAGGCGGCGATGCCCATGGTCGTCAGGAACGGGATGCCGGCGAAGCTCAGGCCGATGAGGGCGATGAGCACCGTGATGCCGGCGAACACGACGGCGGATCCAGCGGTACCGACAGCGCGGGCGGTCGATTCCTCGGGGTCCATTCCCGCGCGCGTCTGGTCTTGATGTCGCGACACGATGAAGAGGGCGTAGTCGATGCCGACCGCCAGACCCAGCATCACCGCCAGCAGGGGAGTGGTCGACGACACGGTCGCGAAGCCCGTCGCGATGAAGATGAGCCCGATCGAGAGGGCGACGCCGAGGATCGCGGTGGCCAGCGGCATCCCGGCCACGAGGAACGAACGGAACGTCACCATGAGCACGAGCGCGGCGATGAGGACGCCGAGCGCCTCGGTGAGCGAGGCGCCGGGGATCTCGGTGGCGAAGAGCTGTCCGCCCAGGATCGCCTGGGATCCGGAGGGCAGGGCGGTGCTGAGCGCCGTGGTGGCGTCGCGGAGGGCGTCCTTGGTGTCGGCGGGCACCGCCGTCGACTCCCCGGCGAACTGGATGCGCACGATCGCCGCGCGCCCGTCGTCGGAGATGCCGCCGGACACGCGGGTGTCGTAGGGGTCGGTGACGGCCTCGACGAAGTCGAGCGTGCCGATGTCGCCGGTCGTCTTCTGGATGGCGTCCTGGTAGCTCTGGTCGCGAACGCTCGACCCGTCCGCGGAGACGACGATGATCTCGGCGCTCGCTCCACTCACCTGGGGGAAGGTGCGCCCGAGCATCTCGAGGCCGGCCTGCGACTCGGTGCCCGGGATCGAGAAGGTGTTGTCCGTCCCCTTCGCGAACACCGCGACTCCGCCGCCGGCGATCACGAGGATGAGGAGCCAGCCGGTCAGAACGCGCCAGGGGTGGCGGAACGACCAGCGACCCAGGGTGTAGAGGAATGTCGACACGGCTGCTCCCACGATCGGTGAACGAGTCGATACATCACCGTATCGGATACATCAATGTATCGTAGACCTCGAGGGTGCGACTGAAGCTGGACGTCCACCCAGAACAGGAGACGCGGATGACCGACACCGCACCCGCCCCCTCACGACGGCGCGAGAACACCCGGACGCGCCTCATGGACGCCGCCGCGGAGATGTTCGCCGAGGTCGGCATCGACGCGGCCTCGGTCGAGGCGATCTGCGACCGCGCCGGGTTCACGCGCGGCGCGTTCTACTCGAACTTCGGCTCGAAGGAAGAACTCTTCCTCGCCCTCTGCGCCCGCTCCGCCGAGACCACGATCGCCGCTGTCCGCGACCGGGTCACCTCGATCGAGGACCGCGGACTGGATGCCACGGGCGAAGTCCTCCATCTCGTCCAAGAAGTACTCGAGGTCGCGGGCGAGGACCGCCTCGACGTCCTCCTCGGCGCCGAGACCCGCGTGCAGGCCCTGCGCAACCCCGAGTTCGCGGCGGCCTACCTCTCATCGAACGGCGCCCTGTGCGACAGCGTCACGCAGCTCGTGCGCGACATCGCCGACGCGCGGGGGCTGACTCTGCGACTGCCCGCGGACGCCGCGACGGAGCTTCTGCTGTCCGCCTGGATCTCGGCATCCGAGACCGCCGTCATGACGGGAACGTCACCCTCCGACGCGCGCGGTCAGCTGGGCGAGCGGCTCGCTCAGATCGTGCGACTCATCCTCGAGTGATCTCGAGAGCGGCGTAGCACCGCCGCAGCCGGTCCAGCCACCACTCCCGTCGATCGTCCGTCGCCGCCACCCGATCGAGGTCGGACACCGAGGGGCGGGGGCGCTCGAGCGGCAGCATTCCGCCGCGGGCCACGAGGGGGGATCCCACGACATCGACCGTGAACAGCGAGGCGGTGCCGAGTCCGCAGTCGTAGTCGAGGTCGGGCAGCGCCGCCGCCAGCGCCACCCCCATCGACAGGCCGATCGAGGTGTCCAGGGCGCTGGAGACGACGGCGGGCAGTCCCGCCTGCGCGACGATCTCTCGCGCCGCGTGGACGCCGCCGAGGGGCTGAGCCTTGATGACGAGCAGATCGGCGGCACCCGCACGCGCCACACGCAGGGGGTCGGCGGCCTTGCGGACGCTCTCGTCGGCCGCGATCGGGATGTCGAGATAGTCGATCCGCTCGCGCAGCTCGGCGAGCTCGTCGATCTCGGCGCAGGGCTGCTCGACGTACTCGAGGTCGAACTCGGCGAGGGCGTGGACCGCTCGCTCGGCCTCGTCGACGTTCCACGCACCGTTCGCGTCGACGCGCACCCGTCCCTCGGGCCCCATCGCCTCGCGGACCGCTCGGACGCGCGCCACGTCCGCGGCGAGCGTCTGGCCCGCCTCGGCGACCTTGACCTTGACCGTGCGGCATCCGTCATACCGGGCGAGGATCCTCGGCACTTCGGATGCCGCGACCGCGGGCATCGTCGCATTCACGGCGACGCGGTCGCGCACGGCCGGCGGTGACGGACGCCACCCGAAGTCGATGGCCCCGGCGAGCCAGGTCGCGGCTTCCGCATCGGCGTACTCGACGAACGGCGAAAACTCCGTCCACCCCTCGGGGCCCTCGAACACGAGCGCCTCTCGTGTCTCGATCCCCCGGAAGCGGGCGGCGAGCGGGAGGGAGACGACGCGCGCCGAGTCGAGGATCTCGGCGAGCGAGGGGAGGGCGACGGGGCTCATGCCCTCATCCTGCCGCTCAGCGCGGCCCGCCGCCGCCGAACCCGCCGAGCCAGAACGTCTGACGTTCGACGGTGTAGGAGGAGAGGTCGGGGGTGGACTCGAGCGACTCCTTCGCCGCCTCGGACTGTTCGTGGGTGCGTCGCGGGCCGAACAGGTAATCGCGCAGTCGCGCGAGCTTCGACATCTTCTTCGTCATGCTGACTCCGATCGTCGGGGCCTTCCCACGCTACGCGGCACCGAGCGGAGAATCCACCCGCCCGGGTGTCGGAGGGCGGGCATAGGCTGACGCCATGCTCTTCGATACCCCCGTCCGGCTCGGCGTGCAGATCCAGCCGCAGCACGTGCAGTACTCCGACATCCGCGACGCCGTCCTCCGTCTCGAAGAGATGGGCGTCGACGTCCTGTTCAACTGGGACCACTTCTATCCCCTCTACGGTGACCCCGAGGGTGAGCACTTCGAGTCGTGGACCATGCTCTCCGCCTGGGCCGAGCAGACCGAGCGCGTCGAGTTCGGCGCCCTCGTCAACTGCAACAGCTACCGCAATCCCGACCTGCAGGCGGACATGGCCCGCACCGTCGACCACATCAGCAAGAAGGGCGGCGACACGGGTCGCTTCATCTTCGGCACGGGATCGGGATGGTTCCAGCGCGATTACGACGAGTACGGCTACGACTTCGGCACCGCCGGTTCGCGGCTCAACGCTCTGGCGACCGATCTCGACCGGGTCGTCGCGCGCTGGGGCAAGCTCAACCCGGCGCCCACCCGCAAGATCCCCGTCATGATCGGCGGCAAGGGGGAGCAGAAGACCCTGCGCATCGTCGCTCGTCACGCCGACATCTGGCACAGCTTCGTCACCCCCGACGAACTGCCGCACAAGTTTGGTGTGATCGAGAAGTGGGCCGAGGCAGAGCAGCGCGACCTGTCGGGCCTCGTCGTCTCGAACGAGCTCAAGGACCGAGACGAAGACGTGGCCGACGCCCTGTTCGACGCCGGAACCCGCCTTTTCACGCTCGGCTTCTCAGGTCCCGAGTGGGACTACTCGCTCGTCGAGCGCTGGCTGCGGTGGCGCGACAGCAAGAACGCGTGAACGGGGCGGCGCCCCGAGGATCTCGGGGCGCCGCCCGCTGTCACGGCTTGAACTGCGCGCCGCCGGACGTGCCCGTCCAGGTCTTCGCGGCCTCGCCGTTGTAGAACGCGGTCTCGCTCTGGTGGTTCATCGACCGCCGCGCGTCCTCGGACTGGTCGTGTGCGGGCGCCCCGAGGAAGTACTCGCGGATGCGGCCCAGGATCGACACTTTCTTCGTCATGCTGACTCCGATCGTCGGGGTCGTCCAGGCTACGGGGCATGGCGGCGGTCGTCCACCGCCTTCATGCCTGCTCTCGCGGCGACCCCCACGCGTAGGCTGAACGGGTGACCGTCTCCGAGCTCTTCGACCCCGCGGAATGGACCCTGGCGCCCGGCGCCGAGGACTACACCGACATCACCGCCCACGTCACGCACGACGGTCGGGTCGCGCGTATCGCCTTCGATCGTCCCGAGGTGCGAAACGCGTTCCGCCCGCACACGGTCGACGAGCTGTACCGCGCCCTCGACATCGCGCGCCAGGATCACCGCATCGGCGTCGTCCTGCTCACCGGCAACGGCCCGAGCCCCAAGGACGGCGGCTGGGCGTTCTGCTCCGGTGGCGACCAGCGCATCCGCGGCCGCGACGGCTACAAGTACTCCGAAGACGAGTCGACCGTGCACGATCCCGGTCGCGCGGGGCGCCTGCACATCCTCGAGGTGCAGCGGCTCATCCGGTTCATGCCGAAGGTCGTCATCGCGGTCGTCCCGGGGTGGGCGGCGGGTGGCGGGCACTCGCTCAACGTCGTGTGCGATCTCTCCATCGCGAGCGCCGAACACGGTCGTTTCAAGCAGACGGATGCCGACGTGGGCTCGTTCGACGCCGGGTACGGTTCCGCGTACTTCGCGCGCCAGATCGGCCAGAAGTTCGCGCGCGAGATCTTCTTCCTCGCCGAGGAGTACTCCGCCGAGCGCGCGTACGAGATGGGCGCGGTCAACCGCGTCGTGCCGCACGCCGAGCTCGAGCGCGAGGCCCTCTCGATGGCGCGCACCATCCTGACGAAATCGCCGACCGCGATCCGCATGCTCAAGTACGCCTTCAACGCCGTCGACGACGGTCTCGTCGGCCAGCAGTTGTTCGCCGGCGAGGCGACGCGCCTCGCCTACGGCACCGACGAAGCGGCCGAGGGGCGCGACTCGTTCCTCGAGAAGCGCGACCCCGACTGGTCCGACGTCCCGTGGCACTACTGAGCACCGGGTCGCGCGCGTGAAGCTCGAGCCGGCGGCATCCGACGATCCGCGCGACGTGCTGCGCGCTCTGCGTGCGGCCGTCCTCGGCGCCGGTCCCGCCGTGGCGCTCGGCGGCTCGGACCTCGCCGGTGAGGTCCCCCCGGGAACGGCGGCGGTGGTCACGACTTCGGGGTCGACGGGTGTGCCCAAGTCGGTCGTGATCAGTCGCAACGCCCTCATCGCGAGTGCGTACGCCACGGCGGCGCGCATCGGCCAGGGCGCGTGGCTGCTCGCGGTCCCCGCCACCTACGTCGCCGGGGTGCAGGTGATCGTGCGGGCACTCCTGGCCGATCGAGAACCCGCCGTCGTCGCGGGCCCGTTCCGCGCCGAGCCGTTCGCCGCTGCGGCCCTCGGCATGGCGTCGCACGTCGACGGTGCCCGCGTCCCGAGCTACACCTCGCTCGTCCCCGCGCAGCTGCAGAGACTTCTGGATGCCGCCGATAACGACGCCACCGTGGCGCAGGCCCTGCGTTCGTTCGAGGCCATCCTGATCGGAGGGCAAGCGCTGGCCCCGTCGGTGCGAGAGCGAGCGGAGGCGGCGGGAGCACGGATCGTGCGCACCTACGGCTCGAGCGAGACCAGCGGCGGGTGCGTCTACGACGGCGTCCCGCTCGACGGCGTGGGCGTCGCGATCGTCGACGGCGAGGTGCGCCTGTCGGGACCGACGCTCGCCGAGGGCTACCTCGGCGACCCCGAGCGCACGGCATCCGTCTTCCCCTCCGATGCGGCCGGCACTCGGTGGTACCGCACGGGTGACGGGGGAGAGATTGTCGGCGGCGTGCTCAACGTCACCGGTCGCCTCGACAACGTCATCGTCTCGGGAGGGGTGAACGTCTCGCTCGACCGGGTCGAAGCGGCCGTGCGCGGCATCCCGGGCTTGGAATCCGCCGTCGTCGTGCCGATCCCGGACACGGACTGGGGCCAGGGGTCCGCCGTGGTGGTGCCCGGAATCGAACCGTCCCGAGAGCGCGAGGTGCTCGCCGCGGTGCGCGAGGTCGTCGGTGCGGCGGTCGGGGCCCCGGCACGACCGGCCCGCGTGATCGCGATCGCCGAGGTGCCCACCCTGCGCTCGGGCAAACCCGATCGGGCGACGCTGCGTCGACTCGTCGGCGAGGGCTCGCCGGACCCGCGGGATTAGACTGACCCCTCGTGGCAGCACAGTCTCGCAAGCGTCCGAACACCGCCAAGAAGCGTCATCAGGGCGGCAACCCGCAGAAGGCGAAGAGCGGTGCGCCGCAGGCGGTCACGCCCGCCACCGCGCGGGACTGGATCGCCGCCGCGCGCCTGCGCACGCTGCCGCTCGCCATCACCCCCGTACTCATCGGTACGGGGGCTGCGACCCTCGTCGACGACCAGGTGCACGGGGTGATCGCCCTCGCGTGTCTCGCCGTCGCCTTCGCGCTGCAGATCGGCGTCAACTACGCCAACGACTACTCCGACGGCATCCGCGGCACCGATGACGTGCGCGTCGGCCCGGGGCGCCTCACCGGCGGCAAGAAGGCGAAGCCGCGGACCGTGCTGATCGTCGCGCTGTCGTTCTTCGCTCTCGCCGCGGTGATCGGGCTCGCCCTGGTGATCCGCACGGGGCAGTGGTGGCTTCTCCTCGTCGGCGCCGTGTGCATCGTCGCGGCCTGGTTCTACACCGGCGGCAAGCGTCCCTACGGCTACAACGCGATGGGCGAGATCTTCGTCTTCGTGTTCTTCGGCCTGGTCGCCACCCTCGGCACGACCTGGCTGCAGGTGCTGTCTCTGCCGCAAGAGGCGTGGTTCGGGGCGGTCGCCGCGGGGCTCCTCGCCTGCGCGGTGCTGCTGGCGAACAATCTGCGCGACATCGACCAGGACCGTCTCGCGGGAAAGCGCACCCTCTCGGTTCTCATCGGCCGTCGCGCGACCCAGGTGCTGTTCACGGTCTTCGTGCTCGCACCCTTCGCGATCGCCGCGTTCCTCGCCCTGGTCTACCCGCTGGCCTGGCTCGAGGGGATCCCGCTGCTCGGCGGGCTCGCCGCGATCCTCATCGTGTGGACCTACCGCGCCCCGCGCGAGCTGATCACCGCGCTCCAGGTGACGAGCTTCACCTCGGTGGCGTACGGCGCGGTCCTCTTCGCGGCGTTCGCGGTCTGACCCGCGCACGATCGGCGCCCGGGCTCAGGCGCGCGGAGCCTCGGGCGTCGCGTCCGGACCGTCGGTGCGCGTGGCATCCACCACCGCATCCTCGGCGTCGGCGTCGGTCTCGGCGCCCGTCCGGCGACCGGTCGTCGCGCGCTGCGCACGACGCTCGGCGAGACCGCCGGTGACCTTGGCGAGCGGGCGGCGCAGGAACAGCGTCGACAGGCTCAGCCCGATGAGGGCGGCGAAGATCGCTGCGAGCCACGGCAGCTCCTGGAAAACCGGGAACAGCAGCAGGATGCCGAGGGGCACGAGGAAGGCGAGCAGACGCAGCACCGTGTAGACGAGGGCCGAACGTGCACGCATGCCCCCAGTCTACGGCGGGCACCCACGGCCCCGATCCGGGTCGTTCGACGGCGGAAGACCGTGCGCCCACTCCGGGCCGCTGTCCAGCCGACGCACGTAGAATCAGGTCATGGCACGGTTGCTTCTCATCCTGGCGCTCGTGGCGACCGTCTTCTGGGTCTACACGATCGTGGACTGCGCCGTGCAGAGCCCCTCTCGTCACCGCGGCGTCAACAAGCCCGCGTGGATGGCGATCGTGATCCTCCTGCCCGTGCTCGGCGGCATCCTGTGGTTCGCCATCGGCCGAGGGCGCGCCACGCAGACGGTCGTTCGACGGGCTCCCGACGACGACCCTGAGTTCCTCGGCCGCATGACCGCCTCGGCGCGCGCCGACCAGGACGAGCGGATCCGTCGCCTCGAAGAAGAGCTGGCGCAGCTCGACTCCGAGGCCGAAGATCCCCAGCTTCCTCAGAAGACGACCGATCCGGGCGACACCCCCGGCAAGGGCGACGACGACACCCGCGACCAGCGCGGCGCCGTCGGCTGACCCGTGGTCGACACCGCGCGTACCGCCGCGCCCGCGACCGACGCGGCCGCGGCCCTGCTGGCCGGGCTCGTCTCTCGCGGCGTGCGGCACATCGTCGTCAGCCCGGGATCACGCTCCCAGGCGCTGGCCCTCGTCGCCGCCGAGCTCGAACGGGCGGGGCTCATCCATCTGCACGTGCGCATCGACGAGCGCGTCGCGGGCTTCACGGCCCTCGGGATCGGACGCGAGACCGGGATGCCGGCGGCCGTCGTCTGCACGTCGGGCACCGCCGTCGCGAACCTGGTGCCGGCCGCCCTCGAGGCGCATCACGCGGGTGTTCCCCTCCTGCTGCTCACCGCCGATCGCCCCCCGGAGCTGCGTGGGGTGGGCGCCAACCAGACCACCCGGCAGCCGGGGCTGTTCCGGTCCGCCGTCCGGCTCGAAGCCGACCTCGCGGTTCCGGAGGCGACCGATGACGACGCCACCGGCGAGCAGACCGCGGAGCTCGATGCGGTGGCCGCCGCAGCGCTCGCGGCCGCCCTCGGCGAGGGGGCCCGCGCGGCAGGGCCCGTGCACCTGAACGTGCCGTTCCGGGAGCCGCTCGCCGGCGCCGCGCCGGCGTGGCTCGCGGAGCGGGCGGCATCCGGTGCCGTTCCCGCCGAAGAGAACAGCGACGGCTCCGGGGCGCTCTACCAGGGCGGCGGGGGCATCGGCGAGGCCGATGTGGCACCTGTCGCCGAGGCGGCGCACGTGGTCGACCCCGGTCCGCGGACGGTGGTCGTCGCGGGCGCGGACGGCGGGGACGCGGCGGAGCAGTTCGCCCACGACGGCGGCTTCCCCCTCGTGGCCGAGATCGTCAGCGGCGCGCGCTTCGGGCGCCAGATCGTGCACGGCTACCGCGCCCTGCTGAGCGACCCCGAGCTCGGCGGCCGCATCGAGCGCGTCGTCGTGTTCGGCCGTCCGACGCTCAGCCGCGAGGTCACGCGCCTGCTCATGCGCGACGACGTCGAGGTCCTCGCCGTGCGCGGGCCGGGCGAGCCCGTGAACCTGAACGGCTCGACGCTGGCGGTCGACGCGGTGCGAGTCGGCTCGGGAGCCGCTGACCGCGCGTGGCTCGGAGACTGGATGCGCGCCTCGCGCGCCGCCGCCGTCGACCTCTCGCCCCCGGCCCCCGACGCAGACGGACTCGCCTCCGCCGTGCCGCACGAACGGCTCGGCGCGATCAACGCCGAGGTCGAGGTCATGCGTGCACCCCTGGATCGCGCCGCCCTCGTCGACGCGCTGTGGCGCGCGAGCTGGCCCCACGATCGGCTCGTCTTCGGGTCCTCGCGCATCGTGCGCGTCGCCGACGAACTTCTGGGCGGCAAGAAGGTCGCCGTGCACTCGAACCGCGGCCTTGCGGGCATCGACGGAACCATCGCCACGGCCACGGGTGTCGCACTCGCCAGCCAGGTCGACGAACGCCCCGGCGTGACGCGTCTGCTCCTCGGCGATCTCGCGTTCCTGCACGACATGGGTGCGTTGCTCCTTCCCCCCGGCGAGATCGAGCCCCGCTTGCAGGTCGTGGTCGGAAACGACGGCGGGGGCACGATTTTCGACGGTCTCGAGGTCGCCACGGTCGCCGGTGACGACGCGATGTCGCGCGTGCAGTACACCCCGCAGACGGCCCGGCTCGAGCAGCTCGCTCTCGCGTTCGGGTGGGAGTACCACCGGTGCACCACGCGTGTCGCCCTCGACCAGGTGCTCACCGCTCCCACCGGCGGTCGGCAGCTGATCGAAGTGCCCCTTCCGCGCTGACCGAGCGGCATCCGCTTCCCGAGGCTCGGCATCGTCGTCAACGGGTGGCGGAGATTCCGGATGCCACGGCACGATGTCGGGATGAGCACGAGCAGCAGATGGTCCACGCCCGCCGCCGACGCCCTGCGCGTGGAGCCCGGATTCCGCCTCGCCGACATCGATCCGCGATCCACGCCCGGCTACGACGGCGACAAGGCCGACGGTCGCGCCGACCTCGACGCGGGCCGAGCGCCGTTGGAGGGGTTGCAGGAACGCCTCTTCGCGCAGAGCGTCGCGGGCACGGCCACGGGCTCGGTGCTGCTCGTGCTGCAGGCGATGGACACCGCGGGCAAGGGCGGGATCGTCCGGCACGTCGTGGGTGCCGTCGACCCCCAGGGCGTCGAACTCGCCTCGTTCAAGAAACCCACCGCCGAGGAACTCGAGCACGACTTCCTCTGGCGCATCGAGAAGCGTCTGCCCGACGCGGGGCGCCTCGGCGTCTTCGATCGCTCGCACTACGAGGACGTCCTCATCGGTCGGGTGCGCGAGCTCGCGCCGCACGATGAGATCGAGCGCCGCTACGGCGCGATCGTCTCGTTCGAGGCGCAGGCCGCCGAGATGGGCATCCGCGTGGTGAAGGTCATGCTGCACATCTCGAAGGACGAGCAGCGCGAACGCCTCGGCGAGCGGCTCGAACGACCCGACAAGCATTGGAAGTACAACCCCTCCGACGTGGACGAGCGCGAGCTCTGGGACGCCTACATGGACGCGTACCAGGTCGCGATCGAGCGCACCTCGACGCCCGTCGCGCCGTGGCACGTCGTCCCGGCCGACCGCAAGTGGTACGCGCGCCTCGCCGTGCAGCAGCTGCTCATCGACGCCCTCGAAGACATCGATCCGCGGTGGCCCGCGGCCGACTACGACGTCGAGGTCGAGAAGGACCGGCTCGCGAACTCCTGAGTCAGGCCAGCGCCTCGACGATCGGGCGGAACTTCACGCGCGTCTCGAGCAGCTCGGACTCCGGCACGCTGTCGGCGACGATGCCCGCGCCGGCGTAGGCGGTGATCGGCGCGGTCGGCGACGAGGGGGCGGCACGGTCGATCTGCGCGCACCGCAGGGCGATGGCCCACTCGCCGTCGCCCGAGGCGGCCGTCCACCCGACCGCGCCGGCGTACCGCCCGCGGTCGAAGGGCTCGAGACGACGGATGACGTCCATCGCCGCGGCGGTGGGGGTCCCCGCGACCGCGGCCGTCGGATGCAGCACCGAGATCAGGTCGAGCGAGGACGCGTCCTCGCTCAGCTCGCCCTCGACGTCGGTGGCCAGGTGCCAGACGTTCGGCAGCTTCAGGGTGAAGGGCTCATCCGCCGCGGCGAGCGCCGAGGTGTGGGGCCCGAGGGCCTTGAGCACGCTCTGCACGGCGAACCGGTGTTCGTCCTGGTCCTTCGTGCTCCGGGTGAGACCGATGGATGCCGCGACATCGGCGTCGGCGTCACCGCCGCGCGCGACGGTACCGGCGAGGACGCGAGCGGTCACCGTTCCGCCGGAGACGGTGACGAGGGTCTCGGGGCTCGCGCCGATGAGTCCGTCGACCGCGAAGACCCAGCAGTCGGGGTACCCCTCGAGCAGGGACCGGACGAGGCGCCGCAGGTCGGACCCGGCGGGGACGGTGCCCGTGATGTCGCGGGCGAGGACGACCTTGCCCACCTCGCGGCGGCCGATGGCCTCGATGGCCTGGCGGACGGCATCCTGATACTTCTCCGCCGTCTGCCGACCGGGGCCGAGCGTCGCGGACCAGTGCGGACCGAAGGGGGAGCGGGGTGGGAGCTCGGGTTCGGGCCCGTCGGGGGTGTCGTCGAAGGCGAGGCGGGTGACCCACGCACGGCCGCTGTGGCGACCGACGATCATGCCGGGCACGCGCAGCACGTTCTCGCGCTCCGAGTGCGGATCGAACACGAACGACCCGAATGCCACGAGGCCCGTGCCCGGCAGCTGCACGGGGTCGTCGATCTCGGCGGCGGCGGCGATCGCGCGCCAGCGCTCCGAGATGGTGGCGTCGCCCGGCTGCTCTCCGGCGTACCGCAGCGTCAGCAGGTCGCCGAAGGCCGCGAGCGACTCTCCGCGGCGGCTCCAGAACAGGGGGTCGTACGGAGTCGTGTAGGCGAGGACATCGTCCATCGGGGGCAGCTCGCGCGTGACCACGCGCAGGCGCGGCACGACGTCTTCCGCGGGTTCGAGCACGTCTTTCAGCGTAGACCCGCGGGCGGCAGGGCGGCGGGACGGGTGACCGGGATGCTTCGGCGTCGAGCGAGACGGGGGTGGCCGAGCACGTTTTAGACTCCGAACATGGATCCTCGACCCGCCCCCGGCACCCGGCTGATGTTCGAGTGGCGCAAATGGGACGGCTCCCCGCACTGGGTGCAGGACAGCGTCTACCTCGGATCCGACGAGTGGGGCGAGTGGTTCGGCCAGCAGGTGGGGTGGCGCAGCGCGAGACCGGGCGCCGAGTTCGTCTGCCGACAGCCGAACGTGACGCTCGTGCCGGCGACGGGGGACTGGGCGTTCACCCACAACGCCGAACCGCACCCGGTCGCGGTGTACATCGACCTGGCGTGGGACGTCCGCTGGCACGACGACGGCGTGCCCCGCGGCATCGACATGGACCTCGACGTCGTGCGGCGCACCGACGAGCGCGGCACCTGGGTCGACGATCGCGACGAGTGGGACGAGCACCGCGTGCAGTACGGCTACCCGGCCGAGATCGTCGAGCACCTCGAGGCCACGGCCCTCGACCTCGAGCGGCGGGTGCTCGCGCGCGAGGCGCCGTTCTCGGATGCGGTGACCGGCCCCTGGCTCGAACGCCTCGCGTCGATGGCAACCCCCGACGACCGCCCCGCGGCACGCGCCTAGACTCGACGGGTGAGCAGCGACCCCAACCGCGCCGATCTCGGCAAAGACCCGAAGCGCGTCAGCGGAATGTTCGACCAGGTCGCCGCGGCCTACGACCGCACGAACACCGTGCTCAGTCTCGGCAACGACCGCTTCTGGCGCGTCGCGACGCTGCGCGCGGTCGCTCCGCAGCGCGGGGAGCGCATCCTCGACCTGGCCGCCGGCACCGGCACCTCGTCGATGGCGTTCGTGCCGAGCGGGGCCCACGTGGTCGCCGCCGACTTCTCGCGCGGCATGATCGAGGAGGGACGCCGCCGTCACGGCGACGTGCCGAACCTCGAGTTCGTGCAGGCCGACGCCACCGACCTGCCTTTCGCCGATGGCGAGTTCGACGCCGTGACGATGTCGTTCGGTCTGCGCAACGTCATCGACCCGCGTCGGGCCCTCCGCGAACTCCGCCGCGTGACCCGCCCCGGCGGGCGCATCGTGGTGTGCGAGTTCTCGCACCCGCCGTCCCGCGCGTTCAACGGTCTCTACCGCTTCTACAACGACCGGGTCCTCCCGATCGTCGCGAAGGCCGTCAGCTCGAACGCCGAGGCCTACGACTACCTCAACGAGTCGATCCGCGACTGGCCCGACCAGCCCACTCTCGCCGGATGGATGAGGGATGCCGGATGGGATGACGTGGCCTACCGCAACCTCACCTTCGGCATCGTCGCGCTGCACCGCGGCATCCGTCCCGCTTCTTAACCCCTGTCAACCGTCGAGATACCGTCGGCGGGCCCTCAGCGCGCCAGGATAGGCTGAAACCGTGACCCCGAGACCGCCCGCGGCCGGCACCCGCCTGTCGGGCAAGCTGGGCCTGAGTGACCGCATCTTCGCAGGCCTGCGTTCGCGCACCCTCCTCTCCACCGTCGAGGCGGGCCTCGCGCGCGTCGAGACCGAGCTCGAGGGCGAGGTGCGCAGCGCCGACAAGCTCGCCGACGTCACCGCCCGCTACCTCTACGAGGCCGGCGGCAAGCGTGTGCGACCTATGCTCGCCATCCTGACCGCGCAGCTCGGTCAGGGCACCACGAAAGAGGTCGTCGAGGTCGCCACGGCGCTCGAGCTGACCCATCTCGGCTCGTTGTACCACGACGACGTCATGGACGGCGCCGACAAGCGCCGCGGCGTCCCGAGCGCGCAGACGGTGTGGGGCAACAACATCGCCATCCTCACCGGCGACCTGCTTTTCGCCCGCGCGAGCCAGCTCATGGCCCGCCGCGGTGAGCGCGCGATCCAGCTGCAGGCCGACACCTTCGAGCGCCTCGTGCTCGGGCAGATGCACGAGACCGTGGGCCCGCAAGAGGGCGACGAGCCCGTCGACTTCTACCTCAAAGTGCTCGCCGACAAGACCGGTTCGCTCATCGCCGCGGCCGCGCAGTCGGGTGTCATCTACTCGGGTGCGCCCGAGGAGTTCGAGCAGCCCATGGTCGTGTTCGGAGAGAAGGCCGGAGTCGCCTTCCAGTTGCTCGACGACGTGATCGACCTGTCGCCGGATCCCTCCGAGACCGGCAAGGTCCCCGGAACCGACCTGCGCGCCGGTGTCCCGACCATGCCGTACCTGCTGCTCGGGCACCGCTCCGACGCGGCATCCGCCGATCTCCGCGCCCGCATCGACGAAGGTCAGCAGCGCATCGCCGCCGGCGCCGACTCGTCGGTGCTCGACGGACCGCTCGCCGAACTGCGCGAGCACGACACCACGCACGAGACCCTGCGCCTCGCGCACCAGTGGTCGCAAGAGGCGATCGACGCCCTCGCGCCGCTGCCCGACGGCGCCGTGCGCGAAGCGTTGACGCGCTTCGCCCGCGCCGTGGCCGACCGCTCGGCCTGACCCTTTCCCCACCCCCCCGATCGCGATCGAGAGGAACCCATGACGAAGCTGCGCCTCGCCATCGTCGGAGCCGGCCCCGCCGGCATCTACGCCGCCGACATCCTGCTGAAGTCCGAGCGTCAGTTCGACGTCTCCATCGACCTGTTCGAGCAGCTGCCTGCGCCCTACGGCCTGGTGCGCTACGGCGTCGCCCCCGACCACCCGCGCATCAAGGGCGTCGTCACGGCGCTGCGCGAAGTGCTCGACCGCGGCGACATCCGCATCTTCGGCAACGTGCGCTTCGGCGAGGACATCACCCTCGACGACCTGAAGAAGCACTACAACGCCGTCATCTTCTCGACCGGCGCGATCCGCGACGCCGACCTCGACATCCCCGGCATCGACGCGAAGGGGTCCTACGGCGCCGCCGACTTCGTCAGCTGGTTCGACGGTCACCCCGACGTGCCGCGCGAGTGGCCTCTCGAGGCCGAGTCGGTCGCCGTGATCGGCAACGGCAACGTCGCCCTCGACGTGACCCGCATGCTGGCCAAGCACGCCGACGACCTGCTGCCCACCGAGGTGCCCGACAACGTGTACCAGGGGCTCAAGGCCTCTCCGGTCACCGACGTCCACGTTTTCGGTCGTCGTGGTCCCGCCCAGGTGAAGTTCACCCCGCTGGAGCTCCGCGAGCTCGGCGAGCTGCGCGACGTCGACATGGTCGTCTACGACGAGGACTTCGACTACGACGAGGCCTCGAAGACCGCCATCGAGACCAACAAGCAGGTCAAGGTCATCGACCGCGTGCTGCAGCAGTGGCGCACCCGCCCGGGCGTGAACAACGCCGGGGGCGAGGCGTCGCGCCGCCTGCACCTCCACTTCTGGGCGAAGCCCGTCGAGGTCGTCACCGACGACGAGGGCCGGGTGGCCGCCTTCCGCTACGAGCGCACGAAGCCCGACGCCGAGGGCGGAGTCGTCGGCACGGGCGAGATCCGCGAGGTCCCCATCCAGGCGCTGTACCGCGCGGTCGGCTACTTCGGCTCGCCCCTGAAGGACGTCCCCTTCGACGAGCAGCACGGCGTCATCCCCAACCACGAGGGTCAGGTGCTCTCGGCCGACTCGAACTCCCGACTGCCCGGCGTCTACGCCACCGGCTGGATCAAGCGCGGTCCCGTCGGCCTCATCGGACACACCAAGTCGGATGCCATGGAGACGGTGCGCCACGTCATCAATGACCAGGCGGAGTGGTGGCGGCCCGAGCACCCCGAGGAAGAGGCCATCCCGGCTCTGCTCGAGGAGCGTGGCGTGCGCTGGACCGACCTCGACGGCTGGCACCGCCTCGACGAGCACGAGGTCGCGCTCGGCGCTCCGCACGAGCGCGCGCGCATCAAGGTCGTGCCCCGCGACGAGATGATCAAGATCTCGCGCGGCGAGTAGCCCTCCCCGCTGAAGAGCCGCCCCGTCATCGCGACGCGGGCGGCTCTTCGCGAAAACGCCCGTCGTAGGCTGGGGCGATGGGGGAGTGGCGACCGGACGTCCTCGGCGACGGTTTCGAGCAGCAGACGCTGCCTCTTGGCGAGGATGCCGAGGGCGAGGTCGTCGCGACGCTGGTCCGGTCCCGACCGCACCCCGGCGCGCGCCTCTTCGGCGACCTGCGCGACACCGACGTCCTCTACGTGCACGGCTGGTCGGACTACTTCTTCCAGACCGACCTCGCGCGCTTCTTCACCGACCGCGGGGCGCGCTTCTACGCCCTCGACCTGCGCAAGTACGGCCGGAGTCTGCGGCCCGGGCAGGCTCCGGGATACATCGCAGCCCTCGACGTCTACGACGCCGACATCGGGGCGGCCCTCGACGCCATGGCCACGAAACGAGAGAACCGATGCCTGCTTCTGCTCGGCCACAGCACGGGGGGACTCACCCTCACGCTCTGGGCCGCGCGGCATCCCGGCGTCGCCGACGCCCTCGTGCTGAACAGCCCGTGGCTCGAACTGCAGCTCGGCCCGCTCGGACGTCAGGCCCTGGCGCCGATCGTCAACGCGCGCGCCCGCTTCGACCCCCTCGGCACGCATCCGGTGGTCGACCTCGGCTTCTACACGCGGGCGCAACGCGATCTGGGCACTCTGCCCGACAGCCCCGAGGGCTGGCGACCGCCGCAGGGTTTTCCCACCCACCCCGGCTGGCTCGCGGCGATCATCGCGGGGCACGCGCGGGTGGCATCCGGAGTCGACGTGGGCTGCCCGGCGCTCGTGCTGCTGTCGGCGAGGTCCACGCCGGCACTCACCTGGAACGACGCGATGCGCGAGACCGACTCGGTGCTCGTGGTCGACGACATCGCCCGTTCGGCGACCCGCATCGCGAGAACCGTCACCATCGCCCGGATCGATGGGGCGCTGCACGACGTGTTCTTATCCGCCCCGGATGCCAGGGCTCGGGCTTTCGACGCACTCGCGGCCTGGGCGAGAGGTCTAGCGTAGAACGCGTTCGAAGGAGCTCCATGACACCCACCGCCGCGACCGAGCGCTACCGCGCCGCCCGTGACCACCTTCTCGCCGTCCGCACCGATCCCGCCGCCGCCGCGGACTTCGTCTGGCCGAGCTTCGAGGGGGCGTTCAACTGGGCGATCGACTGGTTCGATCCGATGGCCCGCGGCAACGACGGCACGGCGCTGATCGTCGTCGACGATGACGGAACGCACCACGAGCGCACGTTCGACGAGCTCGCGCGGCGCTCCGACCAGGTCGCCGCGTGGCTCGAGACGCGGGGCGTCCGCCGCGGCGAGACTGTGCTGCTCATGCTCGACAACCAGGTGGAGCTGTGGGAAGCCATGCTCGGCATCATGAAGCTCGGCGGCGTCATCGCCCCGACAACCACGGCGCTCGGCTCGGTCGACCTCGCCGACCGCATCGAGCGCGCCGAGATCCGCCACGTCGTCGTCGGAGCGGCGGATGCCGCCAAGTTCGACGACCTGCCCGAGGGTCTCGGTCGCATCGTCGTCGGTGGCGAGCACACGGGGTGGGCGACCTACTCGGACGCCTTCGCCGTCGAGGCGGAGCCCGCTCGGCATCCGGGGACCACTGCCGACGAGCGCCTGCTGCTGTACTTCACCTCGGGGACGACCTCGAAGCCCAAGCTCGTCGAGCACACGCACTCGTCGTACCCGGTCGGTCACCTCAGCACGATGTACTGGCTGGGGCTGCAGCCCGGCGACGTGCACCTCGCGATCAGCTCGCCCGGGTGGGCCAAGCACGCGTGGAGCCTGTTCTTCGCGCCGTGGATCGCCGGGGCGACAGTGCTCGCCCTGAACTATTCGCGCTTCTCGGCGGAGCGCCTGCTCACCGAGCTCGAGAACGACCGCGTGACGACCTTCTGCGCGCCGCCGACGGTGTGGCGCATGCTCATCCAGGCCGATCTGACCGGGCGCCGCGGGTCGCTGCGCGAGGTCGTGTCGGCGGGTGAGCCGCTCAATCCCGAGGTCATCGCCTCGGTGCAGCGCGCGTGGGGCCTCGACATCCGCGACGGGTACGGGCAGACCGAGATGACCGCGGTCGTCGCCAACACCCCGGGCGCCGACCTCGTTCCGGGCTCGATGGGGCGGCCCCTGCCCGGGTGCCCGGTCGTGCTCGTCGACCCGGTGACGGGCGAGCGCGCCGACGAGGGCGAGATCTGCATCGACCTCACCGAGCGGCCCGTCAACCTCACGACGGGGTACGTGGGCGACCCCGAGCGCAACGCCGAGGCGTTCGCCGACGGGCTCTTCCACACCGGCGATGTGGCGCGGCGCGATGAGACGGGCAGCATCACCTATATCGGCCGTACCGACGACGTCTTCAAGGCCTCGGACTACAAGATCAGCCCGTTCGAGCTCGAGAGCGTGCTGATCGAGCATCCGGCGGTCATGGAGGCCGCGGTCGTGCCCGCGCCCGACGAGCTGCGCCTCGCGGTGCCGAAGGCCTACATCGTGCTCGCCGGCGGACACGAGGCGGGCGAGGAGGTCGCGCTCGACATCCTGCGCTTCGCGCGCGAGCGGCTCGCCCCGTTCCAGCGGGTGCGCCGCGTCGAGTTCTTCGAGCTGCCCAAGACGATCTCGGGCAAGATCCGCCGCGTCGAGCTGCGCCAGCGCGAAGAGGCGGTGTTCCGCGGAGAGATCGACTGCGTCGAGTGGACGGATGCCGCGCTGCGGGGCGATCGCTGACGCGCAAGCCCCTCGCGGCCACCGTCGTCGCGTGTGAGCATCGATGCATGGAAAAGGATCAGAAGCAGCCGTTCGAGAACCCTTCCGTCGATGACGACAGCGACATGCCCTCGCTGATGGAGGAGCGCAACCTCGGTCGCGAGACCGAGCGCGAGATCACCCAGATGATCAACGGCATCGAGGGCTGACACACTCGTCTGCATGGCTGAACCGCTCGACGACGGACCGTTCTTCCACGGCACGAAGGCTGACCTGCGGGTGGGCGATCTGCTGATGCCCGGGTTCCGGTCGAACTACCGGCCCGGGGTGACGATGAACCACATCTAGTTCACCTCGCGCCTCGACGGCGCGGGTCTCGCCGCGGAGATCATTCCGGGCGAGGCCCCGCCGCGCGTCTACGAGGTCGAGCCGACGGGACCGTTCGAAGACGACCCGAACGTGACCGACAAGAAGTTCCCCGGCAACCCGACGCGCTCGTTCCGCTCCGCGGCTCCGCTGCGCATCATCGCCGAGCGCGACGACTGGACCCGGCTGACGCCGGAGACCCTCGCTTGGTGGCGGCACCGCCTCACCGAGATGCGCGACGAGAACGCCGAGATCATCAACTGAGGGGTCTGCTCACACCGGCTCGGTCGTGCGGATCAGCCCGCAGTTCACGCACGACCACGCGACGAGGAACCGCTCGTCGTCGAGGATCTCGAACCGCAGGGGATCGTCGCACGTGGGGCACGTGAGGGGGCTGAGGGGCTGCTCCATCGGGCTCTCCGCGCTCACCGCGCGAAGGTGACGTGCACGACACCGGACTCGGCGACCTCCGAGGTGACGGTGTAGTCCTCGTCGAGGTTGCGCAGGTCGTCCCAGAGGCGGCCGCCGCGGCCGAGGATCACGGGGCGGACGGCGACGTGCAGACGGTCGACGAGACCCGCAGCCAGCGCGGACCGCACCGTCGACAGACCACCGCCGACCCTCACGTCGGCGCCGTTCGCGAGATCGGTGGCCCGGGCCACGGCATCCGCGATGCTCTCCGACGAGAACTCGAACCGGGTGCCGTTCGCGAAGGAGAGGGGTTCGCGCTCGCGGTGCGTGAGCACGATCACCGGCACCTCGAACGGTGGTTCGTCACCCCACCAGCCGCGCCAGTCCGGATCGTCGGGAAAAGAGTGCAGGCCGAACATCGCCGCGCCCATCACCTCGGCGCCGATGCCCTCGAAGTACGCGGCCGCGTACCGGTCGTCCACGCCGGTCGTGCCCGCTCCGGAGGTGTCGCGGAAGACGCGCTCGCGGAAGGTCTTCGTCGCCATGTAGTCGGCGACGAGCCGGCCCCAGTCCTCGCCCATGGGATTCTCGGGCGTGGGGTCGGCGGGCATCGCCACGCAATCGAGCGAGATGTTCAGATCGACTCGGACGGCCATGGGAGCAGTCTCTCGCAGGCTGCCCCTCAGAGGAAAGGCGCGATGATGTAGGTGAGCACAACCGCGACGGACGCCCCAAGTGCTACACCGGCCGCGGCCCGCGCGAGTGCTCGACGGTGTCGTGTAGCCGTGACACGGGAGGAGTAGCCCAGAGTCAGAGCCGCACCGACTATTCCCGCCGCCGCGCACATCACCCCGACCATCCACGCGCTGACCGCGGGCAACCCTTCGATCTGCGGCTGGGACGCGAACTGCGCTCCGACCCAGAGGCCCACCGCACCGAACATTGCCCCCGCAAGCGACAATCCGGCCCCCCACAGCATATGGCGCAAGCAGATGGGGGAGCGTTGAGGCGGAGAGACGACCACCCGAGGGTCAGCGGTAGTTCGTGAACTGCAGGTCGACGTCGAGGTCGGCCGCCTTGAGCAGGCGCTGCACTTCCTGCAGGTCGTCGCGCGACTTCGACTGCACGCGCAGTTCGTCGCCCTGGATCTGCGACTTGACGCCCTTGGGGCCCTCGTCGCGGATGATCTTGTTCACCTTCTTGGCGTTCTCCTGCGAGATGCCCTCTTTGAGGGTGGAGGTGATGCGGTACTCCTTGCCGCTCTGCACGGGCTCGCCCGTCTCGAGGCTCTTCAGCGAGATACCGCGCTTGATCAACTTGGTCTGGAAGACGTCGAGCACGGCGTTGGCGCGCTCCTCGGAGTTCGCCTTGATGACGATCGAATCGCCGCTCCAAGCGATGGACGCGTCGGTGCCCTTGAAGTCGTAGCGCTGCTCTACCTCTTTGTGCGCCTGGTTGAGCGCGTTGTCGGCTTCCTGCCGGTCGATCTTGGAGACGATGTCGAACGAAGAATCAGCCATGGTTCAAATCTACCGGGGGATGCGCCGGAGCGCCCGAGGATCGCGGGCGGCCCCGCAGGAGCGGCGCGCTCGTAGACTCGGATGCCATGCGAGCACTCACCGATGAAGAGGTGCGGGCGGCGTTCGTGAACGCCGCCCCCGAGGAGCTGCGAGTGGTCGAGCTCCCGCACGATTTCCTGCTGACCGACTGGGACCACCTCGACTTCTTGGCGTGGCGTGACCCGCGCACCCGCGGCCGCGGCTACATCGTCACCGAGCGGGACGGCGAGCCCACCGCGATCGTGCTGCGCGCGGCCGAGGGGCAGTCCCGCGCGCGGTCGGCGATGTGCAACCTCTGCCACACGATGCAGCCGGGCGATCAGGTGTCGTTGTTCACCGCCCGCAAAGCGGGCACCGCGGGCGAGCACGGCGACACCGTGGGCACTTACATCTGCGCCGACATGTCGTGTCACGAGACGGTGCGCCTGGCCGCCCCGCTCGCTCCGAGCGAGATCCGCGCGAGCGTCGACCGCAAGATCGACGGCACCAAGCGCCGCACCGAAGACTTCGTCTCCCGCGTGCTCGACGCCGCCGAGGTGTCGCGGTGACCGGTCGGGTCGTCGTCATCGGCGACGCGCTGATCGACGAGATCCGCGACGAGGCCGGTGTCCGCGAGTTCGTCGGAGGAGCGGGACTGAATGTGGCCGTGGGTCTCTCTCGGCTGGGGGTGCCGGCATCCCTCATCGCCATGGTCGGAGACGACGACGCGGGGGAGCAGATCCGCGCCTTCCTCGACGAGCACGACGTCGACCTGCTCGCCAGCCCCGCGGAGCACGGGTCGTCGCGCGCCGTGAGCACGCGCTCGCCGCAGGGTGAGCCCGTCTATGTCTTCAACGAGGCCGCCCAGAACCGTCGCGTCGCCTACGGTGACGCCGAGCGTGCGGCGATCGCCGACGCCCCCATGGTCGTGGTCAGCTGCTTCCCCTTCGACGACGCTCAGCAGACCGACATGCTCATCGAGGCCACGGCATCCGCCTCGACCCCGCTCGCGATCGACCCGAACCCGCGCAGCGGAATGCTCCGCGATCGGGCCGAGTTCGTGCGCGGGTTCGAGAAAGCGGCGTCCGGCGCCCTGCTCGTGAAGGTCGGTGAGGACGACGCGCAGCTGCTCTACGGGACGCCGCTCGACGAGCTCCGCACGAAGCTCGGGGGCCTCGGCGTGGGGGCCGTGCTCGCGACCTACGGCGCCGGCGGGGCAGCGATCGACGCGGGGGAGACGACCGTCTCGCGAGGGATCTCCGATCTTCCCGGGCGCATCGTCGACACGATGGGCGGCGGCGACGCCGTGCTCGCCACCACCGCCGCGCTCGTCCGAGACCGACTCCCCGCGGACGCGGAGGAGTGGGATGCCGTGCTCTCGCGCGCCATGGATGTCGCTGCCGCGACCTGTCGCCACGAGGGTGCTCTGCTGCGTACGCCCGAGTGAGGGCGTCGATGGTTTCGAGCATCCCCCGGGGGATAGTAGAGTGGTCTATCGCGCCTCCGGTCGACTGAACAAGCCGGACGGGTGCGCACCTGGCGAGTTACCCAAGCGGCCAAAGGGATCTGACTGTAAATCAGACTGCATTGCATTCGGGGGTTCGAATCCCTCACTCGCCACCACGAAGAAAGGGCACCCGGATCGGGTGCCCTTTTCTCGTTCCCGGCGCGGGCCGGAGTCAGCTCTTCGCCAGGAGCGCCTTCGACTTCGTCTCGAGGAAGGCGACGAGCGCGCCGAGCACGTTGACCTCGTTGCCGAGGTTGACCAGGGCGACCGCGCCGAGCTCGATGGTGGCGTCGCGCGCCTCCATCGTCGCCTTCCAGCTGCCGTCGCCGCCCGTGATGGGCTGGAGGTAGGTGATGGTTTTGGCCTCGCTGAGGTCGACGACGATGAGCCCGGTGTCGGGGTCGGCGTCATCCTCTTGATCGAGGACGCGGATGTCGCTGCCGGTGAGGTAGCCGAGCTCACGGAATTCGGTGAGCCATGCTTCGAGCAGCGACTTGTCGAGCAGCGTTCGTACCGGCACGGGCCTCTCCGATCCATTCGCGCGAATGTGACGCGCCCGAACAGTATGACGGGTGCGGAGCGGGGCTGGATCGATCGTGCGGAAGGTGGTATCAGGCGGCGCGGACGGGGCGACCGGCGGTGCGGGCCGGGCGGGCCGCGGCGGCGTGGCTCGCCCCTTCGGCGGCCTCCCACGTGCGGGCGTCGATGACCAGGCCCGACGCGGCGTTCGCCTGATCGGCGAGCGAGCGCAGGTAGTCGCCCGCGAGCTGCTCGGGCTCGACTGCGTCGAAGACGAACCGCAGGGGAATGGACGGCTGCAGCCAGATGGTGGAACGGCCGGCCTCGTCGGCGGTTCCCGTCCAGGTCAGCGTGAAGGATTCTCCACGCCGCAGTTTGGTCGAGGTGATGACTTTGATGTACCCCATCAGGCGATCGGGCAGAACAATGGGGTCCGTGTCGGATCCGTAGAACAACGTGGCCATGGCGATCTCCTTCGCTTGGGGTCGACGGGCTGATCACTAAGGTAGCACGTATTTCACGAAATTAATTAATTTCGCAAAATATTTGAGATGTTCACTATGGTGGAGATGTGGCCGGCCGGGCCGCGAGGAGGAGGTGGCGGAAATGACACAGTCCTCTGCGTTGACCCTGGCGCTGGACGAGTACGTCGGAGCGCGTGACGAGATGGCAGCGAAGGCGCGATCCGATCTCGGCGTCAGCGAGCTCGAAGCGGCCGCTCTGTGCTGCATTTGCGACGAGCCCGGCATTCGACCCTCGCATCTGCGCTCGCGCCTCGGTGTGACCCCCGCAGGGGTCACGACCCTCGTCGACCGGCTCATCGGTCGTGGGCTGCTGCGCCGCGAACTCGACGCCGCGGATCGCCGCGTCAACCACATCTACCTCGAGGTCGACCTCGACGCCGAGCCCTGGAGCGCGCTGCGCCGGTTCCCGACCGAGGTCGAGGCGGCGGTGGGCCTGGAGTCGCGCGAGGTGGCGGAGGCCGCCGCGGCGCTGCTGCGCCGGATCACCGAACGCGTTCGCTCGCGGGCCTGAGGCGACCGGCCTCGATGCGGATCACGTGGTCCGCCTCGTCGATCAACCGCTCGTCGTGACTGACGCACACCACGGCTGCCCCGCGTGAGATCTCGCTGCTGATCGCGGCGCGATTGAGCTCCGCGCTCGCCGCGTCGAGACCCGTGGTCGGTTCGTCGAGGAGAAGAATGTCCGCTGCACGGGCGAGTCCCTGCGCGAGGAGCGCACGCTGCCGTTGCCCGCCCGAGAGGGACGAGAACGGATGCCGCGCGAGGGGTGCCACGTCGAGTCTTCGCATTGCGTGATCCACGGACTCCCGGTGTGCGCGCGTGAGGCGCCGAAACGCGCCGAGGCGGCCCCAGGCTCCGACGGTGACGACGTCGCGGACGGTGAGGGGGAGGTGTTCCGCGACGGAGGCACGCTGCGGCACGAAGGCGCGCGATCGGCCATCGACCTCGAGTGAGCCGGATGCCGGCGGGCGGGCGCCGGCGAGCGCCTCGAGCAGCGTCGACTTCCCCGCGCCGTTGGGGCCGACGATCACGGTGAGGGCCGCGTCGGGGATGTCGAGGTCGACGTCGTCGAGCGCGACGACGCCGGGGAATTCGACGCGGAGACCGCGAGCGCGCAGGGCACATGTCGTCATGGCATCCATCATATGAGTTTGATAACCGTTCTCAGTTAACGATACGGTCGGACATCGTGTCCTGGCTCCTCGATCCCTTCTCGCTCGTCTTCGTGCAGCGCGCCCTTCTGGGCGGCGTGCTCGTCGCCGTGCTGTGCGCGGTGGCCGGCACGTGGGTGATCGTGCGGGGGATGGCCTTCCTGGGCGAGGCGCTGGCCCACGGCATGCTCCCCGGCGTGGCACTGGCCACGGTGCTGGGGCTCCCCGTGCTGGCGGGTGCGGCGGTCAGCGCCGTCGTGATGAGCCTCGGCATCGGCGTTCTGCAGCGCCGCGCGAAGGTGTCGTACGACACGAGCATCGGGTTGCTCTTCGTCGGCATGCTCGCACTCGGGGTGATCGTCATCTCGCACGCGGGGAGCTTCGCGACGGATGCCACGGCCATCCTGTTCGGCGACATCCTGGCGGTCACCGCGGCCGACCTCATCGTGCTCGCCGTCGCGGTCGCCCTGGGGATCGCCGCCGCAGCCCTGGCGCACCGCTGCCTCATCGCCCTCGCGATCGACGAGCGTGTCGCGCGCGTCCTCGGCCTCCGTCCGCGCGTGGCGCAGACGGTGCTCGTGGGCCTCGTGACCCTCGCGGTCGTCGCGTCGTACCAGGCCGTCGGTTCGCTGCTCGTCGTGGGCCTGCTCGTCGCCCCCGCCGTGGCCGCGCGGCAATGGACCGAGCGCATCCCCTCGACCATGGTGCTCGCCGCCGCCATCGGCGCTCTCGCCGTCGCCGTCGGTCTCGTCGTGTCGTGGCACGCGGCGACGGCAGCCGGGGCGACGATCGCCGCCACCGCGATCGCGGCCGCCGGCGTCTCGTGGCTCCTGCGCCGGGCGACGAACGAGGTGCGCAGCCGCGCCTTCGCGGCCCCGCCCGCGCCCGCCTGACTCCCTGTCCCGTTCCACCTGGAAAGCCCCCATGTCTCATTCCTCCCGCCGCCTCGCGCCCGTCGGCGTTCTCCTCCTGCTCGCTCTGGCCGGCTGCGCCGCCCCGCCAGCGCCGTCCGCCTCGACAGCCGCCCCCGAATCCGACGCGCACGGTCGGATCGACGGCGCCGCGGAAGTGGCGGAGCCCGCGCTCGGTCTGACCTCCATCGACGCAGGCGGCCGCGTCTCGCACCTCGACCTGCTCGACGAGACCACGGCCGAGCTGGGGGTCGTCCGCGCGCCCGCCGCGGTGCACTCCGACGGTCGCTACCTCTTCTCGGCCGACGACGACGGTGTCTCGATCGTCGACAGCGGGGTGTGGACCTGGGACCACGTCGACCACTTCCACTACTACCGGGCGCCCGCGCGCGTGCTCGATGAGGTCGCGGGGGAGGGCGTCGCCACGATCGCGACATCCAACTCGTCGACCTCGGGGGGTACGGGCGTGTTCTTCCCGGGCTCCGGCGAGGCGGTTCTGCTCGATACCGAAGCGCTGTCGAAGGGCGAGGTCGTCGAGAAGTTCCGCATGACGACGACAGCGGGTGCGGGTCTCGTCGCCCCGGTCGGTTCCTTCGCGGCGGTCGCCGCCGGGGGAGAGGTATCGCTGCGCGCGGCCGACGGCGCCCCGCTCGGCCCGACGACGCCGTGCATCGACCCGGCGGGTACGATCACGACCCGCGTCGGAGCGGTGATCGGATGCCGCGACGGCGCCGTCCTCGCGAGCGTCGAGGGCGATCAGCCGGTCGTCGAGGTCGTCCCGTACCCGCCGGGCACCACCGCGCCGCGGGCGACGGCTTTCCACAACCGCGAGGGGCGACCCCGCGTCGCAGCTCTCGCCGGAGACGTCGGGATCTGGATCCTGGACACTCGCGCGCGCACGTGGACCCTTCTTCCCGCGCCCGAGCCGCTCGTTCAGGTCACCGCCGTCGACGACAAGACCGCGAACGTCCTGGCGCTGAGCGCCGGTGGCCGGGCGCTCACGCTGGACGGCGACAGCGGCGCGGTGCGCGCGGCATCCGTCCCCCTCGTCTCGGAGAGTCTCGCCGCGGGGCTTCCTGTGACACTCGTCGCCGACCAACAGCGCGCGTACCTCAACGGGCCCGCCGAGGGCCGGTTGTGGGAGATCGACTTCGCCGACGGCGCGCGGATCGCGCGCGAGTTCACCCCCGAGCGCTCGCCGCTCTTCTTCGCAGAGACGGGACGCTGACATGCGCCGTACCCTCGCCGCCCTCGCCGCGGCAGCCCTGCTGTGCCTGACCGGGTGCGCCGGCAGCGCGGCATCCGACCGCCCTCTGGTCGTGGTGACCACGAACATCCTGGGCGACGTGGTGTCGAATCTCGTCGGCGATGACGTCGACGTGATGACTCTGATGCGCCCGGGCACCGACCCGCACTCGTTCGAGATCTCGGCCGCGGAGGCCGCGCGTATGCGCTCGGCGGACCTGCTGGTCGCGAACGGTCTGGGCCTCGAAGAGGGCCTGCAGCACCACCTCGACGCCGCGGCCGCCGACGGCGTGAGCACGATGGTCGCCGGTGACGCCGTCACCGTGCTGCCGTACACCTCGGCCGACGCCGACGGGGCGGACGATCCGCACTTCTGGACCGACCCCGCGCAGATGATCGCCGTCGTCGACCGCCTCACCCCGGAGCTCGAGAAGCTCGGCGGGGCCGCGGTCGCCGAGCGATCGGCCGCCTACCGCGCGCAGCTCGAGCAGCTCGACGCCGACATGACCGCGGCCTTCGCCGCAATTCCCGCCGAACGCCGGGCGCTGGTCACCAACCACCACGTGTTCGGCTATCTCGCCGCTCGCTTCGAGTTCCGCCTCATCGGGGCCGTGATCCCCGGCGGCACCACCCTCGCCGCCCCCAGCACGAGCGACCTCGCCGATCTCGTCTCGGCCATCGACGAGGCGAAGGTGCCGACGATCTTCGCCGAGTCGTCGTCTCCCGACCGCCTCGTCCACGCCCTCGCCGACGAGGCCGACCGCCACGTCGAGGTGACCGAGCTGTTCACCGAATCGCTGACCGACGCGAGCGGTGACGCCCCCGACTACCTGACCATGATGCGCGTGAACACGCAGCGCATCGCCACCGGGCTCTCACCCTGACGAGACCCACCCCACCCCAGAAAGAGACACGAATGCGCAGCTTCTCCCTCCCCCGCGCGGGCCTGGTCGCCCTCGCGATCGGCGCCACCGTCACCCTGTCGGCGTGCGCCGGCGGAACCGGCCCCGGGTCGGCGGCCCCGGCGTCGAGCCCCGCGACCGACACCGCCACCCGCGTCGCCCTGTCGTACCCCGGCGGCATCCTGGTGCTCGACGGTCAGAGCCTCGAGACCCTGGGCGATCTCTCGTCCGAGGAGTTCACTCGCCTGAACTCGGCCGGCGACGGTCGCCACATCATGGTGACCACGAGCAAGGGATTCCAGGTTCTGGATGCCGGGACCCCGGCCGCCGACCCCGAGCTCACCGACCTCGTGTTCCCGGCGTCCAAGCCCGGTCACGTGGTCACGCACGGTGGGACGACGGTTCTCTACGCCGACGGCACGAGCGACTCGACGATCTTCGACACCGATGCCCTCTTGGCATCCACCGACTCCCTTCCCGAGGTTCGGACGGTTCCGGGCGTCGAGGCGCACCACGGCGTCTCGATCGTGCTCGAGGACGGCACCTTCCTCACCACGGTCGGCAACGCCGACGGCCGCAACGGCGTGGTGGCGAAGGACGCCTCCGGTGCCACCCTCGCCGAGAGCACCGACTGCCCCGGCGTGCACGGCGAAGGCACGGCGAAGGACGAGGTCGTCGTCTTCGGCTGCGAGAACGGCGCTCTGGTCTACGACGAAGGCACCTTCACCAAGCTGACCGCCCCCGACCAGCCGTACGGCCGCATGGGCAACGCGTACGTGAGCGAGAACAGCGCGCTCATCGTGGGCGACTACAAGGACGACCGCGATGCCGAGGGCTACCTGCTCCACCGCCTCGCGCTGATCGACACCGCGGCGAAGACCCAGCGCGTGGTCGACATGCCCGAAGGGGCCGAGTACACCTTCCGCGACGTGGCCCGGGGTCCGGGCGACCTCGCCTACGTTCTGGCATCCGATGGCGCGATCCACGTGCTCGACCCCGCGACCGGGCAGTTCACCGACGCGTTCCCCGTGATCGACGCGTGGGAGGGGCCGGCCGAATGGCAGGACGCCCACCCCGCCATCAAGGTCTCGGGTGACCTCGCCTACGTGACCGAGCCGGCGAAGAACGCCGTGCACGCGGTCGACCTCACCACCGGCCAGGTCGTGAAGAGCGTGACACTCGAGCAGACCCCGAACGAGATCGCGCTGACGAAGTAAGCGCCGCCCCTACCGACCGCCCCGGTCGTACGCCACCTGCAGTGCCGCGCGCACGGCGCGTACACCGGGGCGGTCGGCCGTTCCGCGGCGCACCGCCGTGAACACCTCGCGCCGCGGGTGGTCAGGAAGGCCGACGAGTCGCACGGGCGGGGTCTCGCCCGCGAAGACGAGGTCGGGGATCATCCCCACGGCATGACCGGATGCCACGAGCCGGGCCTGCGCGGTGAGGTCGGCCATCTCGAACCTCACGTCGGGCTCGAACCCGGCGGCCCGACACTGTTGGGTGGCCCACTGGCGGGCGGCCGTGCCCACCGGTTCCATCACCCACGCGCGCTCGCGGAGGTCTTCGAGGTGCTGAGCGGGATCGTCGCGCGAGACGGCGAGACGGATGGCGTCGCGCCCCAGGAGACCGCGCTCGAGGCCCTCGCGGTGCTCGCGCGTGTGACCGGGGTACTGCTCGGCCACAGCGAGGTCGAAGCCGCGCGCGGCGACCTCGAACAGCCCCTCCTCGGGAGCGAGCTCGGCGACCTCGACGCGCAGCTGCGGCTCGCTCTCAGCGAGGGCGTCGAGGGCGCGGGGGAGCAGGCCGTGCGCGGCGGACTGCATCACGGCCAGACGCACCGGGGCGAGGGAGGGCCGCATGCGCTCGAGCTCCGCGCGCGCGGCCTCGTCGGCGGCGAGCATTCGGGCCGCGTGGGCGGCGAGCGCAGCGCCCTGCGCGGTGAGGCGCACGCGGCGGCCGTCGGGTTCCAGCAGGGGCACTCCCGCCTCCTTCTCGAGCAGCGCGAGCTGCTGCGAGATGGTCGACGGACTGTACGCGAGCGCCTCGGCGACGGCGGCGAGGGTGCCCCGCACCGACAGCTCGTGCAGCAGGCGCAAACGGCGCAGATCGAACATGGCATCCTTTCGGGTCTATCGAAGAGTATGCGTCAAGAATCATCGCTTTTCTCGAACGTATGCGAGCCCCATGCTGAGAGCATCCGAGGAAGGATCGCCATGTCGCTCACCGATGTCCCCGACACCACGTCCGGCACCACCCCCGCCGCACTCGTCTCTCCCCACGAGCTCGCCGACGAGGCGATCGCCCTCGTGCGCCGCTGGCTCGCCGAGAGCCGCGACGAGCCCGTCGACGCCGCCGCCCAGCGCCTTGCCGGGGTGCTCCGCGACCCGCACGGCCTCGACTTCACCGTCGGCTTCGTCGACGGCGTCGTGCGTCCCGAAGACGTGCGCGTCGCCGCGCGCAACCTCGCCGCGCTCACCCCGCTCATCCCGGGCTTCCTTCCACTGCACCTGAAGGCCGCGATCCGCCTCGGCGCATTCGCTGCGCCGATCCTCCCGCAGGTCGTCGTGCCCGCCGCCCGCACGGCGCTGCGCTCGATGGTGCGCCACCTCATCGTCGACGCCACCGACCGCAAGCTCGGCGAGGCGATCACCTCGATCCGGGGTCGGGGAGACGGCATCCGCCTCAACGTGAACCTGCTCGGCGAGGCGATCCTCGGCAAGAAAGAGGCGGCGCGGCGCCTGGCCGGCACCCGCAAGCTGCTCTCGCGCGACGACGTCGACTACGTCTCGATCAAGGTGTCGTCCACCGTCGCCCCGCACACGCCGTGGGCCTTCGATGCCGCCGTCGCCGACGCGGTCGCCGCCCTTCGCCCCCTGTACCGGGTGGCCAAGGAGACGGGCACGTTCCTGAACCTCGACATGGAGGAGTTCAAGGACCTCGACCTCACCCTCGCCGTCTTCGAGACGCTGTTGGGCGAGCCCGAGTTCCACGGCGTCGAGGCCGGCATCGTGCTGCAGGCCTACCTGCCCGATGCGCTGGCCGCGATGATCCGCCTGCAGGAATGGACCGCCGCGCGGGTGGCATCCGGGGGAGCCCACATCAAGGTGCGCGTGGTCAAGGGCGCGAACCTGCCGATGGAGCGGGTGGATGCCGATGTGCACGACTGGCCGCTCGCCACCTGGCCCTCGAAGCAGGCGACCGACGCCTCGTACAAGGCCGTACTCGACTACGCGCTGCGCCCCGAGCACACCGCGAACGTGCGCATCGGCGTCGCCGGGCACAACCTCTTCGACGTCGCCCTCGCGTGGCTGCTCGCCGAGCGGCGCGGCGTCACCGGCGGCATCGACGTCGAGATGCTCCTCGGCATGGCGACCGCGCAGCAGGCCGTCGTGCGTCGCACGGTCGGCTCGATCCTGCTGTACACCCCCGTGGTGCACCCGCAGGAGTTCGACGTCGCGATCGCCTACCTGATCCGCCGCCTCGAAGAGGGCGCGTCGAGCGAGAACTTCATGTCGGCGGTGTTCGACCTCGACACCCACGAGGCGCTGTTCTCGCGCGAGCGCGACCGCTTCCTCGCCTCGCTCGCCGACATGCCCTCGGGCGTGCCAGCGTCCAACCGCGTGCAGGACCGCACTGCTCCCGCGGCGCCCGCGCCGACCCACGGCTTCCGCAACACCCCCGACTCCGACCCGGCGATCGCGGCCAACCGCGACTGGTCGCGGGCGATCGTCGCGCGCATGGAGGAGTCGACCCTCGGCGCGCAGACCATCGCCGACCACACGGTCACCGACGAGACCGCGCTGAACGCGGTGATCCAGGATGCCGCGGACGCCGCCGCGTCGTGGCGCGCGCTCGGGGCCGCCGGTCGCGCCGAGATCCTGCACCGCGCGGGCGACGCCCTCGAGAAGCGCCGCGCCGACCTGCTCGAGGTCATGGGCGCCGAGTGCGGCAAGGTCATCGAGCAGAGCGACCCCGAAGTGTCGGAGGCGATCGACTTCGCCCACTACTACGCCGAGCAGGCGCGCACGCTCGAGACCGTCGACGGCGCGGCCTTCACCCCGGTCGGTGTGACCGTGGTCACCCCGCCGTGGAACTTCCCCGTCGCGATCCCCGCGGGCTCCACTCTCGCCGCGCTCGCCGCGGGCTCAGCCGTGGTCATCAAGCCCGCGGGCCTCGCCGAGCGCTCGGGCGCCGTCATGGTCGAGGCGCTGTGGGAGGCCGGCGTTCCGCGCGAGGTGCTGAAGCTCGTGCAGGTGTCGGAGAACGACCTCGGTCGGCAGCTGCTCACCCACCCCGCCGTCGAGCGGGTCGTGCTCACCGGCGCGTACGAGACGGCCGAGCTGTTCCGCTCGTTCCGCCCCGACCTGCCGCTGCTGGCCGAGACGAGCGGCAAGAACGCCGTGATCGTCACCCCCAGCGCGGACCTCGACCTCGCGGCCAAGGACGTCGCGATGTCGGCCTTCGGCCACGCGGGACAGAAGTGCTCCGCGGCATCCCTCGTCGTGCTCGTCGGATCGGTCGCGCGCTCGCGTCGCTTCCGCGACCAGCTCGTCGACGCCGTCACCTCTCTCGAGGTCGGCTTGCCGTGGGACGAGGCTTCGCGCGTCGGACCCCTCATCGAGCCCGCCAACGGCAAGCTGCTGAAGGCCCTGACGAGCCTCGAGCCCGGCCAGCGCTGGGTGGTCGAGCCGAAGCGCCTCGACGACGAGGGATCGCTCTGGCGTCCCGGCATCCGCGAGGGCGTGCAGCCCGGCAGCGAGTTCCACCGCACCGAGTACTTCGGCCCCGTGCTCGGCATCATGACCGCCGAGACCCTCGACGAGGCGATCGAGATCGTCAACGCCATCGAGTACGGCCTCACCTCGGGCCTGCACGCGCTCGACGAGGCCGAGATCCAGCAGTGGCTCTCGCGCATCGAGGCCGGAAACGTCTACGTCAACCGCGGCACCACCGGCGCGATCGTGCAGCGCCAGCCGTTCGGAGGGTGGAAGAAGTCGGCCGTCGGCGCGGGCACCAAGGCCGGCGGACCGCACTACCTCTTCGGGTTCGGAGAGTGGGCGGATGCCGAGACCTCGGCGCCCCGCACGCCCGACGCCCTCGCCGCCCCGGCGCTGGCCGCCGTGCCCGCCGCCGACCGCGAGTGGGTGGCATCCGCCCTCTCGAGCGACGCCGCCGCGTGGGCCGAGGAGTTCGCGCTGGCCCGCGACGTGACCGGCCTGGAGTCGGAGCAGAACGTGCTGCGCTACGCCGCGGTGCCCGTGACCGTGCGCCTCGAAGACGCCTCCGAGGCCGCGCTGGTGCGCGTGGTCGCGGCGGGCGTCCGCGCCCGCTCGACGGTGACGGTCAGCACGGCGCGCGAGCTCTCGCCCGCCGTGCGCGCCTGGCTCGAGGGCGTGGGAGTTCGGGCATCGGTCGAAGACGGCGCGGACTGGGGTCGCCGCGCGGCGCGCCTCGCCCGCACCGGCGGCCGCATTCGCCTGCTCGGCGGGTCGCCCGTTGCGGTGGCCGAGGCGACGAACGGTTCGCCCTCGGTGGCCGTGTACGCGGGCGAGGTCACCCGTGCCGGGCACGTCGAACTGCTGCCGTTCCTGCGCGAGCAGGCCGTCTCGATCACGGCGCATCGCTTCGGCACCCCGCGACGGTACGAGGTGCCGCCGCTGGTCGGCTGAGAACGGAGAAGGGCGGGGCCGTCGTGTGACGGCCCCGCCCTTCGTCGTCCCGCCGATGTGCGGGAGTCACGGCACCCCGCTGACCACACCTCCCGCGGGAACGCGGATCGGGGCGCGTCGCGGAGCCTCGCGGGACGCAACGCAGGAGTTCTGCCGCGAGCCGGTGGGTCTTCCCGCGGGAGCGGCGGGTCTGCACGCTCGCGGGTGCGCACAACTCCTGCACAAGGGCGCGGGTGAGGCGCTCGTTCCGGCAGGCGGGGCGGATTGCAGGAGCCGTGTCGGGTTTCAGGCCGTGCCCGAGGCCTCGACGCGGCGCGCGGCCCGGCGAACCGACTCCGGCACCGGCGTTCCCGCCATCGTCTGCGGCGAGGTGACGGGGTCGCCGGCGACGACCCGCAACGGCAGCATCCCGGCCCAGACGGAGCGGTCCTCCCCGTCGTCGTCGACCTCGACGAGAGAGCCGGCGTTGTCCTTCACGCTCGCCTGGGCCAGCGGGATGCGCAGCACCATGGTCGCCGCGATCTCGCGCGCGGTCATGGGTCGCACGTCTTCGCTGCGCCCCGGCATGAGGTGCTCCGACAGGGTGAGTAGAGCCGCTTCCTTCTCTTCGGGAGGGACGACGGATGCCACCGCGTGCACGACCGCGCAGCGGTAGCGCATCGAGCTGTCGAAGAGCGAACGAGCGTACTTCAGGCCCATCAGGTGCGTGATCGTCAGGCTCACCGGGGCTCCGGCGGCGATGCGGCGGAAGAAATCGCTGCCGGTCGAGCCGTGCACGAGGAGGTCGTCGCCGTCGCGACCGATGCCCACCGGAAGGGCGACCGGGCGGTCGTCGCGGACGATCGCGAGGGTGGCGTACAGGGCCGTGTCGATCACGTCGTACAGGGCCGCGCGGTCGGTGCGCTGATGGTGGGCGCCGCGGCGGACGCGCGTCAGGGTGGTCAGGGGCAGGTCGGTCATGGGTTCAGTCCACGCGAGTTCGTGGTCCAGGTCATAGTCCGCTTTTCCCGCATTCTCGTGGACCAGTGACAGAATCCGAGACATGATCTCCGCCGGCATCCTGGATCGCGAATCGTCGGTGCCCCTGCACGAGCAACTCGCGCACAACCTGCGCGCGGCGATCCTGTCCGGACGCACCGGTGGGGGAGAGCCGGTCCCCTCGACGCGCGTGCTCGCCGCCGATCTCGGGATCGCGCGGGGGACGGCGGTGGCCGCCTACGAGATCCTCGCGGGGGAGGGCTACCTGGTGACGCGCGCCGGGAGCGCGACCGTCGTCGCCGAGGTCGTCGGCTCGTCGACCGGCCCGGTCCAGAGGGGCTCCCGGCCCTCGCCGGCGACGACTCCCACCCTCGTCGACCTGCGCCCCGGGCGTCCGCACACCGCGGGCATCGCCGACGCCGCCTGGCGCTCGGCGTGGCGGCGGGCGGGAGGCGTCGATCCGGCATCCGATGTCGACGACGTGCGGGGCGATCCGCTTCTGCGCGACCAGATCGCCCGGCATCTCGGACGCACCCGCGGGCTCGACGTGGTTCCCGACGAGGTCATCGTGACCGCGGGGACGAGCGATGCGGTGCTGCTGACGCTGCTCGCGCTCACGCCCCGGAACGTCGGTCGCCCCCTCCGCGTGGGCATCGAGAACCCGGGATACCCGCGCGTTCGTCGGGTCCTGCACCGGCTGGGGGTCGAGGCGGTGCCGTTCCCGGTGCGCCTCGACGACGGTCTCGATCTCGACGCCGTCGAGGCCCGCGCCGATCTGGACGCCCTCGTCGTCACTCCTCACCATCACTACCCCCTCGGAACACGGTTGGATGCCGCTGCCCGCGCGCGACTGCTCGCCTGGGCCGCGCGCACCGGCGCGGTGATCGTCGAAGACGACTACGACAGCGAGTTCCCCCACGGGCGGGCACCGTTGCCCCCGCTTCACCTGCTCGATCCCGCGCGGGTCGTCATGATCGGCACCCTGTCGAAGGTCCTCAGCCCGGCGTTGCGGAGCGGGTGGATCGTCGCCACCGGGGAGCTGCGCGATCGCCTCGTCGCGGCTCGGGCCGACCTCGACCCGCCGGTGTCGCAGGTGCAGCAGCGCGCGCTTGCCCTGTACCTCGGCGAGGGCGCGCTCGCACGGCACACCGCCCGTCGCCGTCGCGACTATCGCCACCGCCGCCGCCTGCTGCTCGAAGCGTTCGCCGAGATCGAGGGGGTGGAGCTCACCGCGACCGACGGTGGGCTGCACGCCGTGGTCCTGCTCCCCGCGGCCGGGGCCGGGACCGAGCAGGACGTGGTCGACCGGCTCGCGGAGGCGGACGTCCGCGTGGCCCCTCTGACCTCGTACGGGGTTCCCGGCGCTTCGACTGACCTCCCCGCGGGCATCGTCTTCGGCTACGCGGGTCCGTCGACGGTCGTCCTGATGGATGCCGTGCAGACCATGATCCGCCTGCTGACGCGTCGCGACGATCCTTGCGATTGACGCCCGCTACCGCCCGAGGATCTCCAGCGCCGCCATCGCCGCGTTCTGGCCGCCGATGCCGCTGACCGCCCCGCCGCGCTGGGCGCTCGAGCCGCACAGCAGCACGCGCGCGTGCGGGGTCGCCACGCCCCAGCGGTCGGCGGGGGAGTCGGCCGGTGCCGAGAGCCAGGGCCACGACAGCGCGCCGTGGAAGATGTCGCCGCCGATCATGTTCAGCGATTCCTCGAGATCGCGTGTCGTCCGGGCCTCGATGCACAAGCGACCGTCGGGTGCCCGCAGGATGCAGTCGCGCAGGGGCTCGGCGAGGACGGAATCGAGCGAGGCCTGCGCGGCCGCGAGCAGGCGGGCACCGGCGGCCACGGCATCCGTGTCGTCGATCAGGCGATGCGGAACCTGCAGGCCGAACATCGTGAGCGTCTGCGCGCCCGATGCCCGCAGTTCGTCGCCGAGGATCGACGGATCGGTGAGCGAGTGACAGGAGATCTCGACCGGGAGCGGCTCGGGGATGAGCCCTCCGGATGCCGCCGCGTGGGCGGCATCCAACTGGGTCATCGTCTGGTTGACGTGGAACGTGCCCGAGAACGCGGCCTGGGGGGTCACCGACTCGTCCCGCAGACGGGGCAGACGCGAGAGCAGCATGTTGACCTTGACCTGCGCCCCCTCGGGCTCGTCGGCGCCCGTCGTCGCGGCTCCGCCCGCGGCGAGTAGCCGATCGAGTACGGCGCGGCCGACACCGCTGAGCACGAGGTCCCCGTGGAAGACCTCGGAGCGGTCGGTCATGGTGTGCACGTCGCCGTCGGGTGAGATCGAGACGACCTCGACCCCCGTGACGATCTCGGCCCCCGCTTCGCGGGCCGCGCGCTCGAGCTCGGCCGTGACGGCGCCCATGCCGCCCACCGGGACGTCCCAGTCCCCGGTTCCGCCGCCGATCACGTGGTAGAGGAAGCAGCGGTTCTGGGCGAGGGAGGGGTCGTCGGACGACGCGAACGTGCCGATGAGGCCGTCGGTGAGCGCGATGCCCCGCACCAGGTCGCTGTCGAACGAGGAGCGCAGCAGATCCCCCAGGGGGCGCGTCGTCAGGGCATCCCACAGCTCGTCGTCGCCCACGCGCTCGCGCACCTCGTCAGCGGTGGGCAACGGCTCGGTCATCGTGGGGAAGACGGCCCTCGCCACCGGGGCGAGCCGGTCGCCGAACGCCGCGAAGCGTTCGGCCTCAGCGGCGTCGCCGGTCGTGCGCGCGAACGAGGCGGCGGTCGCCTCGGCATCGTGGGTGTCGACCAGGATGCCGCGGGTGGGATCGGTCGGGTCGGGCGTGTAGGAGGAATAGCGTCGACGACGCAGCTCGAGGCGGAGCCCCAGATCGTCGATGATCTGCTGCGGCAGCAGGCTCACGAGGTACGAGTAGCGCGACAGTCGAGCATCGACCCCCGCCCACGGGCGCTCCGACACGGCGGCGCCGCCCACGGCATCCGATCTCTCGATCACCACCACGCGTCGCCCTGCCCGGGCGAGATAGGCCGCGGAGACGAGGGCGTTGTGCCCGCCCCCCACGATGACGACGTCGTACCGGCGAGAATCCGAAGCGGTCATGGCCCCACGCTAACCACGGGGACGAATTCGTCGCAGGGGGTGGCGCACGTAGCCTGGATGCCATGACTTCCGCAGCCGACCTGCTCGAGATCGCCACGCGTATCGCTCGCGAAGCCGGGGAACTGGCCCACCGTCGGCGCCGGGAGGGGGTGACCGTCGCCGCCACCAAGTCGGCCGCCGCCGACATCGTCACCGCCGCCGACCGGGAGGTCGAGGCCTTCATCCGCGCCGAGCTCGCGCGCGAGCGGCCCGACGACGGCTTCTTCGGCGAGGAGTCCGGGGCCGAAGAGGGAACGAGCGGCATCACGTGGGTCGTCGACCCGATCGACGGCACCGTCAACTACGCGTACGGGATCCCGGCGTGGGCCGTGAGCATCGCCGCCGTCGAGGGGACTGCCGAGACCGCGGCGTGGACCGCGCTCGCCGGGGCCGTGTTCAACCCCGTGACCAGCGAGCTCTTCCGGGCCTCGCGCGGCGGGGGAGCCTGGCTCGGCGACCAGCGCCTCGCGGTCAGCGAGGTGGGGCCCGCCGGAGGCCTCGTCGCGACCGGTTTCGGGTACAACCCCGAGACGCACGGCCCGGCTCTTGCGCAGCTCGCCCGCGTCATGCCGATCGCCCGGGATGTGCGCCGTATCGGCGCGGCCTCCCTCGACCTGGCCTCGGTGGCCGCCGGACGCGTCGACGCGTACTACGAGCGCGGGACGCAGCCGTGGGATCACGCCGCCGGCGCGCTCCTGGTGGCGGAGGCGGGCGGCGCCATCGGAGGCGCCCCCGGAGGCCGGCCCGGAAACGGCATGGTCATCGCCGCGGGACCGGACTTCTACAGCCGTCTCGAGCCGCTGCTGGACTACGAGCGCTGACAGAGCGTCTGCTCATGGCATTCCCAGACCAGCCGAGGTAGGGTGTTTACCAGTTCGTTATCTTTCGCAACCCGAACCTGCGGAGATGGCCAAGCCCCCCCAGCCCGAAGCCGTCGCTTTTCGCGACACGACACGAGAGCCCTTCCGCGTTGCCGTCAGAAGCCTCTGAGACTGAGCCCGCCGCCACCC
Source organism: Microbacterium sp. Leaf203 (assembly GCF_001421275.1). Lineage (NCBI taxonomy): Bacteria > Bacillati > Actinomycetota > Actinomycetes > Micrococcales > Microbacteriaceae > Microbacterium > Microbacterium sp. Leaf203. The sequence goes on along the minus strand of NZ_LMKF01000001.1, from coordinate 42,272 downwards.
GGCGGTCTCGTCGCCCCCTCCCCACGCCCGCTCCCGAGACGACCCCCCGGCTGACCCGAGCCGAGATGCGCCGTCGCTCCGCGAGCGAGACCCCCGTCGCCACGCTCGACGCCCCCGCGTCGGCACCCAAGGCCGCCGACCCCGCCCCGGTCGACGCCGAGGCCGCCTCTCAGCCCGAGCTGATCGAGAGCGTCGCCGCCGCGGTCGTCGAGACCGTCATCGCCGCGACCATCGAGCCGACCCTGCCGTCGCGCGACACCGCCGCGATTCCCGCCGAGCAGACCCCGGATGCCGCGTCCTCCGACGCCCTCGAGGTCACCGTCGTCGATGAGCAGCGTCGTTCCGACGACGTCGCCGTGATTCTGCAGAGCGCGGACGGCGCCGTCGCGACCACCCCGGTGTCGCTGCCGACCTCGCCCATCACCCTTCCCGCCAGCCGCCGCGCGCGTCGTCGCCCCCAGGCGTCGGTCATCCTCGACTCCACGGTCGACGAGACCCCCGTCGTGTCCGAGCCGGTCGCTGAGCCGGTGTCCGAGCCCGTCGCGCGCCAGATGACGAAGACCGTCGTCGAGCAGCCCGCCATCGAGCGGCCGGACACCGCCGACGAGACGGCCGCGGACGAGTTCGCGAACGCCGCGCGCCTGTTCTCCTTCACCGGCGAGACGCCCACGCAGCAGGCGGCGCCGGTCACCCCGGCTCCTGAGCCCGTCTCGGAGGGCCTGCCCGCAGCAGCCGCTCCCCGCACTCGCCGCAACGTCCGCCGCATCGCGGCGACGTCCTTCTCGGTCGGCGTCATGGGCGTCGTCGGACTCCTCACGGTCGGCATGACAATGCCCGTGAGCGCGATCGCCTCGGCGAGCGGCACCGACAGCATCACCGCCCCCGCGGCCGACACCGCGACGACCCGTCTCGCGGTCGGCGGGGACGTCGCCTCGGCCGACGGAGCGATCCAGGCCTACGTCGCGCCCGCTCAGTCGCAGGCCGCGGTCGTCGACCGCGCCGACGGCTACAGCGCCACCACGTACTCCAAGATGGCCGTCGACTCGGGCATCAAGTACCCCACGAACTTCTACGTCAACGACCCGACGGCGCCCATCCAGTGGCCCTTCGCGGTCGGCGTGTCGATCTCGTACGGCTTCGGCATGCGCGACGGCGGCTTCCACGAGGGTGCGGACTTCGTCCCCGGTGAGGGCGCACCCGTCCAGGCGATCGCCGACGGCACCGTCCGCATCGCGACCGAGCAGGGCGGCGCCTTCGGTGTGACCGTGCTGATCGACCACGTGATCGACGGCCAGCTCGTCTCGAGCCGCTACGGACACATGCAGTACGGCTCGCTCCAGGTCACCCCGGGCGAGAAGGTCCACGTCGGACAGTTCCTCGGACGCACCGGCAACACCGGTCGCTCGTTCGGCGCGCACACGCACGTCGAGATCCTGCAGAACGGCACGACCCCGATCGACCCGATCGCGTGGCTGCGCCAGCACGCCGGCGGCTGACCCTCGATTCGTAAGAGAGTGTCGAGGTCTGATATTCTCTTCTAGTTGCCCGGAGCGATCCGGGTACGCCCCGATAGCTCAGTGGCAGAGCACTTCCATGGTAAGGAAGGGGTCGTCAGTTCAATCCTGACTCGGGGCTCAAGGCATCCTCATCTGAATCCTGGATGCCGTGCGGCGGGGTAGCTCAGTTGGTGAGAGCGCACGACTCATAATCGTGAGGTCGCGGGTTCAAGCCCCGCTCCCGCTACAGATTCTTCGCGAAGCCGTCCTCCGGGGCGGCTTTCGTTTTGTCGCCGCGAGGGGCGCGCGGCGGACTCCTCGCGCCCCGATAGGGTGAGCCGCGTGAGTGATTCGGGAGAGTTCGTCCAATCCCTCGCTCGCGGTCTCGAGGTGATCCGGGCATTCGACGCCGAGAATCCGGCGCTGACGCTCAGCGACGTCGCCCGTCGCGCCGATCTGACCCGTGCCGCCGCCCGCCGCTTCCTCCAAACGCTCGAGACTCTTGGCTACGTACGTGCCGACGGTCGGGTCTTCTCGCTCACGCCGCGCGTCCTCGAGCTCGGTTTCAGCTATCTCTCCGCGCTGTCGCTGCCGGCGCTGGCTCAGCCGCACCTCGAGCGCCTGTCGCGCGAGGTGGGGGAGAGCGTCTCGTCGGCCGTGCTCGACGGTGCCGACATCGTCTACGTCGCTCGCGTTCCCACGCGACGGATCATGAGCGTCGGGATCACGATCGGCACGCGCTTTCCCGCGTACGCCACCAGCATGGGGCGGGTGCTGCTCGCGGCCCTCGCCGAAGCGGACGCGCGACAGATCGTGGCCGCGTCGCACCCCGCGTCCCTTACCCCGCGCACGCGCACGGACGTCGATGCGATCGTCGCGGAGCTCGAGGCGGTGCGTGCTCAGGGGTGGGCTCTCGTGGACGGCGAGCTCGAAGAGGGGCTGCGGTCTCTCGCGGCGCCCCTTCACGATCGCTCGGGCGCGGTGGTCGCGGCGGTGAACATCTCGGCCAGCTCTCGCGGTGACGCGGACGAATGGCGCGAGCAGTGCCTGCCGGCGTTGCGGGCCGCCGCGGCCGAGATCGACGCGGACCTCCGCCTGGTCTGAATCGTCGAGAAGCCCCGCTCGTGCGGCGGGCGGGGCCTTGCCGTGCCCGCGGTGATCGGCGTATCCTGTTCGCATAACGTACGTGTGTACGCACAGCGAACAAGCGAGGATGCTCCGCATGATCGACAAGACCGTCCCCGACCTCGCGTCGGCCGTCGCAGGGATCGCCGACGGGGCGACCGTGATGATCGGCGGTTTCGGCCGCGCGGGTCAGCCCGTCGAGCTGATCGACGCGCTCATCGCGCACGGCGCCGGCGATCTCACCGTCGTCAACAACAACGCCGGCAACGGCGACACCGGGCTCGCGGCCCTCCTGGCCGCAGGTCAGGTGAGCAAGATGATCTGCTCGTTCCCGCGCCAGAGCGACTCGTGGGTGTTCGACGGGCTCTTCCGCGACGGCAAGGTCGAGCTCGAACTCGTGCCGCAGGGGAACCTCGCCGAGCGCATCCGCGCCGCGGGTGCCGGCATCGGTGGGTTCTTCACCCCCACCGGCTTCGGGACGCAGCTCGCCGAGGGCAAGGAGACGCGGCGCATCGACGACCGCGACTACGTGCTCGAATACCCCATCCACGCGGATGCCGCGCTGATCAGCGCCCGCGCCGCCGACCGCTGGGGCAACCTCGTCTACCGCGAGACGGCGCGCAACTTCGGACCCATCATGGCCGCCGCCGCGGCGACCACCATCGTCCAGGTCGACGAGGTCGTCGAACTCGGATCCCTCGACCCCGAGTCCGTCGTGACGCCGGGGATCTACGTCGATCGCGTCGTCGCCGTGGGGGAGCGACGGTGGCTGCGCGACGGCGTCTTCGTCGGCGGCGTCGACATCGAGGGCCGGGCCCTGGCATCCGAGGAGGAGAAATGACCACTCGCATCTCGCGGCGCGATCTCGCCGCTCGCGTGGCATCCGACATCCCCGAGGGAGCCGTCGTGAACCTCGGCATCGGCGCGCCGACCCTGGTCGCCGACTACCTGCCCGCCGGGCTCGAGATCGTGCTGCACACCGAGAACGGCATGCTCGGCATGGGCCCGGCCCCCGAGCGCGGCCGGGTCGACCCCGATCTCATCAACGCGGGAAAGCAGCCCGTCACCGCGCTCGCCGGAGCCGCGTACTTCCACCACGCCGACTCGTTCGCCATGATGCGCGGCGGCCACCTCGACGTGTGCGTGCTGGGCGCGTTCCAGGTGTCGGCCGGCGGTGACCTCGCCAACTGGTCGACCGGCGAGCCCGGCGCGATCCCGGCCGTGGGTGGGGCGATGGACCTCGCCATCGGCGCGAAGGACGTCTACGTCATGACCGACCTGCTCACCAAGGGCGGCGAGCCCAAGCTCGTCGCGGCCTGCAGCTACCCGCTGACCGGGGTCGGCTGCGTCTCGCGGGTCTACACCGATCACGGCGTCTTCGACGTCACCCTCGACGGCTTTCGCGTGCGCGAGCTGTTCGGCGACAACACCCACGCCGAGATCGAGGCGCTTCTCGGTCTGACCCTTCTCGACCAGGAGAGCTGACCATGCCCGCTTCGTTCGTCTACGACGCCGTCCGCACCCCCTTCGCCCGCCACGCCAAGGCCTTCGCCGACGTGCGCCCCGACGACCTGGCCGCCACGGTCATGGCATCCGTCGTCGAACGCACCGGGATCGACCCCGCGCGCATCGAAGACGTGATCTTCGGCGACGCGAACCAGGCCGGCGAAGACAACCGCAACGTCGCGCGCTTCGGTGCGCTACTCGCGGGCTTCCCCTCGTCGGTGCCCGGAACGACCATCAACCGCCTGTGCGGATCGTCGCTGGATGCCGTGATCCAGGGCTCGCGCGCGATCGAAGCCGGAGATGCCGACGTGATCCTCGCGGGCGGCGTCGAATCGATGACGCGGGCCCCGTTCGTGGTCGAGAAGAGTCCGCGGCCCTTCCCCGCCGCCACCCAGACGATGTGGAACACCTCGATCGGCTGGCGCATGACAAACCCGCGGCTGCGGAAGGACTGGACGATCTCGAACGGCGAGAGCGCCGAGAAGCTGGCCGAGCTCTACGACATCTCGCGCGAGGAGCAGGACGCCTTCGCCGCCCGCAGCCACCGCCTCGCCGCAGCGGCGTGGGCCGAGGGACGCTTCGACGACGAGATCGTGCAGGTCGAGGGTCACGCGCTCGCGCGCGACGAAGGCATCCGCGACGACTCCACCGCCGAGGTGCTCGCGGGTCTGCGCCCGGCCTTCCGTCAGGGCGGATCGGTCACCGCGGGCAACTCCTCGCCCATCAACGATGGCGCCTCGGCCGTGCTGTTGGGCGCGGAAGGGGCGATGGATGCCGAGCCCCTGGCCCGCATCGCCGGCCGGGCCGCGTTCGGCAACGACCCCGACGTGTTCGGTGTGGCCCCCGTCGAGGCGGCGAACCGCGCCCTCGCGCGCGCCGGGAAGACGTGGGCCGACGTGACCTTCGTCGAGCTCAACGAGGCGTTCGCGTCGCAGACGCTCGCGTGCGCGAAGCTGTGGACCGAGCTCGACCCCGCCCGCCTCAACGAGAACGGCGGGGCGATCGCGATCGGCCACCCCCTCGGCGCCTCGGGCGGACGCATCATCGCGCGCGCGGCCCACGAGCTGAAACGCCGCGGCGGCGGCGTCGCGGTCGCGGCGATCTGCATCGGCGTGGGTCAGGGCCTCGCGGTGGTGCTCGAGCGCTGAGCCCGCCGCCGCGGCATCCGTGTCACGAGAACAGGCGATGCGCGGGGAACAGGACGATCCGCGCGGAGTCGACCTGTTCTCGTCGCCCACCCTGTTCTGGTGACCGGCCGCGTCGCTCGGCTAGGACTCCTCGGCCCAGCGGTCGCGAGGCCGATCGTCGTCTTCGTCGCGGACATGCCCCGGGGTGGACCACTCCAGCTGGAACCCGCACTCGCGGCACTCGTCGGCGCCGCCGCCCTGTTCGAGCAGCGGGTGCATCGTCACACCGCACGAGGGGCAGATCGGTTGCGCGCCGTCGTCGTAAGGGTCTCTGTAGGTCATGGCCGTCCCGCTCGTCATCCGTCCCCGGGGTCAACCCGCATCCCGTCCGACGTGTTCCCCCGCGTCAGCGGCCCCGGCCCTCCACCGCAGGCATAGGCTCGGCCCATGCCGATCTCCCGTGCCGCTGCGGACCCCGGTCCGACAGTGGGCACCGCATGACGGCATCCGCCCCCGCTCCCGACCCGCGCCGCTGGCGCGCTCTCTCGGTGATGCTGATGGGGCAGTTCGCCGCCCTCCTCGACGTCAGCGTGACGAACGTGGCGCTGCCGTCGATCGGGCGCTCCACCGGAGCGGGCGCGAGCGAGCTGCAGTGGATCGTGACGGGGTACGTGCTAGCCTTCGCGCTCGTCCCGGTCATCGGTGGGAGATTGGGCGATCAGCGTGGGCGGCGGCGCATCTTCACGATCGCCGTCCTCGGGTTCGTCATCGCGAGTGCGGCCGTGGGCCTCGCCCCGAACGCGGGCCTGCTGATCGCGGCGCGCGTCGTCCAAGGGCTCTTCGGCGGAATGATGGGGCCGCAGGTCTCGGGCTTCATCCAGAACGCGTTCCCCGCGTGGGAACGGGGGCGCGCCTTCGGCCGGCTGGGGCTGACGGTCGGTGCGGGAACCGCCCTCGGCCCGGTCATCGCGGGTCTCCTGATCGCGGCGGGAGGGCCCGAGATCGGATGGCGTCTGGTGTTCTTCATCAACGTGCCGGTCGGGATCGCCGCGGTTCTGCTCGCTCGGCGCTGGGTCCCGGCCGACGAGCCGTCCTCCACGGCATCCGGTCGGCGCGTCGACGTGCTCGGCGCGATGCTTCTCGGTGCGGGCGTGCTGTGCCTGCTGTTCCCGATCGTCGAGACGGGGCAGAGCGGCGGCCCGCTCACGCTTCTCTTGCTCCTTCCCGCCGCGGGCTTCCTCTTCGCGCTCGTGCGTCACGAGGCGCGTTTGACGAAGGCGGATGCCGGGCCCCTTCTCGATCTGCGCCTGTTCCGCGTCCGGTCCTTCGTCACGGGTGTCGTCTTCGCGGTCGTCTTCTTCTGCAGCAACACCGGAATCCCGCTGGTGCTCGCGCTCTACTACCAGAACGGTCTCGGCTTCACCGCGCTGCAGTCCGGCCTCGGCGTCACGGCGTACGCGATCGGCTCCGTCGTCGGGGCTCCGGTCGCGGGGCGTTTCGTCTCACGGGTGGGGCGACCGCTTCTGGTCGGTGCCGTCGCGGTTTTCACGAGCGTCACGATCGTCCTCGGACTGCTGGTTCAGGTCGGGGCCGAGGCGACGGACCCGGCGGGGGTCATCCTGCGCCTGTGCGTTCCCCTGTTCGTCCTCGGCATCGCGGGCGGCGCGATCGTCACGCCGAACCAGACGTTGACCCTGGCCGACGTCGATCCCCGGCGGGGCGGCGTCGCCGGCGGAGTGGTCCAGACGGCTCAGCGGGTGGGGTCCTCGATCGGTCAGACCGTCCTCGGCACGGCCTTCGTGCTGGCGGTCGCGGGTGCGGCGGGCTCCGCGGGAGCGGGCTCCCCGGCGAAAGATCCGGCGACGTTCGCCGACGCTCTCACCCTTGCGCTCGCGGTGTCGGTGGTCTTCTCGGGCTCGGCCATCCTGCTGAGTGCGATCGAGGTGCGTCGGCACCGGAACGGCTGACGCGCCCCGCACGCGGGGACGCTAGCGTCGAGGGATGCACGCCACCTCCGCCCGGCTGGGTCTGGGTCTCGCCGCCGTCGGCCGCCCCGCCTACATCACGACCGCGCGAGACAGCGACCTGGGCGACCCCGCCGAGCGCTCGGTCGAGGCCCTGCGCGAGCGCGCGCACGAGCTGCTCGACGAGGCCTGGGCACTCGGCATCCGGTACGTCGATGCCGCCCGCTCCTACGGCCGGGCCGAGGAGTTCCTCGGGTCGTGGCTCGACGTACACCCCGAGCGCCGCGCCGAGTTGACGATCGGGTCGAAGTGGGGCTACGAGTACGTCGGCGGATGGAGGATGGATGCCGCCGTGCACGAGCGCAAAGAGCACTCGGCGGCCATGTTCGACAGGCAGTGGCCCGAGACGCTCGCGGCGCTCGGCTCCGCTCCGGACTACTACCTGGTCCACTCCGTGACCCCGGAGAGTTCCGCCCTCGGCGAAGAGGAGTTACTGGGCAGACTCCGCCGTCTGCGCGCGGACGGGGTGCGGGTCGGACTGTCCACGAGTGGACCGCACCAGGCGGCCGTCATCCGGGCCGCCCTCGCTCTTGCGGATTCGCCGTTCTCGGTCGTGCAGTCCACCTGGAATCTGCTCGAGCCCTCCGTGGCTCCGGCGGTGCAGACCGCCCACGACGCCGGTTGGACGGTCGTGGTCAAAGAAGTCCTCGCCAACGGCGAGCTCGCCCACGCCGAACCCGGGAGTCGCCTCGAGGAATCGGCATCCGGCCTGCCCGTGGACGTCTTCTCGCTCGGCGCCGCGCTGGCGCAGCCGTGGGCCGACGTCGTGCTCAGCGGCGCCACCACGACCACGCACCTGCGCCGCGGCGCGAGCGCGCACCCGGTCGCCGCCCCGGCGGACCTCGCCACGGACCCCGTCGACTACTGGCGTCGGCGCTCGGAACGTCCCTGGCGCTGAGCCGGGCTCAGGGGACGCAGTTCAGCGTGGCGACCGTGCCCGAGACGTTCGCCCACGACGTGGCGATCGCGGTGGCGAGGACCGATCCCGACGAGGACCGGGCCTGTACGTACCCCGCGGATCGCGCGTTGGCGATCGAGCGCACGGTGATGCCGGGCGAGTAGGTGCCGCAGTACGAGAACGACACCCGCGTCCCCGAGAGGCTCGATCCGCTGAAGGCGCAGACGTTGCCGTCGGCGCAGCTTCCGACCGCCCGCTCGTGCTCGGACGGGACGTCCATGGTCATGCCGAGCTCGGGCCACTCCGCGTGATGCGAGTCGATGACCACCCCGCCGGGGATCTCGGCGAGAGCCGCGGCGATGTCGGGGTGCAGATCGTCGGTCGTGGTCATTCGGAGTCCGCCTTTCTGTCGGAGACGTCCCAGAGGGTGTAGTCAGTGATCGAACCGGCCGGGAGTTTGAGGTTCGGATTGTCGGCGAGCAGTTCGGACTCGAAGCCGACGATGCGCCCGGTGTCGGCCGAGAGCAGCAGCGTCGCCTCGGAGGTGGTCAGCCCGGACGGCACCGCGGCGAGACCGACCACCGGACGACCCAGCCGATCGAACGCCGACCCGACGACCCGCAGACCCGGAGCCTGCGCGACCACCTCGAGCAGGGCCGCCTGCTGCGGACCGGTGAGCGTCCACTCGCCCAGAAGCGCCCGGGCGCCGAGCATCGCGTCGCCCGCCGTCAGCTGGTCCCCGGCGCCGGTCGAGGTGAGCACGAGAGCCCGCATCGCCTCGACGGTGGACTCGGGGGCGGTGGGGGAGAGCGGCGAGAACTGGTTCTGCACGAAGTGGAGGTCGCCGACCACGGTCCCCGGCGTCGGCTCGCCCGCGGGCACCGTGTCGCCCGCCGCGTTGGTGGCCTCGGCGGCGGTGGTCACGACCGAACCGGAGAGGTTCTCGTTCCACTGCACGTCGATCCACTCACGGCGGAACACCGTCGCCTCGGCCTCGTCGGGCGAGCCGCTGAAGTACCAGCCGAGCGACAACGATCGCCGCTCGGGGGAGGAGGGACCGGAGCCGTCCGTCAACCGTTGCTGCGCCTGCGCGATCACCTCCGACGCGTCCTCGGAGATCGAGGTGAACGCGAGCGGTTGGGGAGTGAGAGCGGATGCCGGGGAACTCGGCATCCAGAGCACTCCGGTGACGATCGCGAGGACCAGGACGACGACCGCGGCGGCCGAGCCCCAGGCGGCGTAGACGGGTCGACGGCGCGCTCGCGGAGCCGTTCTCGCGAAATCGCGAGCCCGTCGCTCGGCGGCGAGGGGGATCGGTGCGTCGAGGGGCGTCTGCGCGGGATCCAGCCGGCGCAACGCGCGCGCGAGGTCATCGTCGTTCATCGAGCACCTCCTCGGCGGGCAGGGGCCCGTCGGACAGGAGCGGGCGGAGTTTGGCTCGGACGCGATTCAGGCGCGTCCACACGGTCCCCGCGCTCGCCCCGACGACGACACCCACCTCGGCGGCCGAGAGGTCCTCCCAGTAGGTGAGCCAGAGGATCTCGCGCTCCTTCTCGGAGAGTGCGCGGATCGCGTCGACGAGTCGATCGATCATCTCGCCCTCCGACGCGTTCGAGAGGGTGCGCACCTGGTCCTCGATGTGCGTCCACAGTGCCCCCTCTCGGTCTCGTCGTCGGTATTCGTTCGCGATAAGGTTCCGCGCCGTGCGGTACAGCCACGGCAAACCGAACGGCTCTCGCGGATCGCGCTTGCGCCACGCGATCTCGAAGCATTCCATCGTGAGGTCGTCCGCGGCCTCGCGGTCCGACACGCGCCGTTCGATGAATCGCCGAACGGCGTTGTAGTGCTCACGGAAGAGCGCCACGAAATCCGCGTCGTCCGTCACCGCTGTCTTTCCTCGTGCGTGTACCGGGGCTGTGTCGGGGCGGTCGTGGACCTTACAGAGGAAGGCGAGAAAAGAATTTTCGGACGGTGTGTAAGGAAAGGTGCTCGGCGGACACGACATATGCGGGGGTGGGTGCCGACTCCGGCTTCGAGAAGGCACCCATACGCCCGTCGTCCGATGTTCGGGTCTGACGACGACGGGCGAGGGGTTGCGCCGCTTGGGGGCGGCGCAACCCCTCGGATCTTCGTCATGCGATCCAGAATGGCAGAGACGGGCAGTCCCCCGAGACGACGCCGGGGTGCTCAGTCGGGGGCGACCAGCAGATTCGTGATCCGCGCCGTCGCGACGAGGCGGTCCTGGTCGTCGACCACGCGGACGTCGTACGTGGCCAGCCGGCGACCGCGATGAGCGGGTGTGGCTGTGGCGTGGATGCGGCCCCCGGTCGCCCCGCGATGGTGCGTGATGTTCAGGTCGACGCCGACGCACACCATGCCGAGGGTCGACGCGTGGATCATGGCCGCCCACGAGCCGACGGCCTCGGAGAGCGCGGCCGTCGCGCCACCGTGCAGGCGGCCGAGGGACTGCGTATTGCCCTCGACGGGCATCCACGCGCAGACCCGGTCGGCCGACTGTTCCGTCACGGTGATGCCCAGCCGGTCGTCGAGGGCTCCGGGAACGATGGTCCAGGGCGTCATGGGTTCTCCTTCGGGCTCCCTCTTGTCGGGGGCGTGTCCCTCTGACACTATTACTGAACGCTCGGTCGGTAACAGATTCTGGTCGAGTCCTCACACCCTGCCCCACAGAACGACGGAGTTCTCATGGCCTCGCTGACCTCGGCATCCGCCCCTGCCACCGGGATGAAACGAGAGGAACGGCGCGTTCTCGCCGGCACCCTCGTAGGCACCTCGATCGAGTGGTACGACTTCTTCATCTACGCCCAGGCGGCGGGGCTCGTGCTCGCGCCGCTGTTCCTCGCGCCCCTCGCCCAGACGGACCCCGCCATCGCGCAGGTGCTGTCGTTCGCGACGATCGGCATCTCGTTCCTCTTCCGCCCGCTCGGCGCTGTCGTGGCCGGCTGGCTCGGCGACCGCCTCGGCCGTAAGAAGATGCTCGTGCTCACCCTCATCATGATGGGTGTCTCGACGGCCCTCATCGGCGTGCTGCCCACGTACGCCGCGATCGGGGTGGCAGCCCCCGTCCTCCTCATCCTCCTGCGCGTGCTGCAGGGCTTCTCGGCCGGTGGCGAGTGGGGCGGCGCGGCGCTGCTCTCGGTCGAGCACGCCCCGGTGAACCGCCGCGGCTATTTCGGTGCGTACCCGCAGATCGGTGTGCCCGTGGGCATGATCCTCGCCACCGCGACCCTGTGGATCCTCACCTCGTCGATGTCGGCCGAGGCCTTCCTCGCGTGGGGCTGGCGCGTGCCGTTCCTCTTCTCGATCGTGCTCATCGTGGTCGGATACGTCATCCGCCGCGCGGTGGAGGAGAGCCCCGTGTTCGAAGACCTCGTGCGCCGCCGCAAGGAGTCGTCGGCTCCGCTCGGCCAGCTGTTCCGCAAGAACTGGCGCCAGGTCGCCCTGACGGCATTCGTCTTCATCGGCAACAACGCCGCGGGCTACCTGCTGATCGCGTTCTTCGCGACCTACTCCGTCTCGGCGCTGGGCATGGATCGCCCGACCGTGCTGCTGGCCACGACCCTGGCATCCTTCGGCTGGCTCGGCTTCACCCTCTGGGGCGGCCGACTCTCGGACCGTCTCGGCCGCGTGCGGACCTTCCAGCTCGGCTACCTGCTGCTGGCCGTGTGGGCCGTGCCGATGTGGTTCCTCATCGACACCGCGAACATCGTCTGGTACTTCGTCGCGCTGTTCGTGATGACGCTCGGCCTCGGCCTGTCGTACGGACCGCAGGCGGCGCTGTACGCCGAGATGTTCCCCGCGAACGTGCGGTACTCGGGCGTCTCGATCGGCTACGCGCTCGGCGCGATCATGGGCGGAGCTTTCGCCCCGATGATCGCCGAGGCGCTGCTGCGCTCGACCGGCGCCTCGTGGACCATCGGTCTGTACATCGCCGTCGCCGCGCTCATCTCGCTCGGCGCCGTCTCGCTCATCAAAGAGACGAAGGGCGTCGACCTGAGGGCGTGATCCCGGATGCCGAGAGGCGGCCCTGCGCGTGGCGCGGGGCCGCCTCTTCGCGCGACGACCGTCAGGCGGTGCGCAGGCCGTCGAGGGCGATGCGCACGATGTCGGCTCCGAGACGATCGCCGTCGACGCCGCCGCCGGGACGGTACCACTCGACGACGGAGTTGATCATGCCGAACAGCAGGCGGGCGGCGACCGCGGCATCGACGTCGTCGCGCACGCTCCCCTCGGCCTGGGCTTCGGCGACGAGGCTCGTCACGCGATGGTCGAAGACGCGGCGACGCTCGAGCGCGGCCTGCTCGACGGCGCCGTTTCCCCGCACCCGCAGCAGGAGGGTCACCGCGGGGAGCTGCGCGACGAGCACGTCGGTCGCCCCCGTGAGCACGAAGCGCAGGCGATCGGACGCCGCGCCCTCGCGCGCGCCGGGCTCGTCGAGGACGGCCTCAAGACCGCCGAGTGCGGCCTCGAGGGCGACCGCCAGCAGCTCCTCCTTCGAAGAGAAGTGGTGGTAGAGCGCCGACTTGGTCAGCCCGAGGCGTTTGGCGAGGTCGGCGACGCTGGTGGCGTCGTACCCCTGCTCGTTGAACAACTGCACGGCCACGGCGAGCAGTCCCTCGCGGTCGTAACCCGGGCGACCCCGACGCGCGGGCGCGTCTTCCGTCGCACCCGAGGCGTCGGCGGTCTGCGGGGTCGTCACGGGATCGGCGGGCACGGATTCAGTGTGTCACTCCAGCAGGGCGGGGGAGTCCGCGTGCAGCAGAGCGCGCGCCGCGTTGCCGATGACCGCACTGTAGGTGGGGTACGCGAAACGCACTCCCGCGAGCGTCGACACGTCGATGCCGGCCGCCATCGCCGTGGTCACCGACTGGATGACCTCGACGGCGTTCTCGCCCACCGCGTGCGCCCCCAGCACCAACTCGCGGCGACGGTCGGCGATGAGCATGAGGAAACCGCGCTCGCGGTCGTCGATCACCGCGCGGTCGAGGTCGGCGAAGCGGACGGTCGCCACGACGCACGAGGGGTCGCGGTCTCGCGCCTGCTCTTCGGTCAAGCCGACGCCCGCGTAGTCGGGGTCGGTGAACCCGCCCGCGGGCAGCAGGTGGTGCGGGGTGCGCCGGTTGGCGCCCAGAACGGCGTTCTCGGCCGCCGCTTCGCCCTCGAACTGCGCCGCCTGGACGAGCATGTCGCGGCCGTTCGCGTCGCCGACGGCGAGGATGTGCGGAACGATCGTCCGGAAGTAGCGATCGACCGGGATGGCCGAGCGCTCCACCTCGACGCCGACGTTCTCGAGGCCGAGGTCCTCGACGTCAGCGGGCCACCCGGTCGCCATGATGACGACGTCGACGTCGACGCTCCGAGAAGAGCCCTCCTCGCGCCAGACCAGGGTGAGCGATCCGTCGGCGGCGCGATCGATGCGCTCGACCGTCTCGATCCCGGTCCGCACGTCGACGCCGTGCTCCGAGAGGGAGTCGGCGATCACCCGGGAGATGGCGGCGTCGGATGCCATGAGCACGCGCGGTGCGACATCGAGCAGGGTGACCTCGGAGCCGAAGGAGCGGAACACCGTCACCAGCTGAGCGCCCGTGTTGCCGGCGCCGATGACGGCGACGCGGCGGGGCAGCTCGGTCAGGGTGAGCACGTCCTCGGGAACGGTGGCGAGCTCGGCTCCGGGGATCGGCAGGCGACGGGAGTGCCCGCCCACGCAGACCAGGATCGACTCCGCACGGATGCGGCGGCCGCTGTCGAGCACGAGCGTGTGGTCGTCGGCGAAGCGCGCCCGGCCCTCGTGCACCAGAGCCACCCCGGCGTGCGCGAAGCGCTCGGCCTCGCGCTTGATCGAGCGCACGGCATCCACTCGCTCGTGCACCCTCGACACCACCGCCGACCAGTCGACGCGGGGCTCGTCCACGACGATGCCGTAGTCGTCCGCGGAGCGCGTCTCGCGCATGAGGCGCGCGGCCTTCGCGAGCACCCGCGTGGGAACGCAACCCGTGTTGACGCAGGTTCCGCCCACGCGGCCGGCTTCGAGGACGACCACGGAGGCACCGAGTTCCGCCGCTCGCAAGGCGGCGGCCGTGCCCGCGGGGCCCGCTCCGATCACGGCGATGTCGTAGCTGTCGGCGTCGTGGCTCACGGCGGTCCTCCCGGGGATCGAGGACCTCAGTCAATCCCGTCGCGAAGGTCGGGCCGTGGGGCTTGCGTCGCCGCTCAGAACCCCTCGTAGATCTGGGTCGCCGTCAAGCCCGTTCCCCCGAGTGCGTGGACGCCGGGGGCGGGGTGCAGCTCGAAGCTCTCTCCGTCGTGGAGGAGGACGGCGGTGTAGTCGCCCCGCGTGTCGAGCTTGAGCTCGAATCGTCCCGTGTCGATGAGGCGGAGGGTGACCACCGCCCCGCTGCGCGCCACGAAACTGACCTCTTTCTCGCGCGCGTTCGGGAGGGGGATGACCGGCTCGTCCGCCGCGGGCGTCGGCGAAGCGGGGGGAGTCTGTGCGTCGGCGTCCATCCGGCGAGTCTGTCATGCGCGGGGACCCGGGTGCCGTCGCACCCGGATCCCGGGTGTCAGCGCGCGTCGCGCCAGGAGTGCTGCGGGTCGAATCCGAGCAGGCGGCGGGCCTTGTCGATCGACAGCAGCGTGGTGTTCTCACCCAGGTCGCCGTGCGTGGCGACCCCGGGGAACACCTCGGCGACCAGCTCGGCGTTGGGGCGCGTCATGACCGTGTCGGCCGCCGCAATGATGAAGGTGTCGAAGCCCGCGGGCGCTGTCTCGAGGGCGCGTTCCACGGCCTGCGCACCATCACGCGCATCGATGTAGCCCCACAGGTTCCACTTGCGGGTGCGGGCGTCGTCGTCGAAGGGGAACTCCGCGTAGTCCTCGGGGACCATCACGTTCGAGAACCGCAGCGCGGTGATCGACAGCTCGGGGTTCCAGCGCACGAGCTCCACCGCCAGGCGCTCTTCGAGCGTCTTCACGAGCGAGTAGACCGACTCGGGTCGCGGTGCGTACTCCTCGTCGACCGGGATGTACGGGGGCGGCACGTCGAAAGGAAGACCGAGGACGGTCTCGCTCGACGCGTAGACGATCTTCTGGATGCCGAGACGTGTCGCCGCCCAGAAGACGTTGAAGGTGCTCGCCATGTTGTTGTGGAAGGTCGCGATGTCGGAGCGGATGCCGGGTGCCGGGATCGCCGCGAGATGCACGAGGGCCTCGAAACCGTCGTGCTGGTCGTTCACGGCGGTGAGGGCGTCGATGACCTGGCCGTAGTCGGTGAGGTCGACCTGGACGAAGCCCGGGCCGCGTTCTCCGCGGACGTCGAGCCCGATGACGTCGTGGCCGGCGGCACGCAGCTCGCGGGCGACGACCGAGCCGAGCTTTCCGGACGAACCGGTGAGGGCGATGCGCATGAGTGTCCTTCTGGATCGGGGATGAGCCGACAATAGCGGCGGCCTCCGACATCCATCGAGCGGGTTGACGACCCGCGACGACGACGAAGGCCCGCGGGAGCATGTCCCGCGGGCCGGGGCGACGTCAGTGGACGCGCGCCTCTTCGTCGTCGTCGTCATCGCCCGGGATGAAGACGTCGACGACGGTCACGTTGATCTCGACGGCCTTCATGCCGACGATCTCGGTGATGGCCTTCTCCACGGCCGAGCGCACGTTCGCCGCGACCTTCTGGATCCGCTCGGGGTACTCCACCTGGATCGCGATGTCGGCGGCGACCTCGGTCTCGCCGACCTCGACGCTCACGCCCTGCGCGTAGTCCTTCGCCCCGACGGCCTGGCGGATGTTGCCGATGACGCGGGCTGCTCCGCCGCCGAGGGCGTGGACACCGGGAACCTCGGCCGCGGCGATGCCGGCGACCTTGGCCACGACGGCGTCGACGATGACGGTCTTGCCGGCGTCGGTACGGGTCGCGGTGGGGAGGGAGGAGTTCTGTGCCATGAGGAAGGTCCTTTCGTCAAGATCCCGGAGCGTTCCGACCCCGAGGTGTTTCGCTATGTGGACGAGCCCGGTTCGTGAAACGTCACGATTCGAGCCTGAGTGATTGCTGACAGGAACCTCGATGCCCTCTTTGACCTCCGCCACCGACGCTTTCCTCGCGTCGCGCGCGGCCGACGGCGACCAGCTCGCCTTCGGGGTGCTGGTGCGTCGGCATGCGCCGTTCCTCGTCGCGTTCGCGACCAGGCTCACGGGCTCGCGCGCCGACGCCGACGATTGCGTGCAGGAGGCCCTCATCACGGCGTGGCGGCGTCTTCCGGATCTCACCGATCCCGAGAAGGTGCGAAGCTGGCTGACGACCATCGTGTCGCGCAAGGCCACCGACCGCTTGCGTTCGCGCAAGATCTCCGAAGAGATCGACGAGGAGATGGTTTCGGGTCGCGATGACCCGGAGCGCGCGGTTGTGGCATCTTCTCAGATGGACGCGCTCAAGAAGATCCTGGGCGAGTTGCCCGAGGACCTCCGAGTGGTGTGGGTGCTGCGCGAGGTCGGTGGGCACAGCTACGACGAGATCGCCGTCGAAGTGGGCGAGTCCGCCGCCACCGTGCGCGGGCGCCTCGCGCGAGCGAGGAAAACGGTTCTGGAACGCATGGAGGAGTGGAGGTGACCCCAATGAGCGAGACCAACGACGACATCGGCGGGTCGGGATACTCCCTCGAAGACCTCTCCGCGTACCTCGATCGCGGACGCATCCCCCGTATCCCGGCGATCGAGCGCAGCGCCGAGTGTCAGGCGATTCTGGCGTCGATGGAGCGGATGGGACGGCTCTCCCGCGAGATCGTGGAGGAGCAGGCGGCCGAGCCGATCTCGGAGTCCTGGTACGACAACATCATGCGCGAGGTCATGCGCGAGTTCCGAGCCGGCCGCGACATCCCCCTCGCGCGCACCGACGACGGGACCGAGCTGGTCGTCACCGAGGGCGCGCTGTACGAGCTGATCCGCACGGTCGGGGACGGCATCGAGGGGCTGATGGTGGGGCGAGTGCGCCTCGACCAGCCCGAACCCGATGCTCCCCTCGATGTGCGGGTCACCGTCAGCGTGCGTTTCGGACGCGCGATGAACACGGCGGTCGACGAGATGCGCGACGGCATCCGCTCGGCCATCGAACGACACGGCGACCTTCGGGTCGGACGAGTGGACGTCACCGTCGGTGACGTGCACCTCGACGAGGGGGAAGACCGATGACGACCATCTCCGCAGCGGAGCTCGCCCCGCGCATCGATCTCGCCGTGACCGCCGTCGAGGGCGTGCGGGAATGCTATTCGGCCCGCCCCGTCGTGGCCCGTGCGATCGAGCACGTGGCCGACGTCGAGGGCTCACTCGCCGAGGTCGAAGAGGCCGGCGGCGCGCGCGCCATCACCGTCTGCATCGGCGTGTCCGCCGACGACGATGCGGCCCTCGTGGCCGCCGCCGTCGCGACGGCGGCGCGGGGCGCGGGCGACGACGAGGTCCCGTCCTCGGTCCGCGTCCGCGTGGCGCGACTGGTCGCACCCCGCTCCTGAGGCGTCTCTCGGCCGAGGGGGCGGCGAACCGGCTTACGCTGGAAGCACCGCCCACTCGTCCCCGGAGGCCGAATGTCCACGCCGCCCGTCATCGCCGTCACCGGATCCACCGGAGCTGTGGGGGGTCGGGTCGCACGAGACCTCGCCGCCCGTGGCATCCCGCAGCGTCTCGTCGTGCGCGACGCGTCCCGTGCGCCGTCGCTCGAGGGAGCCGAGGTGCACGTCGCGCGCTATTCCGACGCGGATGCCGCCCGCACGGCCCTGCGGGGAGTCGACACGTTGTTCATGGTGTCGGCGTCGGAGACCGCCGATCGCGTCGAGCACCACCGCACCTTCGTCGAGGCCGCCGCGGAGGCGGGCGTGCGCTCGATCGTCTACACCTCGTTCTTCGCCGCCGCCCCGGACGCGGTCTTCACCCTGGGGCGCGACCACGCCGCCACCGAGGAGATCATCCGCGGATCGGGGATGCGCTGGACGTTCCTGCGCGACAACTTCTACATGGACATGATGGAGCTCTTCGCCGGCGACGACGGCGTCATCCGCGGTCCCGCGGGCGACGGGCGGTGTTCGCTCGTCTCGCGCGCCGATGTCGCCGCCACGGCGGTCGCGGTTCTGCTCGATCCGGCCGCGCACGCCGACGTGACGTACGACCTGACGGGGCCCGAGGCGTTGACCATGACCGAGGTCGCCGAGAAGATCTCGGCGGTCCGCGGCCACCGCGTGCGCTTCGTCGACGAGACGGTCGAAGAGGCGTACGCCTCGCGGGCCGCTTACGGCGCCCCGCGCTGGCAGGTCGACGCGTGGGTGAGCACCTACACGTCGATCGCGAGCGGCGACCAAGCCGCCGTCTCGGGCGATGTCGAACGCGTCACCGGCCGCCCCGCCCAGAGTTTCGAGGAGTTTCTCGGCGCCGTGTCGTGACGCCAGCTCCTCGGGTATGCTCACGGCGTGCTGACCTGTCGCTGTTGTCGCTGAACGCCCCCGCGTTCTTTTTCGACGACCCCGTCAGCCGCGCCCGCCCCGGGCGCACCAACCTCCAGGACTCCATCGTGCGTTACGCCCAGAGCGTCGCCGACCTCGTCGGCAACACCCCCCTCGTCCGTCTCTCCCGCGTCACCGACGGCATCGCCGCCACGGTTGTCGCGAAGATCGAGTACTTCAACCCCGGCGGCTCGGCCAAAGACCGCATCGCTGCGAACATCGTCGACGCCGCCGAGCGTGACGGCCTGCTGCAGCCCGGGGGCGTGATCGTCGAGCCCACCAGCGGCAACACCGGCGTCGGCCTCGCCCTCATCGCGCAGCAGCGCGGGTACCGCTGCGTCTTCGTCGTGCCCGACAAGGTCGCCGAGGACAAGAGGGCGGTGCTGCGGGCTTACGGCGCCGAGGTCGTCGTGACACCGACGAACGTCGAGCCCCACGATCCGAACTCGTACTACAGCGTGTCGGACCGGCTCGTTCGCGAGATCCCCGGCGCCTTCAAACCCAACCAGTACGCCAACCCGAACGGCCCGCGCAGCCACTACGAGACCACCGGTCCCGAGATCTGGCGCGACACCGAGGGGAAGGTGACCCACTTCGTCGCCGGCGTCGGCACGGGCGGCACGATCACCGGCACCGGCCGGTACCTCCGCGAGGTCGCCGGGTCGGCGGTGCGCATCGTCGGGGTCGACCCCGAGGGCTCGATCTACTCGGGCGACGACATCCACGGCTACGACGTCGAGGGCGTCGGTGAGGACTTCTGGCCCGCGGCCTTCGACCCGACCCTCGTCGACGGCTACGAGCGCGTCTCCGACGCCGAGTCGTTCGCGATGACCCGCCGCCTCGCTCGCGAAGAGGGGCTGCTCGTCGGCGGCTCCAGCGGCATGGCGGTCGTCGGTGCCCTGCGTGTCGCGCGGGAGCTGCCGGCCGATGCCGTGGTCGTCGTGGTCCTGCCCGACCACGGTCGCGGCTACCTCAGCAAGATCTTCGACGACGACTGGATGATCGAGCGCGGCTACGACGTTGCACCCGTGGCATCCCTTCTTCCGACCCCTTCCGAGGAGCACCCCGCATGAGCACCCACGACGCCGCCCGCGGCTTCGACAGCCTCGCCGTCCACGCCGGTCAAGAGCCCGACGAGAGCACGGGGGCGGTCATCCCGCCGATCCACGTCTCGACGACGTACGCGCAGGACGGCATCGGAGGGCTCCGCGGCGGCTACGAGTACGGCCGCAGCGGCAATCCCACGCGGACCGCGCTCGAGACGCAGATCGCCGCCCTCGAGGGCGGGGCGCGCGCGTTGTCGTTCGCCTCGGGCCTGGCCGGTGAGGACGCGCTGCTGCGCGCCGCGCTCCAGCCCGGTGACGAGGTGCTGCTCGGCAACGACGTGTACGGCGGCACCTATCGTCTGCTGGCTCGCGTCCTGGGCCCGTGGGGTGTGAAGCTGCGCGTGGTCGACATGAGCGATCTGGATGCCGTGGCATCCGCGATCGAAGAGCGTGCGCCGCGCATGGTCTGGGTCGAGACGCCCAGCAACCCGATGCTGCGCATCACCGACATCGCCGGCCTCGCCGCCCTCGGCCACGCCGCGGGTGCCGTCGTCGTGGTGGACAACACCTTCGCCTCGCCGGCTCTGCAGCGTCCGCTGTCGCTCGGCGCCGACGTCGTCGTGCACTCGGCGACGAAGTACCTGGGCGGCCACAGCGACGTCGTCGGGGGAGCGCTCGCGTTCGCCGACGCCGACCTCGCCGAGAAGGTGAAGTTCCTGCAGTTCGCCGCGGGCGCGGTGTCGGGTCCCTTCGACGCCTACCTCACCACGCGCGGCATCAAGACGCTCGCGGTGCGCATGCAGCGGCACAGCTCGAACGCGCAGGCGGTGGCCGAGCACCTGCTCGCCCACGACCGCGTGGCGAAGGTCTACTACCCGGGTCTGCCCTCGCACCCCGGTCACGAGCTGGCGGCGCGGCAGATGAGCGGGTTCGGCGGCATCGTGTCGCTCGAGCTCGCCGACGGCGCGGCCGCCCGCCGCTTCGCGGAGTCGACGCGCCTGTTCACCCTCGCCGAGTCGCTGGGAGGGGTGGAGTCGCTCGTGAACTACCCGGATGCCATGACCCACGCCTCCGTCCGCGGCACCGAACTCGCGGTGCCCGAGACCATCGTGCGCCTGTCGGTCGGCATCGAATCGGTCGACGACCTGGTCGCCGACGTGGACCAGGCGCTCGCGGCTCTCTGAGCCCCACTCCCGATACGACGAGCCCGGCCCCCGCACATGCGGGGGCCGGGCTCGTTCGTTTGTGAGGGGGGCGGGTCAGCGCTCGGCGCGAGCCAGGTTCTGCTCGAGCTCTTCGCGGTTCTGACGCACGACGTACGCGGGCTGGTCGCGCTCGACGCGCCAGCTCTCGCTGAGGGGTCCGACGTTGACGGTGTCGAAGCCGAACTCGTCGTAGATGCGCGTCACCAGGGCGACGGCCTCGTCGGAGTCGCTCGAGGTCGCCAGAGCCCGACGGTTCTCGGTACCGGCGGGGGCGCCGTCGGTGAGGATGTCGGCGGCGGGGATGTGGTTGAACGCCTTCACCACGACCGACTCGGGAAGGTGCTCCTGAAGCATCTGCGAGGTGGTCGTCTTCTTCTCGTCGAGCTCGGCGATTTGGCCGTCGCGCTCGAAGTAGTAGTTGTTCGTGTCGAGAACGGTCTTGCCCACGAGGGGGGCCACGGGCACGGAGTCGATCGCCTTCAACGGCACCGTCACCACGACGATGTCTCCGGCCTCGGCGGCCTCCTGAGCCGTCGCCGCGCGCGCCTTGTCGCCGACCTCGGCGACGAGGTCGCTCAGCGTCTCGGGGCCTCGCGAGTTGGCGATGACCACGTCGTAACCGTGATCCGCGAAGCCCTTCGCCAGGGCCGAACCGATGTTGCCTGCTCCGATGATTCCTACAGTCGTCATGGAGGGGAGAACCGCGGCATCCGGTGGCTCATTCCCGGGAGCGGTACCAAACCTTCAGCGGCCTAAATATTTAGCACTACTAGTAATCAGTGTCAACCGGTCGGGTTCGTGGACGGCGTCCGTTTATCGTCATTCCTGTCGCACCCTCACGCGAGTGGTCGCAGTCCGGTGTTCGGGTCACCGTCCTGCTTGACCTGTGAGGGCGACGGCCCCCGGTGGACGCGGCTTCGGACCACCGGGGGCCGCTTTCGTTTCCGGGCGAGTCACCTCGTCGGGGCGTCGCGCGGACGGTGGAAGACTGGATGCCGTGACCTTCGAGACCCGCCCCGCGCGCTCAGCCCGCTTCTTCCTCGTCTGCATCGGTGTCGGTCTTCTCGCCGGTCTCATGTCGGGCCTGTTCGGCGTCGGGGGCGGAACCGTCATCGTGCCGCTCCTGGTGCTGCTACTCGGCTTCGACCAGCGTCTCGGGGCGGGCACCTCGCTCGCGGCGATCGTGCCCACGGCATCCGTCGGCGTCATCACCTACGCGATCGACGGGCACGTCGCGTGGCTCCCCGCGTTGATCCTGGCCGCCTTCGCGGTGGTCGGCGCCCAGATCGGCACGTGGCTGCTCCCGAAGCTGTCGCAGACCGCGCTGCGCTGGGCGTTCGTGGCGTTCCTCATCGTGGTGATGGTGAGTCTGTTCTTCGTCATCCCCTCGCGCGACGCCGAACTCGAGCTCACCTGGATCACCGGACCGGGGCTTGCGCTGCTGGGGGTGATCACCGGAACCCTGGCGGGTCTGCTCGGCGTGGGCGGCGGCATCATCGTCGTCCCCGCCCTGCTGCTGCTGTTCGGCACGAGCGACCTCATCGCCAAGGGCACCTCGCTGCTCATGATGATCCCCACGGCGATCTCGGGGACCGTCGGAAACCTGCGCCGCTCGAACGTCGACATCCGTGCCGCCCTGTGCATCGGGATCGCCGCGTGCCTCACTACCCCGGTGGGCGCCCTCATCGCGAAGTTCGTCGATCCGTTCGTGGGCAACGTGCTGTTCGCGATCTTCCTCGTCTTCATCGCCTCGCAGATGGCGGTCAAGGCGGTTCGCGGGCGTCACCAGCGCTGACCCCCGGCGGCGGCGCGAACCCGCTCGTTAGACTGAGCGGGTGCCCGTGAACCCCGAACTCGTCGGTCGTGCCTTCGCGCCGACCGCTCCCTACCTGGTCGGTCGCGAGAAGGTGCGCGAATTCGCCCGCGCCGTCTTCGCCGACGCCCCGCAGCACACCGACCCCGCGGCCGCGCGCGCCCTGGGGTACGCCGACGTGGTGGCCCCGCCGACCTTCGCGATGGTCGTTCAAGACCTGACGCTCCAGCAGCTGCTCGACGACCCCGACTCCGGTATCGAGCTGTCGCGCCTCGTGCACGCCGAGCAGCGGTTCCGCTACACGCGGCCCATCGTCGCGGGCGACGAGCTCGTCGCGACGCTTTCGGTCACCGGCATCCGGACCATGGGCGGTAACGCGATGATCACGAGCGAAGCCGAGATCGTGGATGCCGACGGCGCCCACGTCGTGACGACGACGAGCGTTTTGCTCGCAGGGGAGGCCGGCGCATGAGCCCGTTCACCGTCGGCGAGGTCATCGCCGAACGCTCCGTCCACCTCACGCGTGAGTCTCTCGTCCGCTACGCCGGCGCGTCGGGCGACTTCAACCCCATCCACTACCGCGACGACGTCGCCGCCGCCGTGGGTCTGCCGGGCGTCCTCGCGCACGGCATGCTCACCATGGGCATCGCCGTCGGCACGCTGGCCGACGCGCTGGGCGACACCGGACGCATCGCCGAATACGGCGTGCGCTTCACCCGACCGGTCGTCGTCGACCCGGAGGTCGGAGCCGACCTGCACGTCAGCGCGAAGGTCGGAGCCGTCGACGACGAGACCGCCCGCATCGACCTGACCGTCACGTTCGCCGAGACGACGGTGCTCGGCAAGGCGCAGGTGCGGGTGCGGTTGTCCTGATGCCCGAGGTCGCCCCCGTCCCCCTCTCGCAGTTGACCACCCTGCGCACGGGGGGAGAACCCGCCCGTCTCATCGACGCCTCGACGCTCGACGAGGCGGTCGCCGCGCTCCGCGAGGTGTGGGCCGAGGGCGAGCCGTGGTTCGTGCTCGGCGGCGGCTCGAATTTGTTCGTCGGCGACGAGCCGTTCGAGGGCACGGTCGTGCGGCTCCGCACGTCGGGGATCGAAGAGCTGCCGGGCTCGCGCGAGGGCACGGTACGCCTGCGCGTGCAGGCCGGACACGACTGGGACGCCCTCGTCGCCGAGACGGTCGCGCGCGGCTTCGCCGGCATCGAGGCGATGTCGGGCATCCCCGGCACGGTCGGTGCCGCGCCCGTGCAGAACGTCGGGGCCTACGGCCAGGAGATCGTGCAGACCCTCGTCGAGGTCGAGCTGATCGACGAGTCGACCGGTGAGGTCTCGACCGTCTCCGCCGAAGAACTGGGCCTGGGCTTTCGCACGTCGGTGCTGAAGCGCCACTACGGTTCGGTGCCCGAGCGCTCCGCGGTCATCCTCTCGGTGACGCTTGAGCTCGAACGCGTGGGCGCGGAGGAGCGGCCCATCGCGGGCGAGCAGCTGCGCGGCGCCCTCGGTCTCGAACCGGGCCAGACCGTCTCGCTCCGGTGGATCCGCGACCACGTCCTCACCACCCGCGCCCGCAAGGGTATGGTCCTCGACGCCGAAGACCCCGACACCTGGAGCGCGGGGTCGTTCTTCCAGAACGCGATCGTCTCGGAGGCCTTCGCCCGCACCCTCCCGGCCGAGTGCCCCCAGTGGCCCCTCACGCCGGTGCTCGATCCGGTGACGGTCATTCCGCTCGCCGCCTTCGACGGCATCCTGCCCCCGCCCCCCGTGGTGTCGCGGCAGGTCAAGGTGAGCGCAGCCTGGCTCATCGAGAACGCCGGTCTCCGCCGGGGGTTCCGCTTCCCGCGCTCGCGCGCCGGGCTCTCGACCAAGCACACGCTCGCCCTGACGAACCGCGGAGAAGCGACCGCGGCCGAGATCGCCGAGCTCGCCCGCTTCGTGCAGAACCGGGTGGCGTCGGAGTTCGGCCTCGTGCTGCAGCCCGAACCGGTCCTGGTCAACGTCGAGCTGTAGCACCGGTCCTTCGTCGAGTGAGGGGTCGTTTTGTGTCGCCTGCGCGCACGCCAGGCGACAGTTCTTGACCCCTCACGCGGCTGGTTGCGTGAGGGGTCAGTTCGTGTCGCCTGGGCGGCTGGGAGGCGACAGTTCTTGACCCCTCACGCGTGGTTGGCGGGCCGGGCGAGGAAGCGTCGGACCCGAGCGAGCAGGGCTGACGGGTCGTCGAAGTCGCGCGCGGTCACGCTCGTGTACCGGTACCCGAGGGATTCGAGCTCCGCGCGTCGGCGCTGATCCCGGCTCCACTGCTGCGGGTCGCGGTGATGATCGCCGTCGTACTCGAGGACGGTCCGCTTGTCCCGGTAGAGCAGATCGACCCGCGCCACGAATCGAGGCCCGTCGTAGATCTCGACGTTGCACTCCGGCTCGGGAAGGCCCGCCATCACGAGAAGCACCCTCAGCTCGGACTCACGGGGCGACTCCGAACCCTCGTTTGCAAGATCGATCGCGAGGCGTCTCGCCTTCGACCCTCGACCGCCGAGGAACCGTCGGTGCGTCTGCTCCAGCTGGCCACGCGTCGCCAGCGTCATCCGGCGCGCGATGAGGAAGTCCGACACCGCTGTCAGATGCGGAACCGGCAGCGTTTCCGCCAGCTCCGCCCACGTACGCAGAAGGGACGTGCATCGGATGCCGTCGACCTCGACGACATCGTTCACCTCGACGATCAGCCGTCGGCCGATGACGCCCGATCGGCGGATCCGCACGTGATCGTGCGGGACACCGATGACCGGCATCCGTCGGGCACTCTCCGCGATGCGCAGAGGGAGCGGGAGCCCATGCAGGAGAGCGGCCGTCGCGCCGCAGAAGAACGCGGCATCGGGGCAGGCGCGAAGGAGCGCGGCCAGCCGTGCGCGGTCATCGTGCTCGGGGGCTACCCGCGTTCCACGGTGGGGCGCCCGCCAGGCAGCCGAGCGCAATGTCGTCGTCGAGAGCCCGGCGCGCCGCCCCTCGGCCACCGTGAATGCGGAAGAGGGAGCGAGCGACGCGGGGGAGCGGGGAGTCGGCATCTGCCATTTTGTTCATCCGGCCCGCCGGCCCGCTCACGCTATCCACAGCCCGGCCGCGCGTGAGGGGTCATTTCGTGTCGCCGAGCGAGGCTGTGGGCGACAAGAACTGACCCCTCACGCGGAAAGATGCGGGGGTTGGGGAGGAGCGCCCGAGGCGACCGCGGGGCGGCCACCGGGATCCCGGCGACCGCCCCGCGGACGTGGATGCTCAGGCGAACAGGCGCTGGAGGCGCTGGATGCCCTCGAGCAGCTGGTCGTCGCCCAGGGCGTACGACAGGCGCAGGTATCCGCTCGGGCCGAAGGCCTCGCCGGGCACCACCGCGACCTCGGCCTGCTCGAGGATGAGGTCGGCGAGCTCGAGCGAGGTGGTGGGCGTGACGCCGCCCCACGTGCGGTTCAGCAGGCCCTGCACGTCGGGGTAGACGTAGAACGCGCCCAGCGGGTTGGGCACCTCGACGCCGTCGATCTTCGACAGCTCCGACACGATCAGCTGACGACGACGGTCGAAGGCGAGGCGGAACTGCTCGGCCTCGTCCTGGGGTCCGTTGAGCGCCGCGGCGGCGGCGAGCTGCGCGACGTTGTTGACGTTGCTCGACAGGTGCGACTGCAGGTTGCCGGCGAGCTTCATGGCATCCGCCGGTCCGACCATCCAGCCCACGCGCCATCCGGTCATGGCGTAGGTCTTGGCCACGCCGTTGACCAGGATGGTCTGCCCCGCGAGCACGGGCACGGCCTCGACGATCGAGACGGCCTTGACGCCCTCGTAGGTGAGGTTCTGGTAGATCTCGTCGGTGATGACCCAGATGCCGTGCTCGAGGGCCCAGCGACCGATCTCGGCGGTCTCTTCGGGCGTGTAGACCGAGCCGGTGGGGTTCGAGGGCGAGACGAACACGAGCACCGTGGTCTTGTCGGTGCGCGCGGCCTCGAGCTGGGCGACGGTGACCTTGTAGTCCTGGTCGGCGCCGGCGAACACCTCGACGGGCGTGCCGTCGGCCAGGGCGATCGCCTCGGGGTAGGTGGTCCAGTACGGGGCGGGCAGCAGCACCTCGTCGCCGGGGTTCACCACCGTCTGGAACGCCTGGTACACCGACTGCTTGCCGCCGTTGGTCACGATGACCTGCGAGGGCGCGACCTCGAGGCCGGAGTCGCGGAGGGTCTTCGCGGCGATCGCCTCGCGCAGCACGGGGAGGCCCGCGGCGGGGGTGTAGCGGTAGTTCTTCGGGTCCTGCAGCGCCTTCGCTGCGGCATCGACGATGAACGAGGGCGTGGCGAAGTCGGGCTCGCCGGCCGCGTACGAGATGACCGGTCGACCGGCGGCCTGGAGGGCCTTGGCCTTGGCGTCGACCTTGAGGGTCGCGGACTCGGCGATGGCGGACAGCTT
The DNA here is from genome assembly GCF_001421275.1 of Microbacterium sp. Leaf203. Lineage (NCBI taxonomy): Bacteria > Bacillati > Actinomycetota > Actinomycetes > Micrococcales > Microbacteriaceae > Microbacterium > Microbacterium sp. Leaf203. The sequence continues at coordinate 15,094 of NZ_LMKF01000001.1, read as the reverse complement.
GCGGGAGAGCGGGGCGCGGGAAGTCACGTTTCCGAGCCTACTGTTCGCGCCCGCCCCAGCCGAGGGTCGTGACGACTTACGAAACACAGCTCCATTAGCGTGTCGGGGTGACCGCTGAGACACCCACCCTGCTGCCCTCCCGTCGTCGAGGGCTGGGCACGCTCGTTCGTCTGGGACTCGCGACCCTCATCGTCGGGGTGGCGACCGGTCTCGCGGTCCTGCTGTTGGTGTTCATCGTCCACAGCCTCGAGCACCTCGTGTGGGGCCACGAGGAGGGGCCGTTCCTCGACGGCCTGGCGTACCCCGCGATGTGGTGGCTGCCGATCGCGACGGTCGGCGGTGCGGGTGTCGTGGCCGCCGTCGGCTGGTATCTCCTGCGCCGTTTCGGGCGGAAGCTCGCCACGGTCGAGCAGGGCGTCGACGGGGCCCGGATGCCGTGGTGGGAAACCCTCGCCGACACCGTCATCCAGGTGGGGTCGGTCGCCATGGGCGCCTCGATCGGCAAAGAGGTCGCCCCGCGCGAGCTGTCGGCCATGGCGGGCTCGAAGATCGTCCGTTGGTTCCGCCTCGACGCGCGCTGGCGCCGCATCCTCATCGCCTCGGCCGCGGGTGCGGGTCTCGCCGCGGTCTACAACGTGCCCCTGGCCGGCGCGCTGTTCGCCGTCGAGATCCTGCTCGCGCAGTTCAGCGTGGGCGCGGCCGTGGTCGCCCTCACCGTGAGCGCGATCGCGACGCTGGTCGCGCGCCCGCTCGTCGGGGACGGGTCGCTGTATTCGGTGGGATCGCTCGAGGTGAACGCCTCGCTGATCGTCGCGGCCGTGCTCATCGGCCCCCTCATGGGATGGGGCGCGGCGAGCTTCGCGACCATCACGAAGAAGCTGTCGCGCTTCCGCCCCCACGGCTGGAAGCTGCTGGTGGTCCTGCCCCTCACCTTCACCGCGGTGGGAGCGCTCGGCGCCGCGTTCCCCCTCATCCTCGGCAACGGTCGGGCGCTCGCCACCGCCGGCTTCGACCTCTCGCAGCCGGCCCTGCTGCTCCTCGCGCTCGCCGTGCTGAAGTACGTCGCGACGACCGTGTCGCTCGGTTCGGGGGCGATCGGCGGAACGCTGCAGCCGTCGGTCGCGATCGGTGCGGCGCTCGGTGCGGCCGCTGCGGCGGGCTGGGCGTTCGTCTGGCCCGGCGCCGACGGCACGGCGCTCGCGATCGTCGCGGCATCCGCGTTTCTCGCTTCGAACATGCGCGCCCCCTTCACGGCCATCGCACTGATCATCGAGTTCACGAACACCGGATTCACGCTGCTGCTGCCGATCTTCCTCGCCGTGGCCGGTTCGCTCGTGGCCTCCAAGCTCACCTCGCGCGAGAGCCTGCGCCCGTTCGCGCCGATGGACCCGGCCCGACCGTAGAACCCGCCTAGGCTCGACGGGTGATCGACTGGATTCTCGCCGAGTGGATGCAGATCCTCGGTTTCGCCACGGGGGCGGCGTGCGTGCTGCTGGCTGCCCGGCGGAACGTGTGGACCTATCCCATCGGCATCGCCAACAACCTCGTCTTCCTCTCGGTGTTCGTGCCGGCCGGGATCTACGCCAGCGCGGGACTGCAGGTGGTGTACCTGGTGCTCGGGGTGCACGGCTGGTTCCGGTGGACGCGTCGTATCGAACACGATCGCGAGTACGTGGCCCGCACGCCTCGACGGGCGGTGCCGTGGCTCATCGTCGTCGCGGTGGTGGGGACCCTCGTCTTGACCTGGCTTCTCGACACGTACACCGACTCGCAGGTGGCGCTCGCCGATGCCGCGACGACCTCGGCCAGCCTCGTCGCCCAGTACATGCTCAACCGCAAGTGGATCGAGAGCTGGTGGGTGTGGATCGGCGTCGATGTGGTGTTCGTCGCGCTGTCGATCGCCACCGGACTGTGGATCATCGCCGCCCTCTACGCCCTCTTCATCGTCCTGTGCGTCGGCGGACTGCGGTCGTGGAGTCGGCTGCGGAACGAGACGACGGATGCCGATGACCTCAGCGCCGCGCGTGCCTGAGCGCCGTTATCGGCACGGCGTGGTGGTGGGGAAGTTCTACCCCCTCCACGTCGGTCACGCGCACCTCATCCGCTCGGCGGCCCGGGCGTGCGAGCGGGTCACGGTCGAGGTGATCGCGGCATCCGTCGAATCGATCCCCCTCGAGCGACGGGCCGCGTGGGTGCGCGAGGACCACCCGACGGTGCGCGTGGTCGACCTCCTCGACGACACTCCGGTCGACTTCGCCTCCGAGACCGCGTGGGACGCGCACACCGCGACGATCGCGGGCCTGCTCGACGAGCCGGTCGATGTGGTCTTCACCTCCGATGAGTACGGGGCCGAGCTCGCGCGCCGTCTCGGTGCCGACTGGGTGCAGGTGGACCCGGGACGCCGGCTCAACCCCGTGTCGGGAACGGCGATCCGTGCCGATCTCGACGGTCACTGGCACGAGCTGTCGCCCGCGGTGCGGGCCGATCTGGCCGCGCGCGTCGTCGTCCTCGGTGCCGAGTCGACGGGCTCCACGACCCTCGCCGAAGCCCTCGCCGCCGAGCTCGGCACGATCTGGGTGCCCGAGTACGGCCGCGAGCTCAGCGAGACGCGCGAGGGCGGACTCGACGCCCCGTGGCGCAGCGACGAATTCGATCTCGTCGTCGATCGCCAGATCGGGTGGGAACAGGATGCCGTGCGGCGGGCTCCCCGCTCGGTCCTCGTCTGCGACACCGACGTCCTCGCCACGGCGCTCTGGCACGAGAGGTACGTGGGCACCCCGGCACCGCGCATCCTGGCGCGGGCCGCGGAGCACCGCCCTGCGCTGTACATCCTCACGGGCGATGAGATCCCCTTCGTGCAGGACGGCATGCGCGACGGCGAGCACATCCGCACCGATATGCAGGAGCGCTTCCGCGAGGTGCTCGCCGCGCAGCCCGTTCCCTGGCTCGAGGTGCGCGGGTCGGTCGCCGCGCGGCTCGCTCAGGCGTTGCCCGCCGTGCGCGACGCCGTGGCGCGGGCGACGTCGTTCACCCCGCCGATGGAGGGGCGGTCGCTCGCCGAGCAAGAGGAGCTGCGGCGACGGGCCGGACGTTAGGCTGGCGCGATGGCCGACCGCTGGCACAAGCTCTCCGAGTCACCCACGACGTCGAACGCCGGCGACGGGGTCGCCCCGCTCGCCGCGGCCGACCTCTTCCGTGAGGCGCCCGCCCCGGCCGCGCCGCCTCTCGACGAGAAGCTGCGGCAGACGTACTACTGGATCGTCAATCGCGCGGTCATCTCGCCCTACTACGACGTGGAGTTCTCGTCGGGGCGCCCGCTCACGTTCGAGCTGGGCGACGCCGGCGCCGAGCTCACCCTGCCGAACGAGCCCTCGTACTCCTCGAACGTGCTGCTACCGCTGCTGAGCTTCGCGGTGGGTGGCAAGTGCCTGCTGATCGGCGGCCCGGGCCGCGGCAAGACCACCGTCGCGGTGCTCATGGGAGTGCTCGCCGGGTCGACGCCCGAGGAGGTGCGGCGCGGCGTGCAGCAGGGGCAGCCGCAGCTGTCGATCAGCGACCTCGTCGGCATCCCTCTGCCGCGCGATCTGATGAACGCGTCGAGCCTGGCCGAGATCGGCATCGCGTGGCGCGAGTGGCTGACGCGGCCCGTCAAGATCGTCGACGAGTACAACCGCATCCCCACCAAGACGCAGTCGGCCCTGCTGACGATGGTGGCCGAGGGCTACGTCGAGAGCCACGACCAGATGCGTCGCACGGCCCCCGCTTCGGGCGTGGAGAGCTGGTTCTTCACCGCCAACGACGACGCGGGCGGTGGGACCTTCCCCGTCATCCAGGCGCTGCGCGACCGCATGGACGTGACCGTGCCCGCAGCGGGGTTCAACAGCCGCTTCCTCGACGAGCTCGTCGCCCGCGTCGAAGCCGGCGAGAAGCCCGAGGAGCACGTGCCCGCCGAGCTCGTGTTCGCTCCCGACGAGCAGTCGGCGATGCGCGCGGCGATCCGCGCCGTGCCGGTGCCGGCCGAGGTGCGTCGGCGGCTGGAGTTCTTCCTCAGTCACTTCGAGTTCGTGCAGGGCGGCGGGCGCCGGTTCGAGTACCGCACGAAAGACACGGTGACCACCGCCGGAGGCCGGGTCGCCGAGGCGATCGAGGCGAATTCCGGTGCCGACCTCATGACCGATCCCGGCGCGCAGACCCTCAACGGCCTGTCGGTGCGGGCGCTGCAGACCCTCATCGTCTACGCCAAGGCCGTCGCCTGGTTCCGTGGTCGCGACGCGGTGTCGGTCGCCGACGTGGGCGCGATGCTGCCGTTCGTGCTGCGGGGCAAGCTGCTGCCCAATCCCACCCATCCTCGGTTCGATGTGGGGGCCGAGCGCGAGCTCAGCACCGATGTGATGAGCTGGCTCGCCGACCTGTTCGCGGAGTCGGGCCGACAGTTCGACGCCCTCGGCCGCGGGGGCGACGACCCGGTCGGCGCGCTGCTCGCGCAGCTCGAGGCGGGCCTCGACGGCGTCGGGGCGGTCGAGGCCGGTCGGCGCCTCACCGAGATCGAGGCACGGCTGCGCACCGTCGCGGGCACCGGCAAGCTCTACGGCCGCGACTTCGACGACCTCATGGCGCTGAAGTACCTGCACCAGCGCTACACGGCCTACCTGCGCTGGCTCGAGGGGCGTTCGTGATCCGACGCCCCGGCCACCTCGCCGATCGCACTCCGCCGGTGGGCACCCCGGTGCCGGTCGAGGGACTCGACCTGGCGCTGGCGGGACGCAACGTCGAAGCGGCGGGCGGCTCGGCCGAGCGATTCGCCGTGTCGTTCGCGGCCGGGCGCGCGGCCGGCGAGGGGTTCGACCCGATCGCCCTCGCCGGCATCGCGGGCTGGCGAGCCGGCGCGCTCGGCCTGCGCGACGACGCTCTGGGCAGCATCGAGCGGGCGTGGTCGTCCGGCGAAGGCGCAGCCGCGGCGGCCGCCCTGGGGATGGATGCCGCCCACCTCGGCGTCTTCGTCGAGCGCCAGAGAACCGACCGGTACTGGTGGCCCGGCCGCCGCGAGGCCAACGGCTACGTCTGCGCGGTCGGAGGGTTCCGCGGTCTCGGCGGCGCGTGGACGGCGCCTCCGGCCGACGGTCGACCGCTCGGTGTCGACGGCGCGTTCGCCGTGCGCACCGGGGCGCGGTGGTGGCGCATCGACGCCGACGCCTGGGGGTCGCGCCTGAGCCCGCTCGACGATGAGCCCGATCCGGGCGCCGCGGGCGCGGCATCCGTCATCACCTTCGCCGACTCGTACCTGGTGTGGATCCACGTCGCGGAGCCGGCGTGAGCACGACGATGTCGCCGATCGGAGGCGACCTGCTGGCGTGGGAGGCGGCGCAGCGACTGTGGGGCGTGCGGCTGCAGGAGGCGCGCATGGCTCCCGGCGCGGGCGACGAGCACGGCGCTCCCGCGTGGTTCACCTTTCCGCCGGTCGTCACGGTCGACCCGGTCATGGTCGCGCAGCTCGGGGGAGCAGGCGAGATGGAGAGCGTGTTCGCGCACGAACTCGGGCACCACGTGCTCGCCCCGAGCACGCGCTTGGACGCGCTGAAGATCCGCCATCAGATGGCCCGCGCCCTTCAGGCCGCGGGGGCACCCACCCTGCGCGACGAGGATCTCGCGCTGATGTCGAACCTGTGGACCGACCTGCTCGTCAACGCCCGTGTCGCCGTCCTGCAGCGACGGCGCGACGGGGTGGGCGAGCCCGGCATCGTGCGGTTGTCGCGAGAGCTGTACCGCGCCTCGCGCTCGTCGCCGAGCCCGCTGTGGTGGGTGTACCTGCGCACGTACGAGCTGCTGTGGAACCTGCCCCGCGGAACCCTCTGCGACCCCGAGCCGCCGGAGCCCGCCCGACGCCCGCCGAAGCAGAAGCAGGAACTGCCCTGGACGCGCATCGCCGCGGAGCACCGCGCGGCCGAGAAGGCGCTGCGGCAGGCGCGCAGGGCCGCCGAGCGCGTGTCCGACGAACTCGCCGAAGCGACGGTCACGCGTCCCGCCCTCGACGCCGACGTGCTCGCCTCGCTCGTGCGCACCTTCGCGGGCGACGCCGTGGCCGGGGCCCTGCGCTTCGGCGTCGTGGTGGCGCCCTACCTCATCGATCCGCGCACCGACGGCGCGGCCTCGCTCCCCGGAGGCACCTGCGCCGCCGATGACGCCGCCGCGACCCCCTCGGAGCTCGGCCGGGTGCTGTCGGATCGGCGGCTGAGCGGCGCGGTGCCTTCCTCCGCGGGGGCCGCTGCTGCGCCGGCGGCGAAGGGCTCGGCCACGGGGCAGGCCCTCGGGATCGCGCAGACCCTCGAGCTGTACGCCGACGCGGACCCGGCTGCCGTGATCGCGGCCTGGTACCGAGCCGAGGCGACGCGCTGGGTGCGTCCGTTCACGCAGCGGTTGCCGCGTGCGGTCTCGGCCGACCTCCCGGGACCCTTCGAGAGCTGGGAGACCGGTGACGACCTCGCCGATCTCGACTGGCCCGCGACATTGCAGGCGGGCGGGGCGGTCGTGCCCGGGGTGACGACGCTGCGGCGCTCTTACCTGCCCGATGATCCGCCGCCGGTGTCGTCGAGCATCGATCTCGACCTCTACATCGACAGTTCGGGCTCGATGCCGCAGCCGCAGACGGGCTCGCCCGCCGTGCTCGCGGGCACCATCCTCGCCCTGTCGGTGCTGCGGGGAGGCGGACGTGTGCGCGTCACGAGCTTCTCGGGACCCGGCCAGGTCGCCGGCCGCGAGGAGTACTCTCGCGACCCCGCCCGGGTCATCGCCGACCTCGCCCATTTCTTCGCCGGCGGCACGACCTTCCCCCTCGACCTGCTCGACAAGAGGTACGCCGGACGGGGGATTCCGGATGCCGCGCACCGGCGTCACCTCGTGGTTCTCTCCGACGACGGGCTGACCTCGCTCTTCGGCGACGGCGATCCCGCTCGCGCCGATGTCGCGCCCCGGGTGCGCGAGACACTCAGCACGGCGACCCTCGTCGTGCTCGATCGACAGCACCGGGTCGCCGAGCCGGCGCTGCGGGCGGGATACGAGGTGATGTACATCGAACGGATGGACGACGCACCCGCGGTGTGCGCGCGATTGGCGGAGGTGCTCGGTGGCTGAGGCGGACGATCTGCTGAGCGTGTGGTCGGCGATCGCGCCGCCCGAAGAGACGGCGTGGGCGAGCGCCCGGCCCGGCCCCGGGGTCGACGAGATCGCGGCGCGCCTGTCGAGCGTGCCGCGGCCGTTCCTCGACGACGACGTCTCGCTGCGCGCGCTCGCCGGCGACGTGTTGGGCAGACCCCTGGCATCCATCGATCACGCCGACGACGAGCGGGTGCGCACGGGCGCGGCCATCGGTTTGTGGGTGGTGGCGAGCGAGGACCTCGTGCAACCGTTCGTCCCGTCACTCGCCGGCGGCGACGTGGCGCGCGCGATCGACGCCCTGGCCCTGCGCCTCGCGCCCGTGGTGGATCCGCGCGACTGGCTCGCCGACGCCGAGCGGCGAGAAGAGGCGGCGCGCACCTTCGTGCTGTGGGCGGGCTTCCTGCCGGCCGGCGAAGACCGCGAGACCGCGCGCGCCCTCCTCGACGCGCGCGACTCGCTCCGCCGCAACGCCGCGCTCGCCGAGGCGTACGCCGCGTACCGTCACCGCGAAGAGATCGCCCGCCGCCTCGCCGAGGCGCGCGCCCGGGAAGCCGCCGCGAGGTACTCGAGTGAGTGACGACGACCCGCTCGCCCTCGGCGAGTACCGGCCGGGATCGGCGGCGGTGCTGACGGATGCCGAGCGCTGGCCGACCCTCGACACCGGCGGCGCCGCGCGCCTGCAGCGGTGGCGCACGCACCCGGCGGCCCCCGCGTGGGTGCATGCCACGGGGGACCGACTCACCGCCGAGGCCGTCGACCGCGCTCGCACGCCGCTGCCGCTCGACGGGTGGCTCGACGCGCACCTCGACACCGCGCGGCGACTTCCGTTCTATCGAGGCATGACGGGGCTGCGGACCCTCGACGACTTCCCCACGATCGAGCGGCGCGATCTCGTCGCCGACGTCTCGGCATTCGTCCCCCTCGACGCCGACCTCGACCGCATGCTGCACGGCACGAGCTCGGGGTCGACGGGGGCGGCGCTGGTCATCCCCGACGACGTCGAGGAGGTGGCGCGCGGCTTCCACCTGCTCGTCCGCCTCGTGCGCGAAGCGGGTGTGAAGTGGGAGCCGGATGCCGAGCGGCTCGCGATCATGTGGGTGCTGCAGCAGCGCCAGGCCTTCACGTACGTGTCGATCGTCAGCGGCTTCGCCCAGCGCGCCATGGCGCGGGTCAATCTGAACGAGGGCGCCTGGCGGGCGGCATCCGATCGCTCGATCTTCCTCAGAGACGCGGATCCGCAGGTGATCTCGGGCAACCCCACCAGCTTGTCCGAGTTGCTGACCCCCGAACTGCGGGCCGTCGTGCACCCGCTCGCCCTGTTCTCGGGCGCGATGGCCCTGTCGGCGCCGCTGCGCGCTGAGCTCGAGGCCGCGTTCTCGTGCCCCGTGTTCGACGTGTACGGCCTGCACGAGACCCGGCCGATCGCGGTGCGCACCGACGACGGACCGTTCCGCGTGCTCGACCGGCGGGTGCACGTCGAAGTGCTCGATGCTGCGGGCGAGCCGGTCGCCGACGGAGCGATGGGCGAGATCACGGTGACCGCGGGCGAGAACCCCCTGCTGCCGCTCGTGCGGTACCGCACCGGCGACGTCGGTCGGCTCGTCGACCTCCCCGGCGGCGGCGTCGGCATCGCCGACCTCGAGGGGCGCGAGCACACCGACTTCGTCAGTGCCGCGGGGACGCGCGTGCCGTCGGTCGACCTCACGCAGCAGCTGCAGAGCCACGGCGCGCACGGCTGGACGGTGGAGCAGCGAGCGGACGGCGGGGTCGAGGTGAGGATCGCCGGCGGCGACGGCACGGCGATCACCACCGCGCTGCGCGCCTTGCTCGGTCAGCCCGTTCGGCTCGAGCGCGTCGAGCGTCTCGCCGACCTCGGCGAGGGCAAGCCCCGACGCTTCCGGTCCGCCGCGCGCTGACTCCCGCCGCACGAAAGGGCCGGGGCTCGTGGCCCCGGCCCCTCGGCATCCGGTGAATCAGTTCAGGTATTTCGCATACGCCGGCAGGGTGAGGAACGCGGGGAACTCCTCGCGCAGCGCCACCTCGCGGAACACCGCGGCGGCGTCGTCGAAGCGGTCGCCCTCGGAGCGCTGCACCTCGGCGAGCACGTCCGTCACGAGATCCTCGACGAAGTCGCGGGTGATGGCGGTGCCCTCGGCCGTGGAGTGGTCCTGGTGGATCCACTGCCAGATCTGCGAGCGCGAGATCTCGGCGGTCGCGGCGTCTTCCATGAGGTCGTCGATCGCGACGGCGCCCAGGCCCCGCAGCCAGGCCTCGATGTAGCGGATCGCCACCGAGACGTTGCCCCGCACACCCGCCGTCGTCACCGGCAGACCGATGCGCACGTCGAGCAGGTCGGCGGGGTCGACCGCCACCTCGTCGCGGGTGCGCCCGAGCTGGTTCGGCTCGTCGCCGAGCACCGCGTCGAACTCGGCGCGGGCCACCGGGATGAGGTCGGGGTGGGCCACCCACGTGCCGTCGAAGCCGTCGCCGGCCTCGCGCCGCTTGTCGGCGGCCACCTTCTCGAACGCGGCCTCGGTGACCTCGGGTCGCCGGCGGTTCGGAATGAACGCGCTCATGCCGCCGATCGCGTAGGCGCCGCGCTTGTGGCACGTCTGCACGAGCAGCTCGGTGTAGGCCCGCATGAACGGCACGGTCATCGTGACCTCGCTGCGGTCGGGGAGCACGAAGCGGGCGCCCCGGCCCCGGTAGGTCTTGATGATCGAGAAGATGTAGTCCCACCGCCCGGCGTTGAGCCCGGCGCAGTGGTCGCGCAGGGCGAAGAGGATTTCATCCATCTCGAACGCCGCCGGCAGCGTCTCGATCAGCACGGTCGCGCGGATCGTGCCGTGGTCGAGGCCCAGGCGCTCCTCGGTGAACGAGAACACGTCGTCCCAGAGCCGTGCCTCTTCGGCCGACTCGATCTTCGGCAGGTAGAAGTACGGTCCCCGGCCCGCCGCGATCAGCGCGTGCGCGTTGTGGAAGACGTACAGCCCGTAGTCGATGAGAGATCCGGATGCCGGGAGCTCCCGCCCCGCGCGATCGATGAAGCTCACGTGCTTCTCGGGCAGGTGCCAGCCGCGCGGGCGCATCACGATCGTGGGGGTGCGCTCGGCGGTGACCTCGTAGCGCTTGCCCTCGGGGCTCGTGAACGACAGCTGTCCGCGGATCGCGTCGAACAGCGACAGCTGGCCACCGATGACGTTGCTCCAGGTCGGGCTTGTGGCGTCCTCCTGATCGGCGAGCCACACCCGCGCGCCGGAGTTCAGCGCGTTGATCGTCATCTTCGGGTCGGTGGGCCCGGTGATCTCGACGCGGCGGTCCTCCAGGCCCGGGCCGGCGCCCGCCACGCGCCACGACGGGTCGTCGCGGATGTGCGCCGTGTCGGCGCGGAAGTGCGGGTCGTCGCCCGTGCCGATCTCGAAGCGGCGGCGCAGGCGTGCGGCGAGCCGGTCGTGCCGGCGCCGGGCGAAGCGGTCGTGCAGCTCGGTGACGAAGGCGAGCGCCGCGGGCGTGAGGATCTCGCCGTCGCGCCCGTGCACGGGCCGCTCGAGGCGCAGGTGCGGGGCGGATGCCGGGGTGCTCGGCATCCGGGATTCTTCGGTGGTGGGCGGGGGAGAGGTGTCGATGAGGGTCATGGTCGTGGCTTTCTGTGGCGCGTCCGCTTCTCGGACCATGTCCCGAAAATGGCGGCCTGGGGGTGGCCCAGGCAGCCGAAAGTGGGACATGCACTGCGAGAAGGGGGACGAGGGGTGGGCGAGAACGGGTGAAAGCTCAGTGGAACTGGGCGGTCTCGGTGGAGCCGGCCAGGGCGAGCGTCGCACTGTCGGGGTTGAGCGCGGTCGAGACCACGTCGAAGTAGCCGGTGCCCGCTTCGCGCTGGTGGCGCGTGGCGGTGTAGCCGTTCGCTTCGGCGGCGAACTCGGCCTCTTGCAGCTCGACGTACGCGCTCATGGCGCGCTCGGCGTAACCGCGGGCGAGGGCGAACATCGAGTGGTTGACGGCGTGGAAGCCGGCCAGCGTGATGAACTGGAAGGCGTAGCCGAGGGCGGCCAGGTCGGCCTGGAACGTGGCGATCTGCTCGTCATCGAGGTGGCGCTTCCAGTTGAAGCTCGGCGAGCAGTTGTAGGCGAGCTTCTTGCCCGGGTAGCGGGCGTGGATCGCCTCGGCGAAGCGGCGCGCGAGCTCGATGTCGGGCTCGCCCGTCTCGACCCAGATGAGGTCGGCGTACGGCGCGAAGGCGAGTCCGCGGGCGATGACCGCGTCGAGGCCCGGGCGCACGCGGTAGAAGCCTTCGCTGGTGCGCTCGCCGGTGAGGAACTCCGCGTCGCGCGGGTCGACGTCGCTGGTGAGCAGGTCGGCGGCCAGGGCGTCCGTGCGGGCGATGATCACGGTCGGCACCCCGGCGACGTCGGCGGCCAGGCGCGCGGCGTTCAGGGTGCGGATGTGCTGCTGGATCGGCACCAACACCTTGCCGCCGAGGTGGCCGCACTTCTTCTCGCTCGCGAGCTGGTCTTCCCAGTGGATGCCGGCGGCGCCGGCCGAAATGAGCGACTGGGCCAGTTCGTAGGCGTTGAGCGGACCGCCGAACCCGGCCTCGGCGTCGGCGACGATCGGGGCGAGCCAGTCCTGGGTGATCTCTCCCTCGGCGCGCTCGATCTGGTCCTGCCGCAGCAGCGCGTTGTTGATGCGGCGCACGACCGCGGGCACGCTGTTGGCGGGGTAGAGGCTCTGGTCGGGGTAGGTCTGTCCGGCGAGGTTGCCGTCGGCGGCGACCTGCCAGCCGCTCAGGTAGATGGCCTTGAGACCCGCGCGCACCTGCTGCACGGCCTGTCCGCCGGTGTAGGCGCCGAGGGCGCGGACGTACTCCTCGGTGTGGATGAGGTTCCACAGGTTCTCGGCTCCGCGGCGGGCGAGGGTGGACTCCTCGCGGACGCTGCCGCGGAGGCGCACGACGTCTTCCGCCGAGTACGTGCGCTCGATGCCGTCCCAGCGGGGGTCGTTCTCCCACGCGGCGCGGATCTCGTCGGCGGTCTCGGTCTGGTCGCCGGGGCGCAGGGGCTGCTGGGCGGGGGTGGCCTGGATCGTCATGAGCGTTCTCCTTCGGATGTCGGGGCTGCGGTGCCCCGTGGAGACCACTGTCGGCGAAGAACAGCCCCCTCGAAGTGCATTTGTCGTGTGAAGATCGCGCGATCTTCTGTTCCGGTGAGAACATGACGTATGGACACCGGCGTCTCCGCTTCTTCGGCATCCCTCCCGTTCGACGATGACGAGGTGGACACCCTCACCATCGGCCGACGCATCCGTCAGCTGCGCACCGCGCGCGGCTTCACGCTCGACGAGCTCGCCGCGGCGGTCGGTCGCGCCCCGAGCCAGATGTCGATGATCGAGAACGGCCGTCGCGAGCCCAAGCTCACGCTGCTTCAGGCGATCGCGCGGGCGCTCGAGTGCAAGCTCGAGCAGATCCTCGACGCCGAGCCCCTCGACGAGCGCGCGGCGCTCGAGATCTCGGTCGAGCGCGCGATGCGTGGGCAGACGTTCCAGGCGCTCGGCATCGAGCCGTTCCGCGTCGGTCGGTCGGTGCCCGACGAGGTGCTGTCGGCGATGCTCGCGCTGCAGGGCGAGATCGAGCGCCTCCGCGAGGAGCGCTCAGCGACCCCCGAAGAGGCGCGGCGGGCCAACGTGGCGTTGCGCCGCCTCATGCGCACGCAGGACAACCACTTTCCCGACCTCGAGCGCACGGCATCCGGGATCCTGACCGCGATCGAGCACCCTGGCGGTCCCCTCACCCAACGCGGGGCGAGCGACATCGCCGCCCACCTCGGCTTCACGCTGCACTACGTGCCCGACCTGCCCTCGTCGACGCGGAGCATCGCCGACGTGAAGAACGGCCGGCTGTACCTGTCCACGAAGGTCGCGAAAGGCGACCCGCGCGCGTCGGTGCTGCAGGCGCTGTCGAGCCGCATGCTCGGCCACGGCGAGCCGACGAGCTACGACGAGTTCCTCCGGCAGCGGGTCGAGACGAACTACCTCACCGGCGCCCTGCTCATGCCCGAGGCGCATGTCGTGCCGGCGCTCCGTGAGGCGAAGGAGCGGCGCACGATCAGCATCGAGGACCTGCGCGACGCCTACTCGGTGTCGTACGAGACCGCCGCGCACCGCTTCACGAACCTGGCGACCGTGCACCTCGGCATCCCGGTGCACTTCCTGAAGGTGCACGAGTCGGGCACCATCACGAAGGCCTACGAGAACGACGACGTGAACTTCCCCACCGATCGCCTCGGCTCGATCGAGGGGCAGATGTGCTGTCGGCGCTGGACGAGCCGCGTGGTCTTCGACGAGGACGACCTCTTCAACCCGTATTACCAGTACACCGACACCGGCAACGGAACCTACTGGTGCACCGCGCGCGTGGAGCAGTCGAGCGAGGGTGCGCACTCGGTGAGCGTGGGCGTGCGCTTCGACGACACGAAGTGGTTCCGTGGTCGCGACACCTCCAACCGTGCGATCTCGCGTCACGCGGTCGAGGCGTGCTGCCGTCGGGCGCCCGCTTCGCTCGAGAACGCGTGGCGCGGTCGGGCGTGGCCCAACGTCCGCACGCCGCGCACCCTGCTGGCGACCCTGCCGACCGGAGCGTTCCCGGGCGTAGACACGACCGAGATGTACGAGTTCCTCGAGGCGCACGCGCCGCGCGAGTGAGGGGGGGCGGGGCCGTCGTGTGGGCGCCGGGTCCGGCGCCGTCGTGCGGGCGCCGAGGTTGTCGGCTGGGGCTGAGCGTGCACAACGGCGGGCCGTTGGATCGACACGCCGGGGACGGATGCCGTGGGGCGGCACGTCTGCAGAAGAGGCCGCCGTTGTGCTCGGGCTGGCGGCGGCGGGTCGAGGCTGCGCGTGCTCTCCTCGATGCCCGGTCAGGGGCCGCCCGTGCACGACGGCGGGAGTGATCGGCGACTCACCGTGATCGGATGCCGGTGCGGGCCGTGTCGCGGAATCCCCCCGCCCTTGTGCTCGGGTTGCGCCGATCAGGGGGTTACGGCCGCCGGTGCAGACCGCGGTCCACGTACGCCAAGATGGCCTGCTCCACCGTCGGCCAGTCGTGGATGACGAGGGCGTAATCGAACCGCAGTGAGACGAATCCCCATATGGCGGCGTGAGCGTCTCGTCGCAGGTCGCGGTGCCTGTTCGAAGGTCCGTCGTGGTTGCCCGCTCCGTCGATCTCGACGATGAGCGCGTCTCCGATCAGGAGGTCGACTCGACCGACGGAGATGATGCGCATCTGAGTGCGCACCGGGAGATTCCGGTGTCGAAGTCGCCATCTGACCAGGGACTCCAAACCGCTGTCGGCGTCCGACCGGGCGAAGGCGAGCGCTTCTCGGGCGACGTCATTCGTGTGGTGTCGGAGCCAGTCCATTCCTGACTTCGACAGTTTCTTCAGCCGGAGGGCGGATTCCACCGCCGCGAAGAAGGCCTCGACACCGTGACACCTCAGAATCTGGCGAAGCACGCGCGGGATCGATGGGAGTGCGAAGGGGTGCTCGGCGGGGCCGTCGTCCCAGTGCGCGACGCAGGCGCAGTCGGCGTGGACGTACCCGTGTCCGTTCCCTCCCATCCATACGTGGATCGAGTGGTCGTCGGCGAGGGTCCACAAGCCGAGATGTCGAGCAGCGGTCACGCAGCCCAGGCGTCCACCATGGCGGGCCGCGGCGACGACGGCCGCGCATGCACCTCTGTCTGCGTATACCCCTCGGCGCAGGTGCTCGAGATCGCCCGATTCGACTGCTGCGGCGATCTCTCGGCGGGACCGCCCTCGCGCGCGCAGACCCGCCAGTGTCTCAATTCCCCGTCCCGGTGCGCACATCCGTACAGACTGGATCGTGCAACACCCGCCGATGTCCGTGGGGCGCGAACCTGTGGACGGATCGGGCCCTGCGGAGAAGCCGCAGCA